>OY969110.1:0-2051574 GCA_963697995.1 uncultured Chlamydiae bacterium | reverse complement strand
TATATTGAAGCCGACCATTTGCGACAAAGAGATTTCTGTTTCCCCCTTAGATGACAGACACAAAGAGCGGATCAGGCCTTTGAAAAATTGTTTATTTGAGAGTTTATCTTTAAGACCCTCTTTTTGGGCTCATCCGGAAAGCAATAAGTTCACACAATTAGAATTGCAAATCAAAGAAGCTCATCTTACGTCTCCTCTTTTTTATATGAGTGAAAATCCAGAGATGCGGTTAATCGATGAGTTTGAAAAAGGGGCTTCTTGTGTGGTTAAAGAGGGAGCTTCTTTACTAAAAGAACTACCTAAAACCCCGCATCCTTCTGAAACACCTCTTATTTTTCTTTCGATCTTAAATGAGAAAACTGAACCGGTTATAAATTGGGGTCGAACTCCTTTTGAAGGTTTGATCGTCAAAATTTCTTCTTGGGGCGATCCAGCGCTTGAGAGAAAGCTTGTCAATTTAGTCAGCCCTGAAAAAGTCTTCTCTAATAATCGGCAACAATCTTAAATTCTTTTGAGATAGTGAAT
This sequence comes from uncultured Chlamydiae bacterium, assembly GCA_963697995.1. Lineage (GTDB taxonomy): Bacteria > Chlamydiota > Chlamydiia > Chlamydiales > JAJFMB01 > MFD00082-c5. Next base: position 2,051,049 of record OY969110.1, on the reverse strand, counting down.
CACTAATTTTACAATCTCTGGTGGTAGCTTCTTTTTTAGGTGGATTATGTTAAAAAGCTGGAAGTTTTCCGATGTTAAGAAACGATGGACATTTAGAATATTAGGGTATAAATTGGAGCCAATCTCATGATTGTCTGGAAGTTTGGCACTGCGGGCTAAGAGTAGGTGGATTAGGGGGATGTTATTTGCAAGTTCTGCTACACTAAGCGCTGTTATTGAGGTTCCTGAAAGTGTTTTTGTGACACTGTTAATGTTAACTCCTGCTCGAATCAAGACTTGAGCTGTAAAAAAGGCTCTTTCTTTTTCCGTATCAATAAAGGATGTTAAAATAAGAGGTGTTAGTCCTCTTGTGTGATTCGCTTCAATTTTTACAAGATCGTTCCCCCCCTTCTGAAGAATATGCCTCGTTAAAATAGCATTGCCAAGAGTTGAAGCTCTTGAAAGGGCAGTTCTGCCTGTGTTGTCCGCATAATGGAGTCGGTAATGGGGATTTTGAGCCAAAATAGCCTCAAAATCCTCTTTTGTCGTATTTTGTTTAATAGAAATAATGACTTCAAAAGCACTTTCATGAAATGGGGGTATTATCATAAATTATTACCTCATATCTCAAATAAATAAGCGAAAATCAATTTACTGATGTGTCTAGGAATTCTTTTAGAATGCACACATTTTTTTAAAGCGTATAACTGAAACGTATTTGCGGCTTTTTTATCTTTTTCGATGTCTTTCTCTGTCTCATCAATTAGAGCTTTAGCTTCAGATGAAAGAGTCATTTGTAGGGGAATAGTGGCTTTGTACCGCAAAAACAGTTTAACAAGTTTTTTGTTTTTATTTTCAGCGGCCATACTCAAAGCTGTAATAGAATCTCCATTGTATCGTTTTCCGACTCTGTTGAGATTGGCTTGAGATTCAAGTAAAATTTTTGCTAAAGGTAGTGCTTGTTCATTTTCTAAATAAGTGGTGAAAATTAGGGTTGTGATATCATTTTCTAGTTCGTGAAACTTAGTTTCTCCAATCTCTTTCGCTATTTTTATGATGTGATTTAAGAGCAAAGTGTTTCCTACGACAACAGCTTTTGTAAGAGCTGTAAAGCCGTAGAAGTTTTCATCCAGAAGTTTGTATGTTGGACACTCTCTCGCTAACTCGTCAAATGCACTGGGTGTCGATTCTTGATTAATAGAATCAATAATATTAGAAGCATCCGGATTAAATCTTTCTAAATGCATAAAACCTTCATTTTAAGTGAATTATATACTAAAATGATTAATAAATCAACACTAATTATTATTTTTTAAAAAAAAGAATAATTTTATGTGGGGTTGAAGTTTAAGCGTTTTTCTTTACTAAAAAAAGGGGTTTAAGCTAGACTCTCCTTATCATGAAAGAGTTTGAAAAGCTATTAACATCTGTAAAAGATGCCTTATGGGGCCCTCCACTTTTACTTCTTTTGCTTGGCACTGGTGTTTATCTCACAATTATTTTACGTGGTGTTCAGTTTAGGTATTTAGGCTTTGCAATCAGGGAAGTATTTGCTAAAAAACATGCGGGTGCCCGAGGGGATATTTCAGCTTTTGAGTCTTTAATGACTTCACTTGCCGGAGCAATTGGAACGGGGACAATTGTTGGGGTGGCAACAGGTGTAATGGTTGGGGGAATGGGGGCTATTTTTTGGATGTGGTTGACAGCTCTTTTGAGTATGGCCACAAAGTACGCCGAGTCGCTTTTAGCAGTTAAATATAGGGTGATCGACAAGCGGGGCGAGATGATTGGCGGTCCTATGGAGTATATGTCGAGAGGGCTTGGTTGGACGGGTGTTGCTAAGATTTTTGCTATTTTTGGAATTATCGCAGCCTTTGGTACGGGTAATTTAGTTCAAGTGAACTCGATTGCGGAAGCTACCTTTAAGGTTTGGGGGGTCGATCCTTGGACAACGGGAGTGGTTCTTGCCTTTTTGGTGGGAGCGGTTATTTTAGGGGGAGTCAAGAGTATTGGGCATGTAGCTGGGGTTTTGGTTCCTGTTATGGCGCTTTTTTATTTTTTAGGGGGAGTGGCTGTGATTGCTCTTCACTATGAGAATATTCCTGAGGCGTTTTTGTTGATTGTTAAAAGTGCTTTTACGGGGCAGGCAGCGGTTGGGGGATTTGCAGGATCAACTCTTATGTTAGCGGTTCAAATGGGGGTAGCTAGAAGCGTTTTTTCAAACGAATCGGGACTTGGGATCTCTTCGATTGCAGCGGCAGCGGCCATAACGGACAATCCTGGAAGACAAGCGATGATTACAATGACAGGAGCTCTTCTTTCGACAGTGATTGTGTGTACAATCACGGGTCTTGCGATTGCAGTAACGGGAGTCCATGGTTTTCAAAATGATGCGGGAGACCCATTAAATGGAGCTTCTTTGGTCATTGAAGCATTTGAAGGCTCATTTAAAGGGGGGGCTTATATTGTATCGATTGGGCTTATCCTATTTGCCTTTTCAACGGTAATTGCTTGGGCCTACTATGGGGAGAAGTGTTGCGAATATCTGTTGGGAGAGCGCTCGATTTATCCTTTTAGAGCTCTTTTCACATTGTTTGCCATTCCTGGAGCTGCGGTGAAACTGGAGATGGCGTGGTCGTTTGCTGATATTTCCAATGGGTTAATGGCTATTCCCAATTTAGTAGCTCTTGTGGCCCTTTCAAAGCCACTTTTGGAAGAGACGGCTCAGTTCCTTAAAATTGCTGATAAAGAGATCGCCGAAAGGCAGTAGACTTTCATTTTCTTGCCTCCTTTTCCCTTCCCCCTTTCCCAAAACTTGCCCTTGCCCTGTAAGCGTCAAACGAGACCATGTATTAAAAACCGCGAAGCGGTTGCCGGAGGGGGTAAAGGGGGAACCGCGCAGGGGTTCCCCCTTTAAAGATGCTTTAAGTTGTAAACATCGAAGAACAAACTATAATCTCGAATCATCTTGATCAATTGTAATGATTTCATCTAAGTGGGGAAACCCCTGCGCGGTTTCCCCTTTACCCCTTCCGGCAACCGCTTCGCGGTTTAAAAGTTAACGTTGAAAATTTTTAAGCCAATTATGAACCTATCCCACTAATCAATTCATGCCTTTTCACCCTTTTTGGCCAATTTTTTCCTCCATTTTTTCGACTAACTTTTTAAGTTGCTCTCAAAAATGGTAGAAAAATCCATTGAATGCATTAGTGGGATAGGTTCATGAGGTAAAAGGTCTTCTATTTTTTGTGAATTATATCAAGAATTTGGGGCATGACACTTTCACTGTCCTTGCCCTTAAACCGTTTAGTAAGAGTTTTCACTTTTTAGAAATAAATCTATCCAGAAAAAATGATATGAAACCGCAAGGGCAAGTTTGGGAAAAGGAGGGCAAGGGCATGGGCATGGGCTAGGGCTTCGAAATGATTCAATTCAAAGATTGTGATACGACTTAAGCGCTTCCTCTTGTTCTCTAAGTTGTGTCCTTTGTGCTTCCACAAGTTGCTTTGGCGCTTTTGAAGTAAACGTCTCGTTTGAAAGTTGGTTTTTTAACTTCTCAATACTTTGAATCAGTTTTTCCTTCTCTTTTTCAATTCTCTCGAGTTCCTTTTCCTTAAGCTCCTCAGGCAAGGGAAGAATCACTTTAAACCCTTTTACACTCGTTTGGCTAGAAAGGGAAAGTTTCGGCTCCTCTTGAGTAAAATAAAGGTGTTTCAGCTTGACTAAAGCTTTGATCGCTTCCTGGCTTTTTTCTACAAGTTCCAGTTCCTGTTTTGGTCCAATGATGTAAACATCCGTTGCAAGAGAGGGGGGAAGTTTCATCTCACCTCTGACATTCCTGATGGCCCAAACAAGCGTTTCAATGGTTTCAAAAAGCGCTTCAATTTCAGGATTTAAGTCCCTTTCATTAAGTACGCGAGGATAAGTAGAGACGGCAAGAGCTTTTGCTTGAAGAGCCTCTAGAGCATCCTTTGTGTAAGGATCTGATGGGATCAATGAGCTTTCTAAATCCTCTTTTAAGTATTGAAATAGCTCTTCCGTGATAAAAGGAGCCATTGGATGAAGAAGTCTTAACGACTGGCAAAGCACAATAGCTAAAAGTTTTTGCTTTGTTTTTCGATTCTCTTGAGTTCCTGCCTTCCCAAAAAGGTAGGGCTTTGAAATCTCGACGTAATAGGCGCAAAACTCTTTCCAGAAAAAGTCGTAAGATTTGGAAGAGGCGATATCAAACTGGTAGTTTTGGAGCGCTTCGTTTACCTCTTTAACCGTTTTAACAAGTTTTGATAAAATCCATCGGTCCTCAATCAGTAATTGAGACTCGTTGATTCCCTCACCAAACTCCTCCCTAGTTAATGGACTCTCCTCGCTTTTTAGATTCATAAAAACAAATCTCGCTCCGTTCCACACCTTATTTGTAAAGTTTTTAAACTCTTCAAAACGGCGTCTATCGAGATCGATTTCTCGCGATTGGGGCGAAGAGGAAATTAGAGCCATTCTCAAGGCATCCGTCCCGTATTGCTTAGCGATTTCTACAGGATCGAGCACGTTTCCCTTCGATTTAGACATTTTCTCCCATTTAGAGTGGACTCCTTTAGGAAGAGGTTCCCCTAAATCAAACCGCTTCCGCTCTTCATCTAAGACATAAGTGATCCCACCATTTGGATTCTCTCTCCAGTACGATTTAGCAAAGATAAGGCCGTGTAAAAAAGTCTCGGGAAAAGGGGGCTTATCAAGGCATGAGTGTCCCATCATGATCATTCTTGCCACCCAGAAAAAGAGGATATCGTGCCCGGTGACTAAAAGGGAATTTGGGTAAAATCGCTTAAGCTCTTCCGTGTCGTCTGGCCATCCTAGTGTGGAAAACGGCCAAAGCGCTGAGGAAAACCAAGTATCTAAAACATCGTTATCTCTTACCCAGCGATCAGGGTTTTGCTTTACGCAATCAGGCTCCCCCTCTCCGTCAAAACACACCATCTCATTTTCATTCTCTTTGTTATACCAGATCGGGATTTGATGACCCCACCAGAGCTGACGACTAATGCACCAGTCCCTTAAATGATCAATCCAGTGGAAGTAGGTCGTATTCCAGTTCTTAGGATTAAGTTTGACCCCTTCTTTTTCCACTATTTCTCTTAAGTAAGGAGAAAAAGAAGCCAGTTTAACGAACCACTGCTTTGAGAGTTTCGGTTCGATAACAGCTTTTGATCGATAAGAAATCCCAACCCTAAGGGTATGAGGCTCTATTTTGACTAAAAATCCAAGCTTTTTCATCGCTTCTACGACGGCTTCTCTTCCTTCGGCCATAGTCAGACCTTGGAAAGCTCCCCCGTTTTCGTTGATTCGCCCGTCGAGGGTCATCATATCGATCATCGGTAATTTGTGCGTCAATCCCATTTGGTAGTCGTTGTGATCATGTGCCGGCGTCACTTTTACGGCTCCCGTTCCAAATTCAGGGTCCACAAAATTGTCTGCAATAATCGGTATTTCTCGGCCACTTAAAGGTAACTTGACCACTTTTCCAATAAGGTGTTGGTATCTTGGATCTTTTGGAGAGACCGCAACGGCTGTATCGCCAAGCATCGTCTCAGGTCTTGTCGTAGCTATTGTGATAAACTCGTCTGAATTTTTGATCGGGTAACGGAAGTGCCACAAATGGGAAGCTCTCTCTTCATGCTCCACTTCATCGTCAGCAATCGCCGTTTGCGCCACAGGATCCCAATTGACAAGATAATCCCCTCTGTAAATCAAACCTTTATCAAAAAGTTTTTTGAACATAACCCGAACAGAGCGGTTTCTTTGTTCATCCATTGTAAAAGCAAATCGGCTCCAATCGCAAGAGCAACCTAATCGCTTGATTTGACCTATAATAAATTTTTGATTTTCCTCTTTAAAGAGAAAGACTTTTTTTAAAAACTCTTCGCGGCTATAGTTCGAGCGTTTTTTCCCTTCAGTTTTCATCAAATGCCTTTCAACCACTGTTTGGGTTGCAATACCGGCGTGATCTGTTCCTGGGACCCAAAGCACCTCAAACCCCATCATTCTTTTCCATCTGACGATTATATCTTGTAAAGTATTGACAAGAGCGTGACCCATATGCAAAATCCCTGTCACATTTGGAGGGGGCATGACGATTGAGAAGGTTTTTTTGAGAGTTTTAGGATCGGCAATAAAAAATCGGTTCTCTTCCCAAAAAATGATTTTCTCTTGTTCTACACTTTCGGGAGTGTACGATTTTGGTAATTCTTTTTTTGAATTCATAAGGGGTCTTTGGTTTAACGAGCTCTATTTTAGTACATGTACACTTAACGTATTGCCGCTTAAAATCAGATCTTGGTGCGCTTTTTTCCGAAAAAACCAAGCGGGTAGCACCTTTTAAGCTATTAGCTTAGGGTTTTTCGGAAAAATCCATCATTTAAGTATCAAGATTTAAAGTTGACACTACCTAAGGGAACATGCATCTATTTTACAAGATGTTTAGTCAAAAGTTCAACAGGTTTTGCAAGGAAAAGAATTTTGTGTTATACTCCCTGTTTTATTTCATTGTAAGGAAAGAATTTATGCAAGTCGCTAGTCCAGCGTCTTCAAATAATTGGTCCTCGATTCCGGTTAAAGTTCGGAGTAATCGTGGTATTTTTGAATATTTGTCAACTGAAAGCAATATAAGGGTTTGGAGACAGTTTGAGCATTTTGCTAAGCCTTTTGCTCTTGTAAGACTTTCTGGCGTTGTCATGTTTATCCCGACTTTGATCGCGATTCACAGTTATGCTGTTAAATTGTTTACAACGATTAAAACAAGCTCTGAATCCAAAAAAGAGAGGGTGATTAACTACTCTCTTCACCTGTTTAGTGAGGTTTCAAATTTACTTTATAGAACATCTGCTCTTGTTCAGGAATTAAAGCTTTTAAAATTGGTCTCTCAAGGTGCTGCAAGTTTTGCGCCACTAGCTATGGCTGTGAGTGCCCCTTTACAATTAGCAAGTCTTGCCTTGAACGTTCAGGAGTGGAAAAGCACCAAGAAAGCTCAAGAAATGTCTTTTAACGAGTTACAAAAAAAGGATGAGGTGTGGTATAAAGATAATTTTTGGGTCGAAAATGGCAAAGCAGTGAAAGAGAAGCTCGTTGAGAGTGACATGAAAGTCGTTAGAGAGAGGTTGTGGAGCAAAAAGTTGTGTCACGTTTTGTATTCGATCTCTGTTGTGATCGGAATTATTGCAACGACCGCTTTTTTATTTTCCCCATTAGCACCGATTGGGTATATCTTTTTCACCGCAGTTGTTGTCTTGGAAGTGGCGATTTGGGCGTATAATTCCTATGCTCATCACAGATTTATTCACGATATTGGGATCACCCAACATGAAAAAGATACACTCGTTGTGAGAATTTATCGGTATTTGTTTCATCCAGCAACTTGAAAAGGGAGACGGTTTGGGAATGATCAAAAAAATAGTTTGTTTATTTGTGATGTTTAGTGCGTGTATTGCAAAAGAGCCTGTGTTGATTATCACTTACGCATTTAATAGACCTGAGTTTATTGAGTGGCAGTGCAGGACCTTTGAAAAGTTTTTATCAGACGAGTATAGGTTTGTCGTTTTTAACGATGCCCCTCCAGGTCCAAACTACCAAGCTATTATCGAATCTTGCAAAAAATGGGGCATTGAGTGTTTTGATATTCCTCAAGAGATCCACAACCGTGTCTATAACGAAGATGAGTTAATGTATAGCTCTGCCACTAGAAGACACACTGATGCTATTCAATTCTCTTTAGAAACTATTGGGTATGCTCATCGAGGGACTGTTGTGATTTTTGATGGGGATATTTTTATGATTCGCCCTTTTAGTTTTGAAGAGATGTTAGAAGGGGTCGATGTGGCTTCAGTATTTCGCGTCTCTTGTGGACAGGTTCCCTATCTTTGGCCGGGTCTTTGTATTTTAGCTATGGATCGTTTGGAAGATAAAACCGATTTAAAATTTTATTCCGGAAAAGTGAATGGATGTTATGTCGATTCAGGGGGAATGACAAATCATTATTTAACATCCCATCCTTTTTTGAAGATAAAAAAATTAGATCAAGTCTTTGGATTTCAAATTTACTGTCCCGATCATTTTGGCGATTACGATAATATACTTCCGCAGCCTTACACTCCTGAAAAAGGATTGACTAAAGCTGTGAGAAGATCGCTTTTAATCGATAAGGGATTTTCTGAAGATGAAGTTGAGTTTTTATTAAAGAAGCCCGATACGATTAACTTTGCTTGCAATAACTGTTTCCTTCACTACAAAGCCTCCTCTGGCTGGGATGGTGCGCGAGAAGAGTATAATATAGCGAAGACAGCTCTTTTTAAAGAGTTTATAGAAACGATATTATCTCGATAAAAAAAATAAGGCCTACACAATCTGTAGGCCTTAATTTTATCTTAAGTTCACATCCGGTCCTAATTTTTAAGACTTTAGTGTCAAAGATGTTATGAGGGGAAGATTAGGTTTTTAAGATCGCACCGAAGGAACTGTAAAGATATGGTGACGTTCAGAAAGAAAATTAAGGCCAACAGATGGTGTAGGCCTTAATTTTAAGACTTTAGTGTCAAAGATGTTATGAGGGGAAGATTAGGTTTTTAAGATCGCACCGAAGGAACTGTAAAGATATGGTGACGTTCAGAAAGAAAATTAAGGCCAACAGATGGTGTAGGCCTTAATTTTAAGACTTAAGGGTCAAAGATGTTGTCATCTGAGGGAAAGATTAGGTTTTTAAGATCGCACCGAAGGAACTGTAAAGATATGGTGACGTTCAGAAAGAAAATTAAGGCCAACAGGTGGTGTAGGCCTTAATTTTAAGACTTAAGGGTCAAAGATGTTGTCATCTGAGGGGAAGATTAGGTTTTTAAGGTCGCACCGAAGGAACTGTAAAGATATGGTAACGTTCAGAAAGAAAATTAAGGCCAACAGATGGTGTAGGCCTTAATTTTAAGACTTAAGGGTCAAAGATGTTATCATCTGAGGGAAAGATTAGGTTTTTAAGATCGCACCAAAGGAACTGTAAAGATATGGTGACGTTCAAAAAGAAAATTAAGGCCAACAGATGGTGTAGGCCTTAATTTTAAGACTTTAGTGTCAAAGATGTTATGAGGGGAAGATTAGGTTTTTAAGGTCGCACCGAAGGAACTGTAAAGATATGGTAACGTTCAGAAAGAAAATTAAGGCCAACAGATGGTGTAGGCCTTAATTTTATCTTAAGTTCACATCCGGTCCTAATTTTTTAAGACTCAAGGGTCAAAGATGTTGTCATCTGAGGGGTAGATCGGGTTTTTAAGGTCGCACCAAGGAACTGTAAGGATATGGTGACGTTCAGACTTTGGAGGAACATCCCATCTGCGAATGTTTGATAACTGCAGATGGTGCGTGACGATGCTCAAACAAGGATTCATCACTTTGTATCCTGCTTTATAAGCCAGATAAGCTATATTGCCATCGCAAAAAGCTGTTCCAAGTTCAATCTTAAAAATATCAAGATTTTTTATCGGTGTTTTAAAAATCCAAACATCCTGTGAATAAAGGACAGGGGAGCCTTCGACGTGGAAGGGTTGATAGTCTAGTAGGCCCTTTGGATTGATAATATTCCATCGAGTCAGCGCAACGAAAGTCGTGTCAAAATCAATAGAATTAACAAGGTTAAGAGTTTCGTCAAAGTAAATATCGGCATTGGCAATCACGATGAGATGATCCGGATAATGGGAATTCACAAAGTTAAAAATTTGTCTAAAGTTGGGTCTTTTATTGATAATACTCTTATCAAGATTTAAATCTTTTATTGTTTCAAATATCACATTGTTGTTTTTTTTATCTTTGGAGTTATCGTAAAAAATATGAATTTTATCAATATTGTGGTCGTTAATGTTTTTATTTAAACAATCGATATATTCCTGTTGCCTCTCGAAAACGGTTTCATTGTATAAGCTTGTGATAAGAACAATTTTTTTTTGTTCCGATCCTGAAAGAGAGCTCATGAAGATTAATAAGTATAGAAATAATTTAAGGTGCATTTTAGCTCCTGGTTAAATAAGTTTTAAGGAGTATAGATGTTTTCTTCTGAAGAGTAAATCGGGTTCTCCAGGTGACACCAAGGAACTGTAAGGGTCTCGTGCTGTTCAGTGGCTGGAGGGAATGTCCATCTGCGAAGATTGGATAAATGCAGATGATGGGTGATGATGCTCAAACAAGGATTCATCACTTTGTATCCTGCTTTATAGGCCTGATAAGCAATATTACCATCGCAAAAAGCCGTTCCTATTTTAATATTTAAAGTATCAAAATTTTTAATAGGTGTTTTAAAAATCCAGACATCTTGAGAAAAGTAGATAGGGACTCCCCGGTCATGGTAGGGTTGGTTGTCTAGCCGACCGTTTTGTTTGATCACATTCCATCGAGTCAGTGCTAGAAAGGTGTTCTCAAAATCAATAGACTTAACAAGCTCGAGAGTTTTGTCAAAGTAAATATCGGCATTGGCAATAATGATTAAATGGTCTGGGTAATTTGTATTTACAAAGTCGAAAATTTCACTAAAGGTCGGCCTTTTAGTGATAAAACTTAAACTAATTTTAGACTTTTTTAATTTTTTTAAAATCGCATTGTTGTTTTTTTCGTTTCTAGATTTATCATAAAAAACATGAATTTTATTGATAGTGGGATCCTTAAAGTTTTTATTTAAGCATTCGATATACTCTTTTCGCCTTTTAATGACTTTTTCGTTATATAAGCTTGTGATAAGAATAATTTTTTTTTGTTCTGATCCCAAAAGAGGGCTCATCATTATTAATAATGATAAAAATAATTTAAAATACATTTTAGATCCAGGTTAAGAGGTTAGTATTAGGGGATATAGCTGTTATTTTTTGAAGGGTAGATAGGATTTTCAATAGTGCACCAATCGATGGTAAGAATGGGATGTAAAATGGGGGTTACCTCCCAGTTACGCACATTTGATTTATGTAAATGGTGTGAGATAATACTTAAGCAAGGATTAAACAACTTATAACCTGCCTTATATCCTAAATAGGCGATGTAACCATCGCAGAAGGCAGTGCCAAGTTTAATATCCAAATGATCAAAATTTTTGATTGGAGTGTCAAAAATCCAAACATCTTGTGATAAAACGGCGGGTTGACCATTGAAAAGATAAGGTTTAAGGGTTCCATCATCTTGAATGTTCCATCTGGTAAGAGCTAAGATGGAATTGAAAAGGTTGACCTCTTTTGCTAGTTGAAGAGTTTCATCAAAGTAAATATCGGCGTTGGCCAGCACAACACGCCACCCTTGATAATTTGTGTTGGCAAAGTCGAAAATTTTTTTAAAACTAATGCGCCCCTCTATAAAAGTGATCTCAAGATTTTTACTCTTTAAGGTGTCCAAAATGATATGGTCTTTGGTTTCATCCTTCGTTGTGTCGTAAAACACATGGATTTTATCAATTTGGGGGTGATCGAAGTTCCGATTAAGGCACTCTAAGTATTCTGAAATCCTCTCTTCGTGCGCTTCATTATACAAATTAATGATAAGGACTAACTTTTCAGCCCCTTTTGCAAAAATTTGGAAGCTTAAGCTTAACGCAAAAATTATGAAATATCGATAGTTTCTAATAAACATTTTTCCCTAAACTCTTTTGAAAGGTTGTGATTGTCTGCAAGTTTGTAATAAAGGCTTAATTGCCGAAAAAGTTGTCTTCGTTCATATAAAAAAGCTCTTTTGACTAATGAATCTCTCTCTTCTTCGTTAGCATGTATATAGTGGGCAAAAAGGTTATACGATCTTGGGTAGGGTGCGGGAATAAGAGTTGAGAAATGGAGATCAAAAAGCTCTTTGTCTTCGTTGATAAAAAGAAAAAGCCCGTAGAAATAATAAAGGGGTGAGGCTTCTCGTGTCAGTTCCTCAAGAGGATAGTCGCTTAGCAATTTGTTGACTTTAGGTTTATCTCCTTGAGCTAAAAAAGTGTAGAGAAGAAAAACATCTCTCTCAGTCGATTTAGGCAATTGGGAGGCTATTTTTAAGACGAGTTCATAGTTTTCTTGGTCGTAAAAAAACTCTAAAAGGGCAAGAGCTAATTTTTGCTCCTCTTCAGTAGAAAATGAAGAGGGAGTTTTGTTTTTAAAGAGTTTGGCTAACTGTTTGTCGACTAGCTCCACTTTTTCGATCACCTCTTTTAACAAAGAATGGGAACGCAATACAAAAAGTTCATTTAAGGCATTGAAAAGAGTCTCTTTAGGAAGAGGTTGCATTTCTACGAGTTCATCGATGCTTTCGGCGATGATGTAGGGTTTGCCAAGCCAAAAAGCCAGTTGATCGGCAAAGTTTAAATTTTTCCCTTTAATCGATTGAAGGGGGTCCTCCTCAAAAAGAAACGGGAGTTCCTCCCAATGTTTTTGAACATTTTTGTAGAGTCTTTTGGTGTGGGCGCTTGTTTGATTTTTCGACAGGTGTTGGATCGCAAGTAATATAAAGCTGTAAGTTGTTTTTCTGTTATAGCGGGAGCTTTCGTGCATCCGGTGGTTGATTTGCTCCTGAATCATCGAGAGGAGCGGGTGTTTAGGATTTCGCCTGTAGGCAAGCTCAAAACATTTGATCTCCTCGTCATACTCTTTTAACGCCTTATACACCAAAGCTTTTCCCAAATACTCTAGGGGAGCTCCAGGAGATTTGTGCAATTTTTCAAACTCTTTTAAAGCCTCCTCAAAGAGAGCTTCCCTTAATGAGTTATCTTCTGTGGTTTTGGCCTCTTCTAGAAGAGTGATTCCCGCTTTAAATAGCGCTTCTCTTCCCTCCGTTCTTCCCGGAAACGAATAGGCAATTCTTCTATACTCGCTTAATGCTTTTCCAAAATCTTTATTGGCTAAAAAAGCATCCGGAATTTTAAGGCAGCTTACAGTAATGTTTTGACTTCCTGTGTAGAGCGCAATGGGACTTAAAGAAAAATCCCCATCCCGGGTGATTAATCCTACGTGTGTTCCCATTAGGGGTAAGTGACTGATGTAGGAGAATTGAAGGGTGTCGTTTAAGTAAAAATAGATATTATTGTCTCTTTTTTCGATCCTAATAGAGCTCTTTTGTCCCCTTTCAAGGTAGATTTCGGGGGCATGGAGAACTTCTACCGTTGAGCGAAGAAGTTTCGTCGTCCGGTTTTGATCTGAGCCTATCCAAAGACAATACCCGTCGTTTAGATGCTCTCTTTGAACGGCCTCAGGGATGCTGAGTAAAAAACCGACTCCCTGGCTGTTTTCGTTAAGGGTCAGTTCCGTCTCTAACTTCACATTGCCGCTAGGCGATGCCTTAGAAATCATAAGGCTGACCCAGTCTGCAACCTCTTGTCCTCTTGTGATGGCGATGTGCTCTGCGATAAAGACATTTTCTTGAAACTCCCAATCCTCTCGTCTATCAATTCTTAACTCACCGCTTAAAAACCATTCGGAGCGCCCTTCAATATGGTTTTCTAGATCGAAGATTAAGTCGCTAACTTGTTTGTACCGCTCGTTAAGATCGTTGTTTAATGCTTTTTTTACGATCCTCACAAGGGGTGAAGGGATATCTCGGTAAGGGTTCATCTCTTCTGGTTCTTTAAGCTCTTCCTCATGTAATCTTTCCCGAAACTCTTTCAAAGTTCCCCTTTTAAATGGAGAGCTTAAGGTTAAGATTTGGTAGAGAATCACTCCAAGAGAGTAAATATCTGTTTGAAAAGTCGCTTTTTCTCCAAGAGCTCTTTCAGGAGCCATATAGGCCACGGTACCGACAACTTTTCCAAGCAGAGTAAGCTCTGGCGGCATCGTTAAAATCTCTTCATCAGAAGAGTCTTCCTCATCCTCTTTTGTCGCGATTTTGGCAAGTCCCCAATCCAAGATAAACACTTCACCAAATGGTCCTAGGATGATGTTTTCAGGTTTTAAGTCCCTGTGCAGGACATTTTGTGAGTGAGCGTAAGCGACTGCTTGACAGATACTTAAAAAGTAGCGTAAAAGGGAGGGGATACTTTCTTGTGTTTCTTGAGGCTCTCCCCTTTTTTCCCTTTTTTTAGCCTCTTGAATCACTTGTTTCAAGGTTTTTCCTTCCACATAAGGCATCGTATAGTAGATCGCCTTATTCTCTTTTTGGATTTGATAGATTGGGATAATCGCGGGGTGGGTCAATTGTGAGGTGATTCTTGCTTCCCTTAAAAAACGGTTGTGCATTTTTTTGTGCTCTTGAAGGTCGCTTCGAATTTTTTTAAGAGCTATCCTTCTTCCACAAGTGGTATCGTAGGCTAAAAAAACCTCTCCCATCCCCCCCTTTCCTATCGTATCGATCACCTGGTAGGGACCGATGGTGAACATGATATTGTTTTTAGGTGGGGCATGCCTTGAAATGTAAGTGATGTGATGTTCGCGCAAAAATTTTTCTTGTCTTAAAAAGGGTTAAAGATCGATATCGTCTTTGATCTCGTCAGCAATATCTTCTCCATTGGGATTTCCTCCAAAATAGTACTCTCTTAAGATTAAGTAAAGTCCTCCTAAAACAAAAAGAACAGGCATTAAAATCGACCAGTTTAGGTTAAAGTAGGCAACTAAAAAAAGGCCAAGAAAGAGAATTGTGGAGAGGGTAAAATCGTAGTATCTTGCGGTTAAAAGTTGTCTTGAACCAAGCCAGACCCAGAAAGCGAGCAGAAGCCACGGCCAAAAGTTTCCGGCATAAATCATCATGCCGAGAAGGATAAAAAATAGACCGTTGGAGATGGCATCTGATTTATTTTTGTTGAGAAGGCCTTGCGGTTTCATAAAATATCCTTTTTTTGTTTTGAAATAAGACAGTAAGTGACAGGGAATTTTGTGTAAATAGGGTTGTTTGGGATTAAGGTCTGCCTCTCTTTTTCCCCATTTAGACCGAAGAGGGTAACTTCGATAATCTCTTTTTTGCTGATCATCAAGCTTAATTGGCTTGGTGGGGAAAATGAGATCTTTAAATTTTTATCCGAGATAAGGGGTGTTAAATCGATTGTTTTGAGAATCATTCCCTCTTTTTTGCGAGTATCCCAAAGGGCAATATCGTATTTTTCCACTCCGTTTTTTCTAAACCATCCCTTGTTCATTTCAAGTGCGTACTTAGAAGGAAAACGACTAGTCGTTGTCTCTTTCATAAAAACTTGAGTAACAGGGTCTTGAATTGGATAAAGAGAAAAGTCAGAGGGGGATCTTACGACTCTTTTTGGGTCCATAAGTTCAGGATGGGCCTTCATTTCGTAAATTTCTCGGATCACATGCCTCTCATCGATAAAGGCCACTGATAGATCTATAAAACAGTTAAACATCCAACAAGAGAGAAACTTTTTTTGAGGATAGTTAAAGGTCATTCCCTCGTTTTCTTCAAGAGAAGAGCGGCTCATGAGTCCAAATTGAAGCTCTGCTTCTGAAATGGCATGTTCTAGCGTGATGGCAATAAGCTTTGGTGTCAAAGTGACTTCATCAACAGCTGAAAGGCAGGAGGAGATAAGTAGAAGGAAAATGAGCGGCATGATCGACTCTAAATCTTTTTCCTACTTTTATATCGTAAAAAAAATAATTATTCAAGGGGCAGTTGCTCAATCTCATTTTGTAGGTATTTCCCCGTGAGGGAGTTTAAATTTTTTGCGATCTCTTCAGGTGTACCTGAAGCTACGATCTCACCCCCTAAGGGCCCCGCTTCTTTTCCTAAGTCGATCACAAGGTCCGCATTAAGAATCATATCGAGGTTGTGCTCGATCACAATCATTGTGTTTCCCTTATCGACGAGTCTGTGAAGCACGTTTAGGAGCAATTGGGTGTCTGCTGCATGAAGTCCAGTAGTTGGTTCGTCGAGAAGATATAACGTCTTGCCCGTCCCTTTTTTTGACAATTCTCTAGAGAGTTTTAACCTTTGAGCCTCTCCTAAGGATAAAGAGACTGTTTGTTGACCCAAAGTGAGGTATTTCAAGCCAACTGAGATGAGAGTGTCTAAGACTTGCACGACTTTTGGAATGTTTTCGAAAAGCTGACGCGCCTCCTCTACTGTACCTTGTAAAATTTGCCCTAAGTTTTTCTCCTTGAAAGTGACGCCTAAGCTTAATTTGTTGAGTCTTAAACCCTGGCACTCCTCGCAGACCACCCGAACAGGGGGGAGAAAAAAGAGCTCAACTTTTTTGTACCCCATTCCCCAGCAATGGGTGCACATCCCTGCCCTGTGGTTGTAACTAAAATGTTTTGGTTGGAGTCCCTTCATTTTAGCAAGAGGTAGCGAAGCGAAAAGATCTCTTATAGGAGTAAGAACATCGGTATAACTTGCCACATTTGAGCGACTGGTGTGCCCAAGGGGGGCTTGATCGATGTAAATGAGTCTATCAAAGAGGGAAATATTAGACACTTTAGCCCCTTGAACGACCACACTGTCCTCTCTTAAAAGCCCAAGTGAAACGGCAGGAGCAATAATTTGCTCAAGAAGAGTTGATTTGCCAGACCCGGAAACTCCTGTAAGGCAAGTCATCACTTTTTCAGGGATCGTAAGGGAAAGGTTTTTTAAATTGTGAACCGAAGCGTTTTCTACAGTAAGCCCTTTTCCCCCTTTCCTTCTTTTTTTAGGTATTGAGACTCTCAATCTTTTTGAGAGATATCCCCCCGTTAGCGACTCTTTGTTTTCGCAAATTTCACTAAGAGTTCCTTGAGCTGTGATGTACCCCCCGTGGATTCCCGCTCCCGGTCCAAAATCGATAATGTGATCAGCAGTTTCAATCGTCTGAGGGTCGTGCTCGACCAATATGAGGGTGTTTCCTAAATTTTTCAAGTGATGTAGTGTTTTATTGAGTCGCTCGTTGTCGTGCGGGTGAAGCCCAATGGTTGGTTCATCTAAAACATAGAGGCAATTGGTCAATCCGGCTCCTAGTTGCCTTGCAAGTCTTATTCGTTGCGTTTCCCCACCACTTAAAGAGCGACTCGAGCGATTTAAGCTTAAGTACCCAAGCCCCACTTCATCTAAAAAAGTTAAGCGCCCTTTAATTTGACGAAAGGTTTCTTCTAGAAGACGTTCAGGGGCCAATTCCTTAATAAATTTTACCGCTTCCTTAATAGGATAGTTGCAAAAGTCTGCAATCGATAAGTTGTTAATGGTGACGTGTCTTGCAAGAGGATTGAGTCTTGTTCCCAGGCAAGAAGGACAGGTGTGCTCTTCAAGCAGTGGCAGCACCTCTTCTCTTACTTCCTGGTGTGCGTGTTTCCCGATCCTTCCAAGAGCGTTATTAAGTCCGATCCAGCGGATCAAGAACCCTTCTTTTGTATCGATCCAATCCTCTGAGCCGTTCATTACCTCTCTCATCTGTTTAGGTGAGAGCTCTTCTAAAGTAGAAAAAGGGGAGATCCCTTTTTGGTCAAAGAATTGAAGAGCTGCAAGGGTATTATTGTCACTTTCATCCATCATCGTCTCAAGTAGATAGATAAGAGGTTTTTGAGTCAGTTCTCTTTGTTTCATGAAATTTGGCCCGTATTGCACGCCGATCCCTAAGCACTCTTCACAAGCCCCCTCTTTTTTATTAAAGGCAAATGTTTGAGGAGTGATTTCAGGATACGATTTTCCCGTGCTTGCGACGGAGAAACTTAAATTAAAGAAAACGTCTTGAGAAGCTCTTGCTACGATAAGTTTTCCCCCGCTTCTGTTTGTTGCCAGTTCAACGGCCTGGAAAAGACGGCTTCTCATCGATTCCTCAATTTTTAAACGGTCGACAATAAGGTAAAGGGCATTTTTCCGTTTCTTGTCAAAAGGGATCTCTTCTTCTAGATCATAGATCTGGTTGTTGAGTCGTATTCTTAAAAACCCTTCAGCTTTAAGGTTCTTTAAGATCTCTTCGATCTTATCTTGTGGTTTTAAAGAGATGGGGCTTAAAATCTGGATTTTTTCCCCTTCCTCATATTTCATAATCGTATCAACGACACTCTCTTTGCTCACCGACTGAATCACCTCCAAAGTTTCAGGACAGTGGGCAATTCCCATTCGGGCGTAAAGTACCCGGAGGTAGTCGTAAATTTCGGTAAGCGTTCCCACGGTACTTCGAGGGTTGCCCGCGTGCGTTTTCTGTTCGATAGCAATTGCAGGGGAGAGCCCTTCGATAAAAGAGAGCTTAGGTTTTGGCATTTGTTTGACAAACTGCCTGGCGTAGGCCGAGAGAATCGGTATAGCGCCTCTGTCCTTCGGCAAAGATCGTGTCGAAAGCAAGTGAGCTTTTTCCAGACCCTGAAGGACCTGTGCAGATCGTGATCTGACCCCTAGGAATTTTAGTCGATAGGTGTTTTAAATTGTTTTGACACGCCCCCTCGATGGTGATTTGATCGATTGGTTTTGTTTTTATTGGCTGCGGAGCTCTTGTGAGGGCCGCCTCTAATCTCTCTTTCGTGTTTGGATAGAGAGCTTGTTTCAAAGCGTGTCCCGTTGGGGTGTCCATTTCACCAATCAGTTCAGGAGGCCCTTTTGCAACAAGCTCCCCTCCAAAAGCTCCCCCTTCAGGTCCAATATCTAAAACCCAGTCGGCCGTTTTGACGACATCCATATTGTGTTCGATCACAAGAACCGTATTTCCTTGATCTACCAGTTTGTGTAAGTTTTCAAGAAGGTGCTTGATATCCTCAAAGTGAAGTCCTGTTGTCGGTTCATCTAAGATGTAGATCGTTTTTCCCGTCGAGGGTCTGACAAGCTCTTTAGCAAGCTTTATTCGTTGAGCCTCTCCTCCCGATAGGGTGTTTGAGGATTGTCCCAGTTTAAGATACCCGAGACCCACTTGCTGTAACACTTTTAATTTTTCAAAGATAGAGGGGATATTTTCAAAAAGAGGAACCGCTTCATCGACCTCTAAACTTAAAATATCGGCGATGTTTTTCCCTTTGTAGTAGATCGATAAAGTTTCAGAATCAAATCGTTTTCCTTGGCAAGAGGGACAAAGCACATAAGCATCCTCCATAAAGTCCATGTCGATTTTCACTTCCCCTTGACCTAGACACTCTTCACAACACCCCTCTCTCACGTTAAAGCTAAAGCGGCCTGGAAGATACCCTCGCGCCTTAGATTCGGGCAGTTTTGTAAAAAGATCTCGAATCTCATCGAAAAGTTTGATGTAAGTTGCAGGGTTTGATCGAGGGGTTCTTCCGATAGGACTTTGGTCGACGCTAATCACCTTGTCTAACTCTTTGATCCCTTTTATCGTTTTGTAGGGTCCCGTTTTTAACGAAGCTCTGTGAAGCGCATTGTCAAGGGCTGGAAACAGAGTATCTGTAATTAAGGAGGATTTTCCTGAGCCTGAGACTCCGGTGACTGCAACAAAGAGTCCTAAAGGGATTTCGACATCGATGTTTTTTAAATTGTGGTGAGTGGCTCCCACAATTGTGCACTTCTTTTTTGTCGGTTTTCTTCTTTTTTTCGGAATGGGAATTGTCTTTCTTCCCGAAAGGTACGCCCCTGTTAGTGAGTGTTCATTCGTGAGGAGATCCTTAAGTGACCCGCTGACTAAAATCTCCCCCCCTTTGTGTCCAGCTCCTGGTCCAAAGTCGACAATTTGGTCAGCTTCCCAAATCGTTTCTTCGTCATGCTCGACCACCACCACTGTGTTGCCTATATCGCGCAAGTGTTTGATCGTTTTGATCAACTTGAGATTATCTCGGGGGTGCAGTCCGATCGAGGGTTCATCTAAAATGTAGGTGATCCCCACTAAACCACACCCGATTTGAGAGGCAAGGCGTACACGTTGCGCTTCTCCTCCCGAAAGGGTAGGAGCTGTCCGATCAAGGGTTAAGTAGTTAAGTCCGACCTCCGTTAAGAAGAGCAGTCTTTGTTTGATTTCTTTGATAAGCTCCTCAGCTACGATAAACTCTTCTTGAGATAACTCAAGAGTTTCAAAAAAGGCAACACACTCTCCAATGGTCATTTGAGTTAACTCATGGATTTTTTTTCCTTTTAAGAGAGCGGCCGAGGGGTAGGGTTTAAGTTTTGACCCAAGGCATTGAGAACAAATGCCCTCTTCCATCAATGCTTCCATTTTTTTTCGATACCCGTCGCTTTTGGCTTCGGCTAACCTTTGATGAGCTTCGAAAAGAACCCCTCTCCATCTGACCACATCGTCCCATTCAGCCCCAGTTTCGGGATGGACAAAATGCATTCTCGTCCATTTTTTTTCAGTTCCAAAGAGAAAAACTCTTTTAGCTTCTTCGTTGAGGTTTTTCCACTTATCTTTTAAGTCAAACCCATAGATCCTTGCCAGATTTCTAAAGATGTTGCCATATCTTACTGTTTGGTAAGAACTTGCAATACTACAACAATCCTCTTCAATGCTTTTTTCAGGGTCAATGATCAGGTCTTGTTTAAACTCTTGTACTCTTCCAAGTCCTAAGCATTTTTCACACATTCCCGAGGGGCTGTTAAAGGAGAAATCTTGGGGTTCAAGCGAGGTGTAAGAGAGGCCAGATTTTGGGGAAAACGCTTTTGTGGAGAAAAGCTCCTCCTCTTCACTCTCTTGCTCAAGAGTTTTTAAAATGCCGTTTCCAAACGATAATCCCGCTGTGACTGCTTCTGCTATTCTCGAGTTGTTTTCCTTCGATACGACGATTCTGTCGATCACAACATCGACGGTGTGAGACTGAGAGGGGTCTAAAGCAATCTCATCGTTTAAGTTGACGATGCTTCCATCGACTCGAACTCGGGTGTATCCTTTTTTTAAAAGAGCTTCAAACTCCTCTTTAAAGGCCGCTTTTTTGTTTTCGGCAAAAGGGCTTAAGAGAATAAGGCGCGATCCCTCATTTTTCCCTTGAATCGTTCTGATGATCCTTTCGACACTTTGCGCTTCAACAGGCTCTAAGCTAACAGGGCAGTGGGGGATACTAATTCTGGCAAAGAGAACTCTTAAGAAATCATAAATTTCCGTCAAAGTGCCGACGGTACTTCTTGGGTTTTTTCCCGCACTTTTTTGTTCAATCGAGATGGTGGGAGTAAGCCCTTCGGCAGACTCAAGGTCAGGCTTGATAAGCTCTTCCATTTGCCGTCTTGCGTAAGTTGAAAGAGATTCCACATACCGTCTTTGCCCTTCGACAAAGAGAGTATCGAAAGCAAGAGAAGATTTCCCTGAGCCAGAGACCCCCGTAAAGACGGTAAGACTATTGGCGGGTATAGAAAGGCTCACATTTTTTAAGTTGTGAACCTTCACATTTTTTAAACTTAAGTTTTTTTGCTCCATAAAGGGTCGATTCTACCATTTATGAGGTATTGGCTCAATTATTTTTTGTTTCTAAGTGATTTTCACGTTTAGTTTTATTAATTATTAACAGTAAATTAAATTTATTTAATTTTTAGAAATGTTATAATCAATAAAAAAAGAGTTAATATGTCATCTATTAATCCTTCCGATATAGATTATACTTTTCATTCAAGAAGGGATTTTCCATATACAAAAAAAACAGAGACTCTCACGATAAAGACGAAGAATTTACCCGACATCGTAGCTGAAATCCGCAGCGATGTTAGCGGAAGAGGACTTGTCTTACATGAATGGAGAAAGATTAAGGTTAATAATAGACCCTATTTGATCAAGGTGGCGGATTTACAAAAACACAATCTTTCAGTTCCCAGATGAGACCTCCTCCAGGTGTTGCCGATTTCCCCTTAGAGGAGAAAATTAGGGAGAGAAAGAAAATTGTTCAGAATTTGGTAGGAGCTGGTATTTCTAAAGAAGATGCTCTTCAAATAGCTATCTTTCTGAGGAAGGGAAATAGTTTAGAGGAGATAAAAGCTTCCAATGCTTATTTTAAAAAAAATATTGAAGATCTTCCATTTACCCTCGAGTGTATCGGTGGTAAATTGTTTGTATTGATCAAGGGAGCAAAATTGATCAACGGGGAGAGTTTTAGTAAGAGAGGATCCTTTAAAAAAGTCACACGCGCGGTAAACGTCGAGACGGGAGAAGTTGTCGCTCATACAGTTATCAATGTTACAAAGTTAGCAATGAAGAAGACTTAGAATTTGGATAAAAAATGTAGATATTAAAAAACTGGCATTTGAGGGAAAGAATAAACAAGAGTGTATCACAGCCAAACTTATGCAAGGATACTCAAAAGAGCATGAAGCTGAAGAAGCCTTAATTGATGATTTTTTAAAAGAAACTCTAAAAAATACAGAGGAGCAAATTATAAATCAAAATGTTTTAGAGTTTAATTTTTTGCAAGATTTTGGAGGGGGGGGGAGAGATTTTATCGTTTGGAATACATCAATCAGATAGAACTAATCAAGTACATGGAAAAATCTTGGGAGACAACCTACAGACATTCATCACACCTCTTGCTGAAGGAACAGGTAATACGGTGATTGATCAATACGCTAACAATCAGATCTCTTCTAATCAATTAAGAAATCATATCAATGAGGTGTTTATTCCTCTTGGAAAATTGCATAAGGCGGGGTTTGCTCACCACGACTTAAAGCCTGACAATCTTTTGCTTAATAAAGGTCGGCTTGATTTAGGTGATTTTGGTCTTGTGGGTGATTATAACGAACGTGTTAATAGAGGAACTGCCCGCTTTTTACCCGTTGAGATCGTAAGAAAACAACATCTAGATGGAAGAGTTAAAGACTTTTATGCGATGGCTTTGACGATGTACTCTCTTCGCTCAAAGAAAAAAGATGTTTTACAAGAAAAAATACAAGAGGTTGAAACAAATTATGGAGCAAACATTAGAGATTTAGCCCAAGTATATGAAATTTTTAAGAATTTAATTATTTCTGATATGAAAGCTTCATTAAAAGATGATCAAGATCCCGACGATAAAGCCATTGTATCGGTAATTCTTTTTATTTTAGAGAACTACAACAAAAAGCCCTACGATGAATTAAAGGAAGAGATTCAAAATTACTTTAATTATCGCGAGGGCGAGTAGAATGATTTTTAATTATTTATTAATATTAATTTAAATCTATATAAATGATATAATTAACTAAAAAAGAGTTAATATGTCATCTATTAATCCATCCGATATAAATTATACTTTTCATTCAAGAAGAGATTTTCCGTATTTTAAAAAAACGGAGACCCTCACCATTAAGACGAAGTCTTTACCTGTTATAGTGGCTGAAATTCAGCCGGTTCAACGGGGAAGAGAGCTTCTTTCTCGTGAATGGAGAAAGATTTTGGTTCAATAATAGACCTTATTTGATCAAGGTAGAAGATTTACAAAAATACAATCTTCCAGTTTCGGATGAATTGTCCAGATGTTGATTCCGTTTTTCCTTTGGAGGAGAAAATTAGAGAAAGAGAGGGTTTTGTAGAGAATCTGGAATCAGCCGGCGTGTCTCATGAGGAGGCTCTTCAAATGGCAGTCTATCTGACGAAGGGAAAGAGTTTAGACGAGATAAAAGCCTCCTATTCTTATAGTAAAAAAAGACGTGGAAGGCCTTCCATTTCACCCTCGAGTGCATTAATGGTAAATTGTTTGTTTTGATCAAGGGAGACAATTGCTCAACGGAGTCCCTTTTACTCAGAGAGGATCCTTTAAAAAAATCACTCGAGCGGTCAATGTGGAAACGGGTGAGGTTGTGGCTCATGTCGTGATCAATGTTATCTAAGATTAGCAAGGGATAGAGACTTCAAGGTTTTGATTTAAATTCCTCAAGACTTAAAGAGTTTGTTTTTGAGGGGAAAGATCAATCAAGAGTGTATCGATCTCAAACTGAAAAGTGCGAGGATATAGAAATGCAAGGTGAAGCTGAAGACAGCCTTAATTAATGAATTTTTAAATAAAGCTCAAAAAGAATGAAGAGGAGTAAGAGTTATAGACAGAGAATAGTTTGGAGTTTGAGTTTATTAAAAAAGTACGGAGGGGAGGGGGAGGTCTTATCATTTGGATTACATCAATCAGACAGAACTATAGCTCCACTGTTGATAAGGTCTTGGGAGACACTCTTCAGACGTTCATTTTACCTCTTGCTGAAGGAACAGGTGATACGGTGGTTCGGCGATATGTTCGCAGGCGAGATCTCTTCTGAACAATTAAGGAGTCATATCGATGAAGTCTTTACTTCTCTTGGAAAGTTGCATAAAGCAGAGTTTGCTCATCACGACATAAAGCCTGAAAATCTTTTGCTTAATAAAGGTCGGCTTGATTTAGCTGATTTTGGTCTTGTGATTAAATATAACAAACAAAATGTTGATAGGGGAACTCCATGGTTTTTACCTCCTGAGAATGTAAATAAACAGCATCTAGATGGAAGGGTTAAGGATCTTTATGCGATGGCTTTGACGATGTTCTCTCTTCGCTCAAAGGAAGAAAGTATTTTAATTGAAAAAATAAAAGAAATTGGAAATTCTTTACAAATCAACAATTAACCCTAGAGCGCAAATAATTGAATTATTGAAAAATTCAGTTATAGAAGATGTGAAGCGCTTCATTAAAATGATGATCAAGATCCCGACGATAAAGCCATTGTATTGGTAATTATTTTTATTTTAGAAAACTACAACAAGAAGTCCTACGATGAATTAAAAGAAGAGATTCAAAAGTATTTTGATTATCGAAAGGGAGAGGAGTAGAATGAATCTTGATCCTTCTTTTCAAATACACTCTTCTTATCGATCAAAATGGAGCTTTCCCTTTTTTCAAAAAATAGAACATGTGACGATAAAAAGTGACCATTTACCAGACATTATTGCGGAAAGTCATCGCTTAAGAGAGGGACAACCCTTTCCTGATTTGAGAATTTGGGTCAAAGTTGAGATTCAAGAGACCCCATTTTTTGTAAAAATAGAAGATTTAAAAAGGCAGCATATAACTGTGCCTGAAAATAGTTCCCCTAAATTTTTAGAGGAGGTGATCCATAGAAGAAAAGAGATTCTTTTCAACTTGATGAATGCGGGAAATTGGTGAAGCGGAAGCTTTGGAAGTAGCTGTTTATTTAACTGAGAATGACTGTTTAAATAAGATGAAAAAAAGTGAGTGCTACAAGTCAAAAAAACAGACGCATCTTCCCTTTACCCTTGAAAGTATGGAAGGACATGTTTTTCTTTTGCGAAAAAAAAGAGAGATTGATGGCAGTATTTTTATCAGAAGGGGCACTTTTAAAAAAGTGACTGAAGCAATTCATGTCGAAACGGGTAAAAAATTTGCTTACAACGTAATTAATGTGAGTAGAGAAGCTAGAAAACATGTGGAAAATGAACGAAAAAAAATTGCAGATTTTGTAGCTCAAGACTTAAGTCAAAAATCTTTAGTAGAAGCATTAATGAACACGGATCACCTTTCAGATGAGGAGGCCAAAAAGAAATTGGTCGATTTATACTGCGCTAATTCACTCAAAAAAACAGAGCAGGATATTCTGAAAGATATTGATAAAGAGCTTTCGTTTTTGAAAGAGTATTGTGATTGCGATGAATCTGAAGTGCTTCGGGGAGCTCCTCACGACTCTAGCAGAGAAAATATCAATTTACAAAAACAAGAAAAGGATATCATTGTCACTTTTATTACTCCTTTAGCTGAAGGAACAGCAGATGACGTGGCTACAGAGGGGGGATGGGATCCTTTAAATATGAAAGAGGCACTAAAAAATGTGGTTCAAAATCTCTTGTTGATGCATGAGGATGGATGGGTGCACCACGATATCAAACCGGAAAACCTTTTGTTATCGGAAGGTCAGTTAAGACTTAACGATTTTGGAATGGCCCGCTCAAGAGAAGATAAAAATTATACTGGTGGCAGTCTCTCATTTTTACCAAAGGATATAGTAGAAGGTAAAATGGTCGATCCGAGGATGAAAGATGTTTATGCTTTAGTGATGACGATGTATGCCCTCCTTTTTGGGGGAACAAAGGCATTAGATAAGCAAATTATGTCATTTCGACAGCCGATTCCTCAAGCTTTGGAAAGTTTAAATAAAAAAATAGTTGAACAAATGAATGTTATTATTAAATCAGACATTACTGATGAAGAAAAATCTATTTTCGGTATTATAAGTTACACAATAAAAAACTATAATAATATGCCCTATTATTATTTTAAAATTGCATTGAGTAAAGTTTTTGACCTTGATCCAGATTAATTTAACCTTATTTTTTCTGATCTGCTGTCATGGTGAGCATGATGAGGCGATAAGGGGGCGATCTTTCGGGTTGAAAGAGGGGGCCTGTAATCACAACGGTCTCTTTTGCTTTTGCCAGTTCAGAGAGTTGGGCAATTTGGGTGGGATTTAAAACGTGGTTGGCACTATTAAATTCGACATACCGTCCATTACCTGGGGGACCTCCTGGGGAAAGGATTTCAAAATGACTGTTGTCCCCTAAGGAGATGAGAGTGGCTCTGTTGCCTGAAACTTCGACGCGTCCTCTTACGGAGAGTTGAATCCATTCGAGGTTAGGTCCTGCCACCCGGACAGCTGTGTTGATGGGGGGAAATGAAAAGGGGACTCCTGGGGCATAGGAAAGGTTGATGAGTCCTTGAGAAGGATTAATCTCAACGTTTTGTACGCCACCGATTCTTCGAAGCTGTTTAGCGAGAAGATCGTGACAGCTTCTTGTGCAAGAGACTGTGTTAAATTGCAGAGTAACTGATTGAAGTTCAGCATGTAAAGAGGCTGAAAAAAGTAAAATTAAGAGGGTGCGCATCAAATAAAACTCCAGTTTAAATTTCAATTTAAGCTATTCTTAAATTTTAGGAAAGAGGTCTCTTACTTATGTCGAGAACTAAAATTATTTGCACTATCGGTCCGGCGGTAAGTGATTATGAGTCAATTGTTTCGTTGATTTCTGCCGGCATGAATGTCGCAAGACTTAATTTTAGTCATGGAACCCATGAGGAGCATGCTTTAGCGATTGAGCGTTTAAAAAAAGCAAGAGAGGCTCTAAATGTTCCCTTAGCGATTATGCTAGATACAAAAGGCCCTGAATTGCGTCTTGGTAAGTTTGAGGGGGGTCAGGCTTTATTAAAGGATGGGTCGAGATTTAAGCTTTTAGCTCAAGAAGTGCTAGGGAATGCTCAGCAAGTGTCATTAAAGCCGAAAGAAATTTTGTCTCATCTTCGCGTGAACGATTTAGTCCTTTTGGATGAAGGGTACATTGTTGCAAAAGTTGTAGAAGTGTCTCATGATCAGGTAGTTATTGAGATTGAAAGAGGGGGGATTATTAAGTCGGGTAAGGGGGTGACGATTCCAAAGGTCTCTTTTTCGCTTCCTGCTGTGACAGAAAAGGATATTGAAGATATCCATTTTGGTTGTTTGCAAGATGTGGATATCATAGCAGCATCCTTTGTGAGGTCAGCTTCCCATGTTGTTCAGATTAAGGAGTTATTGCGGCAACACAAAAAGGAAGAGATTTTAGTGATTGCCAAGATTGAGAACGAAGAGGGGGTGAAGCACTTAGAATCGATTGTTCAAGTGGCTGATGGGATTATGATTGCAAGGGGGGATTTGGGGGTTGAAGTGCCTTTAGAGAAGGTGCCCCGTCTTCAAAAGATGATGATCCGCAAAGCGTATTTGGTGGGAAAACCATCTGTTACGGCCACTCAAATGCTTGAATCGATGATTCACAATGTTAGACCCACGAGGGCAGAGGCCTCTGATGTAGCGAATGCGATTTATGATGGAACAAGCGCTGTGATGCTCTCTGGAGAAACAGCTGTAGGGAAGCATCCGATTGAGACAGTTAAAACGATGAAGAGGATAATTATTGAGGCGGAGTCGGATATTGATTATCAGGAGTTTTTTTTCGAACATGGGGCGCACACGACACACGACATTCCATCAGCGGTGACTTTGGCGACAGTAAAAACGGCATTTGGCAGCCAAGCGAAGGCGATTTTTGCGTTCACTCAACTAGGGGTTTCGGCGCGCCTGATTTCCCGTCTTCGCCCTTCGATGCCAATTGTCGCGATGACGCCTAGTAAAAAATGTTACCATCAAATGGCTTTAAACTGGGGAGTGGTGCCGATTTACGACTCTTTGTGCCGGAATATTGAGGATGCTTTTGACCATTTAAGTCGCCACTGCCTGGAGCTTGGTCTTGTAAAAAATGGTGATCTTGTTGTTTTGAGTCTTTGTGCACCTTTTGCTATTTCAGGGTCGACGAACACGATGCTTGTCAAAAGTATTGGGGACGTGCTTTTAAGGGGATTAAAGGGGGTAGGCTCGAAGGTATCTGGAGAGGTAGCCCTTTTGTTTTCGGTAGAGGATAGAAAAGTTGAAGAATTAGCTGGTAAAATTCTTCTGATCACAAAATGTGATGAATCGTATTTGCCTTTTTTAAGGGTCTCTTGTGGTTTTATACTACAAAACCACGTAGATGATAAAGAATCAGGTAGTTACGCTCTTTCTGTGTCAAAGGAGCTTAAGAAATCGGGGATTGTTCGTGCGGACTCTGCGCTGCGGCTGCTCAAAGAGGGGGATCTAGTGACCCTTGAGCCTGAAAGGGCTCTAATTTTTCAGACGTAGCGGATGTGGCTTTTTGATCTTATTGGTGTTAAGGTTTAAAGTTTAAGCGATTTTTTAGGTTTATTGTTTTAAGGTTTAAGGTTTAAGCGATTTTTTAGGTTTAAGTATTTAAACAGTTTTTTCAAGTTTTACGAATTAAGGTTTAAGGTTTATGTTTTAAGGTATTGAAACAGTTTTTTCAAGTTTTTGGCTTAAGCCAAACTTGAAAAGGGGAGGGGGGGAGAGAGGGCTTTAAAAGCCCTCTCTCCCCCCCTTAACCCCCCACCACTCACCCTAAATTCGGAAACGAGATAATGGCTCCAACCTTTGGTTGGAGGGGTTCTAAGGGGGAAAATGCTTTTCCCCCTTAGGATCCCCCTTTTGCTTCCCCTCCTAAGTTGAAAGCAGGGGGGAAAAGCGATTTCCCCCCTACCCCCCCCTTTGCGTCAAAGGGGTGAAAGTTCCTTTCCCCCCTACCCCCCCTTGATCCTTTTACCCATTGTTGTAACTGTTTGATGTTCGATCTAATCGGGTGAAGTTTAATCCCTTAAGGTTTTTGGCTGACGCCAAACCTTAAGGCAAAGGGGAGAGAGGTTTTGCACCTCTCTCCCCTTAACCCCTCTCTCCGCAGCAAAGGCTTCGCCCTTGCAACCCAATTATAAGGGGTTTTAGGGGCGAAAGCCCCTAACGCGGTGAGGTGGGAAGGGGAGGAGAGGTGCGAAACCTCTCCTCCCTCTTGCATTTCCAAAGTTTTGGCTGAAGGCCAAAACTTGAAGAAATGCATTTTGCTC
Organism: uncultured Chlamydiae bacterium; assembly: GCA_963697995.1. GTDB lineage: Bacteria > Chlamydiota > Chlamydiia > Chlamydiales > JAJFMB01 > MFD00082-c5. The sequence goes on along the minus strand of OY969110.1, from coordinate 2,021,848 downwards.
TTTTCCGAATAGATCGATTGCCAAACGGTTAGAATAACAACTCGAAGGATCAAGGGGGGGGTAGGGGGGAAAGTGAACTTTCCCCCCTTTGACGCAAAGGGGGGGGTAGGGGGGAAATTGCTTTTCCCCCCTGCTTTCAACTTAGGAGGGGAAGCAAAAGGGGGATCCTAAGGGGGAAAAGCATTTTCCCCCTTAGAACCCTCCAACCAAAGGTTGGAGCCATTATCTCATTTCCGAATTTAGGGTGAGTGGTGGGGGGTTAAGGGGGGGAGAGAGGGCTTTTAAAGCCCTCTCTCCCCCCTCCCCTTTTCAAGTTTGGCTTAAGCCAAAAACTTGAAAAAACTGTTTAAATACTTAAACCTAAAAAATCGCTTAAACTTTAACCCTTAAACTTTAACCCTTAAAACCACAAACCTAAAAAATCGCTTAAACTTTAACCCTTAAACTTTAACCCTTAAAACCAAAAACCTGAAAAAGCCCCTTCAAGCTTTCACTGTTTATCAACAACAATGCATAAACAATGCATTAACAATGCATTAACAATGCAACAACAATACATTAGCAATGCAACAACAATACATTAGCAATGCATTAACAATGCAACAACAATGCATTGCTTATCCCTAACTGCTTATCCCTAACTGCTTATCCCTAACTGCTTATCCCTAACTGCTTATCCCTAACTGCTTAGTCCTTAGACAGTAACTGAAAAAGCTGAAAAGCTGCATCTTTACAAAAGATTGATTTGGATTTTTTTTACCCTTTTTGTAAAAGAGTGATCACAGGGGGAAGATATGAATCCATTATATTTTGTCGACATTTCAGAGTTTTCAAATTTTTTAAGTTTGCAGGTTGCTGAAAAGAAGTTTAACTATAAGATGCTCAAAGTGTTATCGAACACAGTGATCAATAATGCTGAACTCTTTCAGAAAGCTCAAGGAAAAGAAAAAGAGATCTGTCAAAAGAAATTAAAAGCACTTATTTGTCTCTTAAGAGAGAGAGCTAATAGAGTTCCCTGTAATAAAGAGTCGACAAAAGCTCATATGATCGCAACAGCTCAACTCATTGATTTGAAGTGATGCATTAATGTGATTGCGCTCAAAGGAGCGGTTTCTGCTCGAAGAATGTTCGTGTGGAGCTTAACTCCCATCGCTTTTTTTTGAAGCCACTTAGTCTCTTCATTTGAAAATCCACTCTCAGGGCCCGTGATAAAGCAGAAGGGGAGACTTTTTTTGACATCAAAAACAGAGCCAAACAAAGGAGCTTTTGGTGAAGTGTCCCCGAAGTAAAATGTCGCTTTTTCCTCCAAGACAGATTGTAGATTTGGAAAAAATGCCATTTTAGGCAGGTAAACTCTTCCCGATTGTTTTAATGCTGAGGTCGCGATGGTGTTCAATCTTAATTTTTGATTCGGAGAGACCCCTTTTTTTTCGCTTTTATCCCCATCGAAAAACCAAAAAATATCGCATCCAAGTTCCGTTCCCTTTTCTACGATTAGATCGAGTTTTTGCACATGCGGAAGAGCGCAAGCTAAAATATATTGGGGTTCTGTTAAAGGGGTTCTTTCAACTTTTTTGATCAAAAGCGTGGTCGTCTGTTTTTCAACAACCAGCACTTCCGCTAAAGCTAACTCCCCTAAGCCATTCACAAGCTCTACCACATCGCGAGGGCGTCTCTTGCAAACGCGGCTTAAGTGTTGACTCTCCTGCCCTTCAAGAATCACACTCTCTTTTTCAATGAAAGGTTTTGGTAAAAAAAAGCGAGCTGTTGGCATAAGAGTTTAAGTTTTCCCCTCGATCTGAGTGACAATCCCCTGATCTTCCCATGTAGCTGTTATTTGAAGTGGGGTATCTTTTGAAACAAAGAGGCGCATAGTTTGCATGTAGTGTTTAAAACGCTTTCTGTAAAGTCCTTCAGAGTTTCGAGAGCTTGAGCTTTTTTCCGTTTTGTTAGACATCCAGTAGGCCACGTACTGATCTTCCAATAAATTAGGATTTAGAATTTGTAAGCTCCACTTTAAAGGTTCCCCTTTGGGAGAGGCAATAAGGGCAATCTCTAAATGGTCCCGTACCAGGTTTAAGAAAAATTTACCCACATGCCTGGCAAACAGAGGAGTATTAAGGGTCATAACACCGTTTTTTTCTACGATCAATTCATTTGTTAGAAGAGGGCTCGTTTTTGGATTGATTTGTGATTGAAGAAGGGAAGGGTAGTAGACTCTTATCGGGATCTCTTTTTCAATCGGTAAAAGGTTTAAAGCTAGAAAATCTAATCGAATCAGATCCGATGAGGGATCGTTAAGTTCCTTCACTTGAGGGTTTCTATAAAAGGGGAGGGTCACATATTTCCACTTATTGGGAACTAGAAAACTCACCTCGTCGTTGGCTTGTTTTTTAAGTTTTAGCTGGATCTCGTCTAAATCAGCTTTGGTGATCTCATTTAAGTTAAATTGTAGCTCGAGACCTTTTACTTTCATATCTAAAATTTCCCTTTCGGGACCTGTCACAACTTGATAGAAAGTTTGTGGGGTAACGCCTAAAAAGAGGTACCCCTCTGGAGGCTCGCCTAAGGGGTTAAGAATTGTGACAGGAATTTTTTCAGTGATCAGATTGCTAAATTTAAGCACATACTCTTTATGAGCGATTTGAGTGATATGGCGACTTAAATTGATCGATGGATTTAATGAGACTAGGTTGTTTTTTGTGACCTGTAAAATCCATTCATTTTGATGAATAGAGGAGCCATCGACCACGACTCCTACATCACCCGACTCAAGTTTTTCGATGATGTGCTTAGTTCCAGTAAGAGTGAGAGTAATCCTTTTAGCAAGAGTCCCATTTGGGAGCATTCCCGATATGGTTTTTCCGGGGGGTAAGTTAATCACTTTGATAGAGACTTGAGGAAGAGTTGTCGTTTCAACAAACGATTGATTCACAAATATCCATACGATCGTGGCAATCAGAAGAGCAATGATTTTTTTTTGCCAATTGTAGAGAAAAAGCGATTGGATCATGCGCTTCTCCTTAAAAGGGTTTTAAGGGGTAAATGCTCTTTCCAAGAGGATTGAGAGGTCGTTTTTGGGTGAAAGACGCTTCTGATGATCCCTTTAAAGCGATCTTCTCTGATCCCTTGAGTCATCACCCCTTCTCTTGCAACAGAAACCCTTCCGGTTTCTTCGCTAATAATGATCACTAAAGCATCTGATGTTTGACTCATACCAAGCCCTGCTCGGTGTCTTGTTCCCATAGATTTGGTCAGGTGTTGACTCTCGTCGGCAAGAGGAAGGATCGTGGCGGCTGAAAGAATAAAAGTCTCTCTAATCACAACGGCTCCATCGTGTAAAGGGGTACCGTTGATAAAAATTGTTTCAAGTAACTCCTTTGAAAATCTAGCATGGAGAGGAATCGCTTTCTCTATCAAATAATCAAGCGATTCCTGGTTTTCTAAAACAATGAGTGCGCCAACCCGATTGGCAGAGAGCTGGTAAACAACTTGGGTTAGGGCCTCTAAGAAGGGATCGAATTGAGCAATCTCGTGGTATTTTTTTCCCTTCATATTAAATCTTGAAAGGGCAAGTCTTAACTCTGGTTGGAAAATGATGAGAAGAGCAATGATTGCAACGTTGACAAAGTAGAAAAAAAGCTGCTGAAGCACAGGAAGATTAAACCAGATTGAAAGTGTATAGAGAAGCAGGAAGGTCAAAAGACCAAAAATCACGTCCATACTTTTGGTGTTCCAAAAAAAGGAGAGAAAGCCGTAGGTGAGAAGGCTTATGATAGAGATTTCGATGCTTGGGACTAACAATTCTAGAATGTTCATAAGGGAGTATTCTATCAAATTGAAGCAATAATTGGCACTTATTTTTTGCTCATTTCACTTGCTCTCTATATAAATTTTTGGTAGTTTAGTCTTCTTTTAAATTGAGGTTTTTAGCATGGATGTCGAGATACTAGCCAGATTGCAGTTTGCTTTAACCATAATGTTTCACTATATCTATCCCCCTTTAAGCATGGGGCTTGGGCTTATTATGGTGATAGCTGAAGGGCTTTACCTTGTCAAAGGTGAGGAGAGGTATAAAACCATGGCTAAATTTTGGACAAAAATCTTTGCTTTAACTTTTGCCGTTGGTGTAGCCACAGGTATCGTCATGGAGTTTGAATTTGGAACGAACTGGGCCACCTACTCCCGCTTTGTGGGAGACGTTTTTGGAAGTGCTTTGGCAGCAGAAGGTGTTTTTGCCTTCTTTCTGGAGTCGGGTTTTTTAGCTCTTCTTTTGTTTGGCTGGGATAGAATTGGCAAAAAACTTCATTTTTTTTCAACCCTTATGGTGTGTCTTGGAGCCCATTTTAGTGCCGTTTGGATTGTGGTGGCCAACTCTTGGATGCAAACTCCTGCCGGGTATCACATCGTAGGAGAAGGGCTTCGCGCAAGAGCTGAAATTACCGATTTTTGGCAGATGGTCTTTAATCCTTCCTCTATTGTAAGGCTCTCTCATGTGGTCGTTGGAACGTGGGCGGCTGGTGCTTTTCTTGTTATGAGTATTGCAGCCTTTTATCTTTTGAAAAAAAGGCACATCTCTTTTGCTAAGACCTCCCTAAAAATTGCCCTTCCAATTGCCTTAATTTCGTGTATTCTTCAACTTATATTAGGAGATTTGAGCGGTAAAGTTGTCGCTAAGTATCAGCCTCTTAAATTGGCCGCTTTCGAGGGGCTTTTTGAGACGACCAAGGCAGCTCCGATGACTCTTTTTGGCCTAGTCAACGAAAAGGAGCAAAGAATCGATTATGCTGTTCAAATTCCTAAATTGTTAAGTTATCTCTCGTTTAACGATAAAGAGGCTGAAGTTGTTGGATTAAACGCTTTTCCAAAAAAAGATTGGCCTAAAACCGCTTCAGTTTTTCAAATCTATCGAGTGATGATTTTTTGTTGGGCTATCATGTTTTCCCTTTCTATTTGGGGAGTATTTCTTTGGATCAGGGGGCAACTTTTTACAAGTAGAAAAACACTTTGGGCTTTAACTTTTGCTGTTTTAGCTCCTCAGATAGCCAATCAAGCGGGATGGATTGCCGCTGAAATGGGAAGATATCCTTGGATTGTCTACAATTTGCTTAGAATTTCAGAGGGACTGTCAAAGTCCGTTGTCGCCTCTCAAGTTCTTGGGTCGATTATTATGTTTGGAATTGTTTACCTCTTTCTTTTTGCAATGTTTATTTATCTTCTCAATGAAAAAATAAAACATGGACCGGAGGATGGGGATTTGGCTCCCTATCATGCGATGGAAGGGCTTATTAAGGAGATCACGTCATGAATCTTTTGGAAATGTATCAAATCGGTTGGTTTTCTTTATTGATGGTGTTGATTACTGGGTACGCCCTTTTAGATGGTTTTGATTTAGGGGTCGGGATGCTTCATCTTTTTTCTAAAAAGGATGAGGAGAGGCGATTGATGTTAAACTCAATCGGCCCTGTTTGGGATGGCAATGAAGTGTGGCTTGTGGTAGCAGGTGGGGCTCTTTTTGCAGGGTTTCCCATAGCTTATGCAGCGATTACATCAGGCTTTTACAACTTTGTGATGCTTTTCTTAAGTGGTATTATTTTTAGAGCTGTTGCAATTGAGTTTCGCAGTAAACGCCCCTACCCTTTCTGGCGTTGGATGTGGGATGTGCTTTTTAGCGTGGCCTCTCTTGTTATCTCTTTTGGGTTAGGGCTTGTTTTGGGAAATCTTGTCAGGGGAGTTCCGTTAAATGAGGCGCAAGATATGGTTGTCGACAGTTCCCTTTTTTTCCTAAACCCTTACTCGATTTTAATGGGAATAACGACTGTCGCCTGTTTCTCTATGCACGGAGCGATCTATCTTCTTATGAAAACTGAAGGGGAGTTACACGATAAAGTGAGAACTTGGATTAATCCTGCGATTATCTCCTTTATCATCTCTTATGCAACAGTCACGATGGCGACGCTTATTTATCAGCCTCACATGGTGGAAGTGGTAAAAAATCATCCTGAATTTTTTCTTTTGGCTCTTTTGACGATGCTATCGATTGCCAATATTCCAAGAGAGGTGAATAACCGCCTTGATGGTAGAGCCTTTGCCTCTTCTTGCTTTGCTATAGCTTCTCTTGTGGCTCTTTATGCCCTGGGTACTTATCCAAACCTTGTGAGAGCAAGTAATGCCCCTCTAGATTTAAGTCTGACTATTCACAACTCCTCCTCTTCCTTAGAAACGCTTCAGATTTTGTTTATTATTTCGGGGATTGGAATTCCATTGGTTTTAGCTTATACTGTGGCTGTCTACATCATTTTCCACGGAAAAGTAAAACTTGACGCCTCTAGTTATTAAAATGCGCTTAGCGATTTTTTTATTTTTCTTCGCCTCGATAGAGGCCGCACTTTTTGTCGAAGCCCCAAGAGTTTGCGATAGCTCTCTAAGAGAGGTGCTTCTCGAAAGTTTGGCTCTTTATACAGAAACGCTTGAAAATGCTCATAAACTCGCTGAAGAGTCTAAGCTTCAGCTCGCTAAGCCGTTTGACCGAGAGACGAATATTTATTGCTTTAATTCAAGCTCTCAAGCCTCTACAGATCCTGTTCCTTCTAAAAATAGCTCCGATATGACGTTTGCTTCTTGGATCGAGTCTAAGCAGTTTCGGGTAGGCACCAAGGTTGAGTGTGAGATGCATTTTAGCTCCTATAAGAGTCCAACGACCGGGCCAAAAGCTTTAAAAGCAGAAGGGATTGCTTTTCGGCTTCATCAACCCCTTTTAAAAGAGTTTCGTTTTGGCCATTTAGCAACCCAAGAAAAAGTGATAGAACTGCAGCAAAAAATAGATTTTTTAGGCGCAGTTCACAATTTCTCTCAAGCTTTAATTGAGCCGATTACCCTTTATTGGAATCTTGTTTTTGCAAAGGAGCGAGTCGCCATTTGGGAAAAAACTCTTAAACGATTTGAAGAGTTTTACAAGGATGTTCGCCCTAAAATCGTCTCAGGTGAGTTATCAGACGTGTCTTACATTATTTTAGAGATGAGTTTTGCAAAGCGTTCACTTCTCGCAGCAGAAAGAGAGTTAGCTTTTTGTAAAAAAGATTTAGAGGGGTTTATTGGTAGAGAAGTCTCTTTAGAGGATCTCGATCCGTTTAGAGAAGTTTTTGAATTCAATCAAAGGGCCTGTTTGGAGAAGGCCTTTTCTTATAGAAAAGATCTTCAGGCTTTAAATACCCTTGAAGAGGGGATCTCTTTATTGATTTTAAATAAAAAAAATGAAAAACTTCCGAGCGTCGATTTAAAACTACACTATAAAATTGATGAAGATTGGCAAAATGTTCACGAAAGGGGTGTCGAGGTCTCTCTATCTTTTCCTACTTATAAGGAGAGGCGAAATTTAGGAGGGGAATGGATGGCAAGAAGTGAAACCCTTCTAAATATTTCAAGCAAAAAGGGGGAGATTGCAATGGAAATAGAGGAGCTGTTTAAGGAGTTCAAAAACGAGGAATTTCCGATCATCTATTCTTTAAATGGGTTGGCAGAGGCAGAGGAGAAACTTTTAAGGCAAAAGAAGACTCATGCCATTTGGTTTGGCAAACTTCAAATTGCCATGGGTACTCTTTTAGAAGTTGATTTTGGGAGGGAAATGGTTACTTTGTGTGTGAAAGATAGCGTTTTAGCAAAAGATTGAAAAGGTCCTCAGAGACGCCACTCATTCCAAGTAAGATTTGCGGTTTAATATCTCCATGAAAGTCTGACCCCCCAGTTTCTAACCAATTTTTTTTTCGGGCGATATTTTGCCATTTGAGATGTTTTTCAAGGCAGAAGTTGCCGTAGACACACTCAATGCCGTCAAAGGGAAGATCGAGAAGTTTTTTAAGAAGGGTGTTTGTTTCGATGAGGTGGGGATGAGCGATAACAGCGATTCCGCCTGCTTGATGGATCACATCGATAGTGTCTTGGGGAGAGATTCCTTCGGTTTCGACGTAGCAAGGTTTGTTATCTCCGAGATACTTGTGAAAAGCTTCCTGGATACTTGAGACAACCCCTTTATTGAGAAGAGCTTTAGCGATGTGTGCACGACCCATTGTGGGAAGATTGAGAGGTAACTCCTCTTCGTAGATTGTGATATTGTGTGCTTTAAACCGCTCAAGAATAGCGGCATTCCGCAATTTTCTGCGGCTTACGTGTTTTAAACAGAGTTCTTTAATCGCTTGATGCTCTGGGTCAAAGCTATAACCTAAGATGTGTACTGATGTTTTATCAAGAGTTGCGGAAAACTCAACGCCTGGAATCAAAAGAAGACCGGCTTCATCTGCAAAAGGTTTTGCGGCAAGAAAACTCGTTGCTGTATCGTGGTCTGTAATGGAGAGCCCCTTTAATCCCAAACTTTTTGCAAGCAGCACCAACTCTTTTGGAGACACTGTCCCATCGGAGTGGGTTGAGTGGCAGTGAAGATCGGCAAAAAACATAGGTTACCCTTCCATCTCAAAGGGGATAAAGCGGACTTCTGTTTCAAGCACGATCCCCGTTTTTTTAAAGACGCTCTCTTTGATGAGTGCGATCAGTTCGATCAGTTGTTTTGTCGTAGCAGTTCCTCTATTGCAAATGAAATTGGCATGCTTTTCCGAAACGAACGCATCTCCCACCGAAAGTTTTTTTAAGCCACACTCTTCGATCAGGCGACCAGCACTTAACATGCTTGGATTTTGGAAGAAGCACCCCGCCGATTTTTCCTCATAAGGTTGTGTTTTGGTTCTGTACTCGATCATTTCAACTTGGGTTTTTCTCGCAGTATCACATTTCTTAAGCTGAAATGTTGCGGAAATGATAGCTCCTTTCATGTTCTGAAATGAAGAGAAACGGTAAGAGAAAGAGAGTTCTTCTTTTTTTAATATCCGATGCTCACCCGTTGTAAAGAGGTATTCAACTTGTGTGAGAGTCTGAGATGTCTCCTGTTTATTGGCCCCGGCATTCATAAAGACGGCTCCCCCAACACTTCCTGGAATACCAGAAGCGAATTCTAAACCTGTGAAGTGGTTTTTTGCACTCACGGTTCCTAAACGAGAAAAGCTAAAGCCGGCTCCTACGTCAAAACACCCCTCATCTGAGTGGGTTGAGTGGCAGATTTTATTTAAAATGACCAGGCCGTTAAAACCTAAATCGTCGAAAATAATATTAGAACCTTTACCAAGCACAAAAAGAGGGCACTTCTCCTTTTTTGCAAATTCAAAGGCAAGTTTCATTTCTTCCAAAGTCGTGACTTCGACAAAATACCTTGCATTTCCTCCGATTCCAAAAGTGGTATGCTCTTTTAAGCTGTGACTCTTCAAGAGATTTAAGCTTGAGCTAGAACGACTTAAATGGAGACTTAAGGACATATCACTCCGTCTTCAAATTTTGAAAAACAGTATCCAATACGGCGTTAATAAAATCAGAGGCTTCTTTTGTGCCAAATTTGCGGCAAAGGCGCATCGCTTCGACAATGGCTACTTTCTCAGGGATCTCTTTGTCAAAAAGCATCTCGTAAAGAGCTAAGCGTAAAATCGTTCTCTCAACAGTGTGGATTCTTTCAAGAGAATACGACGTGGCACTTTTTGTGATCACTTCATCGATCTCATTTTGCTTTTCAGTGATGTTTTGAACGCGTTCTTTCACCTCTTTCATAGCTGATTTAGCAATTTTTAGCTCATTGCCAACCAAAACCTGAGCCTCATCTATCGATGAGGCTCCCATATTGACACTGTAGAGAAGTTGAAATACCGCTTCTCGAAATTTTTCTTTAGGAACAGACACTCTTCACTCGCCATTTTTATTTACAAATTGGTAAGTGTAGCAGATTTTCAAACAAATGACTAGCCGAAAATTCCCCTAAACGATTAGGTTACATATATGTGTATGTTAGATTGTATAAAATGTTAGGAATTTTTTTAGATATTGAGTCGACAGGGCTTGATTTTACGCGTCATCACGTGTTGGAGATTGGCTTAAAAGTCGTTGATCTGTCAAGTGGGGAAGTTTTGGGGGTTTACGAGAGTATCGTGAAGCAACCCCTTTCGGCCTGGAAAAAAAGGGATCCTTTAAGCGTTGAGATCAATGGGTTTACGATTGAAAAACTTCAAATGGGGAAAGACCCTAAGGTTGTTGGGGACGAGATCGCAAAGCTTTTAAACGGGTTGAATATCAAGAGGGGGGAGTCGGTTTTTATTTGCCAAAACCCCTCTTTTGATAGAAGTTTTTTTTCCCAGTTAATTTGCCCCTACACACAAGAGCTCTATAAATGGCCCTACCATTGGCTTGATTTAGCATCGATGTATTTGGCTGCAGTGGCAAGAGAGAGTTTAGAGGCGCATAAAGAGTTTCCAAAAAAAATCTCTCTTTCAAAAAACGATATCGCAAGCACCTATGGCCTTCCAAAGGAAGCAGTTCCTCACACGGCGATCAACGGCGTCAATCATTTGATCCAGTGTTTTGAGGCCGTTGTGGGATTAAAAATTAAATCTGAGGTTTGATAAGGAGCAAAAAAGGGGAATTTAATCGATTCACCCACTCTCTTAACTCGACAAGATAGTTTTTTTTACTTAAGCTTTTTGCAAATTGAAGAAGCGCTTCTGCTTCTTTTTTTCCCTCAACATGTCCAGGGTAGCAGGTGAGACAAATTAAACCTTTAGCAGATAAAAGGGAGAGTGCTTTTTGAACACTTTCAAGGCTTGAGTCTGTTTTTGTGGTGATTGTCTTGTCTCCTCCTGGTAAATAACCAAAATTATACACAAAAAGGTCGATTCCTGAGGGTAAATCGCAGAGATCTGAGTGGCTTTTGTGAATTAAGGTGATCGGAAAACCTTTAATTTTTTCTTTCATAGCTTCTAGGGCGTGAGCTTGGATCTCGTATGCATAGACATGCCCCCTTGGGACAAGGGAGGCTAGGAATAAAGTGTCTTGTCCATTGCCAAGGGTTGCATCGACAACAACGCTTGTCTCATCCAAGTGTTCTTTCCAAACAGTTTTGGCGGCCTCAATGTGGGGTTTCATGAAGATTCTTTAGTTTCGAGCTCTTTTGGTGTCGATTTGACTATTTTTTTAAAGACGACGTGAACAGAAGAGACGTGAAGACCTGTGAGTTTTGTGACCTCTTCAGCAATTTTTTGCTGAATCTCATCAGCTTTTTCAGGGATGGAGACTCCAAAACAGACATTGATCTCGATTTTGATCCCAACAGAGTGATTTTTGCTGTCTTGGGTGGCTAAAATCCCTTTGATGCTTTTCGTGGGGTCTCGCTTCAGTAAGTTACCGATAAAAGTTCCCTCCAAAAGGGTAATCCCATCGATTTGACTTAAGACATTCACGCAGATACCTTGAAACACCTCGTTTTCGATATCGCGAACGAAGAGGGTTTCCGGTTTTTCAAATTCTTTAGAATCAAAAGGTGTTTTCTTATCAGACATATAGGCTCTCATTGACAAAGAGTTTCCTGTAGTTTACCATAAATGTCCTTTAGGCAGGAGGTTTTTTTTGACACTCTCTTATTTATTTATGGTCTTGGCATGGCTTTTGATGGGACTGGCCTCGGGTTATTTGGCAGAAAAGAAGGGGAGAAGTTTCCCTTTTTGGTTTGTCATGGGGGCCGCATTTGGGATATTTGCCGTTCTTGTCCTTGTGTTTTTACCCGAAGTTGGTGTTGAAAGTAAAACCGTTTTAAGGCAGATGAATCCGGATGTGATAGAAGTGAAGGTGGAGGAAGTGTTGCCACCTGAAGATAAAGAGATCTGGTTTTATATCGACGTTCGAGGTGAGCAAAAAGGGCCTGTCACAAAAGCTGTTTTGGATAAAGCGCTTCTTGAGGGGAGTGTGACTGAGGAGAGTTATATTTGGCGGCAAGGAATGGAGAGCTGGGAGCCGCTAAAAACGGTCATAAAAAAGCCTCTCTAAGGGGGTTCCTTAAGAGAGGCTTTGTCGATTTATTGATTTGCTGTAGTGAAAAAAGCTTTAAATTCATTGCTAAACTGGTCGGTACCTGTTTCACTATACCTTTTGTTCTGAGAATATTCGAAGGCCAGTTTTAGAGAAGTCATTAAAGTATCGATGATTATAATTTCATCTGAAGTCAAAACGTTTGGGCTTTCTTGTAATGCTTTAAGCTCGCCAAGTTTTTGTTGAAATAGTCTAAACTCATTTCCACAAAGTGTCTTTTGAAGATAAGCCCCCTCTGTTGATTGTTTTTCGTATTCCTTTATACTATCTATTGGTTTAGCTTTTGCTTCAGTTGAAGCTTTTAGAGCCTTTTCCTTTCTCTGTGCTTCAGCTAAAGCAGCTTCTTTTTTGGCTGTTTTTTCAGCTTTGTCTAATTGATAGATTTTTGCAAAAGCATTAACCAGTGGCACTAATTGAACCAAACCTTGAGCGATAAGCTTTCCACCAAACTTGATTTCTTCTAAAGCTGTTTTTTTCTCTGCTTTACTAAAATATTCTTTTATAGCTTTGAAAATTTGAATTGCGACATATGCAATTCCTGTGATTAATTTAGCAAGACCTGAAAAGGGAGCTGTGAAAGCATAACTAAACATAATAGAAGGTTTAGAAAATTGACTTTTTGTTAAAAGAAGAGGTTCCCGATCAAAATTGTTCTCTAAAAATTTTTTATTATTAGCTGATATATTAAACATTATAACTCCTTGTTTTTTATACTAAAGGAGTATTGTATTATGAAACTAAATTAAAGTAAATAGTAAAATTTAATTTAATTTTTAAAGATAGAATGTGTGAAAAAAATGTGGCCTTCCCACCGAGGGGGGGGGATTGGGGAAGGACCACAAAAAGATATGACTACCAGCTAGCTTTGGTGATTCCAGGAATCATGCCCATATTGGCAAGTTCGCGAAACTTCAAACGGGAAAGTTTGAATTTTCGGTAACATCCACGTGGACGACCAGTTAACTGACATCTGTTTCTCAAACGAACAGGAGAAGTGTTCCGAGGCATTTTGTCTAAAGAGAGGCGAGCTAAGGCTCTTTCCTCTTCACTTAGGCTGAGATCGGAACTTCTCTTCTTAAGCTCTTGACGCTTGTCCCACTTTAGTAGGACTTGACGTTCACGCTTTTTCTGTCTTTCTATACATGATTTTTTTGCCATTTTGCTTAAACCCTTTTACTACTTGATACGCGCTGGACCTTTCTGCCGCTGTTTGCGGTTTGGGTCTTTTTTGTTTACGACATATAAACGACCGCGACGTCTCACGAGAATATCGCCTTTAGAAGGGTCCGCTTTCACGGATGCTCGCACTCGCATAATTGTTGAACTCCTCAATCGATTCACAAGCAAAGTTATAGAACAGATCGTATTTTTCGTGCAATGCTTTTTTCTCAAAAAAAGAAAAAAACTAAAAAGGGGAGAAAACTTTGTTGCAAAAATTCTCTCTCTACCCTATGATAGTCTCATCTTTACAGAATAACATGAAGGTGACACGATGGTTAAACGTACATACCAACCAAGCAAAACGCGCCGCAAAACCACACATGGATTTCGCGTTCGTATGCAAACAGCTAATGGAAGAAAAATTATTAACGCAAGACGTCAAAGAGGACGCAAACAATTGACCCGCGCGTGAAATACCCTTTCCCTAAAGCCTTTAGGCTTTTAACAAGACGCTCCTTCTTTTTACGGGGAAATCCTCAAAAGATGGGGCGTTTTCTCATTATAGATATGAAAAAAACGATGAGACCTCATGCTCGCTTGGGGCTTACTGTTTCAAAAAAATATGGATGTGCCGCTAAAAGAAATCGGTTTAAACGTCTTGTTAGAGAGGCGTTTCGGTTGAATCCTGCCTATACTCAAATAAATTTTGATTTGAATGTTCGTCCGAGAGCCTTTGCCAAAGAGGCTACTTTTTTAGAGATCGAAGAGGAATTGAAAAAATTACTATCTAATACTTGAGTATAGATCTTTGTTGATTTGTAAAAACTCATCTTTCCAGTGGTAATGATCTAAAAGTCCTTCGGTCTCTCTTCCTAAAATCAAATGGGCGAGAAAGAGCGCCTCCACTGATGCGAGCCCCTCCCCTTGAACAGGGCAATCCTCTTGTCTTCTTGGATAAGCTGTTTTAAACCCTTTAGGTAAACTTCTATAAGTTTGCCCCTTCACTTTCTTCAACATTTTTTCTGCAAGTCTCCAGGTTCCATCGATGATGAGAAGTCCCAAATCGGCATCTTTTTTTGTCAGCTCTTCGGCCTCAAGGGTTAGTACAATGAAGTTATCCAGGGGAGGAAGAAGCTCTTTTGGATAAGTAAAAAATTGAAAGCCAATTTTTCCTTCTAGACCCCTTAGAGAGCATTTTTTTAAGTTTTCTCTTTGGTGTCGGTAAATGAGAGTTTTAGGACAAGACATGATTTTTTTTTTACTCTTTTGGTTACAAATAAATTGAAGTTTCCTTTAAGCTGCAAAAAGCTGGCAAATCTTAAGAGAGACTAGCTATTTTAACTTGTTTTAACACTTTTTAGGAAACTTAAAAATTATGGCAAAAAAAATGGTAACCGGTTGGGCGATAGGGCTGTTTCTATTAGTTTTCTCTCAACTAGGAGCAAGCTCCATTCCTTGGATAACCAACTATAGCGAAGGGGTGAAGAAAGCTAAAGCTGAAAGCAAACCTTTGTTGGTGTTTTTCACAGGCTCTGATTGGTGCGGTTGGTGTCAAAAGCTGGATACTGAAGCTTTAGATACAGCTGAGTTTGGAAAATTGACTGAAGACAAATTTGTGTTTGTTAAGCTTGATTTTCCAGCTAAATCAAAACTTTCAGCCACTGAAACTCAAGAAAATAAGGAGCTTCAAAAGCGCTTTGCCGTTCGGGGATTCCCAACGATAGTTCTTTTGACTCCAGATGAGGAGCAGATCGGTGTGACAGGTTATAGAGCAGGTGGTGGCGGCGAGTACGCAAATCATTTGTTGAAAATGGTCCAGGAATATTCGGGATTAAAGCAAAAAGTGAGCGCGCTTAAAACGCGCGCTCATTCGACTTCTGAATTGAAAGCCCTTTATTCGCTTGCCGAACAGTATGGGCAAGAAATAGAAGCCAAAGAGATTGCAGTAGCTGGATTTGAGACTGAAGAGGCTGATTTTTTTAGATTAGAGAGACTTCGCACTCTTTATGGAAAGGGAAAAGAGCAAACAGAAGAGGCGATATCTCTTAAAAAAGCTCTTTTGCAAAAACCTTCAAACGATTTTCAATTAGCTCTTCTAGATTTTGGTACGCTCTATCAAAGTTTTAAGCAAGAGAAGGCCTCTCCAAATGAAGTTATCGCTCCCCTTCAAGCCTATCTTAATTTGTGGGGAAAAGAAGACAAAGAAAATGGATGGCGTCTAGAGATGATGATTTCCCAAGTCTTTTTTGAAAAAGGGGAGTTTCGAACAGCTTTAGAGCATGCAGAAGTATCGATGGCGAGAGCGCCAAAACAGATGCGACAAGAAATTGCTCTTCACGTAAAAGATTTGAAAAAAGAGCTGACCCGTTAGATTTCATTTAAAATTTAGGGGTTAAATCTCTTGTCTAAAGTTTGGCTTAAGTTTAAAAGATTTGAAAAAAGAGCTGACCCGTTAGATTTCATTTAAAATAGAGACGTTAAAACAATTAGGTAGTGTTAAGTCTTTTTATGTAAAGGATTTGCAGACTTACTGATTAGTCGTTGATTTTCAGAAGCTTTTTGATGTGGGATTTGTTGAGATAATATATTCCCATGCAGAAAATAAACTTAAAAAAGCCGCTATTGTGACTAGAAACGTACTTGTAGACGATAATATTTTTTGAGATAAATCCCTTTTGTATAGGCAATCAAAAGAAAAAGAATTGTAAAAGAGGTAAAAGCTTGGAAAATCGATTTGAATTTTCCACTTTTTCTGGCAGCAAGTGCAACTCCTTGAAGTGCGCAAACTGTTCTTAATGTGCTAATCACCGCATCGCGGTAAATGAAGATAAAAACTAAAAATAGGGGCACTGCTACGGGATTTTGGGTGAAGGCTAAAAAGTAAGCTATGTGGCAGATGCTGTCTGCCATCGGATCTAAAATTTTCCCTAGATCGGAGATTTGATGAAATTTTCTTGCAATAAACCCATCGAAGGCATCGGTTAGCTCTGCTAGCGTCATTAGAAAAAGCAAGAGATAAAGCGCGCTATTTCGAGGCAAACCAATCTCTTCGCAATAACTAAACAGAGCGAGAAAAACAGGCGCTATAATCAGCCTAATAAAAGTTAAAATGTTCGGTAGTGTCATAAGAGACTTATGTTACGAGATCAGTTGATTTTTTGATAGAGCGTGACATATTTTTTTGCAGGATCTGTCCAACTTAAGTCAGAAGACATCCCCTTTTGGATCAAGTGTTGCCATTTTTGAGGTGTGTTTTTCCAACACGAAAAAGCTCTTAAAAGAGCTTTTTCAAAATCGGCTGTTTTTTCAGTCTCAAAAGTGTACCCATTTCTCTTCTCTTCCGGAAGGGAGGAAAAATCGATATCGAAAACAGTGTCTGCAAGCCCCCCTGTTTTTCTCACAACTGGCACCGTTCCGTAGTGAAGAGCAATCATTTGCGTCAATCCGCAGGGTTCAAAACAGGAAGGAACGATAAACATGTCGCATGCTGCAAAAATCAGGTGCGCCATCTCCTCTTGACTGTTGAGAATTAAATGGACGTTGGAGTTATTTTTAAGCTCTTCTTTTAATTTATAAAACTCTTCGTTAATACTCTCTATTGGAGAAGAGCCTAAAAGTATGAACTGCCCCCCCATTTTCGGAATAAATTCGATCGCGTGTCTTATAAGAGGCAATCCCTTTTGCGGCACAAGTCTTGCGATGCACCCTATTAAGGGTCTGTCGCAAACAGAGAGCTCCACCTGGTTTTTAAGAAGTGTTTGAAGGAGAAATTTTCCCTTAAGATCGGATGGGGCATAATGAATAGGTAAATATTTATCTTTAAGAGGAGACCAAAAATCGCTGTCAATCCCATTCAAAATCCCAGAAAATTTGCTTTTGTGAGTTTTGAGTGTCTGGTCTAACCCAAATCCTCCCTTTTTTGTGAGTGCTTCTTTGGCAAAAGTTGGGGAAACTGTTGTGATTTCATCAGAAAATGTAATCCCCCCTTTCATTAAATTGACAAAGTTTTTTTTCGTAGGGTCTTGTAAAGCGTGAGGTTCAAGCATCTCATCTTTTGAGAGGGCTATTGACTCGATCTGTTCACCTGGGACCACTCCCTGGTATGCTAGGTTGTGGATCGTATAAACAATTTTTTTGGTAAGTTGCGGATTCTCTTTTTTAATGAGGGGGGCGAGTGGAGCCACTTGCCAGTCGTGTAAGTGAATCACATCGACCGGAGAGTTTTTTGAAAGAAAATCGAAGACAGCTCTTGAGAAGTAGAGAAATCTTCTGGCATCGTCCTCTTCCCCATAAATAGAGCCTCGTCTAAATAACGAATCCTCATGTTGAGGGTCGATTAAGATAACAGGAATCCCTTCGATTGTTGTTTGACTGATCGTATTTTTATGCCATGTTCCTTCAAAAAAAGTTAAAAAGTTTTCTTTGATTATTTGGATGTGAGATAAGCAAGACATGTCTAGACAGTCGTAGTGAGGCAGAAAGACGACAGAGGAGTGGCCAAGTCTAATCAACTCTTTTGAAAGCCCGAGCATCACATCGCCTAAGCCTCCCACTTTAGCAAGAGGGGCAATCTCAGTAGCTACATGCACAATCTTTAATTTGCTTTGAGGATCCATGATTGACCTATAGCTGTCTCAAGAGAAATAAATCAAGCCTTAGCTATTTATATAAATTTTTTTAGTCGATCTAAGGGGGAATTTTTTGGAAGATCGTGTGATTTTATTTGCATTCTGGTCTTTACAAAAATTGCGGAGGGTGGTAGAGTTTTTACTTAAACCGCAGTATTGATGGGGTGTCGCCAAGCGGTAAGGCAGCGGGTTTTGGTCCCGCCACGCGGAGGTTCGAATCCTTCCACCCCAAATAATGAATGATCAACCTCTTTTTTTTGCAGGGACATCCCATCCAGAATTAGCCAGGGAAATGTCCAACTTAAGCGGGATTCCTCTGGGTAGTATTTCCATAGAGAAGTTTCCTGACGGAGAACTTGCAGTTTGCATTCTGGAAGAGGTTTCAGGGAGAGATGTCGTTGTTCTACAAACATTAGGACACGAATTGCATGAGTCGCTCTTTGAATTGTTGCTTATTGTGGATGCTCTAAAAAGGGAAGGCCCCAAAAAAATTAAGGTCGTTATCCCGTATATGGGGTATGCAAGACAAGACCACAAGACCAAAAAAGGGCAACCGATTGGAGCTAAGTTAGTGGCCGATTTGCTCGTGGCCTCTGGAGTGAACGAAGTTGTGACTTTGGATCTCCATTCACCGCAAATCGAAGGGTTTTTCAACGTCCCTCTTTTGAATCTTTCCTCACGAGAAGTGCTTAGTTTTAAGCTTCGCGAGGTCAAGACTGATAAGATGATTGTTGTAGGACCAGATAGTGGAAGTATTCACCTCGTTAGGGGTTTAGCTTCCGATTTAAAGTTAGATTTTGCTGTCGTGAACAAGCACCGAGTCACGCCACAAAAGGTTAGTATTGTAAAGATTATCGGTGATGTAAAAGGAAAAGACGTTCTTCTCGCTGATGACATGTGCTCCACTGGAGAAACTTTGGTATCAGCTGCAAAAGCTATCCAAGAGAAGGGTGCCAATCGCGTCATTGCGGCCGTAACCCACGGGTTGTTCGTGGAAGGTGCGCTAGAAAAGATTGGACAGAGTCCGATAGAGGAAATTTGGGTCAGTAACACGTTACCGTGCTCCTGTTCAAGTCCTCTTCTAAAGGTATTTTCTGTGGCCCCTCTCTTGTCCAAAGCAGTTTTTAGTTAGCGAGAAAAGACGGTTTTTCCCCTTTAAGGAGGAAAAATGAGACTTAGTGTCGTCAAAAGGGATTCAGTAAAAAAAAGGGAAGCTAAGAGAGTTCGACGCTCAAATAAGATTCCAGCTATAATATATGCCCACAAAGATGCAGGTGAAACGATTGCTGTTAATGCAGCGGAGTTTGCGGCTGCATTAAGACAAGTGACTAAAGGTCATTTGCCGACTACCATTTTCACTTTAGTCGATGAAAAAGGCAAAGAGCGAAAAGCGATCGTCAAAGATATTCAGTACAACCCTGTTAATTACGATGTGATTCACTTAGACTTTGAGGAGCTTTTAGATCAAACTCCTATCAATGTCAAAGTTCCTATCGAGTGCACAGGTGTTGCTGACTGCGTTGGAACAAAACTTGGGGGAGTACTTCGCCTCGTGATTCGTCATGTAAAAGTGCGTTGCTTGCCAAAAGATTTGCCAAAAAGCTTTAAACTCGATGTGAGAAGCTTGAATCTTAGACAAACAAAAAGATTGTCAGATATTGAGATCCCTGAGTCTATTCGTCCAATGGCGAAATTAGATGATGTGGCTGTGATTATTGCTAAGAGATAACCTTTATGGCTGAGTTAATGGGCACAGACACTCTTGTTGTTGTTTGCCTTGGCAATCCAGGAAAGGATTACCAAATGACTCGGCATAATATGGGATTTTTAGTGGCCGAGGCTTTTTTGCAAAAGTTGCAAACAAAAGAGCATTTTGAGATGCGCTTTGAGGCATCGGTTGGAAAAGTTGAGAGGGATGGTGTGGTGTATCACATCTTAAAACCTTTAACTTACATGAACTTAAGCGGAAGAGCTTTAAGGAAGTATTTGGATTATTACAAACTTCCCGTCTCTTCAGTGCTTATTGTTTGCGATGATGTGGACTTACCCTTTGGAAAATTAAGGCTAAGGGGTTTGGGTTCACCAGGTGGCCACAATGGCTTAAAAAGTATAGAATACCATCTCGGTACGAGGGATTATTATAGACTTCGTATTGGGGTGGGGCGCGGCGAGGCTGAAGAGTTGACAGATCATGTGCTTGGAGTTTTCTCTCAGGAGGAGAGAGTAGCGCTTGATCAAGTGATACAGCAGGCGGTCTTTGTGATTGAAAATATCTCAAAACAGCCTGTCGAGAACTTAATGAACCTCGTTGCAGAAGGAAAGAATTTTGGGAGAAACGTATGAGTAAAAAAGAACCAAACCTTTACGAAGGGATGTATATTATCAGCGCCACTCTTAGCGAAGACGCTAGGAAAAAAGCTCTTGAGCGTATTGAACAAGGAATTACAGAGCTTGGCGGTGAAATTTTGAAGATTCACGATCGGGGACGTCAACGCTTGGCGTATGAGATCAACGGACATAAAGAGGGGCACTATTTCCTGATTTATTTCAAGGTAGAGCCTTCAAAAATCAGCGAGTTGTGGAGAGAGTACCACTTAAATGAGGATTTGATCCGCTTTATTACTTTAAGAACAGAGAGTGTGCTTGAAGAAATTAAATTTAAAGAATTAGTACTACAACAATAGGGGATTCTCATGTCAAAGTTTGGAGAACAACGTTCTAAAAAACGAAAAAAATGTCCGTTTATCGAAGCTGGTATCAAAGAAGTAGATTATAAAGATATCGAAGCGCTTAAAAATTTTATCACTGACCGCGGTAAAATTCTTCCTCGTCGCATTACAGGGGTTTCAGCGCATTATCAGAAAAAGTTGACCTACGCAGTTAAAGTGGCCCGTCATATGGCGCTTTTACCTTTCGTTGGCGAATGTTAATTAAATAAGGAGAAGGTATTATGGCGACAAAATTGCTATTGGTTCAGGATGTTCTAGATCTTGGGCGTTCGGGTGAAATTGTGAGTGTAAAGCCTGGGTATGCACGTAACTTTCTATTGCCAAAACAGCTAGCTGTCGTGGCAAATAAAGGAACACTTAGGATGCAAGCTCGTCTTCAAGAAGAGAGACAAAAGAAAGCACTTGAAGAGAGAAAAGAAGCAAACGAAGTGGCTCAACGTTTAGAAGGTGTAACGATTGAGAAAGTGGTGAAGGTTGATCCTGAGGGGCATCTTTATGGATCGGTGACAGTGGCAGAGATTATTGATTTGATCAAAGCATCTCACAATGTTTCGCTTGAGAAGAAAACGATTGTTCTTAAGCATCCTATAAAGACACTTGGGGAGCATGTCATCGAGCTTAAATTGCACGATGAAGTGAAATCTCAAATCACTCTAAATGTCGTAAAAGAAACTGTCTAAAGTTTTTTAGTAACTATTCAGATCGCAAAGATTTGAATAGTTACTATTTCAGAATAGAGATTCTTAATCTCTTTATTCGAAAGGACTTCTTCAGGGGTGACTTAAGTAGGGATAACGTTCATTTAATAGGTTAATTCCATGACCTTTAAAGGGTAAACCTGCTTCTTTTAAAGCGACATCTACCATAATGGCGATCATTTCAGAAAAGCAAGTTTTGGCTTTCCAGTTTAACGTGACTTCTGTTTCTATGGTATTAGCTTCTGGGGGGTGAATTTCAATAGGTCTAAAAAAATCCTTGTTTATTCGAATAATCACTTGTCCTGGTTTTAATATCTCAATCCAAGGAAAAGAGACCTCTTTAATCCGTGCCACTTCGTTTATATCACTCCCTTCCCAATCAAGGGTAATATCTATATAGCTAAAAACGGCTTCGATAAATTCTTTAATCGTATGCGTTTTTCCAGTCGCTAACACGAGATTTAAAGGACTTGGTTGATTTAACATAAGATGCATCGCTTCGACATAGTCTGGCGCAAACCCAAAATCCCGTCTTGTGTTTAAATTTCCAAGCTCGATAAATGACTGCTCATTTTTTAAAAGGCGGGGCAAAGCTTTGATGATCTTAGCGGAAATAAACGACTCATCTCTTCTTGGGCTTTCGTGATTAAAAAGAATCCCGTTCGAGATATATAAATGATGGGTCTTTTTGTAGTATTCACTCATCCAAAAAGCGTAAAGTTTTGCGATTCCATAAGGGTTCTTAGGGTGGAATGTATGAGGATTTTCTGAAGCTATTCCTCCGTAAAGCTCAGAGGATCCTGGTTGAAAGATTTTACAATGGGGATGCTTTTTAAGGCACGCTTCACCGATTCTAACAATTCCTAAAGCTGTAATATTTGCTGTTAAAAGAGGCGATTCAAATGAGCGTTTAATATTTGATTGAGCAGCTAAATTGTAAATTTGATTAGGTTTTGTCACTTCGATAAGGTTTTCAACTGAAGATTCGTTTAGCAGATCAATGGGGTGCAAAATAAGATTTTTGTTTGATAAGAGATGGGTTATCAAACAATGATCTTCCTCTTTTAAAGAACGTACAGTGCCATGAACGATAAAGTTTTGGCTGAGCAAATATTCGGCAAGATACGATCCATCTTGTCCATTTATTCCTGTAATAAGAGCGGACTCGGATCCAAACAAGCAGCTTCTAAAAAAAAGAAAAAGAAAAAGTTTCACAGGGTCAGCAACTTTTTATAGAGAATCAATGAATCAGTCATAAAGTACTCATCAGTCACTTCATTTTTATCGCCAAGCAAGATGTTTGTTGGTTGAAGAAGCATTTTCCACTTTGATAATAGGTGTTTTGTTGTGTATTGTTCCACCCAAGGTTTTGCTTGTAAGGCCAGTTTTTTATATTTGTCGTAATTATCGAAAACATCTAAAAGAGCCTCTTTCACATCCTCAATCGTTGGATTAAATTGGTAACCACAAAACCCAAATTCATCGTAGAACCCATCGATTTGAATTGAGCAGGGAACACTTCTAACAAAACCACTTTTGCAAATTGTCTTTTGTGCTGTATTATCCGTGACAATCGTTGGACACCCGATGGCCAATGCTTCTCTTGGAGTAATTGAAAATCCCTCTCCACTTGCAATATTCACAAAACAATCTGCGGAATGCACCAGTTGTTTATACTGGGCATCAGGTAAGTCCCCGTAGTGAAACACGATGTTTTTTCGCTCATTGAGCTTAAACTTTTGGGTCAGTTCATTAGCTTTGCCGCTAAAAGTATTACTTCCTATCGGTCCTCTTGCTTGAATTTTAAGTTGGACATCTTCTCGGTCTTGAAAAGCCTCTAAAAAAGCTTCGATTAAAAGATCGTGGTTTTTCCGGGGTTGATAAAAACTTCCGGAGGCTAGAAAAACAAATGGTTCTCCTTTTTTCTCCTTTAGGCTCAATATGCATCCATTCCTCTAAAAGAGAGCCTTGGGGTAATAAGATAATCGGGATATTGACCCCTGAATTTTTATAAACATCGACGAGAAATTCATCTGGTACGGTGACAAAATCGAAGTACTCATTAAGTTCATTCACCCAACTTTCAGGAATAGCGGTCGTTTCAAAGACTGATTGAACACAAAAAATAGAATTTTTGTACTTTTTAATCTCTTTGAAAGGGTATCTGTTTAAAAGTGAGCTTAAAAAAAACATCTTATGAGAGGTGTTTTTTGGCATTTCCCGGGGGGTATTGACGACTGTTACAGGAGTATCTAGATATTTTTCTAGCCATAGGGATTGTTTATTCAAACTACAGATGGTGTCTCCATTTTTTAACAACACAATTTTTGAATTTTTAAGGGATAACTTTTGAGTAAGATTTAAGAAAAAACTATGCAAATTTCTCCGTAGTTATTTTTAATGTAGTTTTCACCCATTTTAATAGATAATTCATGTAATAAACGAGAATCTTTAATGGTTAAGTAAAGTGTATCTAAGAATTCATTCATATCCCCATTCACTTTAATTAATCCATTACCATTATCTAAATGAAAATGAGGAGAATCGTTTGCGATAAGAGGCAATCTTGCGGAGATAAAATCCTTTTCTACAGCAGAAGAGGAGGTAAGGGATCCATCGTACCAAGCAAATCCTAAATTAGAAAGATGCAATCGTTCAAAATACTCATCTGTTGGGGTGTATTTACCCGCAAGAAAGATTTGCTCTTTGACATCAGAGTTTTCCACAAGTTCATTTATTTTGTTCATCTCTTCTTTGGAGAAAGGGAGTGTTTTGTGAGGTGAAATGATAAGTTGAAGTTTTATATGAGGGTTGATCTTTAAAAAAGGGGTCATAGCTTCGATGATTTCGGGAATCTTCTTTTCTCTATAAGCTGTACCGCAAGTCGTTAGAATAAAATCCTCATCGTTATAGTTGTATTTTTTTCGAAGCTCTGATTTGCTGCAAGAGGGGGAAAAGGGACACGCTGGCAAATCGAAAACAAAGTGTTTGTTTGGGATTAATTCGTTATAATACTTTGGTTGGTAGTAGAAAATTATTGCTGAGGCTTTTTTAAAAAGAGAAACAGTTTCTTTTCTTTCTTCATGTAAGGTGATGATCACAGGAATTTTATGAGCCTTCATCGTTTTGAAAAAGTAGGAACCTAATCTTATTTTTTGTGAGTCAGAAAACCAACCTGCGTCGCATTGAATGTTGACGGCATCGGGAGACCATTTTATCAATTGGTTTAAATGTGTCATTGTATTTTGAAAAGTCTGTAAAAAGGTTAAAAAAATCGATTTTTAAGACAGAGGCCCCCTCTTTTTCTAATGCTTTAGAAAATTCTCGACTGTGCTCTGCAATACCGCAAGATTGATGAGAGAAATCAGAAATGACAGTAATGCGCGTAGTTTCTGAGGGATTAGCTTCGAGAGAAAAAAAGCAAATAAGACAGAGGAGAAATAACATGACTGCAACCTTAAAATAAATTCCATAAAAACCTAAAGATTACAGAATTTTGCTTAAAAATTCCTAGAAGAAAATGACGGGACTGTGGTAAAAAAACTCTTTTCGAAAAGTCAAAGGAGTGTAGAGATGTGTCAACGGATTGTTTTTTTTATATGTTTTTTTCAATCGTTTGTCATAGCAGAAAAGGTTTTGATTTGTGGTGTTTGCAAGGATGTGGCTGCCAACTTGTCAAAATACTGCGAAAAACATTGAGGCTTTAGGGGCCGCCTTTGACGATTTCAGAGTGATCATTTATGAGAATAACTCGAATGATAATACAGCAGAGCTTTTTTCTGAGTGGGCTAAAACTAACCCTAAAGTGACTTTTTTGACCGAAATTCTTTCGGAAAATGAGACACCCCCTTCGAGGACAGAGAAGATCGCTCTTGCAAGAAACAAGCTTTTAAATGTGATAAAAAGCGCCCAATTTGACGATTATCCCTTTGTAATCATGGCAGATCTCGATTTTGCCACTCCCTGGCCTATTGAGGAGATTGTTAAAACGATAAGGGAAGAAGGAGATTGGGATTTCGTCGGAGCCAATGGGGTTTTGCCAAGCGGTGTCTACTATGATAGGTATGCTTTTCGCGATCAAAATTACCCTTTTGGACCAGAATTATTGGGCAGTTTTTTTTGGAACGAAGTTTTAAACTGGCCAAAGGGGCTTTTCTGGATCGGTAAAGAGGAGTGGATTCCTGTTTATTCGGCCTTTGGAGGGCTTGGAATCTATAAAAGGGAAAGTTTTTTGAAATCTTCATATTCTGGAGTGATGACTCTCGATTTAGAAAAGTACTACAGAAAAATCATGGATTCTTTACCAAAAGAGAATCACCATCTAAAAAAGTATCGTTTTCTTAATCCTTCTCAAAAGAACTTTTCAAAATTTTCTCGCAAAAGAGTGACCTGTTGTGAGCATGTCCCTTTTCACGCTTCAATGTGGGCTAAAGGGCATGGCAAATTTTATGTGAATCCAAAAATGATCATGAGGTATTGAGTTGAAATATCTCTTTTATTTTTTTTTATGCTTTAGGGCTTTAGCTTTTGCTAGTTTTTTGCCTGTTTACGATGCACGTTTGGATTCCGTTTGTTGTGCTCAAGCGGTCATTTTTTAAAGTGAATCCAAAAATGATCATGAGGTATTGAGGTGAGAGACTTCGTTTGGTTTTTAGGTTTTAGGGCTTTAGCCTTCGCTAGTTTTTTGCCTGTTTATGATACTCGTTGCGATTCCGTGTATTATACTCAAGCGGTCATTTTTTAAATTGAGTCCAAAAACGATCATGAGGTATTGAGGTGAGACACTTCGTTTGGTTTTTAGGTTTTAGGGCTTTAGCTTTTGCTAGTTTTTTGCCTGTATACGATACTCGTTGCGATTCCATGTTGTGTACTCAAGCGGTCATTGCACCTCAATCAAATAAGAATCAGGAGGGGTATTTTTTAAAAGAGGCTCCTAAAGTGATCCATCAGATATGGTTTGGAGATAAGTCGCGCCTCGATGAAAAAAAAACGTCAGCCTGGCAAGAGTACTCGGCCAAATTCGGATATCAATACACCCTTTGGAGTGAAAAAGATGACTTATTTTTCAAATCGTTTATGCTCCCTAGAAACTACACTTTGATGGTTTTTTTAAGATCTAAAGCTATTTATTGTTCCGCCTCAGATGTGTTGAGATACGAATTGTTAAAGACTTTTGGGGGCGTCTATGTCGATTGTGACCTCTCTCCTCCAACTGATGATCAAGGATTTGTCGATTTGCAGAAAATCGTTAGTTTTCAAGGATTGACTCTTATGACTGAGCACGATGGGCGAAATGTCGGGACAACAGCGATATTTGTTGGAAATAGTTTTATCATAGCCTCCCCTGAACATCCTGTCATTCTATCTCTTGTTGATCAAGTTTATAAAAATGCGATTCATTGGCAAAGGAAGAAGCAAAGTCTCGATCCTATGTTTATGACAGGACCCTTCCTTTTGAATAAAGTCATAAATGGTTGTTTTAATACTGTTCCTTGTAAATACTTGCATGAATTTCATGTTTATTAGGTTGACTTTTCTTTTTACATTTTATTCTTGTTTTCTTTTCTGTTCCTTTTTTAATGCAAGGGATGATTTTTTTTGTAAGATACATAGGGTGACTATCGCGGAATTTCCTGGGGCTTATAATGCTTCTCTTGTTCGGTATAAAGAGGGGTTTTTAATGGCTTTTCGAACAGATTCTTATAAAATCCCTGTCGCAGCTCCTGAGAATTTACCTCATTACACTCAAATGATAGGCTTGGTTCATTTAGATGAGTCGTTTTGCCAAATAAGTAAACCACAGCTACTTCCGAAGCTTGGAAACAGAGCTCAAGATCCGAGGCTCGTTTGGGTTAATGAAACTCTTTACCTCTTGTACACTTCGCCACCCCCAGGAGCTGCCCATTCCTGCGTCGGGTCGGGGATGTATTTAACAGAGGTTTTCGAACGGGAAGAGCGCTTTCAAGTCTCTCAACCTTTACCTCTTAAAGCACCCATTAGAAGAAATTGGGAGAAAAATTGGGTTCCTTTCTGTTACAAAGGAAAATTGTATGTTTCTTATCGGTTGGACCCTCATGTTGTGTTGGAGGTTTCTTTGCAAAATGGAGGGTGTGCAAGGCGGTCGACCTCTTGTGTGTCTCTACCCTGGCGTTATGGGACCCTTCGGGGAGGGACACCTGCTGTTTTAATAGAAGATCATTATTTGACTTTTTTTCATAGTTCAAGGGTTGAAATTTCGAGCTTATCAGGAGGTTATCAAGAGCTTCGTGCCTACTATGTCGGCGCTTTAACTTTTGAATCTAAACCCCCTTTTCATTTAAAAAGCATTTCTCAATCAGCATTTTCTCATCCCAATTTTTTTACTTCCCCAAAGACACCCTTAACTGATTCTTTGGTTGTATTCCCTTGTGGACTTGTTGTCGAGGGGAATCGGATTGTCGTTTCGTATGGAGAAAATGATGGGTGTATTAAGATTATGGAGTTAGATAAAGAAAAACTTTATAAAAGTCTTGTAACCGTTGACCCAAAAGAAGGAGTTTGGTAAAATCGTCTTTTCTCCATTTAGGAATGTTTTTAAGTGGCTTGTTTAATCCGTTCGATTTTGCTTTTACTAATAGTGTCTTCTAACCAAATGCTCTTTGGAGTTACCTTATGGGGGAGCACTGAATTCATTTGGAATTTGCGACTTGCGTCTTGCTGTAAAGTAGGTTGCGATCTAAACCCGCATCTCTATTTTAGTAATGGTGAAAAAGTCGAATTTTCATTTTTTAAAATGAAAATTCAAGAATTAAACCCGGGCGATCGCGTTTGGGTTCATCATTCGTTGTTGGTGAGATTTTATAAAGAGGTTTTACCTCATCTAAAGACTCCTATCGTCGTCGTCATCAATGGTGGAGATTCCTCATTCCCTTCAGACTACGTAAAAAATGGTTTTAACGTTAAGAAATTTCTTTCAAATGAAAACATTCTCCACGTCTTTGCTCAAAACTGCGACTATTCAGGAGATTCAGATAAAGTAACTGGTATTCCGATTGGGATTGATTTTCACTCGTTGGCCTTTAAACCAAAATGTTTCTGGGGTGACAAGGAATCCCCGCAGAAGCAAGAGGAGGGTTTGAAAAGGTTGTTGTCTCATCTTAAGCCTACTGACGAAAGAAAGCTTGCAGCTTATGTTGATTTTCAGTTAAACGATTCTATGCATGGAACGTTTAAGAGGTTTAAACAATTTGGTGAGGATCGCTCTTCTATTTTCAGGAAGATTATTTCCTCAGGAATGATTGATTATGCCACATCTCATATGCCAAGGCAGGATCTTTGGGAAAAAAAAGGGGAGTATGCTTTTTCTGTTAGTCCTCATGGAAATGGTTTAGATTGTCACAGAACATGGGAAGATTTAGTTTTGGGGTGTATTGTGATTGTGAAAACGTCCCCCTTAGATCGATTGTACGAAGGGCTTCCGGTTGTTATTGTACAAGATTGGAATGAGATTAACGAAGAGAATATGAAAAAGTGGTTGAATGAGTATGGGGATGCCTTTACAAATCCTTCTTATAGAGAACGACTGACTCATCGTTACTGGATGAATAAAATTAAATTGGTATCAAATTAGTTGGAGACTTTAGGTATGAGATCTGTTTTTCTTTTTTGTTTTATTCATGCAGCGCTCTTTGGTGTAAGCACTTATGAAAAAAAGATTCTAATTTGTGGTGTTTGTAGAAACGTTGAACCTGCTTGTGAGATCACTATAGAGAACATGGAGCTTTTGGGCACTTTTTTTGCCGATTATCATGTGATAATTTACGAAAACAATTCAACAGATCAAACATCACGTATTTTTGCCGAATGGGCAAAAGAGAATCCGAAAGTCACGTTTATTTCGGAGAATTTGACTCCTCCGGAACTTGCTCGTACGCGTCCTGAGAGGATTGCTTACGCGAGAAACAGGGTTTTACTTGAAGCTCGGGATGAGAAGTTTCAGGAATTTGAGTATTTATTGATGGCAGACCTCGATTTTAGAAATAAGTGGTCGGTGAATGAAATTTGTAAAACCATTGAAAGTGACATTCCCTGGGATGCCGTGTCGGCAAACGGGATTCAACCAAAGGGGGCCTACCACGATGTGTATGCCTACAGAGATTTGAAATATCCTTTTGGACCTGAGTTGATAGGACAGATGTTTTGGTCTCAAGTAAAAGGTCGCTATTTAGTTGATTTTTTTAGGGCTAAAGATCCCTGGCATAAGGTGTTCTCAGCTTTTGGAGGTCTTGGAATTTATAAGATGAATAGTATTAAAGCAGCTTCATATTCTGGTGTAGTTACTGAGGATTTGAGAATGTATTATGATAAAATCATTATGGAATTACCTAAGAATAATTTGCAGCTCAGTATGTATTGTTCTTTGAACCGTTTTAGTTTAGATTCAGAATTATTCCCAGTTGTATTTCGTCACAACACCCCATGGGAGAGCCCTAAGAGGTACTTACCTGTTGTCTGCTGCGAGCATGTTCCTTTCCATGCTTCAATGGCTCTTCAAGGTTTTGGAGAATTCTACGTCAATCCTCGCATCATCATGCAATACTAAAGCTGTTGAGGTTTAATGAAAGGGCTTGGGTGGGCATCTCTCTTTTTAAAGGGGTAGGGCCCATCTCAATGGTGTCTAATTTGGAAAATATTTGCAAAATACCCATTTTGGAGAATTCTACGTCAATCCTCGCATCATCATGCAATACTAAAGCTGTTGAGGTTTAATGAAAGGGCTTGGGTGGGCATCTCTCTTTTTAAAGGGGTAGGGCCCATCTCAATGGTGTCTAATTAGGAAAATATTTGCAAAATACCCGTTAACGAAAAACCGAATGGAAGAAAGAAATAAATTTTATCATTTTAGAATTTAAACACCTTTTTGCTTCGATCGCTCAAGATGCAAAGACCCAAAGATAAGGTTTCTATACTGGTTCTTTTTGTCTTTAGTGAGAGAAGCGAAAAAGCGATTACTATATTTTTAATTAGATAGTCGACCCTGAAAAAGTAAGGGTTCCTTGAGAAAAATTTGCAGTTAACGAGGAAGAGAGACATAGCCTATTTTGCAAGGTTTATTTATATGGCAATGAGAAAAGCTTAAAAATTTCGCGAATGGAACAGGCACTCTCCAAAGAAAAAGTGATCCTTTTGCAACAAAAAAAGCGGTGAGCGACGCTTCCCCCCCTTGAGGGGTTTGGTGGGGAGTAATACGCATTTTTTGTCCAAAGGGACACTTTTTATTGGAGAGGACTTTTTCAGGGCCGAGTAATTACTGAACCAGAGCCGGCATTTCCCCTTTGAAAGGAATGTGACTCATCCTAGGATTAAAATGATCATACGCTCTTGCTATCCATTGCGAGTGCCCCGTTTTGAGTTGTATACGGTAGTGCTCTTCAAATGTTTTTGCGATATTCCAGACAGCATCTTTAGGGAAAATTCCAAGGGCTCTTCCTTTTTCTAAAAGAGCACAAGTCATTTGGCAGTTTTCATATTCCATTTTTTCAACAGCTAAGACGTACTCATCTTTTGTGAGCTCTCCCTTTTGGGCAAGTTCAATTAAATGCTTGAAATGAGCGTTAGACTTGGCATTATGAAGCTCAAAAAGAATAGTAACCAAAGCTTTTCCCTCTGAGCGGAATCGATTCGCATTCACAATAATCGTTCTAGAGTGAGAGTCCCAAAAACCATCAAAATCCCCATCGTATACCGATTCAAATGTGACTCTAATATTCCCCTCTTTTTGCACCGATTTGACTAGGGAATGAAATTCAGGAAGCTGATAAAGTTTCTCGACTGCACCACCAAGCTCTCTCGGATGAGAAGAAAAACGATCTCTTACTTGGGGTTGTACTCCCTTGGCATCAAGATTAATAGTTAGTAAAGAAATTAATACAAAAACAATAATCTTTCTCATTAAAACCTTCTTTTTAAATATCAATTTTAAAGTAACTTTATTTAAAAGTCAATAAGATTTAAGAGTTGCCGAGTAGAACAAAGTAAGATGATCATTGAATTCAAAAAGAAAGATTCTCCATAATGGGGCCCAAGGAAAATGGGTGTTTTTTGAAGATGAAGAGAGTGGTGATTACGGGGGGAGCTGGGTTTATTGGTTCTGGTTGTATAAGAGTTTTAAACGATTTAGGGTTTGACGATATTGTGATTGTCGATGACTTAAGGCAAGGGGAAAAATGGAAAAATTTGGTGGGTAAACGATTTAAAGAGATTGTTTCTCGCCATAAAATCTTTGATTGGCTTGAAGGAAAACAAAAGGAAATCTCAGCTTTTATTCATTTAGGGGCGTGTAGTAGCACCGTTGAGACTGACGCTGATTATATTTTAGAGAATAACTACCGCTTTAGCCAAAGACTTGCTCTTTATGCTCTAAAGAATGATCACAGGTTTATTTACGCTTCATCTGCTGCCACTTATGGGAGTGGAGAAGAGGGGTTTTCTGATAGATCCCCATTAGATCAATTTAAACCGCTTAATATGTACGGCTTTTCTAAACATCTTTTTGATCTTTGGCTAGAAAAAGAGGGGTATTTAAATAAAGTTGTCGGCCTCAAATATTTTAATGTTTTTGGTCCAAACGAATACCATAAAGGAAGGATGGCATCGGCTCTTCTCCACGTCCTTCCCCAGGCGCTAAATGAGGGAGAGATTAGATTGTTTGCATCCTCTGATAAACAGTACCCCGATGGGGGGCAGCTAAGAGATTTTATCTATGTTAAAGATGCAGCCCGGATCACTTGTGCTTTTTTAAACAACCAAGCGATGGGTCTTTTTAATGTGGGAAGAGGAGAGCCTTGTGAGTGGAATCAGCTTGCTAAAGCGATTTTTAAAGCGCTTAAAAAACCTGAAAACATCAAATACATCGATATGCCAAAAGATTTAAAAGGAAAGTATCAAAATTACACCTGTGCTGATATGTTAAAGACAAGAGCGACTTTATCAGATGAGGCGTTGTGTCGAGGGATTGATGAAGCGGTAGAGGAGTATGTTTTGGATTATTTACTTCAGGATAGGCGATGGTAATCAAAAAAGTATTGGTAGCCGGTGATTTTTTTTTAGATGCTTACACCATAGGAAAGGCTAGCCGTTTGTCTCCGGAGGCTCCGGTTCCTGTTGTTTTGGTCGAAAGAGAGGAATTTAAGGCGGGGGGAGCTGGAAACGTGTGTCTTAACTTAAAGACACAAGGAGTCCGAGTAAAAGCTTTTGGACGGGTTGGAGATGATGAGAAGGGAGAGATTTTAAGAGGCACTCTTCAAAATGAGTCTATCGAAACAGCAGCCCTCTTTTCTCATAAAGGGTATAAAACGGCTGTTAAGCACAGAATTATAGCCGGTTACCAGCAAATTGTTCGGATTGACTATGAAAAAATCACCCCCTATCTTAGCAACGGAGTTTGTTTTGATGAGCTTTTTTTCGACGTGGGTGTTTTGGCCATTTCCGATTATGGCAAAGGATTTTTGTCTCCCTCTCTTTTGCAACAATTGATTAAAGAGGCCAAAGAGCGCTCAATCCCTGTGATTTCTGATCCCAAAGGTCGAGATTTTACTCTTTATTCGGGATCGACGATTATTAAGCCGAATGAGGGGGAAGCGTACGAGGCTGCAGGACTTGATAGGGGATCTGCTCTTGAAAAAGTGGCTGATCTGTTATTTAAACAAGTGAATATGGATATTTTGATGATCACTCGGTCAGATAAGGGGATTTCGCTTTTTTTCAAAGAGGGGGGTCGGCAAGATTTTCCTGTTGTGGCCCATCAGGTAAGGGATGTAACGGGAGCTGGAGACACGGTCCTTGCAACCCTTGCAGCAAGCTTTTTAAAGGGGCTTTCTATTGAAGAGGCCGTTATGAGAAGTAATGCAGCTGCAAGTCTTGTGATAGAGCGCTTGGGCTGCGCAACAGTCACAAATGATGAGATTGAAGAGCGAATGAATCTTAAGGGAGGAGTTTTGGTATGAGGGAAAATAGATTTCAGTGGCAAAGGCAACCCAAGGCTGAAGAGTTCATCTTAAATGTTTTAGAAAAAGGGAAGAAAGCTAACACCTTTATTGCTTCTCTTGAAGAGGAGCTTCACGCTCATTCAAGTACTCGTCTTTTTGATTGGATCGATCATGTGACTATTTTAGAGACTCCTCACATCGAAAAAGAGCTCTACGATTTAGGATTTGAGTGTGAAATTACTGGAGTGAATGATCGGATATATTACCACCCCGGGGCGCAACTTCCAAAAATTCAGGTGATCAATTTTGGGCACGAGGGGATTGCAGTAAAAGTGGATGAGATCGCTAACTTTTTAAGTGTTAGAGGATTAGAAGGCGATATTGAAGGGGATCCTCTTACGGGTTATAGGCAATTAGCTCTTCGGACCGAAAACGGATTTACCCTTTTTATCATCGAAAGAAGAGGTAAAAGGGTTTGTGAGGTGACAAGCGCCTATCCTGGGTATTATGAAGCTTATTTATATGCTAAAGAGTTGTGGCAAACGCGTCCAAGATCGTTATCAGACCATGAGCTCTTATGGGAAAGAACCTTTGAGTGCGTGGAGGAGATGGTTCGACTATTGGGGCGGGATTTAGCGGCCACATTAGTGCTTGAGGAAGAGAGGCGTTACTGGCAATCGAGAAACACAGCGGGGACACTCCAGAAAAATAGGCAAGACCGGTTGGGGATGGGGTGGGCAAACCACGATCACCACACGTTTCGATCATCGAGACGCTATTTTCACAAATTGGTTCGATTTTTCGAAATTTTGGGATTTCATTGCCGGGAGCGATTTTATGCCGGTGAGGAGGCAGGTTGGGGCGCTCAGGTGATGGAGAACGAGGTTGCAGGACTTGTTTTGTTTCTCGACGTCGATTTAAGTCCTGAGGAGTTAACTCTAGACTTTGCGCACACTCCCTTAGGAGAGCTTGACAAATTGGGGACGATTGGCCTTTGGTGCGCTCTTCATGGCGACTCTTTGTTGAAGGCTGGAATGCATCACCTAGAGGCACAATTTTTGTTCGAGGAGTTAACGGAAGGGCTAAAACACTTAGGTGTTCAGATGATGAAGCCATTTAGCCATTTTGAGTATTTGAAGCAAGCCTTTACAGCAGGAGAAGTGTGGAGGGTGGATCCTAACGCTATCAGATCGCTTCTCGATCACAAGAAGATCACTCACGAAGAAGCTGAGAAGTTTTTGACCTATGGTGCCGTGGGAAGCCACTTAGAGAATCTTCAGAGACGGGAGGGGTACAAGGGATTTAATCAAAAAAATGTCAGCGTGATCATTCGGGAGACGGATCCCCGTACATTAACTTAGTCGGCCCTGAAAAAGTCCTCTCCAAAGAAAAAGTGCCCCTTTTGATAAAAAAGGCGTTTTACTCCTCACCAAACCTTGAGAAGGGGGGCGTCGTTCACCGCTTTTTTTGTTGCAAAAGGATCACTTTTTCTTTGGAGAGGACTTTTTCAGGACCGACTATTTTATGTAACAATTCCCACCCTTTTCTTGCCTTGTGCTAATGGCTCCAGTGACTTTGCCCTTAATTTTTTCTGATTTTGAGTTGGAGAGTCCAAGATGTTTTAAGGGGTAGCGTTTTGCTCCTAAACTATTGTTTTCCTCATCTTTGATATCCCAACCCTTAGCTGCAAGGGAGCTGATTTTTGGTAGGTCCAAACGTGTCGGTTCGTCAAGTGAATTCCAACTAATCATCAATTTTACGAGTCACTTTTAATATGTCTTCAATGTCAACAATTTGTTTAATTTTGATAAGAAATTGAATTGCATTAATTTGATCTTTTTCAAGGAGTTTTTCGTTAAAAATATTAGCTATTTTTACGAGCTGTTCGTCAAAAAGAGCTTTAGATAAAAACGAGTGGCGGAATTTTTCGTAAAACCAATCGATGGCTGCTTGTGCTATGGTGACATTGTCATCGCCCACTCGAATTAATATCCCCTTAGCATTGATTTTAGTAATTTTTTTTGCGATAAATTCATCCCCATAATGGGTTTGTTTTTTAAGGAAATCTAAAGGATGATGACTTCCTTTACCACTCAATCCATTGCACGTATCACAAACGGGCCAAATATTGTCCTCTGAAAATCGGAATCCAAGTCCATAAAAGCAATTGGGATAAAAGTAAATTGTTTCGGCTTCCCCTTCACCCTCATGACGTAAAAAAAACAGTTTTTTGAGGTTTGGATTGTCTATATTAATATTCCAATTTTTACCATAATAAAACGAATGGGTTCGCTCATTAATTGATTGGACTGGTTGGCAATGATCGGCTTGCATCTGTGAAAATGGTTTATACTTGCCACAGATAAAACAGATGAGATGAGCTTCCTCTTCGTATTTTTTTATGATATTAAGCCTTTCTTGAATCTCGATAATTATTCCATTGATCAAAGAGATTTCTTTTGTATTTTTAATGACGATTTTTCGCTCTTTGCAATAGGTCATGTAACAATCGGTTTTATTTTCTGTTCTTGTCGAGATTCTTAAAGGAACTTTACCGGACAATTTATTAGAACTGGAGGTTGAAATTCCGAGATGTTTTACAGGGTATAAAGCGGCACCTGAGGCGTTATTTTTAGGATCATTGATGTCCCAACCATTAGCGGCAAAGGCGCTTATTTTGGGGCAATCTAATTCAGTAGGTGGGGGAATGGGATTCCAGCAGACC
Source organism: uncultured Chlamydiae bacterium (assembly GCA_963697995.1). GTDB lineage: Bacteria > Chlamydiota > Chlamydiia > Chlamydiales > JAJFMB01 > MFD00082-c5. The sequence goes on along the minus strand of OY969110.1, from coordinate 1,985,992 downwards.
ATGAAAAAAACTCCTGATTTTGAAAAGGATTGAAGGTTATCGATTTTGTTTTTAAAAGTCTATAAAAACTTAAACGAGTCTGCGTCAAAGAGTCCTTTGTCGCTTAATTTAAGGTGGGGAATAACGAGGAGGGCCATAAAGGAGAGAGTCATAAAAGGGGCTTGTAGAGTGGATCCTAGCTGTTTTGCTTTTTGATCGAGAGCGCTGTAGAGTTTAGCGAGCTCTTCTCCTGTTTTGTCACTTATGATTCCCCCGATAGGAAGAGGTAGCGTAAAAACCTTATCTTTTAATGCCACAGCCAGGCCTCCCTTTTCTTCAATCACTTTGTTAATGGCAAGGCAGATCTCTTGGTCGCTTGTTCCAACGGCTATGATGTTGTGGCTGTCGTGGGCGACAGAGGAGGCGATAGCTCCCTTTTTTAGTCCGAATCCTTTGACAAAAGCTAAAGCTATTTTTTCTTTTTTGTATCGATTGACGACACTTATTTTCAAAAGGTCCCTTAAGGGGTCTGATTCGAAAAGACCCTCTCCTTCTAAAATAAGATGGTTTGTGATGAGTTCCCCGTCTTTAGCTTCAATGATGTGTTGGGGGCCTTTAAGGGGAGCGAGAAAAAGCTCCTTAGGTTCAATTTTTGAGATATTAAACTGATTGAGGATTTCTGTTTTGACTCTTTTTAAAACGTTTTTTCCCTCATTTGCTACGAGTTCTCCTTTGATGTAGGTCTTTAGAACTTTTAACTCATCTAAGTCGTTGACCACGATAAAATCGGCAGAATCCCCTTTTTGTAGTAGTCCAATCGGAAGTTTGTAGTGCTTGATGGGATTTAAGCTTGCGCATCTCAAAGTATTAAAAAGAGAGTGTTTAAGCTTTAGCGCTCTTTTTACTATTTCATTAATGTGCCCGTTTAAAAGCTCGTGAGGGTGTTTGTCATCTGAGCAAAACATCACCTCTTTTGGGTGGGAGGTGATGAGGGGGTGGAGGGCCTCAAAATTTTTTGCAGCAGAACCCTCTCTTATGAGAATTTTCATCCCAAAACGCAATTTATCAAGGGCCTCATCTAGTGCAAAACACTCATGATCGGTTGAAATACCCGCTTCGATATACTTTTTGGCAAGCTCCCCTTTTAGTCCTGGGGCATGCCCATCGATGTTGAGTCCAAGCTCTTTGGCAATGGCTATTTTATCCATGACAAGGGGATCTTTATTTAAAACCCCTGGAAAATTCATCATCTCGCTTAAATAAGTTAAGCCATCTTCTACAAAAAGAGTGCGGATCTCTTCTTTGGAAAGGGTGGCTCCAGAGGTTTCAAAAGAGGTTGCTGGAACGCAAGAGGGGGCACCAAAGCAGAAGTGAAAAGGAACCTTTTTTCCGTTATTGATCATAAAGCGCACCCCATCAATGCCTAAGACATTTCCGATTTCGTGAGGATCAGAGACGGTGCCAACGGTTCCATGGGGAGTGCTAATCCGGGCAAATTCGGAGGGGGTGAGCATGGAGCTTTCGATGTGAATATGGGCATCGACAAATCCTGGCATTAAAAATTGGTTAGGGGCTTTGTCTAGATACTGAATATCAACAATTTTCCCCTTTTCAATAATAAGCGTTCCAGGGGTGATTTTTTCTTTAATGAGATCGACTATTTGACCTGAAATATGAAAAGCGTCCATACTTATTTCTATATAACGAATAAGTGTTAATTGAAAGGCTTTGTTGTGAAAGTTGATAGTGAAGGGCATTGTTTTATCGATGGAAAAGAGTGTGTGGCTGTTGGATTTGGCACATACCGCTTGAAAGGGGATGTGTGCTCCCAAGCTGTAACGGATGCGATTCGATCGGGATACACCCTGATCGATACGGCGACCTATTACGATAACTTTGAGGCGATTGGGATGAGCCTAAAACAGTTTGAGAGGCAGAAGGTCTATTTGATCTCAAAAGTGTGGCCGGACGCTCAGGAGGGGGGGAACTTATAAAGGATTGTGAGAATACTTTAAAAAGGCTTAATACCTCTTATTTGGATGCCTATCTTCTCCATTGGCCAGATAGCCGTCTTTCGCTTAAAGAGATTGTGAAAACCTTAAAGACGTTGCAAAGCGAAGGACTTATTCGACAAATGGGGCTTAGCAATGTGACAAGGAATCACATAAAAAGGGCTCAAGAGTTGGGGATGGAAGTGTCTTGGGTGCAAGTTGAGATGCATCCTTTTTTTTACGATGCCTCTGTGGTAGAATTTTGCAAAATGGCTTCGATTGGAGTTCAAGGGTGGGCCCCTCTTCTGAAGGGGCTAGTCAATCGGGATCCTCTTCTTCGAAGACTTGGGGAGAAGTATGGAAAAACTGCTTCTCAAATTGCGCTTCGGTGGAGCGTCCAAAACGGGTGTGTGCCTCTTCCGGCAAGCCAGAGTCTTGAACACATCAAGGAGAACCTGTCAATTTTAGATTTTGAGCTCTCTTTAGAGGAGATGAGTTTGATAAATGAAAGAGCGGAAAAAGGGGAACGGAAGAGAATAACAAAAGAATCTCTTATGGGATTTATCGATGAGTTTGATTTTCCATACGAAAAGTGTTGGCCAAATTAGAAGCTTGGGTGTTTTAAGGTTTTGAACCCCTCGCTCTGCATCAAAGGCTTCGCTCTTGCAACCCAATTATAAGGGGTTTTAGGGGCGAAAGCCCCTAACGCGGTGAGGTGGGAAGGGGAGGAGAGGTGCGAAACCTCTCCTCCCTTTTGCATTTCTTCAAGTTTTGGCTTAAGGCCAAAACTTGAAGAAATTGTATCAAGGCTTTGGTTTAATTTTTTGGTTTAAGTTTGTAATTTTAAGGGTAAGTTTAAAGGTTTTAAGTTTTAAGGTTTTAGGTTTAAGTTTTACGAATTAAGGTTTTAGGTTTAAGTTTTAAGGTTTTAAGGTTTTAAGGGTTTAGGTTTAATTTTTAAGGTTTTAAAACAGTTTTTTTTAAGTTTTACGAATTAAGTTTTAAGTTTTACGAATTAAGGTTTTAGGTTTAATTTTTAAGGTTTTAAAACGGTTTTTTTAAGTTTTACGAATTAAGTTTTTAGGTTTAAAGGTTAAAGGTTTTACGAATTAAGGTTTTAAGGGTTTAGTTTTAAAGGTTTTGAAACAGTTTTTTCAAGTTTGTAGCTAAAGCCAAACTTGAAAAGGGGAGGGGGGAGAGAGGGCTTTTAAAGCCCTCTCTCCCCCCTTAACCCCCCACCACTCACCCTAAATTCGGAAATGAGATAATGGCTCCAACCTTTGGTTGGAGGGGTTCTAAGGGGGAAAATGCTTTTCCCCCTTAGGATCCCCCTTTTGCTTCCCCTCCTAAGTTGAAAGCAGGGGGGAAAAGCGATTTCCCCCCTACCCCCCCCTTTGCGTCAAAGGGGGGAAAGTTCACTTTCCCCCCTACCCCCCCCTTGATCCTTCGACTCATTTTTATAACTGTTTGACGATCAACCTATTCGGAAAAGAATAAAATGCATTTCTTCAAGTTTTGGCCTTAAGCCAAAACTTTGGAAATGCAAGAGGGAGGAGAGGTTTCGCACCTCTCCTCCCCTTCCCACCTCACCGCGTTAGGGGCTTTCGCCCCTAAAACCCCTTATAATTGGGTTGCAAGGGCGAAGCCTTTGCTGCAGAGAGAGGGGTTAAGGGGAGAGAGGTGCAAAACCTCTCTCCCCTTTGCCTTAAGGTTTGGCGTCAGCCAAAAACCTTAAGGGATTAAACTTCATCCGATTAGATCGAACATCAAATAGTTACAACAATGGGTAAAAGGATCAAGGGGGGGGGTAGGGGGGAAAGTGAACTTTCCCCCCTTTGACGCAAAGGGGGGGGTAGGGGGGAAATCGCTTTTCCCCCCTGCTTTCAACTCAGGAGGGGAAGCAAAAGGGGGATCCTAAGGGGGAAAAGCATTTTCCCCCTTAGAACCCCTCCAACCAAAGGTTGGAGCCATTATCTCATTTCCGAATTTAGGGTGAGTGGTGGGGGGTTAAGGGGGGGAGAGAGGGCTTTAAAAGCCCTCTCTCCCCCCCTCCCCTTTTCAAGTTTGGCTTTAGCTACAAACTTGAAAAAACTGTTTCAAAACCTTTAAAACTAAATCTAACTCCTAGAACCTTTAACCTTTAAAACTAAACCCTTAAAACCTTAATTCATAAAACTAAAACCTAAACCTTAAAACCTCAAACCCTAAAACCTTAACTCTTAAAAGCCATAAACTTGAAAAAATTGGTTTAAGGCTAAGCTTTATTTCTAAGCTTTAAGCTTATTCTAAAAAGATTTAAGCTTATTCTAAAAAGCTTTAAGTCTATTCTAAAAGATCGCTTAAAAACTTTGCGATGTGGATCCCCTTTCGCTCGGTGCCTTGCTCCACTTGCGCTCGACAGGAAGTCCCATTTGCTATAATGATAGCATCCTCTGGAGCCTCTCTTACCTTGGGGAAAAGCACAAGTTCCCCGATTTGCATCGACAGGTCGTAGTGCTCCGTTTCATACCCAAACGAGCCCGCCATACCGCAACACCCCGAAGCTATTTCGTAAAGTTTAATACCCTGCACTTTATTAAGAAGTTCTATTGTATCCCTCATCCCAATACTTGCCTTTTGATGGCAATGACCATGCACATACACCGGATTTGGAAAACTTTTAAGTTCTTTTGTAAGGTTCTGATTCACAAACGTATCAAAGAGAATACACTGCTTTTCAATCAAAGAACATTCAAGTCTTAAAGGGGCTAAATCATTCTTTAAAGTAAACAAGCAGCTAGGTTCAAGTCCTATGATCGGAATCCCCTTTTCTGCAAAAGGAAGAAGCGTTTTTATCACTAACTCACCCTTATCTTTTGCTTTCTCTAAAAACCCTTTGGAAAGAAGAGGTCTGCCGCAACAGCTCCAAGGAGGACAAATGACGGAAAATCCAAGGGCTGTTAGGACTTTATAAGCTGCTTTTCCAATGTCAGGCTCGTAAAATTCTGTGAAAGTGTCTATAAAAAGAACAACGGGAGCTCCTTGACCCCTCTCTTGTTTTTTTGCCCATTCGGAAAACCTAGTTTCGCAAAGTTCAGGAAGAGGACGCTTTTTTGTAATCCCTAGTTGTGAGAGAATCCCTCTCACTATTTTTGATTTAAGAAGCCAATTCATGAGTTTTGGAAAAGAGTGGTGCTCTCCAATTGAAGAAAAAATAAAATCTCGTATCTTTCGTCTTTTTTTCTTGTAGTAGTGGTAGAGCGCTTCTTGTTTGATTTTTGTCATATCGACCGAGGATGGGCACTCCGCAAGGCACCCTTTACATCCAAGGCAAAGATCTAACACCTCGTGAAGCGCATCAGAGGTTAAGTCATCCTCTTCCCTTTCACTGTGAATAAGAGTGCGAAGCGTTTCAGCCCTTGCCCTCGTCGTCTCTTTCTCTTTTCTCGTCGCTTGAAATGAAGGACACATAATACCCTCTTTTTTCCTGCAACGACCATTTCCGTTACACATCTCAGCTGAAAGGGCAAGTCCCCCCTCCTTTGAGAAATCTTGAAAGGTATCAAACTGTTTAGTGATTTTGTCGGGGTTTAGTCTTAAATGCTCTTCGTTAAATTCTCCCCCGATGATTTTTTTGGGATTCATCAGGTAAAAGGGATCAAAAAGTTGTTTGATGTCTTTTTGAAGCTGATAAAGATTTCCTCCGAAAAGGCTTAAATTAAGCCAGGAGCGGATAAGGCCATCTCCGTGTTCCCCACTCAAAGATCCCCCAAACTCCTTCACCAAAGAGGTCACCTCTAACATGATTATTTTTACCATTTCGAGCTCTTTCGGATCTCTTAAATCGATGTAAGGGCGGATATGCAAGCATCCAGCTCCAATGTGCCCATAAATCCCGGCCTCTTTTTGATGCCGCTTTAAAAGGGTAAAGAAGCGCATCATGAATGGCTTCAACTCTCTTGGTGGGACGCTGATATCTTCGATGAAAGCAATCGCTTGACTATAGCTTCTTTTAGACATTAAAAGCCCAAGTCCTCGCCTTCTTAATTGTCTTACCTCGTTAATGGTTTTTTCATTGGTATAGCAAAAACTTGTGGGAAAAAGAGTGTTAAAGTTTTTTAAGTGCTCTTCGACCCCTTCTAAAGTGTCAGCATCAAATTCTACGACCAAAACAGCCTTCATTCCCCCCTTTAGCCAGGAGGGAGAAGCCCCTTTTGAAGCGTAAAGAATTTTGTCGTCTAAAAGCTCAAATGAAAGAGGGTTTAAGGACAAAATCGGTTCGATGGTTTCAAAAAGAGTGATAAATTCTGGAAAGAAAATAAGAGCCTGCCCCACAAATGGCTTTTCTTTGACGATTTTAATCTTCATCTTAGAAACCACCCCAAGCGTTCCTTCACTACCTGCCATGATCAGGCTTGGATTAAAAGGATCCTTAATGAATGATTCGAGGTGGTAGCCAGAAACTCGTCTAGGCAGGTGTGAAAGCTCTGTTAAGACTAAACTGGCAAAAGTATTTCTTAATTTTAGCAGTTTTTTTGAGATGGTATTTGTGTCATTTGTGCTTAAAGTGATCTTTTCGCCGTTTGCCAAAATCACATCGCATGAGATGAGCGCGTCTGCAAAAGTGCCATACCTTAATGATCTGGCCCCAGCTGCGTTATTTGCGAGCATTCCTCCAAGAGTTGCTCGATCCCCTGTCGATGTTTCAGGTCCAAGACGGTACCCTCTCTTCTTAAGTTCACGGTTAAGATCATCCTGGATAACTCCTGGCTCTGCTACCACAAACTCGTTTTCAAAATCGATCTCTATTATCTGATTGAGGTAGCAGCTTAAATCGATCACAAGGCCCTCTCCTAAAGCCCCTCCTGTAATCCCGGTAGCTGCCCCTCGTGCTGTAAGGGGAACCTCAAACTGTTTTGCAATTTTAATTGTAGCTATTAGATCCTCTTCATCTCTTGGGATGACGATAATCCTTGGAAAGACTTGGAAAATAGAGGCATCGACGCTATAGACGATTTGTGATAATCGATCTGATAAAACATCCCCTTTTAGGGCCTCTTTAAGGGCTTTTTCAACACCATTCATAGCTTTGATCCTACCAAAATCGGTTTTAAACACCAATAAATTATTTAGTGTTTTCAAAAATTAAGAAATGAATGATAATTTAAGCCTTTCAATATATATTTTTATGGCAATCTAATGTATCCTACTATTTCACCTTTACAACAATTACAAACTTTATTCGATATTGATTCAAGAGCTAAAGAGGTTCAATTTGAAGAATTTAAAAAGGAAATTGATGCTCTTATAAACCTGAATTGCGATGAATTAACTTTAGGTGGACGAGGCACCCCCTTTTTATTTTCTTTACCCGCAGAAGTGAACTATTTTTTTTCATGTCTTGATCAAAATCCTAATATAACCGCATTAAACTTCTCTTATGTCTCTTTGAGTGAGGAAGCTGTTTCTTTTTTTTATCAAAATTTAAATCGTCTTATAGCAATTAAGACACTTAAGTGGAGAGGAATCAATTCTTTCCAAATAGAGGAGCTTCTAAAACGAAGCCCCGAGTTTATAAAAAGATTAAGCAAACTCGATTTTTCAGGTGATGCTTTTACTGTAGACGTTCAAGAGATCAGCTCGTTTGTCAAGAGCCTCTGCTCATTTCTCATGAAGTCCTCTATCAAAGTTTTGTTTCTAAATGATAGAAATTTAAGTGATAGGGATCTTAAAGGGATTTTAGAAGCCAATACCCATCTTTCCCATTTAGAGGCTTCTCATAATACTTTGACTGAAAATGTTGCAAAATCCCTACTCGAATGTGGGAAAGAATTAAAAATAGTAGATTTGTCGTATAACAAAATTGAGGAGAATCTTCCCTTTTTAGATTTGATAAACTCCTATGAAGTTGTCTATCTCAATCTTTCAAATAATAAAAGATCTGAGTCCTCACTTTTAAGTTTTTGTCGCGATTTACTTTTTAGGCCGGCCCCTTTTCTTTTGAATAGGATAAGAATTGATATTTCTCATCAAAGAGGATTTTCTAAAGAGTTTATTAGAGAAGTTACTTGTATTTTTTCTCTATTAAATATGGAAATTCAATTAGTTGAAGATGTAGGTGTTAATAATCAAGAATCTTTTTTGTTAACTGAAAACTTTTATCGAGTTTTAAAAGTTATTGAAGAAGAGAAGGATTTAAATATTGTTTTAGAAAGTTACAATACTCACTTTAGAGAATTTCCCATGTTAAAAATTGCTCTACTCAAACGCTTTTTCTCTTTTGAGGCGGTTTTTAACGGCAGAGACAGTGTTTTAGAAGCCATTAATTTTTGTACTGGGGAGAAAAATGAGGAGTTTTCTTACTCGTTTTCTCAAAAGAGCGATGAGATCATTCAAAAAAGAGTTGCCAAATCGGTTGTCTTATTTAAGTCTTTTAAAAGGTGTAAGATGTTTGGTCCTTGGATTGTCACCGAAGAGACTCAAATTAAAAATTTTGAAGAACCTTATTTTTTATGTCCTGTTACGACTTACACATGCCTTGTTTTGAAACCGAAAAAAACAACGCCTCTAAAAAAAATCTTGTGTGAGCCTATTCTCGATGATAATCAAGGGTACTTAAAATTTGGACAAGAGGGTTCTTCTTTAATGAATGTAGGTGAAGAGTTTCAAATAGAGCATCTTTTTGAAACTCTTAATAAAGGGAATTGGTATTCAATACTTGACTTTACCTCTTGTCTCTTTGAAAGTAATGTTTTTGAAAAAATGTTAGTTCTTTTAGAAAAGTCTCCTTTTGTTTGGGAGATTTGTTTAAATAAACAAACACTCCTTGATTTTTACAAAACATTAAAGATAGGTCAGTCGTTTGCTCCAAACGTGACAACTTTAAGTGTTTTAGGGAATGATCGTGAAACTGAAGAGCAAATAGAGAAAGTCTTAAGTTTAACAACCCAATTTATGAGTACTAAACAGAAAGTGGGGATCAATCTACAACATCTCTCTTTAAAAACTTCCCATATAAAAAACTTATTAAAAAACTCTTTTGAGTTGTTGAGGTTCCCATCAAACTTGTTAGAGGATGATTTCTTTGTAAATTTAGCTTCTCAAAACAAATTAGTAGAACTTGATTTATCCAATAATTCTTTAGTAGCTATTGATAAGCTTATTCCTCTTATTTATCGTGCTCCTATTCAAACGTTAGACTTAAGAGAAAATAGGGTTTCGGAAGGCTCTTTTAACTTATTTATGGACGAGCTTCTTAAGGCGGAGATTTCCTGGAAAGGGGCCAATGTTTCGGTTCTTCCCCAGAAAAATCAAAACTATTCGGAGAAGACTTTAACCAGATGGAGTGAGCTTTGTAAATTATTCCAATGGACAACCAAAGATTCTTGAAAGCTCTTTAAATGCTGTATCAGACTCTTCTAAAATCTCTGGGATCTCTTTTAGAGTAAGCTTTTCTCTATAATAAGTGTTGATCCATTTTTTTAAGTCGAGGTAGAGTTTTTCAGTGAGAAGAAATTTAGGATTCACTTTGGCAAAAGCTTTTTTAGAAAGGGGGACTCGTAATCTAAGACAGGCAGGTCCCCCTCCATTTTGCATACTCTCAGTCAATGAGAAAAAATAGATTTGGTCAAAAACGTTTTGCTCTAAAAGTTTTTTTAAAAGATTGTTGGCGTGTTTGTTTTCTTCGCACTCTTTGGGAGCTATTATAACGCGTTCATTTTTTTCTGATCGAACGATTTGGCAGTTGAAAAAGTAGGTGGATATCGCCTCTTTTAAAGGTAGCTCCTCCTCTTTAACTTCAAGAAGGTTAGCATAAGGGGCGCGCTTGAGAATCTGTTTTAAAACTCTCTCTTTCTCTGAAAACGCTTTTTCGTGGAAGAGAAGAAGAGTTTCAAAGTTTGTTGCCACCACGTCGTTGTGGAAGGCTCCTGCATTGATCGCCTCCTCACTCTGCCTAATAAATAAACAATTTGGGATCTCATGAGTTCTTGCTACCGCTTCCTGGCTCTCAAGGGGTTGTCTTGCAGGATAGAGGTGTTTTAATTTTTCAAGAAGGTGTCTGCCGTGAACGAAAATATCAAGGCTTTTTTCTTGAAATACAAGCCGCATATGGTTTGCAGCTCCCTCATCGGGCAGGTTACTGGGAAGTGGGGGGTGATGGATAAAAATCTTAGGATCTTCGAAAAGTAACTTTAAATATTTTTCTGTTTCCTCCTTTTCCAAGGAGCGGTGAGGCATAAAACTTAAATTGGCTGGTGTGATGTGTAGGGTATCGCCCTGTTTAGAGACGGTGGCAGAGTTTGCACACCACATACTTGAGCTTGAGGAAGCTATAGCAAGAAGGGTGGGGGCCTTTAAAAAGGCTTCTGTCACTATTTCTTTATCAGACCCAGAGAATCCTGCTTGTTTCAAGAAAGGGATATGAGGTCGTTTCTGTGGGGGTAAAACAGCCTGTTTGACACCCAGCTTATCCAAAAGCCACATTTTCTCAAGGCCTTGAAGAGCCGCTTGTTTGGGAGAGGAGACAAGACCTTCGTGATTAATTGAGGCGATATTTCCAAAAGAGAGTCCCTGGAAGAGGTGAGTGGGTCCGACTAACGTATCGACATTGAGTTCGATCTCTTCAGGCGATGCTCTTTTTTTTTCCAAGCTCATAAAATTCCAGGAGGTAGTGATTTTGGGGTCAGGCATAAGGTGTTTTCAAGGGAAGCTACGGGGCTGTTGGTGTAGTCTGCTGCAAAAAAGGCACTTGGCCGATTGTTGCCACTTTTCCCAAATCCACCAAAGGGATTTTGTGATGAGGCTCCTGTGAGAGGGGTGTTCCAATTGATGACTCCAGCTCTAACTGTTTGATAAAACTCCTCAAATTCTAACGGATTATCGCTTAAAAGGCCTGCGGCAAGGCCATATGTTGTTTTATTTGCTTGCTTTATTGCTTCTTTAAAGTTTTTGACCCTAATCACTTGTAGAAGTGGCCCAAAGATCTCCTCATCGCTTCTTTTTTGTACGTGTGTTACATCGATGAGTCCCGGTGTCAGGAAGGGAAACCCCTCTTTTATGCGTTTTGTTAGAATAAGGGGGATACCCCCTTTTTCGATCAGTTCCTTTTGAGCCTCTAAGACCCGGTCTGCAGCTAAGTTATTGATGAGAGGGCCCATAAACGGTTCATTTGAATCGGTGTAGCTCCCCACTTGAATTTTTTTAATTAAAGGGATTAAAACGTCTAAAAAAGAAGAATTATTATTAATAATTAATCGTCTTGCACAAGTGCAGCGCTGTCCAGAAGAGATATAGCTTGAGAGAATTGTTAATAAACTTGCACTTTTTAAATCCTCGACCTCTCCAATCACATAAGGGTTGTTGCCCCCCATTTCGAGGGCCAAAATTTTTTCGGGAGTTTTAGCTAAAAGCTTGGAGAGGATTTTTCCTGTCGAGTAGCTTCCCGTAAAAAGAACGCCGTCGATTTTCTTTGATGAGGCTAGGTGATGCCCCGTCGTTTTACCTCCAAGAAGCAACTGAACCACTCCTTTTGGAAAGGCGCACTCTTCAAAACAGTTAAAAAGAGCGACACCCACCAAAGGGGTTAACTCGCTTGGTTTGAAAATGACGGTATTTCCAGCAAGAAGTGCTGGTACAATGTGGCCGTTTGGAAGATGGCCCGGAAAATTGTAGGGACCAAAAACGGCAAGCACTCCTTTTGGTTTGTAGCGTATTTTTGAAGTGGGTAAGCTCTCTCTTATCTCTTCGGGGCATCGTTTATTTTGAGCCTCGATTGAAATATCGATTTTTCCAATCATCGAGGCTACTTCAGTTTTAGCTTCCCAAAGAGGTTTTCCTGTTTCCTCCGAGATGAGGCGCGCAAGCTCCGTCTCTTTTTTTTTGAGGACCTGCTGGTAATCTAAAAGGAGGTTGATTCTCTCCTCCATTGGGGTTAAAGACCATTGAGGAAAAACCTCGCAGGATAAGTTTACAGCTCTTTGAACATCAGCTTTAGACGCTTCCGCTCCTTCCCAAAGGATCTTTCCGGTCGCTGGATTTTTTGAGATCATGTTTGCCTCTTTTTTATGAAACGGATGGTGTCGTTTATTTCAAGTTCAAGATGTTTTGCAGACTCAGGGGAGAGGGTCACTTCTCCTTGCTTCTTTTTTAATCGGCAACAGACCGCTTTAAACTCTAATGAGGTCGTCGCCACAAAAAACTCCTCCTCTCCTGGGCAATGATCCATTGAAAAAAGAGGGGCAGCTTCGCTGTTTTTGATTGTTTTTATCTCCTCGATTTTGGCCTGTACTAGGGGGCCACCATCGTTTGGATTGATCAGATGAGTCAACTCAAACCCTTGATCGATAAGAATTTGTAAAGCTCTTTCGCTGTGCAAGTGGGGTTTTCCTAAACACTCTTTTGCTTTTTTAGGAAGCAAAAACGAGTAGAGAGGGTACTCTGAGAGGCTTTTTTTTAAGGTGTTTTGTCCTTCGTGAAGTTTTTGATTCAGTTCCTTAAAACTCATCGGACACAAATGTCTTCCAAGCGCATTCCAAAGGGGAGAAATGTTTTTATCGACATGTCCTCGAAGCTCTGCCGAGATCACCTTGGTGAACCTTTCTCTAAAGGAGGCGATAAAAAGAAAACGACTAAAGGAGAGAAATTTTCCTAAACCTAGTTGCCTAAAATGGGGAAGGATAAAGAGGGAGCAAAGCTCTGAGGGACCGCTGACTTCGCAAAGGGGGTGCAAAACATGATACCCCTCTTTCTCTTCAAGTTTGTAGTAACATCGCTCTTTTGTTTTCGAATAGATCCCTGAGATCCCCCCGATTTCTTTCGTTTCCAAATTTTCTAAGACAAAAAGATAAAGCTCATCTTCTGGTCGAGTCACTTTTTTCTGAAAAGAGTAGAGCGATTTTTCGAGGTTTTCATAGAGGGTTTTTTTGTTAGCAGTCAAACTTGTCATTCCGACCCCTGCGGCTTTAGCAAATTTGAGATACGTCTCGAAGTCTTTTTTTTCGATGGGACGAACGATCACAATAACAGCTCCTCTTCCAAAATTTGAGCAATATGATCGATCTGTTTATCGGTTATGACTAGGGGTAGTAAAAAACGAAGTCTTGTCGGATTGGCTCCCCCAATAAATGAGATGACTCCTTTTTCAAAAAGCCTTTTTGAGAGGTTCATGACGAGTTTTTCATCCCCATTTAAAGGGGTCATTCCAATCATCACCCCAATTCCAAAGGGTCCAGAGAGCTTATCGGGGTGATTTTTGGCGATTCTTTCTAAATGATCCCTCATTTTTTTGTAGATTTCACTGATGCGCCCTTTTTCCCCATGGTAGTTGTTGTTGATGAGATGGTTAATGATCACCTCTGCTGTTTGAATTTGTGCAGTTGCTGCGGTAAAAGTTTGGCTTAAGAGCCCGGGGCGAGGTTTTAGGTTTGAGTCAAAAAGGGTTGCGCACACTTGGGAGGCTTTTCCAATTGTCACGATATCCCCAAATGATTTTAAGTCAAAGTAGTTAAAAGCAAAGAGTTCAGGAAGTCTGCCAAAAGTTTGCACCTCATCGAAAAAAATGAGAATCCCCTCCTCTTTTAAAATAGTGCAAAGCGCGTGAAAAAAGTTTTTTTCTCCAACATAGCAACCGCCTTCTCCTTGAACCAGTTCAAAGAGCATCAAGGCGTGTTGTTTAGGGTAGCGATAAAGGAGCTTTTTTAAGGTGGCTACAGCTTCTTGAGTGCTCTCTTGGGGCCTCTTAGGATCGAAAAACGGGATATAATCGACAAAAATATTTGTTGGTAGTCCATCCCTGTTTTTGGGTTTATCTGAGATCTGGCTTGTTGCTAGTGTTCGTCCTGAAAACGAGTTTTCAAAGCTTAAAATGCGGTTAGCAGGCGATTTTTTTTGCAGAGCAATTTTTAGAGCGTTTTCAACAGCCATGGCGCCAGAGGTTGTCAAAAAGGCGTGCTCTTTTCCGCTGATCGTTTTTAAAAGGGATAGAAGAGAGCAAGTGTCTTTGTTTTGTTGAAGGTGCCCTTGCATGATCGTGTTGGAAAGGGAAGCGTCAATTGCACCTTTTACGACCTCTTCATGGCTGTGCCCTAAAATGTGCACTCCGATCCCGATGATCGCGTCGTATTTGACGCTTCCATCGGCAAGTTCCACTAAGGCACCATTCCCAAGACCGCTACCCAAATAAGGATACCAAAGGGGAGCTCCCCGTAATTCACCCATCTCTTTAATAAGAGCTTCATAGGAGATTTTTTTTTCAGGATCTGCTTCTTTGATTTCGGTTATTTTTTCTTTGTAATCGTTTAAGGCAGAGATTAAGAGGTTTTTGGCCTCCTCGATGCGGGGATCGTTATGCAGTTTTTCAGCTTTACTCATCTGTTCCCCTTTGCAAGTGCAATTAGAAGGTTTGTAGCTCTTTCGATCCTTTTTTCAATCGAGTCGACTTCGAGGTACTCGTGTTCTGTGTGGATTTGCCCGCCGATTGGGCCCAAAGCATCGATGCATCTTAAACCATACGCTTGTAAAAGATTGCCATCACAGGTGCCCCCAGTTTCACGGAGAATCAGGGGATCATTCATCTCTTCAGTCACCTCTTCAAAGAGTTTAAAAAGCGATTGAGAGATTCCGTTTAACGGTTTTGGCGGACGCACCGAGTGCTCAAAAAGTGTGATATCCTCTCCTGAGAGGTGTTTTAGAGTTTTTTGGAGGGTTTCTAAATCAGAGGTCGTTTCCATTCGGGCATTGATTCCAAGAACGCTTATGTCGGGCACGACGTTTAGTGAACCCCCTCCTTGAATATACCCAAGGTTAAGTGTGAGCCCTTTTTTCAAGTCGGTTAATTTTTTTGCCTCAGATGCAAAATCGCAAATGAAGCCTATCGCATTTTTTCCCATTTCAAAATCTCTTCCTGCGTGAGCCTCTTTTCCTTTAGCTACGGCATAAATCGATAAAGAACCCTTTCTTTTTCCTGCGATGGCGCCATCGGGAAATGCCGGCTCAAAAAGAAGAGAAGCTTGAAATTTAGTGCCTAATTTTTGGAAGTAGGTTCTCGATGAGGGGGATCCGATCTCTTCGTCTGTATTGATAAAAACTTCCCATCCCACTCTTTCGGCAAGTGGGTGTTTCTCAAATTCAAGAAGAGCTTGCAGCATGACGAAAAGCCCCCCTTTCATATCTGCAACTCCCGGCCCTACAAGTCTTTTCTTACCCTCCCATCGAGCTTGTTGAAAATGGCTTGTCTTGGTGAACACCGTATCCATATGCCCTCCAAGAAAAATTTGAAAAGGTGCTTTCTCTCTTTTTGTTATTTTAAGACAAGGTCCAGCTTCAAATTCTTGAATAGTTCCATCCGCGGATATTTTTTTATAGGGAGGTAAAGGGACTTCTTCAATTTGTCCATTAAGTTCAATAAATGAGTCCTTTAGTAGGTCTCTCATTCTTGCAATTCCCTCTAAATGAGTTGCATGTGAATTTATATTGACCCAGTTAATTAAAGTATTGAACATGTTTTATCCCTCAAATGCACTATAGAAAAGTGAGAGACAACTGACAAGAAAATAATTAACATGAAGTTAGATTTGTATTAAATTCACGATATTTGCTAATGTGACCTTTAAAGGAAAAAAAATGGAAGGGACATGGTGATTCCAAAGAGTATGAGGCATGACATTGAGTTGTCTGACCAGCAACAAAAAATACATGAGTTGCTAGCAGAAAAACACGCATGTTACGTGCTGATCACGTGCGATCCGCCTTCAGAAAGTGGAGATATGCAAGTTAAAATGACGTATGAAGGAGACCCTTTACTTGCAGCTTATCTGGTTCAAGGGGCACAAACATACATCGACGATTACAATGAAGAAGGATTTTTTTATCCAGAGCCGCGGAATTAAGCGGCTTTTTTGATTTCTCTTAAGACGACGCTAACACCTTTCTTATCAATAGTGCGCATACCCTTTGTTGAAACTTTGAGTGTGACAAACTTTTTGTGCTCTTCATTCCAAAATCGTTTTTTGACAATATTTGGTTTAAAAGTTCTCTTGGTCTTACCAGTAATTTTAAGACCGATCCCTTTTTGTTTTTTTGCGATTCCGCGAATAGAGTACTTGTACCCTACAGTGGTTTTTTTTCCAGTTACGACGCAAGCTCTTGCCATGATAAAACTCCCTAATGCAATTTAAGAAGCCATTCTATCAGAAGTTTCATTTGCAAGCAAGAAATTAGGTGACTAATGTAAAGGAAGCCATTTATCCCGAACATTAAACCGCTTGTTGATGTGTTTGATCCTCTCTTGCTCTATAATCGACTCATTAGTCTCCTCTGTCGCAGCAAGTTTTAAAGACAATTTATACTCGGTAAATTTTTCGATAAAAGAGTTTATGAGATTCAACTCCTCTTCTGTCAAAGAAGTTGAATCTTCAAGTATTTTTTTAATTTCTTTGGGGTTATCAGTTAGTTTTTTTAAAAGAGAGGGATCTTTTTTTTTGAAAAATTGAAGCTCCGCTTTTAATTGTTCTAAAATTTTTTTTGTATCTTTCTTTTTAGGCCCAATTTGAGCTGCAATGTTGGCTAAGTTGAGTAAATTATCAGTTTTAAACTTCCTTAAACCTTCAATTAAGATGTCCTCTACTTTGGTGTATTGTACTTTAGCCATTACTTATTTAGTCTTTAAAAGTTGCCAGGTAGTCGTGTGTTTGAATATTTTCTACTCGGTACCCGAAAGATTCTAAAATGGAAATGGTGTGGTCAATGCGCTCCTTTATTTCAACTGAAGCCGTTTCATAAATTTGCCCTCCCATGATTTCGATCAAAATAACAGGCTTATTTCTTAAGATCGTTTCTTTAGCTCCCAAGAGGACTTGATCCTCGAACCCCTCAACATCTATTTTCATTAATGAAATATTCGAAAATTCAAAAAAATCAAGAGGATACATGTCGACCCAATCTCCCCCTACGCCGACCCCTGTTCCCCCTTCATTCTCATGGGCTCCTACATTCATTTGAACAGGTTTAAATGAATCACCAAGAGCGTAACGCATAATAGTGACATTTGAGATCATATTGATCTTAAGATTATGGTAAAGTTCTCGAAAAAGCTTTGGTTGAGGCTCAAAACCAATCACTTCCCCTTTTTCACCAACAATTGTCGACATTGGTAGTGTCAAAGTGCCGATGTGTGCTCCAATATCTAAGACTAACGTGCCGGGGATGATGTGTTTGTTCAAAAGAGTTATGAGATGGGATTCCCAGACAAGCCCATTTTTTAAATGGGTTTTGATTCCATCAAGCGATTGATTCAAACAGATCGCATTATCTATATAAAATAAAAAATCACCTGATTTGCAAGGAGTGTATTCTTTAAGGGGGAATTGTGATAAGAACGATTCAATCTTAAAATAGTTATCCTTAAAGAGTGGGTGTAGAAAATGATCCTTATTTTTTTGGGCGAATAAAACAACGGGAAACAACATTAAACAAACTAAATAATTTAATTTCATTTTCACTCCAATGGGATAGCTAAGTATTTATTTGACGCGATATTTTTAACCTTGTAATTGAGGGATTCTAAAAACAAGATCGTACTTTCAAGTTCCACCTTTCCTTCAGCGGTCGAGGTGAAGAGATGATCAGTTGTGAATTCGATGAGGATTGTAGGTCTATTTCTTAAAAGAGTCTCTTTGGCACCTAAGAGAGTTGGTTCAGGGCTCTCTTTAGTTGCTATTCTAATAAAGGAGAGATCTGAAAAGTTAAAATGATCTAAAGTAATTAAATCGAGATGTTCTTTTACATTTAAAGCTCCTTCCTCATCTAGTTTGGGGACAAGAATTGAGCAATCTTTATCTTTCACGCTATATCGCATGATAGAGACATTTTGGAGATTATTGATTTTAAGATTTTGGTAAAGTTCCCTAAAATGTTTCATTTGAGGTTCAAAACAGATCACTTGCCCCTCATTTGTCACCAAAGAAGCCAGTTGTGCCGCGTGAGTGCCTGTATTTGCCCCGATATCTAAAACTAAAGAGCCAGCTCTAATGTATTGCTTAAGAAGATTTATGAGGTGAGGTTCAAAAAGTGACCCTTTTTTTAAACTCATTTTGAAGGGACTTATAAACGTGTCGTTTTTGTGTTCGACATAAAAACGATACTCCCCCGCTTGGCAAAGTGTGTATTTTTTAAAGGGAAAGTTACTGATGTATTGTACGAGATCGTAATGAGTTTCCTCAAATGCGGGATGAAAGAAAGGGCTTGTTTGCGTGTTTTTTAGTGAGAAGTCACTAAAGCTCGGCTTTATGTCAAAGAGTAACCGTATGGCGCGATCTTCTATGAGTCCAAATGATTCCCGAAAGTTAAACCATGGTAGATTAACCCAGGGGAATTTAAGGTTTAAGCAGTTAAATTTTTTATCGGTTAAATTGTAAAAAATCCATTTTTTTTCAAGGTCCTTTCTGTCGGACCAATTGATATCGGTTGCATGGCAAAATAAAGGCTCTCCCTCCAAGTCTCTTTGTAAAAAACCGATAAATGAGGCAATATTTTTTTCCGAAAAGACAAGTCCTGGTAAATGTTTCACCATATGATAAGGAGTTTTACTTGTCATAAAGCTTAAGAAAAATGTGTCTTTGTCTCCGTGGATATGTTTGTAGTAAAACGAGCTTTCTTTGTTCATGTGGACGCAAAGGTTTAACGCTTTCCAGCATCTTTCCTTATCAATGATCAGTTGACCACTCTCTTGTCCCCTATAAAGGCGAGGCTCAAGTTCGAGTACGTCCCAAAGGACATTCTCTTTTCGAATCATCATCTGATCTGGCCAAAAAAGAGCCCCTGCATTTTTATACTCCTGACAATCAAAAAGGTAGGAGGGATCTCTTAAGCAAATATTATCGGCATCGATTAACATCACTTCTTTAAAATTACTTGCAAGGATCGCATGAGGCTTCACTTCAAAACCGCGGATAGGGTAATCAAAAAAGTGGGTAACGTCGTAACATTGAGCTCCTAACGCTTTTAGCTTCTCCATGATTTCTGGGATGTATTCCTCTTCTCCGATATACCAGATCTCAACGGGCAGATCACACCCTTTATAGCGTAAAAGACTTAAGTTGATAAACGCATTAACAAGGTAGTATTCACCCCCTGCAGCCATAACAATCCCTCGACCTTCAAAAAAACCTTTAGGACACTTTGGGATCTCGTTTAGGGCGTCTTTCCAAAGTTGCTTCATCTCTTCAGGCTTTCTTTGATCCACAACCTGTGGATTTTTCGCATGAAGAGAAAAAAATGAGATGACAACTAAAAGTAAAATGGCTCTCTTAATCAAAGTCTTTAACCTCTCTTAAAAAATTAATGCAAATCTCTTCCAAATTCCCAAATTGAACTCTAAAGGAATTAAAGTTATTGACCCGAAAAGGGTACTCTGGGGTTAAAACGTTTGGAGATTGAGTGGGTAATACGTAGTAGTTCCAAAGAGGTTTTAGATCTTTTCTTTCAGACCAGTTCACTAAGACGGTGTGGCAAAATATCGGACGCCCCTGAGAGTTTCTTTGCAGAAAACTTGAAAAAGACAAATCACCTGCTACTTTAAACACAAGGCCTGGTAAAAATTTGACCATCCCAAAAGGGGTTTTCGTTGCAAGCCAACCGAGTTGAAAGGTGTCTTTGTCCCCGTAGATATGTTCGTAGTAGTAGTGACTTTCTTTGTTCATGTGGACTGATAGGTTTAGAGCTTCCCAGCAACGCGCTTTGTCGATAATCAACTGTCCACTCTCTTGTGCTCTCATATCTCTTGGTTGTAAGTTAAGAGTCTCAAAGAGGGGATTTGTTGCTTTTAAAGTTGAGGAATCGGGCCAAAATAGGGCTCCTGTTTTTAAATAGTCGGTTGAGTAAAAAAGGTATTCGGGATCATCAAGCGCCACGTTATCTGCGTCAAGAAGCATCACTTCCTGAAAACTACTGGCTAATATGGCGTGGGCCTTGACTTCAAATCCTTTAATAGAATAGGGGAAGACTTCTGTAATATCTCGGCAATGAGCGCCAAGCCCTTCGAGTTTTTCGATTAAATGGGGAACATACTCATTCTGACCGATATACCAAATCTCAACGGGCAGTTGACATCCTAAATGACGTAAAACACTTAAATTCACATAGGCGTTGATAAGATAAAATTCTCCTCCCGCTGCAATCACTATCCCTTTTCCGCTAAACTCAGCCTCCGGGTATGGTTTTAATTGTTTAAGATGATTTTGCCATAAGGCTTTCATCTCTGAGGAGGTTTTAGCTTCGACTTCAGAAAAGTTTAAGAATAAACAAACTAAAATAAGTGAGAGAATGCGCATGAAAAACCTGTTTTTATTTAAGTTAAGCAAAATTGAAAGTAGCACGATCGCTCTTAAATTGGGAAGGAAATTTTTTGAGATGAGGGTAAAAAAAAGGGTTGTATTGAAATCAATACAACCCCAAAAAGTGTTAGATATTCCTTAGTTTAAGGACATGTTGGACATCCATTCAAACCACAACATGCAATAGGTGATTGGTCTATGAATGAAATCGTTAAAAGCCTTTGGAAAATTCCCGGCGTTGCGCAAACATCGGCACAAAAGGCGTATTGGATCGGAATATTGCAGTCGCTAAAAGGACATGTAATACATGAAATCAGTATTTTAGCTGTTCCATCCGTCAGATCGACAGGCCCTTGATCTTCACCACAAAATCCGGGGGCTTGACATCCCTTTCCTCCAGGAGCTGATTCATAGCAACCACCATCATAACAAGATCTTGTTGGCAATCCCATTTTTACTCCCAAAGCCGTGCAGCAGGGCATTGCACAACTTAATTGGCCGATAATCGCTTTTGGTGTTTCGCAGGAGGCTGTATTTGTTGCAGCGCTAAGTGATGAGGTGACTGAAGTGCAAGGGAGGTAATATTTTGTTGAACATTCATGGTCGACAAAAGGGCAGTTGCTAAATTCGATGGCATGATCGTGAAGTTCGATATATTCAAAAGGGTTAATGATAAAGGTAATAACGGCAGAGTCTTGACCACTAACGCCGCTACAATAGCCATTGTAGGGTTGTTGGCCCCCGCAATAGGGGGTTTGCGCAAAACCCGCAGTGTGTAAGCTCAAAAGAGCTAAAAAAGAGAGAAGTTTTTTCATTTTTTTTTCCTTTAATGAGAATTTTCATTTTTTTTAGGGTTCTCCAGAGGATGAAGCTTAAGAGAGCCTTTTTTCCTATACTTCCCCTTCATAAAACGTTAATAAATTTTTTAAAAGTTTTTTTTTTAAGTCGAATGATTTTTTGTTGATAAAAAAAAATGGAAGAGCCTAAAGTGTCCTTAAAAGCTGCAGTTCCATTCGTAAGATTTGTGTTTGAGGCCTTCAGAAATTGTTAGCTTCGGTGAATGGTAAAGAAGCTCTTTTTGGTATTGGGAACTCATCTGAAAGAAGTTAAGGTGTCGTGTTGTTTTTTTTAGTGCTCTTTTTGTTTGTTTCACCTTGTTTTTTAGAAGGGGGCATTGCTGTAAATTCTCGCACCACGCTCCTTTTTGGTGCTAAACCTGGGGATCAAATGAAAAGCCCGATCGTTTTATCAAATCCCACAGATAAAACAGAAGAAGTAAAGATTTATTGTATGGATTATTCTTTTAGTGCAGGTGGTTCATTTTCTTTCAATCCACCAGGCTATTCGTCTAAATCGTGTTGTCCTTGGATAACTCTTCCTCAAACTCATTTAACCCTTCCTCCAAAAACTGGTGCTGAGATGAAGTTTTCTCTTTCTGTACCAAACGATATGTCTCTTGAGGGCACCTATTGGGGGATCATATTTGTGGAACCGGTTGTAGCGCCTCTTTCGGAGGGTAAAGTTTATCAGACTATTCAATCAGTAGTAAGATATGGCATTCAGGTGATTGTTGAGATAGGAACGAGTGGGACTTATTCGGTTAAAGTTTTGAAACATGAGATTTTTAAAAATGGGGAAAAAAAGCTTCTTCAGTTCGATGTTGAAAATCAAGGAAGTCGTTTTGTCCAATTGAATCCCTCTTTAGATATTTTTACAAAAGAGGGGGGCAAAATTGAGGAATTAAAAGCCACAAAACTATTAGTTTTACCCGCTTGCTCTGTTCGTTTTAGTTTTGATGTTTCTCAAGTTGAGCCGGGGGATTATGAGGGTTTTCTTTTGCTTGATCACTCTGAGGAGGCTATCTTTGGAGGACAGTACTCGTTTACGATTCCAAAACCTTTGAGTGAAGAGGAAAAATTGAGGGTTCTTTTAGAAACATTTGAACCTGAGGAGGAGAATTTAAGAGCCTTGCTCCAAAAAATAGAGCCACAAAGCGAAAGACCGGGCCCCCCTCTTGAAAAACTGATTGTTGACTCAGGACTTGTGAGGTTTTAAAGGAACAATGGATAAGAGACTATTAGACCTGTTTCGAAACTCCATTCAATTAAGAAATATTGGGATTTTCTCCTATCTGCCTCTTTTTTTTTTTCGTTTTTTCTTTTTGCTGACGAGACAGCTACTCTTGAAATTCATCTTAAAAGCGATCAACAAATCGAGTGCGATCCAGGCGAGTCTAATCGTTTAACTTTTCTTGTTAAAAATAACAGTCAGGAAGAGGTGGTTGCTACACCAAGTTTACTCTTACCTAAAGGGTGGACCTCTCTTATGACCCAAAAGAGTCCTTTTGCTATTAAAGCTTGTGGGACAAGTCTTCAAATGGTGGCGATCGTCCCTCCAAAGTATGTCTCTCCGGGCAACTATTCAATAACCTATCGACTAGAAAATGGGAAAGAGGTTGTTGAAACTTTAGTTTCCTTTAAGGTGCTTGAAGTGAAAGGGTTGAGATGCGAAGTGGAGTCATACCCTAAAAATGCTTTTGAATCAGATGTTTATCCTGTTTCTATTTTTGTGCAAAATTTAGGGAATACTGCTCAAGAGTTTTTTCTTTCTTCAAATGAGCAGACTATTTTTCATTGTGAGGAGAGGATAAAACTTCTTCCACAACAATCAAGGGTTATTGAGTTGGATGTTTTTTCTCCAACTGGCAAGAAGTGTTACTCTCAATTTGTCGAAATTTTTCTAAAATCAATAGGTGAAGAGAATTGCTTGGCAAAAACGTCATTTCTTACCCATATTTATCCAAGATGTACAGATAAATTTGACCCTTACATCACGATTCCTTCTGTACTGACGATTGGTGGAACGACATGGGATAAATGGGGGGAGGTTTACTTGGAAGCGGAGGGGGAAGGGTACTTAGATGAAGCTAAATCTAAATATGTATCGTATTATGGGTGTACTCCGACATTTAGGGATTGCCATTTTTTTGAAAATAACGATGGGTTTTTCGAAAGATGTGATCTTCTTTATAGAGATCCAACCAAAGAGCTTCGTGTGGCTGATGGTTTTTTCACACTGACTCCTTTGACTTTAAGAGGAGTTTTTGGAGTAGGAGGCTCAGTTAAGGGATTTTTTAAGAAGGCGCAGGCAGGTGTATTATTTCTTAGTTCAAACCGATGGGATCAGCAGCTTTTTGGGGGTGGTTTTTTCTCCTACTACCCTTTTCCTTGGTGGAGCGTTACGACAAATGTGGTCAAAGCTTGGGATGAGGAGATAGGGCAGGCTCCGGAAGATTGTAGGAGCGCCCTATTAAGCTCTATCGGTACTGATATCTCAAATAAAAATCACCGAGTGTTTGGGGAATATGGGAAGAATTGGCAAACCCAAAGAGAGGCGTATCTTTTTGGTGCTCAAGGAGTTTTAAAAGGGGTTTCGTATGGTTTTACAAAAGAGTTTTGCCCTGATCTCTACCAGTTTTGCTACAATGGAGGCGACTCGCTTAACGTGACGGGTAATTTTCCTTTATTCAATTGTTTTCGGGGAAATATCAGTTATTTGGGGACACGCAATTTTATCGATGGTTATAAAGGGGGACTCTATAGAGAGAATAGAGTTTTGACAGCAATGTTGACTTGTCCTCCGAGACTTGTGCTGACGAATTTTACTTATCAGTATCAAGTTCTTGAAGATCGCTGTTCAAATTTTACAACAATTTCAAATACGGGAACTTTAGGGGCATCTGGCTTTCTTTGCTCGCTCCATTATTATGTAGGAGCAGCTCTTGGGCAATACAAGAACTCGTATTGTTGTGATAGTTCCCCGGTTTGGTGTGAAATCAATAGCAACATAAGTGGCTGCCTTAACAGGTGTTGGTATGGGAGTTTTAATTTAAGCTTTGGTCCTTTTACGGAAACTTGTTTTGATACGTGGAAAAAAAGAGCAGGTTTTCGAATCAGCTGGCGTGGTAACTCTAGATTTCGATTTGATGCTGGAATTAATCACTGGTGGTTTACCCGTTTTGATGGGGTGACGTGTGGTTCTTTAAGATCAGCTTTTTTCTTTTGCAATGGTCACACATTTGAGATTGATGGTTTAGTGAAGTATATACCGAGTTGCTGCTCTTACCAGTATTTTACTAATTTTAGTTACTCGATTCCTTGGAACGTTATCAGTGGACGAAAGCGTTCCAAGAGCTCTCTTTGCGGCCATCTTGTGGATGACAGGGGTGATCCTTTGAGGTATCAACAGATTCAGTGTGGACCTCGCAAGACATTAACGGATAAAAATGGGGTGTTTGCCTTTCCAAATATTGATCCTGGTAAGCACTCTCTTTTCGTGAATTCGGATACTGAAGGGTTTGTGTTAGCAAATAAGGAAGCGCTTTCTCAGAATCTGGAGGGGGGCTTTGAAAAAAACATATCTCTTGTGATGGTGCGCTCATCAACTTTAAGGGGTCGGGTGATGCTTTATGGTTTTGAGGAGGTTGGGCAAACGGTGGAGGAGAAGGCTTTATCGACAAAAGGGTTTAAGAAAAATAGTACATTCAAGGAGTTAAAGCCGATTGAGGGTGCGGCAGTTTATATTTATTCGAAGGGGCGAAAAGAAACGTATACTCAGCTGACGAATCGGGAGGGGGAATTTTTGTTTAGCCAACTTCCACCTGGAAACTGGCAAGTTGAGGTTGAGTGGGGGCAAATGCCTTCTAACCACGAGTTTGTACTCGATGAGGATGTTGTGACACTTTACCCGAACGAAACCTCCGACCTTCGGATCAAAGTGGTACCCAAACAGCGAAAGATCCAGACACTTTAAGTTAAAGCGGTTTTGTTTAAGTTAAATTTTTTTTCAAGGTTAGGGCTTTAGCTACAAACTTGAAAAAATCGTATCAAGGCTTTGCTTTAATTTTTTGGTTTAAGTTTGTAATTTTAAGGGTAAGGTTAAATTTTTTAAGTTTTTATTTTTAAAGTTTAAGGTTTTAAGTGTTTATTTTTAAAGGTTAAAGGTTTTGAAACAGTTTTTTCAAGTTTGTAGCTAAAGCCAAACTTGAAAAAATCGTATCAAGGCTTTGCTTTAATTTTTTGGTTTAAGTTTGTAATTTTAAGGGTGAGGTTAAATTTTTTAAGTTTTTATTTTTAAAGGTTAAAGGTTTTAAGTGTTTATTTTTAAAGGTTAAAGGTTTTGAAACAGTTTTTTCAAGTTTGTAGCTAAAGCCAAACTTGAAAAAATCGTATCAAGGCTTTGCTTTAATTTTTTGGTTTAAGTTTGTAATTTTAAGGGTGAGGTTAAATTTTTTAAGTTTTTATTTTTAAAGGTTAAAGGTTTTAAGTGTTTATTTTTAAAGGTTAAAGGTTTTGAAACAGTTTTTTCAAGTTTGTAGCTAAAGCCAAACTTGAAAAGGGGAGGGGGGAGAGAGGGCTTTAAAAGCCCTCTCTCCCCCCTTAACCCCCCACCACTCACCCTAAATTCGGAAACGAGATAATAGCTCCAACCTTTGGTTGGAGGGGTTCTAAGGGGGAAAATGCTTTTCCCCCTTAGGATCCCCCTTTTGCTTCCCCTCCTGAGTTGAAAGCAGGGGGGAAAAGCGATTTCCCCCCTACCCCCCCCTATGCGTCAAAGGGGTGAAAGTTCCTTTCCCCCCTACCCCCCCCTTGATCCTTTTACCCATTGTTGTAACTATTTGACGTTCGATCTAATCGGATGAAGTTTAATCCCTTAAGGTTTTTGGCTAGCGCCAAACCTTAAGGCAAAGGGGAGAGAGGTTTTGCACCTCTCTCCCCTTAACCCCTCTCTTTGCAGCAAAGGCTTCGCCCTTGCAACCCAATTATAAGGGGTTTTAGGGGCGAAAGCCCCTAACGCGGTGAGGTGGGACGGGGAGGAGAGGTGCGAAACCTCTCCTCCCTCTTGCATTTCCAAAGTTTTGGCTTAAGGCCAAAACTTGAAGAAATGCATTTTGCTCTTTTCCGAATAGATCGATTGCCAAACGGTTACAATAACGACTCGAAGGATCAAGGGGGGGGTAGGGGGGAAAGTGAACTTTCCCCCCTTTGACGCAAAGGGGGGGGTAGGGGGGAAATCGCTTTTCCCCCCTGCTTTCAACTCAGGAGGGGAAGCAAAAGGGGGATCCTAAGGGGGAAAAGCATTTTCCCCCTTAGAACCCCTCCAACCAAAGGTTGGAGCCATTATCTCATTTCCGAATTTAGGGTGAGTGGTGGGGGGTTAAGGGGGGGAGAGAGGGCTTTTAAAGCCCTCTCTCCCCCCTCCCCTTTTCAAGTTTGGCTTAAGCCAAAAACTTGAAAAAACTGTTTCAAAACCTTAAACTTTAAAAACCGCTTTCGCTAAACGTTTTAAGCTAAACTTGAAAAAACAAATTTAACTTAAACCTGAAAACATAAACCTTGAAACATAAACCTAAAAAAACTGCACTTATCTCTTAGCTCTTAAATATTGGTATAACGCTTAAATGTTTATGCTATATTTTTACTCAGCAATCGCGTTTGCCATTCTTTGAAAAATGAAAAGATGAAAAGGGAAAAGAGAGTACCAGTAGAGTCTGCCTAAAACTCCCTGCGGTCTAAACGTCGCCGTTTGTACCAAAATTTCATCCCCTTTTTCCCCCTCGATTTTAAATTCAAGCCAAGCTTCTCCAGGCAGTTTCATCGCTGCAAATAAAATCAAATGGCCGTTTTTCTTGTCCGCAAGAAGCACTCGCCAAAAATCGATCGAATCCCCTACCTGAATCTCTGAAGGGTGGCGTCTGCCCCGATTAAGCCCAATACCGCCAATCAATTGGTCGATTAGCCCCCTTAATGACCAAGCCCAGTCAAGAGCGTAGTAACCTGTGTCTCCACCAATGCGCCAAATCTTCCCTATCGCTTCCTCTTTTGAAGTTTTGATCTCTACTCGTCTCACATCTTTTAGGCACCCCTCTTTAGGCACCTCTATGTGATCCTGGATACTCGGGTGCACCCCCGAAATATCCCACGCATCCATCCAGGTTGAAATCACCTCGTTTTGAGAAATGTTTTGAAATGCAAGCTTTATCGCTTCTTCGTAAGTTAAGCAGTTGTGGGGAATAATCGATCTTATTTCATCTCGTTCAACAACACTTGAGCTTCTCATACTCTCCACAAGATAGGAACATAAAGAGAGACGAACTGATGTCACAAGTACAAGCCAGTAACTTGAAAGACGGGGAGTTAATACAGGAATGTCAAAAATGAAACGCTTTAAATGTCTTGATGCTGAATACCTAAGCATCAGCTCCTTAAAGGTTAATATTTCTGGACCCCCAATATCGAATGTCTTATTCAAACATTTTAAATTTAAAAGAACAGCTGACAGATAGAAAAGAACATCTGAGATGGCAATCGGTTGACATTTTGTATTGATCCATTTAGGCGCAACCATAATTGGTAGTTTTTCGCAAAGATCTCGGATGATCTCAAATGACGCGCTTCCAGCACCAATAATCACGCTTGCTCGAAGAATCGTCGTCGGAATCTCACTCTCTTTAAGAATTTTTTCGACCGAAAGGCGCGATTTAAGGTGTACAGAGAGCTTTTCCTCGTCGTTGATAATTCCGCCAAGGTAAATGATCTGTTTCACCTCAGTCTTTTTCATCGCTTCTATAAATAAAGAGGCTATATGCGTTTCTGTCTGGTTTAAGTCGTTGACGATTTCACTCATCGAATGGACAAGGTAATAAGCTGCATCAATCTGTTTTGGAATCTGATTTAAAGTTTCAGGGTCTCGTAAATCCCCATAAATCGTGTGAAGATTCGGAAACTCTTTTGAAAAAATCGGCGCCCCTTTGATTCGAGACAAAGCAAACACCTCATGCCCCTGATGCAAAAGACTCATAACTAGTCTTTTTCCTACAAAACCGGTAGCACCTGTGACAAAAATCTTTGACATATCCCCAAAATAACAAGAATCAAAAATATACACAAACTATTTTTTTCAAATTTATCAAAAATTAATAATTTTAATTTAAAATTTAATTATTAATTTTAAAAAAAGAGGAGGGAATCATGGATTTTTCTGGTTTGACAAGTGTTAGCTTTGACTCTTTCCTCTTTGAATCTCCTGAAGGTGAAACGGAAGTTGAAGAGGAGGAGGAGATCTCCTTTGTCGAGGAGGATTGGGGTTCTGAGGAGGAGCCATTGGCAGCGTTTGATGTCAACACCGATCTTTCTGAGAAAGAGCTTCAAGAGGAGCGAGTCAATTCGTTTGCTAAACCTCTTTTTGATTTTTCAAGCTTAAGGAAAGCGTATTCTCGCCCCTTTCATTTTCAAACGATGGAAGGGCTCTGTTTGAGTGGTTATGGGCAAGCTTCCCTTTTAGGTTTTGAGGTCGCTTTAGTTTCAAATCCATTATTCACTTGTCGCTAATTTTTTTTTGGAGTATATCTTTCCTTTTCAAAAGGGAGATTTAATCGATGAAAATATTAGCGTTCGCAGGAAGTTTACGAGTTGACTCATACAACAAAAAATTGGTTAAAATTGCCATTAAGGGTGCTGAAAAAGCTGGTGCGGAAGTGACCTTTATCGACTTAAAAGATTACCCTTTACCTCTTTACGATCAAGATTTGGAAGAAAAGGATGGATTGCCAAAAAATGCTTTAAAGATAAAAGAACTCATGTGGCAAAGCGATGGGTTTATTATCGCATCTGCTGAGTATAACAGTTCGATTTCGGCCGTTTTAAAGAACGTGATCGATTGGGCGTCTCGTAAGGCAACTGCGGACGAGAAAGATTTAAGCTGTTTTATCGATAAATGGGCTTTAATCATGAGTGCATCCCCATCTGAACTTGGGGGGTTAAGAGGGCTTGTTCATTTAAGAGCGATTCTTGGAAATATTTATACCTTTGTTATGCCAAGGCAAAAGTGTATCCCAAAAGCCTATGAGGCGTTTGAAGTGAATGGAGATTTAAAAAATCCTCAGCAACAAAAAAGTGTCGAAGCCTTAGCTGAGCAATTTGTGGAAAAGATTCGCCTCTTCAAGAAATAAAAAAAAATTAATCTTCTTGTGTTTGATATCGCAATTCAGATATGCATGGCGGTATGGAAGATATTTTTGTCGACATAGCGATTATTGGAGCTGGTCCCGCGGGTCAAAAAGCTGCTATTCAAAGCGTTAAGCTTGGGTATCGCACTTTAATTATCGATCGCGAGGAAGCTCCTGGAGGCTCTTGTCTTTATTCAGGTACGATTCCCTCAAAATCTTTACGAGAAGCTGTTGTCGATTATACCAGATTTTACGAAAGAGGGTTTTTGGATAACCAAGAACCTTCTAAAGATATTACGATTGGCGATCTCAACCACAGATTAGATATTGTAGTTCATGAAGAGCGTTCGATGATTGAGAGGCAGTTTCGTCGCAATAACGTGCGCTTTATTCAGGAAGGAAAAGCTCATTTCAAAACACCCCAAGTCCTTTTAGTTTCAAATGATCAGGGGGAGACACTTTACCGGATTAAAGCCAGGAATTTTATTATTTGCGTCGGCTCAAAACCGAGAAATCCTCCTGAAATCCCGTTTGATGGAGAAGTCATCGTTGATTCGACAACACTTCTTGGGATTAAAAAGATTCCTAAAACAATGGTCGTCTTAGGGGGCGGGGTGATTGGAGCTGAATATGCCAGCATTTTCTCAGCTCTTGGAACAAGAGTGATTATTGCAGATAAGAAGGATCATATTCTTCCCTTCCTAGATTCTGAAATGGGAACTGAGCTACAAACGGCATTGACCAATCTTGGTATGAAATTTCTTCGCAACAAAAAGCCTGTTAAGATTCAAAGAGTTGGCGATTTAGGGGTAGTGACATTTGATGATGGAACGACAGCTACTGGTGCTTGTGTTTTATACGCCCTTGGACGGATGGCTAATGTTAAGAGTCTTGAAATTGAAAATGCCGGGCTTGTTTTAAACCATCAAGGGTATATTTCTGTTAATAATAATTTTCAAACAGAGCAGTCCCATATTTACGCCGTCGGGGATGTGATTGGGGGGCCATGTTTAGCATCTACGAGTATGGAACAGGGGCGTCTTGCAGCAAGACATGCTTGTAATGCTCAAGCAGATAACTTTCCCAAAACCTATCCGTTTTGTGTTTGGACGATTCCCGAAATCTCAAGCGTGGGTTACACAGAGGATCAATTAAAGCAATTGGGTTATCGGTATGAGGTGGGAAGAGCTCATTTTTATGAGGTCGCAAGATCTCATATCACAGGAAGCTCTATTGGGCTTTTGAAAATCGTTTTCCATGCTGAAACCCTTGAAATTTTAGGGGTTCATATTATTGGCAGATCAGCTGCTGAATTGATTCATATCGGTGAGATCGCGATCAATTTTCACGCAAAAATAGACTATTTTATTAGTGAAATATTTAATTATCCTTCTTATTCTGAGGCTTATAGGATAGCTGCTCTAAATGGACTTAACAAAATTGAGGCAAAAGCCTTAAAATAGATCCAAAAGTTTTTGGCTTCAATTTGTAAGGGAAGTGAGGATATGACTATTTATAAATTTCCAGAGGAAAATAAAGAAAAACACAACCCCGAGTATGTCGTTATCGACGAGATTGAGGGGGGACCGTTTGAACACAACGAGACCATCTCCTCTTTTAACAGGCTAAAGGAGATCCCGGCACCATTTGGTTTGCGCCTTTTTTTTCTCTTAAGTTCAATCTTATTGGCATTTCTCACTCTTTTGTTATTTAGTTTTACCCTTCTTTTTTCTCTTTTAAGCTTTGCTTTTTTTAAGAAATGGCAATCTCTAAACGAGTTAAGTAGTAAACTTTATCGAGGTTTTGAAAAGGCTGGTGTCTTTTTCTTAGGAATGTTCATTGCGACATTTTCCCCTCCGTTTGGAATTGGGATCGTCATTTTGTACTTCTTTTTAAAAGGTGAGGCTTTAGAGTCAGATTTCCTCAATAACCTCACCGCAGAGACTTTTATAAGACGTTAAAACGGTGTTTCCCGTCTTTTATTTCAAGTTTGACCTCTTTGTCCGGAGGGATTTCCCCTTCTAAAATAGCCGTTGAGAGGGGATTGACGATCTCTTTTTGGATGAGGCGCTTTAAAGGTCTTGCTCCAAATCTGGGGTCGTAACCATCTGTTGCCAATTGATCGACAACCGGCTTTTCCCACAATAGAGCGACTTGTCTTTCCTTGAGTCTTTTTTTGAGAAGGTTAAGTTGGATTTCTACAATATGGTGCATATCCTCTTTTTGAAGAGGTAAGAAGGGTAAAATATCGTCTAACCGGTTCAAAAATTCTGGGCGGAAATAGGATCTAATGATGGGCTCGAGAAGTGTCATGATCACCTCTTTGGAGAGTTTTCCATGCGTGCTTTCAGCCTTTTCTAGCAATTGATCTGACCCAATGTTTGAAGTTAATAGAAAAAGAGCGTTTTTGCAGTTCACTTTTCGCCCTTTTCCGTCAGTCAAATGTCCATCGTCAAACACTTGAAGCAAGATATTGAAGACATCCGGGTTAGCCTTTTCTATCTCATCGAAGAGAATGACAGCGTAGGGACGGCGTCTTAGCACTTCTGTAAGCTGTCCCCCCTCTTCATACCCCACATAGCCCGGAGGTGAGCCAATCAGTTTAGAAACGCTGTGTTTTTCCATATACTCAGACATATCAAACCTGACTAAGGCGTCTTCCGTGTCAAAGAGCTGTTCGGCAAGGGCCTTGGCAAGCTCTGTTTTTCCAACACCTGTTGGGCCTAAAAAAAGGAAAGCTCCCAAAGGTCGTTTCGGATCCCCAAGTCCTGAACGGGAGCGTCTAATTGCCTCTGAAATCGCATTAATGGCAAAATCTTGTCCAACAACTCTTTTTTCAAGTTCTTTTTCTAAGTGGAGAAGTCTTTGAGCTTCCCCCTCCATCATTTTACTCAACGGAATCCCCGTCCACTTGGAGACAATGCTTGCAATAAGGGGTTCGTCGACTTCTTCTTGTAGAAGGCGGTTTGGTGCCTCGTTTAGTTTTTTCTCAGCTTCGGCAATCTCTTTTTCAACAGCGGGGATTTTAGCATACCTAAGCTCTGCTACTTGATTAAAGTCAGCACGCCTTTCAAACTCCTCTTCTTGAAAGCGCAAGTTTTCCAAAGTGTTCTTTTTTTCCTTAAGAGAGGTGATGAGTGCTTTTTCTTTCTCCCATTGTTGTCTTAAAACAGAGAGCTCCTCTTTGATTTCCCCAATTTTTTGATCTAACTTCGCTTGTTGGGCTTTAGCAATTGGGGTGTTTTCCCTTTTAAGCGCCTCTTTTTCGACGATAAGAGAGGAAAGCTCCCTTTCCTTTTGGTCGATTGGAAGGGGGCGAGATCCGATTTGTAGCCTTAACATACTGGCTGCTTCATCGATCAAATCAATCGCTTTATCAGGTAGACGTCTGTCGGTGATGTAGCGGTAGGAGAGGTAAACTGCTGCATGGATTGCAGATTCAGTGATTCGAACGCCGTGGAAAATCTCATATTTTTCTCTTAAACCCCTTAAAATGGCGATTGCATCTTCAAGTGAGGGTTCTGCAACGATGATAGGTTGAAACCTTCTTTCAAGAGCGGCATCCTTTTCGATATATTTTTGATACTCATTTAAGGTCGTCGCTCCTATGCAGTGAAGAGTGCCTCTTGCAAGAGCCGGTTTTAGCAAGTTTGCAGCATCCATGGCTCCCTCTGTTGCTCCAGCGCCAATCAGAGTGTGCACTTCGTCGATAAAAAGGATCACTTGCCCTTCGCTTTTTTCGATATCGTCTAAGATAGCTTTAAGCCTCTCTTCAAACTCTCCCCGATACTTCGTTCCGGCAATTAAAGACCCCATATCGAGAGCTAGAAGCTGTTTTCCTTTAAGAGAGTCTGGAACATCCCCCTGGACGATTCTTAAAGCCATCCCTTCGGCAACAGCTGTCTTTCCAACACCTGGTTCTCCGATAAGCATCGGGTTATTTTTTGTCCGACGACTTAAAACCTGCATGGTGCGTCTGATCTCTTCATCTCGCCCAATGACAGGGTCAAGTTTACCTTTAAGGGCAAGTTGAGTTAAATTTTTGCAATATTTTTCAAGCGCTTTTAAGTTAGATTCTGCATTAGGAGAGTCCATGTGACGATCACCTCTGTTTTTTTTGATAAGAGATTCGAGTTCTTTAAACGAAACTGCCGTTGTGTTTTTCCAATCAGCAAACGGTTTTGAGTCGCTTTTCCAAAAGGCTAATAAAAAATGGTCGCTGCTAGTATACTCGTCTTGCCACTCTTTAGCTATTTGCATCGCCTCGTAAATTAAGCTCTGTAGGGCTCTTGAGGCCTCTGGTGGAGTCGCTTGCCCCGTAAAAGTGGCCTTTCGATTAACGGTTTCTGCTACTTCCTTTTTTAAGGTATCCACATTTCCATTAAGAGAGGAGAGTAATTCGTAAAAATAGCCTTTATTTTTTTCGAGGAATGCAAGCAAAAGATGGTTATCGGAAACCTCAGTTTGTTTCTTTTCAGTGGCTATTGAAAAAGCTTTTTGAAGAGCCTCTGTTACGCTTTCTGTAAAGTTTTGTGCCATCTCTTAAATCTCCTCTATTCATGGTGTACTTTGTGGGGAAACCAAGGGGTCTCTTGACTATTTGTCATCTGATTGACTGCTCTTGAAATCACAAAAAGGTAGTCAGAGAGGCGGTTTAGGTACTTTAAGACGTGTTCTGAGACTTCCTTGTTTTGTTGGAGTGGAGACACCAACCTTTCGGCTGTTCTACAGTTTGTTCTTGCCATGTGAAGAAGAGCTCCGCAAGGGTGGCCTCCTGGAAGAATAAAGGTCTTTAAGGGGGGAAGCTGAGACTCCCAAGTGTCGATCCAGTGCTCCAGCCTCTCTGTTGCTTCCTCATCGAATCTTGTTTTTTCGATCTTTTTCTCAGTTGCACGAGTCTGAGGTGTCGCAAGGGCCGCTCCTACATCAAAGAGGGCGTGCTGAATGGTTTCAAGCTCCTCTTTAATGAGTTCAAAAGGATCTCCCTTCGGTAAAAAAGCGACGGCAACCCCAATACTTGAGTTGCACTCATCCACAATCCCTATAGCACTTATAATGGGATCATTTTTTGGAACTCGCTGTCCTGTATAAAGTGAGGTAAATCCTGTATCCCCAGTTTTTGTATAAATCTTCAACACACACCTCCCTGATAAACCTTTTAAACATCTAAACTCACCTATCGTAACCCTCTCCTCTTATTTTTTCAATCTTATGCATAACCCATTGAAATTGAATATATTAAATTTCACATTAAAATTTAATATATGAAAATAGGTTATTTAAAATAATTAGTTTGATTTTATTTACAATCTAAATGTAATATCTAAATAAATACAAAAAAACAATTTAAATTAAGGAAGTGTTTATGCGTATTGATCCCACCTCAGCTCAATCAAGTAAAGTTCCTTTAGAGCCTTCTAATAACGAAAATAAGTCTAACCTACCAAAACCCCAACCTCACAAGC
This sequence comes from uncultured Chlamydiae bacterium, assembly GCA_963697995.1. Taxonomy (GTDB): domain Bacteria; phylum Chlamydiota; class Chlamydiia; order Chlamydiales; family JAJFMB01; genus MFD00082-c5. Next base: position 1,951,242 of record OY969110.1, on the reverse strand, counting down.
AGGCCCCTCCTCTTACTCAAAGAGAGGTCAAACCAAGTTTGCCAAAAGAGATTAAGCTTCAAAGTCTTGTCTTCTTAACAAAGCCAATGGAGATCGAAGAAAATACCCAAGTGATCTTAAGTGAGATTGATAAAGCGTGTCAGTTACAAGAGCAACAGGCGGAGGAGAAAAAATTTCATTTTTTCTCCTCAAATGGCAATCACAAGGAGCATCTCTTGATTCATACTCCCGAGATGTCGATCACAGGGTATCAGTTTGACGACTTAGTCCAAGTAGAAGATGAGCTCAATACTCGAGTTGAAGAGGGGTTGGCTAAGATTCGAGATAAAACAAAAGAGAAAGACGTGTCGATTACGGTGGGTTTCCCTTATGTGTGTACGACACCTGATGGAGAAAAAAAACGGATGATCCTACATGCTCTTGTAAGCCAAGGGGAGATCAAATCGATTAAGGGGAAAGAGGATTTAGCAGCAAACGTGGGATCGGCAAGGGGTGTGGAGTACGAAACAAGAAATTTTGTTCCCTGTCAGACGGGAACGAAAATGTCTCTTTTTGGAAAAGAGTTAGAGTATGGCAAAGGAATATTTTCCAATGAGCCAGCAGAGATTGAAGGAAAAAAAGTTTCGATGGTGATCTGTGAGGAGATGTGGACGGGAACTGATGAAGTTGGAACTGTTGTCAATCAAGGAAAAGACCTCGTAAGTGCCTATCTTAAAGAGATTTTGGATAACGTAATGATTAAGAGTGAGCCTGAGATTTTAGATTTTACAAAAGAGCAGCCAAAAAATGGAATCAATCACGCTCAATACGCTCTTCTTCAATCAATTGTTTACAACAGACTTGAAGACCCAAACTTTAATGTTATGGAACAAAAGGAGTTTGAGCCTCAAGTATTTAAAAAAATCTTAGAAGAGATCGATAAGACATTTCCAAAATTTAAAAAGGGGTATCATCAAAACTTTGAAGTGAATAGAGAGACGCTTTTAAAACAAGACGTCCTAAAAAACAGCAAGCTTTATCAGGCGCTTGAAAAATCTGATATCGTTCTTGTGCCAAACGGAAGCCCAAGTGGGACAGGTAAATACAATACGCGTGAAGACCTCTTAAATTTGATTGGAACAACTTATATCGAAAATAATAGGTCTGAGCTTCTTAAAAATGGTAACAAATACGTGATGTACAATAACCATTCGGGCAGTCAAGCGGGATCTATTTCTTATGACGGAACGGTGACGAAAACCACTCTTGCAGCAGATCAAGCCACTGCAAAAGTTGAGCACCTCTCAACTTATTCTTACGGATTGAGTGGTGGTAAACCCACTAAAACGCCTCACTGGGTGACTCAAGAGGGGCAGAAAGAGATTATAAAAGTTATCGATGGAACACCCTATTTTTCAGCTTCAAAACAACACGAAATCCATTTTGGTAACCTTGTCAAAAACATCTATCCCAAATTTTATCAAGAGACTGAGTTTGCCTACAAAAACCTTTTAAAGCATTTAGAGAGCTTTCCTGAAGGGGAAGGGATGCTTGAGAGAGGAGATAAACGGTATTTTGGAAACTTTGTTTCTTTAAGTGGAGGATTCGACTCAGCTCACACCCTTCTTGTTCGGGCTAAAGGGATTGAGCTTCGCACAAGACAGCTAATTTATGAAAATGGAAATGAGTTGAAAGTGGGGTTAAATCAAATCGTTGATGAATTAAAACTCAATCGAAGAGAGTTTGATCCTGTCTTGTTTGAAAGATTTTTGTCACAACAGGTAAACGTCAGTGATCAGTTAGACACGACAAAAGCTAATGATTTTCGCTTTAAAAATCTCGACCTCTTTTGCGATATTTTAGGAGTGGTAAGAACTGGTGATACGGAAAAGGATATAAAAGCGGTTATTGAGAAGTTGAAAGATGTTAAATCGATTAAAGATTTAATCGATTTAGTTTATGAAAAATCATCCTCTTTAGACCCTGATCAAAGAATTGAATTTCTCTCTAAACTGATGATTTTTCATACAGTCAAAGCCTCTTATTTAAGAACTGAGAACAATACCGTGAAAACAGAGCGGGGAGCAAGGCTTCTTGCTATGGAACTTGGAGCAGATTTTGAGGTAAGAGACATCGATACAGATTTTAAAATGGCCCTCCTTCAGGAAAAATTTAACATTAATGGAGAAAGAGTTGCTTTCTCTTCTCTTCCAGAGCTTAAAAAACAAGAAGTGCTGAGTAAATATAGCGAAATTTTGCGCATCGAAAAGAAATCGGATCTTGAAAATAAAATACAGATCATCGATTCAAGATTAAATAAAATTAATCATTTTAAAGATAAAGGTGATTTCACAAAACAACGAGCTGATCTTGAGAGCCAAAGAAAAGAGATTACCGCTGAGATAGAGGAACAAAAAACATTGCTAAAAAAATTAAAAAACGAACTCTATCAAGTGGTTACCGGTAAAAACGATTTAGAGGGAACAGTTGATGTCCATAACTGGTTTGAGTCGGCAAGTGGGCTTGAAATTGAAAATATTCAGGCACGTATCAGGGGGTTAAAAAATTGGCAAATCGCTTATGAATATGGCTTAGTTCCCACATCAAACCCCAATAGTGATGAATCGAAACAAGGTTATACCACTTTTATCGGGGATGAACACGCCGGAACAGACTCATCGACTGCCGATTTAAGAAAAACTGAGATATTGGCTGAAATGTCTTATATGATGAAGGCTGGATTGCACGATGAGACCCAGTTTATGGGTAAAATGACCCCCGTTAAGGCTATTTTCCACACCTTTACCCAACCCCCTTCGGCAGAATTGCAAACAGCGGGAGCTAAAGCTTCTGATCTATTCTCTCAACAGACCGACGAAGACAGTTACGGAATGTCTTATCTTGAGCTCTCCTTTATAGGGGATCGCTTGTTTCAGCTATCAAAAAATGGCGGCTCAGTACTTCGGATGAGCGATGTTTACGACAGCTTAAAGGATCATCCGTTATTTCACGGGCAAAACAAATGGGAGCTTTTTGCAAAACTTGATAAAGTGTATGGGCAATGGCACTTTGCAGCCTTTAAGAGAAGAGCGGCTCCCTGGCAGCTCACAAATTCCGATGTCTCTGTAGATCACCATGCCAACAACAGGATCGAGTTTGGAGGAACGACTCCTTCGATTCGCGCTGAAAGAACAGAGCTTCTTATGAAATTGTTACTAGATAGCGGAATTGTGACAACAAAAGATCAAAATAATTTGATGAGCAATTTACTTTTTAACAACAAGCTTCAGGCAGATCTTCAAAATATTTTATGGAATACCGACAAGGTCGATGGCGTAAGACCCCCAGAAAAAATGGTCGATTTAAAAGCGTTGATTAGACTTTATGCAGATACTCCGGAGCTTTTAGAGGAGTACATCATCAAACGGCTTGTTAACCAAAAAGTGATCGAAAATAAGGGAGCCAATTTAACAAGTGAAATCGCTCCTCCAAAACCGCCGGCTAAAGAAATTCAAGCCGTTGCGGGGACGATTAAAGGCTCACCTATTAATACAAAAGCAAGAGATTTGGCCGGCAATCTGGAGCTTGTAAAAAAAGCGATGGATGCTGCGTATAATGAAGGGCAAGAGATGGTGGTGATTCCCGATATCTTAGGGACTGATTTAGGGGATAACGTCAGAAGAATCGATCAGACTCATATCGATCTTTTCCTTCAAAAAATTGCAGAGTATGGAAAAATAGCGACTCCTCACCTAAAAGTGGTCGTTGGGCATCCGCGCTTTGATGCTAAAACAAAAGACAGAAGCCATCGGTACTACCAATCGGCTTCGTTTATCGATGAGGGTAAAATTGAAACATTTGATGCGACAAAAATTAACAACAACAATGATTTACCAGGCGCTTGCTACGATACGAGGACTTTTATTGCAAATAAAAGCGATTCACCTCAAGTGTTTCAAGTGGGAAATGATAAGTTTCACGTGTTAATCGATCCATCACCTGTTCCTAAAAATCTTCCAAAAGATGTGAAGATCATTCACTTAGGAGCGATGGAGGCGAAGGATCAAATCGAGGGAGTAAACCGCATTTTTGAAAGCGGACACCCTCTTGCGATCTCTGTGAATGCTGTAGGAAGCTCCTCTGGAATCCGCGTCTTTTCGGGCCAGGTGATTAAAGATCAAAAGGAGCTGTCTCGCTATGAAGCTACCAGTAAAAGTGTGGAACAAATGTTGAAAAATGACGTCAAATGGTTAGTCGATTATTTGCCTTTTGCAACAATGCCCCTGACAGTTGTTTTAGATGGTACTCCTGAGTCACTTTACACCTTAAAGGTGGTGGCTGAAAAGGTTAGAAGCTCTTTACCCGAGGCTGAAAGAAATGACCCTAAAAAATTTGAGGAAGCTTTCAGAAAACAAACGGATGTGGTGACAGTAGCTTTTAAAAAGGAAGAGGAAACGATTAGAGCTTTAAAAGAGGGTGCAAGAGAGATCTTGGGATTTGATCCCGTGGGAGAGGGGACTCAAAATGCTTATAACATCGATGAGTTTACAGATCATTTCATAAAAAGCTCTTTACTTGGCGATATTCATATAAAACAGTTTTCTTCAGAGGATAAAAATTGGGAAGAGGTCGATGCTCTTTTGAGTAAAAAGATGGAGGGGAAGCCTTTTTCAAAAGCTGACGCAAAAAAATTAGAAGACTCTTTGAAGGCGTCTCCTTTCTTTAGAAAATCGATTGAGATCACCTATAGAAGATATTGCCAGGCTACAACTCAAATAGGGGTGAAGAGTGAGGCTAAAGTGGTTGTGGATGAAAAAGGGTTTCAAGAATTTTTGGATAGAGAAGTGAGACAAATTCTTCACAGGGTTGAAACTTACGTGCCAAACAAGGACTTAGATGATCGTGCAAAGTCAGTTTTTGGATGGCTGACTTCTGCGAGAAAAGGGGGAGAGGGGCAGATTGTTTTGAGTAATGTAGCAAGAAACGACTTATGCGCTGCTGAAAGAAACTTGTTTGCCGGAAGGATCCATGCAGGAGGAGTGAGTGTGACTCAGTCCCATTCACTTGAGCAAATGAGGGATGCCTTTCCAAAAGGATCACAAGCTTATAAGCTATTTGATCAAAGGATGAAGGAAAATATTGTTGAGAAACGCACCGTTGTCATCGACAACGAGACTCAAGTCACCACATCTCTTTCAAGGCATGAAGTTGATGAAATCTATGAGTTTTTAGCAAGTAACGAATTTAATCTTCAGGGGATTGAAAACTTAAAGATTTTTGAAAGAGCTTCAAAAGAGTTGATTTTGGGTAAACTCAAGCTTTTTATCGATCAGTGGAAGAAAAATATTTGGGACCGACACGCTTTGCCAAATGGACCTCATATCAGAGGGCAAAGCGTAGACCAACAAGCCTCGTTCAGGGAGCCTTTACATGGGGATTGGTTGAGCAATCAGTATGAGATGAAAGCCAAAGCGCGGTACGGAACTTCATTCTTTACGAATGCAAGAGCTAAATGACGAAGTATTAAAGAGTCGGCCCTGAAAAAGTAAGGGTTCCTTGAAAAAATTTGCAGTTAACGAGGAAGAGAGTCATAGCCTATTTTGCAAGGTTTAATTAGTCGACCCTGAAAAAGTAAGGGTTCCTTGAAAAAATTTGCAGTTAACGAGGAAGAGAGTCGTAGCCTATTTTGCAAGGTTTAATTAGTCGACCCTGAAAAAGTAAGGGTTCCTTGAAAAAATTTGCAGTTAACGAGGAAGAGAGTCGTAGCCTATTTTGCAAGGTTTAATTAGTCGACCCTGAAAAAGTAAGGGGTCCTTGAGAGAAATTTGCAGTTAACGAGGAAGAGAGTCATAGCCTATTTTGCAAGGTTTAATTATGTGACAACGAGAAAAGCTTAAAATTTTCGCGAATAGAACATGCCCTCTCCAAAGAAAAAGTGCCCCTTTTGCAACAAAAAATGCGGTGAACGACGCTTCCCCCCCCCCCCTTGCGGGGTTTGGTGAGAGGAGTAAAACGCCTTTTTTGTCAAAAGGGGCACTTTTTATTGGAGAGGACTTTTTCAGGGCCGACTAAAGAGGATAAAGAGCGTTAACAGAGCGTTTAAGCTCTTTTAAAGCCTTCGGGTGATGGTTGTGAAACTGGCATAAAGCTTCAAGCTGCTTTAAGTGTTTTAAAGCAGACGGGAAGTCTTGCCTTTTTAAGTAAAGGGAGCTTAAGTAATACTCGACGTTTAAGTTGTTGCTGTCTATTTCATGATAGGTTTTTAGTAACTCAAGAGCTTCTCTTTCCCTGTGAAGCTCAAGCCAAACAGAGGCAAGCCCAAAAAGGGTGGTTCTACATTTAGGGTGCTCTTTATAGTGACTCTCTAAAAGGTCCCTTTTTTTTAACAGGTCTTCTCTCATGTGATCGTGAGGGTAGAAAAGTAAAGCGATGCTTTCTTTGTTTGTATGACCTTCAAAATAATCATCGATTAAGGTGTGATCAGCTATTTGTTTTGGCGAGGGGATCTCTTTTACTTCTTTTAAAAGGCGCTCTCCCTCCTCCTTTTGGTCTAATAGAATCAAAGTAAGCCCTAAAAGCAGTTTGAGAGTGGGATCCTCCTTGGTGTATTTTTCTGCTTCTCGGTAGGAAGCTAAAGCCTTATCATACTCTTTTCTCTGCAAAAAAACTGAGGCTTGGTTCATATGAACAAACCCAATCGTTTCTTTCAATGTTCTCTCTTCTAATTCTTTCGTTTCTAAACTTAAATAGTGTTCAGATTCAATAGGGATCCCTCTTGCCGTCGTCTCGATGTTGATCACCTTTTCCTTATTTTTATACCTTACAAAAATGTGACCCGGGGGTGTCACGATCGAAAGAGGTAGGTCTAATCTCTCAGCTAAGCAAAGATAGAGCAAAGAGACCCCAAGACACACCCCTCTTCTTGAATCGAGTACTGAGGGCAGGAAAGTGTAGATATCGACATCTTTTGCATAAATCGATTGGGGCGGGAAGCGGTACCCTAGCTCAAAAAAAATGTAGGTGTTGATCAGATTGATTTTCTCTTCGTCACTCATGTGAGGTTTTATTCTCGCTTTAAGGGAGAGACTCATCAAATCGATTAGCGCTTCGTATGTTTTTAACTCTTCTTTATCAGACTTTGAGGAGAGAAACAGCCCTTTGGCGAGATCGATCTGATCGGAGGAAAGAGCGAGGACCTCCTCTTCGGTTGTAGCTTTAAAGCCTGCTAGTTTTCGGTTGGGCAAAGTCTCTGAGAGGAGGCTAATTTGTGTTAAAGTCTCTTCCGAGAGTTTGGGAAGGGGGGTGTTAATGCCTCGGTTGATGAGGGAGGACAAAGAGGAAGCTAAAGAGGGGAGAGATAAAAGAGTGGTGGGATTATCTTGATTAAGTAATTTTTGAACCGTAGCGAGCGCTTTTTTTCCTTCCTCGGTGTCGGGGTAGAGTTCACAGAAAGCCAGATGTTCTTCCAAGGAATCGGGCAAGAGGCGCATGTAAACGTTTTTTATGAACGGAGGGGTTGTTCCACTTAAATAAGAGGTTAATGAGATCAGGAGTATTTTAGAGGCCCATTTCATGTTTGAAATTGTACCACGAAATGCCATTTATTGAGACAGTCGTCATCGAAAAGAGGGGAAGTAAAACTGTTGTATGACAAGTTAAATATCTGGTCTTTTGTCTTAAAAGGTTTGTGTATCTTTAAATTTTTCTCAAGGAATCCTTACTTTTTCAGGGCCGACTATTTAATAATTCCTGCTTTAACGCAATAATCCCAACACTGCTCCGCAGTGCCCTCGGGTTCTTTATTTTTATAAAACTTAAAATACTTCGCAAAAGTCTTCTCAGTAATTTTGCTTTTATTTTCTGCTGAAAGAGAATTATAGTAATTGGCGACTTCTGTTTTTGAAGATAATTTGGCTAATTGTTTTTCTTTTGCAAAAGTTAAAGCCTTTTCAAAGACCTCTCTCGATGGAAACGGGTCTAGATTGGTATCGTCGATTTTTTTAGCTTCTTCAAGCAATAGATTTAATTGTTCCTCTGAATGAGCATTTCCGATAAGACTTGATTCGAAATCAAAAAAAATGGGTTCACCCTCATTTAAGATAGTGTGTCCCAAAAAGGCTTTGACTGGATCATTGATCCTTTCAAGATCGATAAGTCCTATTTGGTTCTCCCCGATAACAGGAATGTTTCTTGGGGGTAGATCGTGTAAACCAACAACGGAAACAAGAGTTGAAAGTTGTTTTAAAGTTTCATTGAGTTCTTTAGAAAAAACATGAGTTTGTTCTTCGCCTATATCGTCTGAGCCAAGCGGGAGTGTTTCTTCTGCGATAAAGCGGTAATTCACTCCTTCGTGTTCGATTAAAAAGGTATGAGCTTTTGGTACGACGAGCTTTCTTAGTTTTAGAGCATTACAAATTTTTTGAACGGTATCGGTGTTTTGGTATCTTTTATTGGTCTGTTGATTAAATTCTTCGCCCCGTTCAGGGTACAACTGATAGTTTTGTGGGTGAATCATTTTAAAAATAAGAGTAGGGGTGTCTTTCATTTGAAAAACGAGGTTTGTAGGACTATTGCCAAGATAAGTGACTTTTTCGCTTCGGGGAGATTGCTCCATTTTGACTTTTAAAAGTTCAGGAATCAGGTTTTGCAGTTTTTTAATGGTTTCACCTTCCACATCAACGTGGGGCTCTTCTCTCTCTTTTGAGCTATAAGGTAGTGGATTTCCATTAATTTCCATTAAAATTGATCAATCCTTTCATTTCCGATTTAAGGGTCTCATTGGTAACAATCTCCTCGACGGAGGGGCGAAACTTGTACGTCCAGTTTTTGTCTGAAATGGTCCCGGGCAAGTTGATTCTCTCTTCGTGGGGATTATCCCAGGTAAGGTGAGGCACAAGGGCTAAATACTCATTGAGCAAATTGACGTGGAAAAGGCTTGCAGCTTCATGGCTTAATCTAAGGATTTGTCTTAAATGTTCGTAAGAGAGTTCGTACGTATAGACCCATTTCATAAAGTGGCAAAACTTTTTGGCCTCTTCAGGATGGTTTTCCCACCACATTGAAACGGTTTCGTGGTCGTGGGTTGAGACGGTGATCATCGTCATAGGATCGTAACTTTTGGGATCGATAAACTCCCCATTCTCATATTTTTGCCACCGCATGATGGCCATAACGCAAACGCCAAACTTTTTTAATGACAATCCAATCACCGCTTGCCCCTCTGGAGGCAAATCCTCTCCTACAGGAAACATATCGCAATCTTCTAAAAGGGCCGTTAAAATCTCTTTTCCCTGTGGGACCCATTCGTTGGGATCTTTAGGCAAGTAGGAGCCCATTTTTGGAGCCTCCCCCTTTGGAATCGCAAAAATCCGATAAAAACCCACAATGTGGTCGAGCCGGTAAATGTCGTAAAAATTTTTGGCAACTCTTAGTCGCTCCTTCCACCATTTAAAATGATCTTTTTTGTGTGCTTCCCAGTTGTAGACCGGAAAACTCCAGTTTTGCCCCTCTTTAAAAAGGATGTCGGGAGGCGATCCTGCATCGTAATCCATTAAAAATAAGTTTTTGTGAAACCAGATATCGGCACTATCTCTTCCAATTAAAATAGGGATATCCCCTTTTAAGAAAATGTGGTGTTTTTCAGCCTCATGTTTCACTTGTTTCATTTGCATAAAACAAAGATATTGCAAAAAGATGTGGTATTCGATCTCTTTTAAATAGTTATTTTGAATTGATTCGGCCACATCCTCATTTAAATGTCTTTCACTCTCCTCCCACTCCTCCCAGGGTTTGTAATTGTTTTTGACTTTGAGGGTTTTGAAAAGGGCGTACTCGTTAAGCCAAGGGTTTTCGGCAACAAAAGTTGCGTAAGACTTTTCGTGGGTGATTAGGTGAGACACTTTTTTATAATACTCTCTTAAAAAAGCCTCTTTTTCCTGGTAAACTTTTTTGTAGTCAATCCTTTGGGTTGAGTTTAACTGTTGGAGTTCTTTTAGTTTGTTCTCTAGGTGAGGGCAAAGATCGAGATGGGGTAGGGTTGAAAGGCCAATGTGAAGAGGATTTAATCCAAATGCAGTAATGGCGCTATAGGGACTTGTCATATGTCCTGTATCGTTTAAGGGTAGAAGCTGGATCACATCAAACCCTATTTTCTGACACCACTCGATTAAAGGAATTAAGTCGGGAAACTCCCCAATCCCACAGCTGTTTTTGCTGTGAAGGGAAAAAAGGGGGATAACAATGCCTAGGTGGTGTCGAACCCCTATTTTTTTCCACAAGTTTTTGCAAAGACTTTGTTCTAAATTCTCCATCATTTTGACATCTGAAATATACTTGTGCCTTTTGAAACCTCTTTGACTTCTGGGACCAAAGATTTGTCCAGGGCCTCTTTCCAGTGAAGCGCTTTGCCGACAAAAAGTTCTAGTTTCTCGGCAATTATTGATCCTCTTAACTCGTTTAAGGGAAGCTCCTTATAGATGTACAGCTGATTGATTCTCGGGCTAAAAGCAAAGGTGGCCGCTATTTCGTGTCGCTCCCCATTTTCTCTAAGAGCTGCTTGAAAAACTTCTTCTCTGTATTTACCAGGTGCAATGACTCCAAGAGATGTTCCCATCACAAAGCAATCTTTTTTTCCATTGATCTCCATTTGGACATCGATTCCCCCCTTGAACCGAACAAGGCAAGACTCTCTAGCATCGGGTTTTAAAATAGGGTCTAGTTTAAGCTGTTCGCTGACCTCTTGTAAAAGTGTTCCAAAAAGACCTGAAACCATATTTTATTCCTCCTCCTCTTCCTCTTCTTCTTCGCCCTCTTCCTCCTCGTCTTCTTCTTCCTCTTCCTTTTCTTCTAAAGCCTCCAGTTCATCCTCTAAATCTTCTAAGGCCTCTAGAAGAGCTAGAAAAAAGTCGTCCCGATGTTGTAGCGACTTATAAATTTTTTCCAAAGAGACCGATTTTGTGGCATCTCTAAACTGGCTTAAAGCGATGATTTTTGCCTGAATCCACTTTTCGACGCCGAGTCTTTCTGTTGATTGTAAAAATTTAGACGAAGAAGGGTAGCGGTCTCCGACTAGCCCCATAAATTGCTTGGCCATCAGCTCAAAGGTGAGCTGCCTTGGCATAGGAATCCCCTCCTTGTTGAAGAGGGATTGCATCAGGTTCATCCTTCCCTGAAAAAAGCGGTAGACGCCGAGTATGGCCTGAAGGGATCTTGTTTCATTGATAAGGGTGTGAAGTTTTCCTCTTTCGATTGAGGGACCCTCTGACTTCATATCGGCTCCTAGGGCGTTGAAGAAAAACTTCAAAGTCTCTTGTAATTCTTTAAAGTTGTATTTGTTGGACAATTCTTGGAAAAGAACGTTTGCCTCTCTTGGGTTTCCGGTCAAATCGCGGTACTGATCGCGCAAAGAGGAGGGAGTTCCAAGCCCTTTTTCACTGGCCTCTCGAGCTTCCGCTCCAATGTTTCTTCCTGCAAGAATTTCTCTTTCGTTTTGTTCATTAAGCTCTTGTTTGAGTTCTAAAAGTGTTTGGTAGAGCTCCCCATCGGAGGTTTCAAGAAGGTAGTCGAGAGCTTCGTCGATCAAAGAGATATCTTGGAATTGATCTTTGATTTTTTTTAAGATCTCTTCTTTAGAGTCTTTAGGATTAATTCCAGCCCTAAGAGCAATTAATTTGTCGGCTTTAAGCTCCGGATTTCGTTGCTCAAACTGGTTAGCTGTGTCTTTAAATTGGTCAGGCAGTTTGACCGGTTGCATCTTTTCCTGCCCTTCCATTAATTTTTGGATTCTCGTTGAGTGGGCTTTGACCTTCTTCTGCCTTTCCTGCATTTTGTAGCCAAAAGGATTGACGGCTTCTTCAACCGACTCCTTCATGTTGTCTTTGGCTTCTACTTGAGCTGCAAATGACTCAACCTTAGCTTCTTGTTGAAGCGATTGCATCGTCTGTAGGGTCGTATTTGTTGTAGCTCTTATTCCATCGTGCATAATCTGCAAAATGTCCCTTTTTCACCAAAAAAGCAAATATTTTTTTAATAGGTGGCGAAGATAAGAACTTCTTAACAGCAGGAGAGAAAAAATAAATTTAAATAGTGTTAGGATACTATGATATTCAGTATATAAAAAATAAAAACTTTTCTGTTAGTTTTCGTTTTAATTATATCGTTATTATTTTTTAAAATGCAAGATTTAATAAGTATTCTTTGATTAGACCATTATTTTTTTTATTGGGTTTTAGGGACGGGCCAAAGTTATACGATCTGGACTCGGCCCAATGGTTGGATTTTGATTTCAGGGATGATCTCTTGGTAGGAGACGACTGACATATCTGGAAACTCCATTTCGATCAGTTTTCTCACAAACCGTCTCACGTCGATAGCAGTCAGAAGCACGGGGGGTTGTCCTCCAGGGGGTGGGGGTGCTACTGTGCTTCTAACAGCTTGTAGGATAAGTTGTACGGAATCGGGGTCTAATGCCAGGTAAGAGCCTGCAGATGTTTGTTTGATCGCTCCTCGGACCATATCTTCGATTTCAGGGTCTAAGATATAGACTGAAAGAACTGATTGCCCCTGGCTATACTTGTAACTGATGTAGCGCTTCAGAGAAGATCTAATATATTCCGTGAGCAAAACCGTGTCTTTTTCTGATTGGGCCCACTCTCCTAAAGATTCCATAATCGTGCGAAGATCTTTGATCGAGATCTGCTCTTGGATCAATCGTTTATAGATATCGGTCATCTTTTGAAGAGGAATAAGTCTTGTCACTTCCTTCACAAGGTCTGGAAACGATTTTTCCATAAATTCGAGCATTGATTTGACTTCCTGGATTCCCACGAACTCATTGGCGTAGTGGCGAAAGAAGTAGGAAAGATGCAAAATCATCACCTCGAGAGGGGACCAAAATTTAATACCGGCTTTTGTGAGGATCTCTTTTTTGTCCTCTTTTACCCAAAGGGAGGGAAGACCAAGTGAGTTTTTATAAGTGGTATAGGTTAAGTTGTATCTGTCGAGATTTTGTTGCGATTCGTTTGTTAGAAGGTGACCTGCCAAAACTTTTCCTCGAACAACGGGAACCTCATTGAGTTGAATGGAGTACTCATCCTCTTCTAAGATAGGGGATTCAGTGCGGACGTGAACTCCGGGAAATCTCACCCCTAAGTCTGCATACAGCGCTTGTCTCATTTTGGGGATCATGACATCGATAAAACTGTCTAGTTTGGAGTTTTTTTGCGCAGCTTGGATCAGCTCGCTCATATTTTTGCCGCACTCCAAAATAACGGGTAAGGTGAGGGCATAACTATCTATACCTCCCCCTGAAATGACTCGGTGCCCAGGCAAAGGGGAGTCGATGGCTGAACCGTCAGGTTTTGAACTTGTAAGGGTGGCGCTAGGACCTGTTGAGACGCTACTTCCCCCTTCAGTAAGGCGCCTTTCTGCAGCTGACCAAAGGATGTAACCTCCAAGTCCTAAAGCCGCAGAAATAAGGGCAAAAGGAGGCTTTGGGAATCCTGGAACAAGGGCAAGGCCTAAGATGAAAGCTGCTGCCATCATCAGAGCTTTTGGTTGTTTTAAGAGTTGCCCTGAAATCTCGCTACCTAAGTTGGTATCCTCTTTTTCACTTGTCACCCTCGTGGTGACGATACCGGCTGTAATGGAGATCAAAAGAGCTGGGATTTGCGATACCAGACCGTCCCCAATCGATAAGATCGAGAAAGTTTGGATCGATTCCTGGGTATCCATCCCAAGCATCATCACCCCAATCGTCATACCACCGATGATGTTGATTAAGGTGATCACGATACCTGCAATCGCATCCCCTTTCACGAATTTCATCGCACCATCCATCGCTCCATAGAGTTGGCTCTCTTTTTGGATCATTAAACGGCGCTGTCTTGCTTGGTTAGAATCGATGATACCGGCTCTCATGTCGGCATCGATACTCATCTGTTTACCTGGCATCGCATCGAGGGTAAATCTGGCGGCAACCTCAGCAACCCTTTCAGCTCCCTTTGTGATGACGAGGAATTGGACTAACGTGATGATTAAGAAAATCACGCCCCCGACGACAAAGTTTCCTCCAACCACGAAGTTACCAAACTGAAAGATGATTTCCCCGGCGTTTGCATGGAGAAGAATCTGTCTTGTCGAGGCGATGTTAAGACCTAGACGATAAAGAGTTGTGATCAAAAGCAGGGAGGGGAAAATCGAAAGGTGAACAGCTCCAGGAATATAGAGCGCAACCATCAGGAGAGAAACCGAAATACTCAAGTTGAAGGCGATCAGAAAGTCGATGACATGAGGTGGGATCGGGATAATGATCATGACTAAGATAGCCATGATTAAAATAGCTAAGAGTAAATCACTTGAACGGGAAATTTTCCCGACAGAACGCTCTCCACCGAGTAAGGCCGTTAGTCTATCTAGTGTTCGTATAATAAACTGCATGAAAAGTTAACATCCCCTTACTTGGGCTGTTACCATAAAAAGCAAAAGAGTACTAATAAAAAATTCATTCATAGAGAGCTTGGTAGTCATATTCGTTCTCAGTGTTAAGGGAGGAGACCCAACGCAACACTTCAGCGACTGCCTGGTAGGTCTCTTCCGGAATAAAGTCATAAAGTTCACCTGTTTCCCATAATTTATGCGCTAAAGGAACATTACGCACAATAGGAACGTTATATTCGTTGGCAGTTTTAATCATGCGAGAGGCGATGGCATCGTTACCCATGGCAAGAATATAGGGTGCGGGGTCGATATCGCGCCGGTATCCGATGGCGATGGCTAAGTGAGTCGGGTTGGTGACAAGAGCTTGGGCGCGCTGTGTGCCTTGGGTCGGTCCATCTTGGTAGGCAATCTCTTGGGCGATTTGTTTTCGCTTACTTTTGATCTGAGGGTCACCCTCAGTGTTTTTGTACTCTTGTTTGACCTCAAATTTTTCCATCATCATCTCTTTAGCAAACGTTTTTTTCTGATAGATGAAGTCGGCAACGGCGATGACGATGAAGAAAATACCGACTTTTATGACCACTTCCATCATAAACGCTTTGAAGATCAGAAGGGATGCGGCGAGGGGTAAGGAGACTGTCTGAACTAAAACGGCAAAGCTTTTGTACATCACGAGGTAAATGATGTAACAGGCAATCGAGATCTTGAGGCAAGATTTAAGGAGTTCCACAAGAGTTTTCATCTTAAATTTAGCTTTTAAGTTTTGGATCGGATCGAATTTTTTGATATCGAACTTAAAAACTTCGAGGGCAAACATGGGTCCTGTCACTAAAAAATTGATGACGACACCACACATGGCAACGATGAGCATGATAGGAAGAGATGTGATAAAGATGAGCATCATCCCCTCGTAATAGAGAGCAGGAATGGCGTGAGCTAAATCGGCTTGAGGAACCATTCCAAAAACTTCAGTGAGAAAACCCCCAACTTTTAGGTACATCCCTTGAATGAGAGCAAGAAGTGCCATAATTGAAATGATAAAAGTAAACGCAGATGGCAAATCCTGTGATTTGGCCACTTGCCCTTTTTTTCTAGCATCTTTCAACTTTTTAGGGGTTGCCTTTTCTGACTTCTCGCCCATCTTTTAAACTCCTCGAAAGGGGGTCGTCTTATATAACGACCCAATCGTATTATAACCTGCTGAGAGTGTGTTGTCAATACAATTTTTCTTCAGTTTTTGATCAAATCTTGATGGGGAAGAAAAGGTAAAATCACGTACATGTTCTCCTATTGAGTAGCGACTCAAAATCTCGATACTTAAGAGAGGAATTTTTTGAAAAAAAAGGCCCTAAGGATCTGATTTTATGCGGCAATATCTTAAGTGAACATGTCAAAATAAGCCTTTCTGAATTGAACTTAAATCACTTAAACCGTTAAGCTGTTAACTTAATTCATTTAGGAGACTTTTTATGGCAAGGCTTTCTTGCGGTATTGTTGGATTGCCAAATGTGGGTAAATCGACCTTTTTTAATGCTTTAACGTCAAATAAGGCGGATGCTGCCAATTACCCGTTTTGCACGATCGACCCAAATGTGGGGATTGTGGAGGTTTATGATGAGAGAATTGAAGCTCTTTCTAAACTGACAAATAGTAAGAAACTCATTTATGCAACAACCGAGTTTGTCGATATTGCAGGACTTGTTGCGGGAGCTTCAAAAGGTGAGGGGCTTGGCAATAAATTTTTATCCCATATCAGAGAAGTGGATGCCATTGTTCATGTGGTGAGATGTTTTGATTCTGAAGATGTGGTTCATGTGTCTGGAAGCGTCGATCCTATTCGAGATATTGAAATCATTAATTTAGAGTTGATTTTATCAGACCTTCAGTCGCTTGAGAGTATTATTCCTAAAGTGGAGAAGCTTGCGAAGGGCAATAAGGAGGCGCTTGAAACCTTAAGCGTTCTTCAAAAAGTGAGAACCCATTTGAACGAGAGTCGTCCGGTCCGTACTTTGGTCCTTAAACCTGAGGAGAAGCTTTTATTAAAGCCTTATCCATTGATTACTGAGAAAAAGGTGCTTTTTGTGACGAACGTTTCGGAGAGTGATTTGCCTTCAATGGAGAACGCTTACGTCAAAAAGGTAAGGGATTACGCAGCAAGGGAAGGGGGGACAGTGATTCCTATTTGCGCAAGACTGGAAGAGGAGCTTTCGCAACTAGATCCTAAAGAGAGGAAAGAGTATTTAGAGGAGCTTGGGTTAAAAGATTCGGGATTGCAGCGCTTGATTCGTGCTTCATTTGAGATGCTTGGACTTCAGACGTTTTTGACGACAGGAGAGATAGAAACGAGAGCTTGGACGATTAAGAAAGGAGCGACAGCTCAAGAGGCGGCCGGGGAGATTCATACGGACATTCAGAAGGGTTTTATTCGTGCAGAGGTGGTTTCCTACGAAGATATGATGACCTACAAAGGGCGCGTTGGGGCAAGAGAGAAGGGGCGAGCAAGGGCAGAAGGAAAGGAATATATTGTACAAGATGGCGATGTGATCTTGTTCTTGCATAATTAGGAGTTGTGATGCTTCTTCCCGTTTTGATTCCGGAGTCTTTTTCTTTCTATGCTTCCGAAGAGACGGATGAGGCTCTTTTTTTAGCACTTAAGCAAGATCCGAATTATCTTTTGTTTTTTAAGATTGTTTGTGAAGATGAGACGTGGTCTTTGTCTCACAAAGAGTTTTTTCAAAAAATGCTTGTTTGGGTAAGTGAGCTTTTTTTAGAGGAGAAATTGCAACGCCCTTTGATTGAGGGGATCATTCGTGGTTTACAAACTCATTTTTCTGGTTTAAATGCGATTATTCCGAAAAATTTAACGATTCATTTTAAGGAAACCTCTTGTCAAGTGAACAGCTTGTTGGCTGCTTTTTTAAGTGATGTGTTTCTTTTTGAGATTAAGGAGAGTTGTGATGAGGAGGGGAGCGGCTCTATTCATTTGCCTGAAAAGATTTCGTTAGATGAGGTTGAACTTTTTGTTTTATACGTTGAAAGAGGGGATACACAGTCACTTTTTAAACTTTCGCCAGAAAAGCTTTTAGATTTTCAGGCGTTTAGTTTTCGTCTTCATTTAGAAGGTCTTGAAGAGGGGATAGCGCGTACGATAAAGCGTTATATCGACGAGACTAACGTCCTTTTTTATTTAAATTTAAGTTTGACCGGTGACTTTAAATTTTTGGCTAACACATGTTGCGAAGTGATCGATCGTTTAGACTGGGGATATTCAGTTAGGAAAAAGACGAAGCTTCAGGTGAAATTTGAGCGATTTTCAGATGAGGCGCACCATTTTTTTCACGAATTTAAAAAAGAGATTGAGGCTATTTCGGTTTCAAATTTTTTAAGCGAAGCTCCTTTTTTTAGGGAACTGATGAAAGGGTGCCCAAAACTTGAATTTTTGGGTCTTTCCGGGACAAGAAATTTAACCCCTTATCTTGGGGATGTTCCCGAGACGTTAAAGGGACTTGATTTGTCGCTAAGTTTTTGGTTAAACGACAAAATTTTGACCGATATTGTGAAAAGATTTCCTCATTTGGAATCGCTTTCTCTTGCGAGCAATCAGCAATTAGGAGCGGCTGGATTTCGATCGTTGTTTGAATTAAAAAAATTAACCAGGCTAGATATTTCCCAATTATCTCAAGTGAAAGATGATGAGTTAAGGCTGATTATTAAAGCGGCCCCTCTTTTAGAGGAGTTTAACTTATTTGAGTGCCGAGGCATTTCAGATGTGGGATTTTACGATTTAGCAAGGGGGTATTCTCATTTGATCGAGTTAGATGTGGGGCGCACATTGATGACAAGCCCTTGTTTGATCGAGCTGGCAGAGCATAATAGGTATATGCAACGCTTAGGAGTTGAGCGTGTGGAGTCGTTAACCTTTAAGGGATTACACGATACATTGGTCCAATTACAGTTTTTAAAGAGCATCAACTTAAAAGGGTGTCGTCTTTCTGAAAAAGAAAGAGGGGAGTTAATAAACACCTTTGTTAAGGTGCACTTCGAAGGAATAAATTAATTACTTCTTTTGAGAGTATTTGATACGAGGCTATCCCTATTTAAGGAACATCAACTGAAAGGGTGTCAATTTAATCGGAAACGAGATAATGGCTCCAACCTTTGGTTGGAGGTGTTCAAAGGGGCAAAAGCGATTTCCCCCCTACCCCCCCCTTGATCCATTTACCCATTGTTGTAACTATTTGGCGTTCAATCTAATCGGATGAAGTTTAACCCCTCTCTTTGCAGCAAAAGCTTCGCCCTTGCAACCCAACTATAAGGGGTTTTAGGGGCGAAAGCCCCTAACGCGGTGAGGTGGGAAGGGGAGGAGAGGTGCGAAACCTCTCCTCCCTCTTGCATTTCCAAAGTTTTGGCTTAAGGCCAAAACTTGAAGAAATGCATTTTGCTCTTTTCCGAATAGATCGATTGCCAAACGGTTACAATAACGACTCGAAGGATCAAGGGGGGGGTAGGGGGGAAAGTGAACTTTCCCCCCTTTGACGCAAAGGGGGGGGTAGGGGGGAAATCGCTTTTCCCCCCTGCTTTCAACTTAGGAGGGGAAGCAAAAGGGGGATCCTAAGGGGGAAAAGCATTTTCCCCCTTAGAACACCTCCAACCAAAGGTTGGAGCCATTATCTCATTTCCGAATTTAGGGTGAGTGGTGGGGGGTTAAAGGGGGGAGAGAGGGCTTTTAAAGTCCTCTCTTCCCCCCTCCCCTTTTCAAGTTTGGCTTTAGCTACAAACTTGAAAAAATTGCATCAAGGCTTTGCTTTAATTTTTTTTTTTTGGCTTAAGGCTTAACCTTGAAAAAATTGTATCAAGTCTTTGCTTTAAATTTTTTTTTTGGCTTAAGGCTTAACCTTGAAAAAAATGTATCAAGGCTTTGCTTTAAATTTTTTTTTTGGCTTTAGCTACAAACTTGAAAAAATTGCATCAAGGCTTTGCTTTAATTTTTTTTTTTGGCTTTAGGCTTAACCTTGAAA
Source organism: uncultured Chlamydiae bacterium (assembly GCA_963697995.1). Classification (GTDB taxonomy): domain Bacteria; phylum Chlamydiota; class Chlamydiia; order Chlamydiales; family JAJFMB01; genus MFD00082-c5. The sequence goes on along the minus strand of OY969110.1, from coordinate 1,931,809 downwards.
AAATTGTATCAAGGCTTTGCTTTAATTTTTTGGTTTAAGTTTGTAATTTTAAGGGTAAGGTTAAAGGTTTTAAGATTTTATTTTTAAAGGTTAAAGGTTTTAAGTATTTATTTTTAAAGGTTAAAGATTAAAGGTTTTAAAACAGTTTTTTTTTAAGTTTGTAGCTAAAGCCAAACTTGAAAAGAGGAGGGGGGGAGAGAGGGCTTTAAAAGCCCTCTCTCCCCCCTTAACCCCCCACCACTCACCCTAAATTCGGAAACGAGATAATGGCTCCAACCTTTGGTTGGAGGGGTTCTAAGGGGGAAAATGCTTTTCCCCCTTAGGATCCCCCTTTTGCTTCCCCTCCTAAGTTGAAAGCAGGGGGGAAAAGCGATTTCCCCCCTACCCCCCCCTTTGCGTCAAAGGGGTGAAAGTTCCTTTCCCCCCTACCCCCCCCCTTGATCCTTTTACCCATTGTTGTAACTATTTGACGTTCGATCTAATCGGATGAAGTTTAATCCCTTAAGGTTTTTGGCTGACGCCAAACCTTAAGGCAAAGGGGAGAGAGGTTTTGCACCTCTCTCCCCTTAACCCCTCTCTTTGCAGCAAAGGCTTCGCCCTTGCAACCCAATTATAAGGGGTTTTAGGGGCGAAAGCCCCTAACGCGGTGAGGTGGGAAGGGGAGGAGAGGTGCGAAACCTCTCCTCCCTCTTGCATTTCCAAAGTTTTGGCTTAAAGCCAAAACTTGAAGAAATGCATTTTGCTCTTTTCCGAATAGATTGATTGCCAAACGGTTACAATAACGACTCGAAGGATCAAGGGGGCGTAGGGGGGGAATCGCTTTTCCCCCCTGCTTTCAACTTAAGGAGGGGAAGCAAAAGGGGGATCCTAAGGGGGAAAAGCATTTTCCCCCTTAGAACTCCTCCAACCAAAGGTTGGAGCCATTATCTCATTTCCGATTTAAAAGGAGAACGGTAGAAAAAACACCTTCGTTAAGGTGCACTTCGAAGAGATTGCGTGATCATTTCTTTTGAGAGAGTGTTTGATACGAGGCTATCCCCGTTTATTGAATCTTTTAGGTTAAAAGAGCCACTCCTTAATCTGCGCAAATTAGAAAGATGAGCTCCGCACTTTAAAAGGTTTCCTAAATCGTGCGCAAGTGACCTAATATAAGTCCCCTTGCTGCAAGAAACCTTCAAAGAGAGGCGAGGGTAGGTGTAATCGATTAAATCGATACTCATTTTCACTAACACCGCTTCTCTCTCTATTTCCTTGCCAGCTCTTGCAAGTTCGTAAAGTTTTTTTCCTCCAATTTTTTTGGCGGAAAACATAGGTGGTGTTTGTTTTGTTTCCCCTTGAAAGGTTTGAAGAGCCTCTGAAACCTCTTTAAGGGAAGGGACTAATGAAGATTCGGATTGGATACACCCTTCAGCATCGTAGGTGTCTGTTGTGCAACCTAATGTGATTTCAGCAAGGTATTCCTTGTCTTGTCCAAGAAAGCTGTCTGATAGCTTTGTGTAGTCCCTTCCGATTAAAAGAACAAGAAGACCAGTAGCCATTGGATCTAGCGTTCCGGCATGTCCAATTTTCTTCACTTTAAGAAGACGCCTTAATGCCCCAACAACCCAAAAGGAGGTTTTACCTTTAGGTTTGTCGACGATAAGAATTCCGTTAGGTTGCGGTGTTATCATCTTCAGGGGGGATGGGGCGTTTGCTTTTTTCTTCGGCTATTTCGTTTAACAGATCCTCAATCCTCATGTGTTTTTCAACACTGTCGTCGAGGTAAAAGACTAAATCGGGGAAATAGCGCATAACGACTCGTTTCGAACAAAGTCTGGCAACAAATCCTGCCGACCGATTTAGCTCAACAACTGTTTGATCCTTCTGTTCTTTTGTGCCAATCACACTCACATACACCTTCGCGTGACGCAAATCTTTTGAGATGTCTGCTCTTGTGATCGTAAAAAGTTCGCTTACAAGAGGATTTCTGACCTCTTTTCGAATCACTTCGGAAATCACTTCTTTTAAAAGAGAGTTCAATCGCTCTGTTCGTTCTACTGTCATAACCCTTGTGTCCTATAAGTCACTTCGTACGTTTCAATCACATCCCCTTCTGCAACATCCATATTGTTTGAAAGAACAATACCGCACTCTAAACCTTTTTGTACTTCTCTCACATCCTCGTTAACGCGGCGAATTGAGGAGAATCCCCCTTTCCAGATGACCTTTCCACCTCTGAGGAGGCGCGCTTTATGAGCTCTATGGACCGAACCTTCTGTCACTAAGCAACCAGCAATTGTTCCAAGTTGAGATGACTTAAATGTCGCTCTGACGTCAGCTTTCCCTTTTTCAGTTTCTTCCTCGATTTTATCAAGTTTTTGAACCATGATCTCTTTAATATCGTCGATCGCATGGTAAATAATGTCGTGAAGACGGACAGTGACTCCAAGTTCTTTAATCAGGTCAGCAGCGCGACTTTCCACTTGGGTGTGGAATCCTAAAATGACGGCGCCAGCTGGGGCTGCAAGTTGTACGTCAGACTCTGTTACCTCTCCCACTTCTGAGGAGACGATATTTAAGTCGATTTTTGTCGAATGAATTTTTTCTAAAGCTGTATGAAGAGCTTCCAAAGAGCCTTGAACGTCAGCCCGAAGGACAACATAAAGGGTCTTTTTAGTTAAAGTTTGATCCTGATCTAACATCTTCTCGAGGTGAGCACGTTTGAGCAATTGCTGCCGTTTTTGTTTTAAACCCTGCATTCTGACTTCGGCAATATCTTTAGCTTCTTTCTCATTTGCTACAACGATAAACTCCTGTCCAGCCTCTGGCATTCCGGAAAGACCTGTAATCTCAACAGGGCATGAGGGACCAGCTTCTTTCAAGTTTTTCCCTTGTTCGTTGTGCATCGTTTTGATTTTTCCCCAATGCTCGCCGAAGACAACAGCATCCCCGATGCGAAGAGTTCCATTTTGAACCAAGACAGTTGCTTTACAACCAAGTCCTTTATGCATTTCAGACTCTAATACGGTTCCTCGAGCTCTTGATTTAGGAGACGCTTTTAATTCTAAGACTTCTGCTTGAAGTGCAAGCATCTCTAAAAGTTGCGGAATTCCTTCACCTGTCACTGCAGAGCAGTTGATCGTGATCGTCTGTCCACCCCAAACTTCTGGAAGTAACTCATTTTCAGAAAGCTGCCTGTAAACATTTTCAGCGTTAAAGTTTGGTTTATCGCATTTGTTGATTGCGACAACAATTGTCTTTTTAGCTTCTTGGGCTTGTTTTAAGGCTTCAATGGTTTGCTGCCTAATTCCTTCGTCGCCTGCGACAACTAATACAACGATATCTGTGGCATCAGCACCCCTTGCGCGCATCGCTGAAAACGCCTCGTGACCAGGAGTGTCTAAGACGGTAAGTTCACCAACAACAGTTGAACAGCGGAAGGCTCCAATATGTTGAGTGATCGCACCAGCTTCACCCGACGCCACATTGCTTTTGCGAATGTAATCGATAAGGCTTGTTTTACCGTGGTCAACGTGTCCCATGAATGTGACAACAGGCGCTCTTATTTGTAGCTCCTCAGGATTAGCCTTTGCAATTTCTTCTTGCACCGATTGGTCTGTAATCTGAATTCTTTTCTCTTCAGAACTGTCGATTATAACTTGGCAGCCGATCTCTTCTCCAAGAAGTTGTATCGTCGTTTCATCTTCTAACATGTCGTTTAGAGTGACTAGAATTCCTTGCATAAAGAGTTTTGAAATCAACTCTGAGGCTTTAACTTTCATTTCAACAGCTAAATCTTTGATAGAAATAGGAATCCGCACAGTCACTTCAGTAGGTCTAGTTGATTGTGTCTCTTCTAAAGTTTTTTTCTTAGGACGCTTTTTTCTCCACTGTGCCCCTGAATCATCCTCATCTCCCCTTAAACCTTGTCGGTCTCTTGTGTCAAAGCCGCGATTGGTCTCTGTACCTTTCTTCGGAGGTTTAATGTCTCGGAACTCTTTAAAGCGAGTTTGCTTCTCTTTTCGATCATCGCTGTCTTTATCTTTAGCTTCTGGAAGACGACGCTCTTTATCAGCAAGAGGAGCGTTAGCTCTTGAAGGAACTTGAGATTGATTAGCAGGCTCAGGTCTAGCAGCCGGAGGTTTTTTCGGTTGTGGTGGTGGCGGGGGTGGGATCAAATCCTTGATGTGTTTACCTGTAGGTCCTAGACGCTCTAGCGGTTTTGTTTGCGGTAAAGGATAACTTCTTCTCGATAAGTCAGGAGCTTTTGGCATTCTTGCTGGCAAGCGGGGTTGTTCCCTTGGAGGAGCAGGCTGAGCTGGTGGTGCAGGTGGCGGAGGTGAAACAGCTACTACCGTAGGTGGTGGTATAACCTCTTCGACGACTGTTTCTTGAAGATGAGTTTCTTGAGTTTCATGTACAAACTCCTCTCGCGATTCCCCCTCTAATTTCGGAGCAAAAACTGATTTAGAACGCGCTTTGACCCGAGTCTTCTCTTTTTCTGCATCTTCAATGTCACTAATTTTTTCCCCAACTTTTTCTACCTTAGGAGCTTCTTTTTTCTCCTCTAAAGGCTTCTCCTCTTTTGATTCAGGAATCACCTTTTTTTTTCAAGCTTATCTTTTAAGCCCTCGAGGTTGAGGGCTTTTGCTAGTTGGGTATTTTTGATGTTGATCTTTAAGTTTTTCGACAAAGCGTTAAATCCTCTGCTTTTTTATTTGTTCCAGTATGTGATCGGCCATTTCGAGGCTGATTCCTGGTACCTTTGCAATTTCTTCCGCCGAAGCATGTAATAGGCTTCTTGGGGTGTTGAACCCTTCTGCAACGAGGTGTTCAAAAATAAGCTTATTAACTCCTGGGATATTCTCTAAAGGGATATCAAGAGTTGGATCGCTTGAATCGGCAATCTCTCTTCGTTCGATGGTTTGAGTCGCTTTGTAGTCGCTCATTTTTTGAACTTCGAGTTCATAACCGATCAATTGACTGTTAAGACGAGCATTCATCCCTTTTTTTCCGATAACGGCAGCAAGATCATCGTCGTCGACAACAATTGAAATCACATTGTCATCTTCATTAACGCTTATCTTTCTGATCTCAATCGGGTTTAAAGCATTTTGTAAAAGCTCAACAGGGTCGTTTGAGAAAGGAATGATATCTATTTTTTCATTATGTAGTTCTCGTACGACGTTTTTTACTCTTGAACCACGCATCCCAACGCAAGCGCCAACAGGATCGACTTTAGAGTCTGTAGAACGAACAGTCAATTTTGTTCTATAACCAGCATCTCTAACAATCCGGTCGATTATCACGGTATTATCAGCAATCTCGGGCACTTCTTGCATGATGAGTTGTTTGACAAACTCAGGATGGCTTCTCGATAAAATCACTTCCGCTCCGCCCCCTTCGGTTTCATTCACTTCCAAAAGAAGAGCAAGTACTTTTTCTCCAACGCGAAAAACATCCGTCTTTGGATAGTGGCGCATTGGCATGATCGCCTCGACTTTCCCTAAGTCGACAACAATATTGTTGCCGCGGAAGAGCCGCTTTACGGTACCTGAAATCAACTCTCCAACGCGATGTTTATACTCCTCATATATCACATCTCTTTCGGCAACTTTTAGTTTTTGGGTGATGATCTGGCGAGCTTTTTGAGCGGCGATCCTTCCAAAATCTTTAGGAGTTGCTAAAACGTCGATGAATTGTCCTATTTCACAATCGGGGTCTAAAGCGCGAGCATCTTCAATAGAGATCTCTTGAGCTGCAACCTCGACGTTCTCGACAATTTCTTTTTCGCAAAAAACGTCGATGTGACCTGTACGAGGGTTAATAGTCACAGTGACGTTTGAGGCCCCAGTGATATTTTTTCTAGCGGCAGCTCTTAGCGATTCTTCTATAGCAGAAATAACGATATCTCGCTTAATCCCTTTTTCTTTTTCAAGGTATTCAAAAATGGCTACAAGGTCTTTATTCATAAAAATTATCCTATAAAGCTTTATGACTCTTAAGAATCAGGGCTTCAAAATATCCCCCATTTTTTCAAATGGGGGATGTTAGTTTAGTAAGTCGAAGCTTCGGAGTTTACATCTTCAGTTTGGGGTTCAACAGCCTTTTTTTTGGCTACTACAATGTCATCATCAGAAGCGTCGGAGTCTTGTTCGCTATGAAATTCTTTAAGCGAAAGAGCAATTTTTTTGTGCTCTGGATCCAACTTAATCACTTTAGCTGAGATCTCATCCCCTTTTGCAATCACGTCTTCGACTTTGCCAAACGGCTGGTCTGAGAGTTCCGTGACGTGGATCAACCCTTCAATGCCATTGCCGAGTTCGACAAACGCACCAAAAGCTGTGATTTTAGTGACAATTCCAGTGACTTGTGTTCCAACAGGCATTGTTTTTTCAATGTTTTCCCAAGGATTTTGGCTTAGTTGCTTCACGCCTAAAGTGATTTTTTTACTCTCTCTGTCAACAGAAAGGATAATGCAATCGACTAGGTCCCCTTTTTTGAGCACTTCAGAAGGATGTGAAACTTTTTTAATCCAGCTTAAGTCTGAGATGTGGATCAATCCCTCAACTCCAGGTTCTAACTCAACGAAAGCACCGTAGTTTGTTAAGCTTCTGATTTCAGCTTTGACATTTTTTCCTTCAGGATATTTTTTTTCGACATCATCCCAAGGATTGTGCTCGGTTTGTTTGATACCAAGAGAGATTTTACCCTCTTCTTTTTGGATTGAAAGAACAACAGCCTCTACTTCGTCTCCTTTGTTGACCACTTCGCTTGGATCTGTAACGTTTTTAACCCAAGACATTTCAGAAACGTGGATTAACCCTTCGATACCAGGCTCGATTTCGATAAAGGCGCCGTAAGGCAAGAGGTTAACAATCTTTCCACTGACTCTTGTGCCAGGTGGGTATTTAGACTCGATTTGATCCCAAGGATTTTGATCCTTTTGTTTAAGTCCGAGAGCGACTCGTCCTTTATCCTTATCGACGCTCAAAATCATCACTTCGAGCTTATCTCCAAGATGAACCATTTCGGATGGGTGTTTAATACGCTTCCAAGTCATATCGGTGATGTGGAGCAATCCATCGATTCCATCGAGATCTAAGAAAACGCCGAAATCGGTGATGTTTTTAACAATCCCTTCGCGGACATCTCCTTCTTGAATATGATCTAAGAGCTCAGCTTTTTTCGAGATCCTTTCAGCTTCTAGAAGTTCACGGCGAGACACCACCACGTTCTTTCGGTCAATGTTGATTTTGAGAATTTTAAATTCGTAAGTTTTATCGAGGTACTCGTCGAGGTTTTTAATACGCTTGTTATCGATTTGAGAACCTGGAAGGAACGCTTCCATTCCGATATCGACCATAAGTCCGCCTTTAACTTTGCGGCAAACGCGTCCTTTAACGATCGATCCCTCTTCGCAATGCTCAATAATGTATTCCCACTGACGCATTCTTTCAGCTTTTTCTCTTGAAAGAACGATTTGTCCTCTATCATCTTCTGTTTGATCTAATAGCACTTCGATTTCTTTATCGAGGACGATATCAGCGGGATCTGAAAATTCACTGATTGGAATAAGTCCTTCAGATTTAAGACCGACGTCGACAACAACGTGATCTTTTGTGATTTCGACAATTTTCCCTTTTAAGAGGGTTCCTGGGGTCATTTCAGGCATTTCTTCTGTTTTTTTCTTAACTCTTTGGCTTAAAAGGTCTTGAAATACAGCGGCATCTTCTTCTTTGAAACTCACATCGTCGACAATGTTGAGTCCTTCCCAGGTGTTTTGTTGTTTTGTTGGCATTTAAAGGTTTCTCCTTATTTCTTTAGCTCTTAGAGCGCCATTTTAGCAGAAGGGAAGACATAATGGCAACCTTTCTTTTTCACGACTTTTTCCAAAATCGATTTCTCCTTGGAAAACGAATTTTGAAAAGGTGTATTTTGTCAACAAATGGGATGACTTGTTTTATCAAATCTTTATTACACTCCCCCATTTTAGTTGAATTGTTTCCCATTTAAATGGGATTATTCTATTTTGGGTGCTGAGGGTTTGGGTAATTTAGAAAGTAGGGGTCTTTTTTTTGAATAAAACTATTATTTTAAAATTTGGTGGAGCCTCTGTAAAGACGCCTTCTCATTTTTCGAAAATCGTTAAGATCATATCTGAAAAGAGAAAGCTTTTTTCAAATGTTGTGGTTGTGGTCAGTGCGATGGGGGATACAACCGATCGCCTTCTTAACCTGGCTTATGAGGTAAGCCAATCGCCTCCGAAAAGGGAGCTTGATATGCTTCTTTCTGTAGGTGAGCGGATCAGTATTTCACTTCTTGCTATGGCCCTTTCTAAGGAGTCTATTCCTGCTAAGAGTTTTACTGGAAGTCAATCTGGAATAATAACGACAACAGACCATGTGGATGCTAAAATTGTCGATGTTAAACCAAAAAGGTTAGAGGCTTGTCTTAATGAAGGGGAGGTGGCTATTGTTGCAGGATTTCAGGGGGTGAGTCGTTTTGGTGAGATCACCACTTTAGGACGAGGAGGTTCAGATACTAGCGCCGTAGCTTTAGCTATCGCATTAAAAGCTGATGTTGAATTTTTTAAGGATGTGCCGGGAATATTTGATGCCGACCCTAAAATAAATAGGGAAGCTAAGCTTCAATATGAATTAACCTATGATGAGGCCTTAAAAATAGAAGGGAAAATTTTAAGCAAAAGGTGTTTAGAGCTTGCTAAAATCAATGGGCTTCCTTTGAGGGTTTTATCGTTTCACGATTTCGAAGCAAAAGGCTCTTTGGTAAGAGACTTATCCCTTATGAGAAGCGCGACTGCCCATTTCGAAGAAGAAATTTGCATTTTACAAAACTTAAAGTAGAGTCTTTTTTCTGAATATGTTATAAAGTGGAGCGCTTTTAGAGAGTATTATGAGTTTAGCAAAAAAAAACTTTCATATTACATTGATCCTTAATGATAAACGGTTAAGTCCCTATTACTTGCCGTTAATCGAAGATGTTTTGACTCGCGAGGACGCTTTGTGCGAGCAAATTCCCTCTCTTATTTGTGAGGAGGGCTCTATCACATTGGTTAACAAAACTGAATCTCATGCATTTAAATTTTTTTTAGAATTTGTATCTAGATGGCTGATATTTCCTGAGAAGCTAAAAATATCTTCATTATTTTCAGTCGATTTTAGATGTATAGAACTTGCTGGGACTTATAGTTTTTCTCAAGTTTTTTTTGAACTTCCTGAAGGGGTTAAAACATCTTATTTTAAGGAGAGGTTTGCTTTATTGCAGGAGGAGATTAAACTTGGGGTCCAATCAGAGAGAGAAGCCTTTAGGATAATGTCGATTAGGGGGGTTACTTTTGAAGAAAAAATGCTTTTGATTCAAGATGAGCTTTCGTGGTTGATCAATAGATTTCCGAAGTTATTGTCTCTTGAGATTTTACAAGAGTTTCAACACATGTTGGTGTTGTCTCCTGAAATTTTTAGAGGGGAGCGCTCATCGAGGCATCTTTGCCGTTTGGTTATCTATCAGTATCTTTTTAAAACGTGGTTAAAAGAGTCGCCAAATGAGGTAAAAAAATGGAAAGTGAAAGTTATTCGATGTGACAAAGGGGTTCTTGGAATTTTTGTTGGAGTGAGTGGTTTAAATGAGATTGAAGTGTTTGATGAGAAACATTTATTAGGGGCCATCCAGCAATATTTACCCGATGTGAAACCTGTTCAAGACTCTTTTTTTTCAAGTCGTCGTGGAAAAAATAAAGTGGCGACATTTTATTTAGAGGTTGAGAAAGAGAAACCGTTTTCCCAAAATGATGTGACTCTTTTAAGGAGAGTGCTGGTCGATGATTTAGGAGCGCGGGTTGAGTCGTTGATGCAACCTTTATTTATGCCCTCAAACGAGGAAGAGTTGATGCGCAATACGATGATATTGAGTAGTCAAATCAAGTTTATGAGAGATGTGCCTCAAGTCATTATTTCGTTTCAGGAGCAAAAGGCGAAAGAGCTTGTTTTTTTAGTTCTTTTGGTCAGAGTCAAAGGGCCGGAGAATCCTCCTGTTGAGGTGTTGCTTTCAAGACTTGAGTCAGGGTTATCTTGTACATTAGACCGATGTAAAACGGTAGGAGTTTTGAGAAAAAAGTACACGAAGGAGGTGGCTAACCTTTGGGTTTGTTTGCCAAAAGAGCAGTTTTTCAGGAAAGACAATTCGATTGACTTATATAAGGCAAGGCAATTGATTGTCGATGAGTTACGTAAAGTATTGGGCGAGTTTCGCGATTATAACGGGGGCATGATATCGAAGCAAAATGAGCTTTTGAGTGCTTTTAGGGCGCAAATGGGCGCCGATGTTGATGAATTACTTAGCGACAACTTTTTTTTCTCATTGATGCCCGTTGTGATGAGAACCTTGCTAGATCCTTTAGCTTTAAAAACTCTTTACGATTTAATTTTATCAGCCATTTTGCAAGCTCCCTACCGGCGAGAGAAGCATCAAGTTGTTTTTAAACAGGAGTTAAAACAAATATTTGCCTGTATGACATCAGATGATTCGTTTCTTTTTGAAGAGATGCAAAGGCGGTTTGAGAAGCTTTACTACCAGCCGACAGATTTGGCATTGGCTTCAGTTGTCGTGGGTGGTCTTCATTATTCAGGTTTTTTATACCGATCTGATGATCCATTGAAGCAAAAAGAGTTTTGTACGATCCTTGAAAGGGGGGTGAATGATTACACTTCTTCAAAAGTGCAAGAATGCGAACTCGTTGGATCGATTTCAGAAGCTATTTAAATGACATCTATAGTAATCAAGATAAAATAAAATTATTTTTTTTCGGGCATCTCTCCTTTGTTGCGCATTTAGCAAGCTTATGCGAACGGGCGTTTAAATTTTGAATAATTCAGAGATCAATATAAGTTGATGGAATTGTCCGTTTTCCTCCTAACCTTAAGGTCATCTTTTCGGGGTTTTAGTACTTGGGTTTGTTGGCACTTACTGAGCAATCTTATGCGAACGGGCATTTAAATTTTGAATAATTCAGAGATCAATATAAGTTGATGGAATTGTCCGTTTTCCTCCTAACCTTAAGGTCATCTTTTCGGGGTTTTAGTACTTGGGTTTGTTGGCTCTTACTGAGCAATCTTATGCGAACGGGTATTTAAATTTTGAATGATTCAGAGATCAATATAAGTTGATGGAATTGTCCGTTTTCCTCTTAACCTTAAGGCCATCTTTTCGAGGTTTTAGTACTTGGGTGTCTTGGCATTTACTGAGCAATCTTAAGCGAACGGGCATTTAAATTTTGAATGATTCAGAGATCAATATAAGTTGATGGAATTGTCCGTTTTCCTCTTAACCTTAAGGCAATCTTTTCGGGGTTTTAGTACTTGGGTGTGTTGGCACTTACTGAGCAATCTTATGCGAACGGGTATTTAAATTTTGAATGATTCAGAGATCAATATAAGTTGATGGAATTGTCCGTTTTCCTCCTAACCTTAAGGCAATCATTTCGGGGTTTTAGTAATTGGGTTTGTTGGCACTTACTGAGCAATCTTATGCGAACGGGCATTTAAATTTTGAATGATTCAGAGATCAATATAAGTTGATGGAATTGTCCGTTTTCCTCCTAACCTTATGGCCATCTTTTCGGGGTTTTAGTACTTGGGTGTCTTGGCACTTAATGAGCAATCTTATGCGAACGGGCGTTTAAATTTTGAATGATTCAGAGATCAATATAAGTTGATGGAATTGTCCGTTTTCCTCTTAACCTTAAGGCCATCTTTTCGGGGTTTTAGTACTTGGATTTGTTGGCACTTACTGAGCAATCTTATGCGAACGGGCGTTTAAATTTTGAATGATTCAGAGATCAAAAACAAGTCGGCTAGATAAAATGTTTTTTTAAAGTAGATGACGTTGGGGGACGCATCCCCCATAACTGTTTTACCACTTAAAGAAGGACAAAAGGGTTAAGATTAAGGCTCCAAAAACGGGAGCTTTTACAGGTTTAAAGTGGTGAAGTTTGTAGAAAAGATTCACTAAACTTAAAACGATGAGGGCTGGGTAGCATACTTCCAAGATAGGTCCCAAGTAACTGACAATCCCGTTAAAGTTTAAAGTAGAAGCAAAAAAAGTGATCACCATTGTGATTAAAAGAGAAGGAATGTAGCCCAATCTATTTTGTGTGATGTCTTTGTGGAGAAATTCTGCAAAAACAGTAGCCAAAGCAATCGCCGTTGTTAGGCAAGCTAAAGCTACAGCTGTACAAGCGACGATTCCCGCATTGGAACCGAGCATCTTAAGCGAGATCAGCCCCAAGAGTTGATCCGTAGAAGCGTCTGGAAATGCGCTACTGTGAAGTGACGCCACATAGCTAAATCCGATGTAGATAGCTGAAAGAAGAGAAGCTGCTATCACACTTGCTTTAAGAGCTTCAAAAATAACCGCTTTTTGGTTAACCGGTTCCTCTTCAGCTTTAGGTGATTGGTTTAAACATTCAATAACCACTGATGAGAAAAAGAGAGCCGCTAAGAGATCCATTGTTTGGTACCCCTCTGTCAACCCCCTTAAAAATAAGTTAAATTCAGATAATTCTGTCGTTTTCATCACCTCAGGTTCCATCATAAAACCCCGAACAATGATGATACCTAATGAAATTAACAAAAAAGGAGTTAAGATATACCCCAAAATATCGACGATTCGGTTCCTTTTATAAGAGAATAAGAAGATGATAATGCACGATATAAAGCAAAAAAGTTCTATAGGTAATCCCGGATAAAAAAGATTTGTCGTTGAATAGGAGAGAGCAACAGTGCGTGGAAGTGCTCCAAAGGGGCCAATTAATCCCATAATGAAAAAAGCGAATAAAAATCCAGGAACGACCCCGATTCTTTGGAAAAATTTTTGGTAATCTCCGTGAAAGAGAGTCATTGAAATCAAACCCATGAAGGGCACTCCGATAGCTGTAATAAGGAGACCCACAATAGCAAAAAAGTTTTTGTCTAAAGCGAGTTTGCCAATACCTAAAGGGAAGACGACGTTACCTGCTCCGAAAAACATCGAAAACATGGCAAGTCCTGTAGCTATGGTGGTGGATTTTGAGGGTTGTTGCATTTTAAAACCTTGGAAATTTAGGGGTTCGGGTGTTAATTTTAACATCATATAAATTGTATTGCAATCTAAAAAATTGCAAAAAAAAGCAGTAGGAAGATATTATTGCTTCCAAATCAATAACTGGAGAATTTTGTGACACTAAGAGTACCAAAAGAGGCGATTAAAGTTTATCCTTCCATTTTGGGGGCCAATTTTGCAAGGCTTGAAGAGGAGGCCAAAAGAGCTGAAGACGCAGGTGCCGATGCTCTTCACCTAGACGTCATGGATGGTCATTTTGTGAGAAATTTGACAATGGGCCCAAGGACTGTTGCAGCCATTAATAGATCTACAAATCTTTTTTTGGATGTTCACCTTATGATATACAACCCCTTTGAGTACGTTGAAAGGTTCATCGAAGCGGGAGCTGATTCAATCACCTTTCATATTGAGGCGACAGAGGATGTCGAGGATACACTTCTCTATATTAGGAAGTGTGGTGTGAAGGCAGGACTTGCCTTTTGTCCTGAAACTTCCGAGTCGATCATTCCTAAGTATTTAGATAAGTGTGACCTTATGTTATTGATGACAGTCAATCCAGGATTTGGGGGGCAGTCGTTTATGCCAGAAGTTTTAGAAAAGATTGAATTTACTCGAAAAACGTGTCAGTTGCTAAAAATTGGAAAAGAGGGAAAGACCGGGGAGCATTTACCCCCTTTTGACATTCAGGTGGATGGTGGGATCGACCCAAAATGGGCAAAAGCCTGTCTAGATGCAGGGGCGAACATTCTAGTTTCAGGAACTTATCTTTTTGAGTCCGCCGACTTAAGAAAAGCCATCGAGAGTTTAAAGTAAGTCTCATTTCGCATTTGACAACTGTTTGAGCTCGAGGTATACTTCCCTCTTTAGCTTAAAATGAGGTAACTTTATGGCAACAACGACCTATATTACTCCCGGGTTAACCATTTCTGTCGATGGGGAGCTCTATAGAGTTGAATCGAGTGTTAAGGTGACAGCTCCAAAAGGAGCTCCCTTTATTAAAACAAAGCTTAGAGAGCTTACCTCAAATAAAGTTGTTGAAAAAAACTTCAAAATCGATCAGGCCGTTGAAACTGTGGCCTTAACGGAACGGTCGTTAGAATTTCTCTACATGGAACGGGAAGATTATCTCTTCTTAGATATCGGTAAGCTCGATCAAGTTTTGGTTTCTGCAAAAGTGATTGGTGATAAAGTGAATTATTTGAAAGAGGGAGTTGAGATTAAGGGCTTCTTTTATGGAGATACGATTTTCTCTGTTGAACTTCCCAATTTCCTAGAGCTGATGGTTGGAAAAATTAAATCCGAAGATGAAGTCAGCTTGACGAGTTCTACAAAAACAGCCGTCCTTGAAACAGGTGCAGAAATTGAAGTTCCTTCATTTGTCGAGGTTGGAGATATTATTAAAGTAGATACAAAAACAAACGAGTATATTCAACGTGTATAATTCTCAAAATGAGGGACAGCCCTTGGAACTGAAAGATATTAAAGACCTAATGAACGCTATGCGCCGTTCTGGAACTCAAAAAATGAGGATCAAACAGGGAGATTTTGAGCTTGAGCTCGAAAGACAAGATAAAGAAGGGGAAATTCCTAATTTAGAACCCTCTCTTGGAAGAGAGGAGCTTTTTAGATTGAGGGAAGAACGGGCTTTTTCTCACGGCTCCGTTTTGCCCGTGCCAGAACCTGAAAAATTGATCGCAAATGAGTCGATCGCCTTTGTGACTTCTCCTATGGTGGGTACCTTTTACGCGTTTCCCTCGCCAGAAGATCCCCCTTTTGTAAAACCTGGGGATACCATAAAAAGTGATCAGATTGTTTGCATTATTGAAGCGATGAAGGTGATGAACGAAGTGAAAGCTTCAGTTTCTGGAACCGTTGTCGAATGTCTTGTCGAGAGTGGGCATCCTGTCGAATTTGGAACAAAACTTTTTCGGGTTAAGTTGCCTTCATGAAAAAAGTGCTCATTGCAAATAGGGGAGAGATTGCTGTTAGAATCATAAGAGCCTGTCACGATTTAGGATTGCAAACAGTGGCCGTTTATTCAGATGTCGATAGCGAAGCTCTTCACGTTCTTCATGCCGATGAAGCGATTTGTATTGGGGAAGCTAAAGCACACCAATCGTATCTTAAAATCCCAAATATTTTGTCTGCTTGCGAAATTACAGGAGCTGATGCTCTTCACCCAGGTTATGGATTCCTCTCTGAGTCGGGAAATTTTGCCGCAATTTGCGAGAGTTGTGGTGTTAATTTTATCGGACCAAGATCTGAAGCCATAGCTCTTCTTGGCAATAAAGCGAAGGCTAAGGAGATTGCCAAAAATGCAGGTTGTCCTGTGATTCCAGGCTCTTTTGGCATTGTCGATGGGCCAAAGGCTGCTTTAACAGAGGCGATAAAATTGGGTTTTCCCGTTTTTATCAAAGCGGCTTCCGGTGGAGGCGGGCGTGGGATCCGGATAGCTTTTGATGAGGATGATTTTCAGAGAAAATTTAGTGCCGCAAGAGCTGAAGCTGAGGCTAGTTTCGGTAACATGGACATCTACCTTGAGAAGATGATTTTAAATCCACGACATATTGAAGTCCAAGTGATTGGGGATCAAATGGGCAATTATGTGCATTTAGGAGAGAGGGATTGTACGATCCAAAGAAGACGGCAGAAATTAATCGAAGAGAGTCCAAGTCCTGTTTTGTCTGAAAAGTTAAGAGAACAAATAGGGAAAGCGGCTGTTAATGTCGTTAAGGCTGCTAATTATAGCTCTCTTGGGACCGTTGAATTTTTGTTAGATGAGCATTTGAATTTTTATTTTATGGAAGTTAATACAAGAATTCAAGTTGAGCATACTGTGACAGAAGAGGTTACGGGTATTGATCTTGTTAGGGAGCAGCTTAAAATCGCCCAAGGGTTTCCTTTAAGTTTTACGCAAAAAGACGTCTCTTTCAAGGGGCATGTGATTCAATTTAGAGTGAATGCGGAGAATCCTGCTACAAAGTTTAGTCCTTCACCTGGTAAGCTTGAGTATTATTTGCCTCCAGGGGGCCCTCATGTCAGGGTTGACAGCGCTTGTTATTCGGGAGGGAAGGTAAGTCCCTATTACGATCCGATGATAGCCAAATTGATTTGCAAAGGGCGAAATAGGGAAGAGGCGGTAAGTGTTGGTAGGAGAGCTCTTAGAGAGTTTCATATTGGAGGGGTGAAGACAACGATTCCCTTTCATCTCTTTATGCTAGACGATGAAAATTTTTTGTCTAATCAGTACGACTTGAATTACGTCGATGCTCTTACCGAAGAGGGATGCCATTTTGGCGCTTAAGGTGATTCTTTCTCAATGATGGCAATAGCCATGGCATGTTCTTTACTGTGACTAATTGAGAGATGAATTTTTGATGAACCGAGCTCTTTTTTTAGGGCTGATGAGAGATGGACTACCGGCTTTCCACTAGGTTCATTTAAAATTTCAATATCGAGCCAATTAAGTTTTTCTCCAAACCCTGTCCCGAAAGCTTTAGCTATGGCTTCTTTGGCTGCAAACCTTCCGGCAAAATTGCGTTCAGATTTTTCATGCCTTTTACAATACTCTTGTTCTTTTTCGGTGAAAAGTTTATGCAAGAAACGATCTCCGAATCGTTCAATAGCAGAAGCTATTCGTTTGATTTCGACAATATCGTTTCCTAAGCCTTCAATCATGATAAGTTCCTTAAGGGAAAAGTTATTTTTGGCCTCTGAGATGTTATCCCTTTAGCTGTTACAATATCGTTTTTAAGACTTATTGATCAAAGCTTAAATCTCAACAAGCCTCTAAGATCAAAACAGCACGATTTTATGAGAGTCGGTTGAAAAAAAATACTTTACTACAAGGCAAAATAATTTTTTGAGGAGTGCTCTTGGGGAGGAATTGTAGCGAAGTCCCCACTCTCTTCATTAAAAGCATTACAGAAAATCATTCTGCCAGAAGAGGTCTGTTTCACCGAAAGAACTTGCGTTTTGATTGTCTCTCCAATGAAAGCGGCTCCTCCATTCACCACCACCATTGAGCCATCTTCCATGTAGCCAACTCCTTGAAGAGGCTCTTTTCCGTAGCGCTGAATTTTAATCGAAAGGTATTCGGTGGCTTGTGTCAGGGGCTTTAAGGTATTAGATAAAGTGTTGAGGTTGATGATCCGAACGCCCTCAATATTCGACTGCTGCACTTTATTAATATCTACAGTCAAAATTTGCGCGTCAATTAGCCTTGCAAGATGCACAATTTTAGAGGTCGAATCTTTGATATCGGGAAAATCCGTTTCAGAGTACCTGAGATTAAGTTCAGGCAAACTTTCGAGCTTCTTGAGCAGATCTAAGCTTCGTTTAGCCTTTGTTCTTACAAGATCATCGCTGTTTTCAAGTGCCTCGTAGAGGTCTTTAATCACAAATCTTGGAATAATAAGAAGGTTGTCAAATAGTCCAGAAGAGACAATTTCTAAAAGCCTCATGTCTGAAAGGATAGAGTGATCGAGCAAAAAGTTCTTTTTTTTCTCTTCTGAAGGCTTAAATTTAAAGAAAGGAATGCTGATGTAGAGCTCCTCTGAGGCCCTCATGGTCGCTAAGAGGCCTATGTAGGAGCAGAAAAGCATCAGAGATGTTTCTAAAAGGGGTTGAAATTCATCCTTAAGAGATGTTTTTATAATCCCCATCACCTGGGATTTTACCGCAAGACCCAAGAGAGAACCAAAAAATAGACCCATCGTCACTGTGTTGATAGTCTTTATAGAAATTTTTTTAAAGTAGTAATCGAGAACAAATAGGCTGAGAACAAACAAGGCTCCCAGGAGGAGAATGGCACTTGTAGACAAAGAGTTTTGTGTTTCTGTGGCCAAAATAAGGAGGCCAAGAAGTATGAAAAAGGTTTTTGTGTATGAGATGGATGGTTGCATGTTCTCTTCCTTAAAAATCGTTTCTGGGGCACTTGTGAACCGTTTTTCACAAGTTTACCAAGCGTTTATAAACGGTGGGAGCTTTTTTGTCTATCAGATTAAATTTAAATCTGCATGGTTGTCAAGAACAGAAAGATCGTTTACACTAAAAGCCTTTTAAGAAAAGTGTGGAGGACAGCGTGTTTTATTGGTCTTGGAGAGCTCTTACTGTTTTATCTGGAGTGGTTTGGATTGTCGTTGGTATATCTTTATTTAATTTGGGTTTGAAATTTTTATGGGCAGATGAATTTGTGAATGATCTGTATTTTTTTCCTTTTTGGGTCTTGCTCTGTCTTTATATTGGATTTTTAAAGGGGCGTTTTGTTTTGACAAAGTCTGCTAACCGGATAGTCAATCGTTTGGTCTCTTTGCCACAACCTATTGCTTTGTGGAAAGTTTATAGTCCTACGACTTGGGGGTTATTCTTGATAATGATCGCTTTTTCAAAGGGAATGCAGATTTATGATGTTTCTCTTTTTGTAAGGGGATCAGTCGATCTTATCGTGGGGATGGCTCTTATTAAAGGAAGCTTTTTTTATTTTAAGAAAAGTATTGAAGTGCGGGACTTGCGGGTGCAATAGTCCCTTTACTTGTGGTAGCCCGTCCCTTTTTTAATCTCAAATCCCCTATAGATTTGTTCGATTAAAATAAGGCGCGCTATTTGGTGAGTGAACGTAAGTTTCGATAAGCTGATGAGTGGGATCCGTTTTCTTAACTCTTGCGGAATCCCCTCTGCTCCCCCTATGAGAAAAGCAGCTCTTGCGCCCCCCTTCTCAAGAGATTGGACTAAAAATTGAGAGAAACTCTCGCTTGTCAACTCTTCACCTTGAGGATCGAGCCCTATGAGAAATCGTTCTTTTTCGACTAAAGAAATGAGTTGATCATCCGATTTTGCAATCACAAACTGCACCTGAATTAAAGACTTTAACCGGTTGACATAGAGAGCAATAGCCTCTTCGAGCCAAGCTTCTTTTGTTTTTCCAACAGAGTAAATAGTGAGTTTCATAAGTTGTTTTTAAGAGCTCTTTGAACTAGGCGCTTTTCATCTCTTTCTTTTAAGACTTGCCTTTTGTCGTAAGCTTTTTTTCCCTTGCCAATGCCAACTTTTACTTTGACTTTCCCCCCTTTAAAATACATCCCTAAGGGAAGAAGGGTAAACCCTTTCTCTTTAGTGACTTTTTTTAAGTGCTCGATCTCCCTTTTGTGCAAGAGGAGTTTTCGATCCCGTCTCTCTTCGTGATTGTGGATATTGCCAAAAGCGTAAGGGGCAATAAAACAACCAATGAGCCACACTTCTTGGTGAAGAACCTTGACGTACGCCTCATTAAGACTTGCGCCTGTGTCGCGAATTGATTTGATCTCGGTTCCGGTAAGACAGACCCCTGCTTCATACGTATCTGAGATTTCAAAGTCAAAGTACGCTTTTTTATTGTTTGCTATTTCTTTTGTACTCATGCGTTTAAGTATATCTTAAAAAGAGCTTTCGTTTCAAGTTAACTCTAAAAAAATAAAGGAATCTTTTTGGTGGCAACTGGTGGTATCCAAAGCTCTTGACACTTGCCCTTTCTTAGAGTAAATTGGTTAAAAAAATGGAGAGACCATCTTATGAAATTTGTGATAGCCACCCAAGAACTCAACTACCTAATCAATAAGTGCCAAAACGTCGTACCAGCAAAACCTTCAGTCCCGGTACTTGCTAACTTTCTGATTGAAGCCAAAGGGACAGAGTTGTCGATTACAGCAACTGATCTGGTGATTGCAATTAAATGTTCAACAGAGGCGAAAGTTATAGAAGAAGGGGTTGTCGCTCTTCCAGCAAAACACTTAGCTCAACTTATCAGAGAACTTACAGCGGTTCACGTCGAGATTACCGTCTCAGAGGGGTATATTGCTGAGATTGTAGCAGACTCCTCCCGATTTAAACTTCGCGGTATGAGTGAGAAAGGGTTTCCAAGTCTTCCCGATATGCAAGGGCAAACAAAGTATGTCATGCCTCAAAAGGTTTTGAAAGAGATGTTTTATTCGACTTCTTTTGCTGTGGCAAGGGAGGATAATCGGTATGCTCTTACAGGGGTCAATGTTAGAGTTCAGGAAGGGGTGATGACATTTGTTGGGACAGATGGGAAAAGACTTGCACGGGCAAAAACTATCGCCTCAGTTCAAGTCCCCTTTGCCGGTAGTTTTACGTTTCCTATCAAAGCAGTAGAAGAGATTCAGAAAGTTTTGGGAACTGAAGGGGAAGTCGAAGTAGGATTTTTGTTTGATAGGGTCTCGATCGAGGCGAATAACACCCTTGTTGTTGTAAAACTCTTAAGTGGCGAATATCCCGATATTGAAAGGATTATTCCCGAGAGAACTGAAAAGGTGATCTCTTTGCACAGAGAAGAGCTTTTAACACTTTTGAAGCAAGTGTCTCTCTTTCTTGTCGATACGAGTCACTCCGTCAGGTTTAGTTTTGCCGATGGGGAGCTTCGTTTAAGCGTCGATTCGATGGAAGTTGGAGAAGGAAAGGTGAGTATGATGGTGAATTACCACGCAGAGCCGTTGGATATCGCTTTCAATCCCCTCTTTTTCCAGGAAGTGTTAAAGCACTCGAAAGGGGAAACAGTGACTCTTGGAGTGAACGATTCTTATAACCCAGGTGTCGTAATCGATCAGGAGAATGCAGAGAGTGTGCCTTGTGGCGACTCCGCTCTCTTTATTTTGATGCCGATGCGATTGAATGAAGTGTAAGACCTCAAAATTCGCAATTTTTGGAAAGTTTAATGATTTTAAAGTCGCTCTATCTGCATAATTTTCGTCCCTTTGAGGAGCGTACCTTTCAGTTTGGTCCTCAGGCCAATCTTATTGTGGGTGAGAATGCGTGTGGTAAGACGACAGTTTTAGAGGCCGTTCACTTTTTGATGACCGGCCGCTCTTTTAGAACGGCTAAACCGCAAGAACTTGTCAAATTTGGCACCGAAGGTTTTTTTTTAGAGGCTCGCTTTGAAAAAAAAGGGGTTTTGCAGCGGCTCCGCATCGGTGTGAAGGGACAAGAGCGCCGAGTGATAGCAAACAATACGTCCCACTCCTCCTTCTCCCCTATTTTAGGTTTTCTTCAAGGGGTTATCATGACCCCTGACGATGCCAGTCTTGTAAAAAATGCCCCCCTTTACCGAAGACATTTTCTCGATAGTTTGATTGCTCAAAGCGATCCTTTTTTTGTTCATCACTTTCAGCGGTTTTCTCGCGCGATGAGGCAAAGAAATACCCTTCTTCGCTCAAAAGATCCTTTAACTATCGAAAGTTTTGAAGTGGAGATGGCCAAATCGGCTCTCTACATCATGGAAAAGAGGGAAGAGGCTCTTATTTATCTTTCAAAAAAAGGGGCCACTCTTTACCAAGAGTTTTGCCCGGGAAGTGAGAAACTTGAACTTAGGTATAAACCAAGTCTTATAGCCCCTCATGAGTATTTAAAACTGCTTTCTTCGATGAGGAAGAAGGAACAAATTTTAGGGACCACCCTTTTTGGACCCCACAAAGACGATTTTCAGATCCTGATCGGTAACCGCGATGTGCGTCATTTCGGAAGTGAAGGGGAGCAAAGAAGTGTGGTGGTTGCTTTAAAACTTGCTGAATGGCAAAGACTTAAGGAAATTTCTGAGGAGCCTCCCTTAATGCTTTTAGACGATGTTTATATGAGTTTAGATCAAGTGCGTCAGCAAAAACTGTTTTCTCTGATCGAGTCTTTAGATCAAGTTTTTTTGACAACGACCTCAGCTCAAGAGCTCCCCTTTTCAAAACAGGCGACTATTTTTAATGTAAGTTAGTCGGCCCTGAAAGAGTCCTCTCCAATAAAAAGTGTCCCTTTTGACAAAAAATGTGTTTTACTCCTCACTAAACCCTTCAAGGGGAGAAGCGTCGTTCACCGCATTTTTTGTTGCAAAAGGATCACTTTTTCTTTGGAGAGTGGGTGTTCCATTCGCGAAATTTTTAAGCTTCTCATATAATTAAACCTTGCAAAATAGGCTATGTCTCTCTTCCTCGTTAACTGCAAATTCTTCTCAAGGAACTCTTACTTTTTTAGGGCCGACTAAGTTAAAATTTTCGGATAAGTTTTTGTCGCAACTATGACCAAAAGCACAAAAGCAAAAACTCCAACCGCAAAGTCCATCGTTAAACTTGAAACAGTAGCTTCACCTGTGATCATAAAATTTCTTAAAGCGGCTACTTGGTAGGTCAGAGGGTTAAAAACTGAGACGATTTGAAGCCATTTAGGCATGATCTCGATCGGGTAAAGGGCATTGCTTGCAAAAAAAAGGGGCATTGTTAACACTTGTCCAATTCCCATAAAACGCTCTCTTTTTTTGACGAGAGAGGCCATAATTAGTGAAAAAGTTGAAAAGACAGCGGCACCTAAAATTACGGTCAAAACAACCCCTAAAAGGGGTAAAAAGTCAATTCTAAGGTGGATATTTAAAAAAAACGATAAAAGATAAATGATGAAAATTTGTGAAAGGCCCCGAATCCCTGCAGCTAAAGCCCTTCCAATGACTAAAACGCTTCTTGGAGCAGGTGAGACTAAAAGCTTTTGCAAAACCCCCATATCCCTCTCCCAAATCAGAGCAATTCCAAAGAAAATCGAAATAAAAAGAATACTTTGGGCTAAAATGCCCGGTGCTATGAAATCAAGATAAGAGAGGGAGCCTGTTGGAATCCCTTTCGTGCGACTCATCGCTTGTCCAAAGATGAGTAGCCAGATCGCAGGTTGGATCATTCTTGTCAAAAGCTCCCAAGGATCATGGATCAGTTTTCTCACATCCATCTCTACGATCGCATACACCTGGTTGAAAGTGAGTAGGGTCGTTTTATAAGCTTGAGATAGTGCGTCTAATTTGCTTGACATTTTGAAAATCTCCAGTTTCTTTAAGGGAGCTGCCCGTGTAAAAAATAAAGACGTCGTCTAATGTGGCTTCTTCGCCAAGTGCCGCCTTTAAACGATTGGGGGTATCCATCACAACGATTTTTCCCCGATGCATCAGAGCTACTGTGTCACAAAGAAGATCCGCTTCATCCATGTCGTGCGTTGTCATGAGGATCGTGGTTTGTAGCTTTTTGTTGAGCTCTTGAATATGTCTCCAAAGTGATTTTCTTGCAGCAGGATCTAATCCCACTGTCGGTTCGTCGAGAAAAAGAAGCTTAGGCTCGTGAAGAAGCGCTTGAGCTATTTCTAACTTTCTAATCATCCCCCCAGAGTATTGACTGACCAGTTTGTCTTTGACATGAGAGAGTTCCATAAAGAGGAGCGTTTCGTTGATTTTTTGATCGATTAAATGGTTTGGAATGCCGTAGAGTTTTGCCGAGATCAGAAGATTTTCGTAAGCTGTTAAGTCCCCATCGGCTGAAATGGCCTGAGGAACATAACCGATATTTTCTCGCACCTTTCTTGCCGATTTCGCCACACTAAACGAAACGATGTACGCCTCCCCGGAAGTGATCGGAAGAAGTGTGGTTAGCATCTTAATTGTGGTGCTCTTTCCTGCGCCATTTGGCCCAATTAAACCAAAAATAGCCCCTTTTTCAAGGGTAAATGAGATATCGTTTACGGCTATATGAGCGCCATAGGAGTGAGTTAAATGTTTGACTTCAAGAGTCGCCATTATTATTAGAGCCTTTTTTTATTGAAATACTCTAACTTAGGGTGAATGTCAAATAATTGGTGATTAATCCCCGAAGAGGGTTTCGATTCCAAATGGGGTGAGTGCTATACATTTTTTACCGCGATACTCACCAATTTTAAGAATTCCTGTTTCAAAAAGATGTCCAAAGACAATAGCCTCAATTAACGACTTGTCCTCTTCAGTGTATTCAGGTCTTGCGTATCTCCACAATTTTCCTTTTTTGACGAGTGAGACCGAAGGATGGTTCCCGATAGGGGCTGTAAAACTGTTTAAATAATCATCAAAAAAGACCCAGCCACTTGTCGCCAAGCGGCGCATATTGCGCTCAGTCTCCCGGATATCCTTCTCCGTGTGAGTGATTTTTTTCATGTCGAGAAGTCTAAAGGTTCTCGAAGGGTGTCTATAGACAATTAAGGCTTGATCGATTGTGGACGTTTCAAGCCAAAAATCTGCTTGAGGACCAAATGTAAGTGTTTTCCCTATAATAATAAGTTGTAACTCCTCCATCATCCAAAGCACATTTTTAATGTGATTCTCTTTTTCTAAAAGAAGAGGGGCGTGGGGTAAAATCTTTTGGATCAAGGCGGGGTCAAGAGTTTCCAGGGCAAAATCGATAGGCTCTATTTTTAGGTGTTGAACAATGGCCGTCATATCCTGAACAAAACCAAAATCGTGGGGATGGTATCTCGTGATTTTATCAGTCTCAATAAGAGAGGTCGGTTGACTTGTCAGTTGATAATTTAAGTGCTCTTTCCACTCATCAAACAAAGTAAAGACTTCTTCATACCCCTCTTCTGTTTCTCTGACACTAGAGCAGCAGATCAGGTTAAATTCTAGTTCAAGGGCATATTCCGTTAATTGCTTGGGGGTTAAGTCGTATTTTTCTAAAGCGGCCTTTTTTGAAAGGGTAAAGTCGGGGGCATTGTAGATATCCAAATAAAGATTATTTAGAATCGGATCTTCAAAAAGCAGCTCATCTAAGTATCTTTTATACGCTTTGGGTGTGATTAGGTATTTTTCGACGATCGAGGCAAAGATGTGGTCTGTGCTTCTTGGGATGGCATACCAATTGGGAAGAACGTGGATGGGAACTTTTCCAAGGATAGCCTTCAAAAAATCGAGGTTTGGGTTAAAATCCTCTTCAAATTTTTTTAGGTGAACTTCGAAGTATTTTCTAAGTTCCTTATCAACTTTTATTTTTCTTTCTTCGCAGGTGATAAGTTCAATTTTTTTGAATTTTTCGATGCTAGGCTCGATCTGTTTTAAGGAAACTCCGAGCTCTTTTGCGAGGCGATCAACTGTGGTATTTGGTGTGTTATCGATTAATTCTCTTAAGACGGAGATCTCAAAACGGGTAAGCTCGGATAAAAAAAGACGATTTTCAATATCCTTTTGGAAATTGTAATCCGATAGAGTAATTTTATTCTTCCGAGTTTGTGTTGTCGTCATTCCTTCTTCACCAAGATAAGTTTCAGAACTTTACGAACTCTTTATATTTTATTACAAATGAGGATTTAACGCAACCTTTACAAAAAAAGAGTTTAAGATAAATTAATGTAAAAATATTTTGATAGATTAAAGGTAAATGGTGTAAAATAGGGTTTATAAAAGTTAAGGGAGGGGGGAAGATGCCAGACGCTATTTCACCAATGGGTCAAAACCCATTCATTCAGCCGTTTCAAGAAAAAAAAGAGAATACAATATTTATTCCACCAGGTCCAAACGAGTTAGCGCCTCCCAAAACGATCAATATTATTAAGCCGGCAGATGTTAATTTATGTAATTTGCATTTAGGTGTTCATTCGAGCGCCTCTTTTAATGCAGAGTTTCTTTTAGCTCTAATAGGAGTATTAAACAATGAAAAAAAATGAACTCAAAGTTTTAGTAAAAGTGGATGATGCCGTCAAGGAGCTTGCCGATGTCATCGAGGATTCCTTAAAAGAAGATTACCATTCAGACTTAGAGCCTTTTGAGGTGTATGCGCAAAAAGTAAGAGCTAATATCTATAAAACAATGGAAGAGTTTCAAGCGCGTTTTGTGAACGGTTACGAGATTTTACTCAAAGAAATTGAAAAGGAAAAAAAAGATGGATCCACTTGAGGAGATGGAAGAGTTTAAGATCCCAGCTGACGCTCTTGAAAAACTGAGGGATCCCGATCTTCTTCGAAAAAAGATTAGCGAAGGGAAGGTTCTCCAAGAGATCATTGGCTACTCTCCTGCGACGATGGAAAAGTTTTATTACGTGGCTTATAAGCTTTTTCAGCACCAGCAATATCAAGAGGCCGCGGATGCTTTTATTTTTTTGACCACATTAAACCCTTATGTGTTTAACTATTGGCTTGGCCTTGGGATGTGCGAGCAGCTTCTAAAAAGAGAGGAGGCGGCTTTAATCGCCTATGCAACAGCGACTCTCATCAATGTGGAGCATCCGGTGCCCCATTACCATTCGGCAAGCTGCTACCACGCATTAAACGACATTGGAAACGCTTTAGCGTCTTTGGAATTGGCTCTTATGTATGCTGAAGATAAATTAGAGTTCAATACGATAAAGAAGCACGCAGAGGACGCAAAAAGGGCTCTGGAGAAAAAAACATAATTATCGGACTACAATCCAGTACTCCATATCAGGTATTTTCATTTTTACTTCTTCCAAAAAAGCAATAGCTCCCTCTTCACACCCCTCAACCATTGCAGCTGTTGCGATCGCATCGGCAAGCGCACAAGAGGCCGCCTTAATGCTAACACTTGCAATCGATCCTTTTTTTATTTTAAGGGGGGCTCCCTCTTTGGCTGAAAAAATATGGGTAAACGTTTCGCCGTTAATGCTAAAGTTTTGCTCGTAATCGCCACTTGTCGCTAAAGAGGCGTCTTTTAAGGGAACGATGTCGATCGCATTCGAAGGGTTTCTATCCCCTGGGCGGCAAATGCAAACGCTCCAGGCCCTTTTTTCGGGATGGCTTCCAAAAGCTCTCAATTCCCCTCCCCATTCGACAAGACCGTTTTGAAACCCTTTTTTTAAAAGAGCCTCAGCAATCAGATCGACAGCAAATCCTTTGGCAACGCCCCCTAAATCGACAGCTGTTAGGGGATGATTTTTCTTAAGGGTGTTTTCTTCAAAAACAATGTGGTGCCACCCCGTGGCCTCTTTAGCCTTCTCAAGAGCTTCCCCTTCAGGCACTCCCTCTTTTTTCCAGACTCTTTGAATCGCTTCAATCGTAGGATCAAATCTGCTTGATGTGAGATGAACATAATCGTTAACTTGCCTTAAAAAAGGCTCAAGTTTCGGAAAATCCCCTTCTGTTGACTCGTTGAATCGAGACAGCTCCGATTGAGGATTCCATTTGTTATAAAGCTCATCAATTTTAAAAAAAGTCTCGAAAATGGTTTGTTCAATTTCCCCTCTATTCTTCTCTTTTGCAGTGACTAAGATGTTATAATCAATCGTCATGGCATTACCGGAGATTTTTAGAAGCTCCTCTTTTTCACATGAAGTCAAAAAAAAAGAAGAAGGAGTGAAATGCGACGTAAATAACTTTTAAACGTGTTTTCAAGAAGAGAGGCAATAGTCATGGGGCCGACGCCTCCAGGAACGGGTGTGATGAGGGAGGCTTTTTTAGAGACCTCTTCAAAGGCGACATCTCCCACAAGTTTATTATCGAGGCGGTTGATGCCAACATCGATGACGATGGCGCCAGGTTTGATAAACTCTTCTGTTACAAATTGGGGCTTTCCAATCGCTGCAATAAGAAGATCTGCTTCTCTTGCAAGCTTTGCTAAATCTTTTGTTTGACTATTGGCCACGGTCACTGTGGCATTGCCAAAGGGAGCATTCTGCATTAAAAGAGCTGCCATTGGTTTTCCAACGATCGTGCTTCTCCCAATGACCAGCGCATTTTTTTTAGCGACAGAGACTGCGGCATCAAGCAGAAGCGTCCTTATCCCAAGAGGGGTGCAAGGAATAAATCCTGACTCGTCTCCTATTATAAGTTTTCCTAAATTGAGGGGGTGAAACCCATCCACATCCTTATTTGGATCGATCGCGTTGATCACTTTTTTTGTATCGATATGGGGAGGGAGGGGCAGTTGAATCAAAATCCCATCGACATCCTCATTTTGATTAAACTTTTCAATCTCTTTTAAAAGCTCAATCTCTGTACAACTCTCTTCAAGTTCTGTTCTTATGAAGTCCATCCCAACTAAACTTAACGCTTCAGTCTTTCTTTTGACGTAAATCCTTGAGGGCGCGTGGGAGCCGACTAAAATGACTCCGAGAACAGGTTTTCTTCCCTTAAGAGAGCTGATCCTATTTTTCAAATTTTCTTGAATTTTTTCTGCTAATGCTTTGCCGTTCAGTATCATAAAACTATCAGTTGACAACCTTTTAAGTGTTCAGATAAAGCTTAGCAAAGAAGGGGGTATCGTAGCAAATGATCAGGTTATTTCTGCTGCTTTGTGCTTCATTTTCGGCTCTTTTTTCTATCGATTACGATAAAAAGGAGCTTCTTTTGTCCTATTTTCCCGAACCTTTTGTTTTAGATGCATTAAAGCGCTATGAAGTAAAAGAGGAGTTTTGGGCCGACATTCAGATGCAACTTAAAGCTAAAGAGTCTCAAGTGATTCCCCTTGTGGAATCAAAAGCGTTAGCAGAGGATGGAGATGTTCTTTTTAATCCGAAAAAGCGCTCCCTTGCAGCTAAACTTTTTAAAGAGACCTTAATGGAGCTCTTTTCTGATGTGATGAGAGAAAACGGGGTAACAGATCCTCAAAAGATTCAGGCTATGCTAGACGATATTCAGCTGCAAAAAGGGAAAAAATTTATTGAGGCTTTAAAAACCGAAAAGATCCGGCTCCAAAGCGCCCCTGGAAGAAACAACACAGAGATCAATCTCGATGATTAGAGTAGTCTTTTAATCTAAATGAATTTTTATCTTATCGTTTGATTGTAATAGTTTTATTATAAATTAATTAAATTTAGTTGATTAACTCAGCGCTTAAGTGTTTGTTTTAATTGAATCGAATTTTTAAAGAAATCTAGTGTTTTTTCCGAAACTTCTCAAAGTAATCGAACCTTTTTTTTAGCTCCCTTTCAAACCCAAGAGGGACCGGCTCATAAAATGAGACGGGGGGAAGCTCATCTGGAAAACTGTTTTGCCCGGAACATTTCTCTTCCAAATCGTGATCATAGATGTAATTTTTTCCATACCCAAGTTCTTTCATCATCTTTGTGGGCGCATTGAGTGTGTGTTTGGGTGGGGGTAAATGGTTGGTTTCTTTAGCTTTTAGTCTTGCCTTTTTGTAGGCTGTGTAAATTGAATTACTCTTTGGGGCCAAAGAGAGGTAAACGACAGCTTCAGCAAGAGCTAGTTCCCCTTCAGGTGATCCTTGGATCTCATACGCTTTTCTTGCATTGATCGCAACACTAAGAGCTTGAGGGTCAGCAAGTCCAATATCTTCGGTGGCCATTCTGATAAGGCGCCTTGCAATGTATAAGGGATCTTCTCCCCCTTCGAGCATTCTCGCGAACCAGTAAAGGGAAGCATTTGGATCGGAGGTCCTCACCGACTTGTGCAGAACAGAGATCAGGTTGTAGTGTTGATCCCCTCCCTTGTCAAAAAGGGGAGCTCTCCTTTGAAGATGCTCT
The DNA here is from genome assembly GCA_963697995.1 of uncultured Chlamydiae bacterium. GTDB lineage: Bacteria > Chlamydiota > Chlamydiia > Chlamydiales > JAJFMB01 > MFD00082-c5. The sequence continues at coordinate 1,902,467 of OY969110.1, read as the reverse complement.
TTGAGAGTCTCCTCGTTGAGCTTGATTTCATTCGGAAGAGTTTCAATCTCTTCGATTAAATTCATTAAGTAACGCCCATCTCCTTGAGAAAGAGCAATTAATAACTCTTTTCCCTCTTGAGTCATTGGAAGAGGTGCAATATCTGACTCATACCGATCGATCAGTTTTTTAAGAGCTTTTTTGTTTAACGGGTTTAAGGTTAACACTCTTAGGCGAGAGAGGAGCGCATCGTTTAAGGTAAATGAGGGGTTTTCAGCTGTCGCGCCAATCAGGATGAGGGTTCCCTTTTCGATGTAGGGAAGGAAGGCATCTTGCTGCGCCTTGTTAAACCGATGGATTTCGTCCACAAACAGAATCATCGATTGTTGAAAAAGAGGGTTTTCTTCGACCCCTTTGATGATCTCTTTGATATCTGAGATCCCACTAAAAATGGCACTTAAAGTTTTAAAGGGTAAATTAAACGCTTTGGCATAAAGTCTTGCAAGAGAGGTTTTTCCAGAGCCAGGAGGGCCGAAAAGGATGAAGGAGAGGGGTGTTTTTTTTCTTATGGAGCTTAAAAGAGGGGCGTTCGGATTTAAAAGGTGTTCTTGACCGACGATCTCTTCAAACGTTTTGGGTCTAAATCTTTCTGAGAGAGGCGCATTCATCTAGTGACCCTTTTTTTGAAGAGGAAGAGGGGGTAAGAGAAGGGAAGGGCGTAGAGGGTGTCAAAAAGGGGGAAAAGAAGGAGTTCTGACAGAAAAGAAAATTTAATACCGTGGGAAAAGAAAAGGAGGGTTTGCATCGTTTGGCTTAAAGAAAAAAGGGCACACATGAGGGGAATTGTTTCTTGCCTGTCGCTAAAAAAGAGGGTTTTGAAACGAATTAAAAGAAAACAGCTAAAGGTTGTACCCAAAGCTAAAACGCCGAGTAGTGTAGAATCGCTTAAAAAATCCTCGAAAAGGCCGATAAAAAAAGCTGCAATGAGAGAGGTCTCAGGTGTTTTTTTTAAGACAAGAAGGGTTAAAAAGGGGGCAAAAAATTGCAGTTTTAACTCAGGAGCAAGAAGAGTCAATAAGAGTGCTACAAAAAAACTAATACGCATCATCATTGATCACCATTTTAGGAATCGTTTTAGCAATTAGTTTTAAATCGAGGATAAAATTGTGTTTTTCCACATAAAAATTATCCAGTCTCACTCTTTTTTTGTAGTCGAGGCGGTTTCTTCCGGAGGTTTGCCAAATCCCTGTAAGTCCCGGTTTTACTGACAAAATTTTTGGAGCTTTCTCTTTAAAATGTTTAACAACCTCTTCCCTTAAAACAGGTCTTGGTCCCACAACGCTTAAATCCCCCTTTAACACATTCCAAAACTGGGGAAGTTCATCAAGTGATGTTTTTCTTAAAAAGCTCCCAAATCGAGTCACTCGGGGATCGTTTTTAATTTTTTGGTTTCTTTCCCACTCAGCTCTTTTTTGAGGATTGAGAAGTAAGAGGGCCAGTTGTTTATCGGCATCTTTGACCATCGTTCGGAATTTATAACACCTAAAGGGGCGCCCTCCCTTACCTACTCTTTCTTGAGAGTAGATTGGAGCGCCAGAAAAGATCTGACAAAGAATTGCTATAAGTAAAAAAAGCGGGGAAAAAACTAAGAGAATGAAAAGACTAAACAAGATGTCAAAGGCTCGTTTTCTCAAGGTTTTATCCTCAACATTTTTTGGGAAAGTTTTTTTAATTCTTTTTTTTCACAAGGAAGTGTTTCTAAAATTTCTTGCGATTGTAAGTAGAGCTCTTCCACTTTTTTTTGAGCCCCTTCAAGACCAAAAAGAGTCACACTTGTGACTTTTTGGTTTGAGGCATCAGACCCCTCTAATTTTCCATGTTTGGCTAAGGAGTCAGTGACATCTAAGATATCGTCTGCGATTTGGAACGCATAGCCCAATAAAAAACCAAACTCTGCAACTTTTTTTAAATCGTTAAATCCTGCGAGAAAAGCGCCAAACTCAAGGGATGCAACGAGAAGATTTGAGGTCTTTAAATTGTGTAGAGTCTCGATGTCGGGGTTTGAAGGAGTGGTGATGTCGATTAGCTGTCCCCCTATCATCCCGTGAGCTCCCGATCTTTTGCTTAAGATTTTTATTAGGGTAATTTTTTCGTTATCGGTTAGATGAGGAGCCTCTGCTAAAACCTCGAAAGCAAAGGTTAGTAAAAAATCGCCAGTCAAGATCGCTTCCGCCTCAGATACGACTCTGTGGAGCGTCGGTAGACCTCGTCTAAAATCGTCGTTGTCCATAGCAGGCAAATCGTCGTGGATGAGTGAGTAGGTGTGGATCAATTCTAAACTTGAGGCAGGGTGTAAGATCTTTGCCCCTTTGCCGTAAAACGCCTCATAGGTTAGGCAAGCGATCAAGGGCGAAGCCTCTTTCCTCCGGAGAAAAGGGAGTAGCTTGCGGCCATTTTAAGTTTTTCTGAAAGAGACGCCCTTTCGATAAGCTCTTTAAGGGTGAGATCTATCTCTTTAATATGACGTTCCATAATCTTTGAGAGTGTATCAAAAACCGGAGTTTTTAAAAACACTATCCAGCACACTTTCCTGAAAATCGATTCTCTTTTGTTGAAAACCGCTCAAGACTTTGTTGAGGTAAAACTCTTTCACGTTCACTGGTTAAGATTTTCAATCATTTTTTTTAAGAGCTTTACTTGCTCTGCATTTTAGTGGGAGTCCCCATTTAAAAATTTGGCCTTGACACTCGTCAATTTTACTTTTTTAAGAAAGATCGGGTGATATCGCCGTTTCTTTACAAAAAGACAAAGTTCAATAATTCGTCTACCCTGAAAAAGTCCTCTCCAATAAAAAGTGCCCCTTTTGACAAAAAATGCGTTTTACTCCTCACCAAACTCCTCAAGTTTTTTTAAGTCGTTAACCGCTTTTTTTGTTGCAAAAGGATCACTTTTTCTTTGGAGAGGACTTTTTCAGGGTAGACTATTTAAGAAAAGTTAAGAGTATAAATTTATCCCGACTATCATGATGTCTTGTACTTATTTTTTTTTAAGTTGCTCTATTCTAAATTGTCGGTTTGCTCTTCATTTCTTTCGTGAATATAATTCGGAGTTGTTTCATCGATTCGTAAAGGTTTTTGAATATTCGACCCACAAAGAGATTCAACTGTTCCTGAAATTTCAATCTGCCCCCCTTTTGCTGTATGGGGCCATTTAAATTCAGTCTTTAGAATGTTGCAGACAAAATCTCTTAATGTATATTGAGTTCCTTGCCCAGGAATAAGTTGAATATTTACAACCTGTTTTCTATCCATTTTTTCTAATACACGGCCATATAAATACCACAGCTTTACGGCAATCACATGGTCTTTATCCCCACCATAACCTTGGCCTCCAAATTGGTTTTGCTTGGTATTGTGAAAGTCGATTTTAATGTATTTTTGATTCTGGTTTATATCCTGAATTGTTATTGCTCTTTTGAATTCCCCCTCTACTAGAAGGCAATCTGCAAAAATATCGATAGCTTTTTCAAGGCTTACCTGACTCATTTTTCTAACCATGACTTCACGTGTTGATTGGGTCATTTTTCCTTCGGGCCAACTTTTAAAGTACTTTTCAGCGAAGTCAATCTTATTGGTTCTAAAAGCGGCTCTTAATAAAAATCGGCGTGGCTTATCTTCATTATGATATTGAGGATATCTTTCAAATAGATTTAAAAGCTCTTTGTTATCCCTCTTCGTTATCAACTTCATTATAATTATTGCTTAAAAAATCACAAAAGAAGGTCACATCTTCCATTATTTGAGGGTTTGCCTCTATTAGCTTATCCTGTTCTTTGCGTATATCTTCCTTAGAAGTTATTTTAGAAGATCCTTTAATCGCATCTAAATAATATCTGAAAGTATACCCCCCTTTGGGTATTCCTTGAGGCCACTCTTCGTATAATTTTAAGACGGTTTCGAAGTTTTCTAAAATAATATGATATTTTAGAAGAGCATCGCGCGTTTCCATTGCAGGGCATTCATGATATAGAGCCAGTATTCTTTCTTCATGATTCTTAGGTGTTACATCTTTTCTTTTTAAATAGACCCACATCATTTCTGAATAGAGTTTTATAGTCTCAGGAAGTGTTATATCTCGGACTTTAATGGAGTGTTTCTGTTTAATCAATTCAAAAAGCTCAATCGCTTCGTTCAATGTTCCAAGTCTTTCGTTTGAAAACTTTGATATAACGTAGTGCATAAAGGAAAGGGGTAAAAATATACCCTGACGTGCTTTGGAATTGATGATGCGCATAACCTCATCATGGTGTTTTATTTTGAATTCGAGTGGTGCTAACGTATCACCTGTCTCTTTAAACCTGGCTTCATCATAAGGCAGAGCTCTTCGTAAAGCGTCAAAATGAAGAACCGCTCTAGCTTGATTTGTTTGTGATTGTCGAGGTGGAGTGGACGAGGAAAAAGCACTAGTTGCAGTACCTTGGATACGGCTATTTAATGAAGAGGAATTCGTGTTAGAGTTGGATTGTCTTGTAGTCATTCCTCTAGAAGAGATGCTTTCTCCAGAGCGATAGGGGTTGAAATGAGTGCCATTCATAAAGAGTGTACCTTTGGGTTAGTGTTGAGATATTATAACGAAAGAAAAATTTTGTCTAGTGTCTTTCAACTCCAAATTGTAAATTCCTGCGATAAGATTGAAGCGCAAACTATTGTAGTCGGCCCTGAAAAAAGTAAGGGTTCCTTGAGAAAAATTTGCAGTTAACGAGGAAGGGAGACATAGCCTATTTTGCAAGGTTCAATTATATGACAATGAGAAAAGCTGCAAAAATTTCGCGAATGGAACCCTTACTTTTTCAGGGCTGACTAAGTAAAAAAGCCCGCTTAAGATGAAAAAGAAAAACTGGTTTGTGATCGATGTAAAATCGTTGGAGTTGAGAAAAAAGGCGTATTAAGGTTACTCTCAAATAGTCATTATTTATTGAGGCTTTTTTTTATGGCAACTTATACTGCAATCTATACAACATATAGGAATCGTTTTGAAGAGGTTCAAAAGGTTTGTCAAGAGGAAACCAAAAAGCCCACCATTCAAAAGGCCTTGGAGATTCTTGGACAGTTAAAGACTCTTGTTGAGCTCGTAGATGCTAAACAAGGATTGGAAAATAAGACTTTTAAGCAAATTAAGTCTGAAACAAAGAAGCTTTTCTTTGAATTAAAAGGGATCTATAAAACCTTTGAAGATATTGGTTATGAGAGAGTTGATCTCAAACCGATTGATGAGAGTTTTGAAGTGATCGATGAAGAGAAGGAAACAGTCGACGGTGATTTCCTCCTTGTTTAGTCGGCCCTGAAAAAGTCCTCTCCAATAAAAAGTGTCCCTTTTGACAAAAAATGCGTTTTACTCCTCGCCAAACCCCTCAAGGGGGTTTGGGTCGTTCACCGCTTTTTTTGTTGCAAAAGGATCACTTTTTCTTTGGAGAGTGCGTGTTCCATTCGCGAAATTTTTAAGTTTTTCTCATTGTCATATAATGAAACCTTGCAAAATAGGCTATGTCTCTCTTCCTCGTTAACTGCAAATTTTTCTCAAGGAACCCTTACTTTTTCAGGGCCGACTAATTAAACCTTGCAAAATAGGCTAGTCTCTCTTCCTCGTTAACTGCAAATTTTTCTCAAGGAACCCTTACTTTTTCAGGGTCGACTGTTTAGTCATTTTAAACTATTGGGTTTTTTTAATCCGAGGGAGAGTCCAAACACAAACCGGTGATCGTTTTCCACGTGTTGATAGGCGAGGCGCACGTTCCAGGCTGATTTTAGCGTTCCGTTAAGGGCCACCTCGTATTCTAGGTAATTTGGTTCACAGATCCTAAGCCATCCACAGCGGCAGTTAAGCTCTAAAGCCCATTCGGGATGAAATTTAGAATACAAATGGAAGAGGCAGGTGTCGCGTCTGTCTGAGAGGGTTGAGTGGACAAGCTGGTTTTCAGTGCGATACGATTCTAAAATAAAATTAAAATAGTCGACTTTTCTAAAATCGTAGGCGTTGCGGTGCCGGTACTCTAAAGAGAGAGCTGTGTTCTGGTTTTTAGTCCACTCAAGTTTTGCATTAAAGTGTGCGACTTCTTGGTGAATAAGATCCCAAGCGGTCTCAAAAGTTTGTCTTAAAAAAGGGGTCATCTGGTAGATCAGATTTCCGTAGACTCTTGGGACATGGTTTGGAAAAGTGTTGGTGTCGATAAACAGATAGGTGAAAAGGTCTGCCTCCAGGGATTTTATCGGATACCGATTTTTGTCCCATTGAAAAAACCACTGTTTTATTCCCAAACGGGTCGTGTTTAAGTAAGACCACCCATCGTTGATATCGAAAATGTAGTGGGAAGAGGGGCTCGCCGTTGGCTCAATCACCCATTCATTCAGCATATACGGTTTGACAATGTGTCTTCCGCTAAACCCCTCTTTGTAAAAAAAGAGGTTCGTTTCCATAGCGATAAAAGCCGTCGCCAAAAATTCCGGGTTCTTTAGAGGTGTTTTTTGGTAATAAATAAAAATCCCCTGAGCTTGCGGCGTGATAGTGATCCCTTTGGAAAAAGTTGCCAAAAGGCTCGGGGTGTAACTTAATCTAAATGAATCGAAATCGCGGTAATTCTCCTTGAGTCCTGGAAGAGGAGAGGCGTTTTTTTCGCAAAGCTTCTCTGAATAGTTATAGTCCAGGTAGCCGATCGATCCCGACTGCTCAAAGATTATTGGTGTTGAAAATAGATTTATCGGACGTGTTCTCGTTTCGAGGAATGGTAGTTCTTGCTTAAGCGATTGATACTGATTGACTCTTACTCTTGTCCAAAAATTTGTGATAAAAAAATCGTTTTGCTTCCTTATTTGAAGCTCTGTTCTTTCAGGGACGATAAATTTAAGGGTTGTATCGATATAATCTGTTGCCATATACCTGTCGCTTAACTTGTCATACGTCAAGTTAATCGTCATGTTATTCTCTTTTAGGATGTTGTGATAAGAGCCTTGAAATCTGTATCTTAGTCGTTCGGTGGGATTTTCGATACTGGTATCTCTTGCCACATAACTAATCGAGTTAAAACGAAGTGTTTTGTCCTGGGAGAGATACCTCGTTTCAAAGCCGCCTCCTGGACCCCGAAAGAGGCGCCAGTCTAAATGCCCAAAGAGTTCAAAAGGGCCTTTTGTGTAGAGCTTATAAGTGACTCCAAACCGGCTTCCCCGTTTACCTCCAGCTCTAAAATAGGTGCGCATGGGGTTGTCGAAAATAAAGTCGAGGTTTGTTTTAAAGCGGGGAAACCAAAAAAGGGTGGTGTTGGCCATTTTGATCCTGACCCCACACCCATCGAGGGTATTGTCTCTAAAAAGGGTGGCTTTATCTATTTGGATCCCCCATTCAGGCTCTTTATTTTCAGAGGTTGTAAAAAAGGCATTAACGACTTGAAACTCTCCCCCTTTTAGAAGATAAATTGTCTTAGCCCCAAAATACCAGGGGAAAAGGGCACCTCTGCCCCCTTCGATGATTCCAAAACGGGTCGTAAAATTATAGGTCAGTTTTTCCCCGACAAAAAGCTGGTCTTCAAAAAGAACCATCAGTTGCCCTTCTGCCGTAATGCATTCAGTATCTTGACTCTTTCTATAGATTAAGTGCTTGGCTTGAACTTTTAAGCCTTGGGTGGTGAGGGTGCCGCCGGCTGTGGTTTCTAAAACGCCATCGGAATAGATCGGGTCTTTTAGGTTAACAACCACTTCTTGCGATGAAAGTGTCGAAAAAAGAAGTAACATGGTGAAAAAGAGCATGTTTTACTGAGTGGCTTGTATTAAAAGCCCTGCCAAAGCGTATTTGTTTTTTTCATTTCCCTTTTCGATGAGGTTAAGTAGAGTGTCGATAGCAAAAAGATCTTGTCTCTTAGCAAGCCATTCGAGCGATTCGATTAAAAGAGCTGATGTGTCTTCCGGAGTTAAGTGGTGGGAGGAGATAAATTCTTGTTTCTCTTTCGATACGAGAGGTTTAAATCGGATTAAGGGAACTTCTTTTTTGCTCGAAAGGAAGTTTTGCAGCGCTTTTCTTAAGAGGGGGTCCTCTTTTAAACGGCAAAGGGTTAAAGTACACCAGGCTCTTGTCAGGGGAGCCCCAGGTTTGTCTTGATAAAGTTTAAGAAGTTCTAAGGCTTGTTCATTTTGAAGCGATTCTAAAAGGGAGATTAAGGGGGACGTTAGGGGAGAATCCCCTTTTTGTAAAAGGGTTTTAGCCAAGTTAAGAAAAGAGTCGGTTTTAAGTAGGGAGGCTTTTTTTAAAAGTTTTTCTCTAAAGGCGAAAACTTGCTGTTTTTTTATCGGATCCTCTTTGATGTGTTCTTTGGCTGAAGGGGTGATTCGAAAAGCTTTTAAGACTCTTCCTTGTGAGAAGATCTCCTCGCAGGCAAAATCCTTTGCATCTTCTAACATAAACTCGATCAAATCAGGCAAACACTCATCGCTTCTTTTCTCTAAAAGAGCAAAAATGGCATTTCCTCTAATTTGAAGATCTTTTGATGATTTAAGAGTGATAAGAGTCTTAGTCCCTTCGTCAATTAAGCCAAGAAGTGTGATCGCAAATAAATCTCCTTCCATCGCTTTTATTTCAATTTGGGGTAAAGCCCCCTCCTCTCCTAGTTGATGAAGGGAGTAAAGAGCACTTAAGGAAACGTTTTTATTTTTGTTTTTTGAAAGTTGTATTAAGCGTTCCCTAGAGGTGGAGTCTTTAAAAAGTCCAAAAGCGAAAGCAGAAGCCTCAACTGAGGCCGCATCTTGCTGAAGACTTAAAGCTCTTAAATTGGGCAAAAGATCGTCTCGTTTAAACTGAATGACACTTAAAATACAGCTCAATCTGACCTGATAATCGGGGTGAACAAAGAGTTTGCGAAAAACTTTTGTGGCCTCCTCCGTTCCAAGAAGGGCTAGAATTTCGGGAAAGAGGAGAGCCCCTTTTGGAGGAAGCTTGGCAAGTAGGGCCTCAGTTTGGAAAAGAGTTTTGGGATCTTTGTTGCTGGCGAGTGTATAGAGCGCCTCCATTCTCAGCTCAAGATAGGGGGAACCAAGCGCTTTTTGAATGATCGAGGAGGCCTTTTCAGATTGAAATTTTGAGAGAAAACCAATCGCTGCCAGCTGCAACTCAGGGCTTGCCTGGTTAAATAACTCTTCGATATAGGGGAGAAACCTCTCGTTTTGGCAAACACCTGCTCCAAAAAGAGCTAAGATATTGTCCTCGGGATCTTTAGAGAGGAAACCCTCTTCGATAATTCCAAATGCAATTTCTTGAAGCTTAGTGAAGTCGTGCTGGTTTGTGACAAGTTTTTCTTTGTGGTACGCCTCAAATGCTTGTGGAATATTTCGTTTTGCAATGTGGTACGAAAGAAAACTTGTATTCAAACTTGCAACCACTAAGGGTATCAGGCTAAATAATCCCATAAGTCGATTCCTATCAGAGAGAGTAATGATTGCAGAGCATTGACGGGAAGTCCCCTGACATTGTGAAAACACCCTTCTATTTTTTTAACTAAGAGCCCTCCCCCTTCCTGAACAGCATACCCCCCCGCTTTGTCGAGAAAGTTAACTTTCTCGTAGTACCTATCGATTTGTTTGTGAGTTACAGGATTTAAAAGCACTTTAGATTCTTCAACTCTTTCATAAACTTGCCCCTTGTAAAAGAGGCAAAGAGCTGTAAAAACAGAGTGCCACTCAGAGGATTCTGAGAGGGTGGTGAGCATTTTTTCAGCTTCTTTTCGATCTAAGGGTTTATTAAAGATCTCTCCCTTAAAAAAAACGGTAGTATCGGCAGTCAGTATCGGATGATCGGAGTAGAGATTGAGAAGAGCCTGCCCTTTTCCTCTTGCAATTTCAAGAACATACGGTTTTGGGTCTCCTCGAAAAGGGACGCTCTCTTCGTCAAAATCAGAGCCTTTAACGATAAAGGGGTAAGTGAATTGGCTTAAAATCTCTTTTCGTCTTGGGGAGTTTGAGCCTAAAATGAGAGGGATTGGTCTTGTCATAAGTTTGAGAGTTTACCAAGTTGCCAATAAAATGGGAACCGTCCTCTTTAACATTTCGATTAGGGAATGACTCTTAACCTTTTTTGGGCAATTTTTTTCCATCTAACAACATGGAAGAAATTTTTTGTGAAATAAGGGCAAGGGCAAAAAAAAGATGGCTTTGGGGGATACCCAAAGCCATCGCCTCATAAGGATTTAACAAATCGATTAGTAAACGCGGACCGTTTCTAATTGAGTTACAGGTTGTTGTGAAGAATCTGATAAAACTTCCAATTTGATTTGTCCATTTCCAGACTCTCTTCCTTTCGCGTCGATCCTGATTGTTACACATTGTCTTGGCCAAAGAGTTTCTCTTGGCTCGAAAGTGACTGTGTTGCCACTAATTGTTCCTTTCACATCACCGGCAATCGATGTCGGTTGCACTTGAGAAGGGAAGGTGACACTGATTCTGACGTTTTTGTCAGGCTCAGGTCCTTGGTTCACAACAGAAATATTGATACTTGTGCTGTCACCCATGCAGATCGGACCTTCTGAATCGCTAATTTTAGCGTGAATATCAGGCATTCCTTTCCAACGTGTCGTCGTTTCTGAAGAAGCTTGAGGTCCTTCATTAGTAGAAACAGTCGCTCTATTAGTAAAGCTTCCTGGAGTGCAGGTCGCTAATGTCATACTGAAACTCGCTTTGTCGCCAGCTTTCAACTCTTTTAATTTCCAAACAGCTTGATGTCCCCGAATAGTCGCTCCACTTGCTGAAACGATTTCTGTCGCTTGTGGCGCTGAGTCTGTGATCACCACGTTTGTTAAAGGAAGATCACCAGTGTTTGTCACTGTTAATTGATACTCAGCACTTTTTCCAAGGATCGCTTCTTTCGGTCCACTCTTTTTTAACTCGATATCTTTTGAGCTGATCGTCGTGCAAACTTGGCATGAGGTGCTCTCGGCATTGCACGATGTCACAATAGCTGTGTTGCAGAAAGTTCCCCTTTTAACAGCGCAAACTGGGATGTCGATCGTGCGACACTCGGAAGGCGCTAACCGCCCAATTTTATAGCAAAGAGATTTCATCCCGCTGGCATGTTGTAATCCTTCGGGAAGATTATCAGTCACAGTCACTTCTTCAGCGGCGCAAGAGCCTTTGTTAGTCACAGTGACTCTATAGGTGATTTTTTCACCCGGGCTAGCCTCGGAGGGACCTGTTTTTTGGCACTGAAGTTTAGGTTTGGCACAAACGATCGAACAGAAACGAACGGGGGTCGCTGACGCACAAAAACAGGCGCAGAGTTCCCCTTCACAATCACATTTTAACCAAACTTTGGCTGTAATGCAGTCACATTTTTTCAAAGGTCCAATGTCCCATGTCAAAACATTTCCTTTTTGCTTGGCAACAGGTTCAGACTTTAAAAAAGTCACCCCTTCTGGAAGTTGGGCGTTAAGGACCACATCGCAAACATCTTCGCAAGCTTCGATCACAAATTCTAAAGGGTATTGATCTCCTAACATGCACATTTTAGGACTTAAAGCTCTCACTGTGATCCCATCTCGGCAGGTTAATTCACTTCTATTCCCATATTTGCAAGTTTTAGGTTGTGCACAGACAGACTCAGAGATAATTGTAGGGTTCGCTTGACCATAACACGCGCCGCTACTTGCGGCAAAAGTGTCGGCACTTAACTCGCTAACCCACATAAACGTCGTCGCAGCTACCAAAAGATGCGTTACGTAGTTCATTAGGTTTTTTTTCATTTAAAGACTCCTTTTCGCTTAAGAAAAAAAATACAGCAATTCCAGTTTAAAACTTTTTGTTTGCTGATCAACAAGCTTTGTCAAAAAAAAAAGCTCCTTTTTAACAGAGCTTGTTGAATCAACATGCCCTAAAAAAGAGCATGTTGATTGAAACCTTACCTTATCTGCATCCGCATGAAGGTGCGCAGCAAGGTTGTGGGCAAACAGGTGTGCTGTTGCAAGGATCACAGCAAGGTTTTGGACAAGCTGTTGGGCAGCATGTGTCACAGCTGTTTGTGCAGCAGCTGTTTCCACGGTCGCAGCAGCAGCTTGTTAAACAGATCGCTGTAAAAGCTACAGCAAACATAGAAGAAAGAACTTTTAAAAGGTTCATTTCAAACTCCTTAATTTGGTTGATTTTTAAAGAAGGTCAATTTTTTTGTCCTCTGCATATCCTTTTTTATCAGAAAAACTGGCCGCGAGACACTTCTCGCTGCAAAAGGATTTACTTTCTTAGATACGGATAAAGGTAAATTGTTTCTAGAAAAATTTTAATAAATGTAAAAAAAATTTTTTACAAAACTTAAGGTTTGAGTTTTCCAGACCAGTTGAGCTTCGATCTTAACGTGGAAAAATAATCGTGTGATTTTAAAGAAACCAAGCGGAAACGCCTTTCAGAGAGGCAGATGTGAAACATCTCTCCGGTTGAAATGGCAAAGTTTGAAAAGCCATCGTAGGCCACATCGACAGGTTCGTGCTCGCTTAAGTACTGCACTTGGATTTGGTGCTTGGGCATTAAGACGATCGGACGATTTGAGATGGTGTGGGGACAGATAGGGGTTAAGACAAAGGCGTTTAGGTCTGGAGTAAGGATAGGTCCCCCTGCGGCAAGAGAGTAAGCTGTTGAACCGGTTGGTGTCGCGATAATGATCCCATCGGCTGAAAAAGTGTTGAGGTAGAGTCCATCGACGTGAATGGCAAGGTCGATTAAATAGGGGCTTCTGCCTCTGTGGAAGGCGATCTCATTTACGGCAAAACATTTTTCCGATTTAAGAGTGCGCCCCTCCATCATGATTCTGTTCTCTATTTTGCATTTTCCTTCGATGAGCTCTTGAAGACAAGGGTAAATTTCCGTGACGGGAACATCTGCCATAAACCCTAAACTGCCAAGGTTAATGCCGCAGATTGGGGCTTCGATCTCAGGAAATGATTGAACAAGCCTTAAAATGGTTCCATCGCCGCCAAGAGAAATGGAGTAGTCGATCTCTTTTGGGGAAACGGAAGAGAGAGGGGCCGCTCCAATCTCTTTAGCCTCAGAATCTTCAACGACCACTTTGATGTTTTGGTTTGAGAGGTATTCAAGAATACCGATCGCAATATTTCGGCACTGGCTTTTAAAGATATTGGGAAAAAGGGCGATGATCATGAGCGCTCTCCTTCAAAGGGAGCCTTTAGAGGGGCTCCTTGAGAATCTGTTTCGATCTCCCCATTGCGATTTTTGATCAAAATCTCAATTTTTTGTTCCGCTAAGAGCAGTCGTTTCTGACACTTAATCATCAAACGGTTAGCTTCTTCGAAAAGTTTTAGCGACTCATCTAAGCTAACTTTAGAGCTGTTGAGTTTTTCTAAAATCTCTTCGAGTCTTTTAAACGAGTCTTCAAAATTGAGTTCAGTTTCCGTCATGTTTCTATCCTATTTACTGTCGTTTTAACAAAACCGTCTGAGAGGAGGATTTTAAGTGAATCTCCCACTGCGACCGAATGGATTGATCCTACCACTTGTTCTGTTTTTTCTGAAAGAACGATCCCATATCCTCTTTGTAAAACATTTTTTGGGTCAAGCGCTTTTAATGCGGAGTTGATTGTTTGAAGACTAGATTTGAGGAGGGTGATTTTGTGGGTCATGGCTTGAGAAAGAGCATTTTGAATCTGGTTGAGTCTTTTTGTCGATTGGTTGAGTTGAGTATTAGGATTTAAAGCGGCAAGCTCCCTCTCTCTTCCCTGCAATTCTGTTCTTTTTTGCCTTAGTCGCTCTTTGATCGATTGTTCTAATCGATTTTTTAAATCGTCAGCTTTTTGGAAAAAGGGACCCATTAGGGCATATGGAGAGTGAAAGACAGGTTGTTTTTGAAAAGCTTCTAATTTTTGTCTTTGCTTGTTTAAGAGAAAGAGGAGAGATTGATCGACTCTTTTTGAAAGTTGGTTTAAGTGCTTTAAGAGCTCAAGTTGCTCAGCTAAAACGATTTCGGCAGCAGCAGAGGGTGTGGGGGCACGTTTGTCGGCCACATAATCGGCAATACAATGATCAGTTTCGTGTCCGACCGCAGAAATGATTGGTATCCGGCTTTCAAAAATTGCTTTAGCAACGACCTCTTCGTTAAAGGCCCACAAATCCTCGATACTTCCGCCCCCTCTTCCAACGATAAGCACGTCAGCTAAGTTATACCGGTTAAACTCCTGTATGGCACAAGCAATCTCTTCTTTAGCGCCTTCCCCCTGCACTTTTACAGGGTAGAGGATGACGTGGACAGCGGCATTTCTCCTTTTAAGAACATGAATCATATCCTGAATGGCGGCACCTGTAGGACTTGTGATAATCCCAATTGTTTTTGGCATGTGGGGTAGTGGCTTCTTATGGATCTGACTGAAATAACCCATCTTGTGAAGTTTTACTTTAAGCTCCTCTAATTTAAGGAGAAGATCTCCAACTCCTTGAAGCGAGACCGATTTGACAAGCAGCTGATACCGACCACTAGGAGGATAAACCGTTAAATCCCCTTCGATAATCACCTTATCCCCATCTTTTGGGTTAAATTTTAACGCTGTGGTAAATCCTCTAAACATCACAGCGGCAATCGTGGCATTTTCATCTTTTAAGGAGAAGTAGAGGTGTCCTGAAGTTTGTTTTTTAAAGTTGCTGATCTCCCCTTTTAAGCGGATAGCAACAAACGATTTTTCAAGAATTTCTTTGATATTGTTAGTCAACTCGGTGACTGTGATGATTTGCTCAGTGGGGTTCATGAGAGAAACTTTAAGGAAGAGGAGATTTTAAGAACAACTTATTTTTATATAAAAAATAAGTTGATGAAAAATAGGCAGAGGTTTTAGGGTAAATGCATGTCTTAGTTCACTTAAATTTTAGGAGATTGTATGAAAATTATTGATGTTTTAGCAGCCCTTTTACTTGTTATCGGGGGTCTTAACTGGGGATTAATTGGGGTTTCCGGGATTAACTTCGTGGAGACGCTTTTAAAGGAGTCCCCTTTAATTGTAAGAGGTGTTTATCTTTTAGTGGGAGCGGCAGCTCTTTACCAAATTTTCCAATGGAAAGCGATACAGAACCGTTGGAAATAACCTCTTTTGATGAAACGCTCGTTAGCTGTTTAGCGAAACGGGCGTTTATTTCTCCACTGTCAACAAAAAGAGTCAAATTCTTTTTTATTTAATTAAAAAAGACACCTATTTAAAAGAACTCTTATATGGTTTTAAGTCGCATTTTTATCTTGAGAAAGAATACCAATTTTGATAAACTCCCTTCTTTGAAAAAAATATTTCTACCAGTTTTGGAAAAATAGGGAGTTATCATGAGTGGAGTTAATTCAACTTCAGGTTTAAGTAGATTTTTGGATCAATTGGAACATGTGCAAGGGAGCCGAGGATTAAAGGCTGTTGAAGCTTCAGTCCTTTTCACCTCTGTAGCTGCGATCACAAATATAGTCGTAAGTATTATTAAGGTTGTGGGATCGTTGATTCAGTTGGCAAAAGGGGAAAAAAACACTCATTTTGAGTCAGCCCTTAAACAGTTTTCTTGGGGTGTTGTGACTTTGACTCCCGGTTTTGGCGGAGCGGTCGCCTTGGGATACTTGGGTTACAAAACCGCTGCAAATGGACAAAAACTTGCAGAGCAAGCAAAGCAAAACAACGAGTTGAAAAAACAAGTCACTCAATTGGAAAGAGTTGTAAAAAGAATGGAGCTTGAAACAGCAGGTTTGACTACTATTGATTTTAGTGAACAGTTATTCCCCGAGCTTAAAAATAAAGGTTTGCCTGTCGTCTCGCTTTTATTAGACCCAGCTAATAATACAGGCGAGTATGAATCTACTGCAACTATTGAAGAAGTTTTAGAAACCGCCTCGAAGGAAAAGTTGAAGTTATTAGAAACTCAATTCAAGGAAAAAAAGATCAAAGTTTTATCGATGATCGATATTCAGAACGGTTTCTTAAATGGGGGAAGCTTGATGGTTCCCGGAGCCGAAGAGAAAATTTTCAAGAATATTGAAAAGCTTCTTCAAGAAAACGAATTTGATCTTATCGTCATGACAAAAGATTTTCATCCGAAAAGCCACAAGTCATTTACAAGTCGTTATTATACTGTTAAAGAAACACCTGATTCGTTAACTCTAACACCTAAATCTGACGGACAAAAAATTGGGGTAAAGATTAAACCTTTTTGGAAAGATCTTCCCATGGGTCAATATTTCAATATCACTGAAAATAACGATGGTTCCATCACATTTACTGAAAAAGAAGATCCTAAAGCTACTAAAGGAGCTAAACTGAAAGCGTTAAGGGACGGAGACTTGATGCCTTTTGCAAAAGCTCTTCATCCTGTTGAGATTACTCCTTATATGTTCCGAAATGTTGAACAAGAGGTAGATAATCAGAACGCTATTTTGGAAAAATTAAAAGAGATTGGCTTGTTCAGTGCTATCAATACAACAGAGATTAAATCTGATTTTACAATTGATGGAAAACAAATCACCGCCGCCTTTGATGGAAATGGAAATTGGGATGAGGCGTTTGTTAAAGGATTTAAAGAAAAGTTAGGAGATGAGTATACTCTAGAGAAAACGAAAGGGATATTGGGAGCTCTTCTAGAAGATCTTTGGCCAGATCATTGTGGTGTAGGAACTAAATCACATCAATTCCACGAAAAACTTGTGACACTTTTACAAACACACGCCAGTCACATTCCAATGGTTCCTCTTATTAAGGGAAATGATTTCAGATTGGGAGAGGCGTACTCTGGCGCTTTAAACACAAGAGGTTATTTGGCAAGTCCTTATTTACCTTTACTTAAAAACTTTGAAATCGAAAAGAATGTCGTTGTTGGTGTCGCCGACAAGTATTGTCCTACTAATACAGCAGTAGATGCGCAAAAAGCAGGTATTCCAACTACTGTTGTCACATTATGTACAGCAGGTATTACTGAAGAGGATACAAAAGCAGCTAATGTGTTGTATAAAAAATACGGGGTGAAAGTAGTTACGGGCACAAAAATTTAAAGAGAAAGAGAGGAGCTTTTGCTTCTTTGAGGCAAAAGCTCCTTTTCAACTTTAAGCTTGCAAAATTTATCCATTTTTTTGAACCATACTTATTGTCTGAACTAGAACTGAATAAAGGAACTTCGGAATGCAATTTACCAGCGAGGTCGTGAATGGGTGATATTAATACTGTTTCTATGTTGAGTCAAATTTTAAATCAGCTTGAGCTCGTCCAGGGAAGCAGAGGTTTAAAGTTTGTCGAAGGAACCTTTCTTTTAACCTCTCTTGCTGCCATAACAAACATTGCAGTGAGTATCCTGAAGGTTTTTGGTTCCATAATTCAAAGGTTTGCAGGGGAGAAAAATACCCATTTCAAGTCAGCTCTCAAGCAGTTTGCCTGGGGAGTGATCACATGGCCCCCAATTTTTGGCGGAATCGTAGCTCTTGCTTTTATGGGATATCATTCAGTTGTTAATGAACGAAAGAAACAAGAGGTTGAAAAGGAAAGCTATCACTTGAACAAACGGGTGAATCAGCTCATGAAATCTGTAAAGATTTGTCAGGTTAAGAAGGCCAATTTAACAGGTCCTATTAACTCGTCTGAATTTCCTGAACTGGCGGGCAAAGAGTTACTCTTAGTACCAGGTATAGAAAAAATGAATGGAAATCAACCTCAATCACCTGCTCAAGTTGATAAATTAGCTGCATTTTTTAAGGGTAAAAAAGTAAATGTGTTATCGATTGTTGGCATTGAAGAGGAATCATTTAAGAGTGGAAGTGTATCGGATCTTAAAACACGCTTAAATTTTTTTAAAAATATTGAAAAGCTTTTAGAAAAAAATGAGTTTGATCTTATTATTTTGCTTAAAAAATATAAACCAAAAGAACACAACTCTTTTACAAGTTTCTACTACAATATTGAGGAAAGTTCCGATTCTATTACCCTTTCCCTAAATGACGAGGGGAAACGGCTTGGGGTCAAAATCTCTGAATTCTGGAAAACAGCTCCGACGGGGCAGCTTTTCAATATGCGTGAAAATAAAGATGGTTCAATCGTTTTTGAGGAAAATAAAGGAGCAGTCCCAATAAAAGGGACTGCCTTGAAAGGGCTAAAAGAGAAATCCCTTATGCCTTTTGCAATAGCTCTTCGTTCCACTCCTATAAAACCTGAGATGTTTAAATTTGTAACATCTGACAAGATAAAGCAAGAGAAAATCATTGATGATTTACAAGCTATCTTTATCTTAAGCTATGATGAGGTTAGAATTAATCCTGATTTTCAAATGAAAAGTGTGAAAGATATGAAACTTTCCGAGGCCTTTAATGGGAATGGGGTTTGGAATGCAATCTTTCTTCAAGAAGTTAAAAATGAACTAGGAGTTCATTATTCCCTTGAAACAACGAAAGTCATTTTAGTTGCTCTTTTAGAGAACTTGACCCATGATTATGCCTCTCAAGGAACTGAACCCTCTCAGTTTCACGGAACCCTTGTGTCTCTTTTAGAAAAACACGTTAAGCACATTCCTATAGTTCCCGTTTTGGTAGGCTATGATGTCAAATCGAATTCGGCCGGTTTAGATGAAAGACAGTGTTTCACAAGTTCTTATTTACCTTTGTTGACAAAACTTGATGTTAAGGAGAATGTCGTTGTTGGGGTAGATCAAGACTCTAGGCTGACAAATACAGCTCTTGATGCGCAAAATAAGGGGATTGCGACAGTGGTGGTGACGCCGTGTCTTTATGGCGGAAAACCTCAAGAGTCTAAAGAAGCTCAAAACAAGCTAAAAAGAGTAGGTGTAGTGACAAACAATAAGGTTTAAAGAAGCTTTTCAATGCAATTTAATAGGCGAGGTCGTTAATGGGTAATGTCGATACTTTATCAAATTTAAGAAGATTTTTAAATCAAATGGAGTCAATCCAGCAAAACCCTCGTTTAAAGTTTGTCGAAGGAACTGTTCTTTTCACCTCGCTTGCCGCAATTACAAACATCGCGGTAAGCCTCCTTAAGGCGTTTGGTTCTTTAATTTTACGTATTAAAGGGGATAAAAATACCCATTTTTACTCATCTCTCAAGCAGTTTGTTTGGGGGCTTCTCACATTACCTCCTCTTCTTGGAGGGCTCATTGCTCTTGGTAAGATCGGATATCAGTCGGTTGATCATTTTAAGACAAAGGAAGTGCTTGGACAACAGAGTGCTTATTTGAAGGATAGAGTGGCCGATTTGCATAAAAAGGTGAGAATTCAACAGCTTGAGAAGATGAATTTATACTCCACTTATCACGGATCTAATTTTAAAGAATTTATGGGGAAGCATTTACCTATAAGTTATGTGAATGAGATCTCATCTTTGCCTTCAGATAGCGCGTCTATTTTTCCCGATTTACAAGGTAAAAACCTTAAGGTCTTATCGCTAATAGACATACAAAATCAGATTTTTAAACAGGACGATATACAAGAAGATAAATTATGTAAAAGTATCGAGACCCTTTTAAAGGAAAATGAATTTGATCTAATTGTAATCACTAAGATGATTAATGGAATAAATCATCCTTTGTTTTTTAGTGGTTACTACTCTTTAGAGGAGTCTTATGATCCTGTTGTTTTAGAATTAAATTCAGAAGGAATCAGGACAGGAGTTAAGATTTCTGAATCTTGGAAAAAATCGGAAATTGGTCAAAAGTTTGTCATTAAAGAAAACCTCGGTCTTCTTTTTTTTGAAGAGAATCCTACAAAAGTTGCAGTTAAGGGAGAAGCTTTAAAAAAATTAAAGAGTGGAGAGTACATGCCTTGCGGCAAAAAGCTCTTTTCTCGAGAAGTGACCCCTTATATGTTTCGCCATATTGATGAGGATGAAGAGAAACAAAAGGGAATTGTGAGGGACTTGGGCAACGTTTGCAGTATTTCTACCGCATCAGATCATCATATTTTGTTTGATGAATTTTGTTATGAGAAAGACGGTGAGTCTGTTTTTATGAAAGACGCTTTTGATGGAGAAGGAAAGTGGGATGCTTCTTTTATTGATGAGTTTCAGAAGGGGCTTGGAAAAAGATACTCTCGAGAAAAAACCGAAGCGATTTTAAAAGCTCTTTTGGAAGATCTTTGGCCCGATTATTGCACTGAGGGGTCTAAAGCACATGAAATCCCAGAAAAAGTGCTCTCACTTTTGTCTCAGCTAGCAGAGCATATTCCTATTTTTGTTGTCACAAACCAGTTTGGTGATATCAATTCTAATTCTGCAGTTTTTAACACTCAAGGAGAGTTAACAAGTTCTTATCTTCCTTTTTTGAAAAATTTCAAAATTGAAAAGAATGTCGTTTTTGAGCTACCAAAACGGGGGTTTTCTCCGAATACGGCCAAAGACGTCACTAAAATGGGGATCCCTTCGGTTCCCGTTTTTTTAGAAGAAAAAAATAAAACCTGAAGAGCTTTTAAAGCTATTTTGCATTAAACAGTGATGTGTTATAACAAAGCATCTCCCTTTTCGTTTAGGGAAAACCCTTAAAAATAATTTCTTCAATAGGATGCGGCAAAAATGACTCAATTGATTACCGGTAATTGGAAGATGAACAAAACGATTGAAGAGGCCACCAACTTCATTCAAGAGTTAAAAAAACATTTGAGAAAAGATGCCCCTAGGGTTTTTTTAGCCGTTCCTTTTACTGCAATTAATGCGTGTCAAAGGGAAGCTGATGGTTCACCCCTTGTGATAGGTGCACAAAATATGAACGATGCAACCGAGGGAGCGTTTACTGGGGAGATCGCAGCTAAAATGTTGATCGATGCGGGTGCGAAATTTGTCCTACTTGGCCACTCCGAGAGACGCCATATTTTTGGGGAAACAAATAGTTTTATCAATAAAAAAGTTTTGAGAGCTTTAAAAGAGGGTATACAACCTGTTTTATGTATTGGGGAAACTCTAGAGGAGCGCAAGGGGGGTAGGGAGCACGAGGTGTTGCGAACTCAACTAAATGAGGGGCTTGCTGGGGTTGAAAAGGAGCAGATGAGAGGAGCTATCATTGCCTATGAACCGGTTTGGGCCGTTGGAACAGATGAGACGGCGACACCAGAACTTGTTCACGAAGCGCTTCATTTTGTTCGAGAGGTATTAGTTGAATTGTTTGGTGAGGAGATTAGCTCCTCTGTGATTCTTCAATATGGGGGGTCCGTTCGTCCGGATAATGCCGAGCGGTTACTAAAAGAGGAGGAGGTTGGGGGACTTCTTATAGGGGGAGCTTCTCTTGTGCTTGATTTTTTTATTCAAATCATCGATAATGCTTATTCAAAGCCGCTAACTGAAGGTGAATCCAAATGATCGTTCTCTATTTTTTAGCTATATCGCTCTTTATGCTCCTTTGCATCTTGCTCTGTTTTGTGATCCTTATACAAGAGGGAAAAGGGGGCGGTTTTGGTGCTTCCTTCGGGGGAGATGCAGGCAATTCCCTATTTGGGACTGCAACAAGTGATATCTTAAGGCGCTTTACCGGTTGGCTAGTGGTAGCGTTCTTTACGCTTTGTGTTTTGCTCTCTCTTTGGACTTCTTCGATGATGAGAGCATCGCGACCACCAGCAACTCCAAGTGCTGCCATTGAGAGCCTTGAACTTCAATAAAAAAGACTTGATTATTCTTAAAAAAATTTGTAGTATTAAGTAAAACAACAAATTTGGGGGTAATCATGCACTGTCTTACGCAAAAGTATCAAGCGCTTAAGCACTTAGGGTGTTTTTTAAAGCCTTTCTTCCTTTTACTTATCCGTCTTTTTTGGGGATTTACCCTATTTAAGATTGGGCTTAGTAAATTTCATGATTTGCCTGCAACAGTGCAGCTCTTTGAAAATTTACATATTCCTTACGCATCAGTTTTGGCTCCAACAGTGGGAATTTTTGAAATTTTGGGAGGGCTTTCCCTCTTTTTTGGTCTTTTTGCAAGACTTTTTTCGATTCCAGTGATTCTTATTATGTTAACAGCATTAGCAACCGCTCATCTTCCTGCGACAAAAGAGTTGTTTGTAAATCACCTTCAATTTGCCACTCAACCACCGGTGACTTTTCTTCTTGTGAGTTTAGCGGTTCTCTGTTTTGGTCCGGGGGCGTTTTCAATTGATGCTCTTTTGAAAAGAGCTTGCTGCCATTGCACTGAGTGCATGAAATGCGATGAGTGTTCAAAATGTCATCAGTGTACAAAAAAATAAGAGGGGGATCTTATGTCTACTACATTAATACTGCTGTTAGTTTTAGGTGGTCTTTTTTTTGCAGGTGTCGGGATTTACAACCGCTTAGTTTCCATGAGAAACCAGGTGCAGAATGCTTGGCGGCAGATTGATGTGCAACTGCAGCGCCGTTACGACTTGATCCCCAATCTTGTAGAAACTGTAAAAGGGTATATGCAATTTGAAAAGGGAACTCTAGAAGCTGTTATTAAGGCAAGAAGTGAAGCGATTAGCGCAAAAGAGGCGATCAAAGAGGAAGGGGGGCCAGCTGAAGGCTCTTTACAAAAGTTAATGGGAGCAGAAGGGCGATTAAACGGGGCTCTTGCGAACGTTTTTGCATTAACAGAAAACTACCCTGAGTTAAAAGCTAGTGAAAATATGCGTCTTTTACAAGAGGAGCTAAGTTCAACAGAGAACAAAGTGGCTTTTGCAAGACAGGCCTATAACGATCAAGTGATGGGATACAACACCACACAGCAACATTTTCCAGCAGTTTTGATAGCAGGTGCCTTAGGGTTTCATCCAGCAGATCTTTTTGAAGTGCAGGATGAGGCTGCAAAATCAGCTGTAAAGGTTAGTTTCTAATGGACTTTTGGAAGGCGCAGGCACAAGCTCGTCGAACGACTAGGTTTTATATTGCGCTCTTTATTTTGTTAACCTTTATTGCCTCCTGTTTTGCAGAGCTTGGCGCTAGGGGATTTGCAAGTGAAGAGTATGCCGAGGAGAACGGCACACCGTTTCCGATGGTAGGCGTGATTTTTGCACTGGTGACTTTTGGTGTGGCCATCTTTCAGTATTCCCGCTTTAAGCAGCAAGGGGGCTCCTACGTTGCCGAATCTGTTGGGGGGCGCCTTGTCAACCCTAACACGACCGATTTTAAAGAGAGACAACTTTTAAATATTGTCCAGGAGATGGCAATGGCAGCCTCTGTTCCGGTGCCACCGACCTATATTATCGATTCAGAGCAAATCAATGCGTTTGCTGCCGGTTTAAAAAAAGAGGATGCAGCTGTAGCTGTTACGCGGGGAACACTTGAGCTTTTGAATCGGGATGAGTTGCAAGGGGTCATAGGGCACGAGTTTGGGCATATCCATAATGGGGATATGATGATCAATATGCGTCTTGCTGCGATGATTATGGGTTTTTTCTTTGTATTGACGATAGGGCTCAGGCTACTTCAGTTTACAAGATTTCAATCCTCAGGGCGCGATAGGATCAATCCTTTACTTATTTTGGCTCTGATTTTTTTAGTTGCCGGGTCTCTTACATGGGTGTTTGGATCGATCCTTCGGGCAAGCGTGAGTCGTCAAAGAGAGTATCTGGCAGATGCTTCTTCAGTTCAATTTACGAGAAATGCTGATGGGATAAAAAATGCGCTTAAGAAAATAGCGGGTCAAGATGTGAACGATATGCCTCCTGCGGGAAATGCTTATGCTCATATGTACTTTGATAACTATGTGGGGTTTAGTTCCCTTTTTGCCACACATCCTCCAATAGACAAGAGGATTTCTGCCCTAGAGTCCCTTAAATAAAACCTTGCAAAATAGGCTATGTCTCTTCTCCTCGTTAACTGCAAATTTTTTTCAAGGAACACTTAATTCTTCAGGGCCGACTAAATAGCCGGCCCTGAAAAAGTCCTCTCCAATAAAAAGTGCCCCTTTTGACAAAAAATGCGTTTTACTCCTCACCAAACCCCTCAAGGGGGTTTAGATCGTCGTTCACCACTTTTTTTGTTGCAAAAGGATCACTTTTTCTTTGGAGAGTGCGTGTTCCATTCGCAAAATTTTTAAGCTTTTCTCATTGTCATATAATTAAACCTTGCAAAATAGGCTATGTCTCTTCTCCTCGTTAACTGCAAATTTTTTTCAAGGAACACTTAATTCTTCAGGGCCGACTAAATAGCCGGCCCTGAAAAAGTCCTCTCCAATAAAAAGTGCCCCTTTTGACAAAAAATGCGTTTTACTCCTCACCAAACCCCTCAAGGGGGTTTAGATCGTCGTTCACCACTTTTTTTGTTGCAAAAGGATCACTTTTTCTTTGGAGAGTGCGTGTTCCATTCGCAAAATTTTTAAGCTTTTCTCATTGTCATATAATTAAACCTTGCAAAATAGGCTATGTCTCTTCTCCTCGTTAACTGCAAATTTTTTTCAAGGAACACTTAATTCTTCAGGGCCGACTAGGTTAGGCTATTGCGCTTGGAAAAGTGGTGTTACCAAAAGGAAAGCTCATAAAATCCTATTAAACTAAATTTTTATTGAGTTTTTTGGAAATTCCCGTGAATTATAACGATTTTTTTAACGGTTAATTTTTCCTCTTCAGTCAAAGAGTTAATAATTGTATTACCTATGAGAATCAAAGACATTCCTTTATAAACTTTTACAGTCGTTTGAATTCGTTTTTCTGTTTCACTATTTATATGGTTATAGTAATGACTGTTTAATTTATGCGTTTCATATTCTTTAAAATTAGCAGAAAAATTATCCCCAGATAAATGATAAAGGTCTTTAGCTAAATTAAAAGATAAAAGCGTGACATTTGTTTTTAAAGCTTCTTTTAAAATATCTGAGTATGTTGAAACTAATTCGGGATCAATATGATCTGGAAAAGTTTGATTAATAAAGAGTTTAATTAAAGTTGAGTTGTTTATAAGGGCTTTTGCAATTCCCAATGACCAGTGAGGCTCTTGATAATTTTTAAGCAATTCAAAGCCTAAATTTTGAAGGCCTCTGTTCATTTCAATAATTCGACAAAGTTTTCTGAATACTTTTGTCTCCATTCTATTATATCGGATATCAAATGATTGATATCTTGGTTTGTTTTCCAGAATATCGACTAGTTTTTCAGTTGTGTCATATAGTAATCTACAATTTGTAAGTTTTAAGTGCGTAATAGTTTTGTTGATTTTTAAACCGTTAAAGAAATTATCATCAACTTCTACTAAATCACAGTCGTCTAAAGAAAGATGTGTTAGAGTTTTGCTTGATTCTAAAAAAATAAAGACGCTTGAATGAATTAAGGTGTGGTTAATAAATAGTTGAGTAATTAAATTTGGAGGAACTAAATTTTTGATTTGAAATTTTTGAATGAAATAATTTTTTGTGGAAAATGTAATTGAAAGTGAAATTTTTTTATTATTTTTTAAACTACTTATGGTTTGATTAAGTTCATTTGGGTCATAAACGCATAATTCTCCGCGAGTATTAATTAAAGGTGTGGTGTTGAATTTGTCTAGATAAACATAATGAAGTAAAAAATGTTCCGGCCACATATTTTATTCAATTCCTTTGATATTAATTTGATTTGTAAGTATTAAAGTTTCCGTGAATGATACTGATTTTTTTTACGTGTTGTTTTTCGAAATTTGAAAGAGAGTTTAAAATGTTCTCTCCAATATTAATTAAAGAGCATCCAATGTAAACTTTGATCATTTGTTTTGAATGATGACCTTCTTGAGGTGTAAGAGACGCTATACAAGAGATATTTCGAGGTATAAAAACCTTTTCAAAAAGGTCATAGTGATTAAATTCCTCTTTTGGGGAGGGAAGTAAATCTTGCCCAAAATCTACAAGTTGAAGGGTGATATTTTTTCTGAGGGCTTTATTTAAAATAATGACTTCAATTTGACTTAAGGGGGTTAGGGTCTTTTCAGAATTATATTTGTTGATTCCTAGTTGTAAAAGGGTGGAATTACCTTCGATTCCTTTTGAAACAATTAAACTCCAATCATTATGATTCATCTGGTCGTTTACGCTAAAAAACAGTTTTTGAAGACCATTATTTTTACATAAAATGGCTTGGATTTTGTTTAATGAAGTTAGAGAAATTAAATTTCCTTGAATATTTAAGGATTTATATTGATTTTTTTTGAATAATATATCAATTATTCCGTCGTATAGTCCTTCTTTAGCTCCATTATTTTTAATCGAAAGATGTTTTAAAGTTTTATTTTTTTCTAGACTCGTTAGAAGTTGTCTTCCATCGCCGACAATGTGGCAGTTGTTTAATTGAAGACTTTTTATTGATTTAACATCAATTAAAAAATTAAATAGACTATCTTTAATTCCGATGTTATCAATAGATAGATGTTTTAAAAGTTTTGGGGGAGTTATCTGACTTAAGAAGTTTATAAAACCTACATTATTTTTAAAGTTTCCAGATATCTTTAATGAAACATTTAACGATGGATTTAATTTACGAAAGAATTCGTTTAAATTTTTTGAGTTGTAAACCGATAATTTTCCTAATTTTCCGGGAAGCGGTGTAACCCCCATCTTATCAAGATAAATATACTCAACATCATAAGTTTGTGGAAACATTTTAAGCTCCTTTGTTACAACATTATAAGTAAAATAAAAATAATAGTCAATAATAATCAAATGAACTAATTTGTTTAATTTAGTGGGTTATTTATATTCTGTTTCAAATGTAAAATTGTTATCTTTAAATAGTCGGCCCTGAAAAAGTCCTCACTAAACCTTGAGAAGGGGGTGGGGGCGTCGTTCACCGCTTTTTTTTGTTGCAAAAGGATCACTTTTTCTTTGGAGAGTGCGTGTTCCATTCGCGAAATTTTTAAGTTTTTCTCATTTAATTAAACTTGCAAAATAGGCTATGTCTCTCTTCCTCGTTAACTGCAAATTTTTCTCAAGGAACCCTTACTTTTTCAGGGCCGTATTTTAGTTGTTTAATCGACTGATCGAGGGTATTTAGGGTAACAAACTAGTCGAGGTAAAAGGTTGAGTCTAAAACCTCAAGTTTAGCTTTTTCACTTATTGAATGAGGTCATCTTTATTTTTAGATCTTCTGGAAGGTATAAGTTGTAGATTGCATAAAATCGCTTTTCAAAGAATTTTTTACGAGTCATTTTTTTCTAAAAATTAATCTAATCTTTATGTCGCCTTAACAGAAGTTGCATAATATTGCCGATCTATTGAATGATGGTAGCCTGACTACCTGTAACGTGAAGGAAAAGAAAATGAATAAATATTTGACGCTTTTATTGACAACCACCCTTTTGTGTACAATGGTTTTCGCTGAGGAAAAAAGGGGTGATCGAGATTACGATTTATCTTTGGATTCTGAAAATTTTGTCGCTCAAGTTTCAAGAGGAGAGGAGGAGCTAATCGAGAGGTCAGCTAAGGGGGCAACTTTTGCAACGACTTATCCTGGGGCTTACCACAAGCCTTTTAGAGTTTCACTTTTTGGCGATGAAGTGGAGCTTGAAGATGGTTCTATTTGGAAAATAAGAAAATCGGATAGAACGAAAACGTACGATTGGCTGACTTTTCACGATATAGCCATTACGATTAACCACAGCTGGTTTTCAAATTGTCAGTTTTGTTTGACTAATCTTGCCACAGGTAAGAGAGTTGAGGCAGATCTTCTCTTAGGGCCCATTTACAATGGTGCTTATACTCGGTTTATCTTGAGTATTGACTATCTCAATTGTCAGATTTGTTTAAACGACGGTTCTGTTTGGGATGTCTCGGGGTTTGACCGATTTACTTTAGATCGTTGGCTTATTAATCATACTGTGATCATTGGTCACGACGATACTCTTCTTGGTCGGACAAATATTTTGATTAATGTGACAGCCCCTAAACATTTGGGAGCGCTGACTTTTGTCTCTGCAGATTGTGTTTATTGATTAAGACTTTCTAAGTTCGACTTTAGGCCGGAAACACCTCTCCTATTTAAAGGGGTTCCAAAGAGGGTTTCCGGTTTTTTTTCAAATTCTTCCACATCGTTGAAGTTAAGGTAAGGGGCAAACACCTCATTTGCCCTAAAATCGGGATGTTTAGCGAAAGGAGGCCTTACATTGTGGGGGCAAACATCTTGGCAAATATCGCATCCGAAGGCGTAACCTGGATTGTTCACCCCTTTTGGAACGCTCGTTTTCGATTCGATCAGGTGATAGGAGAGACATTTTTTAGCATCTAATATATAGGGGGCAATGAAGGCTTTTGTAGGGCATGCGTTAAGACATTTGTTGCAAGAACCACATCTGGGTTCTCTTAAAGGAAGAGCTGTTGGGGGGAACTCAAGTTTTGTTAAGACTCCTGCAAGAAGGGTAAAGGTGCCAAGTTTTCGGTGGATAAGAAGAGTGTTTTTTCCAAACCAACCAAGGCCTGCTTTTACGGCGAGTGCTTTTTCAAGAACTGGGCTTGAGTCAGAAAATCCTTTAGCGATCTCCTTTTCTCCCGTTTTTTCTTCGAGCCATTGAATAAGTTTTTTTAACCGTTTTCGGTGGATATTGTGATAGTCTCTTCCTCTAGCATAAGAGGCTATAACACCTGCATCTTTTCGGAAGGGGGCATGTGGTTTTTTATAAGCGCTAACAAAAATAAGAGCTGTTTTGGCTTCTGGAAAATAGATTTTTGGAGTCATCCTTAAGGCATTCTCCATGTAATGAAGATTGCCTTGGTAACCTTCGGAAAGCCATTTTTTGTAGGCATTGATATCTTCTTCAGGGATTTCTGGGGTGGTCGCGCCTACGTCGTCAAATCCAAGAGAGAGGGCAAACTCTTTGAGCTCCTGGAACGAAGGGGTCATTCTTGTTGTGATGAGATGATGCGAGACATAAGGCTTTGCATCCGAGTCAGTGGTTTGTGAGCGCCGCTTCCGTGTTTTCCGTAAGAAACTTCGTGAACGTTTTCGATTGCAATAAACGCTTCTGGATCGATCCGGTGAATCAGCTCTTTTAAGTCGGCAAGTTGTAAACGCTCGGTTAGGACATAAAGGATTTCTCTCTCTTCGCCAGAAAATCCCCCTCTTCCGTACATGATCGTAAGTCCTAAGCCAAGCTCATGAATGATGGCGTCGGCCACTTGTTTCGGTTTTGCCGAAATGATCAAAACAGATTTCGTTTCATCAAGACCAATAATAACAGAATCCATGACTCGAATCACCACCATATAGGTGATTAACGATAAAATGGCCGGGTGCCAGTCGTTATAGACGATTCCTGCGAGGGCAAAAATAAAGACGTTGCAAGCCAAAACAACCTGTCCTACGCTAAACCCCGTCCGTTTATTGAGGATGATGCCCAAAATCTCTGTGCCGTCGAGTCCACCCCCGTATCTAATAATGAGTCCACTCCCAATACCAAGGATGGCACCTCCAATGACGACCACCTCTAGAGATTCACCTTCAAAACTGAAATCGGCATAGTTGTTTAAAAGGAAGAGAAAGAGGGAGAAGAGGATAAGGGAGTAGAACATGTGGAAAACGAAAGTTTTTCCAATGGAGCGATACGCTAAAATAATAAAAGGCACGTTTAATGCAATTAAGAAAAAGGGGAGTGCATTTTTTCCAAAGAGGTGAGCGAGGATCATAGAGATACCTACGATTCCGCCGTCAATTAAGCGATTGGGTATAAGAAAGACTTCGATAGCAAATGCTGCAAAAAAGGCCCCAAGTCCCATTAAGAGATAGATAATGAGTGTATGAAGAAGTGGCTTAACTGGAGGTTGAGAGGCGTGCATTCTCGGACCTTTGATAAAATTTAAAACTTAGTGTACAGACTTTTACGATAAAATTCAAGAAGGAGTTTCTTCTTTAAAAAGAAACGCGAGAGACGGGACTTGAACCCGCAACCTCCGACGTGACAGGCCGGCGCTCTAACCAGTTGAGCTACTCCCGCAAGGGGAAATTGTTTTCTTTAAAGAAAAGAAAACAAGTCTTGGGCGCAACAGGACTCGAACCTATGACCGCCTGGGTGTAAACCAGGAGCTCTACCAACTGAGCTATACGCCCTCAATTGAAAGGTCAAGGATAGCTTCTAGGGTCATTTTTGTGCAAGCGTTTTTCTTTTTTTTCGATTTTTTTCAAAACGAGACCAAAAACGAATAGGAGATCGATAAAATAGACCTTTCAAATAATTAACTGTTATTGTATAATATTAATCATTAATAACTTTAAATTGAGAGGTTTTATGACAGCTCCTATTCCAACTACTCCAGTACAAACTCCGAATATTACTTGGGCGAATTGGGAACAAGACGGAACATTTGTTGTAAATGGTATGACTTATAAGGTTACGATCACTCGGGATACGGGCAAGTCTGAAGATCTGACAGCTCAAGAACTAAAAGATTTAAAAGCTCAGGTGGAATCACTTGTAAAAGTTATTTTTGATAAATACCCACCAATTCTTCAAGCAGCACCCTCTCAGCCACAAACAGTTTGGAATCGAGTGCAATACCACGATGGGAAGCTTTACTATTATAAATTGGATGGAAAGGTTCACAAAATAAAAATTGAAGATTCTACATCAACCGATCCAGACATAAAAAACTGTACAGATTTATTTAAGTGGTTGAATCAGTTTGGTAACAAGGGTGCAGGCATCAATGTCCAAAGCGTTCAAAATAACAACAACAACAATAACAATAATACCTAGTTGTTTAAATATAGACTTTCAAAAGCTTTTTTTGAGTTGATTAAATGGTTGTGATCGGTAAGTTCTCCGATGTGAACGGGAACTGCCGTCATATACCCTTTTTTTAGCCAGGCGATATCGCTCTCTTCGTGTTCTTCAAATTCGGCAATTCTTGCACCCATCCAGTAGTACGATTTGTTTTCGACGGGGTGTTCTCTCATTTTGGGATCTTCGGCCCAATACTGTTTTCCTTGTCTAGTCAGTTTAAAACCTTTGATTTTACCAAGTTCAGATGAGGGAAAATTGACATTAAGCAGAGTGCCTTTTGGTAAGGGGTGCTCTAAAACGTGCTTGACAACGGCAGTCACATGAGTTTCGAGGTCAGCAAATTTTTCGTAATGGAGGTCGTGGCAGGAGAAGGCGATTCCTGGGATTTCGTTGATGATTCCTTCGATAACGCCCCCAATGGTGCCGCTATAAAACACGTTTCTGCCGGCGTTTGTTCCCCTGTTAATTCCTGAGAGAATGAGATCGGGAGGTTGCTTTAAGACCACTCTTAGGCCTAGTTTGACGCAATCGGCAGGAGTTCCAGAGACTGTGTAGGCGGTCATTCCATCAAAAGGGTAGGGGTGGATGTGAAGGGGAGTTCTTGTGGTGATAGAGACGCCGACACCTGATTGATCGAGTTGAGGGGCGACGATGGTGACATCGGCAAACTCTTTTACCGAGGAGGCTAAGTGCTTGATTCCTGGGGTGTAGATTCCATCGTCGTTGGTGATTAAAATTTGGGGTCTTTTCATACTCTTTTGGCTTTATCGGAGCCAAACAAGAGGGCGGCTTGCGCCAAGTTGGCTCGCGCGTTGGGGTAAAGGGTTTCGATTTGGGTGAGAAGCTCGTCTGTTTTTCGTCGATACGAGTCTTGTCCTACGGGGCATCTGCAAACAATTCTAGCAAAACCTTGTTGTTTAGCGAAAGCTTTAATTTCCTCTTCAGAGACAAGAATCAGGGGGCGCAGGATGGTGACATCGTAATCAACCATTTGGAGTTTAGGCAAATTCCCCGCAAATTCCCCTTTATGGAGAAGATTCATCAGTAATGTTTGTGCGCTATCATCTCGGTGATGCCCAAAAGCTACGTGATGGACCCCTGCCTCTTTTGCGGCGCTAAAAATAAGTGAGCGCCGCTCTCTTGAGCATCTGTAGCAGGCTAGTGTTTCTTTTTTTTGTGTGGAGTTGCGGATATGAAGGGGGATATCGAGAGAGTGGCAGATAGAGGAGAGAAAGTTAGTGTCGACACCAGCCCCGCAGGAAAATTCCCCTGAGACA
The DNA here is from genome assembly GCA_963697995.1 of uncultured Chlamydiae bacterium. Classification (GTDB taxonomy): domain Bacteria; phylum Chlamydiota; class Chlamydiia; order Chlamydiales; family JAJFMB01; genus MFD00082-c5. The sequence continues at coordinate 1,870,567 of OY969110.1, read as the reverse complement.
TGGAAAGCGTGTAGGTCGAAGGGGGGAAACCCTCTTCCGGAGATCGCTTTTAGCATCATAAGGAGGGTGAGACTATCCTTGCCACCACTTAAAGCAACGCCGACTTTATCAGACTCGATCATATGATAATCGAAAAGGGCTTTTCGTATAGCGCTTTCGATATGCTTACCTATTCCGGTCCACGGTGGTGTAAAGCTCAAATGAAAATTCCTTTGAGAGAACTCTTTTAGTTAAAGGATGATACTAAAGAAATGAGTAAAAGTCAAATGGGTTAAGAGCTTCTGAAATTCGCTAAAATTTATTGCTTAAAAACAAATAATTCTTTAGCTTCGGATCCTTTAACCCCAAAAGGAGATGAGTCTTATGTTGGTAGGTTTTTTAAATAACAACCACACGTCTAATATTTCGCAGGTGATTCAAACACAATATGTTACAAGTCAAAGTATGAATCGAAAAGTGTCCTACTCAGGCCATGAAGTGACACCCCAAGAAAAAGATTTAGCATATGTTTTTGGAGAGCAGGTGGTAAGGCCTCTTCTTGAATGGGTGCCTAAAGCTTCTAGAAATCTTTTTTCGGTTGTTCACAAGAGTTTTAATTCGTTTTTATCATTGCCGGGTGTTGAAGGAAAAATTGTTCCTCCTAATGCCCTTGAGGCCATTATAGAATCTCTTGGGGGAGTCGGAAGTTTAAAATTGACTAACGATATGGTAACGAAAATCATTGAGGATAAACAGGGTGATGAACAAGTTGATCTCGATCCTGAATTTGTAAAAAAAATCAAAAATGCGTTTGCTAAATTTATTGAAATTGTGGGGGTTGTGGTTGATCCTTCAGAGTTTACAAACTTTCTTGTGGATGAGGCGGAGAATATAGCTCTCCGTAAACTTGCTGAAATTCAACGAGTTGCAAATTCACAGCCAATGCTTAATAAACCGAAAAGTGAAAAGGAAATTCAAATACAGACGTACCGGAATAATATGCAAGCGTATGCGTCATTATTTAAAATGCACTCAGAAATTGTTGATAAAACATTAGAGCGGATGCAACAAATGGGTCCTGAATTGAATGCATTGGACGATCGGATTGAGGAAATGCAAAATTTAGCTCATGATATTTTGGATAAAGTTAAGGAATATGGCGAAAAATTTCTAGATTTAGATGCTTTGAAAAAAATAATGGCGGTAAAAATTTCAGTTGGGGAGGATTTGCAAGTCAGTTTAAATAATGGTATCGGAAATGCCAATTACGTGATTAATAGATATACAGAAGTATTTGGCGATTTAACTGATGAAACTATCAATTCGATGTCATATGAGGACCAAGAGGTCATCACTTATTGGATACTTAAACGTAATGAACAGACAGCGATCCTTCAATATGTGAATGCTCAGCTTCAAATCGATCGTGAAGTTTTAAATAACTATAGTTCCGGATCAACTAATATTTCGAAAATAATTGATACTCTTCATCAACAGCTAAAAGATGTAAAGAATAAATATGATGAATATAAACAAATGAAAAAAAATTTACTTAATGAAATGCCTATCGTTATTGAAAAAAATCAGAAATCTATAGAAGAATCTATCGCTTCAAAAGAAAAATTCTTTAAAAACAAAAATTTAATAGATACTCTATTAAAGGACGAATTATAAAATTTTAGTTTGCTTTACCGTATTACTTGCTTCTTAAGCAGGTGATACACTCTTTAAGTCAACATATGGTGTCAAAATTTAGTGAAAAAGCATCAAATGTTTAAATTAGGGGGATTTTGAAGGAGGTCTAATTAAAAAACTTGTTTCAAAAAAGGGTCGAGGGGGTTATACTGATGTGGTTTAGGAACAAAAGTTGAGTTTTTATAACTATGGATAAAAAAGTTGGAAGAAACGAGTCGTGTCCTTGTGGTTCGGGGAAGAAATATAAGCAATGTTGTCTTTTGAATAAGAGGCATGGTTTAAAGGGTTTGAAGGCGACATGGGTGAACAAGAAGGCGCCAGATCTTTTCAAGAGGACTTTTAACGAAGCCATCGTGAAAGGTGAGAAAGAGGGTTTTGTGGCTGAAGTGGATTCAGAAAAAAAAGATGAAAACCCTCTTGATTAAAAAAGTGGGTCTTTGATAAAGTTTAAGCATCACTAAATGTGCTGGCATAGCTCAATTGGTAGAGCACCCGACTTGTAATCGGACGGTTGTGGGTTCAATTCCTACTGCCAGCAACTCTAGGGGGTGTCGCATAGCGGCAATTGCAAGGGACTGTAAATCCCTCGTCTTCGGACTCCGGTGGTTCGAGTCCACCCGCCCCCAATAATCTCACTTGTATCTTTGAAAAAACAGCGAGCTCGGCCTCTCAACCGTAGAGTGCCGAGCTCGCTGTTTTTTCAAATCTACGTCGTGATCTTATTGGGGGCGCCCACCAACGATCTCGCTTCTTTCAAAAGGGGCCGGGCCTGCATAACTAGCGAGCTCGGCCTCTCAACCGTAGAGTGCCGAGCTCGCTGTTTTTTCAAATCTACGTCGTGATCTTATTGGGGGCGCCCCACCAACGATCTCGCTTCTTTCAAAAGGGGCCGGGCCTGCATAACTTAAGTAACTTTTAGTCGCGAAAGGTTTGCTCCCGCCGGGTAAGCGTCAAACGAGGCCATGCATTTAAAACCGCGAAGCGGTTGCCGGAGGGGGTAAAGGGGGAACCGCGCAGGGGTTCCCCCTTTAAAGATGCTTTAAGTTGTAAACATCGAAGAACAAACTATAATCTCGAATCATCTTGATCAATTGTAATGATTTCATCTAAGTGGGGAAACCCCTGCGCGGTTTCCCCTTTACCCCTTCCGGCAACCGCTTCGCGGTTTTAAATATCAGATCGGCAAGTTTTGCATCTAACGGGTCTTTTTCAAGCGAAACAGCAAGCGAAAGCTGTGGAGAGCGCCCAAGCCTTGCAATTTATCGCATGTCATACTTATGAAATAAAGAAGTTTACGCGAAGATCAACAAAAGGGGCGATGGCTCTAGTAATTTTTTCTATTGACTGTTTCAATATTTGATGATATTTTCAAACGAAATTTTTCAAAAAGAGACACTTATGTGCTATCCACCTCGGAGTCCAAGTTATTATTGGCATATAGCAGAAGCTTGCTATGAAGATAATAATAAGATAAACAACTATCTTAAAAATTCTCTCCCAGGTGTTGATTGCCTAGAAACGGAGCACTTTACCTATAAAAGCTTAATTAATTTAGTCCCATTTAAAGGAATCAATAGCTGGAAAGTTCGCCTATTCCGCGAAAAAGGCTCATCAGATCTTACCGTTGGCTTTCGCGGCACTGAACATTTTTTTAATTGGGTTTTCGACAATGTTGCGTTTTTCATCACTAATCCGACAAGTCTTCATAAAGAAATGGAGTGGAAAATTGGTCAGTGGGAAAAAAAGCACAGAGGAAGGGTCAAAGTTTTGGTTGGGCATTCTGCTGGAGGGTTCCATGCTTCACATGTATTTCGAGGTATAAACCTTTTCCGTATCACATTTAACGCCTATAAAGCTGAGCGAGGTCCTGTAAACATCACTTGGAACCTTCGAACAGAAGGAGATAAGGTTTCTTCCTGGAAAATAATTGGAAGCGTAGAGGATCGTTATATTACCGTTTGCAAAGGGGGACATACAATAACTGAATTTAAAAAAGCTATTTACATTTTGACTTGGGAAATACTTTCCAACATGCAGAAGCATCCAGATGTCCCCTATAGCTTTTTTCTCCCAACCCGTAGCCCGCGCATCGTTCCCCAATATTATCCATCAGACAATAATAACTCTAGCGAGGCAGGTTCCTCGCTATTTAAATCATTGGACCCCTTAATAACAAAAAAAATGGATTTATATCTAACTTTCAATGAGGCTAATGAGGGAGAAAAAGGACAAATAAGAAAATATATTGAAAATGTTGATGAGGAAATCGATGAGACAAAGGCAAACTTTTGTTCAGAGGAGGCGTTAGAAAGTCAGGGGCAAGATACAGTTGTCGTTGCCTCTCAGTTAGCAAAGCTTAAGGAGGATGATCAAGCATGCTTGACTCCAAATGAAAAAAGAGATCTAAAATTGGGGGAAAACGTTGCCAAATATCAAGCTTTTAAGGGGATCGTCGAAATCGTGCGGGGTGTAGCAGAATGTGTGGATTCCAACTTTGGCTTAAATCATTATCTGGTCCATGCAATAGATGTATCCGGTGCGGTCGCGAAGTGTGTTTTTGAAGTAAATCAGTGTAAAGTGATCTTTGATTCCCTTATTAAAGCTAAAACTGCACTAGGTTTGATCAATGCAATGCGGGGGGATTCAACAGGATATCTCCAATTAGCAGGACAAGCTGTAGTAAGTTTTTATGCTTTTAAAGAGATGTTAACGCTTGTATCGTCTCAAGGTAAAAGTGGAGAGGATATCAACGCCCTTGAAAAAGTATCAAAAAATGCTGAAGTTTCCATGGAAGAGTTGTTTCGAAAATTTGAAATGCTTAATGCAGATCAGAAACAAGAATTCAGACAGATACTAGAAAATATCCAATGGGCACGAAAAGAGATTCAAAATCTTGCAGCAGAGCTTCGTCAAGAGCTAAAAAATATGAGGAGCGAAATCATTGGGAGAATGATTAGTCAAGAAGGGAAAAAATTTCAAGTAGATACGATCAGATATATGCAGGCTTTTGAAGAGGATCCTCGGGTAGAAGTTTCTGCCGATCAAAAGAGTATCGAAAGCTTCTTATGGTTTTTCGATATTAGAATGCGTCATTTAAATAGGGATGTTTGGATTGGCATTGTCCCCTCAGGTCCCCTAGTGGAGTCCTCTGAGTTCTTCAAGGCGCCGGACTATTTTTCCGGACTGATAGCTAAGAGCGCCGGAGTGCCTAATGTGGGAAATACTTACCTTTATTTACAAACTCTGCCCCACATTGACCCTTTGCTTAAAGAGAGGTTTTGGGTTGAGAATCATCACTCTCGGCTCGTTCAAAGCATAACTTTTGCTCAACATCAGGGCAAAAATATCCTAAATTTTATGGAAAGCTCTGAACGAGTCATTGAGAATTGCTTAAACGAATACCGAGCTTTAAGAAATAATGTCAGAGACAAAAGAAATCGTATGAAACGGCGAAAAATTGAGTTTCAAGAGAGATTGTTAGGACAAAATCAAGTCGATAAAGAGAAACTGGAAAGTAAATTGGTTGGCAGTACAAAGTTTGCTCTTTCAGACTTTGTCCACAAAGAAAAGATTGCATTAGATTTTTCAGAGGAGCAAAGAAGAGCTGGATCTGTTGCTTTCTATACCAATATTGGTTATGCGGAAAAATTTTTGCTTAAATCTCTACTTAAAACAGTAGAGATATTCTTGTCATTGGATTTGGATTTACCTTACTTTATCGAAAATAACGATATTGAGAGACATGTTGAGTTTACTAAAGAGAGATTTTCCAATCGTTCGATTATTGCTTTAAGTCAAATAATATCGGCAGATGCATCTGCTCAATTACACGATTTGATTATTGAAGTATCTAAGAAAACTCTCTCCTCAGATCTTGTCAGTAAATGGGCGATTGAGCATGTTTATAGCACGAGCTCTCCTGGAAGAGTTGACGAAATTTTTTGGTGTAAAATCAACATCAACCGGCAAACCATCTATATTCCTAGCGGTAGCGCCATACAAAAAGAGGATCTCTGCAAGATCCCTTCTCCTTGTGAAGATTCCGAATACTCTTCGAGAGTGAGTCAATTGTATGACAATCACTTGAAGCTTGAGAAAAGCAGAAGCCGCGTGGTGCTCCCTCTTGATGGAAATGATCAGATTCCGTTGCTTTTCCCTGATAATTACATTGCTTATTGGGGGATGAAATTAGGGCTATTTGATATTTCAGAAGGCTTTTTTGTTCCCTTCTATGAATTTAGAGAAGAGGGAGATGTGTGGAAACTTACTTTAACTTTTTCTTTTGTCAAGGATGGGGAAAATCCAAAAAAGTACGCAAGACTTGTATGTGCGCGGTTTGACAAAACAACAGTAGATGCTTTTCAGGGTAATGTAAATGAATTGCTGATGCAAGCGTTTAGTGGGAATGAATATCAGTTGGGATTACCCGATAAGGAAAGCTATCGCTTGAAAAAAGGGATGGTTGCCCCGCATGAAACCCGTTTTCCTGGATTATTTGCTTTATTGCAGAGAAAGCCAAGCCGATCATTTATCTTTAATAGCGAAGCATATGATAACACCGTTTGTAAAGCCTTAGAAGAGTTGATCAAAACTGGAACCATCGAACCTAAGTTTAATGATTGGGTGGAGAAAACCAGCTGGACACCTTGTGCTGAGTACTTTGAAGTGGCAGCACTGTTAAGACAAAAACGAGAGGTGGAGAGCCATCTGATTGTTAAGTATACAAAAACCTATGAAACGCTTCTTGGATGGGGTAAATTAACTTCCTCATTGAGCCAGAAGAAATTGCAGATGTTGATGTGGGATAGGCTCAGTCTTCCCCCTCCAGAGGCTGTCTTGGCATCTCCTGAGATCCCGATTGACATCTTAGGATTTAATACCCAAATCGAGGTAAATCCTAGCACGCACATAACTCAAATGCGAAAAGAACTAGAGAAACTGGAAACATTTTTATCCAGATATAACTCTTCCCGCATTAGAGAAATTTGTAATGACATGCTCGATTCGCGAGTCTTCGTTTAATTCAGGCGAATAGGTCGGTTCACGTTTATTTTCTAAAAAAAGATGCAAGTTTTTGTAAAATTACCACTTGGGGCGGCCACATAATTTATTAAGAGAATGTAAAGAGTATTTAGTCGGCCCTGAAAAAGTAAGGGTTTCTTGAGAAAAATTTGAAGTTAACGAGGAAGAGAGATATAGCCTATTTTGCAAGGTTTATTTATATGACAATGAGAAAAGCTTAAAAATTTGCGAATGGAACCCTTACTTTTTCAGGGCCGACTACATAATGTCATGGTGCCTTTACAGTTATTAACTTGCTAAAACTAGACTATTATCTTTAGACCCCCGCCAAGGGCTTGGATTTAAAGAATGCTACTTTTTGAAGGTCTTGTCATAAGGGTAGCGTCAACTGTTTTAAAATTTAACTAGCTAATAGCAAATCGCCTATTGAGCCTTTAGAGTGTTATTTATCCTGATGGCAATCCATGAGCATAAACTTCCTAAATAGGCACCTCCAATAACATCTCCTAAAAAATGATAGTTAAAAGCAATAAGTGGAATCGTTTGAAAAAGAGCCAGTACTACGGCTAGCCAACGCCATTTGGGAGCCAAAATCCAAAGAAATGTTATGACGCAAAAAGCTACGGTTGCATGACCCGAAGGAAAAGATTCATAAGCATAGTCCCACTTCCAAAAATGAAATCCATAAATCTGATCTTTTATTAGAGAAGGATTATTTGCAAACCAGGTATCTGGCCAAGTACGACCAAAAATCACTTTAAAAAAATCTTTTAAAAAAATGGATGTGGCAACCGTTGAGGAAAGCAAAAATAACGACCGTTGTGGACCTTTTAGAGGTCGCAAAATAGCCTTGAGTGATAGAGTAATCAACAATACAAATGATGTGAAACTACAAATAAACGAAATTTGATTCAGCCATTTAAAAAACGAGTATTTACGGAAATTAATACGATTCATTTCAAAAGCAATAGGTTTATCCAAGTAGTAATAACAAATGGAGATGATCAAAATAAAGATCAGGATAGAAAAAATAAATTTTTTTAATAATTTTTCTTTGCCCATAACGCTCCTTTATTTTTGATAGGAACCACAAGTCCCATAGTGGCTGAGAAAAATTCTTCTGCTTCGGGAATGATCACGTGAACAGTTGTTAGATACTCTGAAGAATAGGTCTCATTAACATAAATCGAAAAATCATTTGAATTTAATTTTGAAACAATATTATCAAGGTATTGATCTGGTAATCCTGTAAACTCAAGTTTCGCATACGGAACTAATGTTCCTGTGCTAAAATTAAACTCAGCACACTTTTTTACATCAGGCCAATCGTTTAATTTTTGAAGGTAATCAAACTCTTGTTTGTTCTGGGGGTCCTCATGATAGCCTTGTAAAGCCTCTAGAAGAGCTCTTTCAATGGCATAAGAAGAGTTTAAAGCAGCACCATACCCCTTAATGGGAACGATTAAATTGGGATGGTATAGGTGGGCTCCATAACAAGGAATTGTTAATTCATTAGGTAACTCAAAGATAATGACGTCATATCCAGAGATTTCTGTAATATGTTTTACAAGAGTTTTTAAGTGATTGGGTAAAGTCGCTTTATTCAATATTTTAGGTGTGTTTTGATCGCAAAAAACTTCGATCATAAAAAGAGAGAGGCTATGTCTTTCAACAACTTCTAAAATAGCATGGATCAAAGCTTCAGTTCTTGTGCATCCTGATGCAAATCCGTTAGTTGTTGCACTTAAGTATAAATTCATGTAATCGAAATGATCCCCAGGAAACGGATTTCGATAATAAAAGGGATGAGTACAAATAGCTGGAATATAAGCCTTGTTTTGAGTGCCAAGCCGCTGGTATCCAATCCAAGGCAATTTTTCGTTTTCAAAAGCAAAAAGATCAGGAAAAATCTTCGATGGGATTAGCGGCACTCCCATGGATTTAGCCTCAAAAAGAGAGAACGATTCATGAGCAGAAGACATAAGACTAAGTTGGCTGGTATAGTGCTCCAAAGCCTCATACTTAGCACTTAACTCAGATTGTATTCCAATCCCTTTTCCTCCACCTTCACTCACCTTATTTTGACCACAAAATAAGTTGCAAACGGTACTTTGAAATGGAGGAGAGCCAAATTTATTAAGCGAGCAGTTTAAGGCTAATTTTTTTAGCTCAATCTCGAAATAGGCTTCTGCTTCTTCATGTGAACGTTCTCTCTCATATTTCATTGATTATTGTCCTTTTTTAATCTTCTTTAGATTTTCTAGCGTTGTAAGAGGAATTGTTTGTTTTAATTTTTTCACCTCTTGACTTTCACCGCTTGGATGAGCGCTGAAAGAGCTGCTGTAGCCTCTTTTACTGTGAATCTGTTTCATTATTGACTCCTTTTTTTTTGTTTAAATACTGCATATGCAGTGGTTGTTTATTTAGTTGACCCTGAAAAAGTCCTCTCCAATAAAAAGTGCCCCTTTGGACAAAAAATGCGTTTTACTCCTCACCAAACCTTGGCAAGTGGGGGGAAGCGTCGTTCACCACTTTTTTTTTTGCAAAAGGAACACTTTTTCTTTGGAGAGTGCGTGTTCCATTCGCAAAATTTTAAAGCTTTTCTCATTGCCATATAATTAAACCTTGCAAAATAGGTTATGTTTCTCTTCCTTGTTAACTGCAAATTTTTCTCAAGGAGCCCTTACTTTTTCAGGCCCGACTATTTAGAAGATTTGTTTAAAAAAATAATGGCTTCAAGAGCTGCCATGCATCCAGTTCCTGATGCTGTAATCGCTTTGCGATAAGTAGGATCACTTAGATCTCCTGCCGCAAAAACTCCAGGAATACTTGTTTGTGTGCTTGGGGAATTAACCGAAATCAAGCCTGACGGTGTGATTTCAAGTTGACCTTGGAATAAATCACTATCAGATTGACGACCAATCGATACAAAGACCCCCTCGCACTGAATAACACTCTTTTCTTCGGTTATTAAGTTTCGCAAGGCAACGCCCGTAACGCGCCCCTTTGAAACATCCAAGATGTCATCAATGGCTGAATTTAGTACCACTTGGATATTAGAGTTTGAGGATATTTTCTCCTGAAGATATAATGAGGCATTTAACTTATCACTGCGGTGAATTAAAGTGACTTTTTTTGCATACTCTGCCAAATTGATGGCTTCTTCTAAAGCTGCATCACCGCCTCCAACGACAACAACATCCTTGTTTTTAAAAAGCGATGCTTCACAGGTGGCACTAAATCCAACCCCTTTTCCTTTTAACGCTTCTTCTGAATCCAGTTTTAGCCATCTTTTAGAGCTGCCAAGCGCAAGAATGATGGCTTCTGAATAAACAGTGTGGCCATCGTTAAATGTTAAACTAAAGGGATGGTTAGTAAGATTGATATCAATCACAGTGCCTAAATGGAAGCGGGCCCCGAATTTCTCTGCCTGTAGGTGCATACGTTCTAAAAGTTCATTGCCGTTTATCCCTTCAGGAAACCCAGGAAAGTTTTCTATATGGTTTACGGCACTCAATTGTCCACTACAGTCATCCTTCTCTATAACAAGCGGCTTAAGGCCTGCTTGGCCTGCATAAATAGCTGCGGTTAGCCCTGCTGGACCTGAGCCAAGAATCACAAGTCGTTCTACAAGATCACTGCTAAATAATGAAGAGGAAAAAAGAGCAATTATCATGACAAATTTTATAAAGTGATATTTTTTCATATTAATCCCGTTTTCTTAAAACTACTGTTGTAGTATTTATGTTAAAATTTTTTTTAGCACATCCAAAAACAAAAACTGGCTAACAGAGACGCGCCAATGCCAAAGAGATAACGCCAAAAGAAATTGTTTTTATTTTTATTATTTAAAATATTATCTACTCTTCTAAGGGGAGTATTTTTGGGGGAGTCAAATGGGGAAATAGCTACAAATTGAAAGTTCTGGTGTTTAGCTTTTTTAACAACTTTAAGTATTGCGCTTGCTAAAGCTGAGGGTTCGATTCCATATTTATTTATTTCAGCATCACAGGCATCTTCTTGCTCTAGTTCCAATCGTTTTAACCACCAATTAGAGGGGAGCCACCAAAAGAAGGCAGAAAGTAGATCGCAAGCCATTTTAGAGATCGGATCTTTCCAACGCAAATGCTCAAATTCATGCACAATGACTGATTCAAACTCTTCTTGAGAAAGCTCAGAACATAAGTCTTGAGGAATAAAAATATGATGCAAATAAGCTGCAAAGGGGATTTGAATCTGATCCGAGGTGTGAATTGAAATCTTTCCCTGTTTTAGCTTATCCAAAAGATTGGAATTATAAATAGGTCTTGTACAGGGAGAAGAAGAGTTGAAAATCTTTTTTAGCAATGATCTAGATTTGCTAAATAAGTAAATCTTTCTCATTATAATAATGGATGAAATTGCTAACATTAATATTACAGTAGTGTTTAATAAATTTGGGGGAATGTAACTTGCTAAATATTGGGGAATAATAAAATGCTCTGTTGGAGCTAATTCATTCTGGATATGCAAATGAGCAATACTTGTAATGAAATCGTGCATGTAGACTTGGCAGCTAAATGGATTAAAGTTAACAAAAAGATTCTCATCAAAGAAGAAAAACACAATTAAATCAAAAGGAAATTTTAGAATTGGCAGTAATCGTAATAAATACCGCAATCTAGAATTTGTAATTTTAAAAATAGATAAAAACATTTCAATAAAAAATGTCAGCGTGATAAAAACGATAAAGCTATTTAATAATAAATGAAATATCATGTTAACTTATTTTTTTTATTTTTTATTATATTTTCCATTTCTTCTAAATCTTCTTCAGAAATGTCATCTACGGATTCGATTAAATAGCTAATCATTTGAGTTGTTTTTACACCGAAAAATTTCTTTTTAAGCTGATCGAGGAAAGATGAGACTTTTGTAGTTGGATCAGATAACCAGTATTCATATTGTAAGCCGATGCGCTCTCTGTGCAATATTTTTTTTTGATTAAGTCTTACCATTACGGTCATAATGGTATTATATTTATTTTCCTCTTCCCCAAGAATGTGATGTATCGCTTTAACAGTCATTCTTTTCCCTGGTTTAAAGGCGTTTAATACTTCTGATTCTAGCTCACCAAAAGACCGTTTTGACATGTAATAACTCCTTGAAAGGTCCATATTACTACAGCTGTAGCATTTTTGTCAATATAAAAAGTAAAGTTTAATCTTAGAAGTTAATTTTCTCTTTGCTATTGCCGCCAAGGAATCAAATGGCGCACTACCCTTATTATCCCCTTAACTTAGTCGGCCCTGAAAAAGTAAGGGTTTCTTGAGAAAAATTTGAAGTTAACGAGGAAGAAGATATAGCCTATTTTGCAAGTTTTAATTATATGACAATGAGAAAAGCTTAAAAATTTTGCGAATGGAACCCTTACTTTATCAGGGCCGACTATTTAAGCTTTAAAAAGGATTCTCCTCTGTTATTAACTGATGAATTTGAGCGAGCTTTTACGCTCCTCCAAATGTAAATTTTTAACTAGGTCATGGTAATTTTAAGTAAAAGATTAGAAAGACTCCGATTAAAAAAATACACGCTGTCAGCAAAATATTAAGTAGTGTTGAGGGTTGATACGTGTCATTTTCTATTTGCTTCTCAACATTTTTATATTTGATAAAAGCAAGTAGACAAATGAGGGCCCCGAGAGAGACGAGAATGACTCCGAAACTAGAGGAGTGCCCTTGAAGAGAGGGAGAAGTTTTTGGAAGAGCTTCTCCTTGCGATTTTCCTAATAAAAGAGCCATTTGTTCTAAAACTAAGGCAAATTTTTCTAGGACAAAACCAAAGGCCATGATTCCTATACTTGTTCTTATCCAAGCAAGAAAGGTTCTCTCATTTGCCATGTGATCTCTGGCATGGGAACTTAAATCGCATTCTTGATTTTTAATATCATCACTCATAGAACTCACTTACATGATTGTTTTAAATAATTAACACATTTGGCAACGATCGTTTCTTGATATCTCCATTAAATTTAAAACAAACAATTAACTTCGCTTAAAAAAATTAATTCTTTGATGGTGGAGGAGGGGGCACAGGAATGAGAACAGCGTGAGAGATGAGTTGCCACTTTCCATTATTGTTTTGCCAGACGCTAAGACGGATGGCTTTTGAAGTCAAACGCTTTCCTTCAATCGTCTCGGAAAGAGTGACATCATAAGTCACTACAGCTAAGTTTGGCCCTTCTGTCACGACAAAATTACTTAAAGTGTAATCGCTGATTTGGCTCGTTTTTGCAAGATTCATGTATTGCTCTTTATTTCGATTACCATCAAATAAAGCTGCTTGAAAATAGGGTGCTACCAGTTTTTCGAGCTCCTTCCAGTTTTGCTGTTTGATATATTCCCATCTTTGCCTCTCAAGAGTTTCCCCTTCAGATACATTTGCAAACAATGAGACATGCGCCAACATTAAGGCAGAAAAAAAGAAATTTTTAAACATACGCCCTATCCAAAAGTGTTACTTAAGTTTTAACGTAAAATTTCTTCTTTATATTGTCTAGGATTTTTTTGTAAAAAAGTGGTGAAAGAGGAGGAGTAAAGTTACGTTTAACCAGGATCTATGTCTTCTTTTTTTCCTCTTTGAGTTATTGATCATCTCTTCCAACTTTCCCATCTCGCCAAAGTTTTTTCTGAAATACTCTCCCCACAGTGTTTTTTCCTCTCCTTTTTTGTCAAAAGGGACACTTTTTTTCAGGGCTGACTAAATAATCTAATAAAGTTTTTTGATTGAGATTCCAAAAGAGCATGGTTTAACTGTAAAATTTGGTGCGTATTTAGTAATGTTATTGAAAATAAACATTAGTTTTTCTTTTTTTTCTTCATTCATGTGACTAGAAATAAAAACTTGAGTTAATGGTTTTTTTCTTGACATGTGTAAAATAATTTCAATAAGGCTTTCACCAAAGCTGAGATTTGTAACATCTAATCTTTCGACAATACCCCATGAAACAAATTCAAAGTTAAGGATGTTGTCTTTTTGTGACATGAAATGTTTTTTAGCCTCTTCAATTTCACCTAAGAGAACAAGCGCATTACAAATTAATGATTCTGTCCAACCGTTGGGCATAAAATTAGATTTTAAAATTATTTTGTATATTTCTTTGGTTTTAAGATAGTCGCCTCTTTTGTTAAAAGCTGTCATACAGTAGTTATAAATCAATAAGTTTGGCTTAATTTGCAGTTTTTTCATTTCCTCTAAAGCGCTATCGATACCAAAGTAGTTTTTTTCATTTAAAGAGCCTCTAATTAATTGCTCATAAGTATAAATTGTTGGTTTTAAACCTAATTCAAGCAAATCTTTGAAAATGTAAAAAGCAATTTCATAATCTTCTTTATCGATAGCAAATTTAAGCAGATTGTTATAATCTATTATATTAAAAAATATCAATTCTTTTTTCATTTCGGAAAGAATAGAAATAACTTCATTTTTTAAACCTTGCCCGATGTAACTAAAAACGGCTAAAAAATAAATTTTTTTTGAAGGTTTTATAGAGGAGTTTTTCAATTCAAAATACGAAGCTAATGCTGAGTCATACTTTTTATCACCGATAAAAGATTCTATTAGAAAGAGGTAGGATTCAATGTTTGGATCGAGTTTTTTGATTTTAAATTCTTGAAAATGTTCTTGAGCTTTTGCAGAATCGATCCTTAAAGAGCAGCAGGCCGCAATCTTTTGATTGATCTTAAAAACTTTTTGGGTATTTTCCCAGTTTGTTAAACTTATTAAGTTATTTGTTCCTTGAACACTCATTTACTTCACTCTTAGTTAATTATAAAGTTGGTATTTTACCGTTTTTTTTTACTTATATTCAAGTGAAATTACAGTTGACGAAAAACTATGCTTGTTCGATAATTCAAGAAACTTTTTTAGAATTCATTTTACAACGGAAATTTCGATGAAGATATATGTTTTAACTTTTATTTTGTTTTTAGTGATTGATTTTTTTTGGCTTGCAGTGATTTCTCCCAAAATTTACAAAGAACAAATTGGTTTTTTGTTAGCAGATCAAGTTCGCCTAGCTCCAGCTGTTTGTTTTTATCTTTTGTACATTGCGGGAATGTGTTATTTTGTGATTTTTCCTGGGTTGAAATTCCCTTTAAAAGAAGTTTTTCTATCGGGTGCTTTTTTTGGTTTGGTCTGTTACGCAACGTACGATCTGACAAATTTGGCAACGCTTAAAGGTTGGCCTGTAAAAATTGTTTTAATTGATTTAGTTTGGGGTGCTTTTATTACTGGTATAGTATCGGTATTAATTGTAAGATACCATTCATTAGTTGGATAAAAAAAATTAACATGATATAAAGTTTATTCATGGTCTTGATATTAAATTTTTAAGGTGTTTCTTTAAGGTAAGTAAAAACAGCCTTACCATTTGTCGATAGGAGCCGTTTTTTTTGATCAAAAAGGTCACATTGCATGTCATCATTTCAAAGAGATTTTGGGTCACAAAAATAACTTTACGTCGAGGTTTTAAAGAGGGTTTGGAGCGACTTAAGTGCCGATAGACTATCTTTCTGATCCTCGTCTTTCTATCAAAAAGACAACTCTTTACATTGCTTCAAAGAAGATCAATTGGAATCCAGAAGCTTGCAGCTGAGCTGGAGGCGTCTTGGAAGGTTTCACTCAATAACACCTGAAGTCACATCTCTATTTAACTGATACCAGGCCTTTAAAAGTTCGCTATCCTCCTCTTTCGGTACTGGATGCACACCGTTTGGAATTTTCCCCTCTTTTATCCATAAAATAGCCCTATTGTGCAAAACAAAGGTAGGATCGATAAAACAAGTATTTGTCGGCACTTCGTTGGCAAAGTTGATCGAATCCCCTTTAAATAAAAGGCCGCTGTGACCTTGAAAATGGTTGCCATACTCATCTTCTGCTCCCGCATTCACCAAAATCTTTCCTTGAAAAAGGGTTAAATCATCTTGAGCAAATAGTTTGCTCATCATCCCCTCTATTCCAGTTGCTGTAAGGACCATTTGACAGGCCGTTAGAGCATCTCTCAACATTTGCCTTTCTTGAAGTAAGATCACTTTAAATGAATGCTTCTTAGCTCTATTAAGAGCTTCCTCATCGGTATCAATCACTGTGACTTGAGCCCTATCGTTTTTGAGGTAATGAGCAATGCCCGATCCCACTTTTCCATACCCAAAGAGGAGAATAGAAAACGTAGCTACTTCAATTTTAAAGACCTCTTTTAAAGCTCTTGATACTCCATCGCCTGTTCCAAGACCTGTCTCGAGCTTCTTAACTTCAGAGTTGTCGACCGATACGACCGGCTTATCTGTAACGGCTGCATAGTGAATTAGCCCAGATCTTGTCAACTCCACATACCCCTTGCGGGGAGGTTTGAGGTTTTTGATCCTCAAAAGCCGTGCAGCGCAATCGAGAAAAAAATCATACTCTCCTGTGACTTCTTCTGGTTTATCAAATACTGTAATAGAGGCTTCTCTTAATTTTTTGATACACACCTCTTCCACAGGGAACCCATTTCCCTGATTGCGCAAAAGGGCAACCTCTGCTCCTCCCTGAATGAGGGCTACCACTTTTCTGACTGTTGAATGAGTGATGGGAATGTGGTGTAATATTTTTATTCCAGTGAGAGGGCGGGAAATGCTCCACTCCTCTATTTGTTTGTTGAGAAAAGGGCTCTCTCCAGAAACCTCCCAGGCAAAATGAAAGGGTCCCTCTTTAATAATATCTCTCCACATAACGTCACCTCAAAAAACGATGCGTTATAAATCATCTGCAATAGGTAAGTCAACCTAAAAGGGATTGAATTTAATCACATTTAGTAATTGTTTTTATCGTGGTATGTGTTCGTAGGCGGTGCTAGCGGCGCAAGAGCAATAGAAATCCCTTCGACGACTGTTTCACCAAATACTTGCTCTGCCCTCTTAAGAGTTTCTCTAAATGATGTTTGAAACTAAAGTCCTCTCCAATAAAAAGAGCCCCTTTTGACAAAAAATGCGTTTTACTCCTCACCAAACCTTGGCAAGGGGGTTTGAGTCGTCGTTCACCGCTTTTTTTGTTACAAAAGGATCACTTTTTCTTTGGAGAGTGCGTGTTCCATTCGCGAAATTTTTGCAGCTTTTCTCATTGTCATATAATTAAACCTTGCAAAATAGGCTATGTCTCTCTTCCTCGTTAACGGCAAATTTTTCTCAAGGAACCCTTACTTTTTCAGGGCCGACTAGTTAGTCAGCCCTGAAAAAGTCCTCTCCAATAAAAAAGAGCCCCTTTTGACAAAAAATGCGTTTTACTCCTCACCAAACCTTGGCAAGGGGGTTTGAGTCGTCGTTCACCGCTTTTTTTGTTACAAAAGGATCACTTTTTCTTTGGAGAGGATTTTTTCAGGGCCGACTAGTTATCTTAATGTTGTTAAACAGAAGGGCTATTGGATGTATAAAGACTTGTAAAAAGGGGATTGACTGCTGTCGTAAAACTTAAACCTCTAAATGTTAACAAAATTGAGTGTCTATTTTAAAACAATGATTAATAAGAAGATAATAAGTTAAAGATAAGTGATTCCCTTAAAAAGCGCGTGTCAATTTGCAATTTTAACAAGCTGTTTGCCAATATTTTCTCCTTTAAAAAGTCCAATAAAGGCTTCAGGGGCATTTTCCAACCCTTTTACTATGTTCTCTTTGAATTTGATTTGGCCTTGTTTAATCCACTGAGCCATTTGTGATATTCCCTCAGGAAACCGCTCTTTATAATCTAATGTGACAATAAATCCTTTTGCAAGAGCACTTTTTACGATCAGAATTCTAAAATTTCGAGGACCCACATCTTGGTTTTCAAGATTGTACATCGAAATTTGTCCGCAAAGCACTATTCGTGCGTGCCAATTGATAAATTTCATCACTTGATCTGTTACATCCCCTCCGACATTATCAAAATAGACGTCAATACCTTTTGGGCAAGCCATTTTAAGTTTTTCAGCTAAATCTGAATTTTTGTAGTTGACCGCTGCATCAAATCCTATCTCTTTTGTCAAATAGTTTGCCTTTTGGTCACTACCAACAATTCCTACGACGCGGCACCCTTTAATTTTTGCAATCTGTCCAACAATCGTACCAACGGCCCCTGCAGCGCCTGATACAACAACTGTTTCCCCTTTTTTTGGTTGCCCAATATCGAGTAAACCAAAATAAGCTGTCATTCCTGGCATTCCTAAAACACCAAGCGCCGTTTCTATAGGGGCATCATTTGGATTAATTTTTTGTAAGTTACTACCATGGGCAATTGAATAGTCTGCCCAGTTAAGGTGACCGAGTACAATATCACCGGACTTAAAATGATCATTTTTTGACTCTACTACCTTACCAACAACATCTCCTGTAAGGCACTCCTTTAGCTGAAAAGGGGGAATATATGAGGCAGTATCATTCATTCGACCTCTCATATAGGGATCTACAGATAAGAATAAAGAGTTTATAAGGACTTCATTAGTTTTAGGTTCTGGAATTGATGATTCCTTAAGTTTAAAATTTGATGCGGTTGGCATTCCGTTTGGACGGGATTCAAGAATGATTTGACGATTAATTTTTTGCCCGTCCATTAAGTTCACCTTTCCATAGTTGATTTTACGGTTAAGGCAAATTTTACCCCTATATTGAATTTGTTGCAAAAGAAAATTTTAAGAGATTATTTCGCAATGATATTGATTTCATTAGTGTCAACTTTTTCAGGTTGGGCACGGTTTTTTTTGGGGGTAACGATCGCTTTAAAATCGCCTAGTAATGAGGCTACAATAGAAAAGGTGGAATCTGCTCGAATAAGGCAGTCAAAATTAGGAATAGAAAAAAAATCATCGAGGACATTCACATCATGCCCCCCTATTTCTCTCCAGTGGTATGAGATATGACTTCTATGCGATAACTTTTCTTTAAATTGTTGGGCCAGTTCAAACGGCTTGTCATCATCGGTTATGATAAAAGCATAAATTTCGGGGTGTCCAAAATGGGCGCTCAGCTTATCTAAAGCCTTAATGTAAAAATCAATGGAGAGGAACTTTGCTGTATACTTTAATTTGGCTTTTTTGGTATCGTATCCCCCTCCGGTTCGCACGTGGAGCAAGACGCTTAAGGTTTCTTTTGGAGGGGTAATGGTATTTAAGGGAAAGCGGGGTTTAATCAGCTCCCGTGCAAAAGAGCGAAACTCTGGAGTTTGCCATTCTAAATCCAAATCAAACCGCTTGTAGGAAAGTTCCACTAAAGTTCCGGGCATTAAGTCTTCAATGTTATCGATTTCATTAAAATTTTTTGTGTAGGGGTAAAATTCATTCAACTCATCAAAAGGGTATTTCTCATTGGCATGAAAAGCGAACTGATCGGATAGAGTAAAGGGGGTATAAAGAAATTTAAGCTGATGTTTTTTAGCAATCCATTTACCACGCAAATAGGAAATAAGATTGTTTCCCAAACGGCCCCAGATGTGATTCGTTACAGCCGATTTGGTCTGCGGCTCTTCGTTTGCGGCGAGCCCAGAACCGAAAAAAAGAGTCAGTATGATTAACAATAGCATAAGGTGAAATGGTAGATTAATGTGAAAATAATTTCAATTTAAAAAAAAATTTTACAAATTGTCGTGTTAGAATTTATAACTGGGGTTTTGATCGATTGACAAAAGGGTTAGCTTCATGGTCATTAAATTAAATGTAGGAAGGGTCAATGTTATTTAGGGCTTTATGAGGGGCCCCTTAAAGAAACAAAAGAAAAATTCTCATTTTCCTTTGGCCATTTTGAAAAAGCGGCTATCGAATGGCTTAAAATAATCGATGTTAGTCACAAATTGCAATTTGAACAAAAATCTGTGAAACATACCCTAAAGTTGACTTTTTAACTGTTGAAGCCCACAAGTACCGTTTAAAAGTCTAAGTTTGCCTGAACTGTTAAGCCATGCATAATGAGGTCGCCACCTGAGGGGCTATTAACAAATAAAGCTTGAGGAATCGAGTTATTAGTTCTCATTTGATTTAACCAAAACTGTACTTCATAAGCGACTCCGAAACGAATCCAATATTTTTGAAAGAGGCACCTGTTCCAATCTCCTCCAATCAGCATTTGGAGAGTGGGGCTTAAAAAATGGTGCGAATTAGTGATGGTTGTTTGTTGTGGATTGGTTTCTGAGTTATTAGAAGTTTTCGAAAGATAAGTCTCTGTTTTTAGGTCAAATTTTCCTAAAGGTAAAGCGGCATTCAGGGTGGCAAAAACGCCTAATTGGGAAGAAAAAGCGAGTTGTAAATCGGCACCCATTAAGGGGCCTATTCCTTTAAAATTATTTTGTCTCTCGACAGAACCTCGAGTTGTTCCTTGAACGGGGTTTTGTCCAAGAAGGATTCCCTTGACTTCCATTGTTTGAGTTTGCTTTATCCACCCTCCCTTTACACCGATGTGAGGTGAAAGGGTAAAGTTACAAGCTATTGTAAACTGATGGCTTAAATAGAGGTCTAGCATGTCGTAATTTAAGTGCCAATCGCTCACAACACACTTTGCGTGAGGAGCGTCTGAGTTCGTTTGATCAGCAAAAGCGATTGCAATAAGGTCTTTTGGATCAGAAACTGAGTAGTTGGCCTCTGTGCGGGGATGAATGCGGGTATAGGCCAGTTTAAGGTTGTAAGGTATACAAGGAAGATGGTAGCCAATCCCAGCTCTAAAGCCCGATGTGTAGTCAAATGTCTGATTTTTTATGTCAATGTCTGAGGTGTTTAATCCATTTGCTGTCGTTTGTTTGGCTAAAATCACAGGGTAGAGTTGCTCCTCCTGAACTTTCCAAAAGAGATACTCAATCGAAAGGGCAAGTTTTAAGTCTTGAGGTTCATAAGAGGGCTGAGGAATGAGGGCCTGAAGAGTAGCACTCATCGCTAACAGGCAGGTTGTCAAATACGCTGTTGTAGTACTCATTTGGAGGGTCTCCTTGTTGCCTTAAACCATTAAATATTTTAGTGATTATTGTCAACAAGGGGCCATTTAGTTAAATGATTATTTTTTTTATTTCTTTGTTAGGGCGCTTTCGGCAAATCGTTGTTGAAAAAGTTTGGCAATATCTAATGCTGTAGAACCCTTCGGAATATAGACCGTTTTAGGAAAAAAATCTGTCCAGTCTTTTTTTAAGGCAATGGGAACCGTTTTAAGCAAAGAAGCATTAATGTCAGCTCCTGCTTCTAGTAGAACCTTAATCATAGCGCCATCATTTTTAAATGCCGCCCACATCAGAGGAGTCAAGCTCCAGTCATCTCTTGTTTCTAAATTAGCTCCAGATTTTATAAGTAGTCTTGCCGGCTCAATATTGTTGTTGTCAGTTGCAGACATTAAAGCTGTTCGTCCCGATTTCCCTTTAGTTTCAATGTTAACGCCTGAATCAATGAGTAATTTCATTGATTTGCAGTGATTATTTAATGTCGCTAGTATTAAAGGTGTCAGTTCATCTTTATTCATGAGTTCAGTGTTAACATTTAAAGAGAGAAGAAATTCAAGGATAGAATCTTTTTCTTCTGAATCGTATAAAGCATACATTAAAGGGGTGTTTCCAAAATTGTCGTAATCTTCTAATTCAGCTCCTTTGGAAATTAATAGTTTTACTATTTTAAGGTTTCCTAAACTAATTGCAGTCATTAATGGAGTGTAGCCAGAATCGTCTTTTTCATTGACATCGGAGCCTGAATTAATTAGGGATTTTATCTGTTTTAAATTTTTATCTTTAATTGCTTTAAAAAGAGCTGTTTGGTCCTCTTTGAAGGATAGAATTGATGTGGTATAGGTTGTTCTTGCATCCAAAGAAGATGTTATTGTTCCGATGAGAACAGATGTTAATAATAAGATGAAATATTTAACTGATATAAGATTCATGTTTTCCTCCAAAATTTATATAAAAAATATAACGGTTTAAATGATTTTCGCCAATCTTTTCTTAAGATGAGGAGTATTTAATCTAATGTATCATTGAGAAGCAATATTTGAATCATCTGTTTGGTTGCAATAAAGCGTTGACTATTGGGTTCATTCTCCATTAAAAAAATGATTTTTTTAGGTGGAGTAACGGGCCATAAACGTTGATATTCCCTTGGCGTGAATTGAAAAATAAACTCTTCTTTTCCCCAAGGTGAGGCTCCCAAAATGATTCGTATGGGAGGGTAATAGTTTGTCGTGTAATCTTTGATGTTTTCATATGCTGATAAAGCGTAGTGGTAGAGGAGAGTATTTTTTCCACTTGAATAAAACAGTTTTTCAATTTTTTCCCAAGTGAAGAAGAGCGCTATTCTATCGCATAAAGAAGTGTCCGCATCGATATCGGTAAAATGGGGGAAATTCAAAAATTTTTGAGCAATTAGATTTATTTCGACAGAACCTTCAAATTCTGAGACTTTAACAAGACGTCTACCGTTCCAGTCGATACTAGCTTCAGCCTTATTGATAAGGGTACAAAAACCTTCAATCGTTTCAACACTTTTTAATTTATCTACGAGGTGCAAAAAAAAACTCCTGAAGAAGTTATCAAATCTTTTGAATATTACACCTCCTTTGAAATTCCATTCAACAGACAACTTTGTGGCATCAAGATAAAAAGCGACTTTAGAATCCCTTTAAGAATAAGGTGTTAGATCCGGCATTTGAGAAATACTCTTTTTTTTGGTTAGTGTCTTGGACCGAGAGATAAAACCTATAGTAGGTTTTAAGCTTAAATGGCAGAATGCCAGGTTTGACGCTATTGGATGTTTTTTTATCAGACTTTAAGTTGATACCATTGAAGGGGCTGCTTTTTCGTTTTTTTGGTATTTCCAAAGGGAGGGGTTAACAAGGTTAAAGAGAGTCAGAAGAGTTAAACTACAGAGAGCTCCTGAGAAAAGGGCTGTTTGAATGCCCACTTGGTCGGCTAAAAAACCCAAAAGAGCATTCCCAAGAAGGGGGCCGCTCATATAGCTTAACATCTCAAATCCTGCAATTCGCCCTCGAATAGATTCTGGAATCGTTTCGTTCCAAAGCGTTGTTCTAAAAACACCGCTCACCATATCAAAAAAACCGGCAAACACAAGGCTTATCAAGACAAAGAAAAAGCTCTGACTAATCCCTGTCAAAAGCATAGAGATTGACCAAAGAGCTGCCGCACTTACAATAAATATCCCATACCTCTTACATTTTAGAGTCCAACGAGAGGTTAGAGTCATAAATAGCGCTCCAAAAGAGGGGGCGGCATAAAGCATCCCAATCGATTCCTCTTGATTAAAGACTGTAGCTAACGCAGGGTAAAGCGCGACGGGATTGCAAAAAACCATCGCAATAAAGTCGCTCATATAACTTCCAAAGATCTCTTTTCTCGATTTGATATAACTAAATCCTTCAGCGATTTCACTCGTAATTGAGAGTTTCTTCTTTTGAATCTCGTTATTTATTATTTGCGAGTAGTTAATCTGTAAGAGGAAAAGAAGTGAGATAAAAAAAGTTAGGGCATCAAAGAGGTAAGCTAAAAAGGGGCCCACAGCAATCATCGCAAATCCCCCAATCATAGGACTCAAGATGGTCGTTAATATATGGCGCATAGGGGAGAGGGCACTGATTTTGGCGATTTCGTCTTCTCCCACAAGTCTTGGAGTCAGTGACTCAAGTGCGGGACGGTGAATCCCTCCAAAGAATGAAGCGAGGGCTGCTAAGAAAAAAATCACATTCAAATGGGGACTCTCTAAAAGACTGTTAGCTGCAAGACCTAAAGGGATAACGCTTAAGGCAATTTCTGAATAGATCAGAATTTTGCGCTTCTCAAACCTATCGGCTAATACCCCTCCTAAAAGACTTGAGAAAAAAATAAAAATAAACTCAACTCCGCTAATAAGACCTGTGTAAAGGGAAGAGCCTGTTAAAGAATAGACTTGAAAAGGGATCACCACAGCTGTCATTTGAGTGCCAAATGCCGAGATCAATTGCCCTAAAAATAGGCGCCTAAAATTTTTGTGGCGAAATGGTGTTAAATCAATAAACATATAATAAATTTTTTTGTGGTAGTATCTCATAAAATTTCTTTAATTGCAAGAGTGTAATGTTGAGATTTTTAAAAAAAAGTAAAGATTATTAATGGAGCCTGTGATATAATCGATATTCTTAAACTATTTTTTGGGTTGTAATGGATAATAAAGTGCGTATCTCAAAACTTTTATCCGAGAGAGGTATCTGCTCAAGGCGTGAAGCAGATAGGTTTATCGCCTCAGGTCAGGTGCTTGTCAATGGGGAATTGATTTATGAACTTGGATCGAAGTGCTCTCCAAATGATGAGATCACCCTTCGTCCGATGGCGAAGCTTAAGCAAGAGGAAAAAGTCACTTTAATCTTGAATAAACCAGTGGGATTCGTCTCGTGTCAGCCAGAAAAAGAGTATGTCGAAGCCAAAGAGCTGATCACGGAAGAGAATCAAATCCTCGTCAAAGGAGGGAAACGGTTTGACCCTTCATTTTTAAAGAAACTCTCTGTTTGCGGTAGGTTAGATATCGATTCAAAAGGTTTACTTGTTTTCACACAAGATGGTGTTGTTGCTAAAAAACTGATCGGGGAAAATGCCGGAATTGAAAAAGAGTATTTAGTCTTTTTTGAAGGAAAAGCGACAAATCAAGCTTTGGATCAACTCAGGTTTGGTCTTGTCCTCGATGATAAACCCTTAAAACGAGCAAAAGTTCTCTTGATGAAAGAGAATTTAATTGCTATCACTTTGCAAGAGGGGCGCAAAAGACAAATTAGACGCGCCTTTGAAATGGTCGGCTTAAAAGTCACATCGTTAAAACGGGTGCGGATCGGAGGAGTACAACTCGGAGATTTGCCCCTTGGAAAATGGCGGTTTTTGGAGGAACATGAAGTTTTTTAAACAATTTTTAGCTCTTTTTACTTTTCTTTTTTGCGCACTTTTTGCAGATAATGAACAGACTCAAAATCAGATGCGCACCGATTTTGATGTGATCAGATACAACGTTTCATTTAGGTACGCTCTTAAAGAATGGAAAGAGGCGTTTTTTGGATGGAATTTAAAAGATGCTTATATGGCTGGAAAAGAAGAGATCGCTTCTTGTAAAAACGCTAAAGAGTATCAAAAAGTTGTAAAAAATTTCTTTAATAAATTAAAGGATTACCACGCCAAATGTTCTTTTTGTTCGACTGAAATGTCGTATTTCCCATTAAGGGTCACATCAGCTGAAAACCGGTATTTTATTACCCCTTTCTTCGACATTCCTCCTGGAACGACTCAAGAGGAGCTTCCCTTTTTAATGTCATCTATTGCTGCAAATCCTTTAGTTGTTCAGGCTATCAGTTTGTTTGAGGAGGGAGATGAGCTTCTTGAGATCAATGATCGGGATGTAGCTGCAGTTATTGAGGAGCTCATTGAGGAGGAGCTTGGTAGTGACAAAAGTGCTACGGGACTTGCAATTGCCGAAAGGATGCTTTTTTTAAGGAGAGGTAAATATGCGCAAAAATGTCCTCAAGGGGTTTTAAAGCTTAAAGTAAAGAAAAAGGATGGCTCTGTAACCACTTACACGGTTCCTTGGCTCTACATTAAAGAAAGTGTTACTTGCCGGTTCCTAAAATCAGATCCATTGCAAGACAATTTCCTGCTAAAAGATTACTCTTCCCCTTTTGCAAGGGATTTTACAGTTCCTTATGTCACCGCTGAGGATTTGAGAAAAAAGAGCTTTTTGCCTCCTTTAGGTGAGATCATTTTCGAAACGAATAAGAGCGACCCGGAAGGGATTTACGCTTACTTTTATCAACACCCGACAGCGAAAAAAAAGATTGGGTATATCGTTATCCCAACGTTTACTTACCTCGATGAGGCTTTTGTTAAAGCATGGATGGATCGGTACTTGAATTTGATTCAGTTTTTTCAGGAAGAAGCGGATGCTCTTGTGATCGATATCACGAACAATCCTGGGGGAAATGGGATGTTTTGCTACGCAACACTTTCTGCTCTTTCCGGTACCCCTTTAAAACCACTTGTTCAACAAGAGGCGATCAATCAGCAAGAGGTTTATAAAGCGGCCTTAAAGCTAAAAGTGAACGAGCTGTTTCCTATGGGGGATGCTACCTTAGAGTATTTTGGGTTTCCGATAACAGCTAAAACACGCGAATCGATTAGCGATTACTCAAAAAGTGTGATCGATACCTGGAAAAGGGGAGAGATGTTAACCGATCCTCTTTATCTTATGGGAATCAATGAGATTCCTCCTCATCCAAGAGGACACTTTACTAAGCCTCTTTTAGTTTTGACAAACGAGCTTTGCTTCTCCTGTGCAGATCTTTTTCCAGCGATTTTACAAGATAACAATCGCGCTAAAATTTTTGGGAAAAGGACAGCGGGAGCAGGAGGTTACGTGAGAGTTTTTGAGCACACAAGTCTTTTCGGCGTTGACAAGTACTCCCTTACAGGCTCCGTCATCTATAGAGATACTGGCGAAGTGCTTGAAAATGGAGGCGTTTTGCCAGATATTCCTTATGAGATCACTGTTAAAGATCTTAAATCGGGGTATGAAGGGTATATTAAAGCTGTTAACGACGCTTTACTCGATTGAAATGAGAAAGTCGGGGTGTTGCGACCCTTCGGTTCTTTTTTCCGTCTCTTCTGAGGCCTTTTGAAGTACGTCTTCCCAGCTCGCTTGGTTTAAGAGGGCCGCTTTTTCAATCGAAGTGATAAGCGATTTCGTGAAGAACCCACCACTTTTTGTGCAATACGCAAACTCGCCAATTTGAGAGCTCGTCACCACAATTGTTCCACTTGTGTGTAAAAAAAGCTTTGCGAGGTTTACATTTCCATTAGTTTTTGAAAGGGAACGTATAAGAGGCGCATGAGAAATAAGCATTGGTGCTTTCTCCTCCTTAAGGATATTGTTACACACGTCGGTGACAAATAACTTTAATCGAGGATTTTTCTCTTCGATGATGTCAATTACATTTTTTAAGTCAAAGGCCGCTCTTGTATTCGAGCAGAGAAGATTTGGCCAAATCGATGTTTTTGTCTCTGTTCTAAACCCATGCCCTGAAAAGTAAAAAAAGACGATGTCATCCTCTTCGAATTCTAGTTCTTGAATTTTTGAGAGAATAAAGCTCGGATTGACAAGTTTTCCAACGATAAGAGTTTTTTTTAAGGGAAGGTTGAGCTCTTCGATCATCTCATTCAATTTTTGATTGATAAGCTTAAGATCCTCTCGAGAAGAGGATCCTACATAAAGATCTGTCGTGTCGCCAATAAGGATCGCATGAAATGTTTGAGCCGAAAGAGGCGCTACAAAAAGGAGCAAAAAAAGTAAATATTTCACTGTGAACCCATCTGCTTTAAAAAAACTCAACATAACAAACTCATGTTAAGAAAATATAAAGCTTATTTGTAAAATTCGATAAGATCTTTTTTGAAATTTTTTCTTGCTTCCTCGTTTGTGTAAAACATATGGCCCGCTGGGTAATATTTCTGGATGATCCTGTTCATATCCTCTGGCTCTAATCCCAAATGGTTTAGTGTATAATCCACTGAAAAGTAAGGAGTTGCTAAGTCAAATAAGCCGCTGCCTACAAAAACTTTAGTTTTTGGGTTTTTGTTAAGGGTTGTAATTAACGCCTGCGACATGTTGAGGTATTGGTTTTTCGCCTGGCCATAATTCCAAGGAAAGACGTCGTTTAATATATGGTATGGCTCTTTCTTTTCCCATTTGAGATCAGCTCTTAAGTAGTGGTTGATCGCATCAGAAAACCCTCCCGAGATTGCAAAAAGACTCGGGTCTTGGTACTTGTCGTTTTTTGTCGTTGTCCCAAGGATTCTGCCATCAAACCTTCCGACGATCCGGTTCTCTCGCTTTGTCAGTTCGTTGCAGTAGGTGTACCAATCGGGGCGAAGGTTTTCTTGAAGAAGAAGCTCCTCGCTTAACCCAGTGAAATTGTGCAGTTTTTTAGCGATTTGTTTCTTTTTATCAGGTGAGAGGCGATCTCCCTCTGTTAAGGCTAAAGTATAGTCGGTTAGAGCAAATGTTTCTGCCGACTTAAGTAAAGCTTTTAAGTTCTGATTTTGAGTCGCGGCGGGAAGTTTTTTGTGATGCCACGAAGCTGCTGCAAAAGTGGGAAGAAAAAGAGGGTAGGGTAAGTCGTTTCCTCCCATTTTGTCGCTAATTGTTTGGAAATTGAGGACTGTTGAGACCAACACAATCCCGTCAACTCGAATAAAATCGTTTAAAAGAAGATGTTCTGCAAGACCCACAGCTCTTGTCGTTCCATAACTTTCCCCAGCTAAGTACTTAGGAGAGGAAAACCTGTGCTCTTTGGCAAGGTAAAGGCGGATGAACTCTCCAATTGATTTGATATCCTCGTCGACCCCGTGGTATTGTTTCGGATCTTCACCCGCTGCGACTTTAGAGAAACCGCAAGAGATGGGGTCAATAAAGACAAGATCAGTTAGATCGAGTATTGTTTCCTCATTATCGATTAATCGATTAGAGAGAACTTCTGTCCCCTCCTTGTTAAAGTCGATCCTCTTGGGACCAAAAGTACCCAAATGGAGCCAGACAGATGAGGAGCCAGGGCCTCCATTAAAACAGAATGTAATAGGGCGATTTTGAGCTTCTTCCCCCTCTTTGGTGTAGGCGACAAAAAAGATGTGTCCTTGAGCCTTATCCTCTTTGTTGTGAAGTGTGATTTGTCCCGATTTTACTTTGTAGTGAAGCTCACCTATTTGCCCTTTTGACTCGAAGATCTCATCTTTGACTGGGGGTTTCTCCTCTCCTGCAAAACTGTGAGAGAAAAAGCAGATCAAGCTAATACAAAAAAAACGGAACATAAGACCCTTGCCTCTAATTAAAAAGAAATTGAGATCTTATCATGTTTTTTAAAAAAGAGCAACAGTAAGAGTCAAGAAAAATGGCGACCCTTAATAAAATATTAATTTTACTCAATATCGAACTCTATTTTATAATATATTTAAAATAAGAGGCTATAAACTATGGAAAATCTGAGTGTTAAGTCGTCTCATGATGCTGAAAGTGCTCCTTTAAGCCCCAGATCAAGATCGGATGAGACCTCATCTCTTTTTGGAAGAAGTGTCTCAACGGTAAAGTCAGATGTTACCTTAAGGGGGCGAGAGTTTTTTGTTTATAAGAAAAATAGTGAGCCTTTTTTTTCAAGGCAGTTTTTAAAAATTGATTTTTTAAGATTTAAAAACTCTGATACTTATCGCCAATTAAAAAGAAGTCTTATGAATTCAAGTGAAAAATTGACGAATCCTGCCTATAGAAACCAAGCACCAACAACCAAGATTTTTATGGAAGTTTTAGGAGAGGTGATTGAGAAAAAATTTAAAAATATCATCGCTTCAACTCAGAATCCTCAAATGGATGTGTTGGTAAAAGAGATCGCGGATAGTTGTTTTAGGGAGGATTCCTCTCACTACTTGCCTTGGGTCGAAGATATTTGTTATCAGTCGTTGAATGAAAAGGGAGCTTTGTCTATTGACGAAGGGAAGAGAACTGAGCTTCTTCATCAAGCTGAAGTCTTGCGCTGTATCGCCCATATGCGCAAAGGCTTACAGAATGTAGTGATTCTACAAAACAGGGGTTTTTCAGAAAAAGTTCAAGTCTGGTTTTTAAAATTTTTTTCATCCAAAGTGTTTTTTGATTACAGCGTGTTTCAAGATGCCTTGAAAAGGCTTCTTTCAAAAGAGGAGGAAGAGGAGCAAAAACTTGGTGCCGCAGCAGCTTATGTTCATGGGGTAAATTTGATGCTTGTAGAGACTTATTGATAAAAATATCTTAACTAATCTCACAAACTCTTTAGAAGAATTTAAAACGATGGTTCAAACTAATTTAGCAAACCCTATCAATAATAATTATAAGAATTTTTTCGAACCGTTATTGAGTGATGCCAAAAATAAGGGGGATTCCCGCACCTTACGCCTTATCGTTAATCGAACAGGCTCTTAAAGGGTCAACTCATACGAAAAAACATGAGCTTGGTAAAGAGGTTTTAGCAATTCGGGATTATGCAGAAAAAATGGGAGAGTCTAACGGAACATTTTTTGATCAATTTAAAAAAGATCTTAATCAAAATGGGAACGAAATGTTGCCTGTCAAAGCCCTTATTGCAGCTTCTTGTGATCCCCACTCTCTTGCTCTCAAAAATTTATTGTAAGAGTATTTCAGGAAATGCCTTGTTTGTTTTCTCAAGAGAGATTCAAGAAGTTAGCCGATCCCACCCTTTGCTACGTTTTAGAGGCGGTTGAAGTGGCTAAAGAAGGGGATCTCGAGGAGCCTGACAAGTTTGTGACGGCGAGCAGAATTGCTCCAAACCCTCAAGGGATAAAAGGGATTCAAAAAGAGAGCATTACTGAAGAGTTTATGAAAAAGATGTTAGCGATTCCTCCTCATCTGGTGTCTAATTGTATGTGTCTTATGCTTTTTATCCGCAATCCTGATGTGGCTAAAAAATTCAACTTCCGTGTTGAGCCAAAACAGATGCTTGCAAATGTTTTAGGACGGGGAAAACTTCCGCTTGAGAATATGAAGCAGGTTTATCAGGGGTTAATCGATGATGAAAAGGAAGATTTAGTCGCATCTCTTAGGTCAGTGAAAAATCCTCCTAATCGGGTCGTAAATTTTTTAAAATGGGTGAATCAGGGAGGCGATAAAGATCGAGTAGCGTTTTAACTAAACAGCGGATCTCACAAGTTCCTCCTCTCTGCAAGGCGATAAAGAATCGAGTGATAAAGAATCGAGTAGCGTTTTAACTGAAACAGCTGATTTCACAAGTTCCTCCTCTCCGCCATTTAGTCCTACCCTTTCGGCAATAAGTGGGAGAGATACCTCCCTATCGGATGAGCAGGCATTTAGGCTTGTTGAGAAGGACAAACTTGTTTCACCCAAGTTTATTGAGGAGTACTTTCAGGAGATTGAAGGTCTTGGAGAGGATCAAAAGTACTCTGGGCTTTCTCTTGCAGTTAAAGTGGGTAGTTTACTTAAACAAAGGAAATTAGTCGAGGCAAGGGAGCTGACTTCACATGTGGTAGGAGAAAGATCAAGGATTAGGAAAGCCGCTTTAAAGCCATTTGAACAGGCAGAAAAAGCTCTTTTGGAGCTAGGTGTCAATCAGCGCTTAACGGTAGAGGGGGGGGAATTAAAGGTTGAATCCAAAGACAACATATAAAAATCGACCTGTTGAAGAGAGTCAAAAAAATGCTGAAACGATAAATCACCTGATAGATCTTGCTAAAAAACTAGGGGGACATGCCGTAAATTATGAGGAGTTTGAAAGGGCAGTCGCTCTTTTAGACGCCATTAGTCAATCGCCTTGGGGAATTGAGGCTTTAAAAAACAACACTCAACTTGACTTCAGTCTTAAACAAGCGCGTCTTCGTTTGACGACTGTAGATCAACTTGAGATGGTGCCTGATTTAACCCCCTTGATTTTTGCCGGGTTTTTGGGGCAAGTCCCGATCCACGGGTGCGTCATGCTTTGATACTCAATAGTGAAGAGATCAAAGGAGGAGGAATTTTTGAAAAGCATCTCAATGAGGTCATTGTAGATTTTTGGGACGATTTTGACACATTAGAAGGTATAAATATCAATATACTATTTGCTGAGTTCAAAAAGTATGGAGCCAAACAAAAAGAAGAGGTTAATCGATTAGACCTTTTTCGTGATAAAGCTTCTATAACCGCACCTTTTATTGGAACTAAACTACTTACAGAGGAAAATGCCTCTTCTCTAGCTAATGACATCAATCAGATGACAAGGGCACTTTTTTCAGCTGTTTTGTTAGAAAAAGTAAATGAAAACAGTGAGTACACCTCAAAATTGATCCAATTTACGAAGAATCTGGAGGAGTTAGTGATTTTGGGATTGCAGATTTCTCCAGAGACTTTGCGGGGAAATAGGGTAGAGTTTTTTAAAAAGCTTTGTGAAAAACTTCAAGAATCAAACAACTTATACGCGTTAAAAATAGTAAAAACAGCAATTTTGAATGCTAAAGCGAGTTTTGACACTATTTTAAGCGATGAGGATATAGAAAATTTTGCTCGTTTTTCAACTGATCAAGTGCCCCAAATTGGTAATATACTTCACGATATTGAAAGAACAAGTGCGAAAAATCCTTTATTAAAAGGGGATGAGGTAAATGGCGCTCTCGTGGGGCTTTTGACAAAACGGAAAACATTTCTTGTAGAAGCCGAGATTAAACTTAAGGGCGAAAAGCCTTTCTTCGATTTGTCTCCTCTTTTGCTATGAGGAGTGGGTGGACTATAAAAGTCGCCAATTTGTTTTGCTTAAACATTCAAAACAGTTTCCTTCAGCTGCAAGTTTCCTTGAATTGCGAACCCTCCCAAATGCGGATATGAAAGAGGTTGCAAAGACAATAACTGTTGGTGAATTAGAGAAAATTTTACAGATTTCAGAAAAAAATGATCCCGTTATTATTCGTTTAATTCAAGAAATTGGAAAAGAAAGAGATTTAATAAAAGATCTGCCAAAGTTTTATAATCTTTTAGATAGGATGGGACAAAAATATTATGCGGAAACCTTAATTAATCAGGATAAGTTTATCGATAACTTTAGAACTTTGGGCGATTTTTGGACAGAGCCTCTTTTAAAATATATTAAACCTGAGCAGTTTAAAAAAGTGATCGATCGCGATAAAAATAGCCCCAAGACTCTAGAGTTTGTTCGTTCACTTGCTGACAAAGCAGCAGATTTTATGAACCATGTTGAAGAGAATATGAAAAAACAGCAAGAGTCACGCGATATTAGTCTACGAAAAGCTCAAGATTTTATTGATATGTTGCAACACCTGGAACCTTCTAAAAATATCTCTATCACTTCATCGAGAAGAAAACCTTTAAGAGATGCGTTTGCGCAAACTTATCTTGCGAAAACTTACGACAGTAAGATAGAAATCGATCCTATCAAAATATATTTGTCGGGTGTTTACGGTAGGGAGTACACCCGGATGATCGATGAATTAAGAAGATAAGTCAAATTTTTAGCGTCTTGTTAAGAAAATGAGCGACATCAGTTGCGGCAAGATCGGCTTCAGGTAGTGTTGATACGCGCTCAAACCCGTGCCACATCCCTTCAAAAAGATCGAGCTCAGCCACGATCTGTTCGCTTTTTAATTTTCTAAAAAGCCTTACGCTGTCGCTTAAAGAGGCATCCCTTGTGCCGGATTGTAAAAAGACGGGTGGGAAGGGGGCTTTAAGAGTTGCGTTTAGAGGGTTAAGAAGGGGTTTGTTAGGATCTAATTTAGAATTAAAGGTTTTGCAGGCCATTTCTCCAAAGACACAATACGAGTCCCCTTGCTGTGTTCTATCAAGCCAGGGGCAAAGGAGCGTAAGGGATGCGGGAAGAAGTATTTTTTGATCCTGCAGTTTAATGAGTGTTGAGAGAGCAAGAGAGGCGCCTTGAGAATCGGCGATCATGGCAACATTTTGGGGTTTATAGAGTTTGATCACCTCCTTGTACCCTTCGAATAAATCGTTTAATGTATTTAATAAGTCTAATGAAGAGTAGTCGATGGCGAGGACTTTAAGGCCTGTTTTTTTGGCAATAGGAAGAGTAATTTCAAGAGCTTCTGTCGTTGTGGATTCCCCGTGAATATAGAGTAGGATTTTGTCTTCGTGCTCTCTTTTGTACCCTTTTGGAGTGATGAGAGTGGCAGGAATTTTCCCTACATGCACTTTTTCTTCTGATAGAAGGTGTGTTTTTGTGATTTGCCCTCTACAAGTTGAAATTTTCTCTAAAACGGTCTCAGGGGATTTGAGAAGATCTTTAGCTTCGATGCTAATGGTTGTAGGTAGTGCTGCAACGACTGGTATAAATATCCACATAAGAAAAACCTTTTTTTCTTTTCTTATCACATCAAATGATTTATACAAAAGGGAAATAGAGCGGTTCTTGTTGAACGAAGGAGTTTGTCGTGGAAGGGTTTTCAGATGAGATTAGGAAAGGTTATACGGTAAGTGGTGGGGAAGTTTTTTTAGGCAAACCTCTTTTTGAAGGGAAGTGTTTTAAGGAGCTTGCGGTAGAAATTCCGTTAAAGATGCTGAACAGGCACGGGTTAATTACAGGGGCTACGGGAACGGGTAAGACAAAAACGCTTCAAGTGATGGCAGAGGAGCTTTCAGAGAAGGGTGTCCCTGTCCTTTTAATGGATTTGAAGGGGGATCTTTCGGGTCTTTCGAAGCCTTTGAAGTTAACGGAGAGCTTAAAAGAGAGGGATGAGCGTTTGGGTGACACGACGAAACCGGAGAGGTTTCCTGTCACAATTTTCTCTTTAACGGGTCATGAGGGGATTCCTTTAAGGGCGACGGTGCAGGAGTTTGGCGCCCCCTTAATGTCTCGCCTTCTCAATTTAAACGAGACTCAAACAGGGGTCATGACGGTGCTGTTTGAGTTTTGTAAAGATGAACAGATGCCTCTTTTAGATATCAGGGATTTGAAGGCCGCACTTAACTATATCTCGTCTGATGGGATGGAGAAGGTGATTAAAAAGTATGGGAACTTGTCCTCGGCGTCTGTGGGAGCAATTTTGAGGCAAGTGTTGCAATTAGAATCAGAGGGGGCAAGCTCTTTTTTTGGGGAGCGTTCGCTAGATATCATGGATCTTTTGAGATTTGACGATAAAGGTAGAGGGATGATCTCTCTAATCAATTTAAAAGATGTGCAAGACAAACCGCGTCTTTTTTCGACGCTGATGCTTTTTCTTTTAGTGGAAACGTATAGCAAATTTGGGGAAGTGGGAGATCTTGAGAAGCCGAAGTTTGTGTTAATGATTGATGAGGCGCATCTGCTCTTTGAGGGGACGAGTAAGGCTCTTTTGGATAAGCTTGAAGGGGTTGTGCGTCTTATTCGTTCAAAAGGGGTAGGTATCTATTTATCGACTCAAAGCCCAACCGACGTACCGAAAGCTATTTTAGGTCAGCTAGGGTTAAAAGTTCAGCATGCTCTTCGTGCCTTTACCGCAAACGATCGAAAGGCGATAAAGCTTGCGGCGGAGAATTTTCCGACCTCGAAGTATTACGATCCAAAGGAGTTGTTGACGAAGATGGCGATTGGGGAGGCTTTGGTAACAGCTTTGAACGAGAAAGGAGTGCCAACGCCACTTGTAGAGACGATCGTCCGTTCGCCTAAATCGCAGATGGGTCCGATTACGGATGAAGAGGTTGAGGAATTGATTAACAAATCGCCCTTAAAAGACAAGTATGAGGTTCCGATCGATCGAGAAAGTGCGTATGAGATTTTAAGTCGGAAGCAAAAAGAGGGGCTTTCAGGTGGTGGTGCTGGTGGAGATTATTGGGATTTTGTTGTTAAGAATACGTTTTTTAGGAAATTGTACAATTCGATGGTTAGGGAAGTTGTGAATAGCGTCATGAGGATTGTGGGGTTTAAAAGGAGGTAATTACGAATTAGAAGCTTGTTTTTCCCTTGAAGAGTAGAGTAAATAAAGGCCCGCTACAATAAAGGGCAAACTTAAAAGCTGCCCCGTCATAATAAAGGACTCATCCCTCATTGCGCTTAAAGGCGCTTTCACCGATTCGACCGCAATTCTGGCACTAAAAGCTAACAGAAAATAGAGGCCGCTGATCACCCCCGTTCTCACTTTTCCCCATCTCCAAACTGCCATCAGGAGCAAAAAAGTCGCGAAGTAGGCAATCGCCTCGTAGAGTTGTGTCGGGTGTCTTGGAACGATCGGGCCTCCGTCTGCAGGATGGCCGAAAGTGATACCCCAGGGTAGAGTTGTGGGAATCCCAATGATCTCCTGATTCACAAAATTGCCAAGACGGATAAACGCACACGCAAGAGCTATCGGAATCGTCACAAGATCTAAAAGTTCGACAAATTTTATCTCTTTGCTTTGTTTTACAAAAAGCAAAAGAGCGATCAAAATACCAATCGCCCCGCCGTGGCTTGCAAGCCCCCCTTCCCAAATCTTGAAAATCGAAAGCAAGTGGCCCTTATAGTAGGGCCATTCGTAAAAAAAGACGTGTCCAAGTCTTGCACCGATAAGAGTGGCTAAGAGAATGTATCTTAAAAGACGGTCCGCTGTTGCGATACTTAAAGGAGTCGTTTTTTGCTTTCCCTTTTTTCGAAAAAAGTCGTTCAAGAGAGGAATCATAAGCAGATACCCCAAGATAAACCCGGTGACGAATAAAACTCCGTACCACATAACAGGTCTTGGAAAAAAAGGCAGTTCGAAGCAGACTTTTGGTGGATCCCA
This sequence comes from uncultured Chlamydiae bacterium, assembly GCA_963697995.1. Taxonomy (GTDB): domain Bacteria; phylum Chlamydiota; class Chlamydiia; order Chlamydiales; family JAJFMB01; genus MFD00082-c5. The sequence goes on along the minus strand of OY969110.1, from coordinate 1,834,615 downwards.
GTACATAATTTTAATAAGTTAAAAAAAAAGCTCCTTTTTTTCAAAAGGAGCTCTATCGGAGTAGAGGGATTTGAACCCCCGACCTACTGCTCCCAAAGCAGCCGCGCTAGCCAAGCTGCGCTATACTCCGTTAAAGCAATGACTCTAGCACATTTTCTTTATTCGGATCAAGAAAAAAACGTCAGTACCGCTGCAAGTTCATAGCCCGATCCAAGCGGCTTGCCGATTTCACCCCTTTTTATCGCCTCTTCAAGCTCGGGAAAACTCGTATCTTCTTCAAGCGCTTTGTGAAGTTTTTCGTGAAGTATTTTCCCTTTTTGAAAGGCCACTTTTAAATCGCCACTTTCCAGAAAATCTCTTACTAAATTATTCGACTCTTCAAAAAAAGAGTGTTTTCCTTCCCATGCCTCAAATTTAATCAGCATCTCTTTTGTTGACACAGGGTGTTTTCCCGAAATTAACTTTAAAGGGGGAAGTGATAAACCGGGGGTGTAGGTTGGAACTTTCCCCCCTATGAAAAGACCCGAAGTGAGAGGTTTGGAAGTCGAATCAGAGATAGCCCCAAAAAGGGAGGCTGCTACGTCGTAACCACTTCCTCTTCCCCCTTGGAAGGCTCTGTGGATCTCAATAGCCTTAAGATAAGCATCTTCCCGCTTTAACCCAGTCAAAGCAAGGGTCAATCCAGCAACAACTGCCGCACTTGACCCAAGTCCCATTTTATCTCCGTTCGGTTTGAAAAGGGCACTAGAATCGACAAAAATCTCAAGGGAAGGGCGTTTTAAAAAAAGTTGGTCTAGAGTAAACAGAATAAGAGTTTCAGAGTGAGAGGAGTGAATTGTGAGCTTTTTGGCAGTTTTGACTTCGATTGAGACAAATTTATCGACCGTTGAAGCAATTCCAAGTCCCCCCTCAAGGGTCACGGCAAATTCCCCTAAAAGGAGCAAGTTTCCAGGGATTTTAAGCTTCACGCACTCCTCCGCCAACAGAGGAGACCATTAAGTCAATCTCTGGATGTCTTATTTTTAAGGACTCTTCCAACGATTTTAAGTTTTTCTCCTCGATGAGAATTTTGACTTGAGGTCCTGCATCGCACGTCTCAAAAACAGAAAGTCCCTCACCTCTTAACGACTCCAGAGTGTGAAGAAGGGCAAGTGTCTCCTCTTTCCAGTAGATGATAGGAGGGAAAGCTCCGAGCATCGTCGCAAACATCTGATAGGTGCTTTGCCTCATCAAGGGCCCAAGTTTGTCTAAATTTTTCTCTTGTAATGCGCTAAGAGCTTCTTTAAAAAGTATTTTCGAATTTCTGACCCATTCTTGATAAAATGGGCTTGTCTCTTTGGTTCTTTTCATGGCGCTTCGAGACGAAAGAGGCTTTTGTTTGTCAGTTACTTTTGCTACGACAATCCTTAATTCTTTCCAATACGATTCATCAAAAAGGGGAGTCGCTGCAAGGGCTCCCACTTCTAGTGCCACAAACCCTGGAAAAACAGCTCTTGCTGAGGAGGCAGATCCTAGCCTTGCAATCTCTGAGATCTTATGTAAAGGAGCTTCTTTTTCGAGAAGACGAGCACAAGCAAAACTTAATGCTGCAAAACCGGAGGAAGAGCTTGCAAGACCCGATGAGGTGGGGAAATTGTTTGTCGAAACTACTGAAAAGTGCTCTTCTCTCTTAAAACGTTTCCTGACTTCGTTAAAAAAGGGGGTGAATCTTTCGATATCTGCTTGTGCCAGGTTAATCATCACTTCATCTTTTTTTGCAAGAGTCACCTTAGTTCTTGTGACGAGAGCTTCAAGGTTTAGAGCAAGAGATGGGGTAGCGGCCGTGTTTAGCGCCTCATCTTCTTTGCCCCAGTACTTGATAAGGGCTAAACTTGGGTGACAGATCACTTCAATACTCATAAAGCCTGCCGTTTTTTGTGTAGTTTCATATGCCCTTTCTGGATCCCATCGGTAACTAAAGCAAGAAGAGCTGCGAAGTTTTGTGCAAGTCCCACACAGCAGGCGATTTCACAAAGTTGTTTTGACGTGGGGTTTTGAAGAAGCTTTAAGGCTAAAGTTGCAGGTGGCCACGACGTTCCTCCCCCAACAGTTCCTAAAGAGAGGGGTAGAGTTAAACGCCCTTTAAGATATCCTTCTGATAAACTAAAATGGGATAAACTTTTTCTGTTGGCAAAGTGGTGGCAGGCAGATTCCACAGCTCTTGTATCGTTACCAGTTGCCAACATTAAAGCTGTGACCCCATTCATAATCCCTTTGTTATGGGTGACAGCGCGGTTTTCATACTCATTGGCAATTTGAGTTGATAAAATAATTCGTTTTGCAATCTCTTCCCCGGTGTATTTTGGATGAATAAGTCTTCGGACGGGTAAAGAAAAAGTGGCCGTCGTGAGGCGGCAAAGAGAAGCGTTTGTTAAAATAGCAAGAAGAGGATCGCCTCCAAGAAGGGTTTGAAGGGGCTCTTTTAGCTGTTCAGCGACAAAGTTTGCAGTATTAGCCCCCATCGCATCGCACACATTAAGAGTGACACTCACAACCACCCCGAATTCTTTTTGGATCACCTCTAATTTCCGAAACCCTCCCCCCCTTTTGACCATTGAGGGAATGAGTTGTTCGTCTATAAGGGTTGCAATTTTTGTTTTATCAGACTCTGTTAGAGTGAACCGATCGGGGTTTGTGAGGAAGATTTCTGTGGTGATAAGGGGCTCTTGTGTTGTCGCTTCAAACGCGGCTATAAGGCCGGCTCCTAATGAGGCTGCAGCAACAACCGAGGGCTCCTCAGTGACCAGGGGAATAAGGAGTTTTTTTCCATTGATGACAAAGTTTGTGGCAATGCCAAACGGAAGGGGATAAGTGCCTATGGCGGATTCGATAAAACCATCAGCCAAATCTTCTAAAGGCTTTATAAGAGTAAGATCCTCTTCGTTTAGTTGAAACATCTCTTTTAGAGTGATTTGTCTTTCTAAAACAGTTTGTTTTCTTAAAGGCTTGTTCATAACGATATCTGTTCCACAAGATGAAGGTGATCTTTAGAGCGAATAAGTGGGGCGTCTCTTAAGTTTTTTAAGTTTTGACACCCTGTTAAAAGCATGACCCGTTTTAAAGAAGTCTCAATAAGTGTGCACGTTTCTAAGACTTTTTCAGAGCCTCCCTGAATTGCCGCCTGGATAAAGGGGAGGGCCATTCCTCCAAGGTGGGCTCCTAAGGCAAGCGATTTAGCAAGATCGATGCCAGATCTTAAGCCTCCAGAGGCTAAGATTTTTTGGGGGTAGTCGAGGGCATCTAAAAGGGGAGCGGTCGGCAAGCCCCAATTGATAAACTCCTCACCCGAGGGGTCGTCGTTAGCAACAGTTTCGACTAAAATCCAATTCGTGCCCCCAGCTCCTGCAACATCTACAAAGGCCACCCCTCTTTCAAGAAGCCCTTTTACAAGGGTAGGAGAGATGCCAAATCCTGTTTCTTTTACAATGACAGGAAGAGGAAGTTTTTCTACAGCTAACGAGATGGCATCAATAACTTGAGTAAAATCCCGGTCCCCCCCTTTTTGAAACATCTCTTGAGCGGGATTGAGATGAATGACTAAAGCGTTCACTTCAAGCTTTTTTAACATCTCTTTTAGGGCATTCATTTCGATTTTTTTAAGTTGAACACCACCCAAATTAGCAAGTAGTGGGATGGACGGGGCTTCTTTTCTTAAGTAAAAATCGGAAAATCTTTCTGGATGCTCAAATAAAACGCGGCAAGAGCCAAGCCCTAAGGGGATTTTTTTGATTTCAGCAGCTTTTGCAAGCTCCCTGTTGGCTTTTTTCCCCTCATCAGAGCCCCCTGTCATACAGGAAATAAAAAGAGGTAAGTCGATAGAAGTATTTAGGAAGGTTTCTTTGGTATCGATCGCATCGAAATCGATTTCTGGAAGAGCGTTGTGAAAAAAGAAAACCTCTTCAAAACCGGCAGTTGTTCTTTGAGACACGAGATCTGCTTTTTTAACGCAAACGTCGAGGTGTGACTGCTTCCTTTTTGAGATCTCAGGTGTGGTAGTGGTATTCACGGTACCCATCTGTGCGAATATTTTGAAGGAAGAAGGCGGGAAGCTCTTTAGGAGTTGGGGCTGCAAAACTTAATGGTTTCTCATTTAACCACGTTTCGTAGGCAGAAATTGGGGAGGGTTCCTTTTGCCAGATCTTACTTAAATCCCACGAGGAGATGATCGAAGGGGCGCCTTTTGCGATAACTCCTGGAAGAGCTGCTAAAGTATTCCCAGAGCCGTAAGAGCCCAGAAGAATTTTTTTTCCAACGATCTCCTCTTGAAGTGTTTGAAGCCGCTCCTCAAGTAAAAAGCTTAAAGACATGAAAAGAGAGCCCGAGTAGATATTACCACTTTTTGCAGCAGGAGCCGTCATGGCAAAAAAGCCCCTTTCTTTAAGAAAAAGGTTCGCCTCTTCAATATTTAAGTGTAAATATTTTTCTAAAAGGTAGTGCATGGTTTCTAAAGGTAGATTTGGGTAGGGTACGTGAAGGGCAAAAAGATCAGTATCCTTCAAAAGCTCCTGAATCGATTGTTTTTTTCTTGCAGCAACATCAATAAAGGCCCCTTCCATCGCTTCTTTGTAACACTGGATCGAAAAGCTTCCCTTTACTTTTGCCGTTTCAGAACCTAATGGGCGAAAAAAGTCATCGACGTCGTTTGAACAAAATCCTACGTTTTTTAAATCGAGTTCGATTAATTTAGGAGAGCTTTCGATGAGAAGGCAAACAGAGCCTGCTCCTTGAGTAACTTCGGCTGAACTGCCCTTTTCATACCTTGCGATATCAGAGCAAATGACAAGGCCGCTCTCCCCTCTTTCGGCTGTTACTCCAAGAAGGGAGGCAATTCCAAGAAGGGCCATTGTTCCCCCGGCGCAAGCGTGCTGCGTCTGGAAGGTAGAAAGGGTTGTCGGTAGTTGGATTCCAGCTTTTTTTAAGGCTCCCATGACGTAAGCCGCTAAAGGCTTTGAGTGATCAACTCCCGTTTCGGTTCCGGTCACCAGAAAGCGAAGAGCCTCAAGGGGAAACCGGTTTCTTTGCAAAAGGGAGTAGGCGGCTTCCGCCGCCATAGTGACCGGATCTTCCCAGTTTTTTGGGAAGTGAAGTGAGGTCAAGCCCGTCCTCTTCAAAGCTCTTGCGAGTATTTTGCTTACTTTAATGCCATCTTCCTCGCAGGACCTAAAATCGATCACGCTTTGGAGGTCGATCATCTGCTTAGGGAGGTAAATAGCGATATCGCTGATGCCGACAGCCATGTAAAATCCTTCAATCTAAAGAGGATGAAGGATACCCTTTTTCAACTAAATAGTCAAGGGAGCCACTAACAGTGTCAACTCTCTACTTGAAAGAAGCTCTTTTTTTTGATCTACAATCTATCTTTATATTTATCGACTACGGTTTGAACACTGTTTCTTTCATCAGGGTTTTGATTTAATAATTCTGTGATAATCTTATCATAAGGATCAGGAATCGGATCTGTAGCAGCAAAAAGATTTTTTAAAAGAATCCCGACTTGATAAGAATCGCTTTTAACTCTTTTTTCATGGGTCGGATTTTGAATGTCTTGGTCAGTGATTTGAGCAGAAATCTCAATTGCTTTTTGATTTATTTGTGTTCTGCGATTCTTAAATAAAAGAGGGGTGATTTCATTAAACATATCAGATGTGTAGTCAGGATGAGAGGTATCAGATCTTTCGTTTTTATAATTATTACTTGTTTCAGTCATCTCATCTAACGTTTCGTAATAATCCAAAAAGCTACATATTTTGATTAAAATTGCAGGATTAATTTCAATTAGTCTGTCAAATGAATTATTTAATTCACTATAAGATGCTAACATAAACAAGTCTGCGATCGCTTGTTGTTTTTGCGGATCGTTCTCACAAATTCTGTGAATCACAGCCAGGGCTTCTTTTGCTATATAAGAGTAGTTTTTTAAGATTAAAGCTGTTAATCTATCGATTTCATTACTTAGTTTGTTGATTTGGTCTATATCTGGTGGGATTTGTTCTCCTAATCTAAATAACAAATCTTGTTTTACATTTATAATAGATATAACATCGCTGAGACGTGCTAAATCTAATACGACCTGGGATTCATCGAATGTGTGCCTTGATTGATTTTCCGGAGGGGTATAAGCAAGAGTGTTCACTCCTTCAGTCTGGTCTTGGTCTTCTTTGTGGATAGAAGAGTCCCAATCGATAAGACAAAGATTTCCCTCGTCCGTCAATATGATATTTTCATCTTTGACGTCGTTGTGGGTGACCCCTTGTTCGTGAATATCAGCGAAAAGTAATAAAAGTTGTTTAGCTTGTTTTTGGGGATTTTCTAAAGCGCGTAGTGGTTCCCCTTGCTGAAATGAAACAAAGCTTTTTTGGGTCGTCATCTTGACCCCTCCTGTCACTTCTCTTTTTAAATGCACAATTTGATGGGGAAAGACCACGTGGGCTTGGTTTTCTGGTTTAAGGTTTCTAAGATGTCTTTTTATATTGGCTTCCCGTGTAATTCCTCTCACTTGATTTTGTTTTGATTGATCAGCATCTTTTGTTGTCACAAGGGCGTGTTCCACCTCCGTTGAATCCGAGGTTAGTCTTGCTGCATGGGAGAGCTTTTTACTTCCCCCTACTTTTACATGTTCACTTTCAATGATGCTGTTATCAAAAACAACATAGACTTCATTCTCATTTGTGTTTAAAACAGTGGCTGTAAAAAGAAGGACGGTTTTATCTGAATTATAAACCCTTAGAGAGTACTCTTTTATCCCTTCCTCAAAGACTGCCTCTGTCACCTCGGCAACTTTTCCCGCTGTTTCGACAAGATTTGCCTCGTCAAGGGGGATGCCTGAAAGTGCATCAAGCCCCGCTTGGACATTTTGTAACTCCTCTTGCTTGATCGGGGCAAATGAGGCCTGTTCTTGTATATTAAAATTTTTAACATTTTTGACAATCAGTTTTATGGCATCGGCCGTATTTGAAATTTCAGGATTAGCGACTTGAGCCAAAGGGGTGACTTGATTGCTTGATATTGAAGAGGAGGAAGCTACGGGTAAGGGGGTAGGTATAGGTAAAGCAGGAGCTGCCGTTGGAGCCGGAGAGGCCTCATTTGTAGATGGGGAAGTGGCAGCTATACTCTCATTAATATTGTTCATAAAACCTCACATCTCTGATTATACTATAGTAAAAAATAAAAGGGAGTAAAAAAAAACTCTTGAATTTAATCATTTCTTTAAGTAATATGAGACTTTGGTTTTGCTAAGGAGGATATCTTATGAGTTCAGTGCAAACTACAACATTTTTTCCAGGGGCTTTTGTTGAAAATCTATTCGATTATCAAGCTGTTGAGCTTCCGCAAAATGAAAAAGAACGAATTTTTTCGATTATCGAAAAAAAACTCAAAGGGATGAGTAGCAGTAATCGGACCGAAGTTTATAGGGCTGTGAATGCTTTTAAAACTCTCGAGAGCAGTTTAGATGAGAAAACAAGAAAAGTTTTCCTTCAGTTTTTTAAAGCAACTTTAAACTCTGGTTCTAAAGAGTTAAGCGATTATTTGATTGAGAGAAATATTCCTTTAACTGAGATGGCAAACATCGAACTGCTAGACGCAGTCGAGAGACAGAAAGTTTCCCCTAAGAAAAATAAATTTAGGACAATAGTTTAGTCAGTTGATTAATCGCTCGAGAGTAGTCGGGTTCGTTTTCGTTTAAATTTTTTTCTACTAGTTTAACACTAGACATCACCGTCGTGTGATCGCGTGAGATAATATCCCCAATTTTTACATAAGGCATTTTTAGCAGCGTCCGGCAAAGGTAGCACGCTAAGTGGCGCGGCTTAGTCAGTTCCTTCTCTTTTGAAGCTCTTGCTAGCTCCTCTACATTCAATTCAAAATAATCAGCAACTGCTTTTAATATTTTTTTGGGAGAAAGGGCAGCTCTCTCCTCTTCTAAAATCAGATCGCCTAAAAGGTGCTTAGCTAAAGAAACCGAGAGGGGAGCTTTTCCTCCGTTTAAGTGTAATCTCAGAATTAGGGCTTCTAAGGCGCGATTTAAAGTCGTGATGTTATTAGTAAAGGTGTTAATCAAAAAGTCGGCTATCTTTTGAGGAAGCTTAAAATCGAGCGCTTCTGCTCGTTTTAAAAGAAGTTCTAATACCTCTTCCGGCTTAGGTCCCTTAAGGGGAAGGGTGATTCCCCATTCAAAGCGACTAATTAGACGAGGTTCAATCTCTTTAAGCTCGAAAGGGGAGCAGTTTGCGCTTAAAATAATTTGTTTACAACTTAGGTGAAGAGAATTAAAGGAGTGAAAAAACTCTTCTTGAGTGGCTTTTTTATTCGATAAAAGATGTACGTCGTCGACGATTAAAACATCGACTTTTCTATACGCTTCTCGAAAATGTTCCATATGGGCCCCCTTAATCGCTGAGACCACGTGCTCTGTAAAGGTTTCAGTCCTGACATAAATAGCATTTAGACCTCTGTCTTGAAGAACTTTAGCGGTTGCCATAAGAAGGTGGGTTTTACCGATCCCTTTGGGGCCAAAAACATAGATGGGGTTGTAGCTTTTAAGGTCGGGTCCCTCTTCACTTAAGTTCCCCTTTTCTAGATCATACCCTGCTGTTTTTGCAAGGACCTTAAGTTCAAGCTCATTTGAGGGAAAGTTAGCGAAATGGGCAAAAGTAAACCTTGGATCGATCTCGTCAAATTTTAAGCTGAAACTTGGCTCTTCAACCTTTGTTTCCACTTTTTTTTGAGGTGTTACCTCTCCCTTAACTCTGATATGAACTTTGATTGGTTTGCCGTTGTTGTTTTTTAAAGAGACATTTGCCTTTTGCTGGATATGCTCCTGAAACCACATCACTTGAAAGGCATCTTGCGCTTCTAAAAAGATGTTACAAGCATCAAACCTGACAATTTTTAAAGGGCGAAGCCATTTTTTAACGGCTTCATAACCAAACTCTTTTGACTGCTCCTTTAAAAAAGTGTCCCAAATAATCATGTCTTCGTCATCTGTTTTTTCATGTAAGCTTGTTGTAGAGCCCCGAGAAGGGTTGAAGAGAGCCAATAAAGGTTCAATCCTGAGGGGAAGTTGTAAAAAATAAAGACAAACATGACAGCCATCATACTTCCTGTGGCTCGAGCTTGTCTTTGTTGCTCTGTCATCTGGTTCACATCAGAGGGGCCAGGTGTCAAGAATCTCTGTTGGAGAAACATCACAGCTCCAAGAAGGAAGGGGAGTAAGTGGAACTGGTTACCAATCAGCCAAATCGGTGTTTCCCAACTAAAGAGGACATCGGGAGCTGATAAGTCGTCGATCCATCCAGGGATAAAGGAGGCGCCTCTTAGGGAAAAACTTGTTTTAAGAAGTCCAAACATTCCTAAAAGGAAGGGGATTTGAATCACTGTTGAGATCAGGCATCCAGAAAAAGGGTTAGCCCCTGTTTCTCGATAAAGATTCATCATTTCGAGCTGGTATCTTTTTTGATCATTCTTATATTTTTCTTGAAGAGCCTGGCTTTTAGCGCTAAGTTCTTGCATCTTAAGGGTCGATTTTGCAGACCATGCGTTTAAAGGGTAGAGAATAATTCTTAAAACGACTGTCAAAAGGATAATCGAGAGACCCCATGATCCTGTAATTGAGTGAAACAGATTAAGGATGATATAGAGGAATTTTGAGAAAGGCTCTGAGATAAAGGCAAACCAGCCGTAGTAACTTTTAATACTGATGTAGTTAGGATTGTCTCCTGTTTTGGGATCGGTGTAGAGAGTATCGACTTGTGTTAAAATGTTTTCTGAGAGGGGGCCAGCAAAAATTCTATAGTGATAAGGACCTTTCCCTTTGAGGGGCAAAAGAGCCATATACCCTGGATAGGTGTCAGGGGTCGTGTCGTTTAATTGAACAAGTCTTGAAGGGGAAACATTACCTGGAACGTTGAGAGTTTTATATCCTGTTTCGGTTTGATTTAGAGGGTTTACGACGATAGCAAAGAATCCGTTAGAGGTTGCGATCCAGTCGAGAGAGGCGCTTAAAGCGGTTGTCTCAGACTGAGGAAGCTTTAACTCTTCGACTATGCCCTTCCCATTCTGTTTGGTTCGAAGCTTAAGGGTCGGTTGAGGAGATCCTGAAACCAGTTCCACTTCAGGGACACCTGAGGTGAGTTTTAAGTTTTTGTTATTGCCTTCTATATTAATAGCTAAATCGATCACATAAGGGGCTTCTTCTTTTGGGAAAGAGAAGGTCTTTGTGATTTTTCTAAATCCTTGATCTGCTTCAAAAACGATTTTGTCTTTTTCGAACTGGGTCACTTTGTAGGGAAGTTCGGCAACTTCAGGGTATTCTGAAACGATGTTTAGCGCATAATAAGGAGCTGTTGTGTTGAGAAGAAGGTTTTTGTCGCTTAAATCGCGTCTTGTAAGTGGAGTGTACCCTCCAAGTTTTCCTCTTGCTTCTTCAACTTGTTTTCCCTCTTTTAAGGTGATGTAAGGGTGAGCCGGGAAGTAGGCGTTTTGGGGGTACTTTTCAAGAATGATCCGATCGTTTTCAACAGGTTTTACAACACTTTTTTCATCATCTTTTGATTTAAGCGGTAAGTTGATTTCTTTTAAAGCTCCCCCTTTTGTCGAAAAAACTAGCTGCAAAGTGTCATTTTCTAATACATAAAAAGTCTCTTCAGGAGCTTGCGTTTTTGAAGCCATCGCTTTCTTTAAAAAAGGATGAAGATTTTTTAAGTCATCTAAAGCAATAAAAACTTTAGAGTCTGCATCGAAAACTCCAACAGGCAAATAACCTGTATCCCCTTTCATTAAAACAAGCCCTGATTGAACAACAAAATCTTTTTTTTGGTTTAATCGTGTTTTTACTTGATTGAGTTTTTCTTGCAGTGGGGAGAAGTGACCATCTAAGTAGTCCGCTGGGGTGGCAATAGCAGGCTTTGGCATGAGTAATTGTAGATCGTACTGTCCAAAAGTTGGCAAATCGCCGATGAGAAGGGTGCCCCCTTCTTTTAATGAGTAGAGGCTGAAGTAAGGAGTTCCTTGCGAGGTGATGAGTTGAGCCTGCTTTAAAGGCTCCTCTGTTCCAAAAGGACGAACGTAAACGGTTTTTTGCGAAGTTTGTGCAATCAGAGCATCGCCACTTAAAACGCCTGTGACTAAAAGCTCGCCACCAGTTTCAGCGCTATACACATCGACAAGTGGTAAATTTTTTAAAGGGACACTCTCTTTCTGGATCTCTTCAGTTAGAGTTTTACTTTGAAGTTCAAGTTTTTCCTGTTGATCTTGAGCCCATTTTTTAAGCTCAGAGCTGCTTTGCCCTTGAAAGTAAAGATTGACTCCAAAAAGAGCTAATGTCAGTGAGATAAAGAAAAAAAACGTCCGCTTATCCATTAAGGTCCTTCAAAACTAGTGTTTGTTTTCAGCAATTTCTTGAACCAATATTTTCCTTCAAGGCAAGAGGTGAAAAAACCTTAAAGCAAAAATATTTCGACAAGAAAATAGCTGTTTAGCCTCTCATGATAATGAAAGAGTCAAATAAAAGGAAACCCTATTTTTGAGTAAGCGCTCTCTTTTTGTAAGGAAAATTGTTGCTTAAAAAAAAAGGGAGTTTAGAATCACCCAATCAAACGCGGGGATCAATTATGCTCGAACTGTTAGAAACCACTCAAGAAAAAAAAACTCTTGGCGATTACACCATCCTAAAGCAAATAGGTCAGGGCTCCCTTGGAACTGTTTTTCTTGCTGAGCATAGGTTTTTGAAAAGGCAATGTGTCCTAAAAGTATTGCCTTTAGAGTTATCTCAGGATCGAAACTTTATTCAACGATTTCAAGAAGAGGTCGCTTATTTAGCAGGGCTTGATCATCCAAACATCGTTAAAATTCACAATATTTCGTTCGGAGATGGACAATACTTTCTTGTAACGGATTGCATCGTCGATTCTTTTGGAGAAACCACAAACTTGGCCAAGTATTTAAGATCAAGAGTTGAACCTCTTGAAGAAGCTGAGATTTGTGATATCTTAAAACAGGTGGCATCAGCTCTTGATTATGCTCACCAAAAGTCTCAAACCCATTTTGAGATGGCTCACAGAGGCATTAAGTTAAACAATATTCTCGTTTCAAAAGATGACAGCGGAAAAATTAAAGTTTATCTCTCCGATTTCGGTCTTTCACGCCTTGTGGGTCAAGGGGCTGTTTTGACAAGAACCTATAAAATGGTCGCAGAAGCGTTAAATATGGGGGAAGCGGCCGAGCAAGATTCTCAGAAACAAACCTCATTGCACGCCTCGTTTCTTCAAAGTTTTAATTTTCTCTCACCTGAGCAAAAAACAATCGGCTCTCAGGAATTTTCAGCCATTAAGGCAGACGTTTATGGTTTTGGTATTTTAGCCTACTACCTTTTAACACACCACTTTCCTGAAGGCGTTTTTGAAATGCCTTCCGAGGTCAGGCAGGATTTGACAAGAAACTGGGATTTAATTATTCAAAAAACACTCCAACAAAATCCAGATAAGCGCCCCTCAAAACTTTTACCCCTATTCGATGAGTTCACTATGTCTCAAGAAGCCGTTTTTGAGGTGGAGAGAGCTTTAAAACCTGTCATTCGCTCAGCTGAGATTAAACGTCCAGAAACTGATCCCGATCCCTCATCAGCTTTTTTGATCGACACTACTGTTAAAGTTTACAAGCCTGAAAAAAAGGAAACTGCTGAAATAAAACCTCTTCTAACCGAAATGGTCGTGATTCAAGGGGGTAGCTTTTTAAGGGGAAGCAATGATGGCAACCGCGATGAGTGGCCGCGCCATCAGGTTCATTTAAGTAGCTTTGCACTCGATATTCATCCCGTAACGAATGAACAGTTTGTGAGATTTATCGAGGCGATGGGGGGTGAGAAAGATAATAACTACAACGATATTATCAGACTTAAAGATTCTCGCATTAAGCGCTCAGCTGGTCGCTTAAGTATTGAGTCAGGTTATGCCAAACATCCAGTCGTTGGGGTGACCTGGTACGGGGCTGTTGCTTATGCTAAATGGGTTGGAAAAAGATTACCTACCGAAGCTGAATGGGAAATTGCTGCAAGTTGCGGTCAAGAGTCGATGCGCTACCCAACAGGGGATCACATCGAGAAAACTCAGGCAAACTTTTTTAGCTCCGACACGACAGCAGTGATGAGTTATGCTCCCAATCTTTTAGGTTTATACGATATGGCTGGAAACGTCTACGAGTGGGTGCAAGACTGGTACGGATACAACTATTTTGAAATCTCAGTTCAAGAGCCTGACAATCCGAAGGGGCCTTTGCAAGGCGTTTACCGGGTGCTTCGGGGAGGTTGTTGGAAGAGTTTACAAGAAGATTTAAGAAGTTCAAAGAGGAATCGAAACAATCCAGGAACTGTTAATAGCACTTATGGATTTCGGTGCGCAGCTGACGTTCAGTAGGTGATTGGTCTTTAAAGAATCATAGAGGAGTTAACAATGAGTGTAAGAAATGATTATATTAATAATACCGTAACTTGCTGTTTTGCAGCTTTGTTAGGAAGTGGTGCAGGAGCATTAACTGCGGCAACAATCGCGGCAGCTCCGATAACAGTCCCTTTAGGGGCTTTAGGGGGTGCCATTTCGGTTGTGACGTTTATCGCCCCAGGTTTAATATCAACAAACATAAAAATCGACAAAACTGTATCAAATATAGTCAAGTTAGCTTTATATTTTTTTGCTGCCGTGGCCGTCACGATGTCTTCAGGAGCCAGTTTTCCTCTAGCTTGTGGATTTAGTGTGCTTCTTGGAGTTTATACCGTTTCGGCGATCTTATTTATATCGTTTTTTATGCCAAAAAATCAGACGCAAACAGCTTCAAATGAATGAGTTCTTATTTTTAGAAAAGATAAATTTAGGAGTTATCAATGAGTGTAAAAAATGATTATTTAGTGAGTGCCATATCATGCGGTTTTGTGGGCTTAATAGGAAGTGGTATAGGAGCATTAACTGCGGCAACAATAGCTGCAGCTCCGGTAACAATACCGATTGGGGCTCTTGCTGGAGCGATCTCGGTTGTAGTGATTTTGGCACCAAATATTATTTCAAAAAGCAAAAATGACAATGCAGTATCAACGATTATCAAAATCGCTTCATTTTTTTTTGCAGCAGTTGCCATTACGATGTCTTCAGGAGCCAGTTTTCCATTAGCTTGTGGATTTAGTTTGTTGTGTGGGTTTTATAGCGTTTCGGCCATCTTATTTTTATCATTACTTACACCGAAAATCAGTCGCAAACAACTTAAAATTAATGAGTTGCTAATGAATTTAAAGAATAATTTTGCTCTTAATCAAATGCCTTACGGGTATCTAAGCCTATTGGGGACAAGTGTTGGAGTATTGGCCGCGGCAACAATCTCAACTGGTCCCATAAGCCTACCTCTAGGGGCTTTTTGTGGAGCGTGTTCCTTAGTGTTGTATATCTCTTTACCCATTGCGTCTTCTCAAGTCGCACGTTTTGCCAAGATAGATTTATCTCTTTTGATTACTTTAGGTTTTATGATGCTTCAGGGAGCTACTTTTCCCGTAGCTTGTAGATTTAGTCTGCTGTTTGGAGTTTATACCGTTTCAGCTCTGCTATTTTTATCGTTATTAACGCCTAAAATGAATCCAGAAAAAGTTTAAAAATAAGGTTTTGCTAAATGAGTGTGAAAAGTGATTTTGTAGAGAATACGTTACATTGTGTTTTTGCAGGTTTGCTTGGTAGTGGCACAGGAGCATTAGCTGCGGCAACAATTGCTACAGCTCCCATAACATTACCTGTAGGAGCTTTGGGAGGAGCCCTTTCGCTTAGCGTGATAATGTTTACCGCTGTGACTTCTCTTAATAGAAAAAATGATAAAACAGTTGCTGCAATTGTAAAAATAGCTTTTTGTTTTTTTCTAACTGTTGCCTCTGTCATGTGTTCAGGAGCGAGTTTTCCTTTAGCTTCTGTATTTACTCTGCTTTTTGGCGCTTATACTGTTTCAGTTTTTTTATTTTTATCATTATTTGACCAAAAAGCTAAAATTGCTTAAAAAATAGGGCCTAAAGGATAGTCGGCCCTGAAAAAGTCCTCTCCAATAAAAAGTGCCCCTTTTGACAAAAAATGCGTGTTCCATTCGCGAAATTTTTAAGTTTTTCTCATTGTCATATAATTAAACCTTGCAAAATAGGCTATGTCTCTCTTCCTCGTTAACTGCAAATTTTTCTCAAGGAACCCTTACTTTTTCAGGATCGACTAGACACTAAATGACTGTAAGGATCAATACTCATAATAACCTCTAAAGTAAAGCAAAAAAGTTCTATAAAACTAACGAAAAAAATAAGATCAAAGGTTTTCCTCGATCTTAAATAAAGAACTATTGACTTTTTTTTCGAATCTATTTTTTGGAGGCAAAAGTTTTTTTTCAAGAGGTTGAGGAAGAGGTGAAAAATTTTTATGGTGAGGAGTTCTTCGTCGTAACTCTTGCCAATAAAGCATCAAATTTTCGTAAATTGGGGCTTTTTCGTTTTTAAAAAGAGGGGACCAATAAGGAGCCCAAAGGGGATCAATCCAAATAAAGGTAAAGTGTTTGTTCAAAAGGTAATCGTTATCGTGATCGAAATGAGCTCTACTTAAGATGACATCGACAAGAGCGCTAAGAGCTAGTTTCATTTTTATCAATAGGGGTTCTAGAGGAGTTCTTTTTTCTTCAAGAAGAATCAATCGATAATTAATCGCTACAGCTTTTGCAAGTCTTGCACGCTCTTTTTGATAGATAATGCGGTTGTTCAAGCCATACAGAAAAAAGGCTGCTAGCGATGATACCAAATGAATTAAGTGGTCATGCACATACTCTTTGTCTTCTGATAAAATAGAGTCGTGAGTTAAGTACGATTCGATAAAAGTGATAGGAGTAGCAGAACCTTTCATTTTCAAAATGTCAAAACGGGGCCACTCTTGTTTCCACCGTTTGAGGATGGTCTCTTGTGTTGGCAAAAATAAAAAAACACTTCGATTTCTCTTTTCTAATTTGTATCCAAGGTGTTGAAAATTTTCTGATAAGTCATACAAATTAGCATATTTAGCTATGAAATGGGATCTGCCGAGTTTTCTTAACCGAGGATGTAATGAGAGGTGTTCTGGGTTTTGCTTTAAAAAAAAAGGAAATTGACTCACTAAAAAGTCTTTTTTTGTCATTTTTAGATTAATTGAAAAAAGACCTATTTTGAAAAGTTTAGAGGGGGATGCTTCGACGGCAGGATAGATCTCTTGTTTAATTCGTTTAATATTATCAACAATAGTTGATTTTATGTCGGGAAAACTGATGTCGTTATATAGATCTCTTGCGCGAAAGACAAAACAACCATTGAGATAATCGACACAATCCCACATCACACTCGATTTTTTTTTCAAAAACTCTTCTTTTTTATTTTCTTCTAATTGAAGCCTAAAAGGAAATTGACTTTTAAGTGATTCCCCTTTTAAGGAGAGTAAAGGGGGAACGATTTGGGGGATTTTTAAATCGGGTAGGGACGAAATTCTCCTTATTGATTTTGCTATAGGAGTTCTTATACCCTCTGCATCGGGAAAGTATTGTGTCGAAATCCCAAACATAATTTAAGGAATGATTTTTAATTGTTTTCCCACTTTTTTAAACGCTAAAAGGGCCTTTTCAATTTGTTCTTTGGTGTGAGCGGCCGACATTTGAGTTCTGATGCGTGCTTTGTTTTGTGGTACGACAGGGTAGGAAAATCCAATCACGTACACACCCTCCTTGAGGAGCTCATCGGCTAATTGCGAGGCAAGTTTTGCATCTCCAATCATAATGGGGATGATCGGATGATCGCCAGGAATCAAGTTAAACCCTAAGGAGGTTAAGCCCTCTCTAAAGAGGCGACTGTTATCTCTTAATCGATCCCTTAAGTCATGAGAGTTTTCAATGAGTTCAAAGATTTTAAGGGAGGCGGCAACGATAGGAGGAGCAAGAGTGTTTGAAAAGAGGTAGGGGCGGGATCTTTGCCTTAGCCAGTCGATAATCTCTTGTCTGCCAGAAGTGTATCCACCCGAGGCGCCCCCTAAAGCTTTTCCAAGAGTTCCTGTGATGATATCGACTCTTCCTTCAACGCCGCAATACTCGATAGATCCTCTTCCCATTTCCCCCAAAAATCCAACGGCGTGAGAGTCATCCACCATAACGAGAGCTTGATACTCCTCTGCTAAATCGCAGATTCCTTTAAGATTTGCAATAGTGCCATCCATCGAAAACACACCATCTGTTGCAATGAGGCAAACTTTTGCACCTTTAGCTTCTTCAAGTTTAGCTCTTAAATCATTTAGATCGTTATTTTTATACCGATACCTTTGAGCTTTGCAAAGGCGAATTCCGTCGATGATGCTTGCATGATTAAGTTCATCGCTGATCACAGCGTCTTCTGGACCGAGGATGGTTTCAAAAAGCCCCCCGTTGGCATCAAAACAGGAGCTGTAGAGAATCGTGTCGTCTGTTTTAAGAAATTTGGAAATGGTTTTTTCAAGTTGATGGTGCTGCAATTGAGTACCACAAATAAAACGGACTGAGGACATCCCAAAACCTGTTTTATCGAGGCTCTCCTTTGTAGCTGTAAGAATGGCCTTATGGTTAGCAAGCCCCAAATAGTTATTGGCACAAAAATTAAGAGCGTGCTTGCCGTCTTGTAAAACAATTTCTGCTCCTTGAGGGGAAATTATCTCCCTTTCTTTTTTGAAAAGGCCAAGTGTTTTAAGCTCTTCGATTTTTTGTTTTAGATCTAAAAGAAGGGGGTGAGTCATAACAGATCCGTTTGAACCTTAATGTTAAAGAGATGATGATAAAATAAATCCTGTTTTTTTTCAAGTGACAAAAATCCGCTTGTATATTAAAATTTGGCCTTCTAATTCGACTGGAGGCTTACAATGGTGCAAATGAATACGGTTTCTAGAGGCTACCAAACGATTGTTCAGATGGTTGTTTATGTAAAAAACGTCTATAAGGCGATTGTTTTACGTTTTTTTACATCACAGGCGACTTTTAAAAAATTCGACAAAGAAACGATAAGAAATTTTTCAGCTGTTGAACTTAAGTTTTTAACGTCCGGCCAGGTAAAATTAATAGGCATTTCCAGGTTTTCTACCGAGCAGATCAAAGTGCTTCCGAAAGAGTTTGCCTCATTTTCTGTAAAACAAAAGGTAAAGACTAATCAAAACGAGCATGTCGACCCTATCACGACTCTTTTTAAAGAGGTGAGGGGATGTCCCAAAGAGCGCGAAAAGGAGATGTTTGAAAAACTCCTTAAAGAGCCTGAGGAGAACTTAATTTCTATCGTGAAGATGGCGGAAACAGAAAAAACATACATGGTGACGACCCTTTTAATAAAAGCGTATCTTAAAGAAAATAGAAGTTTAACAAATTTAAGTTCTCACATGACCAAAGAGTGTTTTGAGGGCGTTGTCGGTGAGATGTCAGGATCTCCTACTATAAGGCAATTATCTTTGGCTTCTCAAGATTTTGACCCCGCAGCAAAAAAGCGCTTTCATGAGGTTGAAGGGGTCACGAGACATCTCAGAAGGAGCTTATCGGGAGCTATAAATCTGTCGCAAAACAACGATGTTATCCAAAAAGAAAACGTAGACCGGCTTGATCGCCTCTTTGATGAAGCTGTTAAATCAGTTGACGAAAATGAGCCTCCGATCCTTAAAAAACTTGCTAAAGAGCCTGATGTGAACCTCATCTATTTGGTGAATAAAGCCAATAAAGGCAAATTAGCAGTCATAATATTGTTGGTAAAAGCGCTTCTGACTAATAACAGAAGTATAGCAAAAATCTGTTCTTATATGTCTCAGGAGAGTGTTAACACTCTTGTCGTTTGTATGTATGCCTCTCCTCTTCTAAGAAAGCAGTTCATGGAGGCTTTTAAATCGTTTGACGAAGAGACTAAAACTCGTTTTATGAAAACTCCTAAAATGTCACGAATTCTGAGTAGAAGCTCAAGAGCCCACCAAATGAGGCTGAGTCATCAGCATTCGTTTTCAGAAGTTGTTTAGAGCTTTTTTTTCGGAACCTCTTAAGATTAAAAAGCTTGTTTTGTCTAGTTAAAGTTTTACTGTACAAAAAAAAACGTTTCATGTAAATTCTGAGGCCTCTTAACGGTATAAAACGGGAGTTTTTCTTATGACAGAGGTTAGTCTTAATGTACAAAAATGGTGGGGTGAAGTAAAGGTACAGGTACCTAAAAAGGTAAAAGCGACAGCCACTTTCTTAACTGAGTTGTGGAAAGGTATCGTTCTTCGTCTTTTTTCAACAGAAAAGGGATTAAAAAATTTATCGCCTGAACGAGTGAAAAAACTTTCCAATATTGAGATTAGGTTGTTAACTGTAAAACAGCTTCAAGCGATTGGAGTCGACCGTTTTTCTGAAACTCAAGTGAGGCAGCTTCCAGCAGATTTTTTTGTTAAATACAAAAAAGTGGAACAGGTCAGTAGCCTCATTGGTAAATTGACCGCTGGACAGATCGATGCGCTGCTCGCAAAAATGAAAAATAATGATCAGAAAACAACGAAGTTTGCAGCCTCTATTACAGCGACACAGCTCAAATCAGTGAATCAAACTTGTGCAGCTCAATTAGTCTCTCACTTGTCTGAAGACAAAAAGAAAGAGTTTTGGAGTACAAATGACATCTCGGTGAGAGCAGTGGTGTATTCGAATACACAAAGTAAAGAGGCTTATGAGAACGATATCGGTTCTTATTCCAAGGAAAATTTGACCTCCTTTTTATTAAAGCTTCCAAAGGATCAGGTGCTTCCCCTTTTAAGAAAACTGAGCTCAGACAAAATCTCCGAGCTTCTTGAACATGTCTACACAGCTGCCGACAATGAAAAAATGAAGGAACAAATTGGGCAGCCTTTCTTCGATGATAAAGAGTGTCTTGATAACCAGTTGCCCAACCTTACCGCTTCTTCTCTTTTTAAATTAATTCAGGCGATTGTAGACAAAGGGGAGTTTTCAGATGAGGTAAGATTTAAGTTAATCGACACCTTAAAAGAGAGACATAAAACGGATGTGCTCACTTCTCCTCCTGAATTACTTGTCCCTCTGTTATTGAAATTTAAGGAACAAAACGTACCGCTTCTTTTAAGAAAAATGGAAGCAGAAAATCTTTCCGCTCTTCTTATTTACGTCTATAACAACAAGGAAAACGCACAGGATTTACAAAAACAGCACATAGGGCAATCCTTCTTTAAGGATAAAGTGTGTGTTGAGTCAAAGCTTCCCCATCTTACTGAAGATTGTTTAAATCAGCTTATTGAGGTGATTAAATTGCAGCTTAATGGGAGCACAATACAGGTGAGTAATACGGGGGCGTTTCCGGATGAGACCAAGTTGGCTCTTCTGGACAGTTTCCTTGAGAAAGAAAAGCCTGATTTAGCACAGTGCATGAGCGTATATCCAACAACTCTTTTTGAAACGTACTTGAATGGCGCCTACGATGAAAAGAAAAAGATAAAGTGTTTAAATGCTCTTCTCACATCACCTCAACATGCTAAAATTATCGAAGGGCGCTTCAAATCGTTTGGTAATCCAATGGATGCATTGAATACTATTAAGAATTTAAGTCCAGATCAAATACGTAGCTATTGGAAAGAGTTTCAAGGAGATAAAACTTTTACTGTAACAACCAAAAATAAAAATGTTATTCGATCTGAGTTTCATTTACAAAAAAATAATGTAGCGAAGGTAACGAATATCTCTAATTTAACAAAAGATATTTTCTTATGGGTTCTTCCAATGCTGAGTGATGAGCTTAAAGATGCTAGTTTATTAAAAAAGCAAATAAAAAATGAAAGGGGAAGCTATGAAGGGTATATTAAAGCTATTTGTAGTGAACCAAATTCTCAAAAAGGTGCTCAATTAAAGATTTTGACAACACAACATCCTGGAATTGTTCCTTTAGCCATGAAAGAAGCTTTAGAAATAGAATTGCAAGATGACTTGTTAAAAATTTTTCTAAATGGAAGAGTTAAAGGGTCATTAGGGGATTTATTTAACGCTTTAAAAGAGGCTTGCTTTATGACGAATACCTCTTATGAAGAGCGTATGGCTGTTATTGTTCCAGAAGACGAACGAGTTAATTTCTTCGTAAGTACTTTGATTAGGGAAAAGTTCCTTGGGTTCTCCTTTATTGCTAACAAGGTACGTCATGTTAACTCTGACGTTTCTAGTAGTGTTTTTACTGAATTACTAAAGCTTCTTGCCTCTTTAGAAAAGTTTTTTGAAGATTTTAAAACAAAACCTGTTGGTGATAATTCAATTATAAAGCTTAATGAAGACTTTACAAGAGTAAATAGTTTTAAAGCTCTGTTAGCTGAATTAGACTCAACTAAGCATGGTAAATTGAACTATACTAAACTTACTGAAATTAGAAGTTATCTTGCCGAGAATCTAAAAAGAGCGGTTGAAGCTGTAGAAAGATCGACAGAAGAAGCGGCTTGTGTTTCTTATTTTAGAAAGGAAGTTGAAATCTTTGGTAAATATCCTAGAGTAAAGCATTTACGTGCGCTTGTTTTAAGTAATGGGATTCGTGTTTACGAGGGGGGGAGTAAAGATGGTACAATATTTAGATTGAACTTTTACTTAAAAGAGAACAATGTCAGTTGATTTTGCTTTGATGTCCCTCAATGACAATGAGTGCGTTGTAGGTACTGGTAAAAGTCAATGGGAAAAGACCCCCTCGGTGAGGGGGTCTTTCTATTTCCCCGATTTTTTTTTAAAAAATAAAACCCCCTTTTTAACTTTCCCTCATCTTAAAAAAATCTCCTTTAAAAATATCAGACTTAAGAAAAAAGAATTGGATATTCCCTTTGAAGATCCAAGTCAGAGCTTATTTTTTAATATGATCCAAGCGTTTCGTAACTCGTTGTTACAAAAGGCAGTCCCCTACACTTTTGCAACCTCTAAAATCAAAGGGTCTCGCGCACTTTTTTTTTATTTCCTCAAGAATCTTATCGAAAGAGCGAAACAGTTGCCCGTTTTTCCTTATGCGTTTTGGGTCAATGGTGAGGCTTTTCTCGGTGCAACTCCCGAGTCTCTTTTTCGAAAAAGGGGAAGGAGTTTAGAAACAGTCGCTCTTGCAGGCACTTCCTTTTTGGGTAAATCGTTTACTCCTAAAGATTATCGGGAGCATCAGTTTGTGGTCGATGGGATTAAATCCTCTC
Organism: uncultured Chlamydiae bacterium; assembly: GCA_963697995.1. Classification (GTDB taxonomy): domain Bacteria; phylum Chlamydiota; class Chlamydiia; order Chlamydiales; family JAJFMB01; genus MFD00082-c5. The sequence continues at coordinate 1,812,380 of OY969110.1, read as the reverse complement.
TTGAACCCTTTGGAGAGGTTTCTTTTGGAAAGACTTCAACGCTTGATTTAAAAACCCTTTGTCATCTTAAAACCCCCATTGCAGTTAACTTGAAAAAAGAGGTAACATTAAGCGAGTTAGTGTATGCTCTACATCCTACCGGAGCTCTTGGGACCTATCCAAAAGAGGACTTAAGTTTACAAAACCCCTCTCTTTTAACCCATTATGAGGAGCTTCTTCCAAGAGGGCGCTTTGGCGCGCCCGTCGGATTTGTCTTAGGTGATGTGGTCGATCTGTTTGTTGCCATTCGAAACATCCAGTTTGACGAAACGGGGATGAGGATCGGAGCTGGGTGTGGGGTAATATCTGATAGTTTAGAGGAGGAAGAATGGTTGGAGGTGTGTGCGAAATTGAGAGCGACAAAAAGCTGGCTTGGTCTTTAAAAAACACCCTTTTTGAGCTTATAAAGGCAGGGTGTTTAACTTTTTGCCTTTGCCCGGGAGCGAGAAATAGCGCCTTACTGATTGAGTTAGAGTCTTTAGTTAATAGTCGAAAATCGGATACTTTGGGAACAGATCCCCTTGCAAAAATTGAGCTTTACTATTGGTTTGAGGAGCGCTCAGCTGCCTTTTTTGCCCTCGGACTAAGTCGAAAAAAAGAGACTCCCGTTGCTGTCGTTACAACTTCCGGAACGGCCGTTGCGGAACTGTTACCAGCCACCATTGAAGCATTTTACACGGGCACTCCCTTAATTCTTTTAACAGCTGACCGACCCAAAAACTATCGAGGCTCAGGGGCTCCTCAAACAATTGAGCAATCCTCTATTTTTACATCGTATACGCCTCTCTCTTTTGATCTCGATGAAGAGGAGCCTTTTTCTCTTAAAGAGTGGGACCAAAACGCCCCCTGCCACATCAATCTCTCTTTAGGGGAACCAAAACCTTTTACCCCAACCCCTTTTGTTGGAGAAATCACCCTAAACCCCTTGATTACTTTGCCTAATAAAAAAGGCTCTTTAGCCCCCTTTTTTGAAAAATCGAATGCCCCTGTAGTTATCGTTTCAACGCTGCCCCCAAAAAGGCGCCCTCTTGTGAAACAGTTTTTGCTCAAATTACAAGCGCCCACGATTTTAGAGGGGATTTCCGGTTTAAGAGAAGATCCCAATTTGGCCTCCTTAAGGTATGACTCCAAAACCCCTTACGACGGGGTCATTAGAATCGGCTCGGTTCCCACGACCAGGCTATGGAGAGATTTGGAGGAGAAACCCCTTCCCGTGGTCTCTGTCAACCATTTACCTTTTTCAGGCTTAAGTTTTGCTCCTTCCCCTATATCTTTTGAGTCTTTAGAGGAGCCGTGTCCTTGTTTTTCGTATAAATCTAATTTATCAGACGTTGAAAGGGAAGGAGGTGATGAACTTTCGTTGATTCATCAGCTTTCGAAAAAAATTCCTGAAAGCGCTCTTATTTACCTTGGCAACAGCTTGCCCATTAGGAGCTGGGATCTTTCAGCGACGACAAAGAGCGCTCACCCCGATGTTTTTGCCTCTCGTGGTGCCAACGGAATTGACGGGCAGATCTCGACATTTTTTGGTCTTTGTGAAAAGGGGCGTCAAAATATCGCGATCATCGGCGATTTGACCGCTCTTTACGATCTGGCAGGATTCTGGATATTAAAGGATCTAGATGTCGAGGAAGTGACAGTTGTGATTATCAACAACGGCGGTGGACAGATTTTTTCGAAGATGTTTGAGCAGAAGAGCTTTCTCAACGAGCATCAGCTCTCTTTTGAATCGATAGCTACCTTTTGGGGTTTAAATTACACCCGATTTGAGGGGGTCATCGATAAGCCCCTCTTTAAGGGGAAGCATTTAGTCGAGGTGATCTGTAAGTGACCTATTTTGGATTGCATGGCTTTTTAGGTCTTCCCTCTGATATGGAGCTTTTTTTGCCAAAGGGGTCTCTTTGTCCCCATCTTTTTGAAGAACCCTTTTTAAGGCCCATCGATGAGTTTGTTGAAGCTTTTGCCTCTTTTGTGAGAAAAGTTAACGGCGAGCGTATTTTGGTCGGCTATTCAATGGGAGGACGCCTCGCATTAGAAGTGCTTGCTCGATTTGAATCGCTTTTTGATAAAGCGATGATTATTTCGGCAAATCCTTTTCAAGCAGAAGAGGGGCGCTTAAAGAAAGATCTTTTATGGGGGAGTCGTTTTTTAACTGAACCCTGGGATGAGCTTATTAATTCTTGGGAGAGTCAGCCACTTTTTAAGGGAAAAATGAAGCGGCAAGAGGAGGAATTTAATAGAGCTAACCTCGCAAAGGCTTTAGACCTTTGGTCTCTTGCTCGGCAAGAGGGGATAAAGACAGAGAGCCTCTCCCTTCCAATTCTTTGGGTGACGGGTGGGGAAGATCTAAAGTATAAACGCCTTGCAGAGGCCGTTGTTTTAACTCACCCTTTCTCAAAAAAAGTTGAGATTGAGGGTGCTGGCCATAGAATTTTTGCCGATGCTCCTGAAAGTTTAAAAAATCTTATTTCTCAATTCTAAAATCTTCATATATTTACAAGATATTAACTTTTTATAATTACAAATTAAAATTATAATAGAGGTTGAAAGATTTATAGATATGGGGGGGGAATATGGAACCTGTAGAAAGTGGAATTAATCCAGTTGATTCAAATATTAACGTTGACAGGGCAAATGTTCAGAAACAAAAGAAAAAATCTTACCTTTCTTTCTTAAATCATGAATCTTCGCCAACAGCAGATGTAAAATCTTATAAAGCTATTAAAAATAGTATAAATGAGCATTTAGATTTTGTTGAAAGAAATATTGATAATTTAGATGAAAAAGCAATTGATGCTTTTATTAACAGAATTTCTTTTTGGCGTCAGCAGTTAAAAACTGAGTTTTTAACTAAGGGCAAGTTTTCTGAAATCGATAATGTTAAAGCCAGGGAAAATAAACTTTATAGTAGATTAGATGCGCTTGAGGCTCTTGTTCTTGAAAAAAAGAATGGTTTTATCCAAGCAAAACAAGATGAATTAAGAAAAGCCAGGAAATTAACCTCTGCTAATTTCGAGATTCCAAATAGAGGATACCGGCAAAATTTTAAAGTCGATTTGGGCAACGTCTTAAGTGCCGAGGATAAAGAGTTTAATAAGAGAGGGGGTACGGGTACTCGAGAAGAGTTTAGATTTGTTAAGGTGAAAGAGCAATTAAAGAGTGATTTTTTTACTACGAGATGTCCTATAACGATTAGTTACAAAAACGAACTGGGACAAGTTCAAAATATAACGGGAGCCGAGTTACATGAAGAGATGTTCCCTAATGGTACAGGGTCTCCAACTCCTGAGCAAGTGTTTGAAAAGTGTAAAGAGCTTGGTGGTAAAATTTTCGGAAGTGGCTTTCAGCAGGCTAAATATCAACACATATTAGATCAATATCCAAAGACTGATGATGAAAATGTTATGAAAGGTTATGTTGTGGCTCATATGTTATCGCTTGCCACACAAAATAGCCTGAATACTTTAAACACGAATGCGCTTGCAAATGCTGGTACTGGTCGAGAAGCTCCCGTTCAAATTTCTGGAAAAGAGAATTTTAAAGGGGTCGTCGATTTTGAAGAGAATGTTGTCCATTTTTCGTTGGGAATTGAGAGGGTTTCTCAGGGACAAAGTTTTTCTGACGTCAGTGGTGTTGTCAGCTTAAAATATCACACATTAGAGCCTGATTTGATACCAGAGACAAAAATTTCTATAACAACTGAACAATTCAATGAGGAACAACTAAAAAAAGCTTTCTCTAAACCTTCATAACCGCTGTTCAAAAAAGAGATAATCCTGCTATTCTCCTCACTTTAATAGGATAGGATTGAATCTCATGGCAACCACTTTTTTAACTCACCCTTGGACTAAAATCAAAACGTTTTCCGATATCAAATTTGAAAAAACCGAGGATGGTATTGCAAAGATTACCATCAATCGGCCTGAAGTAAGAAACGCTTTTCGCCCTGAAACCGTTGTACAAATGCAAGAAGCGTTTGAATTTGCAAGAAACGACCCTGATGTCGGCGTGATTATTTTGACTGGGGAAGGCCCTCTGGCCTTTTGCTCTGGAGGGGATCAAAAAGTCAGAGGAAGTGAGGGGTATTTAGGGCAAGATGGGGTTGCAAGGCTCAATGTTCTCGATTTACAAAAGCAGATCCGCTCTTTACCAAAGCCTGTTGTAGCCATGGTCGCAGGGTATGCGATTGGTGGGGGGCATGTGCTTCATGTCGTTTGCGATCTGACAATTGCCGCAGATAACGCCAAATTTGGGCAGGTTGGTCCAAAGGTCGGCTCATTTGATGGGGGGCTTGGCTCCTCTTATCTTGCGCGGATCGTGGGGCAAAAAAAAGCAAGAGAGATTTGGTATCTTTGCCGCCAGTATGACGCAAAACAAGCTCTTGAGATGGGGCTTGTCAATGCCGTTGTTCCTCTAGAGCAGTTAGAAGAGGAGACTCTTAAGTGGTGCCGCGAAATGTTACAACACTCTCCTCTTGCCTTAAGATGCTTGAAAGCCTCTCTTAATGCCGATTGCGATGGGCAAGTGGGTTTACTCGATTTGGCTGGTAATGCTACCCTTTTATACTACATGAGCGAAGAAGCTAAAGAGGGAAAACAAGCCTTTTTAGAAAAAAGAGCCCCTGATTTTAAACAATTTAAAAGGCTTCCATGAAACGTTTTGATATCTCTTCCTGGCTTTATGCTATAAGACCTAAGACCCTTGTTGCAGCTTTAACTCCAGTCATAGTGGGGACGGCTCTTGCTTCTAAAGAGATCCCAATCTCTTATCTCAAGATGGGGCTAGCTCTTCTTTTTATCGTCGCTCTTCAAATTGCCACAAACCTTTTCAACGACGTCCTCGATTTTGAAAAAGGGGCTGATACAAAGGATCGGGTAGGTCCCGTTCGAGTGACAGCATCTGGTCTTATTGCAAAGGGGTACGTTTTTTTAGCAGCTTATGGGTGTCTTTTTATTGCAGCCTTAGCTTCATTACCTTTGATTTCAGGCTTTGGAATGTCAGCTTTAGTCGCTCTTTGTCTCTCTTTGACTTATCTCTACACAGGCGGGCCGTTCCCTTTAGCTTATAAAGGGCTTGGCGATCTTTTTGTTTTTGTTTTTTTTGGACTTGTTGCTGTTAATGGCTCTTATTATATTCAGACGGAAGAGGTGACCCCACTTTCACTTCTTGCTGGAGTTGAGGTAGGACTTTTAGCTACAGTTTTAATTGCGGTTAATAATTTGCGCGATGTAACCCAAGACGAAAGAGCTGAAAAAAAGACGCTTGCTGTGAGATTTGGAAAAATATTTGCACGGATGGAAATCGCCTTTTGTGCTCTAGTTCCTTTTGCTTTAGTGGTAATTCACACCTTTTTACCTCTCGTGCTACTTCCTCTTGCCTTAAAAATTGTATGGGATGTGCACAACAATGAACCCTCAGCTCTTTACAATCAGTTTTTGGGACGAGCAGCTTTTTTACAAATCGCCTTTGGATTTTTGCTCTCCCTTTGAGGTTGTTTGTGAAATTATGGACTCATAAGTATCAGCTGAATGCGAAAACTCCTCTTAATGCACGCTCAACTCAAGTAAGACACGGTGCCCTTCTTAAAATTGCATTTGAAGAAGGGATCGTGGGATATAGCGATCTTTTCCCCTGGGAGGAGCTTGGGGATCAACCTTTAACCGAGCAGCTTAAACATCAAAATTCACCTCAATTCTTAAGGTCCGTTCAGTTAGCTAAAGAAGATGCTCTTTCAAGAAATCGAGGTGAGTCTCTTTTTAAAGGGTTAACGATTCCAAAAAGTCATAACTATTTAAAAGGTATCGTCAAAAAAAAAATGGGATTTAACCTTAAGGAAGAAATCGCTTTTATTAAAACTCATCCCGAATCGACCTGGAGATTAGATTTTAATGAGACCCTGACTGAATTAGAATTTAGAGAGATTTTGCCTGAATTTAAGGGCGTAAAAGTCGATTTTTATGAAGATCCTTTTCCTTTTGAAGAAAGCTCTTGGCGCTCATTAACCTTAACAGGTGTTCCTCTTGCAGTCGATAGGGGCGCATTAAAAGCTTTGGATGCGCCTGATTCAGTTTCAGTTTTTGTCGTAAAACCGGCTCTTTACTCTTCTCAACCCTTTCTAAATTCGGGTAAAAGGGTTGTTATTACAAGTTATATGGATCATCCTATAGGGCAGCTTTTTGCAGCTTATGAGGCGGCAAAATATCAGAAGAAGGGGGAAATGGCCGGGCTTTTGAGTCATACGTTATATGAAGAGACTTTCTTTTCAAAAGAGCTTAAAGTCGTAGATGATGTGTTAATCCCACCTCAAGGATTAGGGATTGGTTTTGATTACCTTTTGGAGAAGTTATCTTGGGAGGCACTATGAATTTTGAAAGCCAAGAGTCTTTTGTATTGATCAATCCTCGCTTAAAAAAAGTACCCCCATTAGTGGCTTCTTTGAAATCCCTTTATCCTTCCCACTTTTGGCTTTTAACCTCCGGGACAACCGGGGGGGTAAAAGGGGTGGCGCTCTCAAAAGAGGCTCTTCTTTCCTCAGCGGAGGCTGTCAACAGTTGGATTGATTGTAAAAGAGGGGATATTTGGGTCAATCCCTTACCCATTTTTCACGTCGGAGGGCTTAGTATTTATGCTCGAAGTTTTTTGACTGGGGGAAAGGTTTACCCTCTTGAGAAGTGGGATCCAGAAAGCTTTTTAAAACTTGTCGAAGAAAAAAACGCTTCGTTTACCTCTTTAGTTCCCACTCAGATGGTCGATTTAATCGATAAGGGACTAAAAGCTCCAAAAAACTTGAAAGGAGTTTTTATTGGAGGGGGATTTTTTCCCGATCATTTGTTTGAAAAAGGAATTAAGTTAGCTTGGCCTCTTTATCTTACTTATGGAATGACTGAGTGTGCTTCACAAGTGGCTACAAGTTTTTTAAATCAAAAGACTCTTTATCCGCTACCCCACCTCTCTTTAAAGAGCGTCGACGAAAGGCTTTGGATTAAGGGTAAAAGTTTATTGACTAGCTATGCTTTTTTTGAAAAAGAGCGAATTGTTTTATCGGACCCAAAAAAAGAGGGGTGGTTTCCAACAGAAGATGCAGGTTTGTTGGAGGAGGGAAAGCTAAAGGTTATGGGTCGAAGCTCTGACTACATCAAAATTTGTGGTGAGGGGATCTATTTATCTTCTTTAGAGGAACTTTTGCAAGAGGTGTGTCAAACGTCAAAGATGACTCTTGTACCAATTCCAGATGAGCGGCGAGGTGAGAAAATAGCTTTTGTGTATGAAAGAGCAGAGAGTTTAAACGTTAAATGGATCGTCGATCAGTTTAATAAAAGGGTACTTCCCGTTGCGAAAATTCATGAGGTTTTTGAAGTGGAGAGTTTTCCTCGGACACCTCTTGGGAAAATAATGAGAGAAGATTTGAAAAAAATGGTTTTAAACCAACGGTTTTCTTCCGAAGAGGATGGTGGCAATGCCTCCTAAAAGGGGTTTGCTGTAAACCGTTTCAAAACCGGTTTCCTCCATAATTTTTTCTAAATCTTTAGGTTCTGTGAAGGTTCTAATGCTTTGGCAAAGGTAGCGGTAAGCCTCTCCATTTCTTGCAATAAGACGCCCTGCAACGGGTAAAAAAAGCTTTAAATAGAGCGTGTGACCAAAACAAAGCAACTTATTTTTAGGCCGAGTAAGCTCCAAAATGCCAAAAGTACCTCCAGGCTCTAGAACGCGCCAAACATCTTTAACACAAGTGGTGACATCTTTAACATTTCGAATCCCATACGCCATGGAAACGCAAGAGACGCTCATTTCGGGTAGAGGGATGGTTTGAGCATCAGCTTCGATAAATTCAAGTTCGTGTTTTACAGCTAAATTTTTAGTTTTTTCCTTGGCAAAATCGAGCATTTCTTTACAGAAGTCCAAAAAAATGACTTTTTTTCTTTTTTGTTGCCGCTTTAAGTAGGCAATGGCAATCTCTCCTGTTCCTGAACAGAGGTCCAAATACACTTTAGGCTCGCTATCTTGTGTCACCAATCTAACAAGCTCTTGATTCCAGAAACGGTGGAGACTAAAAGAGAGAACGCTATTGGTTAAATCGTAGGAGCTCGCTATGCTCCCAAAAAGTTGTTTAATACTATCCGGTTTTTGTTTGTTATATGTCGTCATCATCTTTACAATTTTCTTTGGGCTTTGAGGAGCATAGCTCACAAGAGGATTCCTTGTCGCAAGCTCCCTTTTTTTTTCCGGGAAATTTTCCACAAGTGCCAATTCTAACGCGCATTTTGCCTGTTAGAAATAAGCTTAAAGCGATTAAAATGAGACTTAAAAAAACTAAACCGATCGCCAAAAGAATGGTTACCATTTTTATTCCTCATCCACGTCGGTAAATTCAGTCTCATCCTCTTCTTCTTCTACTTCTTCTTCCTCTTCAATCAAAAGTTCTATTTCTTTTTTAAGAGGTTTTAAAGGCTTAACCATTGATTTTCGGCTTCCAGGTGGGACAGGGAGATAGTCAACCCAGATAGGGGAACTCCAGGCCATGTGCCCATCTTCTTGAATAACTCTGATATAGTAGTAGACAAAGGGTGGCTTTTTATCTGCTGCATCGATGGTGACTTTTGTTAAGGGTGTTAAATCGTCAAAAATACCATCGTAGAAGTAACTTGTAGGCTCTACTGAATGAATCACTTCACCGTTTCTGATGATTTCGATTTTGTGGATTTTTCCAGTACCAGCGACGTAAAAGGAGAGATGTCTGTTGACAAGCAGACCCGGCTTATCAGTCGTCTTAATTTCTGAGCCCATTTTAGCTTGTGCAAGCTCTAAACCCACGATGATCCTTTTTCCTGTTGTTGCAAAACAGGAGCGGTTATATAGGGCTTCAAAAAGACTTCCCCTGGACTGCTCCTCTGCGATGATTCCTGTAAGGCCTGGAGGGTATTGCTCTTGCCCGTTGTCGAAAAAGTCTGCGTAAATGCCTCTATCATCTAAACCGCCGGCGGTAAAACCAAAACGCAAGTTACTATTAAGCGCTTTTTGAATCGAGCCCTCAGCTGTTTCTTTTACCGCTTTTTTAGCTCCTGTGATGGGTGTTAAATTGCCTTGTTTAGCCAAACATTCGGATGATCCCCAGGCGTTGTAAATCTCTACAACTCTTTCAAAATCGGGGTTGAAGTCAGAAAAGTCGCAAGAGTACCCTTTACCCATGGTAAAGCAAGGGATCGAGATCGCCTCTTTTGGAGCCAATGTTCGATAAAGTTTTTTAAGGGAACTATTTTTAGCCTCTTTTTTTCTCAAAATAGGTTTATTGTCTTTTGCCCAAATAAATTGTCTAATTCCCTCATCTGGTTTGTCCCCATGCCACTGAAAACCTAAGAAGGTGGTAAAACGGTCATTTTCATCAAAATCGGTGACGTTTTGGGAGATCAATTTCCACGTTTCGTTGCTTGTTTCTTCGATATTCTCAAAGTTTGAGGGAGCATAAAAGTGAAAAGCTCTTTCGTCTCTAAAATGGCGCAAACACGCTTCGATATTGTCCGTTGAGTCGATTCGCTCAGACTCACCGTGTAAGAGCCCCCAGAAGAGATTTTTTTTATTGTCGTTAAAACACTTGATGGGAGCTGATTTAAACACTTCTTTCATCGTGTTAGAGGTGAGGGTGATGGTGTAGGTTCCTGCTTCATTAAAGTAGAGGTTTGGGAGTGTAATAAAACCAGTCTCAGGAACGAAGAGTTTCCAATTGAGGTTTTCTCTTAATTGTTCATAGCTGAGCTCGATAAGGGTGTTTTCGGGAGCGTTATTGGTTAAGTTTCCATTTTCATCTTCAAACCTGACAACGATATCAAAACGTTTATTTTTTGTGACAAAAGAGGGTGTTAAGATCCGAATTAAAGAGAGTTTTCCTCCTTTTACATCTAAAGTGAAATGCTCTTCTTCTTCGTAGGCTCCTTTTCCTGTTGGATCGACTTGTAAGATAAAAGTGCGTCGTCTTTCTGCAAAAACCTGTGCTTTAGTGCCATTTTTCGTCAAATGGGGTTTTTGAAGTTTTGGCGAACCTAAAATGATTGTGAAAGGAACTCCCATGGGGACTTCCTCATTTAGAGTGAATTCGTAATCGGGAGCAAACCGGTCTTGATACTCGATAAGTTTTGCAGGTATTGTATTGCCGTTGTCGAAGCGTCCATAGATCACATTTGAGGCTTCGTTTAGATCAACGGAGGGTAGTTGCCAGTCGATATCGCGACCGGGGCTATTAAGGTTGAACTTTAAGAGAGTGCCTTTTGGCAAATTGTGTGCTGGGGTGTAGATGAATTTCCAAGTATTAATGTCACCGGCATAAGATTGACTAGGTTCTGTGGTGCAAATGGCTCGTCGCATAAATGAAAAGTCTCCTCAAGAGTAAAAAGTCCGATTTTATCTCTTTTAGACTTTCTTAATCAATCTCTTTTGGCGATCTGTTTCGTAAACGTAATTTTTCAACCCATCTTTCGTGATATTTATGGTATTCTTCCCTCACCCTTGCCCTCTTCCCCTTTTCCCTAAACTTGCCCTTGCGGTTTCATATCATTTTTTCTGGATAGATTTATTTCTAAAAAGTGAAAACACTTACTAAACGGTTTAAGGGCAAGGACAGTGAAAGTGTCATGCCCCAAATTCTTGATTATAATTCACAAAAAATAGAAGGCCTTTTACCTCATGAACCTATCCCACTAATGCATTCAATGGATTTTTCTACCATTTTTGAGAGCAACTTTAAGGATCTTTAAAGGGGGAACCCCTGCGCGGTTCCCCCTTTACCCCCTCTGGCAACCGCTTCGCGGTTTTAAATACATGACCTCGTTTGATGCTTAATGGGCAAGGGCAAGGGTACAAAAGAGAATCTTTTAATCAATCTCTTTTGGCGATCTCTTTCGTAATCGCAGTTTTTCAACACATCTTTCATTTGATTTAACAATCTCTAAGTCAAAATCGTCGTGGTGAATAACAAACCCTTTAGAGGGAATCGAGCCTGCTGTGTGAAACGCGTACCCTCCAATCGTATCGTAATCCCCCTCTTGAGGAATCGCGATACCAAGTTCGTGTTCGATATCCAAAATACTCATTCTGGCATCGAGGATAACTGAGCCGTCCGGCAGAGGGTGAAAAAGTTTCTCCTCAGTGTCGTCATACTCGTCGGCTATCTCTCCTACAATCTCTTCTAAAATGTCCTCAATCGTTATAATCCCTTCTGTTCCACCATATTCATCCACTACGATCGCAAGATGAAGATGTTTCTTTCGAAACTCTTGGAGAAGAGCTGAGATTTTTTTAGTCTCTGGCGTGTAGAGAACAGGTTTTTGAAGAATCGAAATCGGCTGATCCGCTTGCTTTTCATTCAAAAGCTCTCTTGTCACATCCTTAAACATCAAGACGCCTACTATATTGTCCACGCTCTCTTCGTAAATAGGAACCCGGCTATACCCCTCATCGATCATCACTTTTGCCGCTTCCCTAATCGTAGTTTCTGCGTTTAAGCTAAAGACATCAACCCTTGGAACCATCACTTCTCTTGCGATCCTCTCCCTAAAGGTCAGAACGGAGCCGATTAAATTTTTTTCGTGAGGTTCAATATCGGTCAGTTGTGCCTTCCTAACCACCTGGAGAACATCTCGTTCAGCCTCCGTTTGGGGCCCCTCTAAAAATTGAGTGAAATAAGCATTTTTCTTTAAGGGCTGAGGTAACCATAAGAAAAGAGCTGCTAGGGGAAAGGCTAAAAAAAAGAAAGGGGAAGCGAGAGCTGAAAAAATTTTAAGCATCTTATGCGGGTAAAGAGTCCCCAAAGTCCTTGGAATATAGTCACCTAAGATAAAAAGAGTCAGTATCAGAAATAATCCCCCCATAAAAAAACGGGGCGTAGAATCTCTTAAAAGCGCCATGCTGCTTACAGCAAAAACAAACCTTGTGATCGCCTGTCCCGTAATGGTGACAAAATAGAGGGTTTCTACTTCCTTTTTTGGAAAAAAAAGGACGTGAAAAGGGTAATAAAAAAAACCTTTAGTCAATTTTTTTAAATCTGGGTGGGAGCTGAGTTGATAGAGGCGACGGAAGGAGGCTCCAAGTAAACTGAGAAGGAAAGTCCCAAAAAGCGCAATAAGCGCTAACCAAAAAAGGTGAGAATCAGACAAACAGCCCTCGTAGGTTTAAGGTTTAAAGGAAAGGCTTAATTTATTTAAGTGGTTTAAGATGAGAGCTTCCTGCTCCCTCATTTTAGCTCTTTCATTCTCTTCAATATCATCGAACCCGATTAAATGCAAAAGAGCGTGAATTGTGTAAAGAAGTGTCTCATCGTAAGGGTTAATTCGATGATCTTTCCCATACTCAATAGCTACCTCTGGGCAGACAAAAATTTCGCCAAGGATTCGGTGTCCAGGAGTATCGGCATCGTCTAAAGGGAAGGAGATGCAATCCGTCGGGGTTTCGTCGTCAAAAAACTCGCCGTGAAGACGTGTTATCTCCTCTTTAGAGATAAAGTGAATGATCACCTCCTCATGGGGGAGGTGATAGAAATTTTTAAAGGCTTGAACTACAGCGGTGACCTTCTCTTCAGAAAGAGGAAGAACACTTTGTTCATTATGGATATCAACGTCCACAAAACTTCAATTTAAGCTGAAGGTGTTTTAGGAAGACCCGTAACACGTTTGTTTTTGTCTTCGCTCCAACGTCCTAATTTTTTCAAGATATCGATTCTTTCGTATCTGTTAAGAACGTTTCTTTTCTGTTTTGTGCCACTGGATTTACCAAAGCTAGGGTGTCTGGACATATTATGACTTCCTTTATTTGAATTTTGGGATGAACGCGAGGCCTTGAGCATCGGCTGGGATTGCATTGACGTGTTCTTTGAACCCTAAAGGAAGGTTGTCTTTCAATGGACCTGTCTTAGGGGAAGGATTACGCGTCCTTCTCGGGGAAACATGGCGTCTTTCGTTTTGTTTACTCATTCTTGTCATGGGGATCTCCAATCTTTTAAAGATATCGTTAATTCTAGCTCAATATTGAAAAGAATGCAAGTCTAAACGATGAAAAAAATCTTAAGGTGTCGTTTTCTTTGAAGAAACTTTACATAAAATTTATTAAAAGTTAAACTATTCCCTCTATAATAAAGGAAAAAGGACTATATGTCAGCAGGCTTGCCCTCAAGAGATTCAATGTCTAAAACACCCCAAGATTTTGGGATGTATACCACCCAAAATCTTGTGGCAAGAGTTGTGGTATCAAAAACTGAAAAAGGGATGCCTTCAAAAGAGTCTTGGGAAGGGGTTGAGAAAAATGTCCACGATAAACTCGAACAAGCCGGGATTTTAACCCCTGATGGTGCTTTAGTCGCCGTTGGAAAAATGGGTAAAGGCGTTCTCTTATTTTTTCTTCTTCCCACCTATTTTGTTTTATTTACAGCTCCAAAATGGATCGCTGAAGAGTTTATACCTCTTCTTGGTGAAAAACTCATTCCAATATTTGAAAGTTCTATGAAGTTTTTTCAGAATTTGGGGCTTGATCCTTTGATAAAATCGGCAGCTTTTCTTAAGAAAAAATTTGAAGAGTTTAAAGAGGGAGTCGTTAAACAGATGACTCAGGTGGCAAGAGCTATTCAAGAAAAGGGAATGCCTCTTAAAGAAAAAGCTAAGGAAATGGGGGTAAAACTTGGGAAAAACCTCATGCGCCCCTTTCAAATGGTTGAAAAATTTATTACTAAAACAATTGAAAAAAGCTCATCATTTCAACAAAGTTTAAATCCAATCGCTGAAAAAATGGAAAAAAGTTTTGAGAAACTTCGAGTCATTGGAGAAAAGGTTTTAAATTCCGTCAAAAATCAATTGTCCAAGGGATCTAAAATTTTTGAAAAAGGATCCAAAGTCATTTCTAATGTTTCTCAAAAAATTGAGCAAAAGGCAGTCGATTTTTTCTCTTCTGTTCACTCCTTCGGATTAAAACTGACCTCTCCCTTTAGTAAAGCCTTTAAAGCAACTCTTAGTTTTGCAGAGAAGATTCTAAAAAAAACAACTCCGTTTATCGAAAAATTGGTTAAAAGAGCTACTAAATTGAAGGCCTCTTTTGAAAAAGGATTAAAAAAAATAGAATCATTTTTTTCTCCTACCCTTTTTGAAGCGATTCCTTTTCAACAAACCTTAATTACTATTTGGATGGGGCTTATGACCCCATTAAATTGGGTTAATTCCTTTAAAACCCCTTTGATTCAAAGACTTAAGAATTTTTCTGATAAAATTGTCGTGATGAAAAAAAGAGTTGTCGAAATGTTTAAGTTTTTGGGGGAATTTCTAAAAGAAAAAGCTCAAACAGCTTTTAAATTTTTTCTTAAGTGGGGCTTAAAGGCTCTTAAAAAGGGAAAAGAGGCGCTCTCTTACTTAAAAATAGTTTTGGCCTTTTTAATGAGAGGGCTTAAATGGCTCCTTTATTGCATTCGCATTTTTTTTGCTGTGATTCACGTTTTATCCTCATACGTTTTTCAACAGTTGGTTATTTCAAAAAAATAATTCATTTTTCTTTAATTTATCAAAAAGAGTATAATCCCTCCCTTATTTTAAACATGGGGTGTCATGACTAAAAAGCGGGAGTCGTTTGGCTCGAAATTAGGGTTTATTTTTGCCGTAGCAGGATCAGCTATTGGTCTTGCCAATATTTGGCGCTTTCCTTATATCGTTGGAAAATATGGGGGTGGAGCCTTTGTTTTAGTCTACTTCCTATGCCTTTTTCTCATCAGTTTTCCCGCATTTATCTCAGAGATTTTGATTGGCAAAAGTACGAAGACAAGTCCTGGCGGCGCTTTTTTTAAACTGGGTAAAACTGAAGGGTGGAGAGGAGTTGGGCTTTTAACCGTCGCGACAGGTTTTATTGTCAGTTCTTTTTACAGTGCTGTTGCCGGTTGGGTTTTGGGGTATTTGATTGAAGCTTTGAGGGGCAATTTGACCAATTTTACAGCCTCTTCTCAAGCGGGAAACCATTACAAATACCTTATGGATAATCCCCTTTGGGGTTTAAGTTACCACACCTTTTTTTTGACAACGTGTGTTTTGGTTCTTTTGATGGGGGTCAGGGGTGGAATTGAGCGGGCCAATAAATGGTTAATGCCTCTTCTCTACATCGTTTTAGGGTTTCTTGTCTTCCAAGGGATCTCAATGGACAAAGGGATGGATGGGGTGCGGTTTTTATTTCATCCCGATTGGTCCCTTTTGACGCCGACCGCTTTTATGGTAGCACTTGGGCAAGCCTACTTTACTCTAAGTATAGGACAGGGCACTTTAGTGACTTATGGAAGTTACTTAAATCCAAAAGAGCCGATTCTTGGCAATTGCCTTGTTGTGGCTTTAATGGATACTTTGGTCTCACTTCTTTCTGCAGTGGCAGTTTTTTCGATAGCTTTTGCGACAAATTTAGAACCAGATAGTGGTCCAGGACTTATCTTTCAAACTCTTCCCTTCGCCTTTAGCCAAATTCCTGGAGGACACCTAGCGGCTTCTCTTTTTTTTCTCTTAGTTGCCGTTGCGGCCTTGACTTCTGAAATATCAGCTATGGAGCCGACGATTGCCTATCTTATCGATGAAAAAGGGTGGCAAAGAAAACCTGCAGTTCTTTTTTGTGGATTAGCCGTTTTCCTACTTGGGATTCCAAGTGCACTTTCGTTTAATCTTTTAAAAGGACACACCCTTTTTGGTTTAAATTTTTTAGAGTTGCTCGAGTTTATTTGCAGTAGTGTTTTGATTCCACTTGGTGGTCTTGCGGCAATTGTGTTAGTCTCCTGGGTTTGGGGAGTTGGTAGTGCGCTTAAAGAGTTAAAAGTTGGCGATGAGTCTCTTTTTGTAAGACACCCTTGGCTAAAAGTTTACTTTTGGTTTTGCTTAAAATATCTCTCTCCTGTATTTATTATTTTAATATTTTTAAACGCCCTTTTATGACAGAACATTTTATTGAATCCACTTTTTGTAAAGAAGACCTCGAGTTTGACGTCCCGATCCGTCCCCAAAGTTTGAGTGAATTTGCAGGGCAAGATCCCATTCGGGAGCGGCTGGAGGTTCTTGTGGGAGCCGCTCTTTTAAGAGGGGAGCCTTTAGGTCATTGCCTTTTTTCAGGTCCTCCAGGCCTTGGAAAAACGACCCTTGCAAATATTTTGGCAAAGGCTTTGGGCACTCAGATTGTAGTTACAAGTGGACCAGTGATTGAAAAAGCTGGCGATCTTGCAGGTATTTTAACCTCTTTAAAGAAGGGGGATATCCTGTTTATCGATGAGATTCATCGATTGAATCGGACAGTGGAAGAGTATCTCTACCCAGCAATGGAGGATTTCTTTTTAGATCTGGTAATTGATTCGGGCTCATCTGCAAGAACGATTCAGGTGCATCTTGAAAAGTTTACCCTGGTGGGGGCTACAACGAGGACGGGGCTTCTCTCATCCCCTTTGCGCTCCCGTTTTGCTTTTAACTGTCGTTTAGATTATTACACCCCAGAAGTTTTGCAAAACATCTTGAGAAGAACTGCGAGAATATTAAATTTAGAGGCTCCCGATGAGGCTCTTTTTGAGGTAGCCAAACGCTCACGAGGAACACCTCGTATCGCAAACCATCTACTTCGTTGGGTAAGAGATTTTGCTCAAATGAGAACGGAAGGGAGGATCGACAGGGAGGTTGTGAAGATTGCGCTCAATATGCTTTCGATCGATGAAAAGGGCTTAGATGAGATGGATAAAAAGTTGCTAAATATCATGATCGATCACTATGGGGGCGGTCCTGTTGGTATCAGTACTTTAGCTGTGGCTGTTGGGGAAGAGAGTCATACGTTAGAGGAGGTTTACGAACCCTACCTTATTTTGCAAGGGTTGATTAAAAGAACGCCGAGAGGACGAGAAATCACACCCCTTGGTTATTCCCATCTTGGAAGAAATCAAACTAACTGATAGACTGATCTAAAAACTACATGTGGAGGAGATCTTATGAATAGATTTTGTTTGGCCCTAGTGGCTACCACGACATTTTTTTCTCCCTTAGGAGCAGGTGTCGTCGATTCGATGAAAAACGTTTTCGCTCAAAAAGCGCAGATTCAACCAGTGACTATCCGCGTTCTTATCGCTCGCGATGAGCCCGGAGTGATATTGGAAACGAAAGGAAAGTACAAAATTCTTAACCCTTTGACTAAAGAAGTTATCGCGACAAGACTTGTAGGGAAAAGAAAATTTATGCAGTGCGCAAAAGAGGGGTTAAAATGGGGCGAGGAGTTTCCTTTTACTCATCAATTACTCTTCGTTCCTGAAGCGACTAGCGGTGTTGCTACAATGATTGTCAACGGTAAAGAGTATCGTGGGGTTGTCTATGTTTACAACGTGAATGGAAAAGTCTCCGTTGTCAATGAAGTGGCTCTTGAAGATTATATCTCATCTGTTATGCCTTTAAAAGTTAAGCTCGGAATGCCTGATGAGTGCCTCGCTGCATTGGTTATCGCTGAAAGAACAAAAGCTTATTATCAAGCCATTAATCCATTAAGTACCTATTTTGCTGTCGATGCCGATGTCGTAGGGTATCACGGATTTGCTGTGTCTCAATCGAAAAAACCTGAAGGGTTAGATCAAGCCATTGAGCTTACAAAAAATATGGTCATGAGTAAAACGGCAGCTTATGAAGGGATTATCACGCCAATTCCTGCTTATTGGTCTCAAGAGTTGGCAAAACATGAAACAAAAGAGAGCGCTGAAATTGCTAAAATTGCATTTCAGGAAGTAGAAGAGCTTGCAAAGCAAGGGCAACACGCCGCTCAAATTTTGGCTAAAGCATTCCCTCAAACAAGCATTCAGGTGATTGAGTAGAGGTGGATTTAAACTCGATTGAGGCTTATCTCTACGATTTACCCAAAGAGTTGATCGCTAAGGTCCCTCTGAAAGAGAGGGACCGCTCGAGGGTTATGTGTGTCGATCGAAAAAAAGGGGAGCTGACTGAGCTCTCCTTTTTTGAACTCAAAGATGTGTTAAAATCAACTGATGCCCTTGTTTTTAATAATACCAAAGTGATCAGAGCTCGCATTAGGGGTAACAGATCCTCTGGAGGGGCATGTGAGATTTTTCTTTTAAAACCCCTCAAGGGAGATAATGTCTGGGAAGCCCTCGTAAAACCTGGAAAAAAACTCCCCCCAGGCTCTTGCATCTTTTTCGACGATTTAGGTTTTTGTGAAATTCTTCAAATCAATGAAGATTCCACAAGAGTGGTTTCTTTTTCTTTAAAGACAGATTTTCACTTGTTTCTCAATGTGTACGGCGAAATTCCTTTGCCCCCCTATATGGAAAGAAAAGCTGTAGAGGAGGACTCAAATCGTTATCAGACGGTTTATGCGTCTCAACTCGGATCGGTTGCAGCCCCAACCGCTGGCCTTCATTTTACCGAATCTCTTATGGAATCGCTTAAAAGTAAGGGGGTTATGCTCTCTCAAGTCACTCTTCACGTAGGCTTAGGGACTTTTAAACCCGTTCAAGTCAGAGATATTAGAGATCACAAAATGCATGAAGAGAGGTATTTTGTTGAAGAATCGCAAGCTGTTCAATTGAATAAAAAACCCCATATTTGTGTCGGTACGACTTCCCTAAGGACTGTTGAATCCGCTGCAACAGAAGAGGGGTTGATTGTGGCCGGAGAGGGGGGCACAAACCTTTTTATCACTCCCGGTTACCGTTTTAAATATGCTTCCTCGTTGATTACGAATTTCCATCTTCCAGGCTCTTCTCTTCTAATGCTTGTCAGCGCCCTTGGAGGGTATGAGTTGATTAAAGAGGCCTATCGGAAGGCTGTTCTTGAAAAATACCGCTTTTTTTCGTATGGCGATGCCATGTGGATCCGTTAGACTCTTGTCGAACAAGTTTATTAGTTGTTGAATATAAAATGAAAAACTTTTAGTCTGTCTTTCCCTCGTTAAAGATGGGGTGAGGGGGCGTTTTATCAAATGAACTTGAAAAAAGGAGAGTTTTATGGTCAGTAATATCGGACTCGGTGATGATGTGTTTACATCAGCTGCGTTTATTGGAAGTGGTGCAGCAGTGTCTTTAGCCTTTTCAAGTCCTATTGGTGCTTTAGGTGGCGCAGTTATTGGAGGAATCGTTTACCTTACCGGAAAACCCATTATATGGGCGTCAACAAAAATTTTTAATCTAGATCGTTTAGTATCGCAAATTGCTTGTTACGCGGTTGCAGTTTTTGCGACCTCTTTTGTCGCCTTTCAGATTGGCAAGTCGATATGTTTGGCGCTTCCTTTAACACATGTTTTTGCTCTAACGGCAACAACTTATTTGGTGACTGCCCTGTTTTTATTGGTTGCAGAGAGTGCTCGGCGCCATTTTTTTCCGATGCCTGAAAAAAAATAGCGGTTTTAGATTTTTTTAGAGACAAATGCCTCTTCCGCATAAGGGCAACTTGAAAAGTTAAGGTTAAAACAGCTCAAGTATTAGAAGTTTTTAAAATTAGCGCTGTATAGATTTTTCAAGTTTACATTTAATGAAGAAGACGGCATAATTGGGATTTTGAAAGCGTTCTTGAGCAAAAGTTGCCGCGCAGGACAAGAATTGCAAGAGTTTATAAGGAGAATAACGTATGTCGTTTGAAGCTGCAAAAGATAACTTGAAAGAATTTGGAAAGGAGCTTGGCCTTGAAGGGCTTGAGTTCGATGAAAATAACACGTGTATATTAGGGATTGATGATGAGTTTTCTCTTCACTTGACCTATGAGCAAAACTCAAAGAGATTGTATTTGTACTCTCCTCTTCTTGACGGATTACCAAGAGATGACAAGACGCGTCTTCGTCTTTACGAAAAGCTTCTTGAAGGAGCTATGCTTGGTGGACAAATGGCGGGTGGCGGTGTTGGCGTCGCTGTGAAAGAAGAGTTGATTTTGATGCATTGCACCATCGATATGGAACATGCTGTTTCTTCAGCTCTTAGAGCCTTTGCTCCGTTATATGTTGAAACTGTTGAAAAATGGCGTAAAACTTGTGCTGAGATTGCAGAGGGACGTGAATCTGTAGACGCTCCAAAGCCTGCTGCACCACAACAGAAGTTTGGTGGAAAAGGGGAACAAGGGTTCATTAAAATTTAAGTGTAGAGAGGTTTTCTTGAAAGCCTCTTCATCTATTCATTTTTTTGATAAATCATTTAAAGAGGTCGACGGGATTTACTCTCCTGTCGATCTTCTTCAAGCTAAAAGAAATCGACAAAACCTTGTCGAATACTTAGGCGCTCATAATATACTCATTTTAAAGCAAGTTCATGGTAAAGTTGTTGTCGATGCCGATAATGCGACTGATTTTTTTTCAGATCCTGAAGCTGATGCAGCTGTGACGAGTAAAAAAGGTATCGCCCTTGCGATTCAAACAGCTGATTGTGTTCCTGTACTTCTTGAAGCTGAAGGAGTTGTGGGAGCTGCCCACTGTGGTTGGAAAAGCATTAAAAAAGATATTTTAATAGATGTTGTGGCATTGATGAAAAAGAAGGGAGCTTCTTTTATTAAAGCGACCATTGGGCCTGCGATTTGGCAAGACTCTTACGAAGTCGATCTTCAATTTAAAGAAGAGATTATAAAAGAGACTCCTAATGCACAATCTCTTTTTAAGGTAGGTGTCAATAAGGAGAAATTCTTATTTGATCTTATCGGATTTGTTGTTTTAAAACTAAATGCACTTGGCGTTGTAAAAATTGATTTACGTTCTGAGAATACTTACACAAATCCTGAAAAATATTACAGTTATAGGCGAGACACCCATCTTGGAACTTCGAGAGGAGGAAAAAATTTACTTTCGACAATTTTACTGCCCCTCTAATAACCTGAGTTACGGGTTTATATCCTTTATCGTCAGAAACAGCTAAAGTCCTCTGAATCTCCTCGGATCTAAACCCATAATCAGGTTAATAAGCTTTAACTTTTAAGCACCCCACTTACCCATAAAAAACGTTTCTGTAAGAGGTTTGCGTTTTTTTTCGATAAATTTCTGAGATTTATCTGGGTATCCAATAGCTGTAACGGCGATTGGAGTAAAGTTTTCGGGAATTGAAAAAAGTTCCTTTATCTTTTCTGGATCAAAGCCACCCATTTGATGAGCCATTAACCCAAGAGAGGTCGATTTGAGCATCATGGCAAATGCAGCTGCACCTGTATCGTAATCAGCCCAATTGTTAACGCTACCTCTTGATGATTGGTTAGCAGTAACTGAAACAATTAATACAGGAGCTTTTTTTGCCCACTCTTGATTAAATGGCACAAGGGCACTTAAAAGTTTATCGTATGCTTCTCGATCTGTGTTTTTATCGCACACAAGAAAGCGCCAAGGTTGTTCGTTATAACAAGAAGGCGCTGATTGTCCAGCCTGAAAAATAGCTGTGAGTTGTTCTTGCGTTACGCCCTTTTCGGCATCGTATGAGTAACCACTAAACCTTTTATTAAAAAGATCATCGGTTTCGGCATGTAGAGCACCATTTAAAATAAGTGCAAGGGAGGCTAATGAGATGATTGTTTTTTTCATAAAGAAATCTATCCTTTGGTTAATTTCTTTTAAATTTACCCGACTTTTCATTAAAGAGCAATAGAGCAGATTTAGCTTGCTTTTTGTGAATGAAAAGGTCTATAAGGGTTTTCACTTGGATTTTAATGAGAAGGAGAAAAGATCTCATGAATATTTTACAACTTTTTGGACGCCTTGGCGCTGATCCCGAAACAAGATTTACATCAAATGGAACAAAAGTCACGACTTTTAGAATGGCTGTTAGTTCCAAAAAGGGAGGCCAAGAGGAAACCATGTGGTGGCGTGTCACTGTATGGGGTGATCGATTTGACAAAATGATCTCTTATTTAAAAAAGGGAAGTAGTGTTATCGTTTCAGGAACCATGCAAAAACCTGAAATTTTTCAGGGAAAAGATGGGCAAAATCAAGTCTCTTTAGAAATTTGGGCCGAATCGATCCATTTTTCTCCATTTGGAGGCAAATCAGAACAGCAAGAGGGACAGCCATCAGATTACCAGAAAGCGTCTCCTCAACGCGATTCTTCACCAAACTATGGAGCTAAAACCTCTTTTGGGGGAACGGAGTCGTTTAACGATACTGAATTTGAAGATGAACCTATACCATTTTAAGGATGAACGGCTATGCATTTGAATACAGTTAAAGCTCTTTCAAAAAGAGAAGCAGCGGATCTTTTTGTACTCCCTTATTTTCAAGAAAAGGAGTCTTTGCAATTAGCTCTTTCCAATGGGGGAGCTTTAGAAGCTTTTGGAGAGCTTCCAATAAAAGCCGGCGATTTTAAGGGTAAAGAGGGGGAAACACTTGTTGTTTACATGCACAAGCAGCCGGAAAAAAGGCTGATGCTCTTAGGACTTGGCGAAGCGGAAAAAATCTCTGTTGAACGTTTGAGAAGAGCCTATTCAAAAGCTGTAGAGGCGTGTCAGAGGTTAAAAGTTAAAGCTATTAATGTTGTCATTCCTCAAGTCAAATCACTTTCGAGCGAAGAGATTGTCAGGGGGCTTTCCGAAGGGATTTTCTTGACAAACTACTCTTTTGACGCTCTAAAACATAAGAGTAAAAAAGAGTCCCCGTCTGTCTTGTTGACCCATGTGACTTTAGTTCATGGAGAAGCAGATGATTTGGAAGTTTCAAAAAAAGCTTTAACCCTCTCTCAAGCTGTTCATTTTGCAAGAGATTTAGTCAATGGAAACGCCGATGATGTGACTCCTGAGCACTTGGGAGAGCAAGCTAAGGAGCTTGCAAAAAAGCATAAAACCATCAAAGCGCAAGTTTTTGGCAAGTCGTGGATCGAAGAGCAAGGAATGGGGCTTTTATTGGCAGTCTCCCGCGGCTCTTCAGTCGATCCAGCTTTCATAGTCGCGACCTACTCTGGTGCTCCAAAATCTAAGGATCACACCATTGTTGTAGGTAAAGGGGTGACATATGACACTGGGGGATTAAATTTAAAGCCAACAGGGTCTATGGAGACGATGAAGGCTGATATGGGAGGAGCGGGAACTGCTCTTGGAACACTAAAAGCTGTCGCAGAACTCAAGTTGCCTTTAAATCTTACCATTGTGATTCCAAGCACTGAGAATAGCATCAGCGGCAAAAGTTACAAACCGGGTGATGTCTACAAAAGCTTTGAAGGGAAAACAGTTGAGATAGGCAATACTGATGCCGAAGGGCGCCTTATTTTAGCGGACGCATTAAGTTATGCAAGCAAAGAGCTAAAGCCTTCGAGAATTATCGATTTTGCAACTCTTACCGGTGCTATGGACATAGCCCTTGGCAATGAAACAATTGGACTGATGAGCAATAACCAAAAACTTGCTGATGCTTTGATGCAAGCCGGTTTTGATACATTTGAGAGAGCTTGTCAGTTGCCTCTATACGAGGAGTATAAGGATCAGCTAAAATCAGATGTTGCCGATATTTCAAATATCGGGGGAAGAAGTGCAGGATCGATAACAGCTGCACTCTTTTTAGAAGAGTTTGTGGGTAAAAACATCCCATGGGCCCATTTTGATATTGCGGGAACCGCTTTTTTGAAAAAAGAGAGGCGCTACAACCCAAAACAAGCAACGGGAGTCGGGGTGCGCTTAATGATCTCTTTCCTAGAGGGACTGTTGCGGAAAGATCATGCCTAAAGTACCTGTAGGAGTTTTGGGGGCCACAGGTTTTGTCGGCGAGGAGTTTGTTCGCCTTTTAAAAGACCATCCTTGGTTCGAACTCAAAGCGGTCACAGCCTCCGAGAAATCTCTCGGGGGCTCTATCGAAGGACTTTCCTTGCAAGAGACAAAACCTAATCTGCCCTGCTCACTTATTTTTTCCGCGTTAGACCCGATCAGTGCAAAAGAGGTAGAACTCAGATTTTGTAAAAGCTGGCTACACCGTTATCACAAATGCTAGTACTTATCGATTAACAGAAGGGGTTCCCCTGATTGTTCCAGAAGTGAATGGAGCTCTTTTCTCCGACTTAAAAAACTCATCTAAAAATGGGGGGCACCTTATTGCGTGTCCTAACTGTTCCACTGTTGGTTTGGCACTCTCTTTAAAACCGTTATCAGACGCTTTTGGGATTGAGGCTCTTCACATAGTGACGCTTCAGGCCATCTCCGGTGCGGGTAGAGCCTCAAAAGATTTGCCAATTCAAGACAATGTGATCCCATATATTGCCGGAGAAGAGGAAAAAATAGAGCAGGAGCTACCGAAAATTTTAAGCGTTCATCCTAAAATAAGCGTCAGTTGTAGCCGTGTCCCTGTGTCAGATGGGCATATGGCCTTTGTCTCTGTAAAATTTAAAAGAAAAGGAACAAGGGAAGAGGTTCTTGAAGCGTGGGATCAATTTGAAGGTTTGGATTTGCCTATGGCCCCCAAAAAACCAGTCACTTATTTCGATGAGATCGATGCTCCACAACCTAAGGTTTTAAGAAACCTCTATCGTGGAATGGGTGTCAGTGTAGGCCGCTTAAGGGAGTGTCCTCTCTTTGATTACAAATTTGTCATTTTATCTCACAATAGGATAAGGGGAGCTGCTGGCGGGGCACTTTTAGTTGCAGAATTATACCATCTTTTATCTTCTTAAAGGAGCCTCTGATGATAAGTCGTGAAAAGGAAGAGGAGCTCAAAGAAAGGATGCTTAAACTAAACATCTTTGAAGATGACCTTAAAGAGACTTTCATTTTAGGCTCAGGTGCAGGAGGACAAAAATTAAACAAAACAGCTTCTTGTGTCTATATCAAGCACTTACCAACAGGAATTGAAGTGAAGTGTCAAAAGGAGCGTTCCCGTCAGCTTAATCGGTTTTATGCAAGACGCTTGCTTTGTGAAAAAATCGAGGCGATCACCCTTAAAGAAAAGAGTGAAAAACAGCAAGAGTTTGAAAAAATAAGAAGACAAAAAAGAAAGCGCTCCAGAAGAGCTAAAGAAAAAATGGTTGATGATAAAAAAATTCACTCAGAGAAAAAAGAATTTAGAGCAAATCCGATGAATTGACTTAGTCTCTAATAGTTAAGTAGTCGGTCCTGAAAAAGTAAGGGTTCCTTGAGAAAAATTTGCAGTTAACGAGGAAGAGAGACATAGCCTATTTTGCAAGGTTTATTTATATGACAATGAGAAAAGCTCTAAAATTTTGCGAATGGAACACGCACTCTCCAAAGAAAAAGTGATCCTTTTGCAACAAAAAAAGCGGTGAACGACGATCCAAACCTCCTTGAGGGGTTTGGTGAGGAGTAAAACGCATTTTTTGTCAAAAGGGGCACTTTTTATTGGAGAGGACTTTTTTAATGGCCGACTAATTAGAATGGGTCTAAAATTTATACAAGGTAGGTTTTCTGATGAAAAAAAATATTGTAATGTTAATGTTATTGTTATCCTCTTTAGGAGCTACTGAACTGACTCCTCAAATTGAAAGCGATATTGCCTCGATCGTTCAAAATCGATTTAATATACTCTATCAAAATCGGGAAGAATTCGGTAAAATTATTAAAGCCGTTCGAGGAGAAATTTCCGATGTCGATAAAGTGTATGAACAAGTTTTTGAGTATGTGAGTGATCCGAAACAAATGGCTCTCTATTACCCCCATTTTTTAAAGAATTTTACTGCAGAAGAAATTTCTTTTCTTCGCCAAGTGTATGAGGATTCAACTGTTTTGAAACTTGAAGGGGATAACGGAATCAAATCGCAATTTACTCAAATTTTTTTGCAAGTCTTAACGAATGTCATTCCTGAAAAAATTGTCTCAGATTTGTTTGAATTGACCCAAGAGAATTACGTGGAATCTACTAAAAATGGACTTGTTATCGTCGATGTTTATGCCAGTTGGTGTGGTCCTTGCAAAAAGATGGCGCCTGTTTTTGAAGACTTAAGTAAAGAATTTTCTTTAGTTACTTTTGCTAAAGTGGATGCCGATAAACAACAAGCTCTTCTTTCAAATCTTCAAGTCAAAGGGATTCCTACATTTATTTTTTATAATAAAGGGAAAGAAGTGGCAAGAATCGTAGGATTTATTGAGAAAGAGGCTTTCAAAGAAAAAATTAAAGAGGTGTTTTCTCTGTAGACTCTTGAGGTAACTTGAGTGTGTACAAAATTGTTGCAAATCTTATAAAAAATGGTAAAATAAGCTCCTACACTTAAGGATTTGCCCCTCCTTTTCTCTTTGAAGAACAGGAGGGGAGTATTTTAACAACAGAAGGAATGATTGATGTTATCTACAATATTTACTTTGATCATCGCCTCAGGAGTATTAGCTCTTTGCTACGGAGTCTTTATGACTCTAAAAGTGCTCGCTCTTCCTGATGGCAATGACAGAATGCGCGAAATTGCAGCTGCAATTCAAGAAGGAGCTCAAGCGTATCTTAATAGACAGTATTTCACAATTGCTACTGTAGGTGTTGTGATTTGTGCTCTTCTTACATGGCTTTTGGGGCCTTATGCCGGTTTTGCTTTTGTTATTGGTGCCGTTTTATCTGGCCTTGCAGGTTACATTGGAATGAACATTTCTGTTCGAGCAAACGTAAGAACTGCAGAAGCTGCTAAAACGGGTCTTCAAGAGGCTTTAGATGTCTCTTTTAGATCAGGTGCTATTACAGGGCTTCTCGTCGTGGGACTAGCTCTTTTAGGAATCACTCTCTATTATTTATTTTTAAAGCAAATGGGCGTGCCTCAAAGACAACTCATGGAAGCTCTAGTAGCTCTTGGTTTTGGAGCGTCTCTGATCTCTATTTTTGCACGTCTTGGAGGCGGAATCTTCACTAAAGGGGCTGACGTTGGAGCTGACCTCGTTGGAAAAGTTGAAGCTGGTATTCCAGAAGATGATCCAAGGAACCCGGCTGTGATTGCCGATAACGTCGGCGATAACGTGGGTGACTGCGCTGGTATGGCAGCTGACCTTTTCGAAACTTATGTTGTCACTATCGTGGGAACAATGCTTTTAGCAGGGATTTATTTTACAAAAGATGTGCTAGACACAATGCTAGCTTATCCTCTTGCGATCGGTGCGGTTTGCATTATCGCATCCATTATTGGAACATTTTTTGTGAAATTGAATAAAGATCAAAACATCATGAGAGCACTTTACAAAGGCACAAGTGTAACTGGGATTATCTCTCTTGCTCTTATTGCCCTTCTGACGAAGTACATGCTCGGTTTTGATCAAGTGTTTAAAGCTCACGATGTCTCTTTTACAGGCATGAACTTGATTTATTGCGCCTTTATTGGACTTGCTCTTACAACACTTTTGATGTTGATTACTGAGTACTACACTCTTTGTGAGTACCGCCCTGTGATCTCAATTTCAGAGGCTTCTACAAAAGGGCATGGGACTAACATCATTCAAGGATTGGCCGTTTCAATGGAAGCGACAGCTCTACCAGTAATTGTGATCTGCGTAAGCATTTTGCTCTCTTATTTAAGTGCCGGAATTTATGGTATTGCCATTGCTGCAACGACTATGCTGGCCCTCTCGGGAATGGTTGTCGCTTTAGATGCGTATGGTCCGGTAACTGACAACGCTGGCGGTATTGCTGAAATGTCTGGTCTTTCTGAAGATGTAAGAAAAACAACAGATGCGTTAGACGCCGTTGGAAATACCACAAAAGCTGTGACTAAAGGGTATGCAATCGGTTCTGCAGGTCTTGCAGCCGTTGTTTTGTTCTCAGCGTTTTTATCAGACTTATCCGAGTTTTTCCCAAATTTGAATTGCAAATTTGAACTTCAAGACCCCTACGTTATCGTAGGCCTCTTTATTGGGGGAATGCTTCCGTACCTGTTTGCAGGGATGAGCATGATGGCCGTTAGCCGTGCGGCAGGATCTGTCGTAACGGAAGTGCGTCGTCAATTCAAAGAGATTCCAGGAATTATGGAAGGTCATGGAAAGCCAGACTATGGTAGAGCCGTTGATATTTTGACAAAAAGTGCGATCAAAGAGATGGTTTTACCTTCCCTTCTTCCCGTTTTAGCGCCTGTTGTCGTTTACGCCTTCCTGGCATCCTCTATTGGACAAAAAGAAGCCTTTACGACGCTTGGATCAATGTTGGTTGGCGTTGTCGTGACAGGTCTTTTTGTCGCAATATCGATGACAAGTGGTGGTGGCGCTTGGGATAACGCTAAGAAGCGCATTGAAGGAGGGTTCCATGGCGGTAAAGGGTCTGAAGCCCATAAAGCTGCCGTGACAGGAGATACTGTAGGAGATCCTTATAAGGACACTGCGGGCCCAGCTATCAACCCGATGATCAAAATCGTGAACATCGTGGCTCTTCTTATTCTCGCAATTCTTGCGCATTAATCGTTTGAAAGACCTCTTTACTTGTTGAAGAGGTCTTTCATTTTTTTTGTTAAATTCTTAGGAAGATTTTCAGAAAGCTTAAGCACAGAATCGATCTCCTCTTTCATAAGCTCTCGGTAAACTTCAACGTCCTTTCCTTCACTTAGTTCGATAATAACTCTCTGAATTAAGGGAATAATCTCTTCTGGATTTTTTGTAAAAAGACCTCTTTTATTCGCTTCTTTTATCATTTTACACAAAAAACAGGGGATGTTAAAGTCAGGACCCGATGGAATTTTTTTCTTTAATTGTGTTTTATAAACAGAAAGAGTTGCATTAAAAAGATTTAAAAAACACTCTTTGGCGAAGGGTAAGTCGTAGGAGACGCATGCAAAGCCCCCGATTCCTGCACTATAATGAAAGAGGTTTAAAAAAAGATATTCAAAAACAGGTTTTAATCGAACAAGTTCCAACCCGTGTCTTTTTTCAAATTGATCGCAGATTTGTTTATGCAGTGACACAACTCTTTGAGGGTATTTTCTTAATGCAAGTTGAACAAAAGTGAAGATTTCACCCAGATGAACAAAATGCATCGTTGAGTTTTGAGCAAGTACTGTGCTCACAAGCTCCTCGATAAGTGTCATCTGAACTGAGACATCATTCGTATGAAAAAGTTCGGTATCGGTGTTAAAGAACAGGCTAAGCTTAGTATAATCTTTTTGAGAGATGAATTTTTTCCTAAACGCCTTTAAAAGAACATCATTTGACCCTTTAAAGTGGACAAAGTGATCCAATGGCTTTTTAGGGGGAGGAATAAACATAAAAACCTGACAAATTCTTCCAATTTGTTCAGCTGACTGAGAGGTATTAATTTCTAATACACGCAAAAGATAATCTTGCAAAATAGCTAAAATCAAAGGTTTTGATGCCGAATCTTCTTGAAGCAGTTGAAAAATAGAATAAAAAATCTTAAAAGTGGAAAAAAGATAACTCTTTTTAAAAAATTGATCGATTGAATCATTAGACCTGTTCAATTTTGTATTTAAAAGTCTGATGATTCTCTCTTCAAATCGACTTTTTAAATTTTTTCCACTATTTAGGTACTGTTCATAATTTGTGAAGTTTTGGTTTTTATTTGCTAGAGTCAAAATATAGGTTGAATTTAATAAAAAAAGAGCTGTTTTTAAATAAAAAATAACAAGTTCATCGTGAAGATCTTCTTGTTCTGATATTTGTGGTAACAGGGCTAAAATTTTGATTAAAGTCTCTTCAGAGGCGGCAGCTAAGAGAACTCTTTTTCCAAGAAAAAGATGATAATCTTTAAAAGATAAGTATTTTAATATAAAGGCATGATTTAAAATGTCATCGACCAAAGGATCATTTTTACTGATGAGTTTTTCAATAATTATCTTAACTTCAGAGTCTGATTTTTTGGGGGTTCGTTCAGGGGGCTCCCCATTTAATATTTGAAAGAGCCTCATAAATTCATAAAGTTCTTCCTCTTCAATCCCTTCAAAATAACATTTTCTAATGTTTTTAGAATGCAGCTCTATTTTAGAAAAATACTGTTCTAACTCTAGTAAGTGTTTTTTTTCTTCTTTTGAAGCATTCAAGAGACTCTGTTTATTTTCTTGGATTTTTGAAGGGACGTGAGGAAGAGTTAAACAACACTCGGGGTGAATATAGAGCTGGATCATGGGTTGATCAAAATTTAAAGTGGTTTCAATTTTATAGTCGTTTAACTTTTGCTGACTTGTCCATTGAATCAGTGTTCGAAAAAACAGGTAGTTTTTTAGGACAGGAAAAGAGACTTTCTCGATTAAATCGCTGATTTTAGTCGCTAAAAGAGAAGCAAGGGGGGGCTTATCAATAAGATTGGTCAATTCGACAAGACCAAAAACTTTGGCATTAAAAAAGAGGGCTAGCGTATCCTCTTTATTTTCATGATGATTAGAGCAGGTAATTTCTAAAATTTTACCCGGATTTGCTGTTTTACATTTTTCAAAAAGGACATCGACTTTCTCTTTTTGAAAGCAGCGCCACCCTTTTGTTAAGTAAGAAATCACTCTGGCCCAACCAAATTCATTTATAGTCTGCTCATTTTCGATGTGGATCACTTTCGCTAAGCGAAAAAT
Source organism: uncultured Chlamydiae bacterium (assembly GCA_963697995.1). Taxonomy (GTDB): domain Bacteria; phylum Chlamydiota; class Chlamydiia; order Chlamydiales; family JAJFMB01; genus MFD00082-c5. Next base: position 1,781,950 of record OY969110.1, on the reverse strand, counting down.
AAGGGCCTGACAACTGCCTTTTGGAGAGGGGACAGACATACTATTGTAAAGAAAAAGATTTTCAAAATTCAATTGAAACTCATGGGAAAAAAGTTTTTCCCTTTTCATCATTTTTGCAATGATCAGATCGACTTGATGTGCTCCTTTTATTCCAAAAATGTGGAAAGAATTTCCCCCTTCATTGATATATTTTCTTTTTGTGTAGGCTTTTTCTTTAATCAAGGATGTTTTTATAGGACCAAGGCTAGATAGATACTTATCAAAACAATCGCTCATTTTTTTCAATTGTTCTTCAGAAAGTTGAGGCGCTATGATTTTGACATCAAAGTCTTTGGGTAAAATATTCAAAGGAGCCAGAATCTCTTGAGTTAATAACTCTTCAGCAGACTCGATACCGAGCAGATGAAACATTTTAATCAAATACGACTTGGGAAGGAAATAGGGGGCGCCCCCACCATTGAGCGCTACTGTTTCTGGACGAAGTTGAAACTGTTCTGCCATACTTTTGTAGACACTTAAGATAAGCAGTTCAACCGAAATCGGAATGGAGAGTTTAAAATGCTCATTCCCTTGGAAAAAAAAGTAACGAATCCATCGATTAAATTCAGTGCTTTCCTGTATTTCTAGGGGAGGGAGGGGCTTATCTGAAGTTAATAAGGCATTAGGAGTGCACACCTTTAAAGAAGAGAGCTTAGATAAAAATTGATCGTGAGGAGAGCTTCCTTGAAACTGAGGTGGGAATACTGTGATATTTAATGGTGTCATGGTTTAGTTTTTTATAAATGCTTATTTTATTTATTTTTAAATTATGTTATCACATATTACTATATTTTTAGTAGCTCTTTTTCAAGGGCTTATGATTGTTTTATTCCCGGCAGCAGCTTTAATGTTGACTGACTCCTCGTATCACAATTTAACTCGATTTGAATATGGGGCCCTATTTATTCCATTGATAGTAGGAATTATTTTAAGCTCTCGAAAAGCACATCTTTTTGGATTAAGGGAAGTTTTATGTTTTGGGCTTATCTTTATTTTTCTTTCTCAAGTTTTTTTCTTGATGACTTATTTTGTTTTAAAAGGGAGTCATTCGATAACCTTTTTATTCCTGTTGTTAGCACTTTTTTCTTTAGGGATTGGGTATGGAGCGGGGCTTACCGCAATCAATGCTTATATTCCTAAATTTTTCCCGAATAAGACGGCAACTGCTTTAAGTGCTCTTTATACGTTTTCAGGTTCTGGATCGGCTTTGGCTCCTTTATTATTTCACACTTTTTTTGTTAGTGGGTTTTGGTGGTTAGCTCCTTTAAGTTTAGGAGGTATAGCTCTTATTTTAGCTTATTTATCTCAATATCTTCCCGACTTGGAGCAAAAAAAGGGGGAAAGATTAAGAGGCGGCATCTATTTTGGCCTTCTTGCGGTGATGTTTCTTTATGGATTTTTGGAGACGACGCTCGGCAATTGGGGGATGATTTATCTTCAGGAGATAAAAAAAGTTTCATTACAAGAGGCAAGTGTGGCTCTTTCTATTTTTTGGGGTAGTGTCGTTCTTGGAAGACTGCTGATTTCAGTTTTTTCGATGAAAATGCCTTTTGAGATTATTTTTGCCTCACTTCCGTGGTTGATTGGGACGGCATTTTTCTTAACACCTGATTTTAATCAAGTTAAAGAGCTGTTTTGGTTATTTTCTTTTGCGGGATTTAGCTGTTCCGGGTGCTTACCCTTGGGGTTTGCTCTTGGCGAGAAGTGGTTTCCAAACACCTTAGTGTCTGTTTCTGGCGCCATTTTATCATCCTATATGGTCGGTTATGGGGTTTCTTCCTACGGGATTGGAATGGGTGAAGTGTTTGGTCTCTCTAACCTCTTCCAGTGGTGCACTCTTCCAGCACTTTTGATGGGAAGTTTACTCTTAACACTACTCTTTTATGTTGAGCTCGTCGATGGCAGCTAAGACGTTTTCTTCTGTAATCGAACCAAAACCGGTCAGTCTTTTTTGTGTTTTACTTTTCCTGTTCACAACAACAACTGTCGGTGTCCCTTGCACTTTAAGCTCATTGACAAGCCTTTTGAAGGTTCTAATCCCCAAGATGATGTCTGAATAGTTTGGTTTGTCGTAAGTGCAACCGACTTCTTTAACCAGTTTTTCAATCTCTTCTTCTGTGGGAGCATCTGTTTTTGTCGATAAATTAGTAAGTGAGTGGCGCAAACTCACATAATTATCTTTATTTTTCATAATGAAAGCTAAATGGTACGGCATAAAATTAAGCGATTCTGTATGAACGGCGTGATCGACAAAAACAACCCTTGCGTTTTTGACGATTTTGGGAAACATTTTTTCAAGGGCAGGTTCAGCTTTTCTGCAAGCTGGACACTGCCAGTCAGTAAAAATATAGACCGTTACAGGACTTAGCTTTTCACCAAAAAGAAGAGTTTCTTCAAGAGCTATTTGCTCTTTTAATTCTTTGTCCTCTTTGGTGATCGCTGAAAAAGTTAAGAAAAAACCCACGCCAAAGCTTGCTAATGCTAAAACTCCATTCAATATAGCTTTCTTGGCTCTTAATTTTTTGCTTTTTGTGATAAACATGTGTAATTCGAAAAGATAGGAGAATAATATCACTAAAGCTGCTGCCCCAACGGAGGCTGCTATTGCTAAACAAATTGGACACCACTTACCGATCACATATTTTTGAATAATTACAAGCATTGCTTCTGCGCCAAAACCTGCTGCGATCATCCATGCGGATAAAAGTTTTAACGAGTAAAATCTTAAAGATAATAAATGAACTGCTATTAATACTAAAAAAAAGGCAATTCCGATGTAACTAAGAGGGATGTTAAAAAAACGGTATTGATGAGCTTCAGAGCACTCTGAAGTGCAAATTTCTAAAAACGAAACGACCGATAGAGCTAATCCCGTTAAAAGGAAAATCAAAACGAGAGAGAAAATCCAAGGGAAAAAAGCCGTCAACCGTTTTTGTGACATAAGTGACCTTTGCTGCGTTTCATCTTAAAATCGTGATCATTCGCATTAAGGGTCAAAATGTCAATATAAAAATTTAATTTTTAGTTAGCTGTCCGTTGTGAAGGGTATAGGTTGAATCGACAAGGTTTGCAAGGCTCATATCGTGTGTGACAATGATAAGACTTTTTCCTCTTTGCCTTGAAAAATCTAATAGGAGGGAGTGAATATGAGTAGCGGTTTCTTTATCCAAATTCCCTGAGGGCTCATCAGCTAAGATGAGGTCGGGGTTATTGCACATAGCTCTTGCTAAAGCAACTCGCTGTTTTTCTCCCCCAGAGAGTAGTTTTGTATTAAAATGAGCTCTTTCTGATAATCCCACGAGATTTAAAAGTTCTAACCCCCTGAAGTAGGCAGGACTTCCCTTTTGGATCGCTTTCCTTCTAATAAGAGCTGGCATTAAAACGTTTTGAAGAGCAGTTAAGTCATCTAAAAGGTGAAATGATTGAAATACAAATCCAATGTTTTCATTTCTTATTTGTGGTCTATTCCAAAAGGTTACTTTTTTTTGAGAGATAAAAAGCTCCCCTGAGTCGCTTTTATCAAGAGTTCCCAAAATTTGAAGAAGGGTGCTTTTCCCTTGTCCTGACTTGCCAATGATAGCAACGCTTTCCCCTTTTTTTACTTCAAGATCAACAGAATCAAGGATCGTCAACTTAAGGGGGGAGAAGAATTTCTTTTTCAATTTTTTGGCTTGTAATTGAATTGTCATGATCACTCTGCCTTTAAAATCTGTGAAGGTTTGAGAGCACTTGCCTTAAAGGCGGGGATAATTCCAGCAAAGAGAGAAAGTACGATTGTAGAGGTTACGACAAAGGCTAAGGCTTCCATGCTCATCTCTTTTGGTAGGGTGTCGCCGTAAAATACCGGATTTAAGAGGTCAAATCCTTGCATACGGCTCAAGAAAGCGATCAGATGATTTAAATTTTTTAAAGTTAAGCTAGCAGCGAAAACACCGATAAAACTTCCCAAACAACCCATGACTGCGCCGCAGATCCCAAAAATGGTGGCTATGTGACGAGACGTTGCCCCAAGAGAGCGTAAAATACCGATCTCCAGTTTTTTATCGTTAACTAAGATGATCAGCATCGAGATGATATTTGAACAAGCAACGATAATGATGACAGTTGCAATGAGGGTAAATAAATTTCTTTCGCTTTTTAGTTGTTGAATAAGATCTTTTGTAAATTCAAACTCTTCATACGTTTCAATTTTGAAATAGGGAGCGATCTCTTTTTTTTCAAACTGTTTGAGGATTTTTTCTTTCAATGAAGCGGCTTGTTTTAAATCGTCAAACCTTAAGTGTATCCCGCTAGTCTGCATTCTATTGCCTTCGTTGTGGGCTTGAGCAAATAAGGAAACTAAAGAGTTGTTGGCTAAAATGAATTTCCCACCAATCGGGATAATACCGGGATCGTAAAACCCTAGAACGAAGACGGGGATTTTTTGCTCTTGGACAGAACTTGCAGTGGGTGCATAATAAGAGAGAAATCCTCTGTCGCCCAAGTACACTTTTTGTTCCTTAAAACTTTTAGGTAGTAAGATCGGTTCTCCAAAAAGAGGGTGGGGTTCAAACGATAAATCAGTGCTCATTAAGGCTTCTTTCAAAGAGAGGTCGCGAAGTGGAACATCTCCTTGCCATTCACCTTCCTGAATTTTTAAGGCAACCGAGACAGAATCTAATGATTCTAAAGGTTTAGTCAGATTTAGAGTGGTCTTTTGAGGAAAGTAGAGAGGGGGTAGTCCTAGATTGCCGTTGATTTTGTCAAAAACGAAAGCGGTTTCATCGGGTTCAACTTTTAAAGTGACCACTTTAAGAGAGGTAAACCCTTTTAACATATCACCAAGAGACGTTAAATCTTTCGTATTTTCAGGAATCACCACCTGAACGAGCTCCCCATTTTTAAAACACCCCATTCCATAATAAAGACCGCTTTTGGGGATTAGCGTCTTAGGGATTTTCCAAAGCGAGGTTGTCTGAAGTGATTTGACATCGATTTGATCTAAAAACGAGGGGGATTTTAGGGTGAAAATACAGTGATTGATGTCCTCTATCGATGGAGGAAGAAGCGTATTTTTTAGTGTTTGATTTTCTTTATCGATAGAGCCTAGGTAGGAAGCGGTGTTAAAAGGGGGTAAACCGGCTCTTGTAAGAGAGAGTTGACCTGCGCTAATTTGGAAATCACTTGCTTTTAGTTTTAAATTTTCAAAAACAGAGAAGGCGCGCTTAACAGGGTCGATTAATTCTCCTTGGCTATCGAAATCTGGGAGGGGCCACTCAGCTGGAGGGAGCTCATCGACGTCGGTATCTAACGGGTCGGTTTCTGAAGCGAACCTTTTTTCTCCGATCGATTTAACTGTATAGTCGGAGCGCTGGCTAATGGTATCAACTAAATAGTAGTAGGAGTTGAAGTAGTGCTCTGTCGGTGTGACTCTAATGGGAGCTGTTAATGAAATAAGTTTTTGAATCCACCCTTTCTCTAGCCCTTCAGTGACTGAGAAGAAAATAAGGATAAGCCAGACGACCAACGAGATCACCAGCATAGAAATTAAGCTAATGATCGAAACAGAAAGCTGTCTCCATCGGGGAATGAGATAGTTCATTGCGATGGAGAACTCGAACATGATAGCCTCTATTTTGTTTCTTTAAACTCGACCCGTTTTCTTACATTAGGATCGTACTTCATCAGTGTAATACGATCGGGAGTTTGTGTCTTGTTTTTTACTGTAAAATAAAAATAATGGCTCTCTGAGCTTTTCAACTTAATTTTTTCACGCTTACTTGCCATAAAAAGTGTCTCCAAGGGATGTGGTTTTGGGAGCGATTCTAACTCATTTTATCTTTAAGAGGCAAGCTTAATTTATGATTTTAGCAGCAATTGGTTAATGATCGGAGGTAATGGTCTCGATGCTATTTATTCCAACGCTTAATACGGAAATGTTTAAAAACTCCTTAGTCGGCCCTGAAAAAGTAAGGGTTCCTTGAGACAAATTTGCAGTTAAGGAGTGAGAGAGACATAGCCTATTTTGCAAGGTTTATTTAGTCGGCCCTGAAAAAGTAAGGGTTCCTTGAGACAAATTTGCAGTTAAGGAGGAAGAGAGACATAGCCTATTTTGCAAGGTTTATTTAGTCGGCCCTGAAAAAGTAAGGGTTCCTTGAGAAAAATTTGCAGTTAAGGAGGAAGAGAGACATAGCCTATTTTGCAAGGTTTAATTATATGAAAATGAGAAAAGCTTAAAAATTTCGCGAATGGAACACGCACTCTCCAAAGAAAAACTCCCTTGCCTTCATTTCAACTTAAAGGTATGTTCATTTTTTAAAAAAAAATATGTTTTTTTTTAATGATGTAGCCTTTCGGTTGACCAATTTTTTGTAAATAAAAAAATTAACGATAATGAGTTATTTATGATGTTTATTAGAATTTTATATTTGAGTTTGTTTTTTTCTTGTTCATACACCAACGAAAATGTTTTGGTTTTTTCAGGTTTAAACGGACTTTGTAATCGTCTTAGAACGTTAGCCTCCTCAAAAGTGATTTCAGACCACTTAGATCGAAAATTAGTGGTCTATTGGTCTCATCCTAAAGAGTCTTTTATTATTGGCGATTCCCAATGGAGTGATTTGTTTGAATATCCAAATTTTGAATTTATCAATGATTTACCAAGTGATGGTATTTTATTTGGTTTTAAACGAGATAGCGACAACCCAGGATTGATATGGGAACCGGTCGATTTTTGCGAAACCATTACAGATGAAAGAGAGCTTCTAAATCACAAATTGTTTTGTACTTCTCCTGGCGCTGAATTTCAAATTAGTGTTCCGATCAATTGTAAAAATGTTGTAATTCAAACAATCCATAATATTAAACCCAAAGGTATGTCTAATGAAGTCTATCTGAAAAAAAAACAAGAATTTTATTCAACATTGATTCCTGTAAAATATGTGCGGGATAAAGTAGATCTCATTCATGAGCAATTTTCTGATTATACCGTTGGTGTTCATATACGAGGAACTGATTTACTTCCCTTTTTTGGAGTCGATAAAGTGGCATACTGGAAATACCTTGAGGCGATGGAACAAGAAATATCCCAAAATCCAAAGGTCACTTTTTATGTTTGTGGAGACTCAAAAAAATGTCTAATGGAGATGAAGGAACATTTTGGGGAAAGAGTCATCATAAATGACAAACTGAGGTTCGATCAATTTGACAACATAGAGCGGTGCACATTAAAAGGACAACTTGATAGTTTAGTCGACTTTTTTCTCCTTACCAAAACTCAAAAATTAATTCTCACAAAATACAGTAGTTTTAGCTATGAAGCTGCCTGTATAGCCAATGTTTCATATGTGGAAGTATCTTATGATTAGTCGGCCCTGAAAAAGTCCTCTCCAATAAAAAGTGCCCCTTTTGACAAAAAATGCGTTTTACTCCTCACCCCCACAAGGGGGGGGAAGCGTCGTTCACCGCTTTTTTTGTTACAAAAGGATCACTTTTTCTTTGGAGAGTGCGTGTTCCATTCGCGAAATTTTTAAGCTTTTCTCATTGTCATATAATTGAACCTTGCAAAATAGGCTATGTCTCTCTTACTCCTTAACTGCAAATTTTTCTCAAGGAACCCTTACTTTCTCAGGGCCGAGTATTAATTGCTCATTTCTTGAACAAGTGTGTACCCAATACTGTTTTCGATTTCTTCATCGAGGGTTTCATTTATAAATTTTAAATCCTCTATGGAAATAGGATTATACTGAGATTCTTTAAAGTCAGTTGGCAAGCATTGGCTTCCACGGAAATGGCAAGTAGGAGATGTAAAATCTTCTTTAAACTGAATCCCAAAGATTTCGTGAATCTCCTGAAGCACTTCTTTAGGGTGTTCTTTAAGTGTCTCATAATTGATAAAATAAGCGTTTTTGACGAGATCTTGTATTTTAAGCATGTTTTTTATTTTAGCTGTACGTAGGTAGATCAAATTTTTGAAAGGTTTTTTATCGGTTGGGTTAGTATCGAGAGGCGTACTACAAGTTGGATCATCACCTGCAAGCCATGGAGAGCGAATAAACTGGCTAAAACTAAGGTTATACATCGAAGCTGTACCGCAAAAGGGTTTTTCGTGGAAACTTCGCAACCAGTCGTAGGGGTTTCTAAAGATAACTAGAAAGAGACAATCATCGCTGCCCTCTAAGGTATACTCATGTATTGGACGTTGGTAAAAGACCTCGTCATACGGGTAATCAAACCAGCAAGGGAAATGCTTATGACCGTAATAGTCGGTCGTCTTAAAATGCGCATTTTCATCAAAAAGTATCCTAAAAAAGCTTGTACCCGAACAACGCTCTCCAAACAGTTGCGCCTTTGCTATCGGCAAACAAATAGCGGTTCCAGGTTTAACTGTCCCGCTTCCATAAGTGTAATGTTCAAGAAATGCATGTGCATTGCCCAAAAAGAAGAAACTAAAAAATGTAAATAAAATTTTCATTAATTATGACTCCATAATTCAGGTATTAATTTGACTCCATAAATTGGTCGAAGATTGTTTTTCCGGATGAATTCAATATCCATTAACACCAAATTTTTAGCCGATGCACTTTTAAGGATTTGATTGGCATTCACCTCTTCAAACTTATTTACAAGAAAAGCGGTTAACTCACCTCTTTTGGCCATTTCATAATAAACGACATGTTTTAAAAAGCGCTCGTCGAAGCCGTAAGTCGGAAATTCGTTTCCAAATCCATAAGGATGCGTATCATAGCTAACATCTCTGGGATGCCTCTCTTCATCAGGAAACAATTGTCTGTGAAGAATAAACCCTTTCATTGCTTTTTCCATGTTAAAATTTAAATTCTGGACATTTTTAAACCATAAAGAAGATGCGACAAGAGGTGAATAAAGAGCTTCCTCAAGATTTTCCCTATAATTTAATGTCATTAACCTAAGCCATCCCTTGCTCGAAGAATCTTTTAACCAGGAGAACACTTTAGACTCATTGTGGGGGTTTATATACTCATCGCTGTCATTAATACACACAAAATAAGCTTGAGGATCATCAAAGGCTAAAAATCTCCATAGCGCTCCTGGGTTGTGTGCTATAGAACTTGACGCCATGAGATAAATTTCAGCTTTAGTTTGTTCTTGCAAATGAGGCACCATAAACTCTAAATCGGCAGCTAAATAAATTCGGGGTACCCATTTTGGATGTAATTGCGCTCTTTTTTTTATCGTTTGGATCATTGGAGCCACATAGTAGTTATAAAAAGAAGAAGTCGCACGAGAAAAAGTCCTTATTTCATGAATACTCTCTTCATTTACAAGAGGTTGGGGCAGACTAGTGTGTGTGGATTTCCAAAACAGAGAGTAAGATGTGATGTACTTATTATTGTCTGGCCTAGCCCCGTATATTTTTTTTATATGAAAATGGTGGTTTAACTCCTCCTGTTTTTCAGGATTTGCGCTATCAAACAACTCGTTGAGATATTTGATTGAGATTGGTTTGAAAACATCGGAAAATTGCTCAGCCTCTAGAGAAAGTGTGTAGAAAAACAACATTGCACAAGAAAAAATAAGGCCAAATTTCATGCGGGTGTCCTTTAAATTTAAAGGCCATCCTACAAAAACTTTTAATTTTTATAAAGGAATTCGTGTGAGGGCTTGTAAGTTTTTTGCCGCCCCCTTAGCTTTGTAGACATGATACCCAAGCCCTGCAATCATAGCGGCATTATCTAAAGATAAATGAAATTCAGGCCAATATTGAGCAGTGTCGGGGCACTCTTTTGCAAAAAGTTCTCTAAGGGCTCGGTTGTTAGTGACGCCCCCACCGAAGCAAAAGCTTTTACACCCATGCATTTGCTGCACTTTTTTGGCTTTTGTGACCACATCTTGAAAAGCTGTGTATTGAAAGGAGGCAGCCAGATTCGCTTTCATCTCTTCGCTTAATTCAGTTGGTGTCTCGCTTAAATTTTGCCCTTTAGCCTTATAGAGAACAGCTGTTTTTAAACCGCTAAATGAGAAGTGAAGAGGACGATTTTTGACAAATCCTGAGGTGAAGGGGAATGCCTTTGGATCCCCTTTTTTCGCAAGAGCCTCAATTTGCGGTCCTCCAGGATAAGGAAGAGAGAGGATTCTTGCCACTTTATCAAAAGCCTCCCCCAAGGCATCGTCGATTGTTTCCGAAATGAGTTCGTAATCACCTATACCATTCATCTTGGCAAGAAAGGTGTGTCCCCCAGATAGCACCACTCCAAGCGAGGGAAAAATGGGGTCCTTATCCATAAGGGCTGCAAAAAGATGCGCTTCAACGTGATTGACTCCGACTAAGGGAATATTTAAGGCTAAACTTAGAGCTTTAGCCGTATTAAGACCAATCAAAAGGGCGCCGATAAGTCCAGGACCATTGGCAACCGCTATAAGATCGATCTGCTTTAACGAAAGATGCGCTTGATCCAAAGCTTGTTGAATCACCGGAAGGATCACGTCGATGTGTCTTCTACAGGCAAGTTCTGGAATCACGCCCCCAAAATGTTTGTGAAGGTCGATCTGGGAGGAAACGACATTTGAGAGAATAGTTTTTCCATCCTCGACAATTGATGCCGCTGTTTCATCACATGTGCTCTCTATTCCTAAAACTTTCATAATTTCATCGCCTGAAGTGTCATAAAAAGAGGAAACTCATCTCGGGCAAAATCCTCCATCTTTTTGTGTTTACCAGTACTTACCTTATCGCTACACCACTCCTCTAAATGATAAAGAGCAAATCCCTCTTCGCTTAACCAATTAATGAGGGTTGAAAGAGGGAAGTGGAATGACCAGGTTTGTGTTTTGTCATCTTTAATTCCAGGGTGAGCTTCAAGAGGAATTTTAAGAGGGGACAAGTACCTATCGATCCTACGGTACTGACATTTTTTCCCCTCGTCAATGCCCCACGATGTTTGTCTTGGAATTCTAAAATAGGGGTGATTGAGGACTAAAGTAAACTTACCCCCCTTTACCAGAAGAGGCTTCACCATCTGAAAAGTCAGTTTCGGGCTTTCGATGTTTTGTAGACTCAAAAGCATCACGGCGTGCGTAAAGGGCCCTTTTTTTGTCTGAAGAGGTTTTGTCGCATCGTGATGAAGAAATTCTTTACTTCGATCCTTATTTAGCTGAATAGCTTCCTTAATTAAAGACGCCGACAAATCAATTCCAAGGTAGTCTAATCCTTTAGGCAAATGCCTTGCCAAAATCCCTTGACCACAACCTACATCTAAAAGAGAGGACTCCTCTTTTAGCTGAAGCAGCGGAATCAGTTTCGGAAGGATCACATTTTTGTGGTAATAGTGCCCCTCTTTACCAACGCTTTTGTGGTACCAGGCGTTCACTCCTTCCCAAGATGTATCTTTATTTTTTGAATTCATGCATCTTATTATGAATGTCTTGAAAAAAAAATGCAATAAGTTTAGATTGTTCCCATGCAATATGTGATTTTAAAAAAGGGGAGAGAAAAAAGCGTAAAGCTGAAACATTGTTGGCTTTTTTCCGGCGCTCTTCACTCCTCACTTCCCGAAACTTTAGATCCCTTTCTAGCTGTTAAAAGTTTTGATGGGGAGCATTTGGGATACGCTTATTTCAACAAAAAGTGTTCTCTTACCGGTCGTTTTGTCTCGTTTGATGAAACTGATCCTTTCACTTCGATAAAAAATCATTTGATAAAAGCTATAAAAAGACGTGAGTTATTTTTTGAAAAAGAGGAAACGACAGCTTATCGATTAGTCAATGGGGAAGCTGATCAAATCCCGGGGTTAATTATCGACAAGTATGGGGATGCCATCGTCTTGCAAATTGCAACTCTCGGGTTAGAACGGATTAAACCACAACTCATTTCAATGATTTTGGAAGTGCTTCAACCAAAGACTTTATATGAAAAGTCAAAACTTCCGGCTCGAACTGAAGAAGGGCTTCAACCCTATGAGGGGCTTTTATATGGAGATGATGTCGACGAGGTGATTGTCAAAGAGCGGGGAAGAGCGTTTATTGTCTCTTTGCATACCAGTCAAAAAACGGGCTTTTTCCTCGATATGAGGGAGATGAGGAGTTTGATTGGTTCTTATTCTCGAGGAAAAAAAGTATTAAATGCGTTCTCTTATACCGGGGGTTTTAGCGTTTTTGCAGCCTCTGGGGGAGCTTCATCTGTGATCTCTCTTGACTACTCTCAAAAGGCAGTCGATATGGCATCCAGGAATATGGAGCTTAATGGTTTTGGTAAAATTCATCAGGGGATCGCCTCTGATGCTTTTCTTTTTCTCGAAAAAGAGCCTTTAGATTTTGACGTAGTGATTTTAGATCCACCAGCTTTTGCTAAAAAGAAGGGGGATCTTAATAGAGCTCAAAGCGCTTACCGCACATTAAATCGGATGGCTCTTGAGAAAATGCCCAAAAACTCGCTTCTTCTTACCTGTTCTTGCTCTTACCATTTTGATGAAGAATCGTTTAGAAAAATCATTTTTCAAGCCTCTCTTCAAGCAAAAAGAGATGTCGTTATTTTGAGTGCTCACCGACAAGCGTTTGATCACCCCGTGAGTGTTTTTCATCCTGAGGGGCAGTATTTAAAAAGTTTTCTTTTGTTAGTTGATTAAACTCATTTTTTAGAGCCATAAATCCCAGTGTCGATCCCATTCCTCCTTCGATTTTAGAAAAGTAGAGCCAACGAAGGTGATTAAAAATCATCGAGGAAGGCTTTGTAGGAATATAGTGCCAGTAAATATGCGATTTATTCCCTGTTTTTTCCAAAAAAAGAATATAATCATCGGTATCGTAGAGGTGTTTAATTTTTTCATTTAAAAAGCCGATCACTTGTTGAATATGGGTTAGCTCTTTTTCCGTCAGCTCATTGAAGTTATGAAGGTGTCTTTTTGGAGCGATAATGGTGTGCCCTGGGGTCAAAAGGGTCGAAGGCATCATGCACACAACAAGATCATCTTCATAAAAATATTTACCCCTAGCTTCCTGATCGCATAAAGCGCAAGTGAGAAGAGCCGGGGATTTTTCGTAAGTATCGACAGCAACTGTTGCAATAAATAGGATAAAAATAGAGATAAAGAAGAAAATAACAATAGACTTTTTCATAAAATCTCGACTTATAATAAATAATATGATAACATCTCACCTTATTTTAAGATAGGAAAATCATCGTGAACTTAGGACTTTTAGCAGCATTTATAGCGACAGCTCTTTGGGGGTTATCCTTTTTTTTGCCTGTTTTTCTACCTGAGTTTAGCTCCTTTGAAGTGGCGATAGGTCGCTTTGTCTTTTATGGTGTCGCTTCAACGGGATTCTCTTTAGTGAAATTAAAGGGGCGACTCGATCGCCTCCCTTGGCATTTTTGGAAGTTAGCTTTAGTCTTTACTTTGGCAAGCCTTCTTCTTTACTACGTGTTGTTAGTAGAAAGCATCCGATTTCTAGGGGGCTCTTTCGGTGTGGCTCTTGCTAGCCTACTCCCCGTCGCTTCCTCAATCTTTGGCAATTTTCGGCACAAAGTGTACCCATGGAAACAGCTTTTTATTCCGATTTTCGGGATTTTTTTAGGTCTTTTTTTGATGCAATACGAATCGTTCATTTCCCTCGATGGGGTCACCCCTTCGTTTTTTATTGGGTGTCTTTGCTCTTTTTCAGCGATCTCTCTTTGGTCTTGGTACACTGTCACTAATGGGGAGTTTTTAAGAAAAGAGAAAAATGTGGATGGCACTGATTGGGTCTCTCTCATGGGATTGTTTTCTTTGGTGGGAGGAGTCGCTCTTTTTGTTTTATTGTACTTTTTTCACCCTGAAACTCTTTATTTATTAAATGCTTCTCAAGAAGAGACTCAAAGGTATTTTTTAGCAAGTCTCACCAACGGAATTCTGGTCTCATTTTTAACAAATGTGTTTTGGAATTTCGCCTCTAGACGTCTTCCAATGGCTTTTTTAGGGCAGCTCGCTGTACTTGAAATTTTCTTTGGACTTTTCTATGTTTACCTATACGGTTGGACGCTTCCGACTCTCTTCGAGTTTTTGGGGTTATGCCTCATTTTTAGTGGATTGACAATTAGCTTTATCAGACTACCAAGCACCGTGAAAGAGTAGATTTAGCCGATTAAAATTTGCCCTGTTTGTTTGTGACCAACAGCCCCCTTAATATTTAACTTGGTTCCTGCCATCTCCCCGTAGAATTGAGACTCTCTACAATGAGTCCTTGAGGATCTTGTGGTTCTTAAACTAGGGTATACAATAGCTTTTGCCTCTTCTAGTTGATTTTCAAGCACAATTAAAGCTGTGGAAATCTCTTTTGAATGCGCTTTCTTAAGAGCTTGAATCTTATTGCAATACCCCTTTGCAAGTCCTGAAAAAAATGAGTTTTTGGCGACAGCTCCTTTTAAATGGGGCCATTTTTTTCTAGTATCTTGCCACATCAATTCAAACTCCCGATCAAGAAACTGAGCCACATATTCAGCGATCTCGACATTCACCTCTGTCCCTAAAATCTCTAAATAAGTGAATTCTCCCCCTTTAGAAAAAACCACCGAAACAAAAAAAGTTTGTAAAATGGAGGCAATTGCTGAGGATTTGGGGCTGATTCTTTTCTCTTTTAAGACTCTTTTTAGTACGATCAAATCGTCTAAATCTTGTTTTAAATACTGCCCCTCGATGTTGTGTTTTGAGAGAAGCTCTTGAGATTTCATCAAGGCCGATTCAGCCTCGTTTTTATTGTTACTTGAGGAGAGCGCCATTAATTTTTGTATTTTTCTCAATAGGGCACTCTCTTCCTGGGGAGTGATCTCCTCAAAATTTTCAAGGCAGGCGGTTTTTCTAAAAACCTCTTCTCCCCACCCCATTCTATCGCAAAAAGCCCTGAATTCAAATCCGTGAGGGTCTACCATGTCGGGGTATTCGATAATGGAAATAAGGTGAGCGATCTCATGCCGTATGATTTTATCCCTCTCTTTTTGACTTTTCATCATCAAAGCCTCGTGAAAACCGATCTCATAAAAATCTCTATCGAAATACCCAAGCATTTTTTTGTTATTAAAAATAACAATCTTAATGGGATAAGAAAAATTCATACCCCTATCATAAAATCGATTATTTTTAACTTTAAGTCCCACTTCTTCTGAAAGAATCTCTTTAACTCGGAGTGTCATTGTTTCAATAAAATGAATAATTTTTTTTGAATAAATAATCATTTTTTAAATCCTATTTTTTTAGACGCAGATGTTACCAGTTTACCGAATAAAACGCTTGATTTTTTTTTAAGAGCGCTTTATGATTATTTGAAACTAATGAGATAGAGCATGCCAAAATTAATATTTGATCATAATGGAGATGAAGTGGAGCTTCCTGAGGGAGCTCCGATAGCTGAGTGTTGCGAAAACGCGGGGGTTCCGTTTGCGTGTACAGAGGGGGTCTGTGGAACATGCATCATCGAGGTGAAGGAGGGGTTTGAGAATTTAACCCCACCGACACGCGCCGAGGAAGATTTTTTAGGGGAGGGGATACTCGACGAAAGATTGGCGTGTCAATGTAAGATAAAAAATGGAAATGTAAGGATATCATTTTAAATGACTCAAGAGACAAAAAAACGTATCGAGATGACTCTCACAATTGAAGAGATTCTCTCTCTTTTCCCAACAAAAGCTGAAGCGCTTTCAAGGGAGATTTCTAATGCCGGTTTACATTGTGTCGGTTGCCACGCAGCGACATGGGAAACTTTAGAGGCAGGAATGCTTGGACATGGGATGGGATACCCTGAAATTGAGCGTTTAGTTGAGCGTTTAAACAAGTTGCTAGAAGATGAAAGCGACCCTACGACAATTACGATGACCAAAAGAGCTGTCGAAAGATATAAAAAGATTTTGGAAGAGGAAGGAAAGGCGGGCTATTCGATCCGCTTTGAGGAGCGTATGGCTGGTTGCAACGGTTTTCAGTACGTTCTCGACTACTCAGAAAAAGCTCTTCCTACAGACACCGTATTTGTATCTAATGGAATGGAAATTCATGTGGAAACGAAGCATCTAAAGCGTCTTCTTGGGGCAGAGATCGATTATGTCGATGGTTTACAAGGGTCAGGATTTAAGATTTCAAATCCGAATGTCCGTTCCTCTTGTGGCTGTGGCACTTCGCACGGTTATTAAAACCCGTTTACCTCTTATATCCTTAAGTTCTTGCCGTTAAAAAAAGGGAAGGACTTAAGGTTAAATCTTAGTGACAAGTACCGTGATATTATCAGTAGACCCTGAGTTTAATGCGTCTTGCACAAGGGTTCTTGCGATCTCTTCGGGTGAATGATTAAAAAGCTGTTGCACTCTTTTTCCAACCTGCATCGTCGAGGCTACATCAAAAAGCCCATCGCAAGCTTGAATTAGAATTCCTTCCTTTTCAATATTTAATTTTGAGATTTTTGGCCTTGGGTTCATGGCACCCCTTAAGTGGTGATCGCCAATCGACTGGGCCGGTGCAATCGTCCATTGACTTAAGGGGTGTGCCACAGTATAATTCATCGTAACTAAGCCCCCTCTTTCGACGATATCGATAAAAAATCGCTCTTGAGTGGCTCTTGCATCACAACTCAAGCCAATCACTTCCCGTTTAGTCACAAAAAGCGCGCGAGAATCGCCCACATTGGCAACGAAAAGTTTATTGCCCTCGATGAGAGCCACATTTGCCGTGCATCCCGGCTCTTTTAAGGGAAATGAGCGGCTTAAATCCACCAAAGAAAGAGCTAAAACATTGTAGAGAAAGTCCTCTTCTGGAAGAGCATTCAATTCAGGGTCTGCAAGCCTTTTTTCAAAACACTCTTCGTAGTGTTCATGACAAAATAGAGAGCATTTCGATCCCAAATGCCCATCAAAGAGAGCTCTTAGGCGAAGATTATGACTTGAAAAAATGAGATGAGTGTCTTCTTGCGCCTCTCTTAAGCCTTGCGTATTTGCAACGCCGCACTCCTCTACGGTTGAGGAGGTGATAGGCAATTCAAGAGGGTCGTCTCCTGGAAAAGAAGGGTTTTCGTAAACGTGAAGTTGTTTTTCTGCAATCGCAAGCTCCTCTTCCAAAAGAGGCTCAACACCCCTTTCAAGAAGATAGTCTCGTTCGTTTAAAAGTTCAATACTCTCTGAAGAAAGATCTTGCGCGACGATTTTAGGAAATGGGACTTGTCGTTTAGCATACATATACTCCTCAGCGTGCCATTCCTTTTCGATATTGTCAACAGCTCTTGAGGATAAGAAATATAACTAATTGAGTTGCTCTTTAATCGATTCTCCTATAGAATCTTACGCCTGAAGCTTAGAGAAACAAGTAGTGATGAGCAAAATTTCATTTGAATTAAAGATGACCAAAATCTAGAATCGCGGATGAGGTCACTATTCACTTGGAAATTGTCGACTTAACTTCTCATTTTTTTTGAAAAAGTGGTGCCTTCAGAGTCTGATTTTTAGTGTCAGTGAGTAGTTCCAACAAGGTAAGGATAAGTTTTATGCGGACTGTAAAAAGTGAACGTTTGAAAAAATTGGAAAGCGAGTTACAAGATTTAGAGCAGTGGTTGAAACTCGGACTTGTTCCAAAAAAAGATATCGAAAAACACAAAGAAGAGATTGAGGCTGTCCTTGGCAAAATTGAGGAAGAGAAATCTCGTTTGCAATTCTTAAAAGAGAGCGGTGAAGCTGAAGAGTTTATCGCTCCTAAGAGAAATGCCACAAGGGCAGGGTTTACCGAGATGCCCACAATTCCCGATATCGATGGGGGAGAAACCGGAGGGATTACCGAAGGCTCGTTTAATATCGATGACACTGTGGAAAATGATGACTCCGATTCTTATTCAGACGATGAAGAGAAAGAAGAGGGGTCTGAAGAGACTCAAACTGATGACAACGATTCGTTCTTTAGCGAAAAAAACAGATGGCGTCGTGGAGGTATCTTAGATCCTGATGCCGATGAGTGGTAACATCACTTGTAAAGATGTGGGGCTCTATCTCCACATCCCTTTTTGCACAAAAAAATGCCCCTATTGTCATTTTTTTGTCCTCTTAGATAAATCGCCAACACTCCACGATCAACTCTTAAGTGCTCTGATTTTGGAGTGGCATTTATTGAAATCTCAAATCCCTAAAGTGGCCACCGTTTACTTTGGAGGAGGCACTCCTTCCCTCTTTGGAGAAAAAAGGGTCTTCACTTTTTTGGAAGAGGTTAAAAAAACACATTCTCTTAAGGGGTGTGAGATCACTTTAGAGGTGAATCCCGAAAAAGTCACTCTAGAGCTGATGAGGGGATATAAAGAGGCAGGAATCAATCGGATCAGCTTAGGCGTCCAATCGTTTGACGACTCACTTCTTAAACAGATAGGGCGCACTCACGATGCTAAAGGCGCTTTAAATGCGATCGAAACCATTGCATCAGTTGGCTTTGATAATATCACCATCGATTTAATGTACGATTTACCCACTCAAACAGTAGACGTTTGGGAAAAAACTCTACAAACAGCAACCACTCTTCCGATCACTCATGTCTCTCTCTACAACCTGCAAATTGAGCCAAACACCGTTTTTTATAAAACCAAACCCCCACAACCTACAAGTGTCGAAAGCTTAAAAATGTATGAGAGCGCTTGCTCCCTTTTAAACGAAGCGGGATTCACTCAATATGAAATTTCAGCTTTTGCTAAAAAAAACTATGAAGCAGCTCACAACAGCCGCTACTGGCGCTCATTGCCCTTTTTTGGCTTAGGTCCCTCAGCTTTTTCCGACTTTTCTGGGGAGAGAAGGCAAAATGTGGCTAACTTAAACAAGTACTTGCAGAGCTTAAATCAAGGGGAGCTTCCGATCGATTTTAGGGAAACGCTGCCTTATCCGCAAAACGTGATCGAGCGGTTTATCGTGAATTTGCGGATGCTTGAAGGTGTCTTGTTAGATCGGTACCCACTTCCAAGTGAAACGATGGCCACCCTTAAGAGCCTCTCGACTCTTGAACTTGTTAAAATCGATCAAAATAGAGTGCAATTGACCAGAAAAGGGGTTTTACTTTTTGACTCAATTGCTGTGGAGCTGCTTTAAGGCAGCTTCCTTTATGACCTCGCTTAAAGTCGGGTGAGGATGAGAAAGGTAAGCTAAATCGTCGATAGTTAATTTATTTAGTATTGCAAGGGTCGCCTCTCCGATCATCTCTCCCCCATTGTGGGATAATATATGGACGCCCAAAACTCTTCTTGTCGTTTTATCAAAGACGATTTTAACAAATCCTTCCGTTTCCCCCTCGCAAAGGGCGCGTCCGTTATTCTTAAAATAAAATTTAGTAGTTTTGGTGTTGGGGGTTCCTTCGTTTAGACCGACGCTTGCCACTTCAGGGTGCGTGTAAACTACGTTTGGAATCGCAAGGGGATTCACTTGAACCTCTCTTCCAAGCAGGTGCTCTGCAAGAGCTAACCCCTCATCTGAGGCTCTGTGGGCAAGTTGTGCCCCCTCCGTGACATCGCCAATGGCAAAAATATGGGGTTTACTGCTTCTTAAAAAATCATCGACCACGATAAACCCTTTTTGATTTAACTGAACGCCGACTTTTTCTAAATTTAAAGAAGCGGTGAAAGGGCGGCGCCCAATGGCGACTAATATTTTATCAGCCTCAATCTTCTTCTCGACACCTTCCTTTTCATACACATTTTTACTCTTAAGTTTGGCAGATAATTGAAATTCAATCCCTTGATTTTCAAGAATTTTCTGAAGAGATTGGCTTAAATCGGTATCGAACATGGGTAAGATCCGATCGAGCATTTCAATCACAGTGACTTTGGTGTGAAGGCGCGTGTAAACAGAGGCCAGTTCTACTCCAATCACACCAGCTCCTACAATGAGAAGGGATTTGGGGACTTCTTTTAAAGAAAGGGCCCCCGTCGAGGAGAGCACATTCTCTTCATCGATTGGCAAGAAGGGCAGAGTTATCGGTTCTGCCCCTGTTGCGATAATAAACCGATCAGCTTTGAGGACCTCACCAGAAACGGCAATCTCCTTCTCGTTGATAAAACTGGCATGCCCTCTAAAATGGGGGATTTTCTGATTTTGAAAGAGCTCTTTTAATCCTTGAGAGAGTTTAGAGATAATTTCCTCTTTCCGCTTCATCATTTTTGAAAAATCAACTCTCTCAACAGAGGAAAAAATTCCAAAGGCTGCCGCCTTTTTTTCGATAAATTCTAAATGTTTAGTCGCTTCAAGTAGCGCTTTTGAGGGAATACACCCCACATTTAAGCAAGTGCCCCCAAGTCTTTCATTTTTTTCAACGATTGCCACTTTCATGTGGGGAGCAAGCCTTAAAGCCGCCGTGTAACCGCCGGGACCTCCTCCAATAATAATGACATCAAAAATTTTCATAGCTCGAGTAAAAAAATGCTCGGGTCTTCGAGGCATCTTTTAATGTGAACGAGAAAGGAGACCGCCTCTTTCCCATCGATCAGCCTGTGATCGTAACTTAAAGCCACATACATCATCGGGCGCACTTCAACTTGGGAGTTGATCGCAACGGGCCTATCCTGAATTTTATGCATTCCTAAGATGGCGCTTTGAGGGGGATTGAGTATCGGGGTTGAGAAAAGAGAGCCAAAAACACCCCCATTAGTGATCGTAAAGCATCCGTTTGAAAGATCACCCGGTGTCAAACCACCCTCTTTTGCCTTTTTAGCAAAAAGAGCAATCTCTTGTTCAATTTGATAAAAACTTAAACTCTCTGCATTTTTTAAAACAGGCACGATTAACCCTTTATCAGTGCTCACAGCAATCCCAATCGAGGTCGCTATTGGTGTCACAATCTCTTCGTTGTCGATAAAACTCTTAATAATGGGATAAGCTTTTAAAGCAGAAAGGGTAGCCTTTACAAAAAACGACATGAAACCAAGCTTCACCCCATACTCTTTTTGAAATCTCTCCTGATGCTGAGTTCTTAATTCAATCACTTTTTTTAAATCGATTTCGTTAAAGGTGGTAAGCATAGCGGTTGTTTGTTTAGCTTCTAAAAGGCGGCTTGCAATCACTTGTCTAATTTTGGGCATTTTTACCCTCTTTTCAGATGAGGTGGGAAAGTGGGGCTTCTCTTCCTTTTTCTCCTCTTCTAAAAACGAAGGGATTGAGACTTTTATGGGGGAGGAAGAGACCTTTTGAACCTCTTTCTGAACGAGGGGTTTCTCAACAACAGCTTCTTTCTCTTCGATAAAACCAATCACTTCGTTCACGTGGATTTTGTCGCCTGTTTTGACATTGAGCGTTAAAACTCCCGAGAGGGGTGCGTATAAGGCTTGATTGACTTTATCAGTCTCAATTTCAAGGATCTCTTCATCAAGCGTGACGTATGAGCCACTTACTTTAAACAGTTCCCCTATTTGCACTTCGACGATCGATTCCCCAAGCGAGGGGATTTTGAGCTCTTTTTTCATGAATCACCTGATCCTCTCTTTAATCAATTTGAAAATAGTGTGTCCATTATTTTTTCAAGCTCCTCTTTGTGCAAGGAAGGAAAGCCCGTTGCAGGGGAGGCACTCACCTCTCTTCCGACATAAGTGATCTTTCCCAAAATACGCTTAAGCTTTGGCTCTAAATAAGACCAAGCTCCCATATTTTGGGGCTCCTCTTGGGCAAAGAAAAACCTTTTAACCTCTTTATACTTAGCGATTATACTTGTTAAAGACTCCTCATTTAAAGGGTAGAGCTGTTCAATTCGAATGAGGGCCTCATCTCTTCGTCTTTTTAAAAGGTCGTAGTAAATTTTTCCAGAACAGATGATGAGAGTTTCAGCTTTGAACTTTTCATCGCTTAAAATTTCTTGAAATGAGCCTCTCTCTAACTCTTCGACTGCGCTAAACGCTTGTTTGTCTCTTAAAAGAGCTTTTGGGGTTAAGATGATTAAAGGTCTTTTTTTCTCATTTAATGCTTGCCGTCTCAAAAGGTGGAAATATTGGGCTGATGTTGTGGGATTTACAACTATCATATTATCTTTACCACAAAGAGATAAAAATCGTTCCACTCTTGCAGAGGAGTGTTCAGGCCCTTGCCCCTCATACCCATGAGGCAAAAGAAGAGTTAAATTAGATGTGATGCCCCACTTATCTTCTGATGTCGAAAGGTACTGATCGATAATGATTTGCGCTCCATTGGCAAAATCCCCAAACTGCGCTTCCCAAAGAGTGAGCTCTTTGTTCCAAATCGTGGAAACGCCAAACTCAAATCCCAAACAGGCGTATTCAGAAAGGGGGGAATTATAACACTCAAAAACAGCTTGCGTCTTGTTTAAATGTTCAAGAGGAGAAAAGATCGTCTCCTCTTTTTGATCACACCATACAGCGTGCCTTTGGGAAAAGGTGCCACGTCTCACATCTTGCCCGGTTAACCTAATCGCTATCCCCTCATTTAATAAGGAAACAAAACTTAAAGTTTCAGCTGTTGCAAAATCGACGGGGATTTTCCCCTCACACATCTCAATTCTTTCAGCTAAAAGTTTTTTCAATTTTGGGTGAGGTGTAAACCCCTCAGGAATAAGGAACGACTTTTTTCCCCATTCGATAAAATCACGAGGCACGGCAGAGTTCACTCTTTTAAGTTTAACCTCTTCTAAATTAGTTACTTGTGGAGTAGCTTCTAAAGCGTCGATCTCTTTTTGAAGTTTATTTTTAAAGCTGTTTTCTAAGTTTAAAACGTCATCTGGTGTGACAACTCCTTGCAAAATCAGTTGTTCCTCGTAAAGTTTTCTTGGACTCTTTTTGTTTTTTATCACCTGATACTCAAGAGGCTGGGTAAATGCTGGTTCATCCGATTCGTTGTGCCCATATTTTCTAAAACCGTTTAAATCGATGAAAACGTCAATTTGAAATCGATTCCTAATCTCAAGAGCTAAAGCTGCCGCCATCAAGCAAGCTTCTGGATCTTCGACACTGACATGAAATATGGGAGCGCCAAAGGCTTTTGCTATGTCCGTGCAGTATTTAGTCGATCGCCCCTCTTTAGGAAGGGTCGTAAATCCGATATGGTTGTTAATCACCAAATGAATAGCCCCAAAAGTGGTATACCCTTCAAGTTTAGTCAATTGAAGAGTCTCATAAACAACCCCTTGTCCCGAAAGGGCCGCATCCCCATGGATTAAAATAGGCAAAACAAGCTTTTCAGGCTCCATTTTTTGAAAGGCAAAGGCTTGCCCAAGAGCTACTGGTGCCACTGATTCTAAATGACTTGGATTGGAGGTTAAATAAATAGCGACCTCTTTACCATGATCTAAAACGCGTCTTGTCGAAAACCCCTTGTGGTATTTGACATCCCCCGAATGATTGAGATCTTTTGGGCGAAATCCTTCGTGAAACTCTTCAAAAATCGCGGAATAACTCTTTTTTAAAATATTCGACAATACATTTAAACGTCCTCTGTGGGCCATTCCAATCACAAAAGTTCCGACATTCTTTAAAGAGGCCTCATTTAAGAGAAACGACAAAATAGGGATGAGGGTTTCAGAACCCTCGAGAGAAAACCGTTTTTGTCCCGGATATTTGGTATGAAGAAAAGCCTCAAAGAGTTCAGAAGTACAAAGCTCCTCTAAAAGTTTTTTTTTCTCCTCGGGCAGAAAAGAAAAAGATCTCTCTTCAATCGCTTTTTGAAGATACAATTCCACTTCCCTAGAGGTAAAACCGATATACTCATACCCAATCTTTTCGGTGTAGAGCTGTTTTAATCTTTCGACAAGCTCAGATAAGGGGACATGCGATTGTTTGAAAAGACCAAAAGTGGGAACCAATTTGTCTAAATCGGCTGGGGAAAAACCGAAATGACTGAAATTCAGTCCTGAATACGAGTTTTCTTTTTTTAACAGATCAAAAGATAAAGAAAGGTGTCCAAATTCTCGATACGCCTCAATTAATCGATAAGCGTTTAAGTCATTCATCTCAAATGACAAAGAAATATTTTCTTTAACAGGAAACATTTCAAAGAAATTTTGCCACTCTTTTGAGACTGAGTTCTTATCCTTTTGATAATCAATAAAATAGCTTTCTAAGAGGTCTCTGTTGCCGATTTGAAGATCTAATTTCATGACAAAATTCCTTTTACCTCTATTTACTACTCTTTTGAATTTTTTTTTACTCTTTATTTTATATTGACTGATACATTCAAATCTCTTACAATAAATCCTTTGTAAAAATCTCTTGAAAAAAAGAAACCCAAGGGTAAGTAAGAAAGGTGTTGCCTTATAAAAGTCAATATTTTATCATTACCCCCTTGATAATCGCGGAATTCAGCAAAAAGCGCTGAATAGCAGGCGTGGTAATCAAAATTTACGTCCAGAGGCCTTCACAGGGGGGCTTAACTGGCATGAGACTTTAAATAAAAGTTAACGTCCTAATTGAGGAGGATTGATTATGAGTAGTATAAGAGCCATTTTCGAAACAACACCTAGTTTTGAATTCGCACAAGTGAAATTTAACAAGAGATTTAGCTCTTTTGGGGAATACGGTAAAGGCTTTGGTAAAGCACTAGCCTACACACCAGTAAGCGTTGCTGTGGCTGTGTATGCATTAGCTTTAGACGTTCTTAAAGTTGCTGAAGCTTCTTTAAAATTGATCGGAAGTATCCGTGAAGGTTCAGTTAAATCCGATGGAAAAGAGTTAGGAAAACGCATCGTTGACGTTCTTGTTGACTTGGTTTACGTTCCAGCAGCAATCATCAACGTTGTTCTTCCTATTTTGGGCTTTGTTGAAGCTCTTCGCTTTAACCCATCAGTTTGCTCACTTTCAAAAGAAAGCCAAACTGAAGATTTGGGCGCAAAAGCTGAGATTTATGGAAAAAATGCAGCTAAACTTGAGAAAAAAGCAACTGATGCAAAAGCTAAAGTTGATGCTCTTCCAACTGAAGCAACAGATGACGATAAAAAAGCGGCAGCGATTACTTATCGTGAAGCTCAACTAAAAGCAGCTGAAGCTACACTCAAAGCTTACACAGCTTATGATAGCGTACTCTAGCACCATTCCATGCTGATTTAACATCAACAAATGATGCTGTAAAAGTAGCTACAAGCTAAAAAAGAAGAAGCAGACAAAGCCGCAAACGGCAAGGATGCTGATTCTGATGAAGTTAAAGCAGCAGCTAAAGCAGCAGAAGAGTTGACAAAAGCACAAACTGCTGAAAAAACAGCTGCAGATGCCGCAGCAGCAGCAAAAGCTCGCTTTAATGGTGACGACTGGAAAGTTACAAGAGATGACGCAACATCTGCAAAAGCTGAAGCAGAAAAAGAGTTGGCAGCTTTAAAACCAGCAGCTAAAAAATAAGTTTCGCTTATTTTTTAAGTGTTCTTTTATGGGGTAGTATCTTTAGATATTACCCCGTTTTTTTTAAAGAAATTCCCCTAGAAAAAAACTAGCCATTTTGAGATAATATTCTCTTTTAATGTGAGGATTTTTATCATGCTTCCTATGGTTCACGAGCCCCGATCATCTTTTAATGTCGGCGGCAATAAAATTTATTTTATTAGTTTAGGGTGTCCAAGAAACCTGGTCGATTCTGAGGTGATGCTCGGAATCCTTTTAAGAGCCGGGTATGAAGTGGCAGAAGATCTTAAGCTTGCCGATTATATTGTCGTGAACACTTGTGGTTTTTTAGAGGCCTCAAGAAAAGAATCGCTAGACACGATTGGGAATGTCTTACAGGAGAAAAAACCGACAGCCAAAGCAATTGTGACAGGATGCATGGTGCAAAATAAGGCGGACGAGATTCGGAAAGTGCATCCGGGGGTTGACTATTTTTTAGGTTCCGGCGATGTGCAGGGCATTTTAAAGGCGGTTCAAGCAGAAGAGCGAGGTGAGGAGATCACCTCTGCAAAAAGTTATTTGGAAGCAGGAGAGATCCCAAGAAAAGTCTCGACACCTAAACACTACGCTTATCTTAAAATTGCAGAAGGGTGTCGCAAACGATGTGCTTACTGTATCATCCCAGACATCAAAGGCCCTTTAAAAAGCAAATCAGTAGAACAAATTTTAAAAGAGTTTAGACTTCTTTTAAAGCAAGGGGCTCAAGAGATTATCTTGATTGCCCAAGATTTGGGCGATTTTGGAAAAGATTTAGGATATAAAAAAACAGAAGGGCTTCTTCTTTTGTTAAAAGAGCTTTTAAAAGAGGAAGGGGATTATTGGCTTCGCCTTTTATACCTCTATCCAGATGAGATCACCGATGAACTCATTGCTTTAATGAAAAGCGACAAAAGAATTTGCCCTTATCTCGATATGCCAATTCAGCATGTGAATAACTCGATGTTAAAAGCTATGAGAAGAGCGACAAACAAAGAGCAAATCTGTCACATCATTACTCGTCTAAGAGAGGAGATTCCCGATGTTTCGATTAGAACAAGCCTCATTGTAGGATTTCCAGGAGAAACCCAGGAGCAATTTGACGAGCTTTGCGAGTTTGTTCAAAAATTTCCTTTAGATAATGTAGGGATCTTTACTTTTTCTAAAGAGGAGGGTAGTCATGCAGCCACTCTTCCTGATCAAATCGATCAAAAGGTTAAAGAAAAAAGACAGCGCCGTTTAGCCTCTATACAAAAAAAGATTGTGGAAAAGCTAAACAAGAGGTTTGTTGGAAGACGCCTCTCTGTTATCGTCGAAGGGTACCATCCAGAAACTCAGCTTCTGATCGTTGGACGTCACCAGGGGCAATGCCCCGAGATCGACGGACAGGTGCTCATTAATGACAACACAGGCATTACGGGATTTGGAAAGAGATACTTAGTCGAAATCACCGATGTTTCTGGATACGATTTAGTGGGACATGTCGTTTCAAACTCTTGATAAAAATACAAAAAAATAGACCTCTTTAGGGAGAGGTCTATTTTAAACTTTTATCATGAGCTTGCTGTCGCCTATTCTAAATAGCTTTTTGCTCTTGTGTCGTTTGATTAAAAAGCTCAGCCTCTCCATTCCAGTCGAGATCACCGTAAAAAGTGGAATGCATTGTATTTTGTGATTTCTTACTCGCTAGCATGTACTTAATCCCAAGAAAGGGCTGTGAAAGAAATGGCGCTAAATCTTTTAATTCAAAGATCACATCCTTGCTTGTGATAAGCTTCCAAAGGTAAGAGAAGCCAGAGGTCTTTGGTGGTAATGTTTTCCAACCGTACATCAACATTCCAGCAGCGAGCTGTTTACTTTGACCAAGGGGAGGGAAAATAGGCTCTTTGGTAGTATTTAAGAAGGCTTTATCGATATGATCTTCTTTTGCAAAAAGGTGAGCTCCGCTTGTCGAACGAGGGTTGCACTCAATGGCGTAAATCGAACCGTCTTTTGTCACAATAAAGTCAAATCCCACTTGTCCTGTAAAGTTTTGCGATTTAACAAAGAAGGAGATCCAACGATAAATTCCTTCATGCTCGATCGACTTAAATGTCACGCAAGAGTTTCCATCGATAGCATACTCCACAGGATAAATCCCATGCGCATTGATCTCACCTTTATGACAAATCGTATAAGTACAGAACTTTTCCCCTTCTAACCACTCTTGAGCCACCCACGGGTTGTGCGGCTCAAAATCTAAATCGAGAGGAAGCTGGGGAGGGGAGATCTTTCGGATTTTTTGTGACGCTCTTGAGTAGCACGGTTTTAATACGTAAGGGGTTCCAAATGACAAACTCTCCAAATCTTCCTGATTTCTCACTAGAACCGTTTTCGGCGTTTTTAATCCAAGCGATTTTAATCTTTCGATAAACAGTGACTTGTTGTGAAGAGTGTGGATCAATTCGAAAGAGGAACAGAAAATCTCGCAACTCTTAGGAAATCGCTCAAGATTTAAAGAAATATTTAAAATCTCTTCCCAGTTAGGAATGAGAAAATCAATTTTTTCTGATTCAACAATGTCTAAAAGAGCTTCGATAAACGAGATCGGCTTAAAGCGGGGGCTTGGAACGACAAACGTCTTTTCAACAGAATTTGAAAAGGTACAAAGATGAAACCTCGAAGTTTCCGTTACAAAGACTTTATGTCCTGCAGCAGAAAATTTTCTGGCCATGTCCAATGTTATAGGTGAGCGTCCAGACGTTATCAGTATGTTTTTTCCTAATGTCATACAACCCTTATTTCGTTCCTGTTTTTACTTTTTTGAAAACATGTTTTCTTCATAAATTGCCTGAAATTTAATTTGCAATGATTAAATTAAATTTGGTTGTTTTTTTGCTATTCCCAATAGTGAAAATTTTTCTGTGGGAATTGATGAACTTTTTGCCTTTTCAAATCTTTTTAAGACCGTTGTGAAGTCAATGTTTTGAAAAAAAGCATCGATATAGCCTGCGCGATCAAGCCCATACTCTGTGATATAAGCGTGTTCCCAAACATCCATCACAAGCAGAGGTGTCCCACCCGCTAAGTGACCTAAATTGTGTTCGTTAACCCAGATATTGTGAAGTGAACCGTTCGTTGGATCCTTATAAAGGATTACCCAACCAATCCCTCTCATCAAGCCTGTTGCTGTAAAATCCTCTTTCCAAGCCTTGTAGGAACCAAAATTCTTTTCAATCTCCTTATAAAGGTTTGAATCGGGAGGAAGTGGTTGATTATTTTTTAAGTTCTCAAAGTAAAGCTCGTGAAGGCGCATCCCGTCAAATTCCCAGCTGTAGAGTCTTTTTAACCCTGCATATTCTGGCCCCTTGGTGTCGCCACTTTTACTTAGAGCCTCAAGTTTTGCCTGTATTTTATTTGTGTTAGCAACATACCCTTCATAGAGTTTGATGTGCATTTTAAGCAAATTGTCGGCAAGGCCCGGAATTTTTCCTGGAAGGTGATTAAAATCTTTAGCCACATACTCAGAAGCTGTTAAAAGAGAAGCAGAAAAAAGACACAAGGAAAAAAAACGCATGAAAAACTCCCAATTTGTTTTCATGCCTTGAGTATAACCTAAACGAGAAAATAGGAAAAGAGCTTAATAGACACCCCTAAAAAAGCCCTTTTCCAAACGTTACACCATCTCATCATCTAAAAACTAAATAAAATCTCTATCGAGCACTGTTTTTCTATTATTTCTTTTTGCGTTTTCTGCTGCTTTAACACACTCTTTTTCAACGATTTTTGACAACACTTCCATCACAGCAGCCGAAGTACTTAAATCAAACCGCTCTTTAATTAAAGCTTTTACTTTACTTACTACGACTAGATTATCACTCATAAAAATCCCCTTATTTTTTAAATGTTTGCTTGTCTTGTTCTTTACCAGTTTACCTCTTGAGTGTGCAAATTAGGATTTGATTAAGACCTTAACGCGTTGATTCTCTTAAGAAAAAAGAAAAAGGGAATTAGGAAGTTTAAGCTTCTTTATATAATCTTTATAAATTTCTGTTATAATTTTCCTTTAATGCAAGGAGATTTTAAGATGTCAAATAGTTTTGCTAAAGCTGTTGGTCAAGAAATATTAGTGGGCATTATATGGCACACAACGGCTTATGTTGCTCAAGAAATGTGGAAACACAGCCCAAAAGTTGCAAAAGTTGCCATATTAGCCGCTTCAGTTTTTTTGTTAGCAGGTGCTCTTACAGGTAACCCCTTCATTTTTACCGCTGGGGTCGCTCTTGGATCATTAGGTTTAATGGCCAGTATTATTGCAGCAATTTACGCAAACTGTAAAGATTCTTGTACTAAGTACTAGTACCTGTCCCTAAAGAAAGGATCTCACTTTCAGTTTTACTTTTCCCTCATTTGCTTTTTATTTTACCCATTCGCTATGGATAAGACTAAAGGGATGAGGGGAAAATCGAATGGTCTTGTTGTCTAAGAGAAGCGAAGTTCAAGAATCGGCAACGATGCGCCTGATCTCTCAAGCAAGTCTTAAACAAAAGCTTGGCGAAAAAATCTACAATTTCGCTGCAGGCGACCCTGTTTTACCCAATCACCCCGCGATTTTTGAAGGAGTCTTAAGAGGTTATAGCTCAAAGCTCTCCCCATACCCACCCGTTGCAGGAGTCGAAGCTCTTCGCCATAGGTTCTCCGAATGGATGAATATAAATTATCAGACATCGTATTCAGAAGAAGAGACTTTGATCACCACGGGTGGTAAATTTGCTCTTTTCGCACTTGCTGAACTTCTACTCGAAGAGGGGGACGAAGCGCTCATTGTCTCACCCTACTGGGTGTCGTATCCAGGAATCATCGAGCTCTCCTCGGCCAAGCCTGTATTCATTTCAGCTAACAAAAGTGGCAAAATCACCCCAAGTGATCTCGAAGAGGCGATCACTCCACAAACAAAAGTATTTATCTTAAACAACGGATCAAATCCGACAGGTGTTCTCTACACAAGAGAGGAACTTCGCGCTCTTTTAGAAGTGGCTGAAAAAAATAATATTTTCGTGATCTCAGATGAGGTTTATAGTCATCTCGTCTTTTCATCAACACCTTACATCTCGTGTGGCTCTTTTAAAGAGTTTCCAAGAGTTGCTGTCGTTCAAAGCTTCTCTAAAAATTTTGCCATGGCTGGATGGAGAATCGGGGCTGTTTTTACAGAAATGTCTCTTATTAAGCGTCTTACCACTATTCAAGGACAAGCGACAAGTGGGGCCTCAATCATTAGTCAATGGGCAGCTCTAGGGGCTCTTAAAGAGGCACCTTTAGTCACCTCATACGTAAAAGAGGCTTTAAGAAAAAGAAGAGAGGCTTTTTTTAACACACTTCAAAACCTTTTTTCAACCCTTGATAAGCTTCCCGATTCAGCCATTTACTCGTTTCTACCCGTTTCCTTTTTTAAATCCTCACTCTCCTCAGAACAGTTTTGCGAAAGGGCCTTATCGAAGGGAAACATCGTCTTAGTCCCAGGAGGGGCTTTTGGAAAAGAGGGGTATGTGAGATTCTCCTTTTCAGAAGAGGAGGAGCGGATCATTGAAGGGTTGCACACTTTAAAAAAATTAATCCAAGAGGGTCTATGAAACTGTTTGTTTTTGTTTTTCTTTTTGGAGCGGCTCTGGCAGAGAATGCTCAAGACGAGCAAAACACAACTGAAGCTGCCCCTAAAACATCAGAAAGAGTCGAAAATGTGAATGTCAGAGTCACTCAAGAGGTTGAACAAAATACTCGTGTGGCACTTCCCTACTATATACCCCTTCATACCACCTACAGAATGTATGATCAAGATATTCGCCCCGATTACCAAGAGGAGAACTGGTACCGCACCCCTTACTACAATGGGATTAACCCCTACACCTACCCGTATTACAGAACCCCTTACTATAGAACCCAAGCAACAAAACAAAACGGTAATTAATAGGTGATTTTCCAGCACCTGTGGATCTTCTTGTTGTGATAATCATTCGGGATCGTCTTTTCTGTGATCTCCTCAACTTTATTATGGGAAAAGGGGTGGGGATCAAAGAAAAATTTTCTCGAATTTGTGCTAAAAAATAATGTGCCCCCAGGCGCTAAAAGATGAAGACCTTTTTTTATCAGACCAATATAATCTTCCTGGATATCGAACATCTGATCCATTTTTTTTGATCGAGACAGGGTAGGGGGATCGATGACAATCACATCATATATTTCTTTTTTAAAAAGCGCTTCATCTAAAAAGTTTAAGCAATCATCCCTCACAAGTTCGTTATTTTTCAAAGAAAGAGTATTTAGCAGGAGGTTTTCCCTGGCCCAATCGGTATAAGTATTTGACATATCGACGCTTTTTGTAAAAAACGCTCCCTTTGCTGCCGCCTGGACGCTAAACGATCCTGTATAGGAAAAAAGATTAAGAAGTTTTTTCCCCTTGGCAAGTTTTGCCACCATTTGCCTTGTTTCTCTGTGATCGAGAAAAAGCCCCGTATCTAAATAGTCGTTGAGGTTGACCTTAAATTTAACCCCGTACTCAAAGACATTAAAAAATTTTTCAGCTACATCATCAGACTCTTCGGAAAGCTTTTCATACTGTTCAGTCTTTTTTCGCCTCATTCTCGTTTTCCAAAAAATGAAGTGAGGAGAGACTTGAAAAATCGATGTGATGGCCTCATTTGCAGCTAAATAAAGACTCTCCTTTGGCTCCTCATCCTCCTTAGAGGAATAAAAATAGACCGCAAATCGTCCGTCGTAGTAATCGATTGAAAGAGGGTACTCTTTAATATCTCGATCGTAAACCCTAAAACAGTTAGTTCCGGTAGTCTTTGCCCATTTTTTGAGCTGCCGGTAATTTTTCCGGATTCTATTTTTCAAAGGAGAGGTTTTGTCCTCGCCATCTCCGATTGAGGGTAATGTTATAAAAGGAAAATCATTCATACCGAAAAATAGTAGCTTAAATCTCTAAAATTTACCTAATAGAAATTGAGTTTTATGCATTAAAATGGTATAAACTTCCTTTGTTTTTGAGGTTTCAGCTGTGACGCAAGTTAATTTTTTCACTCCGATTCGGTTTTCAGATAAAAATACTTTTAATTCTTTTTTAGAAGCTGCCGACGCGGTATTCGCTTTTGGGTCAAAAAGGGTCGTTTACTTCAAAGATGGGACAGCTTATTTCGAAGAGATCAAAAAAAAGCCACAAAAAGGGTTTCTCTTCACTCTTTCCAAAATTTTAACGGTAGTTGTCAAAATTTTACTTTCTCCATTAGCTTTAATCGTTAAAGGAGTCCATAGGTCGTTTCGAAAAATTAAAATTAAAGGAAAAATAGATGCGGCTGTTGGTCTTAAAAATAGATGTCCAGTTTTTGAAACGATTCTAAATAAAGTCCCTGAAAAGGAGAAAGAGAAAGCTATAGTTGAGCTTAATAAACTTTTTGGGGGCTCCCATGTTGACTCCAAATACGCAGCCTTCATCTCTGGCCTCCTTGAAAGCAGCCCTAACCCCTCTTCGATACTCCTTCTTTTGGCAAACTCGTGCGTCTTTAACATCAAACAAAAAGGGGATCTTTTAAACTTTTTTGAAACTCTTCCCGAAGAGACGAAAGAGATCATAAAAGATTTACAAAAAAAACTTCCCCCCTCCTTCAAATCATCGCCAGAACTTTTTCTTGCCTTAATTGCTATGGATGAAAATGAGAGAAATGTTCTTTGTAAAGATGCTCAATTTTTAGGTTTTCGTCTTTTACTTAAGATCGCAAAAAACGGAGCTTGGTTAAACAACTACCATGAGATCAAAAGAGAATTTAAAAAAATCAAGAAAGAAACTTTTGCGCTCCTCCTGGAAAAGCCTGAATTAAAAGCTCTTTACAAGGAAATCGAAGCAGGAACATGTCACAAATGGGTCTTACATATCGCAGAAAAGGGGTCAGCTGCTGAAGCGATCTCTGTTTTAAAATGTGCGAAAGTAATAACTGGTCAAAACCCGAAAGGGATTACAGAAGATCTTCTCAAAAAAATTCATAGAATGCCTAAAAGAAAAAGGGGGAGCATCGAAGATCTGTTTAAAAATAAAGCTCAACTCTTTTTAAAAGAGTTTCCTTTTATCGTAAGAATGACAACTACAGGGATGGATCATTTTGAAAAGATTGCGATTTCAGTGACAGAGGAGCAATGGAGTGTTCTTGCAAAAGAGCTTCAGTACATACCGGAAGAGCATTGGGATAAATTTAAAAATGTGATCAAACCGGGGACAACTTTAGATGAGATCAAGAGATTTAGACTCATATTTGAAGCCTGCCTTTTCGATATCGATTTTTTTAATAAGTTTAGAGTCTCTCGATTTCAGACTGACGATAGTTACATTAGTTATTTTTCTATTTTAGCAAAGTCAAAAAGAAAAGAGGTTTTTGAGAAAACTTGGAAAATTGCCAATCAAGATGACCTTTTGAATACTTTACATATAGAACTTGGGAAGAATATAGACGAATCAATGGAGGATTTTAAAGCCCTTGTCAGGCAAAAGCTAACGGATGAAGAGGAGTGTAAAAGGCTTAAAGGGTATTGGAATTTTCCTACAGCAGGTTTTTTGTCAAATGATTCGAGCTATGCTATTCTCGAAGATTTGAAACGTAAAGTAGTAGAGGAAGAGTTTTTTTATCCATCGATCCCGACAGCAAAAGAGGTCAGTTATAAAGACACTTTATCTCAATTAAAAAAGGTTAAAGTGGCATTTGATTTGGATGGGATAAGAGATCAGGATCAGGTAAAAGTCTTAGGCAAACATTTACCAAAAGATGTCACAGAAACGAGGTTTGATGAGTTTATAAAGAAAAACCAATTAGAAAATGTAGACTCTTATGTTAAACACAAGGATCGTTTTTTAAGTTACTTGAAACAGACTTTTGAAGATGGAAACGAAATTCCTTACTTTCAGTATTGTTTGCGATACGCATTGAAAAACATTCTAGATGAGACGAAGACGCCAAGACAAAAATTCGAACGATTTTTCAAATTCCTTCCTGAAAAGTGCATCGTTGGATTTGAAGACTCTTTCCAAATTTTTTACTCAGAGGTGTTACCATCAGATCAACGCCTTGGAAAACTACAAATGACCCAATCGCATCCGATTTATCAAGTGGCTGAATCGACTTTATTGCAACAGTTTAAATTTCAGTTAAACAGTTTGGATTTCTTAAGCTACAACTATTCCCAAGGCTCTCACGAAGCCCGTTACATAGACGCTCGTCTGTCTCACCAATTGGGGCTACCCCACACAATGTTGATCGATCCGTATACATTTTGCATTAAAGAGTCCAAAGAGTTAGAAACACAAGAATTAATCGATAAACTTTTTAAATATTATACTGTCAACAAATTCTTAGAGGCCTTACTTTTGAATTTGAATTCAGAAGACCATTTGAAATTTTTAAGCGATTCAAAAAACCAGAATCAGTTGATAGAATTACTAGATAAGGAACTTAGTACTACAGATGCTTCGGGTTATTTCGATTGGCCAAAAGATCATGACGGGGAGGATGATTACACAAAAGGGATTCAAAAAGTGAGAATGGAACTTGCTATCGATATCGCAAAAGCTCTTCATTTCATTAAGGACGATTACTCTTGACTTTTCTTTCAAAATCGATGAAAGTGATACCTTCTTCTTCGATAAAAACCGGGAATTTGTATCATGCTAAAATTTTTTTGTGTTCTATTACTTTCTGTATCTTTAACTCTACAGGCCGTTGAGGTTACTCCCTATAAGGGGAACAAGCGAATCGATAAAACTTTCACCCTTTGCGCGATGTCTGCTTTTAGAGACGAAGCTGAGTGGATGAAGGAGTGGATCGAGTTTCATAAGTTAGCAGGCGTTGAGCACTTCTATCTTTACAATAACGCCGGAAAAGACAACTACTTAGAGGTATTAGCGCCTTACATCCAAAGTGGAGAAGTTGAGCTGTTCGACTATCCTAAGGAGGAGTTTCACAACCAGGACCATATTTACCTTTTAAACCACGCCCTCGAATACTCAAGAGGAAAAACAAAGTGGATTGCTCTAATCGATTCGGATGAGTATTTGGTTCCAATGAGAACTAATGACATTAAAGATGAGCTTGCTCTTTTAGAGGATTTTGGAGGTATTCAAGTGAGATGGGTCACTTATGGAACTTCAAATGTTTGGACCTTAAAACCGGGCGAGCTTTTAATTGAGAAGCTTGTTTACAGAGCCCCTTTAGAGAATGCTTTAA
This sequence comes from uncultured Chlamydiae bacterium, assembly GCA_963697995.1. Lineage (GTDB taxonomy): Bacteria > Chlamydiota > Chlamydiia > Chlamydiales > JAJFMB01 > MFD00082-c5. Next base: position 1,746,398 of record OY969110.1, on the reverse strand, counting down.
ACAAGTATTACAAGTCGATTGTGCAACCCGATTTAACCCGTTTTATGAAAAACCACCATACAGCAAGTTACATTCCAAAAGTCTTAGTGAACAATATCGAAAGGGATTGTTTAAGAATTCATCACTACATTGCAAGAACGCAGAAGTTTTTAAAAGAGGTGAAAGAGCCAAGAACAAAGCATTGGAATCAGGGTAATCCCTTTAAGAGACGTTCTTTAAGTGATTACATGAAAGTGGCAAACGAGGTGTATGATGACGAGATGAACCGCTTTATTCCTCAAATGAAAGAGGCGATGTCATCGTGATCAAACGTCCACGTCACCGTCTGATTATGGGTAAAAACTGTCTCCAGGAGGTCATTAAAGACGCTCCTGAGAGACTTGTCGAGGTGTACACTTCTGAAAAAAAGGAGACTGATCTTGTGCAATCGCTTTTGCAAAGGCAAGTCAAGGTCCATTTTGTTGGTAAAAAGGATCTAAAAGACCTTGTCGATTCAGACTCTCACCAATCCTTTGTTGCCGCGGTTTACGAAAAAGGGCAACGCACCTTAAAAGAGTTTTTCAACGAGATACGTCACAAGAAAAAAGGGATTGTCTTAGCATTAGACTCGATCCAGGACCCTCAAAATTTAGGAGCGATCTTAAGAGCTGCTGAATGTTTTGGGGTCGATGCTGTCGTTTATTCTAAAAATAGGGGAGTTGACGTGACACCTGTTGTCGCCAAAGTCAGCGTAGGTGCTTCAGAGCTCGTCCCTATTTTCAAGGTATCAAACCTAGCAGAGACCATAAAACAGTTTAAGGAGGAGTCTTTTCAAGTGATAGCTGCAAGTATCTCTGAGAGTGCCTTAAGTTTAAATCACTACGAATTTAGCAAGAAGACGGTGATTGTTTTGGGTTCTGAAGGGGAGGGAATTCAAAAGCTTATCCTACAAAATGTAGATGATATTGTTTATATTCCGATGCTTGGAAAAATTGACTCACTGAATGTCTCACAGGCCACAGCTGTGATATTAGCCCTCTATACGAAGAGTTTGGGTTAACTCGGCCCCTTTCCCCAAACTTGCCCTCCTTTTCCCTTTCCCCTAAACTTGCCCCTGCCCTTGCCCTCCTCCCAAACTTGCCCTTCTGTAAGCGTCAAACTTGCCCATGTTCCCTTGCCCCTGCCCGGGGTAGGGGGAACCCTCAGGGTTCCCCACTTAGATGGAATCATTACAATTGATCAAGATGATTAAGATTACGTTTGTTCTTCGATTTTATAACTTAAAGCATCTTTAAAAATTTAATGGGTTCCCACTTAGATGAAATCATTACAATTGATCAAGATGATTCAAAGAGTATAGTTTGTTCTTCGATGTTTACAACTTAAAGCATATTTAAATGGGGCACCCTGCGGTTCAGCCCCGTCCGGCAACCGCTTGGCGGTTTTTAATACATGGTATCGTTTGACGTTAACGGGCAAGGGCAAGTGGCAAGGGGGCACGGGCAGGGGCAAGTTTTGGGGGGAAGGGCAAAGCAGGGCAAGGGCAAGTTTTGGGGACGGGGTTTTATACTCGTTTTACTCTCGAATAAGTAGCACTAGTTGAAGTGTTAGGGCTAATGCTGAAAGCATGGGGATTGTGATAAAACCAAGACCTATCGGGTACTTCTCCAAACAACTTGGGCCAGCTCCGCAAAGATCAATCGGGTGCCAGCCCGGTATCTCCTGGATCGCTATCTGGTACAATGCAAAACCAAGTCCTATCACCACAAGAGGTAACACATAGGGAACTATCCCAAAAAAGTTCTTCCAACTAGCAATACCTAAAATAATCACTAAAGGAAATATACAAATACGTTGAAACCAGCAAAGCTGACACGGTTCGTGCTTCACAAGCTCGCTAAAATAGAGACTGCCTAACACAGATACTAAAGCAATTAACCAAGCAAAAAAAAGAGCGTAAGTCCGGTTGATCACTTCTTATCTCCTTGTTGCTTTACCTGTTCAATCAAATTTTTTAGTTCTGAATAAGAGATCGTCTCCAATTTGACGCCGTTAACAAAAATTGTTGGAGTCGTGATATGCCCAAGTATTTTATTGCCATAGTTTAGATTTCGGATAATATCACTTCGATACCTCTCCTTTTCAATGCAGCTCTTTAAATCCTCGGTATTAATGGCAGGACTTGCTTGCTTAGCAAGGGTTACTAAAGTCTCAGGTGTAGCCCAATCCCCATTGATATTTTCTTGATACTCGTAAATAGTCTTCAGATACTTCATAAAAAGATCGCCGTTCGGAGCTTCAACATCTTGATTGTAAACGCAAAGAAGAGCGATAGCTGCCGGCATCGACCCTTGCAAAAATGAAACGGGAATCACTGTAAATTGCACTTCATTTGTATCGATAAAGTTCTTTTTAAGCTCTGGATAAATCGTTTTCGTAAACTCCATGCAGTGGGAGCATTTAGGTTCTTCAAAGACGACGATTTTGACGGGGGCTTTGGCATACCCAATTGTTGGCTGCTTTGTTGTTATTAGTTGAATACCGCTCGGAAGTGGTTTATTTTGCTCGTAAGTTACAGCCCCCAAAGTCAACAACGACGAGGCTATAAGGCTTAAAATAATGGCAAGTCTTGGGGGATTAGATTCAGACATAAAGGACACTCCGCTTGGATCTATTTATCCCCTACATAAGACAAATCAAAAATATTAGCAAGCTCTACTTAGCTTTAAAATTATCTAACCCAAGGATTTTTTGATGAACCCTAACTATTTCAGCATTAATCGCTTGAATATCCTTTTCGTTATCTCCTGTTAATTCAACACTTCCTCTTTCATAACCACCTTTTATAACGTTTTGATACTCGACGATATAGTGATTCCCCTCCCGATGATGCCTATAAGTCAAATTCGAATCAACCATTCCATAAGGTCGAAATCCATTAAAGAAAGTCGCATTCGCAAAAGTAACAGGAAATCGTTCAAATAAATCAATTTTTGAGGTGTCTTTTTTGAAGCTCTCTTGAAATCTTTCGGGTGCATCTCCAAGACACTCTTTTGCTCTCTCTTCAACCAATGGATCAAAAAGCATAGGAAATCTAAGAAGGGCTTTACCATAAAGACGTCGCTCTTCATCTGAAAGTTTACCGTTAAATGACTCGAAAGCCTTATTATTGAGTCCACCAAAAGGATTTTTTTCAAATTCTTTAATAAATTCCAAAAACTCCTGAGGTTTTACCTTTAACATAATGCAAGCTATTATTTTAAAGTCATCACCACCTAGTTCTAACACTTTACTTTCTTTAGGGAAATCTTGAAATCCCTTTAAAAGAGTGTCTATTTTTTTAGAATCTAAAAAAAGAATATTTCTGATGTCGTTTATGTCTTCAACTTTTGAAATAGCAGATGCTGCTTTTTGCGCTTTAAGTAAAAGATCCTTTTCAGTAGGGTCATTAACGACAATTGAAAAGAGAGTCGAGAGTTGCCCAGGAGTTGTTAACTTTTTAAAACTTACCAAAGGTTTGTAATTTAAAATATCATTTAAAGTATTGTCTGAGTTAGCAAATTCTTTAATGTTTTGATACTCTAGCTCAAACCCTAACAAAGTTTCATTATTTCCATTGTGACACTTTTCTAAAAAATAATTCTGCCAATCGGTATTTAGCTCCAAACATCTCTCGAAAAATCTCATGGCGCCATCGGAATCTAAGAAATCTCTTGAAGTGACAAGATTAATGACCGCCTTCTTATCTAATCCATAAGTCTCTTGACAGAGTCTCCAAAACTCTTTTTTTTCAACCTTATCCATAAAATTAATGATGGCCTCAGGCGGTATCGCCTCCATCTTAGAATACTCTTCTCCTAAGGCTCTAGCTTCTCCTGTCTCAATATTAATTGCTAATTTTCGTTTGGCTGTCATTTTATTAAGAATCACGTCGCTATTATCCAAAAGGGTATCTCCTTTTATATTCCAAGCAAGACTAACAGAAACTATTAGTTCATTATTTTCAATTTTAAATTCTACCATTCTACCTGTCGGATCCTGAAGAGAATATAAAACCTGATTCTTGTTACAATCGGATGCAATAACTTGCGCGGGAACAGCCTCAAAAGTTTGAAACATCGACATCATAGCAACAAAAGCTGCTTGTTTTTTGGATTCATCATTAAAAGGGATACCATCCATTTTTTCGAGTAATTCTTTATAAACGGTAATCACTGCCTTTTCACTTAAAGGACGAGAGTTATAATCATTGAGCTCTTCTACATTGTTAAAGCTCTTATGTTGAGCTCGAAGTTGAAGTTTAGCTCCTGACACTGTAAGCAGTCGTCCGAAATCTTTAAGGATTTCATAGGGAACAATTTGACCATCGATTACTACAGGAGAGGTTTCTAAACTCCTTAATAATGTTAATTCTTTATCAGGCCCATTACGCCCACCCCACCCATTGTTTGAAATTTGTGTCCAATTGTCTGGGTCTGTCCTAAATGTGATATGCCTATAAAGTTCCTCAAAATGGGGATTTTCTGAACTCATTTTATTATTTTTGATCTCGTTAAAGGCTTCTAAAACAGCGGTGTAGTTTTTTTGCGCAAGTGAAATGATCTCTTCCTTAGTCGTATTTTTATTAATAAGAGCAGCACTTATAGCTTTTATTAGTAGGGGTTTAAGTTTTGTATCTGTATTACTCTTTTCTATAATTCTTTTTGAGATTGTTCCCTTTTCATCGTCAATTAATCCCTTCTCTTTGAGAGCGTTTATGGCATCATCGAATGAAATACCAAGATCTTTAATTGGTCTATCTTCTAAATAATTTCTAATGAGAATATTTGATAAATAATACTTAGCTTCTGGTAATTTCAAAATAGTAGATTTATTTTCTTTTATCATTATTTTAACGATTTCGATTTTTTTATCCTCTGTAATCAAAACGCTTGTTAACATCTTGCCTAATTGATCAAAGTATTTTTTTTCTACTTTTCCTGTATTATTAAACGCTTCAATCGCTAAAATAGTTTTTTTAGAATTTGAATTTTCTGGAAAAAGAGAGCTTAACTTTTCGTTTGTCAAAGTCTCTACTAAATTCTTATATTCAAAAAGGCGATTTATTACTCTATCATCTAAAATATTCTCATCGATGAGATTTTTTACCGATTTGACAAATGATCCATTTATAAGGATTTCATTTTCACATTTTGAGAGAAATGCTCTTCTTTTATCGGTTGGCAATTGACTACAAATTTCTAAAATATTGAAAACCTTACCAATTTGTTCGCTATCAACTAACTTCAACAAGTTAGCACCAAACTTATCTAAGTCGGTAATTTGAACAAGAGTATCATCCTTTTTATTTGAAATATTATCTGCATGAAATTCAAATAAATCACTATTTAATTTATCAGTATTTAAAAAGTAATTATAAGCTTTAACTTGTTTAAATAAAAAGCGAGACTCTATTTTAACTAAGGCGTTCACATCATCTAATACCTTATCCTCTAACGAATCTATTCCCAATTTTTCTATTAGAGCTTTTCTATCGATATTGTTATTTAAATTAATAGCGTCAATAATGGCAGCTTTTAAAAGAAGATCCTTGTGAGAATTAAATGCAGAATCGGAATTATTATTCAATATTTTAAGCAATTGAACGAGAAAAGGTTTCTCTTGCTTAACATCCATTTTGTAATATTTTAATGAATCATCCAAAAGAGTTTCACAATTCTTTTTAAATATGTTAAGAAATACCGTTTTCAGTTCAGGAGGAAGTGTTGAGCCAAGTTGTATGATTCTTTCTAGCTCAGGATAACCTACCGTAGGTGAGCCCAAATTCTCTAAACCCATTAATTCTTTTAAAGCAGCTTCAAAATCCATTTTAAAAGGTTCATTTCTAATTAATTGGATAAGCTTTTCCCTATCTTGTAAATTAAAATTTCTACTACCTTCTAATATACTAATGGCTTGACTACTTTAGATAATAGCCCTATTGAAGGTGCCATCAGAGAAGCCGCATCTTTAAAATCTAAACGGTAATTTATTTTAGCTTTATCCCAAAAGTCATTTATATTTTTTGCAGTTAACATTTGTTTAAATAAAAGAGCTGCAACTTTTTTTTCTAATGGTTGATAAAAAGGGTACCCTTGAGCTTGTGAACAAATCACTTTTAAAAATTGTTGAGATCCAAGAGCCGCTTCTAATTCTTTTTCTTTCCCAAACAAAGGATTATTGTTTTTATTCTTAAAACTTTTCGCTAGGACATACCGAATACCCTCTTCCCCGCCAAAGTGATCTATTATGCTCCCTGAATAGGGGGTATTAATCCCAAGGGTTATCAATTCATAATGATCAGCTGTAACCGGCTTCTCTTTTTTTGCAAGAGTTTTAAGGAATTCTCCAAAACTCAATTGATACGTTTTTTGCGCATTTTCCCAAAATTTTGCTTTATCCCCTTTATACTCTTTAAAATCGGCAATGATTTTATCAGCCTTTAACTTATTAAAATTATCCTGAAAATTTATAGTTGTAGGTAGCTTACCTTTATCAAATTTGGTATCACCAACAAACTTATTTAAAACTCTAATCAAAAAATCGGTTTTATCCCCTTTTTCGGGAACCCCTTTGATCGACTTAAGTTCATCAAATGATTTAAAAGTACTCAAGTTTTGAGTAAACTCTCTATAAACTTGATCAACTTTCTTGTCTCTTGCCTTAAGTTTATAATTGGTGATAGGTAATGTAAGAAAAGCGATAAATCTTTGAAAACCCTCTATCATAAAGAAACCTTTTTTCTTTAATTATATATTAAAGAATGGTTTCATTATAAATTAATTTATTGTTAAGGAATGATCAAAAGATAATTCAATAATAAAGTAGAGGGGAATTATCCTCGCTCTACTTTACTGTTATTTAATAATCATGACGCCACTTTAGCATGATTTGTCTTGTCCAATCATCGCCAACTTCAGCCTCAAGCTTTAAATTTTTCATGAGGTTAGCTTCAACGGCAAGCTTTTTACCATCTGATGGGATGGTTTGGTTGTAAAAAAGGTAAAATCCAGGATAAAAGTATTTTCCAAGTCTTACCGAGACTTCGTTGACATCAACGGTTTGATTTTGGGTGATATCTATCCTATCGATACCGATCGCTTCTCGCAATTTACTTAAAAAATTGGGGCCCTCAGTTGGTGAGGTTAGAGAAGAAAAGGTTTGCTTAAGCTGCGTTCCCTCGTAGGAGGAAAGATCGGGAAGAGCCTTTTTAAAGAGCAAAAGAGAGAGCACTTCTTGCTCGGCAAGAGGAGGATCTGACTGAAAGGTGACGCTTGGATTTTGCAAAGCGCCTTTTAGCAAAATTTCAGCGCGAATATTATCGATATCCTGGTAGGCTACCACATTCAGAGTTGTATTTTTGCTAAAGAATCCGTTCAAATGGATGTTTCCTTGATCGATGCGGAAAATTTGCCCATTCATTTTATATTGACCGTCGGTTGCAAAAAGGTCGCCATAAAGAGTTAATGCGCCTGGTTGCCCCTTAATTTGAACATCCCCTTTCCAGGAGGTCGTCAAATCTTTCCCTAAAATTTTCGTCGTTGACATCGATTTAAGGTGCACATCTAAAGCTATTGGCCAATCGGGCCTTGTGGCTTGATAAGGAGTTGGCTTCTCTTCGTCCACGGATTCATTAATGTAGGCCACTTCAACTTGATCGATGGCTGTTGGTAACTGTTTTGGTAGTGAAAATTCTGCTTGGTCGACTAAAAGATGCCCGGAAACCATCGCTCCTTTTAAAGTGCCTGTTAGCCTAAGATCTCCAGTCGTCGAAATCTTAGCCGAGTCTAATTGGAGGAAAGGAGCTTTTTTTAACGAGAGCACCAAATCAAAAGGAAACTGTTTTTGAGAGGAAAGGGTAATTTGTCCAGTTCCGGAAAGAGTCTGTAACCCATCAGTTTTACCCGTTAACGATTTAATCACGATTTGGTTACCTTCTCCTTCAAGTTTTGCATTCACATTCTGAAAGGAAGTACCAAGCTCACGGCTTTCAAACGAAGCGTCGTAAAGATTCGCTTTTCCGAGGATATGAGGCGAAGTTATCGGACCTGTCACTTCGATTGCAATATCTGTTTTTCCTGTGATTTGCGTGGTGTCAGTGTAAAAAAGCTGAAGGTAGGGGGTTATTTCCCCAGAAGCTGTCAATTTAGCAAAAAATAGGTCATCTCCTTGATTCTTTAAGAATGAAGAGGAGAGCTCACACCTGTAGGGAAGAGAAGCTTCTAGTTTTACAGCGTCTGGACCAATTCCTAAAATGTGCCCCACACACTCAATTGAGCTATCCATTAACTTAGCGCGACAGTTGGCTCTCAAAGAGGGCCACTTAGAGAACATTTCATCTAATATTTTAACTTGTTCAAACTCTAACTGAATTTGACCTTGCAGTTTTGAAGGATCTCCAAAGAGGGTGGCATTTAAAGAAACATCGGCCTCAAGCGGAAGAGTGGGCAAAAATTTTTGAATCAAAGAAAAAGGTAAATGCTCTCCTTTTGTGGTCGTATGAAAAGTTTCGAAATTGTCGACGACAACCGAGATACTGCCCTTTTCCAATTGAAAAAGAAGGGGAGAGAGCTCTTTATCTCTTAAAACAATCGGCTCTTTTAACAGAATCGGATGCTCCATGAATTGACCCGCACAAGACTCGATCATCACCATAAAGCTTTCTTTTCCAAGCTTCCAAACACCTCGCCCTTCGCAATCAAGAGTGTCTGATTGGTAAGCAAATCCAAAAGGCCAAGTCTTTATAGGAGCTAACAAGTCTGCTGCGCTTTTGGTGTAAAGAAAGAGCTTGCCTCCAAAAACTTCTGAATCGACACGAATATCTGCAGCCAACTCCTCTTTTCCAAGGGAAGTCAAAACAGTTAAACCGCAACTGCCAAATTGAGGTGTAAAGAGAGAGCCTGAAAGAGTCATACTTGTCAAAGAGCCCTTAAGCTCACTCTCCACTTTAAAAGGATCGGAAATAACAGAGACATACCCTTTTTTAATGTTGAGGTCAGTATCGAACGAAAGATCCCCAACCACTTTAAAATCGGTGTGAGAAGCTAAAACTTTTGATAAAGTGATTAAGTTTTCCTCATCAATTCTGACATCGGAAGAGAGTTGCAAATTGGGATATTGAAACGACATATTTCCCAAAAGAAGTCCCTCTTTTGAGACTGTTTTTTTCATCCAACTTTCCAAAGAGCCTGAAAGAGTGGCAAAAAAAGTAAAAGGGGCATGTGATTTCAAAGAGAACCTTTTCGTCACATAACCACATTCAGGTTCTACAATCTTAATGGAAGCTTTTAAGGCGTCCAAATCAGCTCTCAAATCAGCGAAGAGTTGAGTACTATCAATTGAAACATGAGTTTTAAGTTGAGAGACGGTTTCATCTATAGAAAGTTCTCCTTTTAGATCTAAAGGAGTTTCGATTTGCCCCACATAAAAGTTTTTCAGGGACAACTCATTAATCTGAAAGGTGCCCTTTCCCCCTTTTACTCCCCCAAAGAGATGCTCACTCATATACCCGTTTTCAAATTGGAGTTTTCGTAAGGTATTTTTCTTATAGAAAAGATCTGTTAGCCAAATGACAAGTTCCCCTTTTTCAGCCTTTAAGACCTCTTGAGTACCTCTAGAAACAGAGACTCCTTCAAAAACGATATTGAAGGGAAGAGTTGCCGAAAAGTTATCAACTTTTAGCCGAAGCGCCGTCTGCTGTTCAAACCTCTTTGTGGCTTGAGATAAAAGGAGAGCTTTTCCAGAGTCTGTATAAAACAGAACTGATAATCCCCCAAAAATAAAGAGAATAACTAAAATAAGGGCTGCAATGAACTTTTTCATTAGAATGTTTGTCCTATGCTAAAATAAAATTGAAAAGCTTTATCGATCCCCTTTCTTCTATTTAAAGGAAAGGCGATGTCAAAGCGAATAGGGCCAACTGCTGTGTAGTACCTTAAGCCCCCTCCTGCAGATTGAAGAATCTTCTTGTTATAGGGACGTTGGAAAGCAATCAGCGTAAACGTTACCTGCATCGTAAAATCCCATTAATCCTATTTTTTCACTTAAGCGGTATCGCAGCTCGGCAGAGCCGATTAACATCGAACGCCCTCCGGTCGGCCTGCCTTCCTCATCCGGATTTTCCGGGTGACTCCATGGGCTAACTGTTAAATAGTTATACCCTCTTAATGTGCACTCCGATCCAGCATAAAGTCTTTCAGAGGGAGGAATATTGAGTCTTTCAGTTCCAAAAATCGATCCCAAAAGCCCTTTTGTGGCAATCACGAAACGGGGAAACTGGGTGATTTTCTTGTGATACGTGGCTGTTAAAAGAGTGATGTTATAAAACATTTGCTTATTGATAAGCTGAGCTGTTGGCGTTACACACGCACTAAATGAGCCTCCTCGGGTAGGCTCCAACACATCATCAATATTACTCCATCGGTAAGTCACAGGAGTTTTAAAGAGGTGGAACCAACCGTTGTCATCGGAATTGTAATCTTTTGACTCTCTCACCATAAAACCGTACGACATGCGACTCTGTTTGTCAATTTTTCGGTCAATTGTAGCAGAGAGGGTCTCAGCAATAGAGGAGAACCCTTTTGAGCGCTTATGCTTAACTCCAAGCTTCCACGTTAAATCTTGTACTTTTGAGAGAAAGTTTGGAACTTTGTAGCTAACAGAGGCTTCTTGAAGCTGCCCTAAGTCCGTTCCTACAAGAGCGTTTAAGTTAAACTTAAGTTTTTCCCCAACCCCTCTAAAATTGCGGTTTTCCCACTCGAGAAGAGCTCCTCCCCCATTTTGGGTGCTATAGCTTGCTCCAATTCCCACACTTCTATGCCTCACCTCGACGACTTGGATCGTCATAGGAACCGTATTTCCTTGTTGGGCAATCGGTGGGTACGTGATGTTCACAGCTGAGAAAAGACGTGTTCCCTCAAGAGCACTCTTTGTTTTCTCGACAAGAGTTGGATCAAACAGGGCCCCTTCTTTCCAACAAATATTATTCGTGAAAAGAAACGATTTTACAGTCCGTCTTCCAAAAACTCTTGTTTTTCCAAAGGTGATCGATGGACCACTTTTATAATAAAGGGTAATACTTACTGATTTATCAGACTGATCCGCCAACACTTCTCTTTTTTCAATCAAAGCAAAAGGGTAACCTTTATTTTTAAGAAGATGCAAAAGAGTCTCTTCCGCTTTCAAAATAGTCGAAGGTAAAGCGGGTTCGCCAAGATTGATATCAAACGTTTTTGGAGAAATTGATTCTTCCGAAAGGGGAGGGCATTCGCCTAAAAATTTTATTTTAAAATCTTTGATAGGATAAACGGGCCCCGCGTCGATATTAATCGTGACGATCCAGGGGGATTTGTCGAAATTATAGGAAACATTAACTTTTGCATTGTAATAAGCAAAGCTGTGGAGAACTTTGACAAGTCGTGGAACATCTGACTCTGCACGTCTTCTTAAAGCGGCACCTGTCGCAGGTTCAGCATCCTCTAAGGCGATAAGCTGTGAGGTTTCCTTCAGAAGGTTGTAGACCTCTTCATTGGGGGCATTGACGATATCCACCTCATAGGGATCTGAAAAAAGGTTTGAAAAAAAGAGTGTGGTCAGTAGTATGGACGCTATACGCATAAGAAAAAACTCCAGCAAACAACGAACATTGTATCTTAAACGAACTAATCTTTTCAAGGAAATTGAGGCTATGACCCGATCTGCAGATATCTATAAAAATTTATGTAAAGTTATTCCCGGTGGCGTGAACTCTCCTGTTAGAGCTTTCATGGGACTTTCGGTTCCTCCCGTCGTTGTTAAATCGGGTTTAAAAGACGTCATAACAGATGAAGATCAAAAAAAATATATCGATTATTGCGGTTCCTGGGGGGCGCTTATTCACGGGCATTGCCATCCTGAAATCATATAAAGCTGTTATAGAGCAACTTCACTTAGGTTCAACTTTTGGAATCACAACTGAGATCGAGGGAATACTTGCAGAAAAAATCATTTCAGCAAACCCCTACTTAGATAAAGTTCGTTTTGTCTCGACAGGCACTGAGGCGACGATGAGTGCAGCTCGCCTTGCAAGAGGTTTTACTAAAAGACCCTTAATCGTCAAATTTTCGGGCAATTACCACGGTCATGCAGATTCTTTTTTAGTAAAAGCGGGCTCATCAGTTACCAATCTTTCAGCAACATCCTCTTCACTTGGCGTGCCTCCCGAAAGCGTCAAACACACGCTTCCCTTAAATACAACGACAAAGAGGAGCTGATCGAGTGTTTTGAAAAATTTGGGGACCAGATTGCGGCTCTCATCTTAGAACCAATCGCTGGAAATATGGGGGTAGTAGCCTCCTCAAAAGAGTTTCTTTTACTTGCAAGACAGATCACAAAAAAGGTTGGTGCTCTTTTAATTTTTGACGAAGTGATGAGTGGCTTTAGAGTCGCTTTTGGAGGAGCCTCATCTCTTTTTAAGATTAAGCCCGATTTGAGCTGCTTTGGGAAAATTATAGGGGGTGGGTTTCCGGCAGCGGCCTTTGGGGGGCGAGAAGAGATCATGAATGAACTGGCCCCACTTGGGGGAGTCTATCAGGCAGGAACCCTTTCTGGAAATCCCGTGGCAATGGCTGCAGGAATTAAAGCGATCACACTTTTAGAGAAAGAAGGGGTTTATGAAGAGCTTGCAAGGAAAACCCAAATCATCACAAAACCTGTTAAGGAATTTATTGAGAAAAATCAATTAAATATGTGTGTTCAAGAGGTGGGATCGATGTTTACCCTCTTTTTTGGAAAAAGAGTGGTTCAGAATCGAGAGGACACGTTAGAGCTTGATTTAAAAAAATTTGCAGAATTTTTCAAGTTTATGCTGGAAAATGGGGTGTTTATTCCTCCATCCCAGCACGAAGCGTGGTTTGTTTCGACAGTACACGACGAAAAACACCTGAAAAAAACAGCGGATCTTATACTAACGTTTTTAAAATAGATGGGATTAACCTTAATTTAAACTCAAATCCTCGGGGATCATAGCGAGGGAAGAGTATTTGCCACCCATTTTTTTGAGTAAGTTTTGCCACATCTTCTCAGGAGGCATATCAAAAATAGTGTAGGAGGAGGCGGGAAAAAGGTACCAGTGTCCATCCAAAAACTCCCTTTCCAAAAGGCCGCCACTCCACCCACTGTACCCAAAACAGAGAATAACATGCGGCCCGTTCTCTTCGGCGATCACTTCTTGCAAAAACTGAACATCTCCTCCAAGAAACACTCCATCGCAAATTTCAAGGGTTTGTCCTGGGATCCGATTTGAGTCGTGAAGAAGCATCATCTGATTGGTCTGAACAGGCCCTCCTGTTCTGATCGACACATTCGAGTTAGCTTTATCATCTAGCGTGATGATATCGTCTGGAAGAGTCAAATTAATCGGCTTATTGAGTACAAGTCCAAATGAGCCATTTTGGTTGTGTTCACAGATCAAAACCACGCTTCTAAAAAATATCCCTGTTTCGATATCCGGAGTCGCTATCAGAAGCGTCCCTTTTTGAATTTGCGAATAAGGCATCTGCTCCATTTTTTTCTCTCTCTTTTTCTTAAGAAGGGCAAAGTTCTGTTTTCCTGGTCTCTCTATCTGATAGTTGCTGATTGTAGAGTTGTAAAGACTCCTCTAATCCTTCCACACGTCTCATCAATTCTGCGAACACTTTGTTAAACTCAAAACATGCAAAATTTGAATCGTAAGGAGGGCAACCACATTGTTTATCCAATACCATAGAGACTCTGGAAAGAGAAGTGGATATTTGGTTAATTTCATCATTAAAGAAGTTTCTAAACTCTTGCGGGGTTGACAAACGGTTGAGTAAATTCAATCTTCTAGCTCTTAAGCGCTGCCACCCCTTGTCTAAGTGAAACAGAAGTCCGTAGTGGTTCACATCGTCCATCAAAGTCTCTGCCTTACTTAAAATACAATTAGTTCTTAGGTAACAATCATCTGCAAAAATAAGACGACCGATCGTCCCTTCACAAGCACAAATTTTGTCTGTAATTTTGCAAACGCCGCCACAAGCTGATGAAACATTGTCGATAGCAGAGTTCACATTATCCCATTTGTGATTCAATTTCTTTGTAAACTGATGAACATGCGTTACGGTCTCAGACAACTCATCTGGTTTATCTAAAGTCTCCATAATATTGCCCAAATGATCAAATGTTCTTGAGATGTGTTTAATTAATTTATCCTCTTTAACCTGATTTAAAAGCTCAGTCACTGCATCTAAAGCCGCATCCACTCTGTTGGCCACTTCAGTTAGTTCTTTAAAGGTGTCCTCAACGGAGCCCACCTCATCGGCATAAAGAATTTCGTCTGAGACGTTTCTTAAACACTCGCCTGGCATGACGGGATGTGGGGTGATTTCAACCGATTTTTCTCCAAGAAGCCCAGATGTTCTTGCGGCAATCGTATCGGTATTAAAAACGTTGATTTTTGAGTCTGTTACCAATTTTAATTCATACACATAGACCAAACCATCGCGCCCTTTTCTGTGTTGAATCGCTGCGGGAATCTCTGTAATATCGACCACTTCTCCAACAGGGCGACCAGCAAAAGTCACCCGTGTTCCGACGTTGATTTTGTCGATGTTTGAAAAACGCACTTTAAGTGTTTTTCCTTCATCACCAACAGAGGGGTGGAGAAAAAGCACTATGAACGTGATGATAGCGCATGCAGCAATAACAAAAAGGCCTATCATGATGTTTTTCGTCTGGTCGATCATTATCTCTCCTTTAAACTTACTTCAGCATTCATAAAGAAGCCCTTAAGTAAGGGGTCTTGGCTTTTAAAAAATTTTTCCTTATCTGCGATCAAATGAATCTTTCCGTCGTGGTGAAACGCCATCCGATCGCCGACTTCCATCGCTGAGCGCATATCGTGGGTCACGACAACACTTGTCGCTTGAAGCTCTTTTTTCGTTTGATTGATCAGGTCGTTGATTTGCATGGCAGTAATCGGATCGAGTCCTGTCGTCGGTTCGTCGTAGAGAAGAATTTGGGGGCGATACACAATAAGTCGAGCTAGAGCTGCCCGCTTTCTCATTCCTCCCGAAAGATCTGAGGGCATTTTTTTTTGAATATTTGAGAGGCCCACCATATCGAGCGCCTTAGAGACTTTTGATTGGATCTCATCCTCGTCAAGCTCATTGTCGTGCTGCCTTAAATAAAAGGCGGTGTTTTCTCCAACGGTGAGTGAATCAAAAAGAGCTGCCCCCTGAAAAAGCATCCCCATGTTGATTTGAGGAGCTTTTTTAATTCTTACCCCATTTTTACAAAGAAGAGTCCCATTAACTGTGATATCTCCTTTATTTGGGGTTTCAATTCCGATGATTTGCTTAAGTAGTACACTCTTTCCCACACCTGAGCGCCCTAAAATCACTAAAGTTTCCCCCTCGTACACGGTAAGAGAGAGCCCTTTTAAGATGTCGGCTTTGCCATATGATTTATAGAGGTCTTTAACGATAATCGCTTCCTTTTTCACAGCAACATCTCCACCATCTTATTAAAATACTTGTAGGAGCTGTTAAGGGCAATTGTTAAAAGAAAGTTCGAAATTAAAATGACAGAGTAACACACCACGACACTACTAGTCGTAGACCTTCCAACACCTGCGGCCCCGCCACTTGTTGTAAGCCCCCTATAACAAGAGATCGTCACAATAATAATCCCGAAAAAAAACGCCTTAATAACGCCACTTAAAAAATCAAACGTGGTGATATGATCGGGAAGGGGATCCAAAAAAGTATTCGGAGCCATCCCATAGTAGTAGACCGCCACGATAAAACCACCCAGTATCCCCATCATACAGCTAAAAACGGTCAAAAGAGGCATAACTAAAGTTCCTGCTAAAAATCTTGGAGCGATTAAATAGCGCAAGGGGTTGACATTCATCGAAGTTAAAGCATCAATTTGCTCTGTCACGCGCATTGTTCCAAGTTCTGCACACATTGAAGCCCCAACCCGTCCTGTCACCATAAAGGCAGTTAAAACAGGTCCAAGCTCAACCATCATGGCCTTCGTCACCATAAGACCGGTAGCTCCGGCAAGCCCTTTATCCTGAAGTTGAAAATAAGCTTGAGCTGCTAACACCATGCCGGTTGAAAATCCTGTAATTGCAACGACGGGAAGAGATAAAACACCGATATCGAACATTTGATCTCGAATTTGCACCCACTTAGGGGGTTTCTTAAGTGTGGCGACAATAACATTAAAAATAAGGGCTGCATACTCGCCTATAGAGGCAAGGGCTCCAGCTGTTCCATTTCCACTCATCGATTGAGACGCCTTAAGTTGATCTCTAAAAATCTTTATCCTATGGATTTGTCTCATTGTCGTCAACAATTCTTAAGCTTAAAAAATCCCCCTTTTGGTATCGTTAAGTTTTCGTGAAATGAAAGGCTTATACAAAATGAAAATACAAGTGATCATTCAGGCGAGAATGGGCTCAGAAAGACTACCAGGAAAAGTGCTGCTTCCCCTATTTGGAAAACCGATGCTTTCCCATCTTATCGAAAGAGTTAAAAAAGCAAAACGGGTCGATAAAATCACGATTGCCACCTCAACTGATGAGAAAGATGATCAAGTAGCTTTTCTGGCTGACCAATTAAATATACACGTTGTTCGGGGCGACAAAGACAATGTCCTTTTACGCTTTATTCAAGCTTTAGATAGCGACACGACCCATGTGGTGAGAATCACTGCCGATTGCCCCTTAGTCGATCACAGGATAATCGATCAAATCATCGAAAAGGGGATAGAGGTAGACTACACCTCAAACACCTTAAACCGCACCTATCCAAGAGGATTTGACATTGAGATGATCTCAAGGGAAGCTCTTCTTACAGCTTTCAGGGAAGCCTCAACGCCTTACGAAAAAGAGCACGTCACTCCTTTTATCTATTTTCATCCCCAAAGATTCACATTTGCCTCAGTGGAACGAAAAGAGGATGCCTCCTTGTTTAGAGTGACCGTCGATACAAAAGAGGATTTTGAACTTATTACCAAGATTTTTGAAGCGCTCTTAACAAAAAATCCCGATTTCTCTTCAGAGGATGTAATCGATTGGTTAAAACACCATCCAGAAGAGGCAAAACTTAATGCAGAGATTTTACAAAAGGAAGAAAAAAAAGGGCGTGTCTTTATCATCGCAGAAGCTGGTTCCAATTTTAAGATGGGTTCTCAAAAAGAGGATGAACTCATGGCAAAAAGGCTTATCTTTGCTGCAAAGGAAGCTGGTTGCGATGCTGTTAAGTTTCAGACCTTTCGCGCAGAAACAACCTATGTTCCCAATGCCGGTTTAAGTGGCTACTTAAACCAGGAGATCACCTCACTTTTTAAAGAGCTTGAAATGTCTTATGATATGCTCCCCTTTTTAGCTAAAACCTGCGATGAGGCTAAAATCGAGTTCATGTCAACACCCTTTTCTGAAGCCGATTTTTTAGCTGTCGATCCGTTTGTCAAAAGGCACAAAATTGCATCTTATGAGAATGGGTATCAAGCTTTAATCGAACTTGCGGCTAAATCTAAAAAGCCAACCTACATCTCAACAGGGGCCTCCACAATGGAGGATATTCAATTTGCAGTCGATACCTTCCATCAAGCGGGGGGAGAGGATTTAACTCTTTTGCAATGCACAGCAAAATACCCAGCTCCTATAGAGTCTCTAAATCTCGCTGTCATTCCAACTCTTGCTAAAACATTCAAAGTGAAAATGGGTCTGTCTGATCACAGCCTACCCTTATCTGTTGCCCCCATTATTGCCGTTTCACTTGGCGCCCAAGTGATCGAAAAACACTTCACCCTCGACAGAAACTTGAAAGGACCCGATCACAAATTTGCGCTAATCCCTTCCGAGTTAAAAGCGCTTGTCGAAGGGATCAGAGAGACTGAAATAGCTTTGGGTTCTTTTTACAAAGGCGTACACAAAGAGGAAAAAGAGCTTTTCTTGTTTGCAAAACGGGGTATTCAAGCGATCCAACCGATCAAAAAGGGTGAGACGTTTAATATAAATAAAAATATCGGCATATTAAGACCTGGTTGCCAAAAAAAAGGGATCCATCCGAAATATTTAAAAGAAATTGAAAGTAAAAAAGCGACCCGAGAGATTTCTTTGGGAGAGGGAATCGATTTTGGGGACTGGGAATGAAAGCGTTATTTATTGACTTTGATGGGACACTAGTCGATTCAATTCCAGCACTTTATCAGACTTACGAAACCTTCTTACACTCTTTGGGATTAAAAGGCTCAAAGGAGGAGTTTCACTCTTTGCTCGGTCTAACATTTGATGAAATCAAAGCTAAAATCGAAAAGAAAAGAGGGATCAGCTTTAAGGAAGAACAACTTTTATCTCTTTATCGGGAGGGGATTGAACAAAAAACGCCTCAATTATTCCCTTTTGCAAAAGAGGTTTTAACTTATGCAAAAAGTAAGGGGCTTTTAATTTACATCGTCACTAGTGCTAAGCGTTTTATCGTTCAAAAAATCATTGAAAAAGAGTCACTTGAAGATTTAATCGACGCCATTGTGACAGCTGAGGGGCTTTTTGCTGGAAAACCCTCTCCTGAGATTTATTTAAAGGCTTTAAAGATGGCCGGGGTTAAAAAGGAGGAGGTTCTTGTGATTGAAGATGCGGAAAATGGAGTTCAAGCAGCTTTGGCTGCAGGACTTGCTGTTTTTGTCTTTGACCCTATTTCAAGAAATTGGAAAGATGTTTTAAAAGAGATTAAGTTTCCCAAAAATTAAGTTCTTCTCTATCATTAAAGTTCTTAAAAACCGTTAAGTCATCCTTATGAAGTGCTCAGATTTTAAAACTTTTGAAAAAGAGAAAAGTTCTCTTTATCTTCTTCTTTCAAAAGAGGATTTCCCTAAAAATTTGACACTTAAACGGTTCAAAAAGGGGTTGAAGTTTTCAGCTGACCGACTTAAAAGTTTAGACCCCGTTTTAGAAGAGCTTCAATCAAGATCGTTATTTACCGATTCAAAAACGATTATTATCACAGAAATCGATGCGCAAAAAGTCTCTTTTTTCGACGACCTTCTTCCTTTTTTAAGAAAAAGTGCCAAAAGAGATGGTTATTGTTCTCATTGGAAAGACCCTCTCAAAAGCTACCAATCTTTACAAAACATGCGACGCTAACGGGGTTGTTTTAGAGATAGCTGAGCAAAAACCGTGGGAAATGGCACAGGAGCTTCAAAAATGGGTCATGCAGTTTGCAAAAGAGGCTCACAAAGAGCTTTCTTGCCTATCTTGCCCAGCTGATTGTGAAAGAAGGGGGGACAGATCAAACCCTTTTAGAAAATGAGCTTAATAAGCTTTTTTCCTTTGTTGGGGAAAGAGCATCGATTACCGAGGATGATATAAAAAAAACTCTTATTCCTATCTCATCTGATACGGGTTGGCAACTAGGAGAAGCGCTTTTTAGGCTAGACGGGAAAGAAGCCCTTTCAATTATAGAGGGGCAACTAACAGGAGGGGTCGCATTTATTGCCCTTTTAAGGCAGCTAAGAGCGCAATTAGTCACAGGTTACCAGGTGTTATCTCTTTTAAACGATAGAGATCAGTTAACCCTTAAATTTCCCTACTTAAGGGGATCCCTTCTTGAAAAAACGATTAAAAATGCGACCACTTTCGGGGCTTTCCGTTTTAACAAAGCCCTTACTCTAATCGATGAAATTGAACTTAAAGCCAAAAACAGCTCTGTTTCCGACGAATTTTTAGCAAGCCTTCTTATAGGAGGGGTTTTATGAAAAAAGGAACACTTTTACTTCTTCCGAATCTTTTGGGAGAGGGGGTTCATTATGAATTGTATCTTCCTGCATCGGTTGCAAGAGCTGTTGAAAGCTTAGATGGGCTGATAAGCGAGAGCGATAAAGGGGGGAAAACTTTTTTAAGCCACTTTAAAAAAACAGTTCCCCAAGCCCTTTTTAACAAAAACACACCGGATGATCATATCGATTTTACCCTAGAGCCTCTTCTAAAAGGAGAAAGGTGGGGCTATGTCTCAGATGCAGGACTTCCCTGCATCGCAGATCCAGGGGCTAAGCTAGTTAAAAGAGCTAAAGAGTTAGGAATTGGGGTACAAGCGTTTAGTGGCCCCTCTTCAGTCACATTAGGGCTGATGCTTTCTGGCCTTGAAGCGCAATCATTTTGTTTTCATGGGTATTTCCCTCAAGGAAAGAGTGTACAAGAGCTTCAAAAAATGGGTAGGATGTGCCATATTTTTATCGAAGCTCCTTATAAAAACGATTTTCTATTAGAAAAGCTGATCTCTTCGCTACCGGACAATGCAGAGCTTTGTACGGCAATCAATTTAACCCTTAGCGACCAAACAGTGATCACACAAAAGGTAAGCACCTGGAAAAAAGTCCCGAGACCGACCCTTAAAGGAAAAACAGTCCTTTTTATTTTTAAATTCTAAAAAGACTTATTTAACAAATTGCTAGAGGTTTGTGATTTGCGCACTTTTTAGCAAACAATACTAACATATTTAGTCGACCCTGAAAAAGTCCTCTCCAATAAAAAGTGCCCCTTTTGACAAAAAAGGCGTTTTACTCCTCACCAAACCTTGAGTCGGGGGTTTGGATCGTCCTTCACCACATTTTTTGTTGCAAAAGGATCACTTTTTCTTTGGAGAGTGGGTGTTTCATTTGCAAAATTTTTAAGCCCTGATTTTCGAATGTAAAGTCTCTAACAAACTTATTTTGATCGGATAGCATCCAAGATAACAACAGCATCAGTTGGAACGTTTTGATGTCCTTGCTTTGACCCTGTTTTTACGCTCTCAATTTTGCTGACTATGTCCATGCCTGAAATGACTTTACCAAAAACGCAGTAGCCAAAGCCGCTTGGTGTGGCATTGCGGTAATCGAGGAAGTCGTTGTCGACCGTATTGATAAAAAATTGAGCTGTTGCACTATCGACCACCTGAGTTCTTGCCATAGCAACGGCACCCTTTTGGTTTTTTAGCCCATTAGCTGCTTCGTTTTTTATTTGATCCTTAGTTGGCTTTTGATCAAAGTCTTTGGTGAATCCGCCCCCTTGAACCATAAAGCCAGGAATCACGCGATGAAAAATGGTTCCCTTATAAAACCCCTCATCAACATATGAAAGGAAATTTTCTACGGTTTTAGGAGCCTTTTCTTGATAGAGCTCGATCTTAATCTCACCTAAATTTGTGACAAATGTGACTTCAGGATTTTTTTGAGTGGCTGCCATGCAAAAACTCCAACTTGAGATTAAGATTAAAAATAAGTTCTTCATAAGTCATCAAATGGTAGCAAAAGTTAAGATTTTTAGGGAAGTAAAACTTTAGCTAAGTAGATGGCCGTCTTGTGTTCATGAGTTGAGTAGTAGCTTAAAAAAAGAATTTTATCTTTAACAATAAGTCCCGGGTAGCTTGAATCGCCGCTACTTGGCAAAACGAGGTTTGGAGTCAAACTGTTTTCACTCATTTCAGCTATTGCTACTCTTTCTTGAATCCCATAAGAAGTAGGGTAGAGAAGCCTTCCAGAGGCGATCATTTTTTGATCACTTTCGATAATAAAATTAGGGCCTCCCAAATGACATGAGGTTTTTTCCCAAGTCCAATCGGTGTAGGGAGGAAAGCTTGTACCAATCCAGTTGTAGGAGAGCCACGGTTTCACCCCTTTTTCATGCGCTCTTAATAGAGCTACCATTTTTTTATTCGAATAAAATCGCAAAGTGGTCTCATTCGGATACTGGCCAACAGGCCACGTCACAACTTTTGTAAAATCGATCCCATTAATACTTTTCATCAAAGTAACGATCCAAGGAGCTTTCCTATCTTTTGGATTTGTAGAGGCGTATGAAGCCACATAAGCTGTTTTGTCAAACCATGTGATTCTCCAGGGCCACTGATTCTTTTCTGAAATTCTTTTTAGCTTTGAAAAATGAATACCGTCTTCAGAAAAAGAGGTATAAGAAACACCCTCTTTGTATTTTTTTGTTTTAGGAGTGAACCGAAGGGCTGCAAAATGGATTTGAAGCTTACCCTCAGGGGTCAAGGTGAGTTTTGGGTCTCTTAAATCCCATCCTTTTTTCTCAAACACTGCAAAAGTTTTAAATGTCTGCCCCTCATCACCACTTCCAATGATACGGATAGAACCACACTCCCCCATCACATGCGCTTCCCCCTCTCGAAAGGTCACAAGTAAGTTCCCTTTAAAAAAAATCAAGTCTGTGAAGGCACTGTGGGGCTTAACTGCCCAAATCTGTTTGACTGAAAACACTTCCATGTCACTCCTTAAACAAATAAAAGGCTATAAGGGTTACGAGAGCAGTTGTACAGCAAACAGCTAAAAATAGAGGGGAGAAAAACCCCTCAAGCACTTGGAAATATCCTAAAAAGGACATAGCAAAAGCCCCACCCAAAATTTGGGCTGTCAATCCCATGCCACTTGCTTCCCCTCTTTTTTCAATCGAAACACTATTGATGATTTCAGTCATCGATGAGACAAAAAGAAAAGGTGTTGCTAAAGCCCACAAAATAAGAGGTGGAAGTAAAAAAATGTACTCTTTTTCGTGAAGAGTGCATCCGATGAAAAGAAAAAGCGCGGTCGTCATAAGAAGCGCTAACTTCATCAAAAGTTTAGCTCCAAACTTGTCTGTCAAGTACCCAGCAAGTGTCGTTACAACTGGGTAGAGTGTCAGAGGGGGAAGAAGCGCAAGACTTGCTTCATAAGGGGTTAAAGAGAATTCGGTCTGCAAGGCATTTGCTCCAAAAACAACAATCGCAAGCTTCACAAATTGGGCTAAGAAAAGAACTAGAATAGATCCCGTAAAACCACATTTTAAAAAAAGATACCAATCAAAAAGAGCTCCCTTCTTTTTTGTCTCATGCTCTTTTCGTGGAATGTAAGTGAGATAAAGAAGCAGAGCACTTACAAAAAGAAGAGGTAAGGGCATTAAAAAAATAAGCTGTGGATTTAATTTCGTCAAAATAAAGCCTGCAACGACTCCTGAAACAGGAGGAAAGAGGGTCCCTATTGATCCATAAAGACCTAAGCTTAAACCTTTTTGATCATTTGGAAACGAAAGAGTCACCATGGCAATCGATGTAGGAAAAAGAAAAGCTGCCCCAAGACCTTGTAAAGCTCTCGACATCACAAGAGGTGAAAGTGTTGTTGAAAAAGCGGCTCCAAAAGCTCCTAAAGTAAAGAGAAAAGAGCCAAAAAAAAAGCTATTTCTTAAACCGTAAAAATCAGAAAGTCTTCCAAAAAGAGCCACTGTAGAAGCAATAGAAACAAGATAAGCAATTATAATCCAATGAGTTAGACCGTCGTTTAAAAAAAAAGCCTTTTGAATTGATTGAAGAGAGAGGCCCACAACAGTTTCATCAAGCAAAATCAAGCCAAGCGTCAAACCCATAGCAAAAACGACGATCCACTTTTTGGGTCCATATCTATCCATGAACAGGACTTTACACCAAATGCTTTTTTTTCTTGCATATAATTCGCTTAAAAAATTATGATTATTGGTCAGTGAAGTGAAAAGTATTCTCATGATGATTACTCGTTCACTTAGCTGGTTTAAGGCTTAATCTTAACCGAACTTTCAAAGTTAGGCCCATAAAAAAATAAAATAAAAAAGAGGCTTCTATGATTCCAACTCAGCATTTTGTTACTGCAAACCTCGGAGCTACCGCTGGACTTAGAATGACGACATCAACTTATAATCCTCAACTTTCTAATCTATACGTAAAACCCGCTCCAGCCCCAGTTACCCATCAAGTAGCTCAAATTGTTTTTTCATCAAATGGGAATGTTCCTCAGCCGACTCCGCTTATTGAAAAAATACAATTTTTACACGACTTTTTAGCTGAAAGTATAGCCAATGAAACCGATCAAAGAATTAAAGAACGGTTTCGGACACTATTAGAAGTCATTTTAACTCAATTGGGCAAATAAAAAATTGCTTAGAGGTATGAGATGAACTCAACAGGCGCTGAATTTGCAAAGTTCGTTTGGTCGAGAGTAAAAGAACAAACAGGCTCAGATGAGATTCTTAGACGAAACTCAATCTCAAAAGGCTCTAGTTCTTCGTCGGTCAATTCAGTATCCCCTGCCAGCGATGATTTGCGGGAAACTATTCCTTCTAGCTTCCCTACTGTAGGATTTTCTGATCAATCGGAAACAGGCGTCAAATTACTCCAAACAGCGTTAGAAATTCATAAAGAGATTTCAGCGCTTTTTGAAGCTAAAAAGCACGAAGATGATGTCAACGGCTTCTTTACCTTGCTACCAAAAGGCGCAGATCTACATCTCCATGTCACAGGCTCAATTTATCCCGATGATATTATCGCTTTTGCCAAAGAGAAAAAGCTCTACGTCGACCCCCATACGTTCACCTGTTTTGATAAAGAAACTCCTAATTCGCAACCCGTTGCGACCTTCATAGCGAATCCAATAAATTGTAGAGATTGGAAAGAACGTCTTTGCATGAATGGTCAATCGAATAAATATAAATTTTTCGACGCTTGTAAATATGGAGAGAAAATTTTAAAGTTTGTCCCTCTTTTTGAACAATTAACTCCTGTCGTCAAAGAAGCTGAAGCACAACAGATCAATTATCTCGAAATCATGATTGAGTATGTGCCTGAAAGACCTGATTCCTCTTTTAAAGAGCTTTTCGAACAAAATTTGAGTTCAAGCTCAAACGTTTTACCAATTTTTTTAGAAAATGTTTATTCTCGATTTAAAAATCAACTCGATTTTTTAATTCAAAAGCTTAAATCTAAGGTAAGCCAAGATCTAAAAGACGCCGATGATAAAGTTGCCAATTTAGCCAAATTGAAAACAGATCACCCCATAACATCCATTAAAAGCCAAGTTGTTGTTCGGTACATCTTAGAAATTAACCGCAACCAATCACTCGACAATTTTTTTATCGATGCCTTAGCAGCCTACCAGATTGCACAATCAGACCCTTCAAGAATAGTGGGTATTAATTTAGTAGGCCCCGAAGATGATTTTTTTTCCATTAACGATTACGATTTCCAAATTGGAATTTTAGAATTTCTAAGCAAAAAATTTAAGATCAATGATAGATTCATTAATCTCACATTGCATGCTGGAGAATTAGATCCTAAATCAACGGCATGCTACCGCGTGAAAGACAGAATTACAAAAGTTGTCACCCAACTTTATGACAAAGGTCTAAAAAGAATAGGGCACGGTTTTTCCGTCAACAATGACTCCACTGAAATTTTCACTCTACTGCGAGATAAGAATATTACAATTGAAGCTTGTCCTGCCACTAGTGAAGCCATTCTTAATTCATTACCCCCTTATTTCTTGGATCAAACATCGAAATGCCTTATGCCTGGTGTGACGATTAATACTGATGATCAGGGAATAACATTAAAATCTCTTTCGGCACAATATGTTACTGTCTGGAAAACAAAATGCCTAGAATACCGCCATTTTGTCAGAATGAATCGTTTAGGATTAGAAGCCGCTTTTTTATCCGGAGAGAGTTTGTATGAAAGGATCGATAGAGGGTATTTAAAAGTAAAACCTCTCTTTGTTAATCTTTTATTAGAAACCTCTACTCCAACACCTGAACAAAAATTAAGATTAGATGCCTCCGAAAAAATGTATCTCCAATTAAAATTTGAAAAACAAATTTTAGCCTTCGAAAAAAAATATTTAAACGATATAAAAAATGTCAAACTGACTTCCCCCTTAAGCCCTTCAACTCTTACTGAAAGTATCCCGATTGCATACTCTCCTAAGAAAAGTGACAAGTACAATTAAAAACTTCTCTGTGATTCTTTTTTACAAAGCATAAAATAAGGTTTTAGCTCTTGATCGCCAAGAAGAGCCAACGAAGAAGCACATAAGTCACAAAAAAACAAAAAGCTGAAAGAAGCGCTACCTGAAAACTTGCCCAAAAAGCTTGAGAATCGTAATAAAAGTAGGCCCAACTTAAAAGAAATGATACGAAAGTTACAACTAGACTCGATTTGCCAATATAATTCATCTATCTTTATACCGATTTTTCACATTTCGAAGAGCTTTTTCTATTTTTTTTCGCTCTTTTGGGTCTAACCTATCAATAAAGAGGACCCCATTTATGTGGTCGTTTTCATGCAGAATACAGCGAGCTTCTAATCCTGTAAAGGTTTTATTAAAAATTTCACCATTAAGATCTGTAGCTTCAACTTCGATTGTTAAGGGGCGTTCCACATCTCCATAAACTTTAGGAATCGAGAGACACCCTTCGTTATAGATCCATGTCTCAACACTTACTGAGGTTATTTTGGGATTAATAAACACACGCAATGTGCCAGGAGTTACCGTTTCATCGGAATCTTCTAACGGAACACAAGTGATAAAGATACGGCAATCCTCCATCACTTGAGGAGCTGCCAAGCCAATGCCATTGGAAGACTCAAGAGTCTCCACCATATCGGCGATAAGCTCTCTGATTTCAGGCGTAATCGCTTGAACAGCAGCTGCCTTGATTCTCAAAATAGGATGACCTAAATAGGCTATCTTTCGTATCATGACCCTATTATAACATATTTCTTTAATTTTCCCAATTCAGTATGACTTTGCCACAGTTGCCAGATAGCATAGCATCAAAACCTTTCTGGAATTCGTCTGCTGAAAAATGATGAGTAATTAAAGGGCTCAAATCGAGGCCACTTTCGATTAAATTAACCATTTTAAACCAGGTAGAGAAAATCTCACGACCGTATATCCCTTTAAGGGTAAGCATCTTAAAGATTACAAGATCCCAATCGATCAAACAATCGGGGGGTAAAATACCCAATAGCCCAATATGCCCTCCATTTGTCAATTCATGAAGAAGGGTATTTAAACCAGCTGTCGCTCCCGACATTTCAAGTCCTACGGCAAAACCCTCTTTAATATTGAGACTTTTTACCGTTTGTTTACCAACATTAATCGTCGTTTTTGCTCCAAGTTTTTTGGCTAATTCTAAACGGTAATCATTTAAATCAGTTATAACGACATTTTTAGCACCAGCCATTCTTGCAATCGCTGCCGCCATAATCCCGATGGGACCTGCACCTGTAATTAATACATTTTCACCAAGCAGGTTAAACGAGTTTGCCGTATGAAGAGCATTGCCAAAAGGGTCAAAAATCGCAGCAATATCATCTGGCACTGAATCGGGAAGAGGGAACACATTTTCTTCAGGAATCGCAAAGTATTCAGCAAAACAGCCGTGTCTGTGAACGCCAACACCGACAGTGTTCGGACACAAATGCCTTTGCCCTTTTTTACATTGAGGACAAACACCGCAGGTGATATGCCCCTCACCTGTCACTCTCATCCCCACCTTAAGATGCTTAACTTCTGAACCAATAGCAGCAATCTCCCCCATAAACTCGTGCCCGATAACCATCGGGGCCGGGATCGTTTTTTGAGCCCAAGAGTCCCATTTATAGATATGAACATCTGTTCCACAAATCGATGTTTTTTTTGTTTTAATCAAAACTTCATGGGGTTTAGCATTAGGGACAGGCACTTGCATTAGCGATAACCCAGGAGCTTTTTCTGTTTTGACAAGAGCTTTCATACTTGACGATCCTTATTCAATAATTAAAAAGAAGAAAGCTTAGCAGAATTTAAGTATGAAGTGCAATCTTTTCGACTACCGCTTTATCTCAATTTTTTTTTCGATAACGATTTCGAAAGAACTGTAAAAAAAATTAGGAACACATCCTAATTTTCACAAGTCGCCGCAGGAAAGTACTTTTTAAGAGGCGACTATTTACTAGAATTGCCTTCTTTGCTACGCTAAGGAAAACTTTTTCCAAAAGAGGTTCAAATGAAACGATTACTTTCTTCTCTTCTCCTCTCTTTGTTGGTCACCTCTTGTGCACCAAAATACAAAGAGTATTTTGCCTATACCGACGAAGGTTATGAAAAACCTAAAGTCGCCATTGTTCCTGTTCTTAACTCCTCTAAAGCATCTCTTGGGTTTGATATCTCCGATGAGATCGTTTTTGGCTTAAGAAACTTAATCTGCTCTAATGACAAGTTGTTCCCTTTAACTCAATCAGATGTCAATGCAGCAGCTGCCCTCATAGGGGATAGCCACTACTTTACCCCAGACACTTCCTGCTGGAAAGGTTTCTTAAATGCGCACTTTGCCATTATTATGGAAGTCACTCAGCACGACATTGTCCCTTTTGAAAAAGGGTCGTTTGGCAATCTCTATCCCACAAATGGAGGACACTCTAACCAGGTATTAGCTCTTAAAGTGCGTCTTCGCATCATAGATGTTAAATACAACCAAGCTAAGTTGATCCTCGATGAAATTATCGAAAGCAACCACATGATGCCTTGGGGATTTGATCAAGCCGTCAATAAAGAGCGCGCCTTTGATTCTCCAAACTATGCCAACACTCCATTTGGGATG
The DNA here is from genome assembly GCA_963697995.1 of uncultured Chlamydiae bacterium. Taxonomy (GTDB): domain Bacteria; phylum Chlamydiota; class Chlamydiia; order Chlamydiales; family JAJFMB01; genus MFD00082-c5. The sequence continues at coordinate 1,717,951 of OY969110.1, read as the reverse complement.
GCTCACAATCGCCTAATTTGGCAACTCTCTTCCCGTATCCACCAAGTGATAGGCGACTGCCACTACTAAAATGGATCAAACTGACCTCTTAAAACACCTTGCGCTTATTGGCGCAGGTGTTTTTTTTACTTTTTTAAGTTTTTTTTATCTCTTAAAAAAAGAACCGTTGCCCAAAAAAAACATCCCCGGCATCAAATGGCCAAAAAATACGCAAACAGCCTTAAAAGCCTATATTAAGGGCGCCTCCCTTATTGTTTTTGCTTTCCCTCCTGTCTTTTTAACCGCACAACTACTCTCCCTGGTTACAGCCTATTTTTTCCCCGAATACAAAAATGAACAGATTGTTGTCTCCCTCTTAAGAGATTTAAGAACTTCCCCCTTAATTTACGCCTTTATGACTCTCTATCTCGTTTTGATCGTCCCTTTTTTTGAAGAACTGGTTTTTAGGGGGTTTTTACAAATGGCCTTAAAAACTGTCTTTGGTGTCAAAATAAGTATTGTCGCAACATCTCTTATCTTTGCTCTCTTTCACTACTCCTCACTTCAAGGAATTTCAAATATTGAATTATTAAGTGCTCTTTTTGTTTTTTCTTGTTTTTTATGCTATTTTCACGAAAAAGGTAATTCTATTTTTATACCGATCGGATTACATTCTATATTTAACTTAATAAACATAATACTAGTTAGTTTAACTTAAAAAAACCATTTAAGGTTAATCCCTTTTCTGGTATGATGGGCCAAATTGACCGTTTTTAAGTGATGCATGATGAGCTCTGAAAAAACACTTCCCTATAAAATTCGCAGCTTTGGCCTTTCTGATGTGGGATTAATTCGTTCAAATAACGAAGATGCCTGGGGAGCCTTACCTGAAGTTCCCTTTTTTGCTCTTGCCGATGGAATGGGAGGACACTTAGCAGGGGAAGTGGCTGCCGCTGAAACGATCCTTGGGCTTTCCCAATTTGTCGAAACCCATCTTAAAAAACAAGGGTATGAGCTTTCCTTGATTGAAGCACAAGATGTTTTATCTGATGCCATTTTCTCTGTTAACGAGCAGATACATAACATGGCAGAACGCTCAAAAACCTTAAAAGGGATGGGGACAACGCTTTGCTGCCTCTATTTTCACAAGGATGGACTCGTGTTAGCTCATGTTGGCGATAGCCGTATTTACCGCTTAAGAAATGAACAACTTGTTCAACTCACCGAAGACCACTCCTTACTGAAAGATCTTCTTTTTGCAGAAAAAGCAAGAACTCTTTTGAAAAAAAGAGAGAATTATAAAAATATTATTACAAGAGCTATCGGGACTTTACCCAAGGTGATTCCAACAGTTTCAATAGAGAGGGTCATTCCAGGGGATCTTTATATGATGTGTAGCGATGGGTTATCAGACCTTGTAAAGCGATCAAAACTCGCTGAAGTTTTAAAGGCAAAAACTTCATTAAAAGAGAAAACAGAGGCTTTAATCTCTATTGCAAAAGAGAGTGGGGGACACGACAACATTACAGTGGTTCTCTCGGAAGTGTTACAGCCGTGATTAATCTCGACAACAATGCAACGACAAGACTTGCCCCTGAAGTCATTGAGCTCATTCAAAAAGAGCTTTTGGAGGGGCAAGGAAACCCTTCAAGTATTCACGGTATTGGAAGAGAGGCGAGGGCTAAACTGACGAAGGCACGAAGAGAAATTGCCTCATTTTTTTCCTGTACACCACAAGAGGTCTTATTTAACTCCTCAGCAACTGAGGGTTTAAACACCCTTATTTTCGGATCGGTAAAACCGGCAGATCAAGTGATCACTTCAGCGATAGAACACAGCGCCGTTTCAGCGCCCCTTGCGGAGCTTGAAAAAAAAGGGGTATCAGTTATTAGGCTTCCTTGTGGAAAAGAAGGGTGTGTTTCCCCATCTGACTTGAGACAAATGATAGATGAGAAGACGAGTTTGATTGTGATTCAGGCTGTGAATAGTGAAACAGGCGTGATTAACGATTTAGAGGAATTATCAGACATCGCATATCAAAAAAGGGTTCCCTTTATTGTTGACGGAGTAGCAGCTCTTGGAAAAATTCCACTGACATGGTTTAAAGGGATTTCTGCCTGGTGTTTTTCGGGCCATAAAATTCATGGACCACTTGGAGTTGGATTTTCTCTTGTGAGACCAAGCTTTCGATTCACACCTCTTATTTTTGGAGGGGGGCAAGAGTATGGGAAGCGGTCCGGCTCAGAAAATGTGATGGGATGCTTAGCTCTTGCGAAAGCAGTTGAGCTTTCTTTTGAGGGGCTTGAGAAAAGAGTTAAATCAATTGAATCTTTGCGCGACTTTTTTGAAGAGTCACTGATAAAACTTTACCCTAAAATTTCGGTCAATGGTTTAGGAAAAAGAGTTTGCAATACAACAAATCTGTGTTTTCATGGAATGGATGGAGAGACTCTTTTGATGCGCCTGGATCAATTAAATATTGCAGCAAGCTTAGGTTCTGCTTGTTCTACAGGAGCGCTACAACCCTCAAAGACACTTCTTGAAATGGGATTAACTCAAAAAGAGGCGCTCTCCTCTCTTCGCTTCTCTCTTAGCCGCTTTACGACAAGAGAGGAAATAGAAGAAGCTCTTCTTAAGTTTAAGCTTTTGTTTTCGACTTAATCGAAATCGTTTTAACCTCTAAAAGAGTCGTCTCCTTAGCGGTTAATTCAAAATGATCGATGGAGACCGTCTCCCCTTCCTCGGGGATATGTCCTAAACGCTCGATGAAAAGCTCTCCCAAAGTCTCATCCTCTTTATGACTTAAGGTCTCACCGTAATCTTTATTGAAATCGTAAACAGTCATCGAAGCTGGAAATGTTCTTTCGATAATTTTTTTGGGTTCTAATTTTTTTAAAAGAGCAGGTTTTTTCCCGAAAATGGCTTGAGTAATATCAGAAAGGGAGCAAAGACCACATGATCTGCCTGAGTCGTTAATAATAACTGCTAGACTTTGATTATTTTTTCGAAACTGTTGCAACATTTGAACAGCTTTGGTTCTTTTAGTAACAAACCAGGGGGGACGAACAAAGTCTTTTAAAGTGCGCTCATCTCGAGCCCTTATCAAGTTTCTTGGAAAAGCAATACCAATCACATTAAAGTCGCCTCCTTGAGTGACTGGAACATAAGACAAATTTTCCCTTACGATAAGCTCTCGAAACTCTTTTACTGTAGCACTTGAAGGCAGGGTGTGAAGTTTATTTAAAGGCTGCATCAATTCATAGGCTGTTTTTTCTTTTAGGGCAAAAATATTGGTGGCTATCGTATTAAATTCTTGCGCATCGCTTTCATAAGTGGGAATCTCTTCATGCTCTTCCAAAACCTTTTGGAGCTCCTCTTGCGTCAAAAATAAGTTCTCCTCCGTTTTTTTTCCACCAATCAAAGCGTGGCACCCCCTAATAAGAAGATGCACTAACCAAAGAGCCGGTGTCATCAATTTAGAAAAACCAAAAAGTAAAGGAGCTCCCAGCATAGCGATCGTTTCAGCATACGTTCTTGCTGCAAACATGGGAGCCAGTTCCCCAAAAATCACCACAAGGGGGACTTGTGTTATCGGAGCCCAATCGGGATTAACCCCTATCGCCTCATAAAACTCTCTTGCACACTCAGAACCAATAAACATAGCAAGATTGACCCCAATAAGCGTTGTTCCAAAAAGCTTTGCTGGGTTTTGTAAAAGCTCGACTAACCAAATCGCCTTTTTATCTCCTTGACTGACATAGTACTGAAGCCGCACCTTGTTGAATGATACAAGAGCCATCTCAATCATCGAAAAAAAGCCTAAAAAAGCCGTGAAGATGACATTGAGGATCAACCATTTTAAGGCCCCTTCCATAATGGATCCTCCTCAATTTTTCGAACATAAATTCTTCGAATTCTCGTTTTATCCGCACTTAAAATTTGAAAAAGAAACCCAAACTTGTGAAAACTTGTTCCCTCTTTAGGGATCTCCCCAAGCTCCTCTGTCAACCATCCCCCAATGGTCACCATGTTGCCAGGGCTCTCAAGATGGGAGTGGAAAAAATCGTTAAATTCAGTCAATTCAAGCTTTCCACTTGCTATGATTTCGTGAGTTCCAGCTTTTGTGAAAAGCACTTTTTGATCTCTTCTGTCGACGATATTGCCTATGATGACCTCTAATAGATCCTCCTTTGTGATCAGTCCCGAAATCATCCCATATTCATCTACTGCCAATCCAAAAGTCTCTCCAAGCTCTTCAAATTGAGACAAAAGAAGCTTAGCTGGAGTATTTTCAGGAATAAAAAATAATTTTTTTAAGTACCCTTTTAAGTCATTGCTCTCTTGAATTTTGTCTTTGTTGAGAAAAAAATCCTTAACCGTCATAACACCAAGCACATTTTGTAAATCCCCCTTGCAAACAGGGATGCGAGAACACTCTTGATCGATAAAAAGATACACAAGCTTTGAAAGAGGCCAATCCAAATCGAAATAAATAATATCTTCAAAAGGACACATCAGCTCTTTTACACTCATGGAATGAAGATTTAAATAACCATTGACAAGTTGATTCTCTTCCCGATTTAAAATGCCTCTGGCCTCAGAGGTTTTTAAAGCATGTTGCAGTTCATCTTTAGAAATATTATTTTCTTTTTTCAAAAAGAAAAACATCAATTTTGAGATAGGCTCCGTCATTTTAACGGTCAAATGCCTGATGGGCTTTAAAAGATTTTGAAAAAAATTAACCGAAGGGGCAACAGCTGTTGCAATAGCCACATTATTTTGTAATCCAATATATTTTGGAATAATTTCCCCAAAGACAAGTGTTATGACTAAGGGAACTCCCACTTTCAAAGTCCAACTGTTTGTGTATTGAAAAAGATGAGAGGCGGTGTTTTGAAGCAAAATGTTGACTAAGGTATTCAACATAAACACTGTGACAAGTAAATCTTTTGGGTGTTTTAAAAGTCTTGCTATCAAATTTTTTATCCGATCATCACTGACCTCATATGTTTTAACTTGCATACTCGAAAGAGAAAAAAGAGCTGTTTCCGAAGAGGAGCAATAGCTTGAACAAAGAGTTAAAAAAAGAAGGAATAAAATGGCAAAACTCATGAAAGATTCACCTGTAATTCACTCTTAAATACTACCTTTGATTGCCCTTCAGGAACGACACCTAAAGTTTTAATCAGCAAAAGTGTTACAAATTCTTTATCATCGAGACTGTTAATCTCTTGTCTCAAATGGGAGCATTCGTGAGCTAAATTTTCTTTTAATTCTTTCAACTCCACCAATTTATTTTGAAAAAGGGAGGTTTCGGTTCTTAAAAGAAGAAGTTTAAATTCGAGGAGGCAAGAGCTACTCAAAACAAAGAGGGCTACCCACCAGCCTTTAAAGGCCCATTTTAGCAAAAGTTTCATACGTTACATCTTAATTGAATCAGAAATATTAAGAAAGAGGATGCAAAAAAAGAGGCTCTTGGATTACAATAAATCCATAAAAGAAACTTCCCACAAGCCCAGGTGGTGAAATTGGTAGACACGCCAGACTTAGGATCTGGTGCCGTAAGGTGTGTAGGTTCGAGTCCTATCCTGGGCATTCATTTTATTTGCTTTAATCATGAAACCTTGTGCACTTGCAGTCATATTTAATCACGATAAGACGGAAGTTTTGCTAACTAAGCGAAGGGACGTGCCTCTTTGGGTGTTACCTGGCGGTGGCATTGAAACTGAAGAAACTCCGGAAGTTGCTGTTTTGCGAGAAGTTTTTGAAGAAACAGGGCTCACAGTAAATATCGAGAGAAAATCTGGTGAGTACTATCCGATTAACAGGTTAACAAGTCAAACCTACTTGTTTGAGTGCCGCGTCGTGAAGGGTTTAATGCGCCTTTCAAACGAGACGAGCAATATCAATTTTTTTCCCCTGGCTCATCTACCAAGACCTCTTTTTGAACTCCATAAATTATGGCTTAACGACTGTTTTAAGGAGCCTAAGAAGACGGTAAGAAAACCAATTGCTGAAGTGACCTATACGAACGTCTTTTTTTATTTTCTTAAACACCCATTGATCGTCATACGCCTTTTTTTAGCACGATTTGGCCTTCCTATTAATTCTTAAAGCCTTTTAATTTCGAGGTTGCAATGAATAAAAAATCGGGTCCCTACAAAGGTCTTTGCACTGAATATTATGAACTCGACAAGCCCCACCCTCCCGAAGATGCCCTTCAATGTTATTTAAAGTATGCAGAAGAGGCTAAGGGTCCCATTCTTGAACCGATGTGTGGAAGCGGCCGTTTCTTTATTCCATTACTAGAAAAAGGATATTCCATTACGGGTTTTGATAACTCTTCTCACATGCTCGATGTGTGCCTAAAAAAGTGTCAAAAGCTTGGGCTCAAAGCTAATGTGGTTGAAGCTTCTTTTAAGACTTTTTCTTCCCCTGATTCCTATAATTTAATTTTTATTCCAAGTGGTTCTTTTTGTCTTTTAACAGCAGATGATGAGATTGCAGAGGCTCTTACATTCATTTCAAATAAATTAAAACCTGGTGGGAAATTTGTCTTTGAGATTGAAACGCTGAAGAGTTTGGGAGAGGTTCAAGGGTTATGGAATGGCAAGTTTATCAATAAACCAGATGGTGGAAAGATCGTAATTAATACACTTTCCTCGTTTAATAATGTGACAAGAATTCAAACCACTCTTTGTCGCTATGAACTTTGGGAAGAAAATGTGATTTCCAATACAGAAGTTGAAGACTTTTCTTTAAGGCTTTATGAGGCGGCAGAAATCGAGTTATTACTGAAACGGTACGGATTAAAAATTTCCGGTAAATGGCAAGCAGAGCCTTATGTCAATCTTAAAGCTGATGATTCCTCAGCAGTCATTTTATATGAGTGTGTCAAAGATTAAAGGTGCGGTATGACTATTAAAATAAATCGCATAAGCAGGTATGGCGCTTATGGAGTTTTCATACAAGATTCAAAAATTCTCCTCACATTGAAAAAATCAGGTCCCTACAAAGGTCTTTGGGACCTACCTGGAGGTGGCATTGAATTTGGTGAAACGCCTGAAGAAGCACTCAAACGGGAGTTTTTAGAAGAGACTGCATTAATGGTTGATCAGTTAGAGTTATTGTGCATTGGAACGGCTAATAGCGAATATGATAAAGATAATCACATAACTCAGGTTAAAGAGGGTGAACTTTGTCGATTTCATCATATCGGAATCATTTACAAAGTTTCAAACGTCACTGTGATGTCAGATCTAGTCCCGGAAGAGGAGGGGCGTTTTTGTGCGTTTAAGGATATCAAGCTCGATGAATTAACGCCATTTGCGAAGCTAGTACTCTGTTAGTTTTGAGGTTTACAACCCCCATCTTGCAACCCTGTAAACAGGGTTGCAATCTGATACTTTGGCCCATTTTCAAAAAACGTTTACTCTTCCGTTAAGGTTGACGACAGAACAACACCTAATTTCGACTCAAGTGTTGAAAGGGCTCCACGAAGTTTACTGATCTCTTCCTCAAGCAATTGCGTTTTAGCAACCTCTTGTGAATAAGCCGCATTTGTCTCCTCTAGAAGACTTGCTGTTTCGTCCAAAAATTGCAAATTCTGTGAATGACTTTTAGCTTTTGCTTGGAGAAGCTCATTTTCTAAATGCTTAACAACACTTTTAGTTTCCTCAAGTTCTTTTGTTAGTGCAAGATGCTTCTCTTGATCCTCTTTCAAAACCTCTTGAGTTTTTTCAAGCGCCTTTGAGTACTTTTCTAGACGAAGAGAAAGTTTCTCGTTTAATTCAAGAGCCGCTTTTTGCTCCTCTTTGTAGTGAGAACTCTCCTCGACTTGTTTTGCTAAAAAGGCGCTTTTCTCTTGCTCTTCTTTCAGGTGCATCTGAGTTTTCTCTAAAGCTTTGACATATTTATCAAAACGAGCCTTTTGCTCCTCATGAGCTTGCACTTCATGCTCTAAACGCTCTTTTTGTTTCAATATGGCATGAGCCAATTTTTTCATTTTTTGGCCCAAATCCTCTTTTTCTTCATTAAAGAGTTCTTCTTGCTCCTTAAGATGGAATTCAGCACTCGTAAGAGTTTCTTCAAGTCGCAAAACCTTTGCCTTAAGTTCCCCTTTCTCTTGAGCACTTTCTCCAAGGGCCGCATTAAGCGTATGAGTTATTCTCTCTAGTTCTTGCTCTTTCTCTGAAAAACTGGCCACTAAATCTTTTCTTACCTTCTCCTCCTGCAGAACAAGCTCCTCAAATGCTTTCGTTTTCTCATGAATGACAGCTTCTTTTCCCAAAATTTCTTCCTTGGACTTTGAAAGACTCTCTTCTAATGAAACGATTTGCTCCTCGAGCTGACCTCTCTGTTTTGTCATGTCATTAATTGCCATATTCAAAACATGAGCAACCCTTTCAAACTCCTGCTCTTTTAAAGTTAAGTTCTTAAGTAATTCAATTTTAGCAGCTTCTTCTTGAAGAGCTTTATTTTCAAACTCTTTTGATTTTTGTTCAATAACGACGAATTGATTTTTTAGACGCTCTGCTTCCTTATAACTTTCATCAAGACCTACGTTTAACACATGAGCAATTCTCTCAAACTCCTCCTCTTTTCTAGCAAACTCTTTTACCAAGCTAGCCTTTAAAGTCTCCTCCTCAAGCAATTTAGCTTCAAACGCTTGAGTTGTTTTAAGATACCGCTCTTCCTGATCTAAAATCCGCTGAGTTGTCGATAAAAGGCTATTCTCTAAAGTCGCTATTTTTTCTTTTAATTGCTCTCTTTCTTTAGCATTCTCTTCAAAAGCTGTATTTAATGTAAAAGCGATCGTTTCAAGTTCCTGTTCCCTTTCGGAAAACTCTTTCTTAAGCTCTTTTCTTGCAGCCATTTCCTTAAGCGTTAGCGCCTCAAACTCTTTGCCTTTTTGTTCCACTAAATGCTCTTGCTCCTCGAGCTGAATGAGTGACTCGGTAAGCTTCTTCTCTAATGAACTCAACGCTGCCTTTAACTCCTCTTTCTCGTTAGATGTTAAAGCAAAAGCCTTTTGCAACTCCTCATACTCGTTTTTCTTTTGGGCTAAAGAACTGCCTTGCTCTTCAATTAGATTGAGTGACTCGGTTAGCTTCTTCTCTAATGAACTCAACGCACCCTTTAACTCCTCTTTCTCGTTAGATGTTAAAGCAAAAGCTTTTTGCAACTCCTCATACTCGTTTTTCTTTTGGGCTAAAGAGGTTGTTTGTTCTTCAATTAGATTGAGTGACTCGGTAAGCTTCTTCTCTAATGAACTCAAAGCGGCTTTTAACTCTTCCTTCTCTAAAGAATTCAAAGTTAAAGCTTTTTGCAATGCATCAAACTCATTTCTTTCTTTTGCTAAAGAATCGTTTTGCTCCTGAATGATGTTAGTTGAATCAGTTAGCTTTTTTTCTAGAGAAGCCAAAGCTCCTTTTAACTCTTCTGATTCTTTCGTTGTTAAAACTAAAGCTTTTTGGAGTTCCTGATACTCCTCAGACGTTTTATTCAAACGAGCTTCCTGCTCTTCCATTTGTTGCTCAACGACGACTAAACTATTTTGAGTGTTCCAAAGTCTTTGTCTTAGTTCCTCTTTTTCGCTCGATTCTTCCGCTAAAGCCACATTTAACATTTGAGTCGTTGAAGAAAACTCAAGCTTACTCTCTTGAAGAGAAGCTTCCAAACTCCCAATTTTCTCAAGCTCGCGACTATATTCGATAAAGGCTTTCTCAAGAGCTGCCGTCATTTCTTCAGCTCTTAATTTCTCACTCTTATAAGAGATCTCTAAGTCTTCAAGTTTTTGTCTATATCCAAGCATCTCTTTTTCATAAGCGACCGCTTTAACAGAAACCACGTTAAGCGCCTCTGTCAACTCCTCAAGTGCCTGGCTCTTCTCAAAAAGAACCTGTTTAAAATTCTGATGCTCAAGCTTCTCTTTGTCTGATGCGTAAGTTAAAAGATCTTCTTTTTCTTTAAGCTCAGCTTTAAGCTTCTCAACAGCTGCTACTCTATCATTCAAAGTTTCGGTTAAGAGTTTTTGAGATGCTAATGCATCAGTTAAGGCCATCTCTGTTTCGCTTAATTTGGACCGCAATGAAAAGCTTTCCTCTTGCTCCTGAATTTGGGCCACTTTTAAGGCCCTTAATTGATCCTGATAGTGTCTTTCGATCCTATCTCTTTCCTCTTTTTGGGCCTCTAACCTCGTTGTCAACAAATCTAATGTATGATCCAAACTTTGAATCGTCTTTAAACTATCTAAGTACTTAGGCTCTTGCTGAGGAACTACCTCCCGAATCAATCTTTGTGTTGGTAGTGTATTTGATGCCAAAGCTTTTTTTACTTTTCTGTCCTGGAGAGTTTCATTGGTCGTTTTTTTTGTCAGTTCTAAACTTGCAAAACAGACGGTAACGAGAAGTCCTACACTGACAGCTAAAGAAATATAAGCTATTCGGTCTACTGAGGTTTTAGGCAATTGAGGCATGAGGTGTCCTTTTTATAGAATCAAAACACTATACATATCGCACTTTATAATAAAATTGCAAGGAGCAAAAAAAGGCTTGCGCAAGATCGTTCAAAGACGGTATTTAGAATCTGACCTGGAAGCTTAAGGATAATACATGGCCAATCACAAGACATTTACAAATCACCTCGTCAACGAAAAATCGCCCTACCTCTTACAACACGCTCACAATCCGATCGATTGGTACCCTTGGGGAGAGAAAGCCTTCGAGGTCTCAAGAAGAGAAGACAAGCCCATTTTTTTATCGATAGGGTACGCCACTTGCCATTGGTGCCATGTAATGGAAAAAGAGTGCTTCGAAGATGTCGAGCTTGCTAAATTAATGAACGAAACGTTTGTTTCAATCAAAGTCGACAGAGAAGAGCTTCCGGAGGTTGACAATCTCTATATGGAGTTTGCTCAAGGGATGATGGCAGGCGCTGCCGGCTGGCCCCTCCATTTAGTTCTCACCCCTGAATTACAACCTTTTTTCGCAACCACTTACCTTCCCTCCCACTCAAAGCAAGGAATCATGGGATTGACCGATTTAGCCAAAAGAATTCAGGACGTCTGGAAAAGTGAAGAGCGAGAAGAAGTACTTGAAGAAGCTGAGAAAATAGTCACCGTTTTTTCAAGGAATCTCCACGTACAAGGAAAAGAGCTTCCCGAACAAAAACAAGTTTTAGATACAGCAGAGCTTCTCTACAAAGCAGCTGATTCCTCCTTTGGAGGAATGAGAGGCTCCCCCAAATTTCCAATAGCGTACCAATACTCGTTCCTCTTAAAATGTGCTAAACTCTTCAACGAAAGTCGCGCACTCTTTCTTGTAGAATTGACTTTAGACAAAATGCACAAAGGGGGAATTTGGGATCATTTAGGGGGAGGATTTTCCCGCTATGCCGTTGATGAGCAATGGATCGTGCCCCACTTTGAAAAAATGCTCTACGATAACGCCCTTATAGCAAACGTTTACACCGAATGTTGGCAAATGACAAAAAAACCTGTCTACCGCGAGGTGGTGTTAGAGACCTTAAACTACATCTTAAGAGAAATGACCCACAAAGAAGGGGGATTTTATTCTGCCGAAGATGCCGATTCAGAAGAAAAAGAAGGGTACTACTACACCTGGACCTTAGATGAGATTCAAAGCGTTTTAGGTTACGAAGATAGCGAACTATTCTGCGATTTTTTTAATGTTTTAGAAGAGGGGAACTTCGAGGGGAGAAATATCCTCTTTACCGATTTAACTTACGAAGAGTATGCCGATCAGACAGGACACGACTCCTTCGACATCAAACAACAAATCGAAGAGGGGCGAAAAAAACTCTTCGCAGCAAGAGAAAAAAGAGTTCGTCCCTTAATTGACGATAAAGTTCTCACCTCATGGAACGGTCTTATGATCCATACCATGTGCGAGGCAGGTATTGCTCTTAATCAAGAACATTTTATTCAAAGCGCGGTAAATGCTGCTAACTTTATTGAAAAAAACTTGTGGGTAGAAGGGCAGCTCTATAGAAGATGGCGTTTAGGGGAAGCTAATTTTGTTGCAAACCTTGACGACTACGCCTTCCTTATCAAAGGACTACTCACTCTTTTTGAGGCGGGACTTGGTACCAACTACTTCAAATTCGCTATGGAACTTGCAAACCACGTCGATCACCATTTTAAAGTTGCGAATGGCGCGTATTATCAGACGGACGGAGTCGATATGTCGATCATCATTAGAAAATGCCACTTTTCAGATGGAGCAGAGCCCTCAGCAAATGCCATTCATGCCGAAAATCTTCTACGACTCTACCAACTCACAGGATTTCCCGATTATCGGATCTTTGCAGAAGACATATTAAAAGCTGCCAAAGGCTTTTTAGATGGGTATTCTCCAGGCTACTGTTATCACGTCAGCAACGTAGCAAGGTATTGGGACCACTCAAGCGCAACTCTTGTTATAGCTTTAAATCACAAGGGGGAATTTTTTGAGGAGTTAAGACAACTTATTTGGGGACAATACATTCCCCACAGGTCAGTGATTTGGAAAAAACCTGATGATCAAGAACTTTTAGCTTTGATGCCTCATCTTGTCGACATGGCACCCGTTAATGGAAAGACTACACTTTACCTTTGTAGAGAGGGGGCATGTCAAAAACCAATGACTGATATATCTGAAATGCTCTCAGAAATTCACAAGCTTTAAAAGCTCAAATTTGTTATAATCTCTGTTTAGACTCTTTGAGGATTTTGATGTTAAAAAAAGAATTGGAATATATCCAGGAAACTCAAAGCTTTGATCAACTGGAAGCCTTTAAGGATCCTAAAGTTTGGAAGTCTTTTTCAGATGAAGATAAAGGACTTTTAGCTCTTCTTTTTTTTCAATACGGAGTCCAACTAGCTCTTGACTCCACCTTAAAAAAAACATTAAAGAAAGCCATCCAAATGTTCAGATGTGCAATCAAGCTTAAACCTGTTTTTTTACAGGCTCGCTTTGAACTTGGGAAAACTTACCTTGACCTTGGAATGATCACTAAAGAACCTGAATTTCTCGACAAGGCGAATGCTCTTTTTTCAGAAATCGAATCGACTCTACCTAAAAAAAATCGAGCTCAAGTGGCCACTTTTTATTGGACATGGGGGCGCTCCTGGTTTTTTAAAGGGCGAATATCAGAGGAGCTTTACGACTTTAATCAATCTTTGTCCTATTTTTCAAAAGCCAAAGAAGCAGGGCTTGACGATCCTCTTTTCCTCGTCGATTTTGGTAACTCCTTTTTTGAATCTCACCGCTTAGCACCTGAACCAGCTTCCTTTGAAGCAGCTATCAATTGTTATTTAGAGGCTACGAAAAAAAATCCCGCTTGTTCAGAAGCGTGGTCAAATTTAGCTTGTTGCTATACAGAACTTTTCTTTAATAAAAAAATCCCTTCCTATTTTCATTTAGCAAATGATTGTTTTACTAAATTAGCGACAATCCAAAAAGACAATAAAGATTTTTACTTTAAGTGGGGGCAACTTTTATTGGCTTATGGGAAATATTTTCACGAAGAGACCTATTTACCAAAAAGCATCGAGTGTTTTCAACTCTCTGAAGATAGCAAATTTGTTCCAAAGTCAATTCTTTACCGTTTTTCAGCACAAGCCCTACTTCTTTTCGGGGTCTACACCGACCAATTAACTCTTTTAAAGCTTGCTGAAAATAAGCTTCGTCTAAGCCTAGACCTCGATCCAAACGACTACAACAGCTATTGCCTTTTAGGCCACCTTAAATGTGAATTTGGGCGCTATTTTGACGAAGAGACTTACTTTTTAGATGCGATCGAGGCGTTTGAAAAAGGGATTGAACTTCATGAAGATGATCCCATTTTGCACTTTGGCCTCTCTTCAGCCTGTTTTGCCTACGGAGAGATGAAATTAGAGTTGCCATTTTTAGAAAAAGCTTACAAATCTTGCGTAAAAGTGATCGAGATGGGAGCTTACCCTCCCGACCATTTTTGGAATGATTGGGGAATTATCACTTTAAAAATTGCTGAAATCACTAAGAGTGTCGATTCATTAAAAGAGGCGATCCAATTTTTTGAAAAGGCCGTCGAGATCCAAAAAAAACAACAGAGGCTCTTCTCCTCAGACCTTTTAGTTAATTTAGGGGTGGCCTGGCAACTTCTTGGCGACTTAGAGGATGATGAAAAGGCTCTTATCATGTCTCGCGAGATCTTAGGGGAAGCTGTAAGGCTAGATCCTCTCTTTTTGCCCGCCCACCACCAACTAGCTTTAACGCTTGTCGAACTTGGAGAGATGGGAGACGACTTACGCTCTTTTGAGAAAGCAGAGGAGCATTTTACTCACGCACTTCACTTAGATAGCGAAGATGATTTTGTCGCTCACGATTTCGGGATGGGGCTTATCCATCACAGCATCGTGTTGCACCAACAAAATCAATTGGAAGACTCCTCAAAACTTATTCAACAAGCAGAAAAACTCTTAAAACGGGCTATCTCTCTTGGAAATGAAGGAGCCTATTATACACTTGCTTGCCTTTACTCCCTAATTGGTAATTTAACCGAATCTTTAAACGCCTTGGAAAAGGCTAAAAACTTATTCTCTTTACCTCCCCGCGAAGATATTTTAGAAGATGAATGGTTAGAAAACTTGCGTAAATCTGAACTATTCAATTCCTTCTTTAATTAATCTATTTATTATAATTTAATTGTGATAAAATAGAATTATCGAGGGGGAAATAAAAGGAGTCGTTATGGGATACCCAGTTGGCGGCGGTGGGGGTGATGTTCAAGGGATTTATAGACACAATCACCTAAAATCGTATCCTCATGCAAGCCTTTATAAAAAGGCTTCAGAGAAACCCAATCGCTCTATCAAGGAAGCCGGCCAAGCCAAACATAATCCCAAAACTAATGAGAGTATATTTGACTTAAGCAAGAAACAAAACTTACGCTCTTCTACCAATTTTCCAAGAAATCAATAAAAAGGTTATTTTTTAACCTTTTTTCGATCAGCTTCGAGAAGAACTGATTTTCTTAGGCGAATAGCCGTTGGCGTCACTTCTAACAGTTCATCATCTTCAATAAAATCGATAGCTCTTTCTAAAGTGAATTTACGGGGAGGTGTGAGAATAATGTTCTCATCGCTTCCAGAGGCTCTAACGTTTGTTAGCTGCTTCTCCTTAGTGATGTTCACGATAAGATCGTTATCGCGGCTATTTTCACCGACGATCATCCCTTCATAAACCTCTTCGCCAGGAGAAATAAAGAGCTCACCTCTATCTTGTAGGTTAAAGCAGGCGTAACCATTCGCTTTACCAAGACAAGAGGAGACTAAAACGCCTCGTTTTCTACCTGGAATATCTCCTTTCCAAGGCTGAAACGAATCGTAGACGCTCGTTAAGATGCCAAGGCCTCTTGTCGCCGTCAAAAACTCGTTTCTATACCCCATCAATCCACGCATCGGAATCATAAAAACAAGAGAGGTAATGCCATGCTCGTTCGTGTGAAGATATTGAAGTTCTCCTTTTCTTCTAGAAAGCTCTTCGATAACACTTCCTGAATACGATTCAGGCACTTCAATCTGGGCTTTCAGTATCGGCTCACAGACTTCTCCATCAATTGTTTTTAAGATCACCTTAGGCTTTGAAACGCTTAATTCAAACCCTTCTCGTCTCATAGCTTCAATCGTCACAGACAAATGAAGCTCTCCACGACCAGCTAGCGTGATTCTTTCAAACTCTCCTGGGGTCTCTGTAATTTTTAAAGAGATATTAGCGCGCTTCTCTTTCTCAAGCCTTTCTCTAATCTTGTTCATTGTGACGTGTTTTCCACCCTTACCAACAAAGGGGCTATTGTTCACAGTAATATCGACTGAGAGGGTTGGTTCATCGATCTTAATCGAAGGCAATTGAACGGGAGCATCGGGTGAACAAAGAGTGTCTCCCAACATGATCTCAGGAACCCCTGAAAGGATCACAATGTCGCCGACATTCGCTTGGTTGAGCTCAATTTTTTCCATCCCAAGGTGCCCTTCAATCTTTGAAATGACACACCTTTTCTTTTCCCCGGCAGCATCGATATGAAGAACTGACTGCCCTTTTTTGATGCTTCCCTGCAAAATACGACCCAAAGCTTGACGACCTAAATAATCATCGTACGTCAAAGAAGCCGCTTGCATTAGAAAGGGAGCCTCAAGAGAGCCTTCAGGTTCTGGAACCTTTTCGATAATCAAATCAAATAGAGGTTTCATATCCACTCTTTCATCATTCAATTCTCTTGTCGCAAACCCAGAAAGCCCTGAGGCGTAGCAATAGGAAAAGTCGAGCTGCTCATCAGTTGCACCAAGTTCTGTAAACAAGTCAAATGTTTCATTTAAAACTTTATCGGGATCAGCTGAAGGGCGATCGATTTTATTTAAGACAACAATCGGCTTTATCCCCATTTGAAGAGATTTGGAAAGCACAAAACGGGTCTGAGGCATCGGCCCTTCTTTGGCATCAACCAATAAAAGAACGCTACTCACCATCCCTAAAACCCTCTCAACTTCCCCCGAAAAATCGGCGTGCCCAGGTGTATCGATAATGTTAAATTTATAATCTAAATAGTTTACCGAGGTTTGTTTTGCAAAAATCGTGATTCCCCGCTCTTTTTCCTGATCATTGGAGTCCATCGCTCTTTCTGGAATAAACTGGTTATCTCTAAAAATATTTGACTGTTTTAAAAACGCATCGAGAAGAGTCGTTTTACCATGGTCAATGTGGGCAATAATGGCAATATTTCGAATTTTTTTGGGTGTTGACATAAAATTTTACTTTCCTTGTGACGTTTTGAATAAGTGTAAAACAAAAGGGGCTTAAAAAACAAGTACGGAATTTACCCTTTGCCCCCTTGAATTTTAAGATCTTGAGTGATATGCTTTAGAAAAGTTTAAAGGATGGCCTCTTCTAATGGATAAGGGACGAGTTGAAGAAAATGAGTTGCATCTTGTCTCTACGACAAACAACTTGCTCGACTCAAGAACGAGCCACCTCGACGACGTCTTAAATGAAAAGCTGGAAGAAGCTCTTCACAATGAAGCTAAGCACATCACCCTCCACGAAGTCGCTAAAATTGCGAACGAATACGACCCTATCGACTTAGCCTTTGCCGTCTCAAGACTTCCACAGAACTCCCGCATCATCGTCTACGACAAACTACCCGATCTAAACGCTAAAACAATTTTTATGATTCATACGGGTAAAAGCACCAGATCTGCGATCTTTAAACAGATCGACGACGACCAGATCACCAAACTAATTGGAAACATGCCCCCCGATGAGGCTGTTTGGATTCTAGATGACATGTCTGACAGAAGACTAAAAAGAATACTTGATAAACTTGATTCCAAAAAAGCCTCCCGAATCAAAGAACTTCAAAAACACGACCGTTCAAGTGCTGGTCGTTTAATGACAAATGAATTTTTTAGCTTTCACTACAATACGACGATTGGGGAAATTGCCAAAGCTATTCGAGAAAACCCAGGAATTGATTTAACAAGACGAATTTTCGTCATAAATGATGAAGGCGCACTCTCAGGTTTTGTTTCGGAGAGAAACTTAATCGTCAATCCCTCCTATACCCCTATAAGACAAGTGATGCGTCCGGTTCTTCAAAAAGTGACGGCCGAAACATCGCGAGATGAAGTGGTCGACATCGTCGAAAGGTATCAGATTCCAGCTCTTCCCGTTGTCGATGAAAATGATAAACTAGTGGGTGTTATCAACTACGAAGATGTTGTGGAAGCAATGGAGGATATTGCAGATGAAACTTTGGCCTCGATCGCAGGAACAGGGGAAGATATCAGCGAACACGAACCCATTTTTAGACGCTTTTATTGCCGTCTACCTTGGCTTTTTGTCACTCTTTGTTCAGGCCTTTTGTCTGCTGCCTTAATGGCCCACTTTAGCGATCAAGTCTGGTTTTTTATTTTTCTTCCCTTCTTTATTCCCTTGATTACAGGAATGAGTGGAAACGTCGGGATTCAATGCAGCACCGTCCTTGTAAGAGGAATGTCGACAGGAGAGATCTCGGCTGGGTCTAAAAGATTAGCTATAAAAAACGAGCTCTTGATAGGTCTCTTAATTGGTTGCTCCTCGGGGCTTTTCGTCGCTCTTCTCGTTCTTCTTTTAAACAGTTTATCCCTCTTAAGTACCGATCCTTTTATTTTAGGAGTGACGATCAGCTGCGGTTTAATGGCTGCTTGTTTAACAGCCACCTGCCTTGGCACTTTCTCTCCCTTCTTCTTTGCAAGATTGCAAATCGACCCGGCAATTGCAGCTGGCCCTATAGTGACAGCGTTTAACGATATCCTCTCTTCTCTTATGTTCTTTTTTACCGCTCACGTCGTTTATTTGATTGTTACAAGGGGACTTTTTTGAAACGTTTTTTTTCCCTCCTTTTGATCCGTTTTAAAACAGGTTTTTGGGAGTTTAGAGAATTTTTTAAAGTTGCCTTCAAATTTTGGACGAACCCGCCCTTTTTTTTACAAGATATCTCTCTTTTAAGCCTCTATCTTTTCCAAAACCCTTATAGAATCTCAAAAAAATTCTTACTAAAATTAGGAGCTAAAGATCCTTATGTTTATGGAGAGACTCCTTTAACCACTTTTGAAACCATTTTAAGAAAAGTTAAAACTTCCCCCGAAGATACTCTCTTCGAACTAGGATGTGGTAGAGGTCGTACCTGCTATTTAGCGGCTTCTGTTTTTAAATGCCGGGTTGTCGGAGCCGATTTCGTTAAAACTTTTATTGATAAAGCAAAAAAAGCGAATTTTAGTTCTAATCCCACTTTTGTTTTGGGCAATTTTTTAGATTTGCCGTTTGAAGAAGCAACCCTTATTTATCTCTACGGCAGTGCCATGACAGATGAAGAGATTTACTCCCTCATTTTAGCCTTGAAAAAAAGTCAAACGAAAGCAAGAATAATGACCGTAAGTTTTCCTTTAGATGATTACGACGCCTCTTTTAAAACTTTAGAGGAGTTTGAAGTCGTTTTTCCTTGGGGAAAAACAACTCTTTATGTCCAAAAACGAATATGAGGTCTTCATGAAGCGCACTCTTTCTTCTCAACTTGCCACAAGTATTGGTGAAACGGTTCGTCTAAGAGGGTGGCTCCACACGATGCGCTCCTTAGGTAAGCTAAACTTTTTAATCCTTAGGGATTTTAAGGGGTTATCACAAATTGTGATCGAGGACAAACAAGAGTTTCAAAAAGTAAAAGAGCTTCAACCAGGTTCGATTCTACAAATCGAGGGAAAAGTTGTCTCTTCATCTCAAAAAGGCTTGGGAGTTGAGGTGATCGATCCTAAAATTCTTGTGGAAGTGCCCATAAAAGAGCCAAGTGTGATCGAATATAACAAACCTGAAATCCCCTCTGATTTGGAGTTTATTTTAGATCACCGCCCGATGGCTTTAAGAAATAGAAAACTGCAAGCGATTTTTAAGATTCAAGCGGAGATCACCCACGCTTATAGACTCTACATGCACGACATCGTTCAAGCAACTGAGTATTTTGCTCCAAATATTATTGGGGCCTCTTCTGAGGGGGGAGCTGAATTTTTTAACGTCGACTATTTTGGATACACGGCGACTTTAGCACAAAGTAGCCAGCTCTATAAACAAATGATGGTCGGCGTCAATGAAAGGGTCTTTGCTCTTATGCCCTTTTTCAGAGCTGAACCTTCCCATACCTCTCGCCACTTGGCCGAGGGAAAACAGTTTGAATTTGAAATGGGCTTTTTTGAAGACTGGAGAGAGCTTTTAGATATTCAAGAGGGGTGCATCAAGTTTATAGTCAATCATTTACACAAGACATCAGCTTTGGAAATTGCTGCTTTAAATTACCAAATAATCGATGCGCCTCAAGAGGTCCCTTTTCCTAGATTAACATTTGCTGAAGCTCAAGAGCTTTACTTTAAAAGAACAGGGATTGATGAGAGACTAGAGCCCGATTTAAGCCCTGCCGCTGAAAGAGAGCTTTCGGCTTATGCCAAAGAGACTTTTGGAACAGACCTCATTTTCGTAACCGACTGGATGACAGCCAAGCGCCCTTTTTATGCTTATCCGAAAGAGGAGAACCCCGATCTTACCAACACCTTTGACTTAATCTGTGCGGGAACTGAAATCACCTCTGGGGGGCAGCGGCGCCACACGTTTGATTCAATGTGCGCTGGAATTGTTTCTAAAGGGATGAATCCCGAAAACTTTCAAGACTATTTAAGTATCTTTAAATACGGAATGCCTCCTCATGGGGGATTTGGAATGGGGCTAGAGCGGCTAACGATGACTCTTCTTAAATTAAAAAACATTCGAGAAACCTCTCTCTTTCCCTCTGATACTAAAAGGATTGCATCAAACCGCATTAAAGCTAAAATCTTTTTTGGTTCTGAAAACATTCGCAATGAAATCATCAGACTTTTGCAACAGGCTGAGTGTGAATTTAAACACCTTCGTCACGAACCGACACCGACAAGTGAAGATTCCGCAAGAGTGAGAGGCACGCCTCTTGAATCAGGAATCAAAGCGATCATTTTAAAAGGGAAAACAACGAAAAAAAACTACCAATTCAATATCCCATCTCATTTAAAACTCGACATGAAAGCCGTCAGCGATGCCGCTCAAGAAAAATGCGAGTTTGAGGATCCTGCCGTCATTTTAGAACGTTTTGGTATTATTGTCGGAGGAGTGCCCCCCTTTGGACAATTGATGAATATTGAAGTGTTTTTTGACGAAGCGATAAAAGGGCTTGGGCAAGTGGCTTTTAACTGTGGCCTTGCGGAAGAATCGATTATCATGACAGGACACGACTTAATCAAAATTGTCGATCCTAAGTTCGGTTCATTTGCAAAAAAAACAGTTGAAAAAGAGAGTTAAACCGCTACTTTTGATCATCTTGCTGAAAAATCAATTATCATGACAAGTCACAACTTAGTCAAAGAAGTTGTGACTAACTTTGGCTTATTCGCAAAAAAAACTGCTTAAAAAAGAACCTAAAAGCCGTACCCTTCGACTCAAGACCTAACAGAATATCAACACAGGGAATAACCTAATTAGCTCATTGGTTAAAAAAAAGCTCATCGAGAAGGTTAACCTGGTACCTTTCGAGCAGGATCTAGAAGAAAAGTCGTTTGTCTGATTTACAAAAAAAAAAACTATTGAAAAATATTGGTTTTCCTTTTACAAGATGGAGTTTTAGAGATAAAATCCAAAAAAGGAATTTGGTATGAAAAAATATTTAGCCCTGTTGATGCTTCCCAGCTACATCACAGCAAACATTTGCTGTTTAGATGGGACGTATGTTTATGCGGATGCGCTTTATCTAAAGCCATCTACCTATGAAAATAATTATGTCGTAACAGACTATAGTTATTTTAAACGTTTAAAGAGTGTGAATAAACTTTTGAACCCTCTTCCATCCGTCGGACCCGTAGGATGTGAACAAGGAACTCCCCCAAAGTTTCATTGGGGATACAGAGTAGGAGTGGGTTCTTTATTTAATTGTGAAAAAAATGATGTTCGCCTCGAGTATACTCATTTTAATTCTCATATCTATCAATTCACTGAAGGCAGTAAAAAAGTAGCTCTCTGGCCAACTTATGGCTATACAGCATATAGTGCTATAACTTCCAAAGTAAAAAATTTTCCTGCGACTGCAGAAAACACATTTGATACGCACTACAACGCGGGAAATATCGAAATAGGTGCTTTAAAGCAAAAAGCTTGCTGGTACAACTTAAGAACCGCATTTGGGCTTCACTTAGCACGTATCAAAACGACAAAAGCGGTTTCTTACTTTGAAAGAGTTTTTAGAGGTTCGAGACCGGGAGGAGAAGTGGTCAATGTAGCTAGCGTTGAATCTGATTCTCCTAGTGTAAATACAAATACTCCCGTAACCCTAACTATTGAGGAGTCTTTTTCAAATGAAAGTAAAACTTGGGGTGTTGGACCAAGAATTGCCTCTGAAATCGATTGTCCTCTTTTTTGGGGCATAGGTGTTGAAGGAAAAGCTGGATTTGCAGTTCTTGCAGGTAAAAATGAAACCATTAACCAGGCTAGTTTCTATAGCTACACATTTGATTCTGAAAGTAAACCTGTTAAAAAAGTCTTGCTAGATGGTTTTCAAAATGTAAAAAATCCTTACACTAACCAGGTATTTCCTGAGATTGAAACATCGATTGGTCTAAACTACGATACGGGATGTCGCTATAGTTTAGTAAGAGCTCGTATCTCTGTCGGGTATGAATTTAAAACGTACCTTTCAGCTGTGAGATCTAACTATTATCAATATATTAACACAAGCACTTCTCTAGTTCAAATTGGATCGCCACAACCTACTCCAACAGCTTATAGCACAGTGGTTACCGATCCTTACAGTCTTCAAGGGTTGTACATTAGAGCGTCTCTTAACTTCTAATCAACTCATCCTCAAGAGTGAGCTTTTTCAAAAGCTCACTCTTTTTTTGTATCAACAAAAAAGTTTTCTTTGATATCATCGTTTCTCTAAAAAAATGAGAAATTTCTTTTATGGCCCTTTCCCCTATCACTCTTCATGAAAAAGTTTGTGCTTTTTCCAACAAGCCTCTCTTTTTTCTCATGAGTCAGAGAGATGAGGAAACCCCTTATCTTTTTGCAAGCTGTGAAAATAAATTCTGGTACGATGCCAAAACTTTAATCCAACACTTAAATGAACAAAATACTCCCTCAAAAATCCATATTTTTGCCCTTTTTCATTCGGGAGTTTTTTTTCTAACAACTTCTGAACCCAAATTTCTCAACCCGTTGTTCTTCAAAATAACAAGACAGTTTATCACGGAATTTCAAAATGACGATCTCATCATAAGCGCACTTTCCTACCATTACAGAGCCTCTAAAGAGGGGTATCAACTAAATCACGATTTTTTTTACCAAACGCAAGGATTTATTCCTTACGAAGGGATCCCTCGTCTAACAAGACTTTTTGGAAAGATGTTTTTACAAGAAAATAGTCAGGAAGAGAGAAAAAAGGGGCTTGGTTATTTGATGATAGCAGCTTCTAGAGGAGATGCCGTTTCTGCCAATAGTGCAGCTCAAATTTTCTTAAAAAAAGCTAAAGGAATGACGCCTCAACAGATTGATGGAGAGGTCGTAGCTCTTTTAGAAAACGTCAACAAAGATCAGATTGATCACGAAACCCTTCTCGAACTTGGCAGAATTTACTTAGAAAGAGAAGAGAAGCAAAAAGCACTTAATCTATTTCACTATTTAGCCGAAAAGGGGGATGCAAAGGCTTGCTATGAGTACGCAAAACTTCTTCCAAAAGGAGAATCAGAGGAGGAGCCTTACCGTTGGTTTCTTAAAGCGGCAGAACAAGACCCACCCCACCGTTTGGCAGCACTAGAAGCGGCTTTAATACTAAAAAAAAGAAACAACCCTTATGAAAAAAAGTTAATGGAGGACCTCTTTAGTAAATCTTTGCTAGCTAACTTAAAGATTGAAAAAGCAAATACCTCAAAAAGCAATTCAATAAATAGAGAAGATGAAGGGTCTCAGGCCCGACCCCTCCAAAGTGTCACAAAAAACACGTCTACAACCCAGCACTCAAAAGATATGTAATACAAAAGGAATCCCTAAATGAATTTATTCTCAATCGATCTTAACACGACACCTTGTTCGCAAACACATGAAACTTTGCAATCTCTTATGGAAAAAGGGGACAAAAATCAACCGTACCTTTTTTTAAGTAATTCTGAAAGGGTCGTTTGGTACGATGCTAAAACCTTTAAAAGTGAGGAAGTTAAAAAGATCCATCTTTTTGCTTGTTTTCAATCGGGAGTCTTCTTTTTAGGGGAGTGTGAATCAAGTCATTTAAGCCCACTCTACCTAAATCCCACACAGGACTCTTTTTGGAAAGAACCAAACGATGAACTCTTAATGGATGCTCTTATGTTTCATCATAAAGGGGCTAATGAAAATTATCAGACCTGCAAAAAAAATTTCAAGATAATTGAAGAGGGGGGAAAAGAACAAAGGGCGTGGCTGATATTAGGGAAGGCTCTTTTAAAAAGCGGGGTTATGGCAGAGCAAAACAAGGGGGTTGATTATTTATTGGCAAGCAGTGGCAGTGGTGATCTTAAAGGTTGTCTAATAGCAGGCAAATGGCTTCTCAACAGAACTGATGAAAAATTAAAAGAAAGAGGAGCAGCTCTTTTAGACAAAATCGATTCAGCTTTTTTTGACTTAGATCTTGGGCTCCAACTTGCCAAGTATTATGCCTCTAAGAAGAGCCAAAAAGCGATAAATCTTTTCTACCAATTTGCTAAAAAAGGGGATCCAACCGCTTGTTTTGAATATGCTGAACTTCTTCCAGAAGGGGAGATGAGTAAAGGGCGCTACGCTTGGTATGAAAGAGCAGCTCTTGCAGAAAAACCTCATCCATTAGCAGCTTATAATGCTGCAAAAATTTTGGAAAAGTGGGACGATCCTCAATACGATAAAAAAAGGAGGGCTTTTTATATTGCGGCCGCTGCAAATCACAACACTGAAGCGGCTTTTAAGGCAGCCCTTATGTGCCAAAAAGGGATAGGTGGAGAAAAAAACCTTGAATGGGCAAAAAATCTTTTAATTGAATCGGCAAGTGAAATAGGAGCTGAGGCGTATTTTCAGTTAGGTCTTGTAAATATCGAACTGGGACTAATGAGTGCAGCTTATGTAGAATTAACTCAAGCGAAAAATCTGGGACACGAAAAAGCCGCTTCAGAGCTTGAGCTTTTGCTTAAAAAGGAGGAAACGACCGATCAGGCCTTGCGAAGAGAATCGGCTTCAAGATCAACATCAGATTCTTTATCCTCGAGCCTAAGGAAAAAATCAACTTCAGACTCCGCCGGAAAAGATTTGCTGACAATACCAAGGTCATCCTCATCAGGCTCTTCAAGAAGAGGTTCATTTAATGAATTACCACAACAAAGGAGTCCTTCTCCAAGCTCGTTCAGAAAAAAAAGCCTGATCGATTACTCAAGGGAAAGCCTTCAATCTTTGACTCAAAGCTCTTCCTCTGATGATGAAAAATAGCCGACTGATTTTGTTTAAGTTTTGGATTTAAACGATCGGATCCAAAGGCATCCGATCGTTTGCCCTTTCAAATGCAACATAACATCCATTTAAGTTTTGGATTTAAACGATCGGATCCAAAGGCATCCGATCGTTTGCCCTTTCAAATGCAACATAACATCCATTTAAGTTTTGGATTTAAACGATCGGATCCAAAGGCATCCGATCGTTTGCCCTTTCAAATGCAACATAACATCCATTATCAGACCATAATTCAACAAAAGAGGCCCTCTTTTATTGGAGAGGACTTTTTCAGGGCCGACTAAAATAGTTGCGAAAAAGGGTTGGGTATTTCATTATGTAAAAACCCGTGATAAGGGGAAAAAAAATACAAAGGAGATCGTTATGACAGCCATTACTCGTGAAGCTAATCCATTAATTGGACAACAAATCCAAGCAACAAAAGGAAACTTTATTCAACAAGGGCAAACCTTTCCGAATGTGACTTTAACGAGGTATAATCCTTCGCAAAGAGAAAACTTCACGACTCACAATGAATTAACACTTCGCCGAGCAGTTATTTTTACCGTACCAGGAGCTTGGACGCCGACTTGCACAGACAAACACCTCTTTGGCTTTACTAAAGCGATACCTGATTTAAAAAAAAGGAAAATTGAACACATTATTTGTATAGCGCCTGATAAAGTTGATGTAGTCAAAGCCTGGGGAGAACTTAAAGGGGCCCCTGAAATCCAAATGTGGGCTGATAATGAATTAGAACTGACTCTTAAAATGGGATTAGGGCTCGACATGTCAGGTAATCGCGCTCAAGGAATGGGTATGCAACGAACAGCCATGGTGGTGAACAATCTTGTGGTTGAATGGATAGAAGTAGATAGCGATCCGAAAAATGTGGAAAAATCGAGCGCTGAAGCTATTCTTAATTATTTAGATAAAGCTTAAAACCCATGGGAGAGGGCCACCCCCTCTCCCTCAATAAATTTCTCCTCAAAAAAAAAGAGAGTACTTCACAACAATGCTGAATTTACTACAAGCTAAAAGGAAAAGCTTTAAGGTTTATAAGGAGCGATGACGACTGCTTTAAGTCCTACGAGATCTTGACTTGAATGGTAGCGCTTCATCCCTTCAGGAAGCCGAACTGCTCTAGACTCATAAGTGACTTTCCCCAACTTTTCTACATCCCCGATAATCTCATCTTTGATCAAATTAAATGCCTCTTCTAAGTTCTCCGGCGCTTTATCGGGAAGCTTTGAAAAAGCTAAACTAGAAATGTCGACTTCAGTTAAGACAAACAATTCCCCCGTTTCTAAATCCATTGCCATTTTGCTTTGGTGACACGGTTTCTTTTCAATCCCCTTTAATCGCTCATCAGATCCAAAAGGAAAAATCAACACCATTTTTCCGTCTGATAACACATCGATTTTAAACCCCAAATGAGTCAACGTTTTCTTATCTTTTATAAGATTGAATGTCTCATCCAAAAGGTTGTCGATAATGAATTTGGTTAAAGAATCAGCGTAAAATTTATTTGAGTTATCACTATCTCCAACCTTTGCATTTAATAGTCTATTATAAATTTTCTTTCTTTCAGTCAAAATGGATTGTATTTTTTTCTCAAGGCCCACTTCATTGTCTGCTCCCCCAAGGTGAAACCTATTTAAATCGGCAATTTTCACGAGGTATTTTTGATCCCCGATTTCAACTGAACTTAAAGTGACATCGTGTTTTTTTTTCCATTGGCGACATTCGATCTCAATGGGATTGAGAAGATCGCCTGTTTCAATCTTTAAGATCTTTTTTTTCTCGTTAAATAAAGAAGATTTGATATCAAGCATATTAATTGAAACAGGATCGATATTCATGAAAACCCCTTTTTTCTCTAAATAACACACTTATTATAATTATTAAATATTTAATTTCAACGAGGGTCCCATTAAGATTTTGTAAAGCTACCATCTTGCAGAAGATTTTAAAATCTGCTACAACAATCTCTTACCTCAAGGAGTTTTTGCCGATGCTTAAAAAGTTTTTCATGCCAATCGCTTTTATTCTTCTGATCACAACGTATCTCTTATTAAGCCTACCTGCGCTACTTTCGACAAAAATGGGGACAAAACTGCTCCTTTCCTACTTCAACAAAAAAATCCCGGGGCAATTAAGCGTTGAAGAGCTCTCTTTTAGTTGGTTTGGGCCCCAGACGATTGCTGGTTTTTCTCTAAAAGATAAAGATGGACTCACTATTTTACATTTCGACGCCCTATCGGTTGAATCGCACTTGATCAATCTCATACAGAAGGACCCTTTTGTTAAATCAGTCGACTTGAAAGGATTGCATGCGAAAATTTCAGAGGACTACCCAAAACTTACCAATATTCACTTAAGCCTTGGGGTCAAGAAGATGCCTTTCGGGCTTAACAGAGATAAAGTAGAAATCCACTTGCCCTTCGCAAAAAAAATCGCACTAAAAAAGAGCAAGAACCCTCTTGATTTTACCCCTAAGAAAATGATCGTATTTAACGATGTTTCGTTAAGTTATCAGCTTCACTCCCCCTTTCAACCGCTTTCAGTAAAGCTCTTTGGTAAAACAGAACAAGACGAATTACAAGGTCATTTTGATTTAAACCTCTCCTTGGTGGGATTAAAGTCTGATAATCTTAAATTTCAACGAAACAGTGAGCTCCATCTCTCCTCAAATGTCGTGAACTTTCCCGTCGACCTTCTCGATTTAATTTTCACATCAAAATCGGATCCTTCAGTCAGGGGTTTTTTAAGAGATGCGCTTGGGGATCGAATTTCTTTGAAGATCGACCAGATTTTAACAAAAGAGAATACAAGCTTTGAAGTGACAACTGAGTCGCCTACTCTTAACGCATCAATGCATGCAGAGCTTATCGACAACAAAATTTCACTACAAGATAGAGGTCTTTTAACCTTTACGTTCACTCCAGAACTCTTTGAGAGATTTGCAAGTCAAAACAAAAACACACCTTTTTTAAGAATGGTAGCTCCCACAAAGTCAACGCTAGTTATCGAGAGCTTATCGCTTCCTCTTTTTACTGGAGATGAGAGAGAATTTCCTTGGGATATGAAAGCTCTTTCGTTCGATGCCTCTCTTGATTTAGAGGATGCCCAATTTACCGGAAGCCCTTTTTGGGGAGATCTTGCGATTCGAGGTGTCAGATCGACAATAGAAGCTTCAGAAAACGGAGAACAAGCCGAGTGGCATCTTCGGGGAGAAGCGCATCAAAATGGACACCCTCTTCAGATTCGATTAGATGCGAGCTTAAAAAAGCCAAACACTTTTGAGGATTTTCTCGAGCGTTTAAAGACAGAATCTCAATTTCAGTTTGAAATAGCCGGTGTCCCTTTAGTGGATGCCTCGAAACCGCCTTTCATTAGGGGAATTATTTCCCCTCCCTACTGCCATGTGACCCTTTTTGACGATCCTAAGGACGGGAATGTCACCCTTGATTTAGCATTGGGGCTTAAAGGGTTAAAAGAATTGAGTTTATCGATGACCTCCCTTAATATTGAAGCGTTTTGCAAAACATTTAATCTTCCCGAGATTTTTGAGCAGAAGAGCGTTGCTCTATTTGGAAAAACGCTTCACGGTAGAGTCTCGACGATTCTCAATAAAACAACAGGTCCTTTTAAGGGGGAATTTTCAGGAGAACATGCGCTTTTAACGTTTAACGGCCAGTTGAAAAACGGGGTTTTTACCTTAAAGAAACCTCTTAAGGCGTACTTTGACATCACACCTGAACTTACAAAAGAGGTTTTAGCTGAACTCATGCCCGTCTTTTCTCATGTGACAGATGCGGATAATCGGTTACTTCTCTCGATTGAACCGAAAGGGTTTTCTCTCCCCCTTTTCCCGTTTCGCCCCTACTTTGGAAAAATCGATAATGGGTGTTTAGAAATGGGACAAGTCAGTTTTAAAAGAAGCGGCGAAATTGCAAGCCTTATAGAGCTACTTGACACCGAAAGCAAACCTGAGGTTCCCGTTTCTTTCTCTCCAATCCATTTTAAGATCAAATCAGGAGTGATCCAAATCGAGCGAACAAATATCCTCTTTTTAGATCAGTTTGCTCTTGCAACATGGGGAAAGATCGATCTTGTAAAAGATAAAGTCCAGATGACATTAGGGGTGAGCGGAGAGGCCTTAAAAAGAGCTTTTCACGTCGAAGGTTTAGACAACGACTTCGTTCTTCAACTACCAATAAAGGGGCACTTAAGCGAGGCAAAAGTTGACCGTTCAAAAGCGCTACTTGAATTGAGCGCTCTTGTTGGCAAAGAGTTTTAGTTAGTCGGCCCTTAAAAAAGTCCTCTCCAATAAAAAGTGCCCCTTTTGACAAAAAATGCGTTTTACTCCTCACCAAACCCCTCAAGAGGGTTTGGTTCGTCCTTCACCCCATTTTTTGTTGCAAAAGGATCTCTTTTTCTTTGAAGAGTGCGTGTTCCATTCGCAAAATTTTTAAGCTTCTCTAATTGCCAATAAATAAACCTTGCAAAATAGGCTATGTCTCTCTTCCTCGTTAAATGCAAATTTTTCTCAAGGAAACCTTACTTTTTTAAGGGCCGACTAAATAAACCTTGCAAAATAGGCTATGTCTCTCTTCCTCGTTAAATGCAAATTTTTCTCAAGGAAACCTTACTTTTTCAGGGCCGACTAAATAAACCTTGCAAAATAGGCTATGTCTCTCTTCCTCGTTAACTGCAAATTTTTCTCAAGGAAACCTTACTTTTTCAGGGCCGACTAATTACCTAAAGACTCAAAATGTTTGAATCTTTCGACAAACTCAGCTCCAAGTTGGTTGACTGTTTTTTGAATAGCCTCTTTAAAATCATCGCTACTTGAAACAATCAAAGTCTCTCTTTCCCAAGTGATCACCTGCCAGGTAATTCCAGGAGCCAAATCAGTTCTTTTGAGTGTTGCTTCCTCAAACAAGCGGCAACTGACGAAAGCGACATAACCTTGAGGTACAGGGTAAACCATTAGCAACACATTAAAAAAGGGGGTAGCTGCCTCTTTTGAAGAAAAAGTGGTATGAGCTGTAATGGCTGAGCCTTCAAACACTTTCATCAATGAAGCACTGATGTCCTCTTTTGTAAAAGCAATACTCTTCCCCTCAGGCGCTATAATATCTATTGCAACTCCAAGTTCGGAAGAGAGATTAAATAAGTTATCGCTTCCCACCCACTTGCCATCTCGCATGCCTATAATACCAGGTTCGGTGTAAATTTCAGTTCTTTCTTGATCGGGTAGAAGAGCCCTAGGATTCTGCACAATAGGGGCTACATGAAGAGGAGCTGGTTTAAATTCATGCCTTTTCACCTCAGGCGCCTGTTGTGCTTGCTGCCCCTGTTGTTGAGTTGTCGGAGGACGGCTCGACGGAGTCATCGTGGAAGAAGGAGGGCCAAAAGAAGAAGGTGGGTTTTGCGCCATAAGAGACACAGGGATCAAAAGTAAAAAAAAGTATCTCATAAAATTTTAGTTTTCCTCTTTTGGTGGATTAAAATTAAATGAGTTGCTAAAAAAAGTAAACTCATTGTTGTTCCGATTGGCAATTTTTGAAACGCGTGTCAAAATCGCAAGTAAATCTTTTTTTATAAAAACGATCCCTTTAATCGCAAGATCTTGATTATCAATAGCAAAATCGATAGCTGGGTAAGTTTTAAAAGTGGTTATCTTCGAATCGACTAATTTGTTGCTCTCATTACCTGCTAACATATTATCAATCAAGCCTTGTAAATATTTCTGCTCCTCCCCTTTTTCTGGAACTTTAGGAAGAGTGATCAAACTAACCATAAAAATCGTGCCATCCCCTTTTTCGGCGATATACATATCGTATTTGCGCACTTCTTTTGTTCTGGGATCGGTAACATTTTCTTTAGCATTTTGAGGAAATACAGGAAGAAAAGCGTGAAATCCCCCTTTTGGAGACTTAAAGTCTAACCAATCATTAAACACTTCCTCTGGTGGTGCTGCCCCCAAAGCGTTAGGTTCTGCCTGCCTGAGAGGCAACACTTTATACATATTTTTATATTGATCGAGAAGAAGAGCGCATCCTAAAATTATCGCTACAAGGAACAGGAGAAAACCGATCTTGGTCTTAGACATTTATCGCCTCTTAACACTATTTAAATTTTTAATTATATAAATTTCTTTTTTTTAGCAAGCCTTTTTCTGTTCTCTTTTAAAGAGGGATCTGTTACCATACCTTCACATGGATTCAAAGAAGACGTGTCAAGTTATTGGAATCATTCCAGCAAGAAGAGAGAGTACGAGGCTGCCTCTTAAAATGTTAGCTCCCCTTCACGGGAAACCCCTCATCTCTTGGACTGTTGATAACATCTCAAAATTTTCAATATTAGATGATTTTTTTGTCGCTACAGACTGCCCTGAAATCATGGGTTTTGCGAATGGAAAAGGAATTTTAACTGCAAATAATCACAGATCTGGAACTGATAGAATCGCAGAAGCGTTATCGATTTTAAATCTAAAAGATGATGATATCGTAGTGAATATTCAAGGAGATGAGCCTCTTTTAGAAGAGAGCGTTGTCGAAAAGGTGGTCCAAAACTTACTTAGTTCTGAAGAGGCCTTTATGGCAACAGCTGTCACATCGATAAAGACTTTAGAGGAGTTGATGAACCTATCAGTCGTCAAGTGCGTGACAGACCTCAACGGATTTGCCCTTTATTTTAGCAGAGCTTTTCTTCCTCATGGTCGGGGCTTTAAAGAAGAAAATAACTACTTGAGACACTTAGGAATTTACGCTTTTAGAGCTCATTTTTTAAAGTTATTTGCCACCTTAAAGGCGACCCCTTTGCAGCTTGCAGAGGATTTAGAGCAACTAAAAGTGCTTGAGAATGGTTATAAAATTAAAACAGTTTTCGTTGAGAGTCAAAGTATCGGAGTCGATACTTTGGATGATTTAAAAAAAGTGGAGAAACGGTTATGCAACAACCTAAATACATTTTCACAACAGGTGGAGTCTGTTCCTCTTTAGGAAAGGGATTGACGGCAGCATCAATAGCTTTGCTTCTTGAAAAAAGAGGACTAAAAGTGGCGATGTTAAAGCTCGACCCTTACCTTAACGTCGACCCAGGCACGATGAATCCGTTTCAACACGGAGAGGTTTACGTCACAGATGATGGAGGAGAAACAGACCTCGATTTAGGTCACTACTACCGCTACACAAACTCTGCACTCTCTCGTCTCTCAAATATGACATCGGGACAAATCTACCACTCTGTGATTAAAAGAGAGAGAAAAGGGGATTATTTGGGAAAAACTGTTCAAGTGATTCCTCATATCACGGACGAAATCAAAAGACGGATCCTCGAATACACAAAACAGGCAAGCCCCGTTGACGTTGTGATGATCGAGATTGGTGGAACAGTTGGCGATATCGAATCTCTCCCCTTTTTAGAAGCCATTAGACAGTTTCGCAACGAAAATTTTGAAAACAGCTTAAATGTTCACCTCACCTATGTGCCTTATCTAAAAGCTGCAGGAGAGGTCAAAACGAAACCTTCGCAACACTCCGTTCAGGCTTTAAGACAGATCGGTATTTTCCCCGACTTTATTATTTGCCGCTGTGAAAACCCTTTAGATGAAGATGTAAAAGAGAAGATCAGCCTTTTTTGCAACGTTCCCCTAAAGGCTGTCATCGACGAGCCTGATGTGACTGGAAGCATTTATGAAGTGCCCTTGATGCTTAAAGCACAAAATTTAGATGAGATGATTTGCGAAAAGCTTAAATTGACGACCAAAAAGAATGAGGATTTAAAAGAGTGGGAGACCTTAATCGATGCCATCAAACACCCAAAAGGGGTTGTTAGAGTCGGGATTGTGGGCAAATACCTTTTAAACAAAGATGCTTACAAATCAGTCTTTGAAGCGCTACATCATGGAGCCAATGCTGAAGGGTATAAGCTAGAAATCGTACCTATCGAGGCTGATCGATTAAACAAATCAGAAGAGCTTTCAAGTCTCATGTCTTCCTGCGACGGATTTTTAGTTCCCGGTGGATTTGGGGAAAGGGGTTGGCAGGGAAAAATTGAGGCTGCAAAATATTGCCGCGAAAATAAAGTCCCTTATTTTGGGATTTGTTTTGGTATGCAGGTTTTAGCTGTTGAGTTTGCAAGAAACGTTCTTGGCTTAAAAGAGGCAAACTCCACAGAAATCGATCCTGGCACAATAGATCCTGTAATCTCTCTTTTGTCTGAACAAAAAGAGGTGCAAGATATTGGGGGAACGATGCGTCTTGGATCTTATCCTTGCGCTTTAAAAAAGGGCTCAAAAGTGGCTTCGATCTACAAACAAGAAACGATCGATGAGAGACATCGCCACCGGTTTGAGTTTAACAATCATTATAAAGAGGCTTTTGAAAAGGCAGGGTTAGATGTTGTGGGAACCCTTAAGGAGGCTAACCTTTGCGAGATTTTAGAGCTAAAGGGACACCCTTGGATGATCGGCGTGCAATTCCATCCCGAATTTAAATCGAAACCTGTAAAACCTCACCCTCTTTTCCACGATTTCATAAAAACCTTGATCTCAAGGAAGGCATGAAGAGTCGAATTGTTGCTTTAGATTACGGCTCTGCTAGAATTGGGGTGGCTCTCTCAGATGAGAGAAAAATTTTAGCAAGCCCTCTTACCGTTTTTGAGTGTCCAAAACAAAAAACGGCCACTGCGGCAAAACTTTTTGAATTTTTAGAAAATCATGCGAAGGCCAATGGGTACGAAATTGAAAAAATCGTCGTAGGCCTTCCCCTTTTAATGTCCGGACAACAAGGAACGCAGGCAGAAGAGGTCCTCTGCTTTATTAAAACGCTCTCTAAATTAACGAAAGCTCCTATCGTGACAATAGATGAGCGCTTAACCACCCGCCTTGCAGAGACTGTTATGAAAGAGGGGAATCTTTCTCGAAAATCACGAGCTAAAGAGGCCGATAAGTTAGCTGCCGTGATTATTTTGCAAAACCATCTCGACTTCTCTTAAAAAATAAATTTCGAAAGAACTCTATTGAAAGAAATCTTAAAAAATTACACTATTGGGATATGACAAAAAATCCTCTCTCCGAGTCTGAAGACCCTCTTGTTAAAACCGCTGATCCTTGCATTTTCGTGATCTTTGGCGCAACAGGCGATTTAACAGCAAGAAAGCTGATTCCAGCCCTTTACAACTTAAGCCACGACAATCAACTTCCAGCTCACTTCGCTTGCGTCGGCTTTGCAAGGCGCGAAAAAACAAATGACGAGTTTAGAGAGGAAATGAGGAGCGCTATCAATAGCTACTCCCGAAACAAACCAGTTGATGAAAAACTTTGGAAAAGCTTCTCAGAAGCCCTTTTTTACCACTGTTCAGAGTTTGGCGATGATGCGGGTTATTTGGCTCTAAACGACCTCTTAAAACAGCTAGACAACAAATTTGGCACCAGGGGAAACCGCCTCTTTTATCTCTCCACACAGCCAAGCTTCTTCCCTGAAATCATCGAAAAGCTGAAAAAGAATAACTTAATTTACGACTCCGACCGCACTGATAAATGGTCGCGAGTGATCATCGAAAAACCGTTTGGACACGATTTTGAATCAGCCAAACTTCTCCAAGAAGACATTACAAAAAATCTAGACGAAACTCAGATCTATAGAATCGATCACTATCTTGGAAAAGAGACCGTTCAAAACCTCATGGTGTTCCGCTTTAGTAACCCCCTCTTTGAAGCCATCTGGAATAATCAGCATGTCGACCACGTCGAGATCACCGTTGCCGAAGATATGGGAATCGGTACAAGAGGACGCTTTTTTGAAGAGGCAGGAATGCTTCGAGATATTGTTCAAAATCACATGATGCAGCTTCTCGCTTTGACTGCTATTGAACCTCCGACAAGTTTTCAAGCCTCTGCCATCCACAACGAAAAAGTCAAAGTGTTAGAATCAATTCGCCCCTTCCCAAAGGATGAGATCGACAGGTATATTGTAAGGGGGCAGTATGGAAAAGGGTTTATCGATGGTCAAGAAGTGAAGGCGTACCGGGAAGAGGCAAACGTCGACCCCAATTCAAACGTCGAAACTTACGTCGCGATGGAGCTTTTTATCGATAACTGGCGCTGGAGTGGCGTTCCCTTCTACTTAAGAGCTGGGAAAAGGCTGCCGAAAAAAGCGACGGAAATTTCCATCACATTTAAAGATGCCCCTGGATTTTTATTTAAAGACCGGGGCAAAAAAGTCGATGCCAACGTTTTAGCGATTAGAATTCAGCCAAACGAAGGGATCTCACTTAAGATGAACTGCAAAGTGCCCGGTTTAAGTGGACCGATTCAGCCAGTAAAGATGGACTTTAGGTATGGCAGCTACTTTGGGTCGGAACCTCCAGAGGCGTACGAAAGACTTATTTGCGATTGTATGTCAGGTGATGCTACCCTCTTTGCAAGAATCGACGAAGTGATCGCTTCCTGGCGCCTCTTTGACCCTGTTCTTAAACGATGGAGTCAATCAAACGCCAATTTCCCAAACTACCAGTCGGGAACTTGGGGGCCAAAATGCGCTGAAAATCTTCTCTTGAGAAATAGGAACCACTGGAGACTGATTTAATGGGCTCTCCCCTCTCGATTGAAAAAGAGCTCCAAAAACTCTTTGATTCTCAAAAGAAAAGTAAACAAATGAAAAGTTGTTTATTTAACCTCATCATTTACTCAAGCGATCACACAAGAGCGACTCTTTTAAGGCAATCAGTCCAAGGAATCATCAACAAATTCCCCTGCCGCATCCTTTTCATCGAGGAGATAGATAACGCCTCAAACCTCTTTACAACCTCTGTTTCCTCCCTTATGACGGGGGTGATCGCTTGTGATCAGATCGATATCGTTTGCTCTAAAGATAAGAGAGATGAGGTCCCCTTTGTTATTTTACCCCATTTTATTCCTGACCTACCCATCTATTTGCTTTGGGGAGAAGATCCAACTCATGGAACCCCTTTTTTTTCAAGTCTGATAAAATACATCGATCGCCTGATTTTCGATTCTGAAAATGTGACCAATCTTCACGAGTTTAGTAAAAAACTATTAGAGGAGATGAAGAACTTTCCCTTTGAATTTATGGATATTCAATGGGCAATGCTAAAGGGTTGGAGAGAAGCGCTTTCCGATGTTTTCGATACTGAGGAGAGAATTTCAAACCTCTACAAATTGAAAGAGGTACACCTTTTTTATACGGCTACAAATCGAAATCAAAGTCTTTATTTCCTTTCTTGGCTGATGTCTGTTCTGGACTACAAGTTTTGCAAAATGGAAACAATAGACAACGTTTTAGTGATAGAAGTTAAAGGAAATGAAACAACAGCGACTCTTTTTTTTCATCCTGAGCCAAGAGAAGAGGTTTCTGGAACCATTTTTGATCTTGAGATCACAACAACAAATGGAGCAAGCTATTGCTTGAGAAAAGGGGTAGGAGAACAAAAAGTTTTAGTTCACATTTCAGATGAAGAGAAGTGTGAGCTTCCCTTCACGCTTCCCTTACCCGATCTTCACAGGGGGTTAACTTTTATAAACGAAGTCTTTTTTGCCCCCTCGTCTCGCCACTACCAAAAGATGCTGCAGTATGTACAAACTTTGCCCCTTTAATACCTCCGTTGAAGCTGTCGATTTTGCAACAGAGCAATTCATCTTGTTATGCCAAGAAGCTATTAAAGAAAGAGGGCGCTTTACGGTCGCTTTTTCTGGAGGCTCGACCCCAAAAGCAATTTACAAAGAGTTAACTAGCGACAAAAATAAACACCTTATCCCTTGGGAAAAAGTATTTATCTTTTTTAGCGATGAAAGAGCCGTTGATGAAAATAGCCCTGAAAGCAACTATAAAATGGCAATGGACTCTGGATTTAGTGAAATAAAAGGATTAGCGATTTTTCGGTTAAAAGGGGAAGAGGAGCTTAAAAAAGCCGCTCATGAGTACGAAAAGCTGATTTTAAAAGAGGTTCCTGATGGGCGATTTGATCTCATCATGCTAGGAATGGGAGATGATGGGCATACAGCCTCTCTTTTCCCAGACACTTTAGCCCTCGACGAAGAGAAAAAACTTATCGTGCCCAATTTTGTTAACCAGCTTGGAGTTTGGCGCTTAACGATGACGTACCCTTGTATTGAAAAGGGAAAAAATGTCTCGATTTACATCTTAGGATCTAAAAAAACCGAAGCGCTCCAAAAAGTGCTAGAGGGCCCATACGATTTCAAAACTCTCCCCCTCCAAAAAGTAATCCTTGAAAGAAAAGACCCTACATTTCTTATCACGAGCAAATCTTAATTCTTTTGCACGTTAAACTCACTTCAAAATCTATTTATTATAAATTAAATTAAATAAATGTTATTATCATTTTATAAAAAAATGGGGTTTTTAAATGGAAAATTTATCAAATATTAATAGAAGTGAACCAGTAAATCCGTTAATACAGGTGATTGAAGATCCCACCACAAAAAAAGTTGTGACTGCTTGCAAAGGGGGGATTTTTGATCTCAACGAAGAGATCACTAATCGCAAAAAACTCATTTCTTTTGATGCCAACATAATAAAGGCAGACACAAGCACACCCCTACTTACAAAAATCAAATCGATCGAACTAACCAATTTAGATTTTAATGATCTCTCAGGTCTTGGCCGAGTGTCTGAACTCGGGGCAGATCAGGTGACTTATCTTGACTTTTCCTTTTTTGCGAACAAAGATCCCAATGACGTATTAAGGTTCACTCCAAACCTCACTACCATTGACTTATCAACTTGCGACCAAAACAAGCTCGAAAATTTCATCGACGCTCTGGGAAGACACAACAAACACCTGACAACGATTAACCTATCAACCAAAACAATGACACCAGAACTCATCGCTCAACTAAAGAGGTGCTGCCCTAACCTGACTGAAATTAATCTTTCGTATTGCAAAGGGGTTAATGATGATCTAGTCGCTGATATCGTTCAAAAATTCCCGAGCCTTTCCTCTTTCAACTTAAAAGAAACGCAAGTCAAGGATCAGGGAGTTTTAAGCCTCCAGAACCTTAAAAATCTTAAGGAAATCAATCTAGCTGGATTACAAATAGCAGAAGAAAGCGTCTTAAAACTTGCCCATCAGGACCTCACCTCAATCGGTTTATCGGGTTGCACGAATATGACTGCAATGGGACTCATCGAACTGACAAAAAAATGTCCAAAACTTCAATCACTTCATATCAAAATTTTAGATATCACCGATGACGTTCTCAAAGCGATCGGACAAAATTGCCCTGACCTAAAATCAATCAAACTTTTTGCTAGTCAAAAAGTTAGCGATGCCGGAATTGCCCACCTTGCAAACTGCACTAAGCTCTCAGAATTAATATTAATGAACCTTAACAATATTTCAGATAAGTCTATTTCTACAATTGCACAAAATTGCGAACATCTTACCACAGTCAATCTATTAGGCTGCCGCGTTATTACAGGATTATGTGCTGAGGAGCTTTTTAAGAGAAACATCCTTAAATTAGATTTATCTTTTACTGGTGTCAATGACACTTTCCTAGAAAATGTAGAAACCACCTGTCCCACGCTTGAGATGCTCTCAACTAGAAGAACAGAATGTGGCTTTAATGCAGCAAGCAGGATATCAAAACTCTGTCCAAATCTTAAAAAGCTACATTTAATATCTACTCCCCTAAACGATGCCGATATCCAAATTCTAACAAATAGCCTAAGCAAACTTTCGCTGATCACTTTAGCTTATTGTCCAAATCTTACGGATGCCAGCCTTGAATACCTAGCACAGGCTAAGAATCTTACAGTTGTCTATTTGGAAGGCTCTAACATCACAACAGGAGCACTCGACCACTTTAAACAACAAAACCAAAGAATCACCCTCTGTGAGTCCTATAAAGAGTTTGAACCATTTTTGTCATAGAACCTTTTAAAAAAAAGGGCCGACTACTTAGTCGGCCCTGAAAAAGTCCTCTCCAATAAAAAGTGCCCCTTTTGACAAAAAATGCGTTTTACTCCTCACCAAACCCCTCAAGGGGGTTTGGGTCGTCATTCACCGCTTTTTTTGTTACAAAAGGATCACTTTTTCTTTGGAGAGTGCGTGTTCCATTCGCGAAATTTTTAAGCTTTTCTCATTGTCATATAATTAAACCTTGCAAAATAGGCAATGTCTCTCTTCCTCGTTAACTGCAAATTTTTCTCAAGGACCACTTACTTTTTCAGGGCCGACTACTTAGTCGGCCCTGAAAAAGTCCTCTCCAATAAAAAGTGCCCCTTTTGACAAAAAATGCGTTTTACTCCTCACCAAACCCCTCAAGGGGGTTTGGGTCGTCATTCACCGCTTTTTTTGTTACAAAAGGATCACTTTTTCTTTGGAGAGTGCGTGTTCCATTCGCGAAATTTTTAAGCTTTTCTCATTGCCATATAAATAAACCTTGCAAAATAGACTATGTCTCTCTTCCTCTTTAGCTGCAAATTTTTCTCAAGGACCCCTTACTTTTTCAGGGCCGACTACTTAGTCGGCCCTGAAAAAGTCCTCTCCAATAAAAAGTGTCCCTTTTGACAAAAAATGCGTTTTACTCCTCACCAAACCCCTCAAGGGGGTTTGGGTCGTCATTCACCGCTTTTTTTGTTACAAAAGGATCACTTTTTCTTTGGAGAGTGCGTGTTCCATTCGCGAAATTTTTAAGCTTTTCTCATTGTCATATAATTAAACCTTGCAAAATAGGCAATGTCTCTCTTCCTCGTTAACTGCAAATTTTTCTCAAGGACCCCTTACTTTTTCAGGGCCGACTACTTAGTCGGCCCTGAAAAAGTCCTCTCCAATAAAAAGTGCCCCTTTTGACAAAAAATGCGTTTTACTCCTCACCAAACCCCTCAAGGGGGTTTGGGTCGTCATTCACCGCTTTTTTTGTTACAAAAGGATCACTTTTTCTTTGGAGAGTGCGTGTTCTATTCGCGAAATTTTTAAGCTTTTCTCATTGCCATATAAATAAACCTTGCAAAATAGGCTATGTCTCTCTTCCTCGTTGACTGCAAATTTTTCTCAAGGACCCCTTACTTTTTCAGGGTCGACACTTAGTCGGCCCTGAAAAAGTCCTCTCCAATAAAAAGTGTCCCTTTTGACAAAAAATGCGTTTTACTCCTCACCAAACCCCTCAAGGGGGTTTGGGTCGTCATTCACCGCTTTTTTTGTTACAAAAGGATCACTTTTTCTTTGGAGAGTGCGTGTTCCATTCGCGAAATTTTTAAGCTTTTCTCATTGCCATATAAATAAACCTTGCAAAATAGGCTATGTCTCTCTTCCTCGTTAACTGCAAATTTTTCTCAAGGAACCCTTACTTTTTCAGGGCCGACTACTTGAGCACAAAGCTTACCAGTTTGTTTGGCACAAAAACAGTTTTAGCGACTTCTTTACCATCAAGATAATGTTTCACGAGGTCATGGGAGCAAGCTCTTTGAACGACTTCAGTTTCACTTAAATCGACTGGCGCTTCAAAGCGCGCTCTTAATTTACCATTCACCTGAACGACATACGTCACTTGGCTCTCCGTCAAAAGAGAGGTGTCAACACTTGGGTAAGGAGAATACGAAAGAGACTCCTTAAATCCCAAATGGTCCCAAACCTCCTCTGCAAGGTGAGGAGCAAAAGGCATCAGAGCCTGGATAGCCATTTTTAAAATTTGTTTTGGATAAACATCGAGTTTAGTAAACTCGTTGATAAACTCCATCATCCTGGCAATCGCTGTATTAAACTGCATCGCTTCAATATCTTCTGCCACTTGATGACTCAATCTTGCCCCAAGCTTTTTCGCCAAAAGAGAGGGCTCAACGTCCCTAACTTTCTCCGAGGTGCACATATCGTAAAAACGATTTAAAAAACGGAAACAACCGGAAACGGCGTCTGTATTCCAAACCTTCTCTTTATCAAGTGGGCCCATAAACATCTCGTAAAGACGAAGTGAGTCTGCGCCAAACTCATCGATCACGTCATCAGGTGTGACTCCATTAAGCTTAGATTTCGACATCTTTTCAATCTGACTCTTAAGAACCTCACCACTCTCTTTAAAGTAATAGACGCCCCCCTCTTCTTTCACATCTTTAGGAGCGACATAACCCCCACCCTTCTTTTGATACGATCTTGCGACGATTAAGCCTTGGTTACGAAGCTTCATAAACGGCTCTTTTGTACTCACGTAACCTAAATCATAGAGGACTTTATGCCAAAACCTGGCATAAAGAAGGTGCAAAACAGCATGCTCAACACCCCCCACATACAAATCGACTGGCATCCAGTAGTTCTCTTTTTCTTTTGAAAAAGCTTCGTTTTCATTTCTTGGATCTAAAAAACGAAGGTAATACCAGCAAGAACCGGCCCATTGAGGCATCGTGTTCGTCTCTCGAAGAGCTTTTCTACCCGTTTTTGGATCGACAATCTCGACCCACTCTTTCACTTTTGACAAAGGGCTTTTACCATCTCCCGTCGGGCGATAATCCTCAACTGGAGGAGGCAAAAGGGGAAGCTCATCTTCGTGAAGAGCTCTTTGAGACCCATCTTCAAAGTGCAGAATCGGAAAAGGTTCCGCCCAGTAGCGCTGCCTTGAGAATAACCAATCTCTCAACTTATAACTTACCGTTCTCTTCCCAAGCCCCCTCTTCTCAAGCCAAGCAATCACAAGCTCTACAGCCTCCTTTTTACTTGTCAGCCCATTTAAGACTAAATCGTCTCTTTGACTATTGATGTAAAGCCCTTCCCCTGTATAACACGCCTCTTCACTCTCAATCACTTTAACAACCGGCAACTGATACGCTTCAGCAAACTCAAAATCCCTTTCATCGTGCGCAGGAACAGCCATAATCGACCCCGTTCCATACCCCATCAACACATAATCGCTAATCCAAACTGGAATTTTTTGCTGATTTACCGGATTTATACAATAAGCCCCCGTAAAGACCCCTGTTTTTTCTTTATTGACTTCCGTTCTATCAAAGTCACTTTTGGTAGCAGTCACACGTTTATACTCTAAAACTGCCTCTCTTT
Organism: uncultured Chlamydiae bacterium; assembly: GCA_963697995.1. Classification (GTDB taxonomy): domain Bacteria; phylum Chlamydiota; class Chlamydiia; order Chlamydiales; family JAJFMB01; genus MFD00082-c5. Next base: position 1,675,862 of record OY969110.1, on the reverse strand, counting down.
GTTTATCGCTCATGATTTTTAAAACAAGAGGGTGTTCTGGGGCCATCACCATATAGGTCGCGCCAAAAAGGGTATCGGGACAAGTCGTAAAGATCTCGATGGATTCAGAGGAGTTGTCCACGGCAAAGCGAACAGTCGCCCCTTCACTTCTTCCGATCCAATTAATTTGTAATTTTTTTAACCCCTCAGGCCAGTCGAGAAGATCTAAATCGCTTAAAAGTCTATCGGCATAGGCTGTTATCTTTAAGATCCATTGCTTTAGAGGGCGCCTTTCAACAGGGTGCCCCCCTTCCTTGGTCTTCCCATCCTCCACCTCTTCATTGGCAAGAACCGTTCCTAAAAAGGGGCAGTAATTAACAAGCATCTCAGCTTCATAAGCCAACCCTTTCTCGTAGAGCTTCGTAAAAATCCACTGAGTCCATTTGTAGTAATCAGGCGAGCTCGTCGCAAGCTCCCGGTCCCAATCATAGCTAAATCCTAATGCTTGTAATTGACGCTTAAACGTTTTGATGTTTTTTTCAGTGCTAATTGCCGGGTGAGTTCCCGTTCTTACAGCGTACTGCTCTGCAGGAAGCCCGAAACTGTCCCATCCCATCGGATGAAGAACGTTAAATCCTTTTTGCCTTTTATAACGGGCTAAAATATCTGTTGCCGTATACCCCTCGGGGTGACCGACGTGCAACCCCTCACCTGATGGGTAAGGGAACATATCTAAAACATAATACTTTGGCTTTGAAAAATCGACTTCCGATTTAAATATTTTGTTGTCTAACCAATATTTTTGCCATTTTGCTTCAATCTTTTTATGATCGTATTTCATCTTTACTCGGGATTGTGGTACACTAAAAAAAAACAGATCTCATTATATGGCAAAGAGCGTGAAAAAGTCAAAACCCTTAACCACTTTAAGTGGTATCATCCGGATGCACCCGAGAGGATTTGGGTTTGTTCAGTTAAAATCCCCATCTCCTTACAAAGAAGATATTTTTATCCCCAAGCCCTTTACCAAGGGAGCGGTCGACGGAGACCTTGTCGAAATTGAGGTGGATGAAAATTCGACTCATCCAAAAGGGCCAGAGGGAAAAGTTATCACTATTAAGGAGCGTTCTAAAACTCAGCTTGCAGGAATTATGTTAGATAAGGGGTTTGCACACATTCCTCTTCTAAAACAGGAAAAACCTGTCGAAGTCCTAAAAAGTAAAGGACTTAAGAAAGGAGATCGGTACACCTTTGAAATCGTTTCTTGGGGAGACAAACAATTTCCCACAAGAGTGAAGCCCCTTAAATACCTTGGAAAAATCGACGATCCCTCATGTGATATTAGCGCAGCTATTGCCGAATTTGAGCTACCTCACGCTTTTTCAGAAGAGTGTGAAAAAGAAGCTAAAGCTTTTGGAACAAGAGTTTCAAAAAAAGAAATTGCAAAAAGGGAAGATCTTCGCGATTTACCCACATTTACCATCGACCCGACTACGGCAAAAGATTTCGACGATGCCTTATCCCTTTCCCAGGATAAACAGGGGTTCTTTCACTTAGCTGTTCACATTGCCGACGTCTCTCATTACGTTAAGCCCGATTCCTTTTTAGACCAAGAGGCGTATAAGAGGAGTAACTCAGTCTATTTTCCAGGAAGATGCATCCCAATGCTTCCGGCAACTCTATCTGAAAATCTTTGTAGTTTAAAAGCTAATGTAAACAGATTGACCGTAACCGTTTTTATGGTGTTTGACAAAACAGGTGAGCTCGTTTCATCTCGCATTGGGAAAACAGTCATTAAAAGTTTAAAACGATTCACCTACAAAGAAGCTAAAGAAGTGATCGATGGGAAAAGAGCGAGCCGTTTCAAAGACACTCTAGACCTGATGTGCCATCTTTGCCATCTTTTAAAAGCTAAAAGATACGAGAGAGGAAGCGTTGAGTTTGCTCTCCCTGAGCTTTGCATTTTAGTCGATTCTAAAGGAAACCCTACAGGAACCGATAAAATCGAGTACGATATTTCGCACCAACTTGTCGAAGAGTTTATGTTAAAAGCTAACGAAACTGTTGCAAAAACCCTCTCCGACCTAAAAAAACCACTCCCTTTCCGCGTTCACGAGGTGCCAAGCGATGACAATTTGCGCGATTTCTCCTTTGTCCTCGGGGCCTTTGGATTTGAGGTTCCTGAAACTCCTACGCCAAAAGATATTCAAAAAGTTTTTACAGAGATTTTAGGCTCCTCACACGAGCAGTATTTAGCTACAAGTTATATCAGAAGAATGCGCCTTGCCGTTTACTCGCCAGACAATATTGGGCACTACGGATTAGCTTTAGAGCACTACTGCCACTTCACAAGCCCCATCCGGCGCTATATCGATTTAATCGTTCACAGAACTCTTTTTGAAGGGCCAGCATTAGATCTTCTCAACATAACCACTTACTGTTCTGAGAAGGAACGCACTTCCGATCGGGCTGAAAACAGAGTCATTTTACTTAAAAAACTGCGTTACTTAAAGCAGATTAAGAAAAAAGAGCCCCATAAACTTTTTGATGCGATTGTGACAAAAGTAAAAGGGTTTGGTTTTTTCTTTGAACTTATTGATTTGGGCGTCGAAGGATTTTTCACTTTGTCTGAACTCTCAGATGATTACTACATCTTTGAGGAGGCCAAACAGATCTTAAGGGGCAGAAGAAAAGACACAGTTTACCACGCAGGAACAAGAATTCAAGTCTTATTAAAAGATATAGACCTTATTACATTGGAGACGAAATGGCACCTCACCTAAAGAAAATTTTCATCACAGGAATCATTCTTTTACTCCCTTTTATTCTGACCTTAATGTTGGTCTCATTCCTCTTTAATCTGCTGACTGGCCCCTTTGTTGGTATGGTCAGCTCCTTTTTTCATCGGTTTGAACTTTTCCAAAATGGACTACTGCTCTTTAATGAAAATCAGGTCACAGTCTTTTTTAGCCGCGTCATCATCTTAATTTTACTCACGCTATTTACCTTTCTTGTGGGATTTATTGGACGCTACGTGTTCGTCAACTCCCTCATCAATTTCTGGGAAGGAATTCTTTATAAAATCCCTTTTGTAAGAAGCATTTACAAAATGTGTAAAGACGTGATGAATACGGTAATGGCCACTGAGACCCAATCATTTAAGCAAGTCGTTTTAGTGCCCTTCCCAAGTCCTTTAAGCCGTGTTGTCGGGCTTGTGACGCAAGAGAGTATTCCTTCTCACATGGGAGAGGAAATGATGGCCGTTTTCGTGCCCACGACCCCCAACCCCACTTCAGGCTTTTTGATGCTCTACAAAAAAAGCGATGTGATTGCCCTCGATATGCCGATTGAAGAAGCATTTAAATATATTATTTCTTGTGGCGTGATCCTCTCCCCAATCAAAACCGACGAGGAGAAAACGACATGAAAAAAAACTTTTTCGCAGGACTGGGGATTCTTTTGCCCATAGTCTTTACCGTGTTAATCCTTCTTTTTTTGATCAATCTTTTGACAACTCCTTTTTTAGGAATAGCCCATTCGATTTTAGGAGATTTACCCCCATTTGTTAGATCGTTGCAAGCAGAACAAATATTAAGCAAACTCCTTATTCTAATTGCCATCGTGACTCTCACCTTTTTAATGGGTCTTTTGGGAAATTTTTTCCTGACCCATTACTTAATAAAAATGGGGGATCAGTTATTACACCAAATTCCCTTAGTTAATAAAGTGTATAAATCGATCCAGGATGTGGTTCACACCGTCTTTAAAAACGACGAGAATCCCCGCTTTTCGAAAGTCGTTCTCGTACCATTTCCTTACAAAGAGTCTAAAGCTCTCGGGTTTGTGGTAAATGACAACCTACCACAAGATTCAGATGAGGATTTTAAGGATTTAGTCTCCGTTTTTGTTCCCGCAACGCCAAACCCAACGATGGGGTTTAACCTTCTTTTTAAAAAACAGGAACTGACCTTCATCGATATGGATGTCGAAGAGGCTCTAAAGTGTATCGTCTCTTGTGGAGTCATGCTAAAGGAGAGAGAACCCAAATGATTACCTTCTTAAAGGTCACGAATAATCTTGAAAAAGTGCAAACGATTTCAGATTTGAGTCGCTCTCTTTTTTTTGAAAAAAAGCGCACCCTAATAAGAGCTGCCACTCAAGAGGCTGCAAAATATATCGACGATCTGCTTTGGAAAATACCCAAGGAGGGTTTTTTGCCCCATGAGCTTGCGGATTCAGCTATTGATGAGGCCTTAATCATTACAACAAAAGAAACTAACCTCAACCAAGCAACGGTTCTTGTTAACCTAAGCCCCTCTTTTCCAAAAAAAGAGGAGTACACCCAAGTTTTCGAACTCCTAGATGAAACAAGTGAGGAAAAAAAGAGTAATAGCCTCTCAAGGTTAATGACTTACAAAGAGCTCGGATTTCAAATCTCTTAAAACATCCAGCCCCAATAGAAAAAGAAGGAACCTAAAAGTGTTAACAAGAGCCCAATCGATCGATAAAAACACTCCCCTTTATCTAACATAAAAGAAAAGATTTTAATACTTTTAGGACAGATCATTATCGACAGCCCTTTGATAATGCTCCACCACCCGATAAGGGTAATCGCAACAGGCCAGCCAAAAATCCAAACATTATGAAGACTCACAATCACAGCACCGAACAATAGAGCCATCAAACTCCCTAAAAAAAGAGCCAGATCGCTTCTCATCATCAACTCGTAGACCCCTCTTAAGTGCCTAGGATTCCACAAAAAAGAAATACCAACACCCAGAAAATAAATAGATAGAATTTTAGCTAGAATAATACTCATAGTTACACCTTTTAAAACTGTATAATACTATTAGATACTCTTTTTATTTTAAATTCAAATATTTGTTTTAATCGCTAACTTTCAGTGATTTAAGAATTACCTTTAAGTTTTGACATTAAATCATACCACTTGATAGAATGGAAATTCTTAACTTTTCGAAGGGAGCTAAAAATGACCGAAACTTTAGGTCTGTTCCGTTTGGCAAATAAGCCTCAAGGGGGTTATTCTGTCAATGAGGGGAAAGAAAATATCTCAGTTGAAACCTCTCAACAAGTTCAACAAACATTTAAAGATCTCTGCGTTAAAATCATTGAAGAGGTTGACCACATCACGGATGAAGAAGCTCAAGAAAAGTTACAACAAAACGTTGAAGATTTAAAAAAAATAGTTGAAGATACTGCTGAAAACCCCTCTCCTCCTGTAGATCTCCTTAAAGGGATAGGACTTCTTATCACAAAAACTGATCGCTACATCGATAAGAAGTGTATAGAAGAGTTTGAAAAAGTCGAAAAAAATAAAAACGACGTCAAAGCACTTCATGAATTGCGCCAAGAGATCAACAAAAACACCAACTCTAAAGGGGAGCTTGATTTAAATAACCCACGAGGGATCGAGCTTATCAAAAAAGCTAAAGAGCTTGGAATCGTTTTCAAGGACAAAAATGGGAAACTGAGCTTTACAAAAGAGGAAAGAGAGTACTTAATCGAAGCTATCGAAATGACTATCAAAGACTTAAACATTCAAAGTCAATTACAAATGCAAACCCTTAGCCGATTAACTAATTTGCGCTACGAATTTCATCAACTGGCACGATTGATTGAAAAAAGAATTGATGAGTGTTTAAAGCAAGTCATAAAAGGAATCGCTTTATGAGAACAAAAGAAGAGTTGAAAAAAAATTTAGACAGTACCGTTGTTGCATATGCCACAGCTAAGAGAACGGGTGATGGATCTAAAAGGTTCTCAAAAGAGCAAAGAGAAAGACTTTTTTCAATGGCCTCCTCCCATTTTTCGAAGGGAGAGTACGATTTAGCAGCCGGTTTTTTCCGTTTTTTAGTTTTGATAGACCCTCAAAATACTCATTATTGGTCTTCTCTTGAGGAATGTCAGTTATTGGTAGGAGAAGAAGAAGGGGCTTGCTTATGAGCCGCATCGAGTCTGTTTCTCCACTTCAACCAAGTGGCATTAAAGTGATCGAAGATGGAAAAAAAGTGTCCCCCCTTGTCGCAGAGGAAGTCGTAGCGGCTTTTACGAAATTTCAAATGAGCGTCCAAGAACTTGAGCAGAAAACAGCTATCGGAGCGCTTTCAGAGCCACAAAAAACTCTTTTGATTAAAACAACTGATGGGATTGAGGAAACACTCAATTCTCTTCTGAAAGACCCCTCTCCTTACAAAGACCAAGAAGTTGAAATCATGAGAAAAATGGTTTTGTTTCTTTCAGAGCAAAGAGCTTTAAATGAGACAACTGAGCAAATCCATTTATCAGAAATCTTATTCCAACAAAAGAGGCAAACTCAGCTTAATAATGAGTATTTCAATCGAAAAAAGGAACTCTCTGAATTAACGAAAGTGGCTAAAGGGTTTGAAGTCGCATCAGTTGTGACAGGATTAGTTGTGGTGGGGTGCACTCTTTTTACTTTAGCGACAGGAGGAGCTGGAGCGGCTCTCTCGGTAGTAGCAGGAGGAGCGGCTTTAGGAAATGGGATCTCAACTGTTGGAAAATCGATTTTCGACTTCCAAAAAGATAAAAAATCGGGGGAACTCTTCAGCCTAGCAGCAGAAAGGGAAGAGATTACCACCGATATTTCCGACAATATGGAAAGTGTATCCGATGCAGTCAAAGGCGTGATGCAGACCTGGAGCGACTTAAGAGAACTCATCGCTTCTCGCCTTGAAGCCAGTAAAAACTTTTAGATTAAAAGGAATGCCTTATGTGTGTCAGATTAGAACTAGAGCAACTTCAAAGCAAAATCCATGGCGAGTTAGCAGAGAATAGTCACTCATTCGACATCGAGAGGCTAAAACTTGTCACGACTCTTTTTATTCTCATCATGCACGACAGTCAAAAAAATCAGCGCTCCTACGCTTACTGGGAAAAAGAACAAGTGCGCAAACTGAACAGAGAAGTCAAAGCTCTTTACGGCGACAAAGTTCAACTCTCCCTCGGAGTCATTTCTGGAATGATGGGGATAGTTGGAGGAGCTCTTGGGTGTGGTAGCATAACATATGCTCCTTTAAGCGCTCTCTCTCAAGGGCTTTCAGCATCTTCCCAAGGTCTCCAAAGCATTAATACGGCTGTTCACACCCCAAAAGAAGGGGAAAAAATGTATGAGCAAACAGTGCTTGAATTACAAAAAAGACGCCTTGAAGAAGCCAAACAAAATGCGCAGGACGATAAAAACAAAGAAGAGCGAATGATGGAAGAACTTAAACGAACAGAAGAGCTCCATCACAGCGAAATGACCTCTATCGTTAAAGGACAGTAGTCTTTTGGATCTCGTTTGCCAAAAAACTTGGGCAAAAAGTGCTGGCAAAGTGATTTTGAGCGGCGAACACGCGGTCGTTCATGGAGCGCCGGCGATTGGGTGCCAAATTCCCCTCTTTACAACTTGCTCTATCGAAGAGAGTCCCACCCTAACTTTTAATTTAAAAAATTTAAAAAAACAGATCACGATTTCTTTACAAGAACTCGCCCATTTAAAAGAAGCCATAGAAAACAGATATGAGCATTTCTTAGAAAAAAAAATAGAGATCACCTCTGTTTTGCAAAAAGAGGAGGAACTTCTTCTCTACACTCTAGCGCTTTTTTTTGAAAAAGTGACGCCTATACCTCTTCAGATCACTATAGAGAGTACGATCCCTTTGGGTTCAGGGTTGGGTTCTTCAGCAGCTTCCATTTCAAGTCTGATAAAAGCATTAAATACCCATTTCAAGAGGGATTTAAGCCAAGAGGAGATGTTTCAACTAGGTTTAAAGGCAGAAAACCGGCAACACGGCCGCTCATCGGGGTTAGACCTAGCGATTTGCATGAGAGAGCGCCCTATTTTTTTTGAAAAAGGGAGCATCACAGAGCCTATCCTGACTTACCCCTCTTTCAAGCTTTTATTCACTGGAAGGCCAAATGAAACAACGGGGTCTGTCGTCTCTCACACTTCGGCGATTTTTAAAAAAGACCCCATTCTTTTAAACGAGTTTGCGTCGGTGACAAGAGACATCGGAAAACCTCAAACAAAAGAAGCTTTTTTGAAACTCATTCGAAAAAACCACGCCTTGATGAAAGAGATTGGCGTAGTTCCCCAAAAAGTTGCTGAAATGGTTTCAGAAATTGAGATTTCTGGTGGGGCTGCAAAAATTACTGGTGCTGGTGCCCTCACAGGTGAGTGTGGCGGAGTCGTCCTTATCTTTTAACAACCAGTCGAAAAAGGCGAAATGGTGCCGCTAAAATTTCCGGTGCGGGTGCTCTTACTGGAGAGTGTCGCAGAATCGTCCTTATCTTTTAACAACGATTCAAAAAAACCGAAATGGTGCCGCTAAAATTACTAGTGCGGGTGCCCTCACAGGAAAGTATCGCAGAATCGTCCTTATCTTTTAACAACGATTCAAAAAAACCGAAATGATGCCGCTAAAATTACTAGTGCGGGTGCCCTCACAGGAAAGTATCGCAGAGTCGTCCTTATCTTTTAACAACGATTCAAAAAAACCGAAATGATGCCGATAAAATTACCGGTGCGGGTGCCCTCACAGGAAAGTGTTACGGAGTTGTCCTTATATTCGAAAAAGCCGAAATGGTACCGCTAAAATTATCGGTATGGGTGCTCTTACGGAGAGTGTCGCAGAGTCGTCCTTATCTTTTAACAACCAGTCGAAAAAACCGAAATGATGCCGATAAAATTACCGGTGCGGGTGCCCTCACAGGAAAGTGTTACGGAGTCGTCCTTATATTCGAAAAAGCCGAAATGGTACCGCTAAAATTATCGGTGTGGGTGCTCTTACGGAGAGTGTCGCAGAGTCGTCCTTATCTTTTAACAACCAGTCGAAAAAGCCGAAATGGTACCGCTAAAATTACCGGTGCGGGTGCCCTCACAGGAAAGTGTTACGGATTCGTCCTTATATTCGAAAAAGCCGAAATGGTACCGCTAAAATTATCGGTGTGGGTGCTCTTACGGAGAGTGTTGCAGAGTCGTCCTTATCTTTTAACAAAGGCTTAAAAAAAGTTTCTCGAAGCAGATTTGCAGTGACGTTGACCGATCAAAGGCAAGCTTTGCAGCCACAATTTCTTTTTCCAGTTTTTTTAAAAAGCGCGTATCGCAAGTTTGAGGAGAATCAAAAGAGGTGCTTTCTTTGTGGAAAAGAAATTTAGGATCCCCTCCTGAAGACAAAAGCAGTTTATCTCGGTACCAGTAATAGATCTCATCTAATAGAGCGTAAAACTCTTCTGCTAAAGAGAGGCGAGAAAAACCTTCAAACTCTTTTTGATGCGCTTCCCTTTGAGCTGCTGTCAAAACCCCTTCGATGGGACTCTCTTCAGGAGCTTTAGCCTCAATAAGAGCTGCTAACTCTTTGGAAACCTCAATCAAGGTCGGGTAATGGGAAAAACTTTCAGTTGCTAAAACTTGAACTAAGTAGTCTCGCACGGGATCTTTTTTCAACAGTTTTAATGCCTCTGCCATCGATCCTCTCGAGCCATGAGCGCACCTTGCAGCTTCTTCTTCTGAGACACCCTGTTCTTTCAAAAAAGCCTCTATTTTTTGCTCCTCAATTGCATGAAAATAGAGTGTCTGACAACGAGATAAAATCGTTGGCAAAATACGCTCTTTTTTAGAGGTTAAAAGGATAATTAGGCTTGTGGGAAGAGGCTCTTCAAAAGTTTTCAAAAGCGCATTACTACTTGTTACCATCATCCGATCTGCCTCGTGAATAATAAACACTTTATGGGTGGCAACATAAGGAGTTCGGTACACCTCTTCTGTAAGACGCCTGACTGATTCAATCGAGTGTTGTGCAGTTTTCCCTTCAGGTCTAAAGATATAAAGGTCTGGATGGGGCACTTCGCCTAAGATGAGCTTTGCAAAAGCCTCGGCAAAAAGGCTTTTTCCAACCCCTTCAGGACCTGCAAAAAGAAGAGATGAGGGGAATTGATTGGCTATCCGCAAAAGGACTTTCCAATTGGCCTCATTTCCTATAAGTTTCATCGATACCCTTCCGAATCAATTCTTGTTCAACATTTTTGAGGACAATCTCTAAGGGATATGTGGCGTCGATTGTGACAATCCGATCGGGCTCATTTTTAGCCAAAGCCAAAAATCCCTCCCTTACTTTTTCGTGAAACACTTTTTTCTCTTGCCCTATCCTGTCATCTCCACCCCGTCTTTCAAAAGCTCTTTTTAAGCCCACCTCCACAGGAACATCTAAGAAAAAAGTAAGATCTGGTTTAAAATGAGAGTTTCCGTCAAAAGATGTGCACGCTTTATAACAGAGATCTTCGACAAAAGAGGCTCCTAAATCGCGTCCATACCCCTGGTAGGCAATTGTCGAATCGTGGAACCGATCGCAAATCACGACAACTCCCCTTTTTAAAGCAGGCAAAATCTCCTCTTCCAGGTGTTGAACTCTCGCAGCCAAAAAAAGAAGTAACTCAGCTCTTGGATAAATTGTTGTCTTTTTTTCTAAGACAAGGGTACGTATCTCTTCACTTAAAAGACACCCTCCAGGTTCTCGAGTTAAAAGAACCTCAATCCCTTTATTCTCAAAGTAAGCGGCAAGCATCTTAGCAACACTCGTTTTACCCGCTCCCTCTCCCCCTTCCAGAGTGATAAACATGAGCTTTAAGCGTCTCCTTCAGAATCTGTCACTTCGTCTTCTTCAAGATCTGTTACATCATCTTCAAGATCTGTTACTTCGTCTGCTTCAAGCGCTTTCACTTCATGAGCATCAGTAGCTTTTGCTTCTTCCCCTTCGGGGACTTTCGCCTCAGAAACTTCTAGTGCATCTACAGAGGCCACCACTTTTTGCATAGCAACCAGCTGATCCCCCTCTTTTAAGTTAGCAAGTTTCACACCTTGCGTGGCTCGCCCCATCACTCGAAGATCGCGCATATTGATTCGGATCGTTTGCCCAAGAGATGAGATCATCAATAATCCATCTTCGTCCGTTACTGAGATCGCACCAATGACAAGGCCATTTCTCTCACTTGTAATAATCGAGCGGACCCCTGAGCTTCCTCTGTTAGTTTGCCTGAACTCATCGACCAAGGAGCGTTTTCCAAATCCGTTTTCACAAACAACTAAGATCGACTCTGTCCCCTTCACAACCTCACAGCTGACCACATAGTCGCTCTCGCTTTTAAGACGAACACCCCTAACACCCCTTGCTGAGCGCCCCATAGGTCGAACATTGTCTTGATCAAACCTAACAGCCATTCCCATATGAGTAAAGAGCATCACTTGTTGCCCTTCTGTGACAAGAGAGGCATTCACAAGCTCATCCCCTTCATCGATATCGAGGGCTATAATTCCTTTTCTTCTTGGATTACTAAAGTTGGTAAGATCCGTTTTCTTAACAACCCCCTTCCTTGTAGCCATTAAGACAAACATCTCAGGGAAATACTCTGAAACCCTTAAGACTGTCGCAATTTTCTCTTGAGGTTGAATATCTTCAAGCAAGTTAATTAACGGTTTTCCCTTTCCTGAGCGGCCAATTTCTGGAATCTGCCAAACTTTTAACCAGTAGCAGCGGCCAAACGAAGTGAAAATTAAAAGGGTATCGTGAGTATCTGCCACATAAAGTCCCTTAATCGCATCCTCTTCTTTCTTAAACTGAAGCCCTTTAACTCCCATACCACCGCGACGCTGCTCTTTAAACGTATCAACCGGCATCCTCTTAATGTAATCATCCTCAGAAATAGTGATGATAACAGACTCATTGGCGATCAGATCTTCCATATCAACTTCGCTTTCATGCTTGATGATCTCGGTTCTTCTCGGCGTTTTATTAAGACCTGCGATATACAAAAGCTCTTCCCTAATGATATCTCTCACCATCGATTCATTCGCAAGAACTGCTCTATAGTAATCAATTTTTTGAAGCAAGTCTTGATATTCAGCATTAATCTTCTCATGCTCAAGACCTGTCAATTGGTAGAGGCGAAGTTCTAGAACGGCATTGGCCTGTCTTTCGGTAAAATGAAAAAGCTCAATTAATTTAATTTTAGCCTCTTCCTTATTGTCGCTTCCCCTAATAATTTTGACGACATCATCCAAATGATTAATCGCTTTGAGATACCCCTCTAAAAGGTGGGCTCTCGCTTCTGCTTTATTAAGCTCAAACCGAGTTCTTCTTCGGACAACATCGATCCTGTGCTCAATCCAGCAAGCGATCATGTGCTTAATACTTAAAGTGCGTGGCAACCCTCTATCGAGAGCTAGCATGTTGCAACCAAAAGTGACTTGCAGATCGGTAAACTTAAAGAGTTGGTTGATCATCACCTCTGGCACTTCCCCCTTCTTCAGTTCAAAGACAATCCTCATCCCATCCTTATCAGATTCATCGCGAAGATCGGAAATTCCGGTGATCTCTTTGTTATTCACAAGATCGGCGATGTGTTCAATTAAGCGAGACTTATTGACGTTGTAGGGAAGCTCATCGACCACAATCCGCTCCCTTCCCTGTGAGTTCGGATTCTCCTCTGTTCTTAAGACACCTCGAAGTAAAATCTTTCCGCGCCCTGTATGGTACGCCTCTTTAACCCCTCTATAACCACAAATCACCCCTCCTGTCGGAAAGTCGGGAGCCGGCATCACTTCCATAATCTCCTCAATGGTCGTTCTCGGATTGTCCAAAACAAGAATTGTCGCTTTTGTGAACTCCTGAATGTTGTGAGGAGGAATGTTTGTTGCCATTCCGACGGCAATACCGGAGGATCCATTCGATAAAAGGTTTGGAAACTTAGCTGGAAAAACAGTCGGCTCTTTTTTTGTCTCATCGTAGTTTGGTACCATATCGACGGTATCTTTATCGAGATCTTCCATAAGTTGCATGGCATTAGCAGTCAATTTAGCTTCTGTATAACGCATCGCAGCTGGGGGGTCCCTCAACCGATCCGAAGTTTCCCTGTCCATCAACTAAAGGATAGCGCATCATCCAATCTTGTGCCATTCGCACAAGGGTTGGATAGATCACTTGTTCGCCATGAGGGTGGTAATCCCCGGAAGTATCGCCGGAAATTTTGGCGCACTTTCTGTGTTTGGCGCCTGGACCCAAATTCAATTGCCGCATTGCAAAAAGAATACGGCGCTGTGAAGGCTTTAAGCCATCGCGAACATCGGGAAGAGCTCGTGAGATGATGACAGACATCGAATAGCGCAAATAGCTCTCCCTCATCTCATCTTCGACATTGCGCGGCAAAACTGGAAATCTTTGTTCAGACTCGCTCATAGAAATCACTCACTAAATATCTAAATTTTTTACTGATAGGGCATGCTGTTCGATAAAGGCTCGACGTGGAGGAACATCCTCCCCCATCAACATCGTAAACATTTGGTCGGCTGCCACGACATCGGTAATCGTAACTCTTAAAAGCGTTCTAGCATCCGGATCCATAGTCGTCTCCCAAAGCTGATCGGCATTCATCTCTCCCAATCCCTTATACCTCTGAATCTCAATCCCTTTTCGTCCATTTAATTGTAAGAATTGGATCACATCTCTTAAGGTATGGCAATCGATTACTGTTTGGTCATCCTCAATCACCTGCACAAGAATTCCATTCGCAATCATATAATTATTTAGATCGAAATGAAACTCCACTAAACCGGCTTTTAGGGCTTCTAAAGTAGAATCTTCATATAATTCGACGAAATTGAGCCGTTTTGGTTGAAACACCCTCATTTCCGGCGTGATCTCTTCGTTTGGGATGGCAGCTAAACGTTCATTGTGCAACACCTCTTGGGCCTCGATATCCATCTGTCTTAACTTTTGAAACTCATCTTTTGAGTAAGCAAAAGTTAAACCTGTCGTCAGATCGACCTGGTATTTTGGGTAGATTTGTGCCTCATTGGCAGCTGATAAAAATTCCCTAAATGTAATCCCCTTCTTTTCAAGGCGTAATACAAATGATTCAACTTCCAATATGGCCTGGACTAAACGCTCGGTCTCCTCGTGATTTAAGACTCTCTCTTTTCCATATAAACGCAATTTAACATCGCTTGTTCCTAGGGAGAGCAAGTATTTTTCCATCTCTTTTTCGGAATGGATATAGCGGCTCTGTTTTTTCCTTGTAACCCTATAGAGAGGAGGTTGAGCAATATAAATGAAATTATTTTCGACAAGAGCTGGCATGTGCCTGTAGAAAAAGGTCAGTAAAAGTGTTCGAATATGGGATCCATCGACGTCGGCGTCCGTCATAATGATGACTTTGTGGTATCTTAACTTTTCAAGTTGAAAGTGATCGATTCCAATACCACATCCAAGAGCTGAAACCATCGTTCCCACTTCCTGGTTTTTTAAAATTTTTTCAAGGCGAGATTTCTCAACGTTAAGAATCTTACCCCTAATCGGAAGAATCGCTTGAAACCGTCTATCCCGTCCCATTTTAGCAGATCCACCCGCAGAGTCTCCCTCAACAATATAAATCTCACACTTCTCAGGGTTTCTCTCTTGACAATCGGTTAGCTTTCCAGGAAGACGCGCTGAATCAAGGGCAGATTTCCTTAAGGTTAAATCGCGAGCCTTTCTTGCTGCCTCACGCGCTTGAGCTGCCAAAATGGCTTTATCCCCAATCATTTTAGCCACTTGAGGATGCTCATCTAAGAAAATAGCTAACTCTTCACCCACCACTTGCTGAACAACAGAGCCCACATCGCTGTTACCTAAGCGCTGCTTAGTTTGCCCTTCAAACTGAGGATTGACCACTTTCACAGAGATCACAGCGGTCAAACCTTCCCGCATATCATCCCCTGTTATGGAGATTTTATCATTTTTTAAGAGGTTATGACTCTTAATGTACCCATTTAATACTCTAGTAAGAGCTGTCGAGAAGCCACTTAAGTGCGTTCCCCCATGCCTTGTACTGATGTTATTGACATAAGTAAAAATCGATTCGGTAAACGTATCGTTCCATTGAAGAGCAATCTCAACTTCAATCGGACCATCATCTCCCTGTCTTGTGCCATGCAAATAAAACGGGGTTGGGAAAACGACTTCCTTATTTTCATTAAGATAAGAAACAAAGGAAGCTAGACCTCCTGAGTAGCAGAAGTGGACATCGTCTTTATCGTCGTTTCTCTCATCGTGAAAGTAAATGTTAATCCCTTTATTGAGGAAGGCAAGCTCGCGAAGACGTTTAGCCAAAATGTCGTAATCAAAGATCGTTTCAGTCATGATCTCATCATCTGGCCAAAAGGTGATTTTAGTTCCCGTTTTATTGGTTGTCCCAACAACTTGTAAATCTCCAACGGGAGTCCCTTTGGCAAACTCCATCAGGTAGTGCTCCCCTTTTTTAAAAACGTGAGCCAAAAGCTTCTTGGAGAGCGCATTCACACAAGAGACTCCAACGCCGTGAAGGCCTCCAGAGACTTTATAGACATCTTTTTCAAATTTTCCGCCTGAGTGAAGAACAGTCATAACGACTTCTAATGCAGATACGGGGCGCCCTTTTTTAGCCGATTCCTTTTCGTGAGTCCCAATCGGAATACCACGCCCATCATCTTCGATTGAGATCGAGTTGTCTTTGTGAATGGTGACATAGATGGCTTTACAAAAACCGGCCATAGCTTCGTCGATACAGTTGTCGACAACTTCATAGACCAGCTGGTGAAGCCCGCTCACGCCTGTATCTCCAACATACATACCGGGGCGTTCTCTTACGGCTTGCAACCCCTCAAGGACGGTAATCGAACTGGAGTCGTACTCTTTTAAAAGTAGAGACTCTTCTCTCGTGGTATCTGACTGCTGTTTCATAAATTCCTTCAAGCTAACCCATTTTAAAGAAGACATTTTTCAATGTGCTTCCTGGATAAATTTCTTTTAAACGTTTAAGAATACGTGGTTTATCGTGAGTCATCAAAAGACTTAACAACGAGGAGTTTTTGACTTTAACCGTTAGATGTCCATCGACAAATGAAACGACTTCGGTCATAGGGGCCAATTTCTCTCCTACAATTGAGGGCCAAAGGGAAAAAATGGCTTCTGAACCCACATCCACATCTCTTTTAATTTTGGACAAAACAGCCGGCAAAACATCCCCAAGGGAGCGGTTCGTCGTTTTTGTTCCATCGTAGTTTCTAGGGGTTCTTGGAGCCATCTTGCCACTTTTTTTTCGATGAAGCGGAATTATACCACAGAGAGGCTGGCTTGAGCAAGCATTTCGGTGGAAAAGATGAACACTTTGCTGAACGGTTCTTCTGAAAAAAAATGAGCCGAAAAAAAAATAATCAAATCGTCACAAAAAATTTGAAATAAAAGATGCGATTCGGATAGAGTGTTAAGTCCGTCAATCATACTGGCTCCGCCTCAAAAATATCCTTTAATGTTTGAAGGCTTTTTTTCAGGTGGATGCAGTATAAAACCCTTAAACCAAGAGGAACATATCATGGAAGCCGCATCAAGCTTTACCCCAACAATAGATCTATCAGCAGGAGCAGCTACAACTTCAACTTCAACTTCAACTTAACTTCAAGCACAGTTGACGCCGCTGACGCCGCTGCTAAAAAAGTTTTCAAAAATGAAAACGAAACCACTACGAATACACTAGACAATACGAAGGTCAACCCTTTAAATACTGAGGATAAACCAACCGTTAGTGCAAAACCTTATGCTCCTTTTTTAAGTTTGAATTACTGGTTCTCCACTAAAGAAAAACCATCTGCACCTCCAGTTAGTAAAAAATCAAGCTCGAAAGGCACAAGCATTAGTAGCAATAGTAGCAATGATACTACGGCTCAAGAGGGCAACGCTCCAACTGAAGATAGCGCTAAAGCTCCAAGCACTAGCGGGAATCCACCACAGGTTCCAGCAACAGCTTTATGGAAAAAATTTGCAGCCATCATTCCTTTGGTGGGTGAAATTTCAACTTATTTAAATCAAAAAGCCCTCGATCAATTTGTTGCTCAACACCCAGAAAAGGACGCTGAGCTTAAGGCTTGGAAACTTAAGAGAGTGTTAAATGGGCTTTCGATTGCAAGATCGATGATTGAAATTGCCATTGTTGCGAAACTTGTAGCTCTTACAGTTCTTGGAATTAATGCAGGAGTTGCTATTGGAGCAGTTCCAGTTATTTTATTTGCAAACTACATTTATAGAGCCATTCAAGATCACAAAACGATCAAAAAAATGGAACAACCGCAAAGTTAATAGATCATTTAAACACCTTAAGCGACCAAAAAGCGCTTAAGGTGTTTTACTTCAATTAAAGAGAAAAGTCTCTTCAATTTCTAAATAGTCGGCCCTGAAAAAGTCCTCTCCAATAAAAAGTGCCCCTTTTGACAAAAAAGGCGTTTTACTCCTCACCAAACCCCTCAAGTGGGGGGAAGCGTCGTTCACCGCTTTTTTTGTTGCAAAAGGATCACTTTTTCTTTGGAGAGTGCGTGTTACATTCGCGAAATTTTAGAGCGTTTCTCATTGTCATATAATTAAACCTTGCAAAATAGGCTATGTCTCTCTTCCTCGTTAACTACAAATTTTTCTCAAGGAACCCTTACTTTTTCAGGGCCGACTAAATAATATTCAAATACAGATCTAACGCAAGATAAAATCACAAAATGAAGAGTGTTTTGCAGCGATCAAAGTAAGTGGGACTAATCACTTGCAAGTAAGTGAGTCCGAGCGCGAAGATCGACTTTAGAAATTTTTCCTGCAAATGGTAAAAGTTAAAAACCACAACCTAAAAGAGCTGTCACTCTAAACGAGTGCCAATTAACCTGATTAAAGGCTGTCTGAAGAGTGACAATCCTCTCTAAAACCTGTCCTGAGTAATCGACTTCAAATCTTCCCACGTCGACCTCTGAGCGTCCTCCAAGCCCTTGCATAGTACAATACTCAACCAATACCCCTAACTCAAAAGGTCCCCAAACCTGCATAAAAGCTTTAAGAGCACTTCTTGAACCTGAAGCTGAATCGGTATTATCCCTAAAGTAATCGACGTAATCTTGCCTCAAATTCCAATGACCCCGCCCTGAAAAGCAAGCAAAATGGTGCTCCCACTCCCCAATAAGGGTCACTCCCTTATATGAGATCCAAAAATCGACACCGACAAAAGGGGAGCTCCACCTATTGGTGTAGTGACTATCCAACCCTTCCATTTTTCTTCCCTCATAATCTGGATTTTTTGTGCAAATTTGGATAACACCATCGTATAAGCAAAGCTTTTGCTCATGATATGAATACCCACCCACACCAGACACAGCAAAAGCTTGGAAAGAGACTACTGGAAGCCCAACAGCAACACTCACATCGAACAAATGCCCCTTTCCTGCATCGGCTGTGGAGCGACTATACTCAAGGGTTCTATTATCGCCGTTATAATCAGAGTCCTGATTTTTCCCAGACAAAATCCAGGCGTAATCAAAAGTGCCTCGACCATAAAATCTCGAAATCCCCTGCAACCGCCCTCCTCCATAAACCTGAACGCTGTTTAAGTCCTTCCAGCTAAGCTCAGACAACACATTCGGGGTATTATAAGGGCCTGCAATATTCCAATTGGCATTATCCAACCTATAGCCAACACCCACCTCAGTCGAAAGGGACAACGACAAAGGTTGCCCAACTAAAGGAAATAAAGGAATTAAGCAAAGAGCTGACTTTAAGAGAAAAGGGCTTAACATAAAGATACATCCTTAAAAAGTAAAACAGCTCTAAGAACCGTAGCGCTTAGCACCTTAAATCGAAAAAAGCTGCTATCAATGAATACAGACTACTCTAACAGGTGGGTTATTTTTTTTAAAGAACGAACCGTTGACATAAGCTTTGAAAAACTTTATAAATAGGTATTTATGCATCAAATCGCTGGCATCATCTACCCAGATATTTTTCAAATGACTCACCTCATCGAGTCTATGATGAGCCCTCTTGCCAAAACGGCAACGACCCCAATTGACTACTACACCTTAAAAAATATGGAGTTTGCGCTTCTCGGAAGCTCTTTTGCAACAAACGAAAGAAAAAGCACTGTCCTAGGTTTTGATGGGCTCTTAACTAACGTCAAAGAGCTAAAAAAGGAACACCCCTTTCTAGATGACTCTTCCCTTGCTCATATTGCTCTTTCAGCTTATGAACATTTTGGCCCCTCGTTTCTCAAAAAGTTACAAGGGGAGTTTGTGATTGTTCTTTATGACTCAAATAGGGAAGAGCTTATTCTAGCAAGAGACCCCATTGGAAAAAAAAACCTCTATTGGTACCAGGATAACAACCATTTTCTCTTTAGCAGCAGCTTAAAAAGCCTTCTTATCACAGGAATTGTCCCTAAAACAATTGCAAAAGATGCCATTGCCGCCTACCTCTACTTAGGGTACTTCCCACAAGATTTAACACCTATCAAAAATGTAAATAAGCTACTTCCCGGCTGTTCACTGACTTTAAAGAGTCATGGTGCTTTACAAATTGAACCCTTTTGGTCCCTCTCTTCCCATTTCAATAAGCCAACCCCCAATCCGATTGAAGCGCTTCACGAGTTTGATGAAAAACTAGCAAACGCTGTTAAAAAGAAATTACCCCAAACAAAACCGACTGCTGGGTGTTTTATTTCAGGAGGACTTGGCTCAGCTGCTATTGCTTATTATGTGACAAAAAATGCGACCAATGTCTCATCTTACACAAGCTATTTCGATGGGGAATCTAAGGAGAACTTAATAGCTGCTAAAAGTGTTGCTGAAACTCTTAAAATCCCTCAAGAGATTAAGAAAATAACTCCAGCATCCTTTTTACAATCGCTTATTCCGATTATCTCTACTTTAGAAGAACCCATTGCCGATCCAAATATCGTAGCGACATACGAAATGGCCCATATGGCAAAAGGTAAAACACGCGTTGTTTTTTCAGGAATGGGAAGTGATGAGCTACTTGGTGCTCACAACCGCTACACCGTCGACGAGGCAAGTTTAAGCCCCAAAGAGAGGCTCAAAGAGGTGTTTTCACCCGTTGTGACCAATTGTTTGATTCCTCTTTGCAAATGGCTCTATAAGCCCTTAGCTTACAAAATGATTAAGTCATCAAAAATCAATCCTTGGCAATACCAGTATTTAGAGCACAACACAATTTTTAACAAACGAGAACTTTCAGAACTCTCCCCTAGCCTTGTGAACCTTTTCGATCCCGAAGTTTTTTTAAATCGCTTTGAAGTCTTAACCTCCTTTTCATCAAAAATCTCATCATATCTTTATATCGACATAAAAACACGCCTTGTGGATGCGTATATCTTCCAATATGCAAAACTTTGCAATGCAGAGGGACTTGAGTGGCGCACTCCCTATTTTGACTTGCCCCTAATCGAATTTTTAGTCAGCCTGCACGAACCACAAAGCCAAAACGATCAAGAAACAGGGCTTTTTCTGCAAAAACTTTTTGAAGGGATTTACCCCAAAGACGTTGTCTTCCGTCCTAAAAGAAGGAAAAACGATTTTTTGCACTCATGGCTTGAAAACGAAGAGATTAGAGAAACTTTTAAACTTTTAGAAAACGGCTATTTAGTAGAAAACGGATTAATTTCAAAAGAGTGGTTGCAACTGGCACTTAAAGGAAAGAAATCGGATTTTAAAGGTTTATTTTCTCTTCTTGTCTTAGAAATATGGACGCGTCTTTTCATAACGGACTCATTTTCTGAAATTCCGGAAGAAACCACTTTAGCTGAATTCTTAAAAATTTGAAAAAAAAACCGGAGAGCTCTTGCGACATTAGATCCACTCCTTAAGGCTGCTTCATTCCTGATCTGACCTGGTTCGAAATAATCTAACTCGCAAGTTCCCCGGAAAGATCAGAGTATAACCACTTTCACCTTATAAATCCACAGTTATCCTATCTTCTTAAAATTTGATCATCAAAAATTCCTTGGGAACACTTAAATCCCAATCAATTTGAATTGTATATAGTCGGCCCTGAAAAAGTAAGGGTTCTTTGAGAAAAATTTGCAATTAACGAGGAAGAGGGACATAGCCTATTTTGCAAGGTTTAACTATATGAAAATGAGAAAAGCTTAAAAATTTCGCGAATGGAAAACGCACTCTCCAAAGAAAAAGTGATCCTTTTGCAACAAAAAAAGAGGTGAACGACGTTTCACCCCCTTGCCAAGGTTTGGTGAGGAGTAAAACGCCTTTTTTGTCAAAAGGGGCACTTTTTATTGGAGAGGACTTTTTCAGGGTCGACTAACTTAGTCGGTCCTGAAAAAGTAAGGGTTCCTTGAGAAAAATTTGCAATTAACGAGGAAGAGAAACATAGCCTATTTTGCAAGGTTTAACTATATGACAATGAGAAAAGCTTAAAAATTTCGCGAATGGAACACGCACTCTCCAAAGAAAAAGTGATCCTTTTGCAACAAAAAAAGCGGTGAACGACGCTTCACCCCCTTGCCAAGGTTTGGTGAGGAGTAAAACACCTTTTTTGTCAAAAGGGGCACTTTTTATTGGAGAGGACTTTTTCAGGGCCGACTAACTTAGTCGGTCCTGAAAAAGTAAGGGTTCCTTGAGAAAAATTTGCAATTAACGAGGAAGAGGGACATAGCCTATTTTGCAAGGTTTAAATATTTGACAATGAGAAAAGCTTAAAAATTTCGCGAATGGAACACGCACTCTCCAAAGAAAAAGTGATCCTTTTGCAACAAAAAAAGCGATGAACGACGTTTCACCCCCTTGCCAAGGTTTGGTGAGGAGTAAAACACCTTTTTTGTCAAAAGGGGCACTTTTTATTGGAGAGAACTTTTTCAGGGCCGACTATATAGCGAAAAAAGGGCAAAAAAAAACCCTGATTGAGAACAATCAGGGCGAAATAAAAAGCTTGGCGACGACCTACTCTCCCACACTCTTGGGTGCAGTACCATCGGCGATGAAGGGCTTAACTTCTGAGTTCGGTATGGGGTCAGGTGTACCCCCTTCTCTAAAATCACCAAGCAAAACTTACAGTATCAAGAATCATCTGATAATAATTGACGCTTAAAAAACAATAGTTATTAGTCAGCTTGTTTTAAGCTATTCAAAAAAAAAAAAAGTCAAGCCAATGGACTTATTAGTATTGGTTAGCTCCATGTATTACTGCACTTACACACCCAACCTATCAACCACGTCGTCTACATGGTGTCTCATTGGGATACCTTATCTTAAGGGAGGCTTGGCGTTTAGATGCATTCAACGCTTATCCTTTCCGAACGTAGCTACCCGGCTATGCCCTTGGCAGGACAACCGGAACACCATTGGTTCGTCCACTTCGGTCCTCTCGTACTAGAAGCAGCTCCTTTCAAGTATCCTACGCCCACGACAGATAGGGACCAAACTGTCTCACGACGTTTTGAACCCAACTCGCGTACCGCTTTAATTGGCGAACAGCCAAACCCTTGGGACCTTCTACAGCCCCAGGATGCGATGAGTCGACATCGAGGTGCCAAACCGCCACGTCGATATGAACTCTTGGTGGCGATAAGCCTGTTATCCCCGGAGTACCTTTTATCCGTTGAGCGACGGCGATTCCACATTCCACCGCCGGATCACTAAGCCCTACTTTCGTATCTGTTCGACTTGTTGGTCTCACAGTTAACCAGCCTTATACCTTTACGCTCGAATCGTGATTACCAACCACGATGAGGCTAGCTTTGGACTCCTCCGTTACTCTTTAGGAGGATACCGCCCCAGTAAAACTGCCCGTCTGACAGGGTCCGAACCCCAGATTCATGGGGTTTCGTTAGACTCCCAACCTGGCAAGACCGGTATTTCAAGGACGACTCCATCTGCCCTAACGAGCAAATTTCGCAGTCTCCCGGTTATCCTACACATGACAGGTCAGGAGCCAATATCAGAGTACAGTAAAGGTTCACGGGGTCTTTCCGTCTTGTCGCGGGTAAACGGCATCTTCACCGCTACTACAATTTCACCGAGTCTCTCGTTGAGACAGTGCCCAGATCGTTATACCATTCGTGCAGGTCGGAACTTACCCGACAAGGAATTTCGCTACCTTAGGACCGTTATAGTTACGGCCGCCATTCACCAGGGCTTAAATTCGGAGCTTCGCCTTGCGGCTAACACCTCCTTTTGACCTTTTGGCATTGGGCAGGCATCACACCATATACGTTGCCTTCACGGCTTTGCATAGTGCTGTGTTTTTGTTAAACAGTCGCCTGGGCCATTTCTCTGCGGCCAGAAGACGCATGCACACGCGAAGTGCGCACACCCCCTCCGGCTCCTCTTCTCCCGAAGTTACGAGGATAATTTGCCGAGTTCCTTAACGAGAGTTATCTCGCGCGCCTTAGAATATTCATCCCACCCACCTGTGTCGGTTTTGGTACGGTCACTTTAAAACAACTTAGAGTTTATTTCTTGGAAATCTAGACCACGTCATTGGTTCCCCCGAGGGTTCCCCTTGGCTTTAGCCTGAAGTAATTGCTGGTGGATTTGCCTGCCAGCACTTCTCACTAAAGCACGGACTAAACCAACAGTCCGCACGCGGCGACGACTTCGTCAACCCGTCGTTATCATTTTATTAGTGGCACAGGAATATTTAACCTGTTTTCCATCACTTACGCCTTTCGGCCTCAGCTTAGGGACCGGCTAACCCAGGGAAGACGAGCTTTACCCTGGAAACCTTAGGTTTTCGGCGAGGAAGATTTTCACTTCCTTTATCGTTTACTCATGCCATGCATTATCACTAGTATGCGCTCCAGTACTCCTTACGGTATACCTTCGACGCCCATACTACGCTCTCCTACCGCTTAGGACATCAAAATGTCCTAAACCCGTGACTTCGGCTCTATACTTTAGTCCCGCCAATTATCGGCGCAAGACCTCTCGATTGGTGAGCTGTTACGCACTCTTTAAATGGTGGCTGCCTCTAAGCCAACATTCCAACTGTCTTAGAAGTCTCACTTCCTTACCCACTTAGTATAGAATTTGGGGCCTTAGTCGACGATCTGGGCTGTTCCCCTTTTGACAATGAAGCTTATCCCCCACTGTCTAACTCCCAAACGTCTCATACAGTATTCGGAGTTTGATTTCCTTTGGTAGGCCGGTGAGGCCCCCGCGGGAATTCAGTGCTCTACCCCTGCTGAGTTTTTGTTTGAGGCTAACCCTAAAGTTATTTCGGAGAGAACAAGATATCTCCAAGTTTGATTAGCCTTTCACCCCTATCCACAACTCATCCAAAGCTTTTTCAACAGCAACTGGTTCGGTCCTCCACAAGGTGTTACCCTTGCTTCAACCTGGTCATGGATAGATCACTTGGTTTCGTGTCTACGCCAAACGACTGATCGCGCTTTTAACACTCGCTTTCGCTTCGGCTGCTGAACGTATCGTCCATTAACCTTGCCGTTTAACGTAACTCGCTGGCTCATCATGCAAAAGGCACGCCGTCAGCCATCGATTTAAAAAATCTATAGGCCTCCGACCGCTTGTAAGCTGCTGGTTTCAGGTTCTATTTCACTCCCCTAACAGGGGTTCTTTTCACCTTTCCCTCACGGTACTCGTTCACTATCGGTCATCAATTAGTATTTAGCCTTAGAGAGTGGTCTCCCTAGATTCAGACCGGATTCCACGTGGCCGGCCCTACTCAGGTATCTCACTGGTTGGTTTCTCTTTTCGCATACGGGGCTATCACCCTATTTTGCAGAACTTTCCAGATCTCTTCTGCTAAGAGATTCCAACATTTGTGTGAGACCCTACAACCCCAAGATCAAAGACCTTGGTTTGGGCTCTTCCCGTTTCGCTCGCCGCTACTTAGGGAATCTCATTTTGATTTCTTTTCCTCCGCCTACTGAGATGTTTCAGTTCGGCGGGTATCGCTTCTTTTGCCTATGTATTCAGCAAAAGATGATGAGAGATGATCTCATCGGGTTTCCCCATTCGGAAATCTCCGGGTCAAAGCTTTTGACTCACCGGAGCTTATCGCTTCGTTAGCGTCCTTCATCGCCTATTGATGCCTAGGCATCCACCAGCAGCCCTTAATAGCTTGACAAAAAATATATAAAATCTATTTGTTCAAGCTGACTATGAGTATTCGATAACTATCGCTATTCTTTTAAGCGTCAATTGTTATCAATGATTTTGCTTGTTTATACACATTTATCTTTTATAAAGAGCAACTCTTACGAATTGCTTTAAGTAAAGAATAAACGTGCACATTTACCCGTGTCTTTTAAAAAAAAAGACACTTTATTCTACCAGTACTTTCAGTACTGGTATTACTTGATACTGTAAACTTTCGAGAAAGCTAATAACCAATGTGCGGTTACCAAGACTTGAACTTGGGACCTCGACATTATCAGTGTCGCGCTCTAACCAACTGAGCTATAACCGCAAATTGGAGGCTAGGAGAGTCGAACTCCTGACCTTCTGAATGCAAATCAGACGCTCTACCAGCTAAGCTAAGCCCCCAAGTTATCTATTTCGACAAAGTAAAGAAGATAATGAACAACGTTTCTATAAACTTGGCCCAACCTAGGTGATCACCGTGAGTGATCTTTTAAAGGGGCTATCCTTGCGGATAAGCCCCTTCTGTCCTTAAAGGAGGTGTTCCAGCCGCACCTTCCGGTACGGCTACCTTGTTACGACTTCATCCTAGTCATCAGCCTTACCTTAGACGCTTCTCTCCTTGCGGTTAAGTCAGCGGCTTCGGGTAAAACCAACTCCCGTGATGTGACGGGCGGTGTGTACAAGACCCGGGAACGTATTCACGGCGTTATTGCTGACACGCCATTACTAGCAATTCCAACTTCATGCAGCCGAGTTGCAGACTGCAATCCGAACTGGGATCGGCTTTTGGGATTTGCGCCACCTCGCGGCTTAGCTGCCTTCTGTACCGACCATTGTAGCACGTGTGTAGCCCCAGACATAAGGGCCATGATGACTTGACCTCATCCTCACCTTCCTCCCGGTTAACCCGGGCAGTCTCGCTAGAGTTCCCACCATTACGTGCTGGCAACTAACGATAAGGGTTGCGCTCGTTGCTGGACTTAACCAAACACCTCACGGCACGAGCTGACGACAGCCATGCAGCACCTGTTCAGCGGTCCCGAAGGAAGATCCTATCTCTAGGACTGTCCACTGTATGTCAAGTCTGGGTAAGGTTCTTCGCGTTGCATCGAATTAAACCACATGCTCCACTGCTTGTGCGGGTCCCCGTCAATTCTTTTGAGTTTCACTCTTGCGAGCGTACTCCCCAGGCGGTGTACTTAACGCGTTAGCTACGGCACAGTCGGGGTTGAGTCCAACTACACCAAGTACACATCGTTTACGGCAAGGACTACCAGGGTATCTAATCCTGTTTGCTCCCCTTGCTTTCGCGTCTCAACGTCAGGAATAAGCTAGAAAACCGCCTTCGCCACCGGTGTTCTTCCACATATCTACGCATTTCACCGCTACTTGTGGAATTCCGTTTTCTCCGCCTACCCTCTAGTGAAGAAGTTTCAAATGCAGTTCCGGAGGTAAGCTCCGGGATTTCACATCTGACTTTCTTCGCCGTCTACACGCTCTTTACGCCCAATAAATCCGATTAATGCTTGCACCCTCCGTATTACCGCAGCTGCTGGCACGGAGTTAGCCGGTGCTTCTTTACCTGGTACGCTCAAATTTGCTAGATGTTAGCTAGCATCTCTTGTTCCCAAGCGAAAGAGCTTTACAACCCGAAGGCCTTCTTCGCTCACGCGGCGTCGCATCGTCAGGCTTTCGCCCATTGCGAATGATTCTCGACTGCAGCCTCCCGTAGGAGTCTGGGCAGTGTCTCAGTCCCAGTGTTGGCGGTCAATCTCTCAACCCGCCTAGACGTCTTAGCCTTGGTGCGCCGTTACCACACCAACAAGCTGATATCACATGGGCCCCTCTCAAACCGCGAGGTCCGAAGATCCCCCGCTTTAATAGAATCAGATGCCTGACTCCACCACATCCGGTATTAGCGATCGTTTCCAATCGTTATCCCAGAGTTTGAGGTGAGTTACCCATGCCTTACTAACCCTTCCGCCACTAAAAGAGTAAACTCTTTTCGTGCGACTTGCATGCCTCATCCACGCCGCCAGCATTCAATCTGAACCAGGATCAAATTCTCAAATAAAAAAACTTTGAAAATCTGATTGTAGATTTTTCTTAAATTTTGACTTTGAGGACACTTACGTGTCCTCCGCACAAGTTTATATTATTAACTTGTTCATTACCTTATTTACTCTGTCGAAACATCTTCTGCAGGCTCTAAAGGCTCTGCTTTACCGTCGTTTTAAGGTGTTCCTTCAACGTCGATGAGGTAAATGTACACGAGTCGCTCATTTTCACGCAAGCGTTGTTTTCATCTCCCCTCACTTTTTTCAAAACCACAAGGAAAACGACCACCAATCAAAAATTAAATAATAATCATTTATCTTTATAGAATATTAATGATTTTATTATACAATCAAAGTTTAATTAAACAAAATGGTCATTATGGACAACAATATTAATTATATTGAAAGATGTGACAAACAATGCAGTCTTTTTAAGCTCAATGAATCTAAAGCTCACCTCTATCTTTTCAATGAAAAAGAGGGGGTAATCGAGCAAAAGAAAAGAATAGCGACAATTTTTGCAAGATTGAGGGCTTTTTTCTCCACGTCTTACAAAGAAAATCAGAGAGATGAGCTTAAAACAAAGCTTATTTCCTTTTACATGTCAAAAGAAAAAACAAGCGGTTCAACTACCGATATCAATAAAGAGGAAGATAAAACCCCTGCTCAGTCGACAGGAAAAATCAAAAATTTTTTCATTAAAGCAACAAACATCGGAAAACAAATATTAAAAAACTTTTCAACAAAAGAAAAAACAGTACAGGAAATAAAGATAGAAGAAAAAAAGAGAACCATAACCGATGTTATCAGCGAACATTTCCCTGAGTATAACACGACAAAAAACATAAAGGATTTTTTTGATGAGTTACAAGCAGCTGATATTTTTAAACCGAATGGACAGATGGAGAGTGTCTTCAATGACGATAAAATGTTTAGCAAAGAGGTGTTATTGCCTATTCTAACTCAAGTAATCGTTGATGATTTTGTTATTGCTCATGCAATTATAACACCTAATACCAATGATTTTAAGATTATTAAGAAAAATAACACTATTCTGTTATCTCTTGCATCGACAGCTTTCAAAGTACTTGGTAAAAATTCATCCCTGCAAGAAGCTTTAGAAAAAATAAATATCAATGACACAGAAGAGACGACTTTAAAGAACATTCAGGATTTTGTGAACCTTATCAATAACACGTTCGTTAAAAACGAAAACTCCTCTAAATGGAGCCCTTTAAATAAGTTCACATTACAAGAAAAAATCACTCTTAATGAAGAGAAAATTAAAGAGAAGTTTAATAGACTCAAATCAAAAAGGGCTGAAATAATAAAATAAAATAGTTGGATTTATATTATTTACATGCAATAATACTCTAAAACTAATGGATTAATTATCGTGAACCCTGATGTTTTAGAGGTCTTCAAGTTTCAGTGTCATTTTTTTCAAATGCATCAAGATCAAACCTATCTTTATGAATTCGATGAGACCTCAGGTCAAATCAGATTAAAAAATTTAATTAAGAGAATTGTTGCAAAGTGTTTCGCTTTTTTTTCAAAATCATACAGCTTTAGGGAACGAGATAAGCTAAAAAATCGACTGATTACTTTTTATCTAGCCAAAGAACCGGTTTCCCCCTCAATTCCTGTGCCTGTTGAGCCGCCAAAAAGCTTTTTCAAAAAAGTTACTGTTTTTTTTAACAAAATCAAAGTTAAGAATGAAAAAATCCTACCAAAAAAAAACGGTGACGAGCCTCCCCAAGTCTCTATAAAAAGTATCATCGATGAATTTTTTCCTGAATTTGAAACAACAAAAAAGATAAATGATTTTTTCAAAACCTTGAATGCTGAAGGGTATTTTCCCTCAAATATTGAGATGGAAGAGGTCTTTTGCAATGATAAAAAATTTAGTAAAGAAGTCGTCATTCCCCTCATCGCGCAAATGATCATCGATAATCATAAAACAGCTCATAACCTTCTTCTTTTGACAAAAAGAGTCAAGGCTCAAGTCAATACTTTTAGTGAATTAAAAAAAAATTGCAACCACCTTAATTTTTATGCCACTTTAGCTTGCTTTCGTCTCGGGAAAAAAAACTTATTTGAAGCTAAAATAAATGCTATTCAAATTGTAGAGACGCCTATTGACACGCTAAAAAAAATTGAAGATCTTGTGATATTCATAAATGAAACCTTTCCCCAAGCCAAATTAAACATAAATTCAACCGAAATTGAGAAAAAAATCACTGAATTGAAAACATCAAGAGATCAAATTATTGCAACTAAACCCATTCCTAAAAAATTAGACCGCACTTACGATAGAAGTTTATTAGAGAGCGAGAAAAAGGATATCAACTTTATTGTAACAACACTTAAAGAAAAAAACGGTGTTTCTCTTGCTTTTCATACCTATGCCCTAAAAGAGGCGGGAAACCGAATCAAACACATTCATCCTCTCAATTTTTTAGTTTATGTCTTAACGACACCAGAACTTAAATCTGATATGAAAGCAATAAAAGGAAAACAATTGGTGTGGGACTCTTTTTTCAATGGCATAAAAACGATTATTGAGGAAGAAAAAAAAATAAACAATCTAACAGATGATCAGATAAGGTCTTTTGCCAAAACAGTTAACGCCGATCCAAGCCAATTAATCCCATACGTTCAAAATGAGAAGTGGGATGAGTTCATCTTATCTCTTCTGAAGAATTAAACCTGTTTGTATTATTCAACACTGATATGTTCTATCAGTTGATTAAAAAAAGTAGCTGACCAAATTTTTTGTTGTTCAGGATCTAATACAAAAGGACGAACGTCCGCTTTTGCATCCTCCCAATCAATTTGAGAAATTCTCTTGCGCAACAAATCAAGAAGCTTATCACGATTTATCGATTCCCCCTCTTTTAAGTGACCTGCCTGTCGTGAACACGACTCAAAATAGTTCAAACTTAAAGGTATTTGCTTTTGAACGTACCAGATTAAATCATACCAATCTCTGCCTTTAATACGTCCCTTCCAAGAGCGGTACAAGAGAGCATGCATCTTTCCTGCGAACAGATCGCTAATATTTAAAGTTAAAACATAAAAGTTAAATGGATTGATAACCAATTTATTTTCTTTTCTAAACCCTTGAGGTGGATCAATATCGACTTCTAACTTTATTTTGATCTTTTCTTCGGGGTTTATAAATTTTGGCCGTTTTTGATTTTCAAATGTTAAAAAAAGTTGAAGCGTGTTGATTTTTAAAAAAGCTGAAACAATAGATGTTTCCACGGACTTGTTTTTTTGCTCAACCTCGAGTCCATAACCGAAAGCCGCAAGTTCTTTTTTCATCCCCTCTAAAAAAGGGGTAAAGTTAAAATTGGGATTAGGGGCTAGAAGAGTAAAATCGAGATCTTCACTAAAACGATCCAAGCCATAAAGGATTCGGAGAGCTGTTCCTCCGTAAAAAGCCGCTTGTTCAAAAAAGCCGTGTCTCTCAAGACCTAAAAGAGCCGTTTGCTGCAAAACCTCGCGCACCTTCGTCTGCTCTAAAATTTTGAGATTTTTATAATGGTTCACTTGGGCTTTGATATTATCATTCATATGCGCCCCAGGGCATTGACCAGTGTTCTAACAGAAGAAGAGCGGTACTCTTCTGCAATGTGAGCCAAATGATCTTTATTTAAACTTTTTAAAGTCTCTATCTCAATTCTTCGCCCCTCAATAAGATCTGTCAATAGCTCGGTTTCATTTAAGTTTTTACCTTTAAAATGGACCGTGTCGGCCAAAGCTTTTTCCGGAGTTGCAATCAAATAGTTGCCTGCAAAATTACTCTTTTGATCAATACCGATGGTATACCGATTGGGACTTAAATAATGGTAATCAAACGTGGCCAAAGGTGTGACAAAAGAGCGACTTCTACCAGTTGAAACGCTTGTAATCACATAAACTCCTTCAGGAATCATCCCATAATGGCTAAGCGCCCATTCAAAACTAACGTATGAGGGCCCATAGAGAAGATTTGCTATTTGGGCGTAAGGGACAGGAGCCTCTTCAATCATTCTTTTGATCACAAAAAGACCATTTTTCAAACGAATTAACTCGCCAGACTTTACTTTACGAGAAATCCAATCGTAAGGGTTGGATATCCCATCCAAAATTGGCATAAGATTTTTCGTTTCGATATAAGCTGTCTTCGCAAAAGATAAATACTTGTCCATAACCCTGATTATACCAGAATCTCCAATTTTTTTGGAGATTCTGGTTAAAAAAAGCTATTTTCTGCATAAAACTCCAATAAAAATAGAGTTTTGTACAAAAAAAAGGGCAAAAAAAAGCCCTGATTGAGAACAATCAGGGCGAAAATAAAAGCTTGGCGACGACCTACTCTCCCACACTCTTGGGTGCAGTACCATCGGCGATGAAGGGCTTAACTTCTGAGTTCGGTATGGGGTCAGGTGTACCCCCTTCTCTAAAATCACCAAGCAAAACTTACAGTATCAAGAATCATCTGATAATAATTGACGCTTAAAAAACAATAGTTATTAGTCAGCTTGTTTTAAGCTATTCAAAAAAAAAAAAAGTCAAGCCAATGGACTTATTAGTATTGGTTAGCTCCATGCATTACTGCACTTACACACCCAACCTATCAACCACGTCGTCTACATGGTGTCTCATTGGGATACCTTATCTTAAGGGAGGCTTGGCGTTTAGATGCATTCAACGCTTATCCTTTCCGAACGTAGCTACCCGGCTATGCCCTTGGCAGGACAACCGGAACACCATTGGTTCGTCCACTTCGGTCCTCTCGTACTAGAAGCAGCTCCTTTCAAGTATCCTACGCCCACGACAGATAGGGACCAAACTGTCTCACGACGTTTTGAACCCAACTCGCGTACCGCTTTAATTGGCGAACAGCCAAACCCTTGGGACCTTCTACAGCCCCAGGATGCGATGAGTCGACATCGAGGTGCCAAACCGCCACGTCGATATGAACTCTTGGTGGCGATAAGCCTGTTATCCCCGGAGTACCTTTTATCCGTTGAGCGACGGCGATTCCACATTCCACCGCCGGATCACTAAGCCCTACTTTCGTATCTGTTCGACTTGTTGGTCTCACAGTTAACCAGCCTTATACCTTTACGCTCGAATCGTGATTACCAACCACGATGAGGCTAGCTTTGGACTCCTCCGTTACTCTTTAGGAGGATACCGCCCCAGTAAAACTGCCCGTCTGACAGGGTCCGAACCCCAGATTCATGGGGTTTCGTTAGACTCCCAACCTGGCAAGACCGGTATTTCAAGGACGACTCCATCTGCCCTAACGAGCAAATTTCGCAGTCTCCCGGTTATCCTACACATGACAGGTCAGGAGCCAATATCAGAGTACAGTAAAGGTTCACGGGGTCTTTCCGTCTTGTCGCGGGTAAACGGCATCTTCACCGCTACTACAATTTCACCGAGTCTCTCGTTGAGACAGTGCCCAGATCGTTATACCATTCGTGCAGGTCGGAACTTACCCGACAAGGAATTTCGCTACCTTAGGACCGTTATAGTTACGGCCGCCATTCACCAGGGCTTAAATTCGGAGCTTCGCCTTGCGGCTAACACCTCCTTTTGACCTTTTGGCATTGGGCAGGCATCACACCATATACGTTGCCTTCACGGCTTTGCATAGTGCTGTGTTTTTGTTAAACAGTCGCCTGGGCCATTTCTCTGCGGCCAGAAGACGCATGCACACGCGAAGTGCGCACACCCCCTCCGGCTCCTCTTCTCCCGAAGTTACGAGGATAATTTGCCGAGTTCCTTAACGAGAGTTATCTCGCGCGCCTTAGAATATTCATCCCACCCACCTGTGTCGGTTTTGGTACGGTCACTTTAAAACAACTTAGAGTTTATTTCTTGGAAATCTAGACCACGTCATTGGTTCCCCCGAGGGTTCCCCTTGGCTTTAGCCTGAAGTAGTTGCTGGTGGATTTGCCTGCCAGCACTTCTCACTAAAGCACGGACTAAACCAACAGTCCGCACGCGGCGACGACTTCGTCAACCCGTCGTTATCATTTTATTAGTGGCACAGGAATATTTAACCTGTTTTCCATCACTTACGCCTTTCGGCCTCAGCTTAGGGACCGGCTAACCCAGGGAAGACGAGCTTTACCCTGGAAACCTTAGGTTTTCGGCGAGGAAGATTTTCACTTCCTTTATCGTTTACTCATGCCATGCATTATCACTAGTATGCGCTCCAGTACTCCTTACGGTATACCTTCGACGCCCATACTACGCTCTCCTACCGCTTAGGACATCAAAATGTCCTAAACCCGTGACTTCGGCTCTATACTTTAGTCCCGCCAATTATCGGCGCAAGACCTCTCGATTGGTGAGCTGTTACGCACTCTTTAAATGGTGGCTGCCTCTAAGCCAACATTCCAACTGTCTTAGAAGTCTCACTTCCTTACCCACTTAGTATAGAATTTGGGGCCTTAGTCGACGATCTGGGCTGTTCCCCTTTTGACAATGAAGCTTATCCCCCACTGTCTAACTCCCAAACGTCTCATACAGTATTCGGAGTTTGATTTCCTTTGGTAGGCCGGTGAGGCCCCCGCGGGAATTCAGTGCTCTACCCCTGCTGAGTTTTTGTTTGAGGCTAACCCTAAAGTTATTTCGGAGAGAACAAGATATCTCCAAGTTTGATTAGCCTTTCACCCCTATCCACAACTCATCCAAAGCTTTTTCAACAGCAACTGGTTCGGTCCTCCACAAGGTGTTACCCTTGCTTCAACCTGGTCATGGATAGATCACTTGGTTTCGTGTCTACGCCAAACGACTGATCGCGCTTTTAACACTCGCTTTCGCTTCGGCTGCTGAACGTATCGTCCATTAACCTTGCCGTTTAACGTAACTCGCTGGCTCATCATGCAAAAGGCACGCCGTCAGCCATCGATTTAAAAAATCTATAGGCCTCCGACCGCTTGTAAGCTGCTGGTTTCAGGTTCTATTTCACTCCCCTAACAGGGGTTCTTTTCACCTTTCCCTCACGGTACTCGTTCACTATCGGTCATCAATTAGTATTTAGCCTTAGAGAGTGGTCTCCCTAGATTCAGACCGGATTCCACGTGGCCGGCCCTACTCAGGTATCTCACTGGTTGGTTTCTCTTTTCGCATACGGGGCTATCACCCTATTTTGCAGAACTTTCCAGATCTCTTCTGCTAAGAGATTCCAACATTTGTGTGAGACCCTACAACCCCAAGATCAAAGACCTTGGTTTGGGCTCTTCCCGTTTCGCTCGCCGCTACTTAGGGAATCTCATTTTGATTTCTTTTCCTCCGCCTACTGAGATGTTTCAGTTCGGCGGGTATCGCTTCTTTTGCCTATGTATTCAGCAAAAGATGATGAGAGATGATCTCATCGGGTTTCCCCATTCGGAAATCTCCGGGTCAAAGCTTTTGACTCACCGGAGCTTATCGCTTCGTTAGCGTCCTTCATCGCCTATTGATGCCTAGGCATCCACCAGCAGCCCTTAATAGCTTGACAAAAAATATATAAAATCTATTTGTTCAAGCTGACTATGAGTATTCGATAACTATCGCTATTCTTTTAAGCGTCAATTGTTATCAATGATTTTGCTTGTTTATACACATTTATCTTTTATAAAGAGCAACTCTTACGAATTGCTTTAAGTAAAGAATAAACGTGCACATTTACCCGTGTCTTTTAAAAAAAAAGACACTTTATTCTACCAGTACTTTCAGTACTGGTATTACTTGATACTGTAAACTTTCGAGAAAGCTAATAACCAATGTGCGGTTACCAAGACTTGAACTTGGGACCTCGACATTATCAGTGTCGCGCTCTAACCAACTGAGCTATAACCGCAAATTGGAGGCTAGGAGAGTCGAACTCCTGACCTTCTGAATGCAAATCAGACGCTCTACCAGCTAAGCTAAGCCCCCAAGTTATCTATTTCGACAAAGTAAAGAAGATAATGAACAACGTTTCTATAAACTTGGCCCAACCTAGGTGATCACCGTGAGTGATCTTTTAAGGGGCTATCCTTGCGGATAAGCCCCTTCTGTCCTTAAAGGAGGTGTTCCAGCCGCACCTTCCGGTACGGCTACCTTGTTACGACTTCATCCTAGTCATCAGCCTTACCTTAGACGCTTCTCTCCTTGCGGTTAAGTCAGCGGCTTCGGGTAAAACCAACTCCCGTGATGTGACGGGCGGTGTGTACAAGACCCGGGAACGTATTCACGGCGTTATTGCTGACACGCCATTACTAGCAATTCCAACTTCATGCAGCCGAGTTGCAGACTGCAATCCGAACTGGGA
This sequence comes from uncultured Chlamydiae bacterium, assembly GCA_963697995.1. GTDB lineage: Bacteria > Chlamydiota > Chlamydiia > Chlamydiales > JAJFMB01 > MFD00082-c5. The sequence continues at coordinate 1,640,554 of OY969110.1, read as the reverse complement.
TCGGCTTTTGGGATTTGCGCCACCTCGCGGCTTAGCTGCCTTCTGTACCGACCATTGTAGCACGTGTGTAGCCCCAGACATAAGGGCCATGATGACTTGACCTCATCCTCACCTTCCTCCCGGTTAACCCGGGCAGTCTCGCTAGAGTTCCCACCATTACGTGCTGGCAACTAACGATAAGGGTTGCGCTCGTTGCTGGACTTAACCAAACACCTCACGGCACGAGCTGACGACAGCCATGCAGCACCTGTTCAGCGGTCCCGAAGGAAGATCCTATCTCTAGGACTGTCCACTGTATGTCAAGTCTGGGTAAGGTTCTTCGCGTTGCATCGAATTAAACCACATGCTCCACTGCTTGTGCGGGTCCCCGTCAATTCTTTTGAGTTTCACTCTTGCGAGCGTACTCCCCAGGCGGTGTACTTAACGCGTTAGCTACGGCACAGTCGGGGTTGAGTCCAACTACACCAAGTACACATCGTTTACGGCAAGGACTACCAGGGTATCTAATCCTGTTTGCTCCCCTTGCTTTCGCGTCTCAACGTCAGGAATAAGCTAGAAAACCGCCTTCGCCACCGGTGTTCTTCCACATATCTACGCATTTCACCGCTACTTGTGGAATTCCGTTTTCTCCGCCTACCCTCTAGTGAAGAAGTTTCAAATGCAGTTCCGGAGGTAAGCTCCGGGATTTCACATCTGACTTTCTTCGCCGTCTACACGCTCTTTACGCCCAATAAATCCGATTAATGCTTGCACCCTCCGTATTACCGCAGCTGCTGGCACGGAGTTAGCCGGTGCTTCTTTACCTGGTACGCTCAAATTTGCTAGATGTTAGCTAGCATCTCTTGTTCCCAAGCGAAAGAGCTTTACAACCCGAAGGCCTTCTTCGCTCACGCGGCGTCGCATCGTCAGGCTTTCGCCCATTGCGAATGATTCTCGACTGCAGCCTCCCGTAGGAGTCTGGGCAGTGTCTCAGTCCCAGTGTTGGCGGTCAATCTCTCAACCCGCCTAGACGTCTTAGCCTTGGTGCGCCGTTACCACACCAACAAGCTGATATCACATGGGCCCCTCTCAAACCGCGAGGTCCGAAGATCCCCCGCTTTAATAGAATCAGATGCCTGACTCCACCACATCCGGTATTAGCGATCGTTTCCAATCGTTATCCCAGAGTTTGAGGTGAGTTACCCATGCCTTACTAACCCTTCCGCCACTAAAAGAGTAAACTCTTTTCGTGCGACTTGCATGCCTCATCCACGCCGCCAGCATTCAATCTGAACCAGGATCAAATTCTCAAATAAAAAAACTTTGAAAATCTGATTGTAGATTTTTCTTAAATTTTGACTTTGAGGACACTTGCGTGTCCTCCGCACAAGTTTATATTATTAACTTGTTCATTACCTTATTTACTCTGTCGAAACATCTTCTGCAGGCTCTAAAGGCTCTGCTTTACCGTCGTTTTAAGGTGTTCCTTCAACGTCGATGAGGTAAATGTACACGAGTCGCTCATTTTCACGCAAGCGTTGTTTTCATCTTCCTTAAAAAAAATGAAAAAACTTCATTTTCTACACATTTTTACTGCTAAAATGGTGTTCTCTTAAAGCCCGAATGGGTAATAGAGGGTCAATTTAACGAGATTGACTCTTTCAGGGAAATTTCTTGCAAAGAGGCGCCTTGCATATTCCAATGTCAACTCCCCTCCACAATTTCCAATAATTCTTGTATATGAGGCTCCCAAATCTAATGAACGGTGCCGAATGGGGCCATAACCTTTAAAAGGTTCACACTTTTTTAGAGGAGACTGCCCAAGTCCAAATAAATAGTACGATGCGACCCCAACTCTTGAGCTTTTGGATAACACCTGGTCGAGATGCGCATCGACCCGCATCCAGGGCTTACCTAAACTTGCCACTCCAAACCCAAAAACACCCCATCCTCTTGTGACCCAATAAGCGCCTCTTGAGTACTCTTTCCCAAAAGACAGAAAACCTTCAAACTCTAATGTCCCATGGAAAAAGGCGCTGATATCATTCACAAAAGGGCGATTGGCAAATGTCGCAATCCCCCCAATTAGAAGACTAAACTTATCAAACGTGATATCGTCTAAGACTAAATAACTAGCTAAAAGACGTGCACACTCAAAGTTAAATTGATTCTTTGAAGTGCGTGCCAAATCCAACTCAACTTCAGCAGCTACCGTATCAAAAGCTAGTGCCCCCCTTAAATCTACAAACTGATCAAACGAACTCTTCTTAAAAGAGCCACAATCGCTTGCCACCCTTTTGTATTGTTGAAAAAGGCAAGAAGACCTTGTCTCAATTTCAATGGCTCGACCAAACCAAGGCTTAAGCTCTACACCCTCCAAAGATTGAATCAACAAATAAAAGCTTAAAAAAAAAGCTCTCATTAATCGACTATACCCCTTGCGGAAAGCTCTCTTTCTACTTCAATAGCCGCCATACACCCAGTTCCCGCAGCAGTAACAGCTTGCCTGTAGACCGCATCTGCCACATCACCTGCTGCATAAACTAAATCCCGACTTGTTTTACTAGTTCCCGGAACCACCTTGATATACCCATTGGGATGAAGATCGATTTGTCCATTTAAAAACTTCGTATTTGGCGTGTGACCAACTGCGAAAAAGACACCCCCCGCGTCATATGTTTTTTTCTCTTTCGTTTTAACATTTTCAATAACGACCGAGTTAACCACTTTGTCTCCCTTCACTTCAGCCACCACACTATCCCACAAAATTTCAATCTTAGGATGCTCTAAGGCTCGTTTTTGCATTATCTTAGAAGCTCTTAATTGATCTCTTCTGTGTACGATAAACACTTTTTTCCCAAATTTTGTTAAAAAAGTCGCTTCCTCAATGGCTGAGTCGCCTCCACCGATCACAAATAAATTTTTATCTCGGAAAATCGGCATAGCCCCATCGCAAACAGCACAAGCCGTTACCCCTTTTTGCCAAAACTGCCCATCACCTGCTCCTGGAATATCTAACCGATTAGCTGTAGCTCCTGTTGCTAAAATAATAGCATCTGTTTCGACGATATTTTCTTTGCCATGCACTTTATATGGATGCTCGTTAAGATCAATTGAAACGACATCTTCGGTGAACACTTTTGTTCCAAACTTTATGGCCTGTTTTCTAAAATTATCCATCATTTGGGGCCCCTCAATCCCTTCAGGAAATCCAGGGTAATTTTCCACATCAGTCGTCGTCATCAACTGCCCACCTGCTGGGCCTGAGTAAAAACCCTCAAATAGTATGGGCTTAAGATTGGCCCGAGAGGCATAGATAGCAGCTGTATAACCTGCAGGACCTGAACCTATAATCACAAGAGGTGCACGATATTTAGTCACTTTAAAAAACTCCTTCTTTTCAAACAATTCTACTTTAAAATATCAACTTAAGTCAAGGACCCCTTCAGAAAACAGGTAAACTCATCCCTTTTGACAAAAAAAGTTTTTAAGTTATACATATTCCCATGCAAATTGAATCATCCAATCACACTTCATTTTTTACGACTTGTTTACCAAGCTATCGGATCAGGAACGTTTTGCCATGTGTTAATACGACACATCAGGTCGCTTGCTGCTGTTTTGAGGAATTTTCTGAACTTTGCGCTCATTGTGATAACAAAGAAGTGCGCCTAGCGTACCTTTTTACGGGCAGCTGTTTGACTTCAACAGTTTTAACGTTTTTTTTTCAACCTTGCGGACCTTGCCTTTCATTCGCTGCTTGTTCTACAGAGATCATTTGTTGCATTATTGGAGGGGGTGCCATCGACGCCACGATTATGAACGCAAAAATAAGCAAAGCTCTTGACCACCCAGAAGAAGAAACCCACCTAAATGATTACAGCTCCAGAGACTCTGCCATTTCAAATGAAATGGCTTAAAGGTCAAAATTCTGTTGCAAACATTTCACCCATTCGCAAATATTTCCCTTTTCAACACACCACAAGGAATTGATCATATGTCGCCGTTTAAAACCTCATTTCTCTCCGAAAATAAACTCCCTTTAGTTGTGGAACCTGCAGGTACTGCCCCCTCATTTGAAACATTCCTGAAACAGATCGATGAGAATTTGCCCTTTTTAAAAGAACAACTTCTAAAATACGGAGCGATACTCTTTAGGGGATTCCCAATCGATAATAGCGAAGCATTTGCCAAAGCTGTCGAAGCCCTGAAAACAGGAGAGCTCGTCTCCTACATCGGAGGTGGCAGTCCCCGCACAAAAGTCTCTAAAAAAAATGTTTACACTTCTACAGATGCCCCTCCCGAGATCCAAATTCACCTTCATAACGAGTTGAGTTATGCTGAAAACTTCCCAACACATATCTTCTTTTACTGCGATATAGCCCCTCAAGAGGGTGGGGAAACATTTATTGGCGATGCCCGAAAAATTTTAAACTCGGTATCCCCAAGCTTAAAAGAAAAACTAGAGACAAGAGGTTTAAAATACGTTTCTCGCTACTACTACAAAAATGCTCTCATCGACTTTGTGAACAAGTTCAAAAGGGGACACAAAAAATGGACTCAAGTTTTTGAGGCAGACACAAAACAGGAAGTGGAAGAAAAGTGCAAAGCCAACAATATTGGCTATAAATGGAACCAAAACGATTGGTTAGAAATTAGTCGTTTAAGACCTGCCACAATGGTTCATCCGATTACTCAAGATAAAGTCTGGTTTAACCAGGTGCACCTTTTTGACTACAACCCCCGATTTTTAGGATGGGCAAGATATTTAGCCATGCGACTTTTCTACTTCCGCAAATATATGGTCGTCGATGAGGCGTACTACGCTGATGGAGAAAAAATCCCACGCAAAGATATCTACGAGATTTTAGACGCCCTCGACAAAAATTCAATTTACTACCCATGGCAAAAAGGGGATATGATTGTTCTTGACAACATTCTGACAATGCACGGAAGAGCCCCCTTTAAAGGACCAAGACGAATTTTAACGGCCATGACTAAATGATGACGTCTGATAAAGAATCACAAAAGCGGGAGCGTCGCTCTCGCTTTATCAAAAAATTGATCCGAAGTATCCTTGTGGCTACTTGTTTTATTGCAAGCTCCCTCTTTCTTGGTATGTGGGGATATCACCATTTTGAGCGTATGGGGTGGCTTGATGCCTATGTCAACGCTTCAATGATTCTCTCAGGAATGGGGCCTCTCGCCTCCCCTCAAACGGATGAGGGAAAACTCTTTGAAGGAACGTATGCCCTTTTTAGCGGGATTATTTTTCTAATTAGTGTTGGCGTGATTTTAGCGCCAGTTTTGCGCTACTTCTTTATTAAGCTTCACTTAGAGGAGCTAAATGATGTGAAACAGGAAAAGAAAGATCATTAACCTTTTTTAATCTATAAAAACTAAAAAGTGCCGCAAAAATACCTGCTGTTAAGTTCACAACAAATAAAGCGTAAAAAACTCCCATAACTCCAAAAACTTTCATTCCAAGAAAGGCTAAGGGAAGATAGAGGACAAAATGGCGAAATAAAGTGATAAAAGTGGCCCTCAAAGGAGACCCAATCGCATTAAAAAAGGCACTTGCTAAAAAACAAAAACCCAAGACCCCGTAGGTAAGAGGTACAATTTTTAAAAATCTCATCACCAAATCAACGACAATTTTGTCATTTGAAAAAATAGAGGCGATCTCTTCGGCAAAAAGAAAAGAAATAGAAGCCAAAAAAGCTCCCCAAAAAAGAGAAAATCCGTAAGCGGTTTTAAGCCCCTCTTTTACCCGCAAAAATTGCTGAGCTCCAAAGTTTTGACCTGAAAAAGCTGCAACCGATGAACCAAGAGCAATCACCATCACCAAAGCAAACGACTCCAAACGGCATACAACCCCGTAGGCTGCAACGGCCTCCGCCCCCAAACCACTCAAAATCCAAAGGGAGCCTGCATTGCTTACAGGAATCATCATTTGCGTTGCAGCCGCCGGAATACCAACAGCCAAAATCTGCCCCCAAATCTCTCTTAATCTTTCAAAAGGGACTGAAACCAAAAGCTTGCGCCTCATAAGCACTAAAAGAGATACAAAACAACCCGCACCGTAAGATATTACCGTTGCAATACTTGCCCCTTCAACTCCAAGCTTTGGAAATCCCCATAGGCCAAAAATCAAAAGAGGATCTAATATAAAATTGCAGAGAGCTGCAGAACACATGATAAGAGCTGGCCACTTCGTATCACCATGAGCGGTTAGAGCCGTATTAGATAACATGGGAACAGCAAGAAGGGGTAACCCATAAAACCAAATCTCCATGTAGGAAAGAAGAGGGGGCATCAAATCGCTCGAAGCTCCCATAAAAGTAAAAAGAAACGCTTGATATCTCAAACCAAGGAGCATGACAAGAGATAAACTTAAGACGGATAAAATTAAAGCGGCCGTTGTGATCGAAGCCCCCTTCTCTTTCTCCCCCCTACCAATCGTTCGGGAAATCACTGAACCTGCTCCAATTGAAAGCCCGACAGATCCGTTCATGACAAACATCACCAAAGGAAGAGCAAAAGTGACAGCAGCCAACTCTTTCATTCCGATTTGGGAGATAAAATAAGTATCGACGAGATTAATCGAAATCACCGCAAAAAGACCCAAAACCGACGGGCTTGTCAAGCGAATCAACGTTTTTGCGACTTTTCCATGAGTTAATGAGTGTGTCATGCCTTCCAAGTTTAACGATTTAAACATTTTTGGCAAGTGCGTATCACTCTCCCATCTTTATAATTATTTTTATATAGAAAAATATTCAAAACTATGATACAATAGTCTCAATTTCTTAAAAGGAAAACCGTAGGGCTGATGGAGTGGAGTTTAAAAAAAATATTTTCCCTTTACCCCGGTGAGGAAAAAAGGGCATTCTATTTCTGTTTATTAGGGTTCGTTTGGGCTCTTGCGGTTATGTCTGCGCTTAAATTTTCAGACACTCTCTTCCTAACTCATCTTGGCGCTCACAATTTACCAAACGCCTACATCATGACGGCAACAGGCCTTCTCATTATAGCTTTTGTCCAACTGTTTGCTCTTCAAAAAATCGAGGGGCACCAACTTTACCTGATAACGATTGGTATTGGAGTCTCTTTTTACTCGCTGATTACCTTTTTTCTTTGGACTCACTCACAAGGACTTCCCGATGCTCTTTGGTACAGCTTAAGAGTTTTTGGGTATTTGTTCCTTGCCATCATGTTAACTTGCTACTGGACTTTTGTCGACCAGTACCACCACATGCAAGATGCTAAAAGACAGTATTGCCTATACACCTCGGCTATTTTTGCTGGGATCGCAACCGCAGGGGCTGTACTTCGCTCAGGCTTTATCAATTTTCACTACTGGCTTTTTGCAATCATATGTCTTCTCTCACTCACTTTTTTTCTTATATTGAGGATTAGACAAAGACTTAAGCTCTCCTACGAGGATCCAGAAGAAGGGACAAACCTCGATCCTCCCCCAACAATTCTTCAAACAATCAAAACTCTTTTCAGCTCAAAATTCACAGCTCTTCTTGCCATGAGCTGCTTTTTAACTTACCTTATTCTTTGCTTCACCGAATACAACTATATGGGTTCCTTTGAGAGTCATTTTATCAAAGGGCCTAGTCCTTTTGAGGATAGCTTAGAGGATCCGACTTTTAAGCGGTTTTTCGGTTACTTAGTCTTATCTGTAAGCATCGTCAATATTATTTTTGGACTTTTTCTCTATAGTCGAATTATTAGACGGTTCGGAGTCACAAGTTTACTTGCCTTTACACCCATTCTTCTTTGCACTGCTTTTTTTGGCTGGAACGTTTCAGACAGTCTAATCTTTCCCATTATCGGTTTTTTTGTCGATGAGGGCGCTATATACATTGTCGAAGATAGCAACCTAAATCTTATGCTTAACGGCGTGCCCCAAAAAGTAAAATACAGAATTCGTGTGTTGCTCGAATCGTTTTTTGAGCCCTTTGGGATGCTGATTAGCGGGCTTCTCCTCTCAATTCCCGGCCTCAATAGTAAGTTGATTGGAATTTGTCTTGCCTCCTTCCTCTTAATCGTTGCAACTCTTTTAAGACGAAACTATTTACCCGCCATGTATCGAAATTTAGTACACAATGCTATCCATTTCGAGCGTCCCTTCAAAGAGTGGTTCCCCGCTAAACAAAAAGATGAAAAACAATTTCTTTCCTACCTTGCCGACCCCTCTTTTGAAAAACAGCAGTTTGCCCTAAAAGGATTACTTCGATTAGAAGATCACGCCATTTTAGATAAAACACTCCACCTCTTAGAACAAAAAGAAGATAAGACCAAAACTTTTTTTCTTAAACAAGTCACCACAAGTGTTTTCCACAAAGACCCTAAGGTTTTCAATACTGTCAGGCGTTGGCTTTCTAATAGCGAAGATCCCCACCTTTTAAGAAAAGGAAAGATCTTTCTTGCAAAGGGGGGATTCCTCTCGATTGAGGAAGCTAAAGAACTTTCGACATGCGATCACTTCGACGATAAAGTCGCAGGACTTATTGCTTTTAAAAAAGCTTTTAACACACTACCTATAGAATCAGCTTCCCATTTAAGGACGCTTTCGGAGCAGGGAAGTGAATCGCCTTTTAACTTCAAATAAAGAGGAACACCTTTTACTTGGCCTCTCAGTTCTTTCAGAGGATCCAACGCTTGTCGATATCGAAAGACTTATCCATTTTGTTAAAGATTTCTCAAGACCAAAAATTGCCAAAAGTGCCGCTCATGCCCTTGCGAAAAATGGCAATATTGTTCCAGAAAAACACATCCCACTCATTCTCAATTTATTAAAACGAACAAATGAAATGGGCTTAAAAATGGCTCTTCTAGACGTCTTTAGTAAAATTGCGGACAATTACCGATATTCCCGACCTAATCAAAATTTCTCATCATCTTCGCCCAAAGGAAAAACTTGCTATTGAAAAAATTCTTCTCTCTAAAGGGCAAGATTTAGTACCAGTCCTCCTCTCCCTAACAAAAGATGAAACTCTTCACGACTCTTGCCGCTTGACAGCTGGAAGAGCTTTGGGACGCTTGTCGCCGAAAACATTGAGAAGCCATTTAAAAGAACTGATCAGCAAAGAGAGTGCTCGCGCCAAATTTTACTACCTACACGCCCAAACTATTCAAGAGAGAAACCAGGATAAAGATTTAAGAATGTTGGTGAGCTCTTTAAAAAGTAGCTATTTCACTGTTCTTGATTTTATCATTCAACTTCTAGGAGTTGCAGGAGAACTAGAAGATTGCGAGCTTTTGTCTCGCTTAATTAGAAGTCACAACCCTAAGGTGAGAAGTCAAGTGATTGAAACACTCGAAAAATCTTGCGATATCACGATTTTCCGCTTAATTGACCCACTAATTTGCGAAATTCCTTTTGAAGAAAAAATGCAACAATTCAGGAAAGAAACAGCCGATTTAGAAACCTTTGATGATTTGCTAGAAACCCTTTCTAACTCCTCTCTAGATCTCGATCAGATCATAGCGACAACCTACAAGCATCGCTATAAAACAGTTAACTGGAAAAATACTTTACGAAAACAAATGTCAAATAATGCCGAACTCTTTCAACACTTCGCAATGGAACTACTAGACACATGAAAAAAATAACTTTAATCGATAGAGCTTTCCTTTTAGAAAAAACCCCTCTTTTTTCATCTCTTGATCTCGATACCCTTCTGCCGATTGCAGACAAACTACAACAATTAACTTTTATGAATGGAGAGATCATCTTCGATATCGATGAAAGAGGTGAAAGAATGTACCTTATCGCGGAGGGGGAAGTCACTCTTTTTGACTGCGCAAACAGCCCCCTGACCACCTTGAAAGCCGTCGATTTTTTCGGAGATGAATCGCTCTTTAACGACCAACCAAGAGCCTACAGAGCAAAAGCGTCTAAAACATCGACGATTCTTTGTTTGACCCAGACTCACCTGTTAACGATTATCTCGGAATGTCCATCAGTGGCTGTGGGACTTTTACAGACGTATGCCAAAGAAATGCCCTTGAGAAAATGGAAAAGCTAAAGCGCTATTTTCGATGTTTAGACACCGAAAATAGCTTTTTTTACCAGGTTTCTTATTAAGCTCTGTGTTTTTTTATATAATCGACAACATCGCCAACAAGTCTTAGCTTTTCAGCGTCTTCATCAGAAATTTCACAACCAAAACGCTCCTCAAAAGCCATATTCATCTCTGTTAAATCGAGAGAATCAGCATTGAGATCCTCGACAAAAGATTTCGTCAAATCGACTTCACTTCTATCGACTCCAAGCTGAGAGACGATCACATCGATGACTTCCTGTTCTGTAGACATATTTTTCCTTCCTTTTTTATCTATAACAAGCTTTTTTAGCTTGGGATCATTAATGAATACTTAAGCCCCCATCGACGATAAGCACTTGCCCTGTAATGTAGTTGGCGCTCTCACTTGCGAGAAAAAGCACCAAATCGGCAACTTCCGACGCCTCGCCCATCCGTCCAAGAGGAATCTGTTTAAGTGTTTCTTCTTTAAACTTGTCGCTAAGCTCATCTGTCATTGGACTTTTAATAAATCCTGGAGCCACACAATTTACCTGAATACCTCGACTAGCCACTTCCTTCGCTAAAGCTTTTGAAAAGCCAATGATGGCAGCTTTTGAAGCACAATAATTTGTTTGACCCGCATTCCCATTTAGTCCGACAACCGAGCTTATATTGATGATCTTGCCTCTTCTTGCCTTGATCATCGAGCGAACAAGCACTCGCGACGTATTATAACAAGATTTGACATTTACTGCCATCACCTCATCAAAGCTTTCCTCGCTCATTTTCATCAATAGACCATCTCTTGTGATTCCCGCATTATTGACTAAGATCTCAATCGGCCCAAATAACGACTCAGCCTCCTCAATCTTTTTTTGAACATCTTCAAACTGGGAGACATCGACGCCAAAAAAGGCACACACATCGGAACCTAAAGTTTGAACTAAATCTCTTCCCCGCTCTGCGCTTTGCCCAAACACGACAACTTTATACCCGGCAGCCACAAACTTCTTCACAATTTCTCGTCCAATTCCCGAAGTTCCTCCGGTCACCAACGCTACTTTCATCTAATTGCCTCCTCCCAAGTCAGCCACTTTTTCAAAACTCATCGTTTGTTCTTGAAGTCCTAAACGTTTGTTAAATCCCGACAAACTTTTCCCACACCCGACCTCGACAAAACAGGTCACACAACTTCTCTTTAGAGCATCGACCCCTTGGTGCCAAAGAACCGGGCTTGTCATTTGCTGGTTCAAATTCTCTTTCAAAGAAGCTGGTCCCTCTACAAAATCTCCGGGTACATTCATCACGATTTTCACACCGGTATCGCGAAACTTTAAGTTATCGATATGGGGTTTCAACCTCTCTTGAGCGTCCCTCATCAGAGGCGTATGAAACGCCCCTTGAACGGCTAAGGGAAGAATTTTTTTAGCGCCCTTCTCTTTTGCCAAACGGCAGCCTGCTTCAATTCCTCTTTGAGTGCCTGAGATCACAACCTGCCCAGGAATATTAAAGTTTGCAGCAAAAAGATCGTGGGGCATTTGAGCCTCTCTAACAACCTCTTTGACAATCTCATCTTCGAGCCCCAAAATAACAGCCATTTGACCACTCTCTTTTTGGCACGCCAAGTTCATATAGTCGGCTCGATAAGAGATCAGCTCTAAAACTTCTGAAAAGGGGAGTTTGCCACTTGCGCAAAGAGCGGTGTACTCGCCAAGACTTAATCCCGAAACGGCAAACGGACTTAAATCGGGTCTTTCCGCTTGAAGCACCTTTAAAATGGCCATACTAACGACAAAAATGGAGAGCTGGCTGTTTTTGGTTTGCTTAAGGGTCTCCTCATCCGCCTCAAAAATTGTACGAGTCAAGTGGGTTTTAAGAAGATCGTCAGCTTCCTCAAAAACCTCTTTTGCCAAGCTAAACGTATCGTAAAAATCTTTCCCCATGCCTGGATACTGAGCCCCTTGGCCGGGAAATAGGAGAGCGACTTTTTTCACTTTTAGACATCCCTAATGGTCGTATGGTCTTAAAAACTTGCTCACTTTCTGCAAGAAAACAAGTTTTGGAAGAAGTCTAATTTTATAACAGAGATTTTCATCAATTTCAAGGGATTCTTGTGGTTGCAGCTTAAAACATAAGCCAACAAAGTTTATCACCTGAAGTGTTATAACCAGGATCGTAGTCACCGCCCCCATTGATTAATTCCTCAATCATCCGATGAACACTTCCCGATTTGAAGTGGTTGTTACAAATTCATTCCATTCCGAAGCACCATCTTCCCTCTCTAGATTTGGTGTGGCATTAGCTCCCCGGAACCTCTTCCATAACCCTTTTATCTAAGAATTATACAATAATAGACAGTTTATCAGATTATTAATACATCAAAAAGATATGTAATTCATGTTAATTCTTAAAACCTAAGCCAACATAACATATAGCTGCTAGTATTATAACCAGGATCATAGTCAAAAAACTCACCACCCTTGACTAATTCCTCAATGACCCGATGAGCAAGTTGTTCTTCAATCTCCCTGCTGAAATCGGAATTTCCAGATATCGATTCCTTAAAGCGATCATTAAACAAGATACCACTATCTATTTCGTATCGTTGAAAACATAATGAACGAGTATTCAATAAATCGGTCATGGAACTCATATTTTTCCCTAAATGATTAAAAGCCTCATTTTGAGTTTTTTGGATTGTTTTTCTAATGCGAGACAAAATCTCCTTCGTCAAAGGTGCTGCAAGCGCCTCGGCTGCTGCCTCTTTATCCCCCTTTAGAAAACCTCCCCCTTCAAATTTCAATGGGAGATTCTGCCTTAAAAAAATAGGATTTTCCCCCCGATCAAGAGCAAGAAGCTCTTCTTTAACGCATTTGGCAATTTCCGCCTCCCTTTCAGCAGACAAAGAGTCTAAGGGTTGCGTCAACTCGAAAGAAACCCCCTTCCTTTCTATATAATTGACATGATCGACAATCATTTTTTGATAGTACTTCTCCCCCATTGCCGCCTGCATCTTTAGGGAATCCACCACCGGCAATGGCAATGGAGCTGCAGCTACTATGATCATGTCTTTATGATAAGGGAAAATCCTTGCCAGAGTTACAAATCCAGCATACTTATCTCTCTCAATTAACTCTTCGACAGTCGCTACCCCTTTGCACATGAGTTCAAAATTCAATCTTTCTGGATTCAACTTAAGCTCATTCATTTTATTTGCTAAAATTACCGCATGTTCTAAATCAATTAAGCCAATTTTACCCTCCCTTTTTCCGTTTTCTTCTACAACAAAAAGGGGTAAATTGTCATATCTCACCGTATTCCCAACGATATTATTACTTGGATGAAGTTGATTACTTACTACGTCTGATAAATAAACTTCTTTAGACATAGCGACTAACTCTTTAACAACCTCATCGAAAAGTTGGGGATCGGATTGATAAAGGCACATGTTGTGATAGGTGTTGGATTCGATAGGCAATCTCATTTCGACTAAGAACTCACCAAAGCGTACAGCTTTTGGTATAACAAGATGGGAAGCTCCTTGACGTCGTAAAACAGTACGGACCTCTTGCATTTGATGGAAACGAACTTTAGATTCCGATTTGCCCGACTTTTTTAAGATAATTTCGTTCATCTCACTTGGAAAATAGACAGCTGTTTTACCTGCGCTGTTTTTTCTCATTCCCTCTACATTTTTAACTAGGGGAGCGTAGTCCTTAAATCCTATGTGTCTTGGTAAAACTGCTTGCCTTGCAAATACGCCCCTGACAAGGGCTTGAATTTTTACGGCAGCACGGCTTTCCCTCTCTAGATTTGGTGTGACATTAGACTCTTCACTTGGTGTTGATGCAACCCCTTCCATATCCCCCTCCTTGTATCTAGTGATTATACAATACTTGACGATTTCATTGATTATTAATTTTTGAATAAGAGAGAAGTGTAGCCCCAAAAGTCAGGCCACCCCCAAAGGCAAGAAGAAGAAGATGGTCCCCCTGCTCCAAAGGAGATTCCCTTAAAAGCTCATCGAGGGCAATCCCGATGCTTGAGGCTGATGTGTTCCCATATTTGTGCACTGTTTTGTAACAGAGATTTTCATCAATCTCCAGCGATTTTGCGATCGCTGAAATGATGCGGAGATTCGCCTGGTGTGGAATAATCCAGCGAACCTGATCAATGGTAAGATGAGCCTTCTCAAGACACGCTTTTGCATAGAAACTCATCCGTCTCACAGCATGTTTAAACACCTCTTTCCCCTCCATCTGCAAATACCCCCTCTCTTCGGTATTACAGGTGGGCAGATTCATGAGGTGACCTAAGGAACCATCGGTCCCTAAGATCCCGTCTCCGATAAGAAGTCCTGGGCCCTCAGCCGACACAATGACAGCTGCCGCCCCATCGCCAAAAAGGACGCAAGTCGCCCGATCCCGATAATCGATCACCGAAGACATTTTTTCGGTTGCGACAACTAAAACATTTTGGTAAAGACCACTTTCAACTAAGGCCTTTGCCATATTTAGGGTGTAGAGAAAACCTGTGCAGGCAGATGAGGTGTCAAGTGCTGGAATTTCATTTGCTGAAAGCTTGTGCTGAATGAGTGCAGCAGTTGATGGGGTGACTGTGTCTGGGGTCATAGTGGCCACTAAAATATAATCGATCTTATCGACTGAAATATTTGCATCTTGCAAGGCTCTTTTTGCCGCTTCAACCCCAAGATCGGATGCAGCTTGCGCCTCTGTTGCGATCCTGCGCTCTTTCATGCCGGTCCTTGTGACAATCCACTCATCTGAGGTCTCGACCATTTTCTCAAGATCTTCATTGGTCAAAATCCTATCAGGCAGATAAGACCCAATCCCCACGATTCTCGCTTGCAACTGACTCAAAAAGGACACTCCTAAAATTTTAAAAGAAGCATAACAAAAGTTAAGTTAAAAAGAAAGACGACAAACCGAATTCTCTTTTTAATATTTTACGCTAGATCAAATCTGCGCTCTGTACCCCAAAATGTCTTGAAAAATTTATCCTTAAAAGTTTGATAACTGTGATACCTCGGAATAGTGACTATTTGCAGACATGTATTAATAACAAATAAATGTTCTTTATCTTTATCGTTTTTAACACAAATATGGATATTAACTAATTTTTGCTGATCATTTTCGACACAAATTTTGAATGCACGACTACCAGTGAATAATTCGATCATATCTGCTAATTTTTCAGTCCCCTTATACTCCTCAAAAAAACTTTGAAAATATCCCTTGGTCACATCTTCCTGGTCACCATCAAACATCACAGCTTCCAAGAAATTTTCCCAAATCACCTTTTTTCCTTCTACTCTAAGGATAAAATTGTTGAGAGAACTATTTCGGTACTCTTCGAAACGTTTGTCCCCTACTATATTTTTAAATTCTTTAGCCGCAAGAGCGACTGGGTATAATGATTGATTATCATCAAGCTCCCCTTCCGTCAGCTCATCTATTTTGTCAGGGTTTATAGATAAATAAATCTTTGTTTTTAAGATTTCTGACAATGGCTCACCTATAACAACTGAATTGACCTCGTTACGACTCAACGAAAGTAGGGCTGCGTAGAACATCGCATTTAGACACTCTCCAAGAGGTTGTGACCCAATCGCTGCCAAACCGATAAGAGCGCCAATTGTTCTAAATGCCATCGCTTGCTTTTCGGTTATAGGATTGGTGATCAATGGTAAGCCAAAGTTTGGATTATTTTCGTCATCTATTAATGGGAGTCCAAATTCCTTGGTAAAAATTTTATTCATGAGAGTTGTCACGAGCTGCCTTTTTAGCCCACCCGCATCAACTCCAAGCTGATTGCGAAAGGCAATATTTGGCATGATTCGATTATTTAGAAGGGGTCTTCCTAAAGAGCATAGCACTTCTAATGGGTCATTATTTAACTCATCAGGATCTACGGTATAAGTAATGAATTCATCAACTCTGTCGGTAAAAACTGTGCACAAAACAGGCCATTCAGGAACATCCAATAAAGCAGGACAATCCCTAAAATCTAAATAATTGCAATGGGGTAATCTTGCCGATCCAACAAGTTCAAGCTGGGTACAACCACGAAACTCAACTTTTTGAAGTGTTGTTAAATCATTTAAAGGAAGTTCTTCTAGCAAAATACAATAGCTAAAAGAAAGATTAACTAAATGGGGTAAATTTACGAAAGTCACCTCGGTTAACGAGGAGCAACGGGAAAAATTAACCGTTTCTAGTCTCTCCAAATTTTTTAGTTTCAGTCTCTTCAAAGAAGAGTTTTTTTGACAAAAAATTGATTTTAAAGCTGATAAATTTTGGAGGGATAGATTATTTAATGAATTACAACTACTACAATCCAATTTCTCTAAGGTATTAGGCAAATTTGTCAATTCGATCAACTTATCAGATTTGATTTTGAATTCTTTAAGTTTTATGCAACGGGCGATAAAATTTTGAATTTCACCATTGTCTACAAATGGAACATTTCTGCAATCAACAGATTCCCATTTATGAGCTAATTCAAACAACTCCTGCTTTGAAACATCTTTCCACACCCCATTAAATCGTACTTTAGCAAGGCTCGTCTCTTCCTTTTTTTTGTTCAAAGAATTAGACCCGATATAACCTCTTAGACCATTTACCCTCTCTTCAACAAGCGAAGGGGGAGTTGGGGTGACCTGAAACTGCTGATGAATTTGGGTAATCCCTTCGTAAAAACCGACTTGCATAGTCAAACCTTATTTTTTGCGCCGATTCTAAATGAAAGGGCGGTAACTTTTCAAGAAAGAAAGAATCCTTCAATGATTTTCTAGGTTGATCAATAGACCTGAAAAAGTGTAGTATTTAACCTTATGGCAAACTACCCTGAACACCTCTTGAAAGTGATTGAACACTTAAAAAAATTGCCCGGCGTCGGATCAAAAAGTGCTGAAAGGTTCGCTTTTGACCTCCTCACCTGGGATCCCCATGAGCTTAAGGAAATAGGCCAAACCATTGCCGCTATCCCCCAATTTATCAAAACATGCGATGAGTGTGGCTGCCTTGTCGAGAAAGAGTGCTTCTCTTGCAAACGATTTGAAGAAGAGATGGGCACTCTTTGCGTTGTCGCCTTCACAAAAGATATTTTTCCAATCGAGAGAACTAGAGTCTTTAAAGGCCCCTATCACGTTTTAGGTGGCGTTATTTCACCCTTAGATGGGATGGGACCTGAAACGCTTTCTTTAAATAACTTAAAAAAGCGGATTCAAAAAGGAGTCAAAGAGCTCATCGTAGCCCTAGATTCAACTCTTGAAGGAGATACAACAGCCCTTTTTCTCAAAGAGGAGCTTAAACCTTTTAACCTAAACTATTACCGGCTAGCTTTTGGCCTACCTCTTGGTAGCTCCCTCGACTATATCGATGGTGGCACTCTTGCAAGAGCCCTCTCCTCTAAGGAAAGATTTTAGCCCCTTGCATTTTTTACAGTGATCCCCTATTCTTAGTGGACTTGAATAATCATAGGAACTCAATGCGTTTTTTTACACTAGCCCTGACACTCCTCTTGATCCCTTTTTTTACCCACGGATCTCAGTACGACAACCAAATTGTGACAAAAATCGCAATTGAGCTCGTTAATACCCCTGCCACTCTCACTGGCGAACAAACGAGAATTTTGTCGAAGATAAAAACGAAAGAGGGAGGACAATTCTCCCAGTACGAGTTTGATAGCGACTTGAAAACGCTCGCTCAAGATTACGACTACGTCGACCCCTCGATTGAACAAACAGATGATGGACTTATTTTACACCTCAAAGTCTTCCCAAAACCGATCATTCGATCGATAAAATATTGCGGCAATGAGAAACAAACCTCTAAATCACTTCAAAGTGAACTCGATATCCCTCTTCTGTCGACCTATGATCGAAAAAACTTTAATATCGCTTTCCATAAATTAAAAGCTTACTACGTCAAACAAGGTTTTTTTGAAGCGACACTTGATTACCGCGTTATCCCTGACCCTAAGTCAAACGAAGTCGATATTGAAATTCTCATCAATGAAGGGCGTTCAGGTTACATAAAAAATATCAATTTGATCAATTTTACCCCTCAAGAGCAAAATGATCTTTTAGAAAAAATTTATACAAAAGAGTACAACCTCCTCACAAGTTGGATGTCAGGGGAAGGGCTCTATAACGAAGAAGCGATTAGACAAGATGAGTTCACCATTTTAACCTACCTGCAAGATCAAGGTTACGCCGATGCTCAAGTCAAAATCGTGGTAAAAGAAACCAAAAAAAATAAAAGCATCGAGCTCGATATTATCGCTGATAAGGGAGAGCCTTATCGATTCGGAGAGATCTCAATCGAAGGGCAAAAACTGTTTACAGAAGAGGAGCTTAAAAAAAATCTCCTTATCAAAGAAGGGGACCGCTACTCCTCTGAAAAGGCGAGAGAATCGGCAAGAGCCTTAATGGATGCGTATGGAAAGAAAGGGTATGTCGACACTCTCGTCGACTTTGACTTAAATCTCGACTACGAAAAACTCACCTACAATGTGAAATACCGAATTGAAGAGGGGGAGAGTTATTGTGTTGGTTTAGTTAAAGTTTTTGGCAACAGCTCCACCCTTACAAGCGTTATCCTGCACGAAACACTTCTCATTCCAGGAGAAACTTTCAACACCCAAAAACTGAAACTGACTGAACAGAGACTCCAAAATATCGGCTATTTCAAAAATGTCAACGTTTATGCGGTAAAATCAGATGGCCCTTGCGGTCTTGGAGATAACTATCGCGATGTTCACATCGAAGTCGAGGAGATGTGCACTGGAAGTTTTAATCTTTTTGGAGCCCTAAGCAGCGTTGAAAGCGTCGCTGGGGGGATTACCATTACTGAAAGAAATTTCAACATTAATGGTATCCATTCTTTCTCAAAATATGGATTCTCTGCCCTTCGAGGAGGCGGGGAGTTTGCCGATTTTAAAGCCTCTATAGGAACTAAAAGCCGTAACTATAGCCTAAACTGGGTGAAACCCTACTTTATGGATACCCCTTGGAGCATTGGTTTCAACTTGGAGAGTACAAACAACCGCTACATCTCAAACACTTATGATCTAGATACTTACGTCTTAAGGTTTCACGGAGCCTACCAAGTGAATCCTTTCTTTAGAAGGGGCTGGCACTGGCGTCTACAATTTTCTAATATGAAACCGTATGGGGATTGTAAGTCTGAAGAGTTAATAAATGCAGCTGGAATTCAAAACGTAACGTCAGCTGTTGGTTTAAATTTTGTCTACGACTCAACCGATCATCCCGTTAAACCAAACAATGGGTTAAGATCGAGACTCGAAGGGGAACTGGCAGGTTTTGGCGGCGATGTGAACTTTTTTAGTATTGCATATTTAAACTCCTGGTATCTAAAAATCAACCCTCGTGGAGTGATGCGCTTTAGATTAGATGCAAGATTTTTACAACCTTTGGGAGAGACAAGCACTATTCTTGGAATCCCTGTCGACGAAAGATTCTTCCTTGGAGGAGAAACCGCAATTAGGGGTTACCGCGACTACGCCCTTGGACCCCAATTTAGAGATTGCGACTGCCCAAACAAAAACTCTCCTAAGGGGGGTATTTCAACCCAAATTTACAGCATTGAATACAATCACTTTATCAACCCCTATATCGACGTTTTTCTTTTCTATGATGCTGGTACCCTTTCCGATAGAACGTGGACTTTTGGTCGCCTTTACCAATCTGCCGGTATCGGTACAAGAGTTTTAGTTCCAGCGCTTGGAGCGCCTGTGACATTGGGTTATGGAGCTACCTTTAACGCAAGAAACGCCACAGATAGGAAGAACTTCTTCATCCAGATGGGAGGACGTTTTTAAAGACGCATTTAACAACACACTTATTAAGGAGATTTATGTATCAAAAATTTAAACTGTTCTTCGCTCTGACATTGATGGCTTCATCTTGTGTTTTTGCACAAGAAAAACCGCTAAACGTGCGCGTTGTCAATTTTAAAACGTGTGTCGAAAAGTCAAAAATAGGAAAGCAAGAGCAAGCTAACTTCGAAGCTCTGAAAAAACAGATGGAAACGGTTTTAGAAGAGAAAGATAAAGCGGGTGCCGAACTTGTCAAAAAGCTAGAAGACACCAACTATTTAGACACCATTACAGCTGAAGCTGAGACAGAACTTAAAAGAAAGTTCCGTGCCCTTTCTCAAGAAATTCAGCAACAGCAACAACAATACATGCAAACACTACAACAAGCCAATTTCCACATCGTTCAAAAGCTTGAAGAGTTGATGAATAAAGCAACAGCTGAAGTCGCTAAGAAAGAGAAATTAGATCTAGTTTTAAAAAACGACAGTACATTTTACAACAATCCTAGCTTAGATATTTCAGAACAAGTGATCCAAGCGATGGATAAACTTTTCGAACAAGAAAAAACAAAAGCTTAAATCGTATGTTAGGAAGAGGATGTTCAATCCTCTTCCCTTAAAAAGGGACGTTTCATGAAAAGCTTTACCCTAAAAGAGCTTGCTGAGTTAACAGGCGCAACACTTATCGGAGACCCTGACAAAATCATTACCGGGTTTTCTGACTTAGGTGGTGCAAAAGAGTCCCAAATTTCCTTTTACGCTGAAACCCCTTATGATAGGGCAAGACACGAAAAAGCCCTTAAAGCAACAAAGGCTGGCGCTTTATTGACCTCTAAAACAACAGAGCACCAAAACACTTTAATCCACGAAAATCCAAGCCTTGCATTTCAAAAAGTGATTGAACTTTTTCTTAAGGATTGCTCGAAATTAACTTATTTCGAAAAAATTGCCGATACCGCTGTCATTCACGAAACGGCAAAAATTGGAGTAGGAGTCGCTATCGGTCCTCATACTGTCATCGACGCCTATGTTGAAATTGGGGAAGGAACTACGATTGGGGCCCTTTGCTCAATTGGCCCTCACACCAAAATTGGAAACCACTGCACTCTTCACCCTCATGTTACAGTAAGAGAGAGAATCGCGATTGGAAACCGGGTTACGCTCCAACCAGGAGTTGTCATCGGTTCTTGTGGTTTTGGATACTCAACCGATGCCAAAGGGTGCCACCAACCAATCAAACAGCTCGGCACTGTTGCGATTGAAGACGATGTCGATATTGGGGCAAATACCACGATCGATCGAGCCCGTTTTCAAACAACTCGAATTGGTCAAGGAACCAAAATCGATAATCTCGTTCAAATTGGGCACGGAGTGAGTATTGGCCCTCACAACTTAATTGTCGCTCAGGTGGGAATTGCAGGATCCACAACAACGGGCCACCATGTGGTTTTAGGGGGGCAGGTCGCCATCAACGGGCACATCGAACTTGCAAGTGGCGTTATTGTGACGGCAAAATCGGGCGTCTCTAAATCTATCGATAAACCGGGTAAATATGGTGGAATACCTGCTATTGAGCTTGGCGAGCACAATAGGCAAGCCGTGCATGTACGACGTCTTCCCGATTTAAGCAAAAGTGTCAAAGAACTTCAGAATGAATTACTTTTTAAAAAAACAAAAAGTTAAAAAGATTTCAAAAAAAAAGGGCTGATTGCAGCAATCATTCGAACTCCCATCTTTACTCTTTTGCCTCCGCATTATTTAAAAATTTATCCGCAATAAATACAAACTCTTAATCAATACCCGGTCTTTTAATAAATTTTTTGTTGACGATCTCATTAAAGAGGTAAATGATAAAACTCAATCCCAACAAAGAAAACGAAGCTCCTAAAAAAGGAAGATTCGAAAAGAGAACAGCTAAAAACAGGAAAATGACTGAACTTACCAAAATAATCTTTCTGATGTTGTTTATCCTTTCATAATGAGCATTTTTAATAACAACATAGTCGTATTTAATATCAACCCCTTCAAAAACAGAACTTTCTTGATAGTGCTGAAAATGAAACGGTCTTGGATAAACATAAATCCTCTCTCTTGGAATAGAACCAGTAAAGGATTGAAAAAAAAGTCGTGAACGATACCCTCCTTGTGCATGATTTGAGGAGGAAGTAAAGACATAGCTTTTTCCTTCCTGTCCAGGCACTTCCCTTGCATCGTATGTGGTTGTTAGAGGCGTTCTAAAATAAGCAGGTGCTGTTGGAATCGCTCGCGACGCATTTGTAGATCCTGAGTTGACTACATGAACCCCACCACTGCCTGGAACCTCTCTTGATGTAGTTGCAGATCCTGAATTGATCACATGAACCCCACCACCTCCCGGCATTTCCCTTAGGGGAATAGCTGCCCAGGCAAGTTCTCGTTCAACATTTCTTGCCCTAACATCACCCTGCCTCTCTTCACTTCTCATGGCCAGGTCTCCTTCTCTAAGACGACGTGCTAAAGAAATTGTATGAGAAGACATTGTACCGTTTAATGGAGTCTTAGCCAGATGACCCCTTAAGTTGTTAACTTGGCTAGGATTATCACTACCTTTTTTTAAATTATCATTAACATGACGAGTTTCTCCACTACCCGGTATGACTCGATCTGCATTCATACACACCTCTTCATTTGTCGTTTTACTGAATTGATACGCCAGAATGAAGACAGTGTATTAAGTTACAATAAATATTTTATCAAGATTTGGTTAAGATTATCATTATCTATCTCAAAGTCTTTCAAATGAACCATCTGAAGAACTTTGAGAAAGATCTCCAAGGACGGTATACCTTTGAGGTTGACCAGTTGTTGCTGGGGGCACAGGTTTTTCTGTCATTGCCGCAGGGTCTGGATATGAGGGTCGATCAAAGGAGGGAGGAGAAGGACGACTATCAGGTTCAGATGAGGTAGATGTTGATCTGCTGTCATTATCTCGGCTTTCATAAACTGTGACTTTTTTTGATAAAATCTCTTCTGCAATCGGTAAAAATGGAGCTTTTCTTAGGCAAAAATAACCTAGGCCTGAAAAAAATCCTAGGGAACACACAAGACTTGCTCTAAAAAAAATAGGTTGGTATGTCAAAGCTCCCAAACCTAAAAAGAGAACCGCCGCAACAGCTGCAACACCCATCGCACACTTATAAGCCCCCTCTCTCTGTAACGCCTTAAACAAATCGCGCCTTTTAAGGTAAATGATTTCTGCCGTTAAAAACCTCTCATCCTTAGGATTGTCCCTGATTAAAGGGTTTAAATACTCTCTTTTATGATGATAAAGATCAAAAATTTCTTGCTCTGCTTGACGAAACTGCTGAAACCCTTGGCAAATTAAATAACGAAAAACTCCCCCTACAACTTGGTAGGAGCGCAAACCCATCCAATGTAAAAACCCCTCTTGTGCATCTTTACCCTGATGAGGCTGTTTTAAAGGAATACTCTTAGGAACCCAATTCATCTTCCTAAAACAAAAATAAGCGACACGACCAATCATCTTATCCGGTTGGCAACCATTTGCAAGAGGAACTGTTGGTCTTGAAGCCTTCACAGCTACCGCTATATCTCGTGTCTCATTCAAAAAAAACTGTACTCTTTCACACCCAGTCATCGGTTCCATACCACCTCTCCTTCGCTCTAAATCCTTAAAAAAGATACTAATCTCTCACAACGCATCATTTTTGTAAAAGGGGCTTTTAAGAGTTTTTTCGCAAGTGACTTACTTACAATCAGATCAGAAGCGATGAAGGCATCTCAATATATTTTTTAACCTCTTGCAAAAACTCGGATGCTTTTGCTCCATCGATGATTCTGTGATCACAAGAGATGGTCAAAGCCATTTTTTTCCCAGCAACCACAGCTCCATTCTTAACAACAGGCACATCCTGAATCCCACTGACGGCCAAAATAGCTCCTTGAGGAGGATTGATTATTGCAAAAAAACGGTTCACACCATACATCCCTAGGTTCGACACGGTAAAGGAACCCCCTTTATACTCGTACTCTTTTAAGTGACCCTCTTTTGCTAAAGAGACTAATGAGCGCACCTCGCTTGAGATTTCCTGGACACTCTTAAAGTCTGCATGTCTAATAATTGGCGTAATCAACCCTTGAGGCAGTGTTACGGCAATAGAAATATCGATTGTTTCAAACTGAATTAAGCTCTCATCTTGGGAAGCGTATCCCACATTCATCTCTTTGTGCTCTCTTAAGGCCAGACTTGTCGCCCGAATAATAAAATCGTTTATCGTCAATTTAATTCCAAGCTGTTTAAGCTCCTCCTTTAAGGCAAAAAGGGGAGAGGCATCCACATCCATCTCAACGTAAAAATGGGGAATAAACGTCTTAGATTGTTGAAGCCGTTTTCCAATCAACTTCCTCATTTGTGAAAGAGGTTGTAAATGATAACTTCCAGGGGGAATTGTCGGCTCTTTCCTTGAACTAAAATTCAAGGGAAGTGCCTTCTCTAAATCTTTTTCCACAACTCTTCCAGATGGGCCTGTTCCCTTGACACTTGCCAAATCCAATCCCTTCTCTTCTGCAATTTTTTTTGCAAGGGGAGAGGCTTTAACTCTTGAGACACTCTCTAGAGGGCGATCAAATTGGTACGACTCTAACGGTTTTTCCGGAGCAAAAACGGGGCTAGTGAGTGCCCCCCCTTGAGCTTTAACTTCCTGAAGTTTCACTTGTTCTACTTGCTTCTCTATAGGTTTTGGTTTTGAGGCAAGCTCCGGAAGAGGCTCCTCCAAAGTTTTAGCAAATATCGCTATCGGTTGATTCACTTCAGCCTCACCTCCCTCTAAAACGACAATCTTTCTTAAATACCCCTCATCCAAAGCTTCATGCTCAACGGTGGCTTTATCTGTTGAAACTTCTAGAAGCACATCACCTGCCTTAACAAAATCCCCCTCCTTTTTTAACCACTTAGCAATCGTTCCTATTTCCATTGTCGGTGAAAGTTTCGGCATCGTTAAGATAAAAGACATAAAAGCCAGATCCTACAAATTAAGGGTTTTCTTTAAAGCAGATACAATGCGGTGAACAGTGGGAAGAGTCTCCTTCTCAAGCACTTTTGAATAAGGCATCGGAGTCTCTCTCTGACACACTCTTTCAATTGGCGCATCTAAAAAATCAAAGCAGTGCTCCATCACTTCAAAAGCGACTTCAGCTGCTATTCCTCCAAAATAGTGGCCCTCTTCCACAATCACAGCCCGCTTTGTCTCTCTTACCGATGCCGCAACTGTAGCAATATCTAAGGGTCTTAAGGAGCGAAGATCGATCACCTCAACGCTTACTCCCAAACCTCTTAGCTCCTTTGTCGCTTCAAGGCAGAGTTTCACCATACGGCTGTGAGAGATAAGCGTTACGTCTTTCCCCTCGACAACTACGTTCGCCTTACCAAAAGGGATCAGATAAGGCGTAGTGGGTATCTCCATTTTATCGTTGTAAATCATCTCATTTTCTAAAAAAAGGACCGGATTGTTATCCCTAATCGCCGTTTTAAGAAGACCTTTCGCGTCGTAGGCGTTACTTGGAGCCACAATTTTTAATCCTGGAAGGTTGCCGTAAATATTTTCTACCGTGTGAGAGTGTTGAGATGAGACTTGGGCTGCGGCACCATTTGGGCCTCGAAAAACGATAGGCACTGAAAAGCGGCCGCCAGACATATAATACATTTTTGCAGCATTTGAAATGATTTGATCTGCTGCCACAAAAGAGAAGTTAAAACTCATAAATTCGACAATCGGACGAAGACCAACTAAGGCCGCTCCGATAGCAAGTCCAGCAAATCCATTTTCAGATATGGGTGTATCGAGCACTCTCATGGGACCGAACTTATCTAAAAGCCCTTTAGTGACCTTGTAGGCCCCATTATACTCTCCAACCTCTTCCCCTAAAATAAAAACTTTTTCATCCAACGTCATCTCTTCGTCAATTGCCTGACGAAGCGCTTCTCGTACATCGATTATCTGGCTCAATTTGCAAACACATCCTCTTCCAAAGTGATTGGATCTGGCCAAGGGCTTTTCTCAGCAAACTCTATAGCCTCTAAAACAATTGTTTTAGCATGCTCTTCCCGTTCTTTATAACCCTCTTCTGTCAAAAAGCCTTTCTCGATAAGCCCCTCTTTCATGAGCAATAGAGGATCCCTCTTTTTTTTCTCATTGAGCTCCTCCTTCGTCCGATAAAGTCCTGGATCAGAGATGGAGTGTCCCCGAAACCGCTCGGTAATCGCTTCAACTAAAACGGGACGCTTTGTTTTTTTGACCTCGTCGTAAATCTCTTGAAAGGCGGTAAGACATTTAAAGTAGTCCATCCCATCGACAGTATACCCTTTAAGGTTATAAGCTGGAGCGAAATCTTCAGCCAGCCTTGGGACAGCAACAGCTCTTTCGATGGCAGTTCCCATGCCCCATTTGTTATTCTCGATAATAAAGATACAAGGAAGATCCCAAAGGGAGCTTAAATTAAGCGCTTCATGAAAGGCGCCTTGTGCAACGGCCCCATCGCCTAAAAAACAAATGGCAAACTCATTGACTCGTCCTAAATATTTCATCGCAAAGGCCACTCCGGAAGCTACAGGAATATGCCCTCCCACAATGGCAAATCCCCCAAGCATCCGATCGGCATACATATGCATCGACCCACCTCTTCCTTTGGCAAGACCTGTTGCCTTGCCGAAGAGTTCTGCCATCATCTCTTTAGGAGTGGCTCCCAAAAGATAAGCAAGAGCGTGGCACCTATAAGTGGTCAAATACCAATGTTTCAAGCCAAACACTTGAACGGCAGCTACTTGAATAGCCTCTTGCCCGATATAGGAGTGAAAAAAGCCACCTATAAAGCCCTGGAGATAGGCCGATTCCGCCCGTGTTTCAAACTGCCTGATAAGAAGCATCTCATCGAGGTTTTTTAAAAGCGTCTCCTTGTCCATTATAAGTCCTTAAAGGTTAGCTCAATGCGGGCTCTCCTGCCAACTCCAGGCTCATCTCTTTGTCGACAACCGCTGTGACGCAGCAATCTGACCACACATTAATAGCACTTTCTAACATATCAATCATGGCATAGAAAGGCAAGATGACACCGAGTAAATTTAAAGGAATTCCCATGGCAGCTAAAAGAGCGCTTGAAAGGAAGTAGCATCCCATCGGAACACCGGCATTACCAACGGCTGCAATCGTTGCGATGACCACCCACATAAGCATCTCAAATCCTGTATAGTTAATCCCATTACTCATGGAGACGAAAAGGACTGTGGTCAAAATAAAAGCTGCGCATCCGTTCATATTGATCGTCGTGCAAAGAGGAAGCGAGAAGTTGGCCACTTTTTTTGAAATATTGATATTGCCCTGGCAGCAACCGATAGCGGAAGGAAGAGCTGCACTAGAAGACTTGCTAAAAAAAGCGATCGAGAGGGCAGGCATCAACCCTTTTGCCGTTTTAATTGGGGATATTCCCTTAGCCTTTAAAAAGATAGGGAGAACAATAAAGGCTTGAACGAGGTTAGCACCGACCACGCAAAGAAGGTAGAGGGCCAAACTCTTCATTTCTAATCCGCTTCTTAAGTCTTTGACGAAAAGAGCAACAAACGAGAAGACAGCCAATGGCATCAACTGAACAATCCAGCTTGTCAGTTTCATGATCGCAGCATACAAACTTGAGAAAAAGCCGTGTAAGATATCCCGATTCTCTTTTGGAAGAGATAAAATTGCGAAACTGAGCATCATTGCAATGAAAAGGACACCAACCACGTGATTATCATAGAAGGGATGAATAATGTTTGAGGGAACCACTTTCACAAGATAAGTCCAGTAGCTTGTCTGATCGAACTTGTCCTTAGCTTCAAGAGCCACACCGATTTGTCCCCGAACGGGTTGAATCAGAACGAAGAGAGCGAGAGCAACAGAGGCAGCCACAACAGTTGTCAAAAGGGTGTAACGGATGACTCTTCTGCCAAGTTTTTTAATCTCAGCAACGCTCTCCATACCACAGGCAGTGGAAACGATCGACAAGAAAATAATTGGCAAGCTAATTAATTTGAGTAAATTGATAAAAATTTCTGAAATGGCTTGAACGGCGCCCATAACTTTTTGGTGATCCCAATACCCGATAAGAAGCCCAAATAGGGCCGCGAAAATAAAAGCGGTATTTGGATTATACGACCATTTTCTCATTTGAAAACCTTTTTTAATTCTTTTAAAAATTCCTTAAGTAATTCCATCTTAAAACGTTCGATTTTTTTCGAACAAAATTGCTATTTCCAAAATAATAGAGCAATATCATTATAAAGGCAATTATCTAATTAGTCGGTCCTGAAAAAGTCCTCTCCAATAAAAAGTGCCCCTTTTGACAAAAAATGCGTTTTACTCCTCACCAAACCCCGAGAAGAGGGGGTAAGCGTCGTTCACCGCTTTTTTTGTTGCAAAAGGATCACTTTTTATTGGAGAGGACTTTTTAAGGGCCGACTAATTATTCAAAAAGAGCTGTCCCAATTCTTAAAAGGGTCGCCCCTTCCTCAATCGCCATCTCAAAATCGTTACTCATCCCCATCGAAAGATGAGGCATGGGATGAACCTTTTCTAACTCTTCTTTAAGTTCTCTCAAAAGAGAAAATGTTTTTCTAATAATTTGTTTATCTTCAGTTAAAGGGGCCATCGTCATCAACCCCTCAATTTTGACTCCTTCAAGGGTCAAAAGAGAAGGAAACAACTCTTTTAAATCCTGCGGTTTAAACCCATGCTTACTTAATTCAGAAGAGGTGTTTACCTGAATTAAAATAGACGTTTTAAGGGAGGCCTTTAGACTGCATTCAGAGATTTT
This sequence comes from uncultured Chlamydiae bacterium, assembly GCA_963697995.1. Classification (GTDB taxonomy): domain Bacteria; phylum Chlamydiota; class Chlamydiia; order Chlamydiales; family JAJFMB01; genus MFD00082-c5. Next base: position 1,611,831 of record OY969110.1, on the reverse strand, counting down.
TTCTGCAAGCTCAAAAGAATCAACTGATTGAATTAAAGAGAATCGCCCGATAATTTTGGGCACTTTTTTTCTCTGGAGCGAACCAATAAAATGCCACTTAATCTCTTTCGGAGCCCCCTCCATTTTTTCAAACGCCTCCTCCAATCGATTTTCTCCAAAGTGGGTGATTCCATCCTCCAAGAGAGGCAAACATTCGGTGAGAGGATGCGTTTTTGTGACGGCCACTAACGTGATCTCTTTAGGAGAGCGCCCCGATTTTTCGGCCGTCAATTTTATCTTTTCCAAAACAGATTTAATAGACTCTATCATCTAAGGCTTTTGGTTTATCAAAAAGAGTTTTTAAAATAATAGCCTCTTTTAAGGTGTTAACGTTTAGCCTCGCAGGCAACTTTCTTTTCTTTGAAAGGATGGCATAGGCATCTTTTTTTTTAGGTTCTGTTTTTTTTATCTCTTTTAATGGAAAAGGATGTTGAGGGGGAGGAGGGGGACGATGAGACCTCTTCAGCTCCTCCTCTTCCTCTTCAAATTCTGTAAGAGCATTCTCAAGCTCCTCTCTCAACGACTCCTCTGGACTTTTTTTCTTGATTCCCCAAAAAAAAAGAGCCAAAAACATCATCAAAAGTCCAAAGAGATCTAAGAAGTTCATGAGTGGTGATCCTTTTCAGTGGGTTCTGAAAGTGATTTTCTCATATCGGTATCAGCTTGAAGGTTTTGTAATCTTTGGTAATCCATAACTCCAAGATTGCCCTTTCTAAACGCTTCTGCCATCGCAAGGGGTACCGCAGCTTGAGCCTCTACAAGTTTTGCAATATTCTCCTGCTCCCAAGCAACAGCCATAGCGCGCCTTTTTTCAGCTTCAGCTTGTGCAATCCTTTTATCTGATTCCGCTTTGTCAGCTCGCAATTTAGCTCCAATATTTTCACCCAAATGCATCTCAACGATATCGATCGAAAGGATTTGGTAAGCAGTCGATGAATCAAGACCTTTGTCGAGGACAAGCTTTGAAATTTTTTGAGGAGACTCAAGAACTTGAAGATGCGTTTCAGATCCTCCGATAGCACTCACAATCCCTTCCCCTACTCGAGCTATAATCGTTTCCTCTGTTGCTCCCCCAACAAGCTGAGGTATATTTGTTCTGACGGTCACCCGCGCGCGAACATTGATCTGAATCCCATCTTTTGCAACGCCCGTCATATACCCTTTTTCTGGACAATCGATCACTTTTGGATAAACAGAGGTTTCAACCGCCTGGCGCAAGTTTCTTCCCGCCAAGTCAATCGCTGTCGCTCGTCTCCAGTCAAGGTCTAAATTCGCTTTATCTCCTGCAATCATCGCTCCGACCACCTGATCAATATGACCGCCTGCTAAGTAGTGCGTCTCTAAATCGGCGACAGAAATTTGCTTTAACCCCGCCTTAAACAAGGCAATTTTGGCATCGACGATCAGAACGGCAGGAATTTTTCTCATACTCATCCCGATGATGTTGAAAAAAGGGATCGGCGTCCCTGAGATAAAAGCGCGAAACCAAAGGCTGATAAATCGACCCATGATGGCAAGAAACATGAGCAAAATCGCGGCCAATATAATAAAGAGCCCGTAAAAAATGCCTCCGCCAACATCGGCTAAAACTAGTTGTATCATATTCACTAAATCCTTTTCACAATTAAATTTATCCCCTCACCTCTAATCACTAAAATTTTATCCCCTGCCGGAATGTAACCACCAACTGAAATTGCTTGATGAGTTTTTCCTTCGATCACAATCCGCCCACCCGGCTTTAAATCTGTTAAAACAACCCCTTCCTTCCCTATCTGCTCTTTATCGAAAACAGACGCCATGTACCCTTCTTGATCGGTATGAAGCGCAAACCCTTTCTCATCTTTTGAATTCATTAAATATTTTAAAGTGAGCCGTACGACTGTCACTAACGACAAAATGCCAAAAAGAACAAAAATCGAGGTTGCTAAAACAGAAGAGCTTTGACTGGCGTAGTAAAAAAAAGAGACTAAAACAAAAAGGATTCCCAAAACGCCCATGATCGCGCCCGGCATGAAAAATTCGATAAAGACAAGCAAAAGACCTATAAAAAGGAGTAAAAACGGGATCAAGGGAGCCTCCTTTCGACAACAACTGAACTACCCATCACTTTTGTCACCACAACTGTTTCCCCCTTTTCGATAAAACTGCCTTCTGTCATCGCTTCGTAAATATCTCCTAAAACCTCAATCTTACCAGAGGGTCTTAAAGTGGCTACGACCTGACCTTGAGCCCCAACTTTTGGTAAGTCTTTAGGGTTAACTCCTGCAAAATACGCTTCCTGCTCAGATCCTGTCAATACAAGACGAGTTAAGGCATAAAACTTCGGCGTGACATAGCGTGCAAGAAGCACAATCAAGAGGCACCCTAAAAGAAAAGTGGCTGATAGCCACCCCAGTCTATCAATGAAGGCTTGCCCCGCGGCATTAAAAGTGCCCGTATCAAACTCGTAATTTGCTGCTGTAAGACCGGGTATTGCAAGACACAAAAAACCGATCAAAGCTAACACTAACCCTATGATCCCCATGAGTCCAAATGTCGGAATGAGAAATAAGTCTATAAAAAAAAGACTTAAACCTAAAATCAACAAAATAACCTCAAGCCACCCCCCAATTTCAAGAGCAAAGCTTGAGAGAATAATCAACCCCAGGCACGTTAGCGCAAGAGCTGCGGGAAATCCAAATCCAGGAGAGCTTATTTCCATATAAAGACCTAGCATTAACCCCAAAGAGAGAAGAGAGGCCACAACAGGATGGGAAAGCCAGGTCAAAAAAGTTGTTTTAAAATCCATTTGATACCGATCGACAACGGCACTGGAATACTTCTCAAATTGAGGGTCTTGAAAAAGAAGCTCTTTACTGAAAGGCCAAATCCCCCTCTCTTGTTCTTCTTTGGTGATCGGTTCAAGCTTTTTTGGTTGCAGCACAAAGTTGACAACCCCAAGCTCTTTCATACTTTTCGCATCTAAAGTTAAAAGCTTCCCCTTCCTCGAGATCACTTCGTCTGAGCCTTTAATCTCATCCTCTTTTTCAAGAGAGATGATTTGCCCCTCTCTTTTGACAACAATCATATCGCTGTCAACCATCGCTTCGGCAATTAACGGGTTTCTATCGAAAAAACTAGCTCTTGCCGCAAAATCGGCTCTTATCGCTGAATTCACCTTTTCGGAAGCTTTCTCCATTTGCCCACTTTGCCCGACAATCACAGGCTCAGCGGCACCCATTATGCCATCTTTTACGGAAACGATCTCTCGGCATGAGTAGGCTAACATCGCCCCTGCTGAAATAGCCCAATTATCGATCAGGGCAACCACAGGAATGCCCTCCTGTGTATCTAAAGTTTTTAAAGCGTCAGAAATTTTTTGAGCAGCAAACACTTCACCACCCGGAGTATTGAGGTGCAAAATCACAAAAGCGGGTTTTTTTGTCTTATAGTAATCGAGAGCTGACTTAACATAGATCCAAGTCGACTGAGAAATAGGCGTCTCGTGATCACCTATATGAATATATCCGATAGTTTGCTTTGAAGAAACAGGCTCGCCGGCCAAAAGAGAAAAGGTTAAGAGAATGAATAAAGTAAAAAAACGCATTTCCAAAACCTCGCAAAAAATTTAACACTCTGAATGGCGACTTTATGCCGCCATTCAGAATATACATTAACGTTTTGAGAATTGGAAGCGTTTACGTGCTCCAGGCTGACCGTATTTCTTACGCTCTTTCTTACGTGGATCGCGTGTCAAATAGCCCAAATCTTTAAAATGTCTTTGGAGCTCTTCATTACCCACGCAAAGAGTACGGGTGATTCCAAGGCGAATAGCAACTGCTTGTGCTTCGATTCCACCACCATTCACGCGAATGATAATATCGTGAGCCGAATGCCCTCCAATTTTTTCAAAAGGAGACAGGACTAAACGACGCTGAATGTCTAACGGAAAATATTCATCAAAAGCACGACCATTGATATCAATTTTTCCACTTCCTTGTCTTAAACGAACAGAAGCAACCGCAGTTTTGCGTCTTCCAGTAGCTACTCTCTCATCGATCATATTTTCTTAGCCTCTAATTTTAGATATTCACTTTTATTGGTTTTTGAGCTTGCATATCATGCTCAGCCCCTTTGTAAACACGAAGACGCTTCATCACTTTTCGTCCAAGCTTTGTTCTTGGGACCATCCCCTTAACAGCATGTGTAATGATGTAATCAGGCTTTCTCTTCAGCATCACCTCGTAAGGAACTGCACGAAGACCGCTCGAAAAACCAGTGTAATAGTAGTAATTTTTTTGAGCTTGTTTATTTCCTGTAACAACCAACTTATCAGCATTAAGAACGATGACTCCATCGCCACAGTCAGCGGCTGGATTGTAAGTAGGCTTGTGTTTACCGCGTAAAATTTTTGCAATCTCTGAAGCCGCTCGTCCAAGCGTCTTTCCAGCAAGATCGAGTACGAACCAGCTGTGCACGACTTCATCTTCGCTTAAAAGAGTCGTCTTCTCATGATTTGCAGGTTTTTTATAAGTCATATTGAATTTCCTTAAGAACACATGTTGTAAAGGAATGATCATATCTGGTTTTCCGATTTTTTGCCAACAATTTTCAATAGAATAAGCGATTTCCTTCTAACTCGATAAACTCCCATTACACAAAACTTTTTTTTTAACGTGACTTTACCGAGCTAAGAACCACTCTTCTATTGATATACAAATGTATTTTCAGATAGAATCTAAAGCCTTATGCACAATCCAAAGACTTTTTACATCAAAACCTATGGATGCCAGATGAACGAGCTCGACTCGGAAGTCATGGCAGGTCAACTCGAGAGGCGAGGCTTAACAAGGCTTCAAGACGAAGAGATGGCAGATCTTCTCATTTTTAACACCTGTTCCATTAGAGATTTAGCGGAGAGAAAGGTGATGGGAAAGCTTGGCCTTCTCGGCACGAGAAGAAAAAGGGATGCCATGATCGGGGTCACCGGATGCATGGCAAACGCTAAAAAAGAAACTTTATTCCGAAAACTTCCCCATATAGATTTTATTTTAGGAACTAATAATATCCACGATCTCGATGCTGTTTTAGATGAAGCGTTAAGTGGTGGTAAACAATCGATTAGAACAGACAATCAATTTCAATTTGAGCTAGATTATACGAATGCTTCAAGAGACAACAAAGTAAGCGCCTACGTTTCGATCATTAGAGGATGTGATAAATTTTGTACTTACTGCGTCGTTCCTTATACAAGAGGGCCCGAGGTATCCCGTCCAAAAGCGCACATTCTCGAGGAGTGTAAAAAACTTTCTGAAACCGGTTATAAAGAGATCACCCTTCTTGGTCAAAACGTCAACAGCTACGGGAAGGATCAACCCGATTGGAACTTAAGGTTTCACGATCTTCTCTACGAAATTGACAAAATCCCGGGAATTGAGCGGGTGCGTTACATGACAAGCCACCCTGTCGATATCACAAGAGAGTTGATGGAAGCGACAAGAGATTTAAGGACTCTTACGGAGTTTGTTCATTTTCCCATGCAAGCGGGCTCAAATCGGATTTTGAAGAAAATGCACCGGATTTATACCGTGGAGCAGTATCTTGAGAAAGTTGCGATGTTAAAAGAGATTGTGCCTCAAGTGACCCTTGGAACTGATATTATCGTCGGGTTTCCAACGGAAACTGAGGAGGAATTTTTAGAGACTTATGAAAGATTAAAAGAGATCGAGTTTTCCGTTGCCTACCTTTTTACCTACAGTCCTCGAAAAGGAACTCCTGCGATGCGTTGGAAAGACGATGTTCCAGAAGACGTGAAAGAAAACCGACTCCAAAGGCTGATCACCCTCCAAGAGGGGATTTATGCGAAACAGCGAGAAGCGATTTTAGGAGAGACTGTCGAGGTTTTAGTCGAAAAAGCGACTAGCAAAGACCCTTCTTTCTTCAAGGGAAAAACACGCTGCTGGAAAAACGTGATTTTCAAAGGACATGAGCAGATGGTAGGAACGCTCCAAAAAGTTAAAATCCACAGCTTTACTCATCAAACGCTTATTGGAGAGCTTATCTCATCCAATTGAAGTTAAAGAAGCTCCTCAAACTCTTTTTCCGTCAAGATCTTAACCCCTAAACTTTGTGCTTTATCAAGCTTTGAACCCGCTGATTCTCCTGCTACGACAAAATCAGTTTGCCTACTGACACTACCAGAAACAATTCCCCCTCTTTCCCTTATGAGAGCTGTCGCGCCAGGTCTTGTGTAATTCTCTAAAGTCCCCGTCAATACAAATGTTTTTCCTTCAAAAAAATGATTAAAAAAAGGTGAGCTCTCCATTTCCTGAATAACGACCCCATTTTGTTTAAGTCTTTCGATCTCAATAAGATGATCAGCTGTTGAAAAATAATCTAGAATAGCTGCCCCGACCACTTTCCCAATCCCATCGATTGCAAAAAGTTCCTCTTCACTTAATTTAATCACCGATTCGATCGAACGAGCACGCCTTGCAAGAAGATCTGCTGTGAGAGCTCCCACATGTTTAATCCCAAGAGCCATTAAAAACTTGGGGAGAGTTACTTTTTTTGCCTTTTCGATGCTCTTTAACAGATTCGAAACGGCCTTCTCCTTAAAACCATCGAGCTGAAAGAGCTGCTCTTCATTTAAGGCAAAAATATCTGATGGTCGTTTGACAAACCCCTTATTGACAAGCTGCTCCATCACTTTAACCCCAAGCTCTTCGATATCAAACGCCTCTTTGCCAACAAAATGGTTTAAGCGGCGCAATGCTTGAGCGGGACACCCCTTATCGTTTGGACAAAAGAAGGCAACTCCCTCCGAAGTGTGAACCACATCTGCACCGCAGCAAGGGCAAGTTGAAGGCATTTGCCACGGAGATGACTCTTTTTTCCTTTTTTCTAAAACAACTTGGGAGACTTTCGGAATCACATCTCCCCCTTTCTCGATAAGAACCGTATCCCCAATCCGAATATCCTTCCTCATAACCTCTTCTGCATTGTGAAGAGTGGCTCTTGAAATGGTACTTCCCGAAAGAAAGACAGGTTTTAATTCAGCAACGGGGGTTAAAACGCCTGTTCTTCCCACCTGCACGGTAATGGCCTCAACTACTGTTTCAGCAATCTCTGGCGCAAATTTATAAGCGACAGCCCATCTAGGACTTTTTCCCGTCACTCCCACCTTATTTTGCATCTTAATATCGTTTAACTTAATCACCACCCCATCGATCTCAAAGGGAAGCTCTCTTCTGGCAACTCTTACTTTCTCGATAAATGAAAAAATCTCATCGGTGGAATGGCAAAGCTCGTTAAGCTTAACTTGCGGAAGCCCTAATTGTTTTAAAAGCTCAAACCCCTCGTTTTGCGTTTTCAAACCCTCTAAAACCACTTGATAGAAGGCAACGCGAAGGGGGCGCTTAGCGACCTCTTTTGCATCGAGAAGTTTTAAGGAGCCAGCGGCTGCATTCCTAGGATTTAGCCAAGGATCAAGCCCTAAAAGCTCCCGCTCGTTATTTAACTCTTCAAACTCTTTTAAAGGCATAAACACTTCCCCTCGCACCTCAAGAGAATCGGGCGGATTTTTTCCTAAAAGTTTTAGAGGCAAATTCGCAATCGTTTTGACGTTTTGAGTCACATCATCGCCAAAAAAACCATCCCCTCTCGTCGCAGCTTTTGCAAAGATACCCCTTTCAAAAGTGACCGACAAGGCTGTTCCATCCATCTTTAACTCGCACATAAACGAAAGGGAGTCTGCCGGAAGAAGTTTTTTTAAACGGTCGATAAACTGTTTCACTTCCTCTTCAGTGTAGGTGTTAGCAAGCGATAACATCGGCACTTTATGGGCCACTTGAACAAACCCCTTACTTGGGGTCTCATTGACCCGGTGAACTGGGGAGGAGGGGGTTACCCAATCGGGATGAAGAGCCTCAATCTCCTCACATTTTTTAAGAAGATGATCAAACTCAAAATCAGAAATTATCGGGGCATTTTCCTCATAATAGCGTCTATTGTGCTCCCAAATGGTCTCACAAAGAGCTTCATACTCCTCTCTTTTCATAAAAATCCCTTATCCCTTAGTGCCAATATCAGATTTATTGTAATACAAACGAGAGGAAAACTCTACTTTTTTGACATTGTTGTTATCGCTTAAACAGTCAAAATCAGATGAAACCATATAGTTAGTCGGTCCTGAAAAAGTAAGGGTTCCTTGAGAAAAATTTGCAGTTAACGAGGAAGAGAGACCTAGCCTATTTTGCAAGGTTTATTTATATGACAATGAGAAAAGCTTAAAAATTTTGCGAATGGAACACGCATTCTCCCCCTTCTCAAGGTTTAGTGAGGAGTAAAACACATTTTTTGTCAAAAGGGACACTTTTTATTGGAGAGGACTTTTTTAAGGGCCGACTAGTTAAAATGCGAAACAGTTACCTTAAGGGTAAGGTGAAACTTAGCAATCTCATCAACCTGAAAAAAACATTAAACACCCGTTTGCTTACTCATAAGGAAGCAAACTGTAACTTTTGTTATCGCTCGAACCTATCTAACTGAATCGTCTCGTTAGCCTTGCATTGTAATACCAATGGTAGCGATACCCTACTTTTTTGAAAACGGACACTTTTTAACTCTTTTGGAAATTGGAGCTTAATCTCTGCATCTCGATCTGGAACGATCAGCACTTTTTTAAGCTGTTTTTTGCTCCACTCAAGAGAAATCCTCCCGATTGAAAATGGCGCATCAAGAAGGCGCCCACAATGAAACTCTTTCGGAACATCGGGCAAAAGGAAAAGTTCTTTCTCCTCCCTTACAAAAAGGGAGAGAATCCTCTTAGCTCCCTCTGAAAGAATAGGCAATGGGCTCTGCTCGCAGGTTAAGGGGGGCAAATCAAACCCCTGGTAATCGGAATCAAAACTCCTTGGGCAAAATACCCCTTCAAAGCCGGCTAAAAAAAGAGCCTTTAATCCTCCCTCAAACGATAACTTATCGATCAAAGAACAGGTCCCCTCTTTCTTAAAAGGCAACGAAGGGATCATTTGACCAAGAAATAACCAGTAAGGAACCACCTCTTCCATCATTTTTCGTCGATAAATAAGGGACATATCCCCTTTTTTTGAACACCCAAGAGAAAGACGGGTCTTAAGAAAAGGTGTAACCTCTTCTTTCAAACAACAAGGATCGCAGAGAAACTTAAAACCCAGGGGCGCTTTTTTTAATTCAATAAAGGGAGCATTTTGAGCTAAAATCTCGTAGTGAAAATACCCTCGACTCTCTTTGCCAGTTACTCCGATCTTTTCTTTTTCCAAATCGAGAATAACAGTAAAAGCGGTGACGGGCCCTTTAAGAGAAAAAGTGATTGTTTCTACAAGTTGGGGATTGGTTTGCAATAAAGAGTAGAGCTCCACTTTCTCAGGATAAACTTTAACACTAAAATGAGTTTTCGGAATGGGGACCATTTGACCTGGTAGCGAAGTAAAAGGTCTTAAACGTTCAGCTATTTTAATCTGCATCGATTCTTCCTATAAGACCTGTGGGGTGATTTTCGATAAGCTTAACCGAAACTATTTGGTTTTTCTTTAACCCCTCTCCGACCACATTCACTTCCAAAAAGTTATCGGTGTGGCCAAAGGCACCCTCTTCGATTAAAACTTTCGCTTTTGTCCCCACAAACGACTCCCTTAAAAGGAAAGCCTGCTGCTCAGCCATCCTTAACAATCTCCCCTTTCTCTCACTGATCACTTCATGGGAAACTTTATTGGGATAAAGAGAGGAGCGTGTTCTTGGGCGATCGCTATAGGGGAACATATGAACTTTAGCAAATTTGACCTGTTCTACGACACTTAGAGTCTCTAAGAAATCCTCCTCCGTCTCCCCTGGAAACCCGACAATGATATCGGTTGTGAAGGTAAATCTTGGGGAGGCATCTTTTAATCGCTCCACCGTCTCCATAAAAATCTGCCTAGTATACTTCCGATTCATCCGTTTTAAAACAGTATTTGATCCCGCTTGAAGAACAATATGCATCGAGTGACACGTATTTTTCCCATTAACGATGGCGTCTAAAAGATCCTCATTCACCTCATCGGGATCGATAGAGGAGAGCCTTAAACGATCAACTCCAGGAATCAAATCGATAGCACGGATCAAATCGGCAAGGGTTTTTCCATCGCCGCCACCGTCGTAATCCCCAACGTTAATACCCGTTACGACAATCTCTTTAAACCCTTTATCGACAAGTCCTTCAACCTCTCGTAAGACATCTTCAACTGGCCTTGACCTGGATCTTCCCCTCACATAGGGAATAATGCAATAGGTGCAAAACGAGTTGCACCCATCCTGCACTTTGACAAAAGCTCTCGTATGCGCTTCAAACTGGGCGATCTTAAACTCAGGAAGAGTTTCCTCTTCGATAAAATAAGACAGAAGGCGCTCTTTATCTTTGTTGGAGACGACATGGGTAACCCCATCGATCGAAAGAACTTCACCTGGATTTTGCTCTGCGAAGCAACCGGTGACAACGACTGTTGAGAGGGGATGCTTCCTAACAAGCTGCCTGATGGCGTGACGGCTGTGACTATCGGCTGAAGCTGTGACAGTGCAGGTATTAACGATGCAGACGTCTGCGACTTCACCCTCTTCAACCTTTTTATACCCGAGCTCATTTAACTGAGTGGCAAAAGCCTGCGATTCATACTGATTTGTGCGACACCCTAAGGTGACGACCTCGTACTTCTTCAAAAATCAACTCGCTTTGGAGGCTTTTTTCTCTTGTTTTTTAGCTTTTCGCTCTTTTGGTGATAAAGCTGGCTTTTTCTTATCTTCTTTGCGATGCTTAACTTCTTCTTTGCTCATGACAAACTCCTTGACAAAAGAACAAGATTTTAGACGATTCCGATTAAAATTTCCAATGAAAAACATTATTGAGTTTCAAACTTTAAACCATTTTCTTCTAACGCTTTATAAATAGCTGCCTTAGCTTGGGCAATTTCTTCCACTCTTTTTTGTTTTCTTTCCTCAAATCTCCTTTGAATTGCTTCTTTTTTTGGTTCGATTTCAGCAAGAGTCTTTTCAGTTGACGCTTTCACTCCCATAAAAGCCTGTAGTTCGATTTTTTGAGTATCAGACAATTCCTCAACAGGTTTTAAAAGAAATTCAGGAATATCCTTTGGAACCTTTTTCATCAATAATCTACGCTGGAATTTATTTTTTGATTCACTTAATTTTTGAAGGTCTTTGACAACATCGTTACTAAGCATATTGTTATACCTTTCTAATGTCTCTTCAAGGCCTTCTTTTTGCTTGTCTAAGGCTTCAATTTCTTCATCTATCGTATCGTTAACCTCCTCCTTCAAATTCAACTCTTCAATAAGTTTTTTTAGTTCATTTTTAAATTTTTTGATTTGTGTAGAATACTCATCAGCCTTTTCTTTAGATAATAGTGTTCCTCGTAAAATTTGGGCAAATATTCCAATCAAATCTTTTACCTTTTCTTGATCAGCAAATTGAGTAATAGCTTCAGCTCCCTGAAATTTACTAGCGATTTTTAACCACTTGGAAGCGTGTAAACCATCGACCTCTTTTTTGAGAGCCTCTAATTCAGTAGGAGAGGCAAAGATTGTCATTTCCTTTTCTTCAGCGGCTAGGGCTTGTGTTGAAGAACTCAAAATCTGCGGTTTTGTTGTTGAGGCTCCACTCTCTTTCTCTGTTGGCTTTGTTTGTCTTGAGCTGCCACCAGGATTTAATACATTAATCACGGAAGTAATTACTCTCTCATCAGAAACTCGGACAAAATAAAATTTTTTACCATAATCTTCCACTTCTACGTAAGTTTTTCTACATAAATGTAATTTACTTCCCAAGTCGATAAAGATCTTTTTTAAAAATCCTATCTTATTATAAATATCAATTCCCTCATCGTTTTTTTTATAATAAACGGTTTCTTTAATGAAAGGAAAAAAATGATTTGGTATAGAACACTCTTTGTAATTACTAACCATTACAATCACCTATAATTATTTTATTGACATACCACCATTCTAACTGTCTAATGATATAAAAATCAATAAAAGCAATCTAATTATTGATAAATTAACTAATCGTTAATAAAAAATTAAAAAAGGGGGCTAAATTGTAGCCACCCTTCTAAAAAACTGATCTATGAGGTTCAAAACAAGGTGTTTGTGTCCTTCATGTCCCCCATTCTTGATGAAATCGCGCCCTTGCGCCTTATTGTATAGGTCAATCAACCAAAAAATGGGCAAAAAGAGGTGATAGAAGAAGAAAAATAGGAACGCTCCAAAACCTTTAACCACCACAAGCTGGAATTGCTTGTCCAGATACTCCTTGATTTTAAGAGCATGATCGCCAAATTTCCTTTCAATAAAGGAATCGATCATTTTTTGGAACCGCCCCCAATGAAATTTGAACGAACGAGATATCGTATGGATCACCTGATCGTAAACTGTCTTTGCTAAATCATTCACGACTTTCTTCTGACGAGCAGCAGTCGATTTAGCCTTCTCTGCATCCGTTGGGGATCCTGAATAAAAATCATATTTATTATTGGAAGGTTTAAATTCAGCCGTATGAGGCTCCCCTTCAAATTTACCCTCGTGAATCGAGGTTAAAACATTCGTTGCAAGTTTATCCATTCCCTTCAAAACAGTCCACGATTGCTCGTTTAAAGTCTTCAAAATTGCCTTTCCAATCGCTTCCTTACTAAACTGCTGGATATCCTCTGTATTAAGAAGGGGCTTCGTCAATACATGCGGAATAAACGAGATAATCTCCAAAACTAATTGACCACAAGTCTCGTTAAATTCCTTGACCGAGGCCTCATCATCGGTTCCTGGTGTGGCATATAACTTCTCTTTAGCGTCTGATAAAGCTATAGTTAGCGCCGTTTTAGCACTATTGATTTCATCGATTTTTTGGGGCTCTTTTAAGGCCTCTAAAAAGAGTTTTGCTCGATCAGCAACCGTCTCGAGATGAATAAATACGATATTTCCAGGAAGGGCATGGTTGACAGCTCTAAATTTTGTCTGACAGATCTCTAATGCCGCAAGTTGTCTTTCAATAAACTTAGAATCGTTCTCTTTTTCAACAGCTTCGCTCATCAAATCGATCACGGTCTTAAACGCCTTAAAATTCTCCTTAATCTGCTCTTGCTCAGCTTCACAACCTACATTTTTAATCAGGGTCAAAGAGTTTTCCATCAATTTAAGAAGAGTCGCCGGATCCATCAAAGCATCAAAAATGGATTTTAAAAGTCCGGGAAGGACAGAATCTTTTAAAAACTGATACGTGGTTTCTCCAACTTCCTTTTGCCCAGGAAAAATGGTTAAATCGTCACAACCAGACATCTTCAAAAGTTTCTCTGTTAAAGGAACAAAAAATTCCTCAGTCAAAGCAAGACTTGCAGCCTCGCGACAAACAGCTTCACTTGAGCTTTTATTTTTAAGCTTCCACTGTTTAAATTTACCATCACCGCTTGGAGGGGTATCCTCAAAATGGGAGCAAAATGAGGTGTGCTTTTCTAAGTAGATGTGATGTGGAAGCTGAAAATATTCGATTTTGGGATTACTTAAGTTTTGCCTTAAAAGAGTTTCGAGAGCATCAGCTCTGTCTTTTGCCAGATGAGTTATTCCTTTCTTTTTAAGGCTCTCTAAAAAAAGCTTTTGAGGAATTTGAGAGGCGCTTTTCTTCTTCTGACTGACGGTAACATCATTAAACGCCTTAAAATGGCCATAAGAAATCGTTAAAAACTCTTTTAGCAACTCCTTTAAAAATTGCCCCTTCTCTTTGCCACTCCCCTCTTTATTTTCAATCGCTTTTGAAAACCCAAGAAGAGCCTGCAAAAGAGACGTCTCCATTCTATCTTCTATAAACTGCCAAGCTAAATTAAAACCGGGAAGAGAATCATCTATTTTTATTGAAAATTCTTCGGGAATCTCTTTCAAAATCAGTTTAACTTGCGATTTCAAGTAGTTTTGAAGTGCCTGCCTTCCATAAATTCCAAGCACCCTCGCCAACTCGTTCATATAGTTTGTACTAAATAAATTCCTTAAATGGGCTTGGTGCTCTTTTTTGTCTTCCAAGTTCCCATGAAGCGATTGAATATGTTCTGTGATTAAAGAGGGTAAAATTTCAGTCTCTAACTGTTTAAAAATCGATTGGGTAAACTCTTCAGGAAAAGGCAAAGCTTTCATGTGATTTTTAAAAGCGGCATCAAGTAGCTCTTTGCAGAAAGGGGAAAGTTGTTTATTCACCTTTAACCTTTCCTTCTCGAGCAATCCTGGGTCCTGAATGTCTTTCATCTTATAAATCATCTCGAACGAAATGTTTTTTTGATGTTTATCCCAACAAAGAAGAACCCAATCAATCATTTGAGAAGGCAGAGTTTCTAACTTGAAAGTGCGCGTATTTTTAACAGTTTCAGCAAGACCTAAACACCCTACGAAGAGCGTTTTCTTAATCTCATCTGCGATCCAAGAGAAAAAGTTCTTTTGATAAACCTCTTGCGATGCGGGAGATAATTCTTTTAAGAAATTCTTGGCTTCCTGCTGTCCCTGGTACCCCTTTAACCAATCGTTTAGAGCGCCATTAACGATTTTTGTAGCAAAAACTCCAAGAGGCTTCTCTATTCTATCTGTAAGTTGCCGTCTTTTATTAAGATACTCCTCCCTAGCTTTGTCAATCGCCTCAACCGTTGCATTCGCAGGAAGAGGAATAACCGCATTTTTATCCTCCAGAAGTAAAACAAAAGCTTCCCTGGCTAAATGATACTCTTTAGGGTTTCCCGAAAAAGCAATATAAGCTCTCTCATAAAAGGAGTGACATAACGCTGCAAAAGCAGAAAGTTCATTTGTCTTTAAAAGCTCTTCCAAACCCATCCAGCCAACAATTTCATTATAAATAGCCTCTTTGTCACTTGAATGATTAAAAAAATCAGTGATTTTTTTAAAAAGTGACAACAAAAGAGGCGATTGTTGTTCTTTCTCTAACATATGAGAGAGACTATAATAAAAAAACTCTTCAATCGTTTTATTAAGAAGTTTCTCGTAAAAGGGATCGCATAAAACCTCAGTTAAAACCTCTTCAGAAAGACCTAGCCAAACAGAGAGCTGTTTTGGAGTTTTATACTCCCGTATCAGTTCATCAAATTCGTTAAATAAAAAACGCCCTTCGTTACCTACCAGGGCTTTAAAAGAAGTGGCTTCTTTCCAATTGAACCTTAAACAGATCTGTTTTAAAAGAGGAGCTCTTGTTTGAAGCTCTCTTTCTAGAAAATCGGGAATCACCTGATCTCTCATCGCCTCAAAGGCCAATTTTTGAAGCTGTGGACTTGGGAGAGGAAGATGAGAAGGTTGCAGGCTCGCTTTCTCAAATACCTCTTTAATTTTTGAAATGACCCCTCCTTTCCCATCCGATAAATAGGCATCGACAATCTCCTCCAACATCAAAGTTAGAGATTTCGGCTTCAACCCTTCGATCACTTGATCGATTAAAGAGGCTATCGCCTTTTGAAAGTACTCCTCGACAAAGGGATCATCGAGGTCAATTCCATTAAGAAGAGCTTCGACATGATTTGCTTTAAACTCTTGAGAGAAAAGATGGACAAGAGTCGTCGCTAAACTCTTATCGGGACTTTTCAAGAGTGTTTTTAAATAACCTGCCAAAGCCTTCGCTATTGGCATATACTTTAAAGCTCCTACTTTTGAAAGAGGAGTTGTGACATCCCCTTTATACGATTCGATAAATTCAGGGATGATCCTCTGTTTTAAAGCGGGCGCGAGTGTTAAAAGATGCCCCTCACCACAAGGAATGTCCTTTAATAAAGCCGCAACAACACCCTGACCATCGGGAGTTTTTAAAGCCTCTTTTATCTTATTAATAAATTGTCTGGGTGCAGGATTTTGACTGCCGTTTGCAAGAGAGAACATTGCGTCAATTAACAGACGCTTAAGCATATCAGAGGTAAACGAAAAGAGATTGCTTGTCAGATCGGTATTTGTCGTTGCAATTATATTTACCTGAGAGGCCAAATAGTAACTTAAATCGTCATCTTTTTTTCCCGGTTCAAAAAAATCGACGAGAAGCTCACCAATTTGAGACCGCAAATTTGAAAGAAAAGAGGGCGCTAGTTCCTTACCAAAAAGCTCGCCCGCTCTTTTGGCTATAAGATAAAGAGTCTCCCCATCAGGGAGAGCTTTAAGCTCTCTTGAGCGCTCATTTCCATTTAAGTCAATGACAAGGTGGTAAAGAGAATTCACCCAAAGAGGGATAAGAGTTGACTTAAGCAAATCTGTTCCAAAACCAAACACATCGACTAACGGAATCTCACTTGCTCCTTTAGGAAACAATCTTAAAAATAATTTCTCCGAAAGCTCCTCTAACTCTTTTTTACCACCCGAAGAAGCGTGGACTTTTTTAAAATCATCCTGAAACTCCTCCAGGAAGCATAAAATCACATCTGCAAGCTCCACTTTATTCAGTTTTTTCGTTTCAATCGTATAGTTAACTAAATTCGCTGCTGCCTTGTGGACAACAATGGGCAAAATCTCAGCCAATTTGCTATCTTTCGCGATTAAGTGAAGAAGAGCATCGCAAGGGGTACCTTGTATCTTTTCAAGTTTTTCGCAAGACAATCTTATTAGGTATTGAGAAAGAGACTGAAAAGTTTGATCAAAAAGAGAGGATTTTTCTATTTTCTCCTCTTCCAGAAAAACAGAGACTTTTTTTACCCCAAGAGTCAATAGAGCAGCGTTTACCGCTTTGTACCCATTATAAACCCCAAATTGGGCTAGGAAGGAAGCTCCAGAAACACAGCTATTTTTTACAGAAAAACACGCTTGAGCGACATCGTTGACGGGATTTGAGACATCTGCAAACAAATCTGAGAGGTAAAAGTCCGCTCTTTGCACACTTCCATTTACTTCCATGATTTCCCTCCTGAATTGGGTCCTGAGGGGATAATTGTACAATTTTTATTATTTTTCGCAAACTAAATAATTATATTTATCTGCAAGGGCTTTTGGTAGATCGACCACCAAAATGACATCGTTATCTTCATACTCTTGTTCAATCACCGTGCCCTCTCTTGTAAAAAGACTGACAAGGGCGTAATCGCTTTGAGGCACCTTAAGAGTGACGCGGCGCCTCATTTTTTTTAATTCATCGCAACACACCTCTTCTAAATCCTCAAATCCCTCTCTCTTAAGGACGGAAATGGGAATCGTGCGAGGTAAACGGAGCCTCAAAGGGTTTAAAAACTTAAGATCTTCGATAAGATCGACTTTATTTAATAAAGTGATCATCGGTTTATCTTTAGCCCCAAGCTCTTTTAAAACAGCAAGAGTGGTTTCTGCCTGTTCGATAGCCATTTTATGACTTGCATCAACCACATGAAGCAAAATATCAGCGTAGAGGGCTTCCTCAAGGGTGCTTTTAAAAGCTGCGACCAAATGGTGAGGAAGCTTTCTGATAAATCCCACAGTATCGATCAACAAAATGGGCTGAGTACCTTTTAGAAAAAACTTTCTCGTCGTCGTATCAAGGGTTGCAAACAATTTGTCTTCGACAAACGTGCCAGCATCGGTTAAACTGTTGAGAAGGGAAGATTTTCCAGCATTAGTATACCCAATGATCGCAAAAGTGGGTATTCCTTGCCTCTCGCGAGATTTTCTTTGGGTCTCTCGTGCAAGTTTTACGCTTTCCAGCTCCTCTTCAAGCTTTGAGACTTTATCCTTCAAGATCCGTCTATCGATCTCGATCTGCTTTTCCCCAACCCCTTTTAGATACGCCCCTCCCCCTCCTACAGTTCCCGCCTGCCTCGAGAGATGAGTCCAAAGCCTCTTTAATCTGGGAGCCTCATACTTGATTTTTGCAAGCTCTACCTGAAGTTTAGCTTCTTTAGTTTCGGCCCGATCGGCAAAAACACCAAGTATCACTTCCGTCCGATCGATGACAGGAATACCAAACTCTTTTTCTAAATTTCTTTGTTGAGCAGGAGAGATCTCATCGTCAAAAATGACAAGATCGGCATTTATTTCACGTGAGAGACGAACAAGCTCTTCAAGCTTACCAGTCGTCACAAAAGTGGCCGCTTCAAACTTTCGAACAGCACAAGGAACTACCTCTTTTGTTTCGACACCCCAGGTTAGAGCAAGTAACTTAAGCTCTACCAAGTGCTCGATAGCCAATTTTTTTCCCTCTTCCCCCCCTTGATAGACACCTACTAAAAGGGCTCGTTCAGCTTTTTTATCCATGAGAAACCCCTTCTAGTAAAACGGAAAACTTTAAGCCATCAAACGCTAAGATAAAACCGGCCGGTAATTTTTCTTTAGCTTCCCTATACTCAATTTCGTGTCCCATATGAGTCAAATAAGTCGTTTTAGCCTGAACACGTCTTGAAAATTCAATCGCCTCATCCACGCTAAAATGCATGAGTGAATGAGAGAAGCGAAGAGCGCTCACCACTAAATTTTTAACTCCTTTTAAGTCCTCAAAAATGGTATCATCATACGTCTTAATATCTGTCACAAAGGCAAAATCACCGGATCTGATCCCAAGAACCTTCATCCCTTGCTGAATATAGGTAAAATACCTCAATTTAATCCCGCGAAAATCAATCTCTCCCCGATCATTTTGAAGCTCTTTCACTTCAAATTGAGGAATGATCGACTCTGTCTTCTTCTGATTAAAAATGTAGGCATACCGCAGCTTTAGATCCTCGTGAGTTTCCTTCGAAACCAGGCAAGGAATGGGGGTTTTTCTCGTCAAAAAAAAGGCCCTCAAATCGTCTATGCCCGCGGTGTGATCTTGGTGAGAGTGGGTCAAAATAAAAGAATCGATCTGTGTTAGGCGATGGAAAAGAGCTTGCTCTCTAAAATCTGTTCCGGCATCGATGAGAAGCGTTTTACCCTGATAGGTTAAAATAGAGGCTGACCTCGATCGTTTATTTTCTTTCAAGGGGGATTGACAAGTAACGCACGGACAGCCGATGACGGGAACCCCAAGCGAGGCCCCTGTCCCAAAAAACTGAAATTCGGCTTCAATCATACCCATAAATTTTGCGAGTGTATGCGATATAGGAGATTAAAATCTACTTAAAATTTATTTTTGTTTTTAGAAATCTTAAGACGCAAAGGGTCTATAGCGCCAAAAACAAACAAAAAACAAGATAGACAGGATAAAGAAAAAAAAACTACCCTATTATCTATATCTTATGAATTTAAGTTATGTAGCTCTTCTGTAAAAGTCAAATGAAGTGGTATACTATTTGCATGAAAATAGCCATTATTGGAGCGGGATTTGCAGGACTTGCCTCGGCAGTCTTTGCAAGAGATTTTTTGAATCCCAAAGAGATCGTTCTCTTTGATAAAAAGGGTATTGGGGGAGGAGCTTCCGGTATCGCGGCCGGTCTTTTACATCCCTTCGGCGGGCTCCACTCTAAAAAAAATCGTTTAGGGGATTTAGGAATGGAGGAGACGCTTTCCCTACTTAAGAGAGGCTCTCAGCTTTCAAACCACTCCCTTATCAAAAAAACGGCCATGGTAAGACCTGCCACCGATGAAAAACAGCTCAGTTCCTTTAAAAAAGCGGCTACTACATACCCGGAATTGGTATGGAAAGAGGATGTTTTTAACGGATTTCCAGGTCTTTTTGTCGAAAATGTTTATCTAGTCGACCCCCTTCCCTACCTTCAAGCTTTGTTTACTTTAAGCCGTGCCTCTTTAGAGATTGAAACGATCACTTCTTTAAAAAAGGTGGCCTCATTTGACGCCATCATTCTCACAACGGGCCCCCATCTTTTTGAGGAAACCGCTCACCTAGAGGTTTTTCCTGTTAGAGGGCAAATCTTAAAAGTCGATTATGAAGAAGATCTACCGATTAATGCCCAGTGCTATCTCATTAGAAATACCCTTGGGGCCACTTTTGAGCATGACGACACCACCTCAATTCCTTGTATGGAGACCGCAAAAAAACTGCTCCTTCCAAAAATCACCCCATTTGTTCCTAACTTAAAAGTCAAGGGGTGTGAAGCTGGGGTTAGGGCATCAACGCCGTCACATATGCCCTTAATTGGGCAACTCAATCACAAGACTTATTTTCTCACAGGACTTGGCTCAAAAGGGCTTCTTTATCACGCCCTCTTTGCAAAAAAACTGATTTCTTCAATCGTTTGATAAAGCCTTGTACAAATATTTCGGCCGCACGATTGGGGTTCCTTTCCCCTCTCTTGCCTCAACCCTCTCATACACAATCTGAATCGAGATCCCAACAACTCTTGCAATCCCAAAAAGCACAGTAAAATATTCAGGATAATCAAACCCTGCTGCCGCCAACACCGTCCCACTAATCGCATCGACGTTCGGATAAGGATTCTGAATTTTCGGATTCTCTTTTAAGACTTTCGGCCCCCCTTCAGCCAAAAGAAGAGCTGTCTTCACAAGGGGACTTTTTTGATACTTCTCTTTTGCGAGCTTATAAAAAATTGTAGCTCTTGGGTCCTCTACGCGAAGCACGGCATGCCCAAACCCGAAAACCAATTGGTGATTCTCAAGTCTTTTACGAATAAGCGCTTCAACATCGTTAAGTGTGGCCTTATCCCCAAGCTCCTTCAAAACCTCTTCGACAAACTCTAAACAATCTTGGTTAGCCCTTCCATGCCGTGGCCCACCCAAAGCACACATAGCAGCAGCTATCGATCCATACATGTCCTGTAAACCGGAAGCGACCGTTTTACCAACAAACGTCGATAAATTCCCCCCGCCATGATCGAAGTGTAACAAATTGAAAAGGCTCAACACATCAACTAAACCTTGATTTGCCTTAACAGGCATTTGAAGCATGTTGGCGAAATTACCCATATAGGACAAGGAGGGATCAAACTTAGCTTCCCCTTTCCAGCCTGCATGCGTATTGATCACATAAGCTCCAATTAAAGGCACTTTCGCAATTAAATTGAGACAATCCTGTCGATAATCACCTGTAGCCTCGAGCATTCCCACGATAAGAAGAGCTGCCGAAAACATCGCCATGGGATGCCCCTCTCTAGGAAGCGCTTTAATGTGATCGATCGATTCTTTTTTTAAAGGGGCTCTTCTCTTCAAATCAGCAGCAAAAGTGGCCACCTCCTCTTTTGTCCCCTCTCTTTTATTGTAGAGCAGAAAAATCACCTCTTCAGGGGTTTTGAAAGCTAATTTAGAGACTTCTTGACCCACATAAAAAAGCCCCTTCTGAGGATCGACTGAGCTTGTTGTACAATATCCCACAGGAATTCCCCTAAGTCCCGTCTCCAAATGCTCTTTTGTTATCTCAAATAAAACATCGCTCATAGACATTCTCCTAACAAATCAGAAATAAGTTTCCGCTCTTCAATTAACTCTTGCTCTGTCTCTTTAATCTTTTTTAAAATGAAAGGGTCAATTATTTGGCTATTGACCCGATTTAATTTTCCCGATTCTAACCTGAAGGGAAACGAAAAGATCAGTTTCTCATCCACTCCCAAAGAGTTTCCATAAGAAAAGGCTCCAAGGGAAAAGGTGTCCCCTTTTAGAGTCTCCTCCCTTAAAGATTTTAAAGTGTCAATAATGGCATTGGCAGCGCTTGCAGCTGAAGATTTACCTCTTGCCTTTATCACCTCGGCTCCCCTTGTTTGAACTTTTGGAATAAAAACCTCCTCAAACCAGGCCCTATCTTGAATCACCTCTTCAGCCCTTCTACCTCGAATTTTAGCTTGAGTAAAATCGGGCACTTGAGTACTTGAGTGGTTTCCAAAGACCACCATGTTAGTGACCTCTCTTACAGGCACTTGACTCTTGAGAGCAAGAAGCGCCTTTCCCCTGTTTTCATCAAGCCGTGTCATGGCAAAAAACTGCTCTTTTTTTAACCCCTTCGCGTGAGATGCCGCGATCAAACAGTTAGTATTACAAGGATTTCCAACGACCAAAACTTGTGTCTCTTTAGAGGCGACTTCTCCTAGAGCTTTCCCCTGCTCTGCAAAAATATGCCCATTTTGAGAAAGAAGGTCTTTCCTCTCTTGCCCAAGAACCCTTGGTTTGGCTCCCACAAGAAGCGCTAAGTCAACCCCTTCAAACACCACTTTTGGATCAGAACTTATGCGAATCTCCTCAAGAGAGGGAAAAGCTGAGTCCTCAAGCTCCATCTTGACCCCTTCAAGCGCTTCCATTGCTTGGGGAACTTCAAGAAGATAAAGGATTATCCTTTGTGAGGGGTGAAAAAGCTCCCCTGAGGCTAACCTAAAAAGGAGACTATAAGCAATTTGACCCGCGCCCCCCGTAACTGCCACTTTAACAACTTTTTTCATGAAAAACCAAAATAACTCTACTTGTCTTCCCATTACCTTTTTTAACTATTTTAAGCAAGTTAAGACAAACTCAATTTTATTGACTTAATAACACCTTTGTGAGAAATTACTCACTTTTAAAAAACTTAAGGTCACACATGAACTCTACAGCTGCCGTTTTTCAATCTGACTTAACTGTTTGGGATTCACATGTTCAAAGAAGAGAATTTGATACCATATTAAATAGTACAGAACTTTTTTTCCTTGCCTTTTGCGAAGCATCGGCAAAGACAAGCTCTAAATACTTTAAAATAACAGATAATCGAAAAATTGAAAGCTGTACAAGCGAAACTAAAATCGCTTCTTTTAAAAAATTAGCAGAATTCATTAGAAAAAATTTTTTAGATTCTTTTAAAAAAAATGAAAATGTTCAAATTGAAGTAAAATTCATTAATGAAACATCAGATGATTTTCAAGAGCATTATTCCGATATTATCATGAGATTACCCTATAATTTAGGCGCTTATTTTATTTTACAAACACCTATTTTAAAGCCAATAAAAAACAGAGTGAATCAACTAGAACTTCAAACCATTGGTTATAAGTTCATGTTTAATACACCAAATAAACTTATTGAAAAACTCTACCAAAAGAGCTTAAAAGGGGAAGAGTGTGATGTCACCCTCATTTCATCAGAGGGAGTAGCGTTCCGGGTCCACTCTTGTGTCTTAAACTCAATTTTTCCAAACTTTTTTCCTCAAGAAAAACACGTCCGTTTACCGCACGGTAATTTTGTGTGCCGCACTTTCGTCGATTACCTTTATTTAGGCAAACAAGCCTTTTTCAAATTAGAAGATGAGGAGCTTGTCCCCTTTACAGAGCTCCTTAATTTAAAAAATTTTGCCGATCAGTACAACGTTCCCGAATTTAAGTCATCGCTTGATGAAATGATCTCTAAAGACTAAAAAATGTAGGTATGACCTGATCGATTTCCAATCGTGGCTAAGTTCCATGACAAAAAAACACGACTAAAGATTTAACTTAAATGGCAAATAAGAATTTGTTCTCGATTTCGTCTGACCCTAAATAATGGACAATATTTCAAAGAGGCGTTAACTTCTTCTTCTGTTGCATAAATAAAACGGGAACAAAGCTCTGCCAAAATAAAACGGGTCAGAGTTTTTAGAGGATAGACCACCCACTCTTTATAAAAGTAAGTTTTTGCAATTGCCTCGATCTCATAAATCTTATCCCTAGAAAATTGATCGACTGTAAAGACACCTTCTGAAAGAGGGGTTAATTCGAAAGGAGAAGCCACTTCCGATAAAAAACTTACGATTTTATCCGCATGATCACTTGTTTCTGAAACGCGGATCAAACGCTCGATAACTTCCTCTTTACTGGCAAGAGAGAATCGCTGTCTCATCCAGGGAACCACAAACACATCGAGAAAAGGTTTTAATGAGACTGTTTTTAAATGAGCCCTCGCTCCTTCGATAAGCTCTTTACTTAAAAAAGGTGAAATTGTTTTGACACTTAACTTTAAGCTTAAAGGCAGATCGATCAGATGCTCTAATCCATACTCTTTTAACAGAAGATACGCCCCTTTTTTTTCAATCGGAAAAAGAGCCCCTTTTAAAAAGTTGACCCAGTCGATCGTTTCACAAAAATGAAGATTTTTTCCCTTAAAATGCCTCTCAAAGCAGTTTTCCAACAGCTCTCTTTCTTGCCTTAAAAGTCCCTTAAAAATCTCTTCCCTTTTTTCTAAAAGATCTAAAGAAAAAAAGACCCCTCCCTCTTTAAGTTTGACAATCAGTGATTTAGGTAATTCTAAACACTCAACAGGTAAAGATAAAAATGTTGAGGGAATCGTTTTTCTAAACGGAAACTCTAAAGGAAGCTCCTCACCAAAAGAGTTGAGAGGAGAGGCTTTAGGGACGACTACTTTTTTGGGCTCTTCCATTAGCTTAAGGGTTTTGATGTCGACTGTTTCAAGAGCATAAATCGCTTCTAGACCGTGGCTATAGACTGTTTTTGAGAGTGTCTCAAAATGAAAAGTATCTAAAGACATCAAAGAACTCTTGATTGTTGTTTCCCTTCAGTGTAGTCTTCCTCTTTACCTTATGTCAACTAGGGGTTTATCTTTTCGTGGAAAAAATACTCTACCAAAGTGGTCACACAACAGCTGAAGGGCTTCTTGTAACAGTTGACAAAACTCAAAAACGTCCAGCCATTCTATTTGCCCATGCGTGGATGGGACGAGACCCCTTTATTACAGAAAAGCTTCAATTTGCAAAAGAGCTTGGGTATGTAGGGTTTGCCCTAGACAACTATGGGGATGGGATTGTTGCTAAAGATGCTCAGGAAGCATCAGAACTAATGCTTCCCCTATTTATTAATCGAAAAGAGCTTAGGAGAAGGGTCAAAGATGGTTTTGACGCAGTATCTAAACTGCCCTTTGTCGATAAAGAGAAAATCTGTATCGTCGGTTTTTGTTTTGGAGGGCTAGCAGCCCTTGAGCTTCTTTACTCAGGCGCCCCCATAAAAGGAGCTATTAGTTTTCATGGGCTCTATGAGAGCTCAATTGAGGGGTATCAAGCTCATTTGGAGCCCATAGCCGAAAATATTTCAGGAAAAGCCCTTTTCCTTCACGGCTACAACGATCCTCTCAACACAGAACAAGGGGTCAAAGAGATCCAAAAAACTCTAAGCGAGCATAAGATCAATTGGCGCTTTGTCACCTTTGGTAACACCTATCACGCCTTCACAAATGAGAAGGCCAACGATGAAAAAAAGGGGCTTCTCTACAACAAAGAATCCTCAAACTTCGCCTTTCAAATAGCTAAAGATTTTATACAGGAGATTTTCTCATGAATATAGCCGTCTTAGGACTACTACTTTACGGTTTTTTACTCCTCATAGGAGGAATTATAGGGTATATTAAATCAGACAGTCTAGCTTCCCTCATCATGGGAACAAGCTGCTCCTTTTTAGTCTCCTTTGCAGCGCTTGCCATTCTTTCAAATAAAGAGTGGGGATACTATCTTGCACAAATAGTCGTAACAGCTTTATTTCTCTTTTTTGCCTACAGGTTTTCAATCTCGTTTAAAGTCATGCCTGGAGGGATTTTAGCGCTATTAAGCCTTGCCACTTGCCTCCTTCTTTTTTTTAAAAAAGGTTGACAGGGTCTTTAAAAGGCTCTATAAACTATTTTTTCCAAGAAAACGAAGGAATTTTCTTATGTTAAAAAAAATTTTCGCAACAATGCTTATTTTCGGATCAGTTGCTGCAGCAGCAGGTGATGACGAAAAGGGTAGCATCACTACTAGGTTAGAAGACTTTTCTAAAACCTTTAACGAAGGGGATATAAACAAAATCTCCCCTTTCTTTTCACAAGATCCTGAAATCCAGGACCCAAAATCTGGAAAGCTGATCGAAGGAAAGGAAGCTGTGAATGCTTTTTTAAAAAGACGAGTGGACGAGATGAAAGAGCGCCACTTAAAATATTCGTTCACCCCCATGAGTATCGATATTAAAGATTCAAACAATGCCCTTCTCAAAGGTTCTGTCGAAATAACAGACAAGGGCGCTTTGATTTTTAAAAATGCGAGAAGAATTGAACTCATTAAAGAAAATGGAAACTGGGTTCTCGACTCTGTCAAAGACATCGAAGTGGCCCCAGCTCCCCCAACGCACCTCAAAGAGCTTGAATGGCTTGTGGGGAACTGGAAAGATAAAGACGAAAACGTCACCATCAATTTTTCAACGGAGTGGGGTTTGTCAAATAACTTTATCCTTCAGAAATTTGATATGTTAGTTTATGACGTTCCCACCTTGCAAGGACTACAAGTGATCGGATGGGATCCTATTGAGAACAAGATTCGTTCAGCAGTTTACGACTCCGATGGAGGAGTTGGAACGGGTGTTTGGACAAAAAATGGGGATACTTGGAGCGTTGCGATGAATTACATCCTTCCCGATGGGAAAAAAGGATCTGCGACAAACAATTACACAAAAATTAATGACGAGAGTTACAAATTCTCTTCGACTGATCGAAGAGTTAATGGCGTCTCTCTTCCTAATGTGGAACCAACAACAGTTGTAAAGGAGAAATCATGAAAAAGAAATTAATCGTGGCAACAACTGGGGTTATCGCCTCTCTTCTTCTATTGAATACGTTGACTTCAAGCTCTGATACGAGCTTAACCGCTGAGCTCCTCGCAAGAGGAGGAGGGGGAGAAAGAGGCAGAGGGTATGAAGGGGAAAGAGGTAGAGGGTATGAAGGGGAAAGACGCCCCCTTCAAAGAACACCAGCTCTTAGCCGAGCAGAACTTGGGGTGGCAGAAGGCGCAGCTTTAGGAGCTGCAGCTGGCAACAGAAACTCTGGGGGCGGTGGTGGAACAGGAGTTTATTATCCACAAGACCCGTATGATGGGTATCTTCCTCCACAAAACAACAACAATAGCAACTCAAACGACTAATGTTTTTGAAGGGAAAAGGGGTGTCCCCCTTTTCCCTTATCTCTTGTGATTGACTCTAAATAGGGAAACAGAGTTTAATGTTTTTTTCACTACAAGGAGTCCTTAAATGAAAAAACTCATTCTTCTACCCCTACTCTTATTAACCTCATGTCAGAGCCCCGAAACGCCAAAGGCCCCAAAAGAGCCTCCTAAAGCGACCTTTCGGATCAGCACCGCTGACGATCCTAAAACTTTAGACCCACGCCTTGCAAGACGCCTCTCAGATGTCACCTTCTTAAAACTCTTCTACGAAGGGCTTATGAGACAAGAATCTAACGGCGAGCCCGTTTTTGCTCTTGCCGATAACGTTACCGTTTCAAATGATCGAAGAACTTACACCTTTACGCTAAAAGAAGCCTACTGGTCAAACGGCGACAAAATCACTGCAAAAGACTTTGAAAACAGCTGGAAAAGCCTTTTAAATCCCAACTTTTTAGCACCAAATGCGTACCAGTTCTTCTACATCAAAGGTGCTAAAAGTGCCAAAGAGGGATTAATCTCCCTAAACGAAGTGGGAATTACCGCTCCTGATGATCAAACTTTAGTTGTCGAGCTCGAAGAGCCAACACCTTATTTCCTCGAACTTGTCTCCACTTACCCCTACTTTCCTCTACACAGTAGCGCGCTTCAAGAGGTCTCAAACAACGTGATCTCTTCTGGCCCTTACGTTCTAAAGAAATGGGATGTGAAACAAGAGTTACATGCGACAAAAAACCCCCTTTATTACGATAAAGAGGCGGTAAAACTTGACGAAGTTATTGCTTACGTTTTAGAAGATGCCACAGCGTTAAAACTTTTCGAAAAAGGGGAGCTCGACTGGGTAGGCTCTCCCTTATCGACGCTACCGACTGACTCTTTAGCTACATTAAAAGAGAAAGGACAACTCCAGATCTCTTCTGCAGCTGCTACCCAATTCTTCTCATTTAACACAGAAGCTTTCCCCTTAAACAGCACAAAGCTGAGAAAGGCCCTCTCTCTTGCCTTAAATCGGGAAGAGATCATCTCCCATGTCACTCAAGGGAACCAAATGGCTGCAACAGGGCTTGTTCCTCCCTCTTATGGACTTCAATCAACCCCTTACTTTAACGACTTCTCGACGGTAGAAGCTAAAGGTTACTTTGAAGACGCTCTTGTGGAGCTTGGACTTAACCTAGAGACATTTCCCCAAATCACATTGGATTTTGCCTCAGATGAACGCAATAACAAAATTGCTCAAGCAGTCAAAGAGCAGTGGAAAATCGTTTTAGGAATCGATGTTAATCTAAACAACTCAGAATCAAAACTCTACTTTGATAAACTCTCAAGAAAAGACTTTCAGATTGCAATAGCTTCCTGGTTTGGGGACTACCACGATCCGATTGCCTTCCTCGAAATTTTCAAATCAAAGTCAAATGGAACTAACACAAGCGGTTGGGAAAACGCTTCATTTTCCGATCTTTTGAAACTCTCGACAAGAGCTGCCAATGCTAAAAACCGCAGTAATATTTTGAGAAGAGCCGAAAGAATATTGGTAAACGATATGCCAATTGCCCCACTCTTCCATGCCAGCTTTAACTATATGAAAAAAGAGAGCGTCCAAGGCGTTTATTTATCTGACTTAGGATTCCTCGATTTAAAGCATGCTGAAATCTAGAATCTTCTTATTTTTCATCGCCCTTTGGCAGGTGATAACCTTGACGTTTTTCATGATGAAAGCGCTTCCGGGCGATCCTTTTACAGAGGATCGCCCTTTATCGTTTTCAGAAAAGCAGCAAATGGAAAAACACTTTGGATTTAATAACCCCCTTTTGGTCCAGTATGCGCATTTCATAAAAAATCTTTCGAGAGGAGACCTTGGCAAATCGCTTGTCTACCCAACGTTAAAGGTATCCACGATCTTAAAAGAGGGATTTTTAGTCTCTGCTCTTTTGGGCACAGAAGCTCTTCTTATAGCTTTTGCCCTCGGTATCCCGATCGCAACTCTAACGACTCTTTACCCTTCAAGAAAAGGAAACACTCTTTTTCTCCTTTTCTTAATCTTTGGACTGTCACTGCCAAGCTTTCTTTTTGCGACACTTCTCCAATACGTTTTAGCCTATAAACTCGCCCTATTTCCGGTGGCAAGATTGACAAGCTTTACCCACACCCTACTGCCTGCCCTCTCCTTAAGCCTATTCCCCCAAGTCACAATCGCAAGACATTTTAAAACATCGCTTGAGACCATTTTAGAGCAAGACTTTGTCTTTGCAGCTAAAGCTAATGGCCTAAGCTCTTTTGCTCTTTTTAAAGGACACCTTTTAAAAAACACTCTTCTTCCGATGCTTCCCCTTCTACCCCCTCTAATAGTCAACACCCTTATTGGTAGCTTTGTGA
This sequence comes from uncultured Chlamydiae bacterium, assembly GCA_963697995.1. GTDB lineage: Bacteria > Chlamydiota > Chlamydiia > Chlamydiales > JAJFMB01 > MFD00082-c5. The sequence continues at coordinate 1,582,635 of OY969110.1, read as the reverse complement.
TCGAGCAGATTTTCGCAATACCAGGTCTTGGGGTTTGGCTAGTCTCAGGAGTTCAAAATCGAGACTACCCTGTTATCATAGGCACCACCCTCTTTTACACCTGCCTTTTATTGACACTTACCCTTGTTTTTGACATGATAAAAGCTCTTCTCGACTTAAAGGAAAGGGACTTTTTGTGAGGCTTCTCATCGTCATCATTTTTTTTGCTCTCCTTACCCCCTTATTTCTAAAAGAGTCTCAAAACCCCTCTCAAAAAAATTTAAGCCCATCCTTTAATCACCCCTTTGGCACCGATGATTTGGGACGAGACCTTTTTTCAAGATCTGCTTTAGCTCTTCGCCTCTCTGTCTCAATTGCCGCCTTAGCTGCCTTGATCGATCTCTTAGTTGGCGCCATTTTAGGCTCTCTTGCCACCTTAAAAGGGGGAAGAGTGGAAACTACTTTTTTTTACACCATTGACCTGATCAGTTGCTTCCCCTACCTACTCATTTGCATGACCTTCACCGTCGCCCTTGGTGGAGGTCTTTTTGCTCTTATCGCAAGTCTTACAGCTTTTGGGTGGATGAATCAGGCAAGAGTCGTAAGAGGCGTCCTTACACAAACTTTAAAGCAAGACTATATCGTGGCCTCAAAACTTTTGGGAACTAAACCGTATAAACTCTTTTACCGCCACCTTTTGCCCCATTTGAAAAAACCAGTCCTTGCAGCCCTTACTCTTCAAATCCCCTCTTGTATCTTTTCAGAGGCTTTTTTAAGTTTTTTAGGACTTGGAGTAAAGCCTCCCATGGCCAGTCTTGGGACCATGATTAAAGAGGGTCTTTCAGCTTTGGAGTACTACCCTTGGCGCTTAGGATTTCCAGCCCTTCTTTTAACCCTAACTCTTTTTGCCTTTAACATCATCGTGACCCCTTTAGAGGAAAAACGTGCTTGAAGTCAAAAACCTTGAAATCACCCTAAAAGGGGAAACGATCATAAAAAGCGCTTCGTTTTCAATCGAAAAGGGAAAAACGGTAGCGCTTCTTGGTCCTTCAGGATCGGGAAAAACAACCATCGCGTTAAGCCTTCTCGATCTTCTTCCAAAGGGTTCAGTCAAAGGAGAGATTCTCTTTCAAGGCTCTTTACAAAATTTAAAGAATTTAAGAGGAAAGCATATAGCTCTTCTTTTACAACAAGTGCAAAACACTTTAAATCCTACCAGACGGATCAAAGACCAATTGATTGAAGGGGCTTGTTTTCACTTAAATCAAACAAAAGAGGAAGCGATAAAAGCTCTTTTAAACTTGCTTCACTTTATGAAAATAAAAAACCCAGAGAAGCGACTGAACGATTTGCCTCATCAGTTTAGTGGAGGAGAGAAGCAAAGACTACTCTTAGCTCAAGCCCTTTTAATGAGGCCGTCGCTACTGATTCTAGATGAACCCACCTCAGCTCTCGACTCCGATACTAAAGAGTCTTTGATACAACTTTTAAAAGAGATCCAACAACAATTTACCTTAAGCCTTCTAATCATTACCCACGAGTTAGATGTCGTAGAGGCTCTTGCAGAGAGTGTAGCTACGTTAAAAGAGGGCGTCATCGAGGGACTTAAACCTGTTATTAAAAGAGAGTCCCTTAAGTCCTCAAAACCTGTCTTACCTTTCATTAAAAAAAAACCACTCGTCACCCTAAAAAATGTCGAAAAAAGATATAACGATCAAGTGATTCTCTCAGTTCCTTCGATGACACTTTACGAAGATGAAATTGTGGGGCTCTTTGGAAAAAGTGGGTCAGGAAAAACAACTCTTGCAAAGCTGTTAACCACCTGGCAAAAGCCAGACATTGGAGAGATTTTGTTTCAAGGAAAGCCTCTTCACACGCTCTCCAGAAGAGAGCTTGCAGAATCTGTCCAGATGGTGTTTCAAGATCCCTACAGCGCCTTAAACCCTTACCTTACCATCGAGACCAGTTTAAAAGAGGGGCTTGAGAATTTTGACTTAAAAGAGAAAGTTTCTTTAACAACCCTTATGGAACAAGTGAAGCTTCCCGCCTCTTTCCTCTTTAAAAAACCGCAAGAATTAAGCGGTGGGGAGAAACAGAGAATAAGTTTAGTGAGAGCTCTTTCTGTTAACCCAAAACTTTTGATTCTAGATGAACCCACCTCGGCTCTCGATGAAAAGACAGCCGAGGAGATCTTAAACTTACTAAAAGAATTACAAAGAAAAAAACACTTCACCTGCCTCTTCATTTCTCACGACAAAGATAAAATCGACACTTACTGCGATAGACAATTACAGGTCCAAGTTCCCACATCCCATTAAATGAAATAATATTAAAAATAACTTCCTAATAGTTAATTAGAGTGTTCTAATTATTTTTCAAAATCAACTTTCAACTCTAAAATTTAACAGCAGGATAAAAAAAAGGGGAAATTAAACATATTCATACCTAAGGATTAATTTTCACCACGAAAAAACGGCTTAAGACTCCTGTAACTTTAGCGTTGTGGTTATAGTATCCGTCATCTCTTCGGGCCCGAAAAACTGGATGGGGCCGGGGGATAAATACTCATCCTCGGTGATCCATCGCTCTCTCTTTTTAGCAAACGTTAAAAAAGGCTCACCTTTAAGATCCACAAGCGCTTTTTTGATCACGAGAACCTCTTTTCCCTTACGCTCTTCAATTCCTAACATCGGTGCCAATGGCACCCCTTGAGGAACCCACTCACGCCTCTCTTTTTTTAAATTTTTTACTACCGCCATCACTCCTGTTGCCCCCCGATTGATCAAAAAAGCTGCTTGTTTTCCAAGAGCGTAGGTGTAGTCACAGTCAAAGTTCGAAGGAAAAGAACAGCGCCCTTCATAACCTAAAAATAAAGGTTGAGGATTGAATTTCAAGATTCCCCTTTTTTTAAGCTCCTCATCCACCCGTTCGATCAAAAACCTTTCAGTTTCAATTTTTGAGACTTCGAGATTGCCGTGAGGATCGAGTCCCCCTGAAATTTCAAACCCGGAAATAAACTCAATCACCCCTTCTGGAATCAAAATAACGCCATAATTTTTTCCAAGTTTGTGCCTTCTCTCAATAACATCAGCTATAGAATTAACCACGTCTTTAAGCGATTGCCCCTTAAAAGCGATCTCTTCGCCAATCAAACACAAATTGGGTTGAGTTTTTAAAGCACACTCTAAAGCGATATGAGAGGCGCTTCTGCCCATAACTTTGACAAAAAACGTGTATTTTTTTTGCGATTTAGCATCGATACAAAGATTGCCTATGATTTCCGAATAAACTTTTGTCGCCGTATCAAAGCCGAAAGAGAGCTCAATCGCTTCATTTTTTAAATCCCCATCGATCGTTTTAGGGGTGCCGATCACCTTGCAATAAGACCCTTTTTTTAGAAGAAATTCAGCAAGATGGGCCGCGTTAGTGTTTGAGTCATCCCCTCCAATGATCACAATACCATCTAATCTCTCTTGGTTCAATATCTTCAAAACGGCTTCAAACTGCTCTAAACTCTCAATTTTTGTTCTAGAAGAGCCAAGCAGGTCAAACCCACCTAAATTCCGATACTCATCGATCAAGGAGGAAGAGAGCTCTTTAAAGGCTCCCCTTATCAACCCCTCGGGACCGTTGATAAAACCAATAAGCTTTGAGTTTTCATTGATTTGTTTTAAACCATCAAAAAGGGCGGCGACTAGTGTATGCCCTCCGGGAGCTTGCCCTCCCGAGAACAACACCCCCACTCGAAGGGGATTGCCTCTCTCTAACTGCTCTAAAACGGGAGGAATTTTGCACCGATAAAGGTTTCTTGCCTTTTTTAACTCCATAAAATCGCTCCAAAAAAAATCGTTATACCACGTTTTTCAAATTAATGAGAAGTGTTAGAAAAAAAACTGCAAAAAAACGAATAGTTGATGTATAGTTTAATCGACCCTGAAAAAGTCCTCTCCAATAAAAAGTACCCCTTTTGACAAAAAATGGGGTGAGAGACGATCCAAACGCCTCAAGGGGGTTTGGTGAGGAGTAAAACGCATTTTCAGGGCCGACTAAATAGAACTTTTGCAAAAATTCAAGACCGCATTTTACCAATAGCTAAAAAAAAGCCTTATTGTGTAACCTATCTCTCTATCCACTTTTTTTTGGAGATCATTTCATGCGCCTCTTATTTCTTGTATCATTTTTGCCCACTCTTACCTTTGCAGAGACATTTTATAGCGTCGGAACGGAATATGTGGTTATTAGAAGCCAAGTTCCGGAAGCGGAGAGACGCGCCCGAGTGATCGACAAAAAACCTGTAAAAATTATCGATGACGCCCTCTTTGACTGCTGGCTTAAAACTCTTTTTTTTTCTAATCCGATTGAAAACGAGACAGAACTTTACAACATGACGAACCTTAAAGGTCATTCGATCGTCCCGAATTAATTCTTAAGGAGGCAAATGAAATCTCATTTTTGCAGATAAGGTTTCGGCCGGGTGACCCTTAAGCTAAAGCTACTAACTAGTCGGCCCTGAAAAAGTCCCCTCCAATAAAAAGCGCCCTTTTTGACAAAAAAGGCGCTTTACTCCTCACCAAACCTTGAGAAGGGGGGGGGGCGTCTCTCACCGCTTTTTTTATTGCAAAAGGATCACTTTTTCTTTGGAGAGTGCGTGTTCCATTTGCGAAATTTTTAAGTTTTTCTTATTGTCATATAATTAAACCTTGCAAAATAGGGTATGTCTCTCTTCCTCGTTAACTGCAAATTTTTCTCAAGGAACCCTTACTTTTTCAGGGCCAACTAACTAATTTTTTTAAAAAAATAACGATTGAATAAAACTGCTTGATTTTAATTAATAAAAACTTTACGATCTACTCTTATGAGTAATTTTACCACCATTTTAAGCGGTTCTAACGCCTTTTACAATCAAGAGAACTACGCCGATACCCTTTCTAACTGGGTTAGCAATACCAAGTACACCATCAGTTTGGGAGCCACTAAAACCGAAAAGAAAATCATCACCTTTATCAAAAAAATTTTTGAAATTATTTTTTTCCTTCCTCTTTTCATTTATAGAAGTTTACAGACCCTTGCCAGGGTCTTAGTGATCCCGACAACCACTTTCTTTTTTAATAAGATACAAAAGGAAGCGATAGAGTACCTTAAAACGTCTCTAAAAAAAGAAGACCTGCTTAAATATCACCGCTTTACTGTTGAAGTCGATGGGATAAAAGTTGACGCTGCTATCGTTGGAACAGTCGAGACCCTTGCAAAAAAAAGATGGGTTCTAAAATCGAATGGAAATGCTGAACTCTACGAATGGAATCTTATGCCAGATTCTGATTTTAGACACATTCTTACTGAACTTAATTCCAATGCCCTTCTCTTTAACTACCCCAAAAAGAAAGATTGCAAAGAAGCTTTAACCCCTGAAACTTTGGGAAAAGTTTACCGCGCAATGCTCACTTTTCTAGAAGAGAAAGCTGAGGCTAAAGAGATTATCGGATACTCTTTTTCAATTGGCGGGGCAGTCCAGGCAAAAGCTTTAGAAACACACGAGTTTAAATCCCAAGTCAAATACGTTTGGATTAAAGATCGAACCTTCTCAAACCTTATCAAAACAGTTAATACTCTGATTTTTCCACCCTTAGGCTACCTCGTCAAACTTTTAGGGTGGAATATAGATACAGCAAGCTCCTCAAAAACTTTAAGAACACCAGAAATTATTCTTCAAAGAGCGAGTAGCAATAAAACCATCATAAATGACGGAGTGATCTCAGCTGAAGCCTCTCTTGCAAAAGCTTTAGTCAAAGATAATACCCATCTTAAGAAAAGAAAAAAAATAATAGGGTTAAAAGAGAACCACAACCAATCGATCAAAAACCCAAGATTCATCCCTTTTAATCCCCCTTTTAACAAAAAAAATGGGCAAGTGGATGCTCTTTTTAATTACTCAAGTAGCACCCAATGCCATGTAAATCTTGTGCCTCAAATAGCCTTTATGGTTGAAGAGGCTTTCAGGAATTATCCTAAAGACTCTCATCTCAACATGAGGCAGTTAAAACCCTACATCAAAAAGGCCACGAAAAAAGAGGAAACACTCAACCAAATCTTAGAGGAAAACGAAGTCCAAGTTGAAGTCTCCTTTTTTGGCACTCGCCAAATCAGATTACAGGGCGCAGGCACCGCCTCCTTAAAATGGATCACACAAGTAAATCAATCAAATAATGAAGCACTAAAAAGTAAGCTTGCTGAGTATGAAAAGCACACAAATGAGCTTCTCAAGAAAAAATCTTACATAACAAGATTTTTTGCAAGAATTCAAAACAGAAAGCCTTAATCATTTTTTTCAGATTAAACTCTTAAAAAGAAATATGGGATTTGTACCAGGGACACACGGATCTTGATTCCGCGGTCTCAACTGATAAAAAAAACAAGAAAGCTACGATATAGCGGCAACTGGACTTGAACCAGTGACACACGGATTATGATTCCGTTGCTCTACCAACTGAGCTATACCGCCATAAAAAATAGCGGGGGAAGGATTCGAACCTCCGACCTTTGGGTTATGAGCCCAACGAGCTAACCCCTGCTCCACCCCGCGTCATCTGTTAACTAGCACTGAATGCGCGATTTAAATAGCAAATGTATCAGACCTTCCTATTTCGAAGCAACAAGAAAGTGTAAAATAGGATCGATTCCCCCTTTTTCCTCTAAAGAGCGATACCCCCTCTCCCCAAGCGACTCTCTCTCTTCCCTATCCTCAAGCATTTTTAAAATTTTTTGAGCTAACTCTTCCCCCGTAACTTGAAGCGCTCCTGAAACCTTAAGGACCTTTTCCACAAGAGGCTTTTGCCCTTCCATATAGGGCCCAAAAAAAGTCGCTACTTTAAAAAATAGAGGCTCCAAAATATTGTGCCCCCCTATGCCTTGAGCAAAAGATCCACAAACAACAGCAAGATCTGCCACTTCATAACACTTCGTCAAAACTCCCATTTGGTCGATAAGAATCAGACGCCCTCCTCCCCCTTCACTTAACAAGCTTGCACCCAAACTCTTAAGACTCTCATAAAAAGGAATAAACCTCTCAGGATGCCTCGGCACTACAAGAACAGTGATAGACTTCTCCTTAAGAACTTCCTTAATCACTTGGAAAAGAAAAGGCTCCTCCTGAAGGTGTGTCGATCCAAAAACAACCACTTCCCCCTTCTGTAAATGAAGCTTCTTTCTCAAATCGGCAGATGTTGGAGTCATTTTTGCCGAAAATTTTAAATTCGATGTCACCTCTATTCTATCCAAGGGAACACCTAAAGATAAAAACCTGGTCTTATCTTGCTCGCTTTGTAAAAAAAAACGGTCAAAAAGGGAAAACACCTCGTCATTTAACCCCTTAAAGCGACGCCTCATTTCAAAAGATCGGTCTGATAACTTCCCGTTAACCAAAACGATTTTAGCCCCAAGGTTTTTCACCTCACTTAAAAAATGCCACCAGTAATCTGTTTCACTTAAGATCAGATTTTTAAGTTTTACTCCTCTTAAAAGAGGTCTCATAACCCCTTTAAAATCAAGAGGCAATAAAAGATGGCAAACAGCTTGAGGAATACTTCTTTTAGCCTCTTCAAGCCCCGTTTCAGTGATTGTCGAAACTATTAGGGGTAACTTAAGGTGAGCTGCAAGTGTTGAGACAGCCTTCACCTCACCGACCGAGACGGCATGAATCCAAACACACTCTTCCTCATATACTTGTTTTGGAAGAGGCGATGGAAAAAGACGGGGAAACACCTTTTTTTTCGACATCATCAGCTTTGGCGCTTTTAATAAAGCCAAAACCAAAATACCAAAAGAGTAGAGACGCTTAAGAAGAAATTTTCTCATAAGCGTCTATCTTACCCTGGCAAAGTGACATTAAACAACACTTTTTTCGGTATAAACCAGGCGTTTATTATTTCGCGTTATAAGTCAATACGTGCCATTTGCCATCTTGAGCAAGATAAAGAGTCACAAGTTCTGCCCCATTAGCATTTCCTGAAAAAATAGTCTTATAGATAACAACCATATAAACCCCTTCAGGCATACCCGCTGGATTATACCCAACTCTCATATCGGAAAGCGTTCTGGATACCACTTTCCCTAAAGGTTTTCTCGTTCCCTCTAAAAAACGTTCAAACTCTTGCTTATTCATCGTTCGCTGCATCATCACAGCCCCTTGATCCCAGGCCTCACCGAAGCGCCCTTGATCGACCCCTTCTACCCACCTATCTGCCGTTATTTTGGCATCGGTGACCTGTTTTTGAAGCTCAGCCTTCTCTTCCTGAGTTTGATTTTCTGGAACAGTATGAATTGCTTGAGAAAATAGTGACCCAACCATCATAAAACAAATGAGAAATCGATACATGAAAATACCCCTTAATTTAGCAGTTCCTTTAGAACTTAGCTGTTTGATTAACCTATACCGATCGATCCTTGAGGAGACAAGTAAAAACTTGAGATGATTGCATAAATTCCTTTGGTTTTTGTATAGAGTCGGTTACGGAGCGATTCATGGATATTACTAAATTTCTGACGCAAGATGAGGAGGCCAATGACCTTTTCAAAAAACTGACCCCAAAAGAGGTGTTTACTCTTCTTGAACACTCTAAAAATGAAGAGCTTATATCATTAAAAAAAATCTTAAATCCAGAAATTCTTCACCATCAATTCTTAAAATTGTTCCATTTTCTAGAAGAGGTCTTAGAGAATAAAACCGATGAATTGATCCGAAAAAATGAGAGTTTGCCACCGGCCACATTAAATAAATTAAAACTAGAAGAGAGTTCATTGATGGAAACAGCTCTTCTTTTACAAAAGATACAGCTTGTTTTGGAGGTCTCCCTCTCGCTTTGCTTTAGAGGAGGGTATATTGAATTGATCGATAAACTCCAGACTTTAAAAAGTTACACCACAAAAACTGAAAGAAATCTCTTAAACCCTTTAATAAACCGCACAAATGAGGCAAAAGGGTTAGTCTTTGGAAAAACTGAGAAAGATGACGACCCAGCAATCGATGGGCTTACAGCTTTTGGTTGTTGGAATTTAGAGCATTTTAGAGAACTTAAATTACTACCGCTTGAAAAACCTATAGAAGAGCAGTTCCTCTCTGAGGAGGAAAAAGACCAGTTGTTTGAAAGTGTAAAAAAGAGTTTAAGACACTTAAAGTTAGACACCATCGGGGACTTGAAAAAACACGAGATCTACTCAAAAGAGGACCTCGTGTCTTATATCAAAAGATCACTTAAGACTCTTTAGAGCCTCTGTGTAGACTTGATCGGGGCTCAACTCTCCGTTGATCTCAACCAGTACTTTCTTTCCTTTATAGTAGTCTATCAAGGGTAAGGTCTGATCTCTATACACTTGTAACCTTTTTTGAACAACTTCAGGCTCATCGTCTTTTCGTCTTACGAGCTTAGCTCCTGTCTTATCGCAGATCCCAGGGGTCTTTGGAGGTGAGTCCGTTGTGCTATAGACTGCACCACACTCAGGGCAAGTCAAACGGGAAGCCATTCTCTTTACAATAGTGTCGTCCTTCACATTTAAATTAATCGCTACAACCTTTTCAGTACCTGTCAAATGCTTTTGAAAAGCCTCAGCTTGAGGAACTGTCCTAGGAAATCCATCCAAAAGATACCCATTTTTAGCATCAGGTTTCGACACTCGATCAAACAACATATCGAGAACTAAAGAATCGGGAACAAGTTTTCCCTGATCCATAAACTCTTTCGCCTGTTTTCCTAAAGCCGTATTATTGGCAATATTTTCTCTTAAGATATCACCTGTTGAGATATGAGGAATTCCAAGCGTTGCTGTCAAACGCTTAGCTTGAGTCCCTTTCCCGGAGCCTGGAGGCCCCATCAAAATCACAACCGTTTTATCATTCTCCTTAAGAGGAGTCATCGAAGCGAACAATACAGCACCCATCAAAAGAGCCACTACAACAACTGAAATCGTAAACATTTTCATCCCATGAAATCCTTGTTAAGTCTGAATTATCGCCGAAGAATAAATTTTTGTCTCTTATTTTTTGACAAAAATGCCATTCTCCAGAAATAGTAACAGTAAACTCATCCGCTACTTAAAAAAAACACTTTTCTTAAAGTGGCTTTAAAAAAAAGGAGTCCCTCATGAAGAGAAACTTAGCCCAAAAGCTTATCGAAAGCCACCTTGTGAAGGGGCGTATGGTTCCAGGTGAGGAGATCGGCTTAAAAATCGATCAAACACTGACACAAGATGCTACAGGAACTGTTGTGATGTTAGAGCTTGAAGCGATGGGGCTAAAAAAAGTCAAAACAGAAGTATCGGTGCAATACGTCGATCACAACTTACTTCAAGAGGACTCTAAAAACGCCGACGACCATCTTTTTTTAAGATCGGCGTGTGCCAAATTTGGGATCTGGTTTAGCAGACCCGGTAACGGCGTCAGTCACCCCGTTCACCAGGAGCGGTTTGGGATTCCTGGAAAATCGCTTCTAGGAGCAGATAGCCACACACCGGCAGCAGGTGCCATTGGAATGCTTGCTATTGGAGCGGGAGGTATTGATGTAGCTCTTGCCATGGCTGGAGAGCCTTTTTTTATTAAAATGCCCAAAATCATGGGGATCAAACTCGTCGGCAAACTTCCCGATTGGGTGAGCGCTAAGGACATCATCTTAGAGATGTTAAGGCGCCACACGGTTAAGGGGGGTGTAGGCTGGATTTTGGAGTATTACGGACCAGGACTTAAACACCTCTCTGCGATGGATCGGCATGTGATTGCTAATATGGGAGCAGAACTTGGAGCCACAACAACTGTTTTCCCCTCAGATGAGGAAGTGAAGAAGTTTTTGGATTCGCAGAGAAGAGGGCACCATTTCGTCGAGATTTTAGCCGATAAAGATGCCGTCTACGATGAGTACGAAGAGATCGATCTCTCAAGCCTTGTTCCCCTAATTGCTCTTCCCTCAAGCCCTGATAAAGTGGTTCCCGTAGCTGAAGTGGAAGGGCGGCCGATTTACCAAGCGATGGTGGGCTCTTCTGCCAATCCCGGGTTTCGCGATTTTGCCATTGCCGCTGAAATCGTCGATGGGCATCAAGTAAGTGAAGGTGTCTCTTTCGACATCAATCCCACCTCACGTCAGATCTTAGAAGACCTTACAGAAAAAGGGTTTCTTGAAAAACTCATTCACGCTGGGGGCAGGATTCATCAAGCGGGGTGTAACGGGTGTATCGGAATGGGCCAGGCGCCTGCCACCGGACGAAACAGTTTAAGAACCACTCCAAGAAACTTTCCTGGAAGATCGGGAACAAAAGAGGATTCTGTTTACCTCTGCAGCCCTGAGACGGCTGCCGCTTCAGCCATTTTTGGTAAAATCACCGACCCTAGAAACTTAAAAAAAACTTATCCTAAAATCGAAGAACCAACGATTGCGATTCTTAATCTTGAACAACTGCATGAGCCTCCCAAAGATGGTTCAGGGGTGGTTCTTGAAAAAGGGCCGAATATCAAACCTCTTCCCTCTTTCCCTCCAATTTTTACAACCATTGAGGGTCCAGTCACGATAAAAGTCGGAAACGACATCTCAACAGATGAGATTTTGCCTGCAGGAGCTAAAGTTCTCCCCTTTAGAAGCAATATTCCTGAAATTGCCAAATTCACCTTCTCGCAAATCGATGAGACGTACTATGACAGGGTGCTACCCTACCAAAAATCTGGTCATTTCGTCGTCGCAGGGCTTAACTACGGGCAAGGCTCCTCAAGAGAGCACGCCGTGATCGCGCCCAACTTTTTGGGAGTTAAGGTAGTGCTTGCAAAAAGCTTTGCGAGAATTCACTGGCAAAACCTGATCAACTTTGGGATACTACCTTTAACTTTTGTCGACAGAAATGATTACGACAAAATCTCACAGGGGGATGTTCTTTCGATCGAAGAGGTGTATAACAGCCTCACTTCGCAACCTGAAATTCGGGTAATCAATAACACGAAAAGGGAAACCTACCAGACAAAACATGGATTAAACGGAAGACAAATCCACATTTTAAAAGAGGGAAGCGTGATCAACGTCCTTAGCAATCAAAATATTTAGTCAGCTCTGAAAAAGCCCTCTCCAAAGAAAAAGTGATCCTTTTGCAACAAAAAAAGCGGTAAACGACGCTTCCCCCCCCCCTTGCCAAGGTTTGGTGAGGAGTAAAACGCATTTTTTGTCAAAAGGGGCACTTTTTATTAGAGAAGACTTTTTCAGGGTCGACTATTTAGTCGGCCCTGAAAAAGTAAGGGCTCCTTGAGAAAAATTTGCAGTTAACGAGGAAGAGAGACATAGCCTATTTTGCAAGGTTTATTTATATGGCAATGAGAAAAGCTTAAAAATTTTGCGAATGGAACACGCACTCTCCAAAGAAAAAGTGATCCTTTTGCAACAAAAAAAGCGGTGAACGACGCTTCCCCCCCCCCTTGCCAAGGTTTGGTGAGGAGTAAAACGCATTTTTTGTCAAAAGGGGCACTTTTTATTGGAGAGGACTTTTTTAAGGGCCGACTATTTAAGTTTAAGAAGCCGAAGGATTAAGCTTAAGTCCTTTTTTCATTTCCCACTGTTTAGTCGTTCCTGAAAAAGTAAGGGCTCCTTGAGAAAAATTTGCAGTTAACGAGGAAGAGAGACATAGCCTATTTTGCAAGCTTTAATTGTATGACAATGAGAAAAGCTCTAAAATTTCGCGAATAGAACACGTACTCTTCAAAGAAAAAGCGATCCTTTTGCAACAAAAAAAGCGGTGAACGACGCTTCCCCCCCCCTTGCCAAGGTTTGGTGAGGAGTAAAACGCATTTTTTGTCAAAAGGGGCACTTTTTATTGGAGAGGACTTTTTTAAGGGCCGACTATTTAAGTTTAAGAAGCCGAAGGATTAAGCTTAAGTCCTTTTTTCATTTCCCACTGTTTGTAGATCATAAGGGCAAGCTTCACAACACCACACCCTAAAAGGATGGCGAAGGGCACCAACAAGCTTACTGGCGTAAAAAAGAGAGTAAGCGCGACCAATGTCACAACCATAGTGGTCCAGTTAATCGCCCCATGAACTATTTTTCTCTTTTGAAACAGGGTCGCGTCCTTAATAAAACTCGAATTGTTTGCAAAGGTCCTCATCTTTTCAATCCCTGTTAAACCCGATCGCCTTTCTAAAAGGGCGATTTTACGCAATCTGTCAGAAGTTCCGGGAAAACCCACATGATTATTTAAAAAGGTTTGCATCGAAATGTCATCGCGAACTTGACTTAAATCTTGCATGATTTTCGTCGTGTAATACATTTTGTGCGACTCTGTCACAATACCAAGAGCTGTCAAAGCAATACCTAAAGGAGGCATCACGGTCGCAAACCAACCCATTTTTGGTGTAGCGGCATCGATGGCATTAAGCCCTGAGAAAAATGTCATAACCTGATCGATCCCGTTTCCACAGTTCGCCAGTGCGGAAGTGACTGCAAGTAAAACCCCTTCAGAATCGTCTTTTTTATAGGAATGAAGTCCCTCTTCGGCATCTTTAAAAAGAAGCCAAGGGGTTAAAAGGACGTTAATGGCAGAAAAGACGGATAACTTAGAGGAGACTGGAAGAAGAGTGTCGTATCCCTTATTTGTCGAAAAGACGTGAGTTTTTAGTCCATACTTTGTGATCGAGACCCCACGAAGCAAGTAAGAAGAGGCTGTTTCAAAAGCTGAAAACACCCGTCTGATAAGCGAACTATTAGGCCGATTACCATCGACGTCCCCAGTGGACATGACATCAAAATTTGGTTCACTCCATGAGTTCTGGGGGTCAACTAAGAAGTCCACCGCTTGACTATCCACTTTATTACCTCCTAATTCAAATAATTAAACTATAGTTTAACAAATAATTATTAAGAGAGTATAAATTTAGTTATTTATACATATAAATGAAATAAGTAATAAAATGGTCACTTCAAGTGGAGTTTAATTGTTGACTCCGCAGTTAACACTTACAAAGCATCTGCGTAAAAAGACCCTTAGGGAGGGGCGTCTCTTGCAGTGGGGTATTCTCTGAGAAGGTGTGGTTTAAGATCGTTGGGGCTATATACCCTTCTTGCAAATCTCTTACCCTTTTAGCCTCTTCCCAGATCGCTTTGAATTGATCGACCAAACGGGAGAGATTAACGACTCCTTCAGACAAGTACCCTTCAACATTCATCGTAGCTGAAATTCCCTTGTACGCAAGGGTCAAACTTCTTGACTTTGGAGTCCAAACAAAGGCTCTAACTTGAAACTCTTTTTTCTCAGTTTGGTTAAACTGGCACGCCACAGTACTGGCTAAAAAAAGATGGTTAAGCGCTTGCTCAAGCTCTTGTTTACCTTCGGTTTGCACTTTGATGTGGCCGACATGAGGCACGTTTCCAGAAAGACGCACAAGAGCATTCTCTTTCTCCTGACTCAAATTAGGGTAGAGGTTTGAAATTTTTAACAATAGCTCTTCAAGCTCGCAAGGAAGAACTCCCTTCCCAACCATCGGGGACACCATTCCCATTCCACCAATCATTCCTACAGGACCAAGATTCATTAAAAACCTCCATTATCTAAAAAGGGCATAAGTCTACCAGAAATAAGTGATTCAGTCAATTTTTTGCAACTTAAAAATTTTAATCAACTAATGGAGTTAAGAGTTAACTCTTTACAGCCATCCTTGCAGAATGTAAACCAAAAGACCCGCTAAGTAACCAGCTAAAGCTGTTAGAGAGACACGCCTTAGGTACCAAAAAAAGTCGACCTGTTCAATCCCCATAAACGCGACCCCTGCCGCAGAACCAATAATTAAAATACTTCCCCCCGTACCCGCACAATAAGCAATCTCTTGCCAAAAAGTACTGTCCGGAAGGTGAGTGGCTAAACTAAACATTCCCATGCAAGCGGCAACAAGTGGCACGTTATCGATCACCGCAGAAGCTAACCCAATCCACATGGCAATTAAATGCTCAGAGGGCACTTGCTCGCTTAACCAGAAAGCAAAACTTCTCAAAACACCCGAGCTCTCAAGCGATCCAATCGATAAAAGAATTCCTAAAAAAAACAGAACAGAAGGGATGTCGAGACGTCTTAAAATTTGAGGCACTTTTAATTCCTCTCTTTCCTCTCCATGTAGCCAGTCGGTTAAAAGCCAAATCGCTCCAAGACCTGCTAAAATCCCCATAAAAGGGGGTAAATCGAATAAACTTTTTAAAATCGGAACTGCAACAAGAGAGCCGATCCCAACCGCAAAAATAAGAGTGGAATGGGGTTCAGCCTTTTTTTCACTTAGCGTATCAGGAATTTTAAAGTGTTGATTCTTAAGAAGATAAGTAGGGTAAAGTAAAGATACTGCAAGACAGGCAAAGCTTGGCAAGAAAAGCGCCTTCATAGTGGCGCCTCCTGTAATATTGCCTTTAATCCAAAGCATCGTTGTCGTCACATCCCCAATCGGTGTCCAGGCTCCCCCGGCATTTGCTGCAATCACTATCATCGCTCCAAAAAGAAGGCGATCTTCCCTTTCGGGCATCATTTTCCTCAAAACTGAAAGCATAACAATCGTTGTCGTCAAATTATCGAGGACTGAAGAGAGAAAAAAAGCTGTGATTGAGATAATCCAAAGCATTTTTACTTTAAAAGAAGCTTTAATATAGCGGGTAATTGCTGAAAATCCGTGATGGGAGTCGATCACCTCGACGATCGTCATAGCACCCAAGAGAAAAAAAACGATTTGACTTACCTGACCCAAGTGGTGCTCCAAGTTCAAAACGCTCTCTTGAACTCCTGCGGGGTTGTGGATGATAAAAGCGGCCCAACCAAAAACGGCCATTAAAAGAGCCACAGCCGATTTGTTGATTTTGAAAAAGTGCTCAAAAATAATTCCTATATAACCAATCGAAAAAATCCCTATCAAAATCCACTGGTAGACATCCAATTCAACCATAACAGAACTCCTTTTTTAATAGGATTATATATAAACACTATATTTATAAACAAGTTATTAATATCGTTGACTAAAATTTTATTATATGTTAACATTTAGTTACATTTAACCAACTAGAGGGTAATAAAATGAGTCAACAAAATCAGCAATTTGGGGCAATAAGATCTCTTCTTTTCCCCATCCACACACATGAACTTAAACGATTCGTTCCTATGGCTCTGATGATGCTCCTCATTCTATTTAATTATACCGTGCTTCGCAACATAAAAGACTCTCTCGTTGTGAACGCTAAAGGCTCAGACGCTGAAATCATTTCATTCTTAAAGCTTTGGGGAACAACTCCGATGGCGATCCTTTTCATGATTATTTACGCAAAACTTAGCAACAACTTTACAAAGCGCTCCATTTTTTATATGTGCTTAATCCCGTTCCTGGTCTTTTTTACAAGTTTTGCCTTCTTGATTTACCCAAATTTCTCCGCGCTGCATCCCGATCCCTCAAGCGTTGCCGCTTTGAAGGAGCAACTGCCTCGCTTAAAGTGGTTTATTACGATGGGGGCTAACTGGAGTTACTCTCTTTTCTACATTTTAGCAGAACTTTGGGGATCTGTGATGCTCTCTCTTCTTTTCTGGCAGTTTGCCAACGACACGACATCAAAAGAAGACGCGAAGAGATTTTACCCTCTGTTTGGTCTTTTTGCCAACATCGGGCTTATTGGAGCCGGAGCCTCGGTGAGCTACTTTGCGAACTTAGGAAAATTAGCCCCTGAAGGAGTCGATCCTTGGCAAGTCACCCTAACATACATGATGTCCTTTATCACCATCAGCGGAATCGGGATTGGAATCCTTTACTACTTCTTGAGTAAGAAGTCTAACCAAGTTGAAAAAGTGGAACAAGCAGCTCCTAAAAAGGGTAAACCTAAATTATCAGTCGGAGAGAGCTTTAAATACTTGCTAAGCTCTCCTCACTTAATCTCGATTGCCGTTCTCGTCTTCTGTTACGGAATCACGATCAACTTTATCGACGTTCTCTGGAAAGGACAAGTAAAGATTTATACAGCCGGCGACTACAACGCCTTTGCAAGTTACATGGCTGACTTCTCGATGGCCACAGGCTTTATCGCAATCCCCTTGATGCTTCTTGGAGGAAACCTCTTAAGACGCCTCACTTGGCTTCAATCGGCGACAATTGTTCCAGCGATGCTGTTTGTGACGGGACTTGCTTTCTTCGGCATGGTGTTTTACGGAACCCTTTTCGATGCAAAAGCTGAACTTTTCACCTTTATGGGAACCACTCTAACACCGGTGGCACTGGCAGTGAACTTCGGTTACTGGCAGAATGCTTTCACAAAAGCTTCGAAATACTCCCTCTTTGATCCGACCAAAGAAATGGCCTACATCCCTCTTGACGACGAGCTAAGAAGTAAAGGTAAGGCAGCAGTTGACGTGGCAGGTGGTCGAACAGGCAAGTCTGGCGGATCGCTAACATTTGTGATCCTACAAACACTTCTTCCAGCGGCAAGCTTAACGGCCCTAACTCCTTACCTTGGAGTGGTCTTTATCGCGATCATGGGTCTTTGGTTTGGAGCCCTTATCTACCTCAACAAAAGCCTTCTTAGATTGGAAGGAAAAAAAGAGGAGAAAGAAACCAAACAAGAGGCTTTGGCAGCTTAATAGAGCAGATTAGTTAGTTCTTATTTAGGGTTAAGGGTGAGAAGCCTTTAACCCTTTTTTTTAGTAGAAGGCTTTGAACGATTTAAATGAATACTCTATTTAGTCGGCCCTTAAAAAAGTCCTCTCCAATAAAAAGTGTCCCTTTTGACAAAAAATGCGTTTTACTCCTCACCCCAAAGATCCGATTGAAACAAAAGATCTAATCCTCAACAAACCACTCCCCATTTTGAGCCAAGCTCCTCTCTATTTTCCTTTTTTGCCTTTCTCGGAAACATCATCCCCTGCCTAAGGTCTTGCTAATTGCACACTTGTAGTTTGAGATCTATTGACTCTATCCTTAGAAATTCCATGTCAATCATAACGCCTTTATTTTAACATTATTGTTTTTTATGCTTTAAAGTAATTTATTAATAAATGAAAATTTCCCCTCATTATCCCGATTGAAAATAATCCGCAAAAAAAATATGCTCACAACTTATGACCTCGTGCCAAATTTACGATAAAACTAACCTAGATACCCTTAACTTTTCTCTATATAACGAGGGAGAAGCCTTAAAACCGTACCTCTCATCCCTTATTTCCAACGGCCCTACCCCCTTTTTTAAAAACATTGAATCAGATGTTCGCCTCCTTGCTATCGGAAATCACTTAATCCCGATCTCCATTAACAGGCAGGAGTATGAAAATTCCTATGTTTGCTCCCCTTACACCCACTACGTTGGAGGAGCTCTTGAAAAACTTAACCCAAAATACCATCGCCTGATCACCCCTCTTTTAAGTCTGATAAAAAAGTTACAACTAAACCACGTCGTTCAAATCAACAACTGGTTTTTTGGGACTAATCTGTTTGATCCTTTGAAAAAAGAGGAGATTAATCTGCTGACTAAAACACTCACAAAAACCTTCCCCAATCACGCTCTTATTTTTCGCTCCTTAACAAAAAGGGAGCCCCTTCAGAAGGTATTGACCGATGAAGGGTACCACCTCATTGCCAGTCGTCCCGTCTTTTATCTCGATACCACAAGGGATGAGCCATTTAAAGCGAGAATGTTTAAAAGCGACTTAAAACTTTTTAAAGAGAGCCCCTACGAAATCGTCGAAGGACACACCTTAAAGGATAGCGACATTGAGCGTTGTATCGCCCTCTATAATGCTCTATACCTTGAAAAATACACAAAACACAGTCCTCAACTCACCCCTAAATTTTTAAAAGAAGCGATTGATTGTGCTCTTTTGAAAGTCAAAGCGTTCAAACTGGAAGGACAAGTTGAAGCCGTTCTTGGATACTTTGTCAAAAATGGCGTCGCAACCTCTCCCCTTTTTGGGTATAACCCTAATGAAGGGGAAGAAACCGGGCTTTATAGACAAATCGCAACCCTTTTAGCTTTAGAGGCTAAAGAAAAAAAACTTCTTCTCAACCAAAGTGCTGGGGCCACAAACTTTAAGACATTGAGGCGAGGGGAAAAAGAGCTTGAATCGATGGCTGTTTATTGCGACCACTTACCCTTTTTCAGAAAGCTTCCATGGAAACTCTTTAAATTCACACTCAATACGTTTGGCGCAAAAAAAATGCTAAGCATGAATATCTAGTCGGCCCTTAAAAAAGTAAGGGTTCCTTGAGAAAAATTTGCAGTTAACGAGGAAGAGAGACATAGCCTATTTTGCAAGGTTTCATTATAGGACGATGAGAAAAGCTTAAAAATTTCGCGAATGGAACACGCACTCTCCAAAGAAAAGGTGATCCTTTTGTAACAAAAAATGCGGTAAACGACGCTTCCCCCCTTGCCAAGGTTTGGTGAGCAGTAAAACGACTTTTTTGTCAAAAGGGGCACTTTTTATTGGAGAGGACTTTTTTCAGGGCCGACTAACTAGTCGGCCCTTAAAAAAGTAAGGGTTCCTTGAGAAAAATTTGCAGTTAACGAGAAAGAGAGACATAGCCTATTTTGCAAAGTTTAATTATATGACAATCAGAAAAGCTTAAAAATTTCGCGATGGAACACGCACTCTCCAAAGAAAAGGTGATCCTTTTGTAACAAAAAATGCAGTGAACAACGCTTCCCCCCCTTGCCAAGGTTTGGTGAGCAGTAAAACGCCTTTTTTGTCAAAAGGGGCACTTTTTATTGGAGAGGACTTTTTTCAGGGCCGACTATTTTATACAATCGTGTAATCACCTAAAAGGGCTTCCCGGATACCCCTTTCAAGTTTTTCTTTAAAAATCTCATAATGAGTATAAGGGGCTATATGAAACTCTTTTCCGCAGGTATGAAATTCGGGAAGGCTGCGATTTCGCTCAGGAATATCCCATTCCCCTTCCTTTAATCTAATGTAAATATTGTCGTTTTTCATCCTGTGAGATCCTGTTGCAGCAAAGACAAACTGTCCTAAAAGCTCTTTATTTTCTTTATTCTCCTCAATCCATCGCATAAAGAGCTGACTTAAAACTCTTCTTTCATTTTGCCTTTGAACATCAAAATAAATCTTAAGTTTATCACCTAACAATCCCACATCAACAGGAACACCTTGTAAACCTGTATCGAACTCAGCGGCACTTTTTTGCGTGCGAATCAAATCCCAATCAGGATAACTTCGTTGAATGCCCTGCACTATAAAGAGAAGAGGCAAAACATATATTTTGGCACGTGTTAGAAGAAGCTCTTTTATTTTTGCCTGAATCTCTGCATCTGTTACTCCCTCTTTGACCTCTTCGTCTAAATAAGCTATTTCAAGGGCGCTTGCCCTATTTTCGTTTGTTATCCCTCTTAAAAACCCAAATAGGTTCTCAAAGACTGAATCCCCCTTTTTCAAAGCACCAAATACTTTTAGAAGCAATTCATCGGAAACAACCTCTTGCCTACTCTCTTCAATACTAATCTCTTTAAGCGCTTCAAAAAAATTCCTCTCAAACAAACTTCCTATAAGATATTTAGGTCCCATTTCATCTCTTAATCTTAAAAGGCAAAAACCGATGAGACATCCCATCACAAAATAGCCATAAACCTGTTTGTCGTTCTCCTGAAAAATAGGATTTCCATTTTCAATTTTGAAGGGATTATCGCGATGTTGCCTCTCAACACCTGAAAAAAGACGATCTATCAGCTCCTGCGTCAGCCCCCCTTGATCCAATCCCTCTAACAAAGCACCATTCTCATCTTGAAATTTGATTCTCAAAGAGGTATCAGAGAAAGAAAAAGATGAATCAAAAAAGGTAGCATAAAGCTCTTCGAAAATTTCCCAAGGCCTTTCTTTAAGTCTAGTCATAAGGACAGCGATTCCTGGACTTGATTGAAACGTTTCAAATGAGCGGGAAAACGTATTCCACAAGCGTGTGACTTGAGCAATTTCACTTGAAGTTAAATTAAGTGAATTCAAATCTAGCCCAGTATTTGGGCGACCGGACTCTACCCTTGCCTCGTCTCTTCTAACCGTTACCCTTTGAGCTAAGGGCACTTGTTGTCTTTCCCTCGTAGGTACCACATTGGCTCGATCCTGCGGCCTAAATAATCCCCTAATAAATTGATTTATCCTTTGAAAAATTGTTGGATTTCCCCTTTGCTCCTCCGTTGAAACTGGAATTAAAAGCCCTGATAAATCGATATCTCTTAATAAATCGGTATTTCTTGAAGGTTCTGATGAAGGAGCTGACTCTTCAGATGTTCTAAATCCTAAAGGTAAATCCCGACTGACATTGGAAAAAACTCTTGATGCAGCTTGTTGAACTCTATTTCCAACTGATGTGGTCGTTACCCGAAATAAACCCACTTCTCTAAGCAATTGCCCCAGATGAGGTAAGTCAGATTGTTGACTTGATAATTGAACAAGCTGATCATCGGTTGCAGCTGCCAATTGAGAAATACTGGGAACAGAGGTCACGTCCCTTTCCATGACACTCCTAGGGAAACCGTCGCCCCTAATTCCCGTTAGAGCTCCTAGTTCAATTCTTCTAAGAATTCCTCCTTCTGCTGAGCTCTCTGTTATGGCCCTTAAATTCACCTCAATTGAGCCGGATCCTCTCAATCCCCGAAATGGTTCCATAACATCCCTTTTCTTTTAAAAATCAATTAATAATAGTATACTACACTAGTCACACCTGGTAAATCAAGAAAAATATTATTCTTTAAATGGTTTTTTAATATATATCTTAATATTAAATCACAATTTTACAATAAATTAATTATAACTTTTCAACGCTTATATTGTAAAATTAGTATAAAGCCGGTGGATCCTACTAAAAGATATTTGGTTGGAGCCTTTAACAAAAATTAAGAGATAAGGTTATTGTATGACAATTGATCCTGCTCGATTAATTCAAACGATTCAACAAGTTGAAGAGCACAAACAAAAAGGGGATCTTAACAATTACGAACTTAATGGGGATCAACTTGTACAAAAAGGGGTGTTAACACGAGCCACATCGAGCCTTTTCGAACTTATAAAACCAAAACCACAAGAGAAACAGACCATCCCTTCTCCTGATGAATATTATGAAACGATTAAAAGTAAGATTCAGCAATTAAAACCTAACTTGGATGGTTTAACAGAAAACCCTCCAAAAGGGATTGAGCACTTTTGGAAATACTTTCCTGATCAACTCACAGCTTATTTACAAAAATACCACTCGGACACGGGAATTAATCTTTTTAACAATCAATGGAAAACAGATGAACAAATAAAAGAATTAAACCGAGTAAGAGAAAAACTTAAATCGACAAAAATCATTTGGACTCTTTTAGAAAAAATCGACCACCCTATTACCAAATCAAAGGACATAAAAACACTCTATGACCAGATTTTTATTCAAAAACCGATTCTAGACCCTAAAGCCTCTCCAAATCTTTTTACCCAAATAGATAAATTGAATGAAACTCTCAGATACCAGATCGCAGATCATGTGTTGGAGGAAAGGGTCACAAGTCCAACAATCACTTCCGCACCTACATCAACTCCTCTAACTTCAAGGCTAAAGAATTTGCTGACACTAAAGTTAAGTGCAGAAGAGCAAAGAGAGCGCCAAGTTGAGCAGCAAAAACAGAAATTAACACGAGAATTGAGCACCTCAAGAGTTAAACCAGAGGATAGGCATGTATTGAGCCCATTTTTAAATGCCACTGACCCTAACGCACAACGACCCGTTATAAAAGTTTCAAAATCTGCAGAGGAGATGAGGAGAAGACAAGAAGAGGTAAAAGCATACATAAAAGAAGAAACAACAACTGACACCCATTTAATTCACAAATTTATCGATAACCACTTAGAAGATCTCTTTCCTCTTTTTGAGCATACTGATGTGGCCATTAAGAGCCGCAATAACACCCTTGAGGAAAATCAAGAGAGGCAGTTAAAAAGTTTTATTCAAAATATCAATAAGTTGCGCGCGGGAAAAAATACCGATTGGGAAGTTAAAATTGATTCAACAGAAGAAGAGATTTCAAAAAAACAAAAGGTTTTTATCCCTGAATTGTTTGAAACATTAGAAACGATTCCCCATAACCTCTCAATAAGCTCTGATTACTCCCTCTCAGATGAGATTAAACAAGCCGGAAATAGACATCTTAATGATGAGGTCATCAAATTTAAGAAGGAGCTTCTCTCCTGGCTTGCTAAAAATAATAACAGTATTGAATTTGACGAGGAGTATAATCAAATAACAGTTCTTTTTTCTTCTCAAGCTCAGCTTCTGGGATGTAATGAAACAACCTCTTCAGCCTATATTGAAAGTATTAATGGACTTATTTCTTCACTTCTTTTTGAAAAAAATAAAACGATCAACGATCAATACATTCTTAGATGTACAAGAACAGAAGAGATTCATAAGTTTAGCCCCACTGAACTCAACCAGCTCTTCGAACGGTTTTTCCCGGAAGGAGCGCAAGTCACAAAAGCTCCAAGTGCTTCTGTTAAGTTAGAGCAAGCTCAGTACCCGATGACGCAAGCCATGGAAAGAAACAAAGAGAGTTACCAGGCATTCAATCGAAAATTGAGACTCTTAAGAAACAACTATGTCTTAGGAGACGCCCTAAACACCTACTTAGATCGTTTGAAGGAAGACATGAAACAAGCCACACAATTCAAAAGTGGCCGTTTTTTTACAACCCTTGAAGAGAAAAACACCTCTAAAATTTCTGAAATCAACTCTAATTTAGACACAATCTCGCATTTCTTAAATAGCTCTAATTATTTTAACCTCCTTACGAAAGTAGAAGCATCCCACCGAAAAAACACACAAAAATATGGTAGTGATATTCCAAAAGAATTTGATCAAGATATTGCCTATATCAATCGGACCTATTCTTTTGCCCTTTTCAAGGCGTTTCCTAAAGAGAACACGTATTTTGACACAGTAAAACACTCCTACTTAGCTCATGCAAAATTAATACGCCTCGATGAAAAATCGATTGCTGAAGTTGAAAAGGTGATGAAGGAATTAACACCTTTTACAAAACAATTTGTCGTAGAGCACTATAAGTTAACATTCCAATTCATCAACGATTTAAACAAAATGATCGAAGCGGCTCTAGCGATAAAAAACAAAATCGACACCACTATCACAAAACTCACCTTCGATACTTTTTTAAATAATGAAGAGGGGGCCATCACTGATATCGAAGCTTTTAAAGCCAATTTAGCAAAATATAAAATTCCTTTAGACGTTACACCTCAAAATTTTAAGGACTTCATGAATCTTTTGAAGATCCTTCTCAACACTCCCGATGTCAAGCTCACCGAACTAAAATCAGATTTAACGGCACCTTTTTTAAGTAAAAAAATTGGCATTTCTCAATCAACAGCTTTAAGAAATTTTTTAAGACCCCTTTCTGATGAGGAAGCCAAAAGCTTTTTTATTACGAATAAAATCGATGGAAGAGAACTACCTCAAGTTCAAGATTTAGTCCAAGAACTTCCCGTTTCAAAGGCAACAGATTTTCAATCTAAAAACACGCGACTAGCCCTAAATATTCAAGCGCAAAACATACAAAAAGAAGTTAATGATGTTAACAAAAACACGATAGAACAAAGAGATACTTTAAAAAATGTTCTCGAAGAATTAAAAACTCCCCCTCCAAAAAAGACACCCACGGACATCAATAACGAAGCCAAACGTTTTATTAACATTATCGTAGGCTTAAACACTCCTTTTGAAGAACTAAGAGCTTTATCTTCCTCTTCAAAAGTCACAACGCTTCTTCAGAGAAATCCAGTGAAACAGTTTTTAGACGACAACTGTATTCCCTATCCAAACAACATGAAATTCACTCTACCGGAAGTCAAAACCTTGATATGGAATCATTTTCACTTCGATCCGGAAGGGGAGTTTTTTATCGATCTCAATGATTTTAAAGACAAGAAAGCTGCAGCAAGTGTCCTCGAAGAGTATTTCCCGGAAACGACTAAAGTCATGATTGAAAAGGAACTCACTGAAATCACAGCAATAACTCAAATAAAATACCAAATGATCGATAACTTTGAAAAATTAGATCTTTTAAAACAAGAATTAATAAAAAACTTTAATGAAGAATGCTCTCTCGACATAAAAAACTTCGATGATTACAAGAAGCTCTACCCTTTTAAAGAAAGAATAAAACTTATAATGACGAGAATTAAACAACTTGAAATAAAGGACCTAGCATTTAAAGAGATTTTAGAAGAAAAAGACTTCTCTACACATATCAATCAATACAATGAAATGTTAATCGACAAACAGATCATAAGAGCTGAAAAGCGACTAAACGAGCTCAATATAAATATCAGAGAGGCTCTAAGAATTTTCTTAAGTCAGGGATACAAAATCCCGGAAGATAAAAAACTATTTAAAGATAGGATATCAAATGATATCGAAGAGCTAAATAGATTAATTGAGAGTCTATATGAATTAATTAAAAGTAAAATCCCCTTCTTTAAAACAGAGGAAGACACCATCTCATCAATCGATGCGTTTATAAATAAAGATACCGATGTAGATAACTATAATCAACAAGTATTGAAACCAGTATTTACCAATATCATTAAAAATTACTGTTCATCTCTTTACAACAACGAGGATGAAATGAATCCTTTGATGTATAGATTCTCAGAGGCTATAGATCGAGCATTCAAACAAAACCTCGAACCAGAAGCTTTGATAAGTTATCTGATTCATCAACTTGAATCTGAATTATCTCAAGCCCCTAAAGCAAAAGAAACCACAAATGACTATATCGCTTACTTTAAAAGTAATATCAATTCCACTTTATTTCACCAATATATAAATGACAACAAAGATAATCTGTTATCTTACTTAAGAGTGGCTTTTGGAGATAGGATAAAAGAACACTATTCACATCTTTTTAATAATACAGACAAAACAGAAGCTACTTTTAATCAATTACTAGAGAGTTTAGTTAATACCGACCCCATCACATACGATGGGGTCATTTCGAGTATAAGCACTTATTTAGCAACACCTTCAGAAGATGACAAAAAAATATTTCACGACCCCACTTTAAAAGATTTATCACATTTCATGGAGGATTTACAAAAGATCTTGTCCCAAGGTATGCAACAACTAGACCCAAAAAGATGGGAAGTCTTAAAAGAGGCAAAAACTCTCCAAAAAGATATTTCTTAAATTTTCTTCGTTTGGCACGTTTCTTGCTTACCTATTTTTGAATAGAACTTCCTGCAGACTTGATTTCGAAAATTGCGGGAGGATTGTAAAAATAGGAGTTTTTTATGAAGCGACTCATGTTTATTTTCTCATTTTTTATTGCCTTAATGGCTTTAAGCTCTGTTGAAGCTAAAGGTGGAAAAGGATGTGGCGGTGGAGGCAGAGGATGTGGAAAAAATCACTGCGGCAAAGGTGGCGGATGTCAAAGACGTGGTGGCGGATGTCATCATCACCACTACTATGGAGGTTGTGGCGGTTGGGGATGCGGTTGGGGCTGGGGATGGGGAAATCCTTACTACTACAACCCTTACTACTATGACCCTTACTTCTATGGACCCCCACCAGCACCCTGCTGTGGAGCCTCTGTTCAACTAAATGTTGGATTATAAGCTTATTAAACTCCCAAGCTCTTTAAGGCTTGGGAGTTTTTTCCAAAATTTCTAGAGTTTCTTTAACCATCATCAACTCTTCATCCGTCTTGACCACTAAAACCTCAAAATCGCCTAAAAACTTAATCCGTTTGCAAATATTTTCCCGAACAGCTTCAGCTCTTTCACCAATACCGCCCGTAAAAACAAGGGTGTCAATCCCTGAAAGAGGCACTGTCATAGCAGCCACACTTTTACTCACCTGGTAACAAAAAAAATCAACTGCAAATTGAGCTGATCCCTTGGGAGACTCAAGCAATTCCTTCATATCGGAAGAAATGCCTGATACCCCTAAAAGACCACACTTTTCATTGAGAAGCTTATCTAACCCCCTTTCATCATATCCCCTCTCTCTTAACAGATAAAGCAAGACACCAGGGTCTAAATCGCCTGCGCGACTTCCCATCGGCACCCCCCCAAGAGGAGTCATCCCCATCGTCGTGTCGACCCCTACACCCTTAAAGATTGCAGCTAAACTACATCCATTGCCAAGATGGGCCACAACAAGCTTCTCCTTTAACCGATTTAAAGTGCGCAACTTATAAACAATAGACTGATACGAAAGGCCATGGAACCCAAAGCGGCACACCCCCCACTCATCGAGCTGTTTCGGAACCGGTAACCTTTTGGCAACATCCCACATATTGGCATGAAAAGCGGTATCAAAACATGCCACCTGAATGACCTTAAACTCGTTTTGAAACGCCTCAATGCCAAAAATAGCTGCCGGCATATGTTCAGGGGCTAATGGAATTAACTTCCTTAAAACTTCCAAAACCTCTTTGGTGATTACCGTTGGGTACACAAAGCTTCTTCCCCCATGCACAATTCTATGAGAAATCGCATCGACACCTCGAAGCTCCTCCTTAATAGAGTGAATAAGCGCTTCGAACGCTTTTTTATGGTCTGATAAATCAAAACCTAAGATAGAATTCTCACCAATAAAAAAACTAGCCCCCTGGTGCCCTATTCTCTCAATATGCCCAAAAAGAAGTAACTCCTCCTCTTGATAAAGGGACCATTTAATACTTGAAGAACCTGAATTAATGACTAAAACTCTCATAAATCGCTCTATAAGGAGTTGACCTAATTTGTTCCAAATCACTCATTTTAAGCAATGTAAAATAATTAAAATAATTAGTTTGACATTTCGAATTATTAGTTATAAATTAGTAATAGAAAGTTACGTTTAATTAATATTTAGTTGAAAAGGCCATAAAAAGGAGCAAGCGGGTCCACACCACTTGCTCCTTATCTTGGATAAAATTGAAAATCTTGAAGCTTAAGGTTTTAAGGTTTATTTAAAAAAGGGATGCGGATCTATGGACATTATACAAAAAACACGAGGTCTCTTCCTCTTTGAGGGAGTGCTTCTTTTCTTGCTAGGGCTCTTTGCTATTGCGATGCCAACACTTTCAAGTTTAAGTGTTGAACTTTTAGTAGGAGCACTCTTTGTAGCTGGAGGAATAGTGCAAGGGATCAAAACATTTGAGCTTAAAAGAGCTCTTGAAATTATTTGGTCAATCGTTCTATCTCTTCTTTACCTGGCCGCAGGGGGAATTTTGCTAACACACCCCTGGAGTGGAATGTTAACGCTGACACTTTTCTTGGCAATCTTTTTCCTTATCGAAGGAATAGCTAAGATTTACTTCTCATTTCGCCTTAAAAATTACGAAAACTGGGGTTGGTTGTTAGTCAGTGGTATTTTGAGTGTGATCATTTCAGCCATTATCTGGAGCGGATTTCCAGGAACAGCTTCTTGGGTGATAGGGCTTTTAGTGGGTATCAACCTGCTATTTTTAGGTCTTTCGATGATATTTCTTTCAAGAAATATCGATGAGACAAAGCCTCCTCAAATCGGTGATGAGTAATTCATTCTCTTATTGACGGGAGAAAAAAAAATTTCTCCCGTCATTTCTTGATTAAAATCGGTTTTTTAAGATATCATTCGGGCACCTTTTCAAGATTATCTTATGTCAGATGCCATTGTTGTCCAAAACCTTACCAAAAACTTTCTCGTAAGGGAAAACTTCCCTGGGGTTTTGGGAGCCTTAAAAGGACTTTTTGCTTCTAAGACGTTTGAAATTCCAGCTATAAAAAACATCTCTTTTAATGTAAGACGAGCTGAAAGGGTCGCTTTCATTGGCCCAAATGGTGCGGGCAAATCAACGACCATAAAAATGCTTACAGGAATTCTTTACCCCTCTTCTGGGCAAATCAAAGTGCTTGACCTTGTCCCTTCAAAAAACAGACGAGAGCTTGGGGTTCAAATCGGCACTGTCTTTGGGCAACGCTCCCAACTTTGGAGTCAGTTACCCCCTTTAGACACTTTTGATCTGCTCTCAAAAATTTATGAAATTGGGGAAAAGAATTACCGCTCTCAACTTTTAGAACTCTCAGAGGCCTTCGAAATCACCCCCTATCTCGATAAGCCAGTAAGGCAGCTCTCCCTTGGGGAGAGGATGAGGTGTGAAATTGTGGCAAGCCTTCTACACAACCCAAAAATCTTATTTCTCGACGAACCCACGATTGGGCTTGACATCAACGCTAAACTTAAAATAAGAGGGCTTCTCAACAAACTTTCGAAGGAGAGGGGAACTACCCTTTTTTTAACCTCCCACGACACAGCAGATATCGAGCAAGTTTCAGACCGAGTGATCGTTTTGGACAAAGGGGCTATTATCCTCGATTGCTCTTTAAGAGAGCTAAAAAAAATGTACGTGAAGAAAAAAATTCTGACCCTGACAACAGATGAAGAGGTGCTTTCATTAAAGGGGCTACCCGGCCTTAAAGTGCTTGAAAATGCGCACTACCATTTTGTTTGCGAGGTTGTTTTAAGTCAGACTCCGATCGACCAAGTGATTCACGAAGCGCTGAAACTGACCACCTTAAAAGACGTAACCATCGAAGACCCCTCTTTAGAGGAAATTATTCGACATCTCTATGGCAACGGGCATGATTAATAAATATTTCGCCATTTTTCGTCTTTCGTTCATCAACTCGTTAAAAAACTACAAAATTCTTATGGGATTAAGTCTTTTCCTTGTCACGTGTTTGATTATTTTCGCAAATCTTTGGAAGCAAACAGGGGCAGCAAAGGAGATTTTCACACCCATTCAACTGCTTTGGTACATCGCTCTTAACGAATGGGTTTTAATCTCTTTGCCCGAGATACAAGACACCATGGAGGAGGATTTACAAAGTGGAAAATTAAGCTACCTTTTACCTCGCCCGATCTCCTACTTAGGGTCGGTTTTTTTTGAGGCGCTTGGCATACTTGTGGTGAACCTCATCGTTTTGGGGGTGATTTCGTTTAGCTTCACCTTTTGGATGACAGAGGGATTTCCCTTTTCGTTAGCTGTTTTACCAGTGACCCTATTTCTTGGACTCTTTGCAGGTATTTTAGGGGTTTTACTTCAAATGATCGTGGGACTCTCAGCTTTTTGGTTAAGAGATATCGGACCCTTTTACTGGATTTTAGAAAAGCTACTCTTTGCGTTTGGGGGTCTACTAATCCCTTTGAGCCTCTACCCGAAAATTTTGCAAAAAATTGCCTATTTCACTCCTTTTCCCCTTATATTAGGGGGAAGAAGCGCTCTTGCACTTAACGGGGGCATCTTTGAAACAGTCTGTTTGACAGCTTCTCTTTTTCTTTGGATCTTGATGACAACCCTGATCTTAACTCTCATTTACCGAAAAGGGTTAAAAATTGTCACCATCGAGGGGGGGTAATGAAAACCCTTATTTTTTTTCTAGCTCTTCTTAAGACAAGTATTAGGTCGTCTATCAGTGTACGAGGAGCATTCCTCATCGAATGCGTTTTAATGCTTGGCAACAACCTCATCTTTATTCTTATGTGGTGGCTTTTCTTTAGGCAGTTTAAAACGATAGGTGGCTGGACCTTTAACGACATGATAGCTCTTAATGCGATCGGAATGGGGGCCTATGGATTGATGCAAATCACAGCCGGTGGGATAAAAAACCTCTCGAGGATGATCTTAAGCGGTGATTTAGATCCTTTTATGACGCAACCTAAAAATATTCTTCTTCAGATTGCAAGTTCAAAATCGTACTCAAAAGGTTGGGGGTATCTGATAACAACCACTTTTCTAATGTTTATGGGGGGATTAACAACACTTAAAGCTGTTTCTTTAATCGTTCTTTGCATGGTTTGTGGAAGTTTAGTTTTCACCTCTATGGGGATTATAGCTCACAGCCTCGCCTTCTGGATCGGTCCCATTGAAAGCGTCTCTAAAAAGTATTGTGACTCTCTTTTTCTATTTGCACTTTATCCCACAAATATTTACTCAGGAGTGCTTGAGATGATGATGTTTACGGTAATTCCAGCAGGTTTCATTGGTTATTTACCCGTCGAGCTTTTAAAACAGTTCTCGTTTTTAAATTTAGCCCTTCTAATCTTCGGTACCGCATCCTTTTTAGCTTTAAGTGTTTTTATCTTTAATCTCGGTTTAAGACGGTATGAGTCGGGCAATCAGTTTGGCTTCAGGTTGTGACTTTGTCATCAGTACCGCACCCCATTTTGCTTTAAGCGTTTTTGTCTTTCACATCGATTTAAGAAGTTTTAGCTTCAGATTGTGACTTTCTCTTCGGCACCGCACCCCATTTTGCTTTAAGTGTTTTGTCTTTCACATCGATATGAGTTGGGCAATCAGTTTAGCTTCAGATTGAGACTTTCTCTTCGGCACTGCAATCTTTTTGCTTTAAGCGTTTTCGTCTTTCACATCGATTTAAGAAGTTTTAGCTTCAGATTGCGACTTTCTCTTCGGCACTACAATCTTTTTGCTTTAAGCGTTTCGTCTTTCACATCGATTTGAGTTGGGCAATCAGTTTAGCTTCAGTTTGAGACTTTCTCTTCGGCACTGCAATCTTTTTGCTTTAAGCGTTTTTGTCTTTCACATCGATTTAAGAAGTTTTAGCTTCAGATTGTGACTTTCTCTTCGGCACTGCAATCTTTTTGCTTTAAGCGTTTTGTCTTTCACATCGATTTAAGAAGTTTTAGCTTCAGATTGTGACTTTCTCTTCGGCACCGCACCCCATTTTGCTTTAAGCGTTTTGTCTTTCACATCGATTTAAGAAGTTTTAGCTTCAGATTGTGACTTTCTCTTCGGCACCGCACCCCATTTTGCTTAAAGCGTTTTGTCTTTCACATCGATTTAAGACCGTGTGAGTTGGGCAATCAGTTTGGCTTTAAATTGTGATCTGTATTTTTTAAATAGAAAAAAGCCAAAAGGGCCCCTACAAGGGCGCTTAAAGCGCTAAAGAGCATACTCGCAAAAAAACCCTTCGAAAAGGCCATTTTTAAAAAGTTCATCATCGGCAACTGATCCATTAGATAGTTGTCTTGCGAAAAAGAGAAAAAGCTCGAATTGTTTATCAAAAAGTCCTCAGCCATTTTCTTTTTTGGCTCATCGAGGATAAAGGAGAGGTGCTCTATCTCATTTGATAAAACAAGCCTTGAGACGACTAAAAAAATCTCCCGGGAAAAAGCAAGCCCCAAAAGTCCCCCAAGGACTAAAAATGTATAAAGGACACCGCCAGCAAAACTCGATTTACTCTCATCGACTGCACTCATCCCGAGATTTGTGATGCACGTAAATCCAAAACCAAACCCAATGCCTGAAAGAATTAAACCAGGAAGAAGAAAAAAGTAACTATCCTCTGAACCAACAAATCCAAACACAAAAGCCCCCATGGCAATTAAAAAAGTTGCCATAGCCACCAACAGTTTTCCACCAAAATAACTATAAAGATCGCCGGCAACAGGTGAAATGAGCGCCCAAACAACCCAAATGGGCAAAAGGCCTAAGCAAGAGAGCATCGGACTAAAACCTAAAAATTTTTGCATAAGCTGAGGAAGAAAGAGAAGCTCTGAAAAAAAAGCGGGGGAAATCACTGTTATCAAAAGGGTCGCTACCCAAAATTGCCGATTGGAAAAAAGCTCCCTTGGAATAAGAGGAGAAGGGACCTTTCTCTCGACAAAAAACATCAGTAAAAAACAAAGAAAGGAAAACAGCAACCACCCAAGAACAGGAAATGAGATCAGCCCAAAAAGGCCCGTTCTTTGCATTGCAAAAAGAAAAGAACAAAGAGCCACCGTCAAGGTGATTAAACCAAAGGTGTCCCCTAAACTCTCCTTACTCTCAATCCCCTCATTTTCAAGTTGAAAAAGAGCTAAAATAAAGGCAAACGTCGCCACACCAACGGGCACAAAAAAAACAAAACGCCAACCAACAGCATCGATTAAAGCATTTGCAAAAAATGAGCCGGCGGCAAATCCAATACCTGCCATTGCCAAAAGAAGCCCCACTGCAAAACTCTGTTTTTGCTCGGGAACCACCCCGTAACAGATACCAAGACTTGCTGGAAAAAAAAGAGCGGCTCCTATACCTTGAAAAGCTCTTGCTGCGACAAAAAACTTAAAATTGTCCGCAAGACCGGCTGTCAAAGAGGCCAAGGCAAAAACTAAAAGACCAAACAAAAACACCTTTTTTCTTCCCAAATAATCGGCAAGACGCCCTCCTGGAATCATTAAAATCACAAAAAAAACTAAATAGAGATT
The DNA here is from genome assembly GCA_963697995.1 of uncultured Chlamydiae bacterium. Lineage (GTDB taxonomy): Bacteria > Chlamydiota > Chlamydiia > Chlamydiales > JAJFMB01 > MFD00082-c5. The sequence goes on along the minus strand of OY969110.1, from coordinate 1,549,403 downwards.
GAGGATTACGCTCAATGACTCTTTATTAACAGCAAATTCTTTCGAAAGATAAGGCAGGGTGACACTAATGGCCGAAAAATCAGCCGTTAACAACATTATGGAAAACCCTAAGGCAAAAAAAATGAAAACTAAAGGCGTATTGATTTTTAACTTCATAAACTCTTAAAAGTTTTTTTAAAGGAGCTTAAAAGCTCCTCCTTGGTGAAAATTCAATCTTACCTGTTAGAAGAAAAAAATTCAATCAAAGTTTGCTTTCAATCTTTCTATCTGTATACTGAAACAAAAAAACCACAAATTTGATTTGGAGATATTCTGATGTTGAAACACACGCTTATCGCAATGTTTGCCCTTTTTCCAACCCTATTACAGGCCCAAGGGGTTCCCTGCTACGCAGAAGTTCCCTCAAACTGTAAAAGTGCCGTGCTTTGGAGCTACCCTGCGTTCTATTTACGCGGTGAATACCTATACTGGACTGCTCGCGAAGATGGCCTCAAGTTTGCCTACTCTGGAAACAATTCCCCTTTTAGTTATGCTGTTTGTCAGCAAGGCACCATTTACGACATGAACTGGAAATTTAACTCAGGCTTTAAAGCTGGTGCTGGGCTGCTTTTCGACTGCTCCGGATGGGATCTTTCGATTGTTTATACCCAATTTAATGAGAAAACAAGTTCCTGCATCACAAATAATCAGCTAGGAACTGACCTCGTCGCTTACTTTGCCACAGTCAATTCTCTTCTTAACTGTAGAGGAAACTTAGAGCTTCTCGATCAAGCTCAAGCCTCCTGGTCAACTCGCGTCAATATTCTCGATTTAGATATTGCCAACGAGTTTTTCGTCAACGACTGGTTTTCCGTACGTCCTCACTTTGGTGCAAAAGGGGTTTGGGATAAACAAAACTATTCCGTTAGCTACTTTGGTTATCTCTTTAATGACTACGACATCACCCAAAAACAATCCGTTTGGGGAGCGGGACCAAGAGTGGGACTCGATATGGCCTCCCACTTTGGATGGTGTACAGCCATTTTTGCCGATTTTTCATTTTCGGCCCTTTGGAGCCGCTATCAAAATTGTCGATACGATTGCACTAACTTATACGATGCGATGACTGTACAAAACTCTTGCAACAACGGGTGTAGCACTTGTGGCAAATCGTGCAACAGCTGCAACAACAATTCAAATGGATGCAACAGCTGCAACAACAATTCAAATGGATGCAACGATTGCAACACCTGTAATAGCTGCTACAGTTACTTCAACAAAATTTTCTCGGCAAGCGCTTGCACAAGAAATGTTCTCCCCATACTTGAGAGCTCTATCGGTCTAAGATGGGAATTGCCTATTTGCAGCGGCTGCTATGTGATTCGGGGACTTGTCGCATGGGAAGCACAAGTGTGGTTTGATCACAACAGACTCATCACCTTAACGCCTGATACTCAAAGAAGTCTTGGAACTTATACTCTTCAAGGATTGCGTGTTGGAGGCAGCATCGATTTCTAATGGATGAGTTTTGGACAAGTAGCTTCTGGCGCGACTTAAATGAGGGGGATATCAATTTCCGCGATAATCTCCAATTTGAACTGAAATCAGATTTCCCCCTCGCTCAAACCGAAAAAAAGTCGACATTTATTCAAGAATTTTTCCTCTTTATTCCAAGCGCCCTTTATATCAATCGGTTAACGTACCCAAAAGCGATTTTTTACGAAGATGAGTTGACCCTAATACGATACAAAACTCCTAAATACACCTTTTCAAAACTAAATTCTCACACCGAATCCCCCCTAAAAAGATTGCAAGTCACCCCATCAAAAAAAGAGCTTAAACTCCTTGCCAATATCTTTAGAAGCACCCTTCGAAAGAGAGGTACGCCGTATCATACTAAACAACGATGCTAACAATCTCGACACATTAAAAAAAGATCTTAAGACGCTATCTACAGATATTGAAGAGTTTAGAGAAAACTTTTTACGCCTTAAAGCCTCTCTTCCCAAAGAATTGGAACTTAGCTTTTCCCATGTCGATGAATTTATCCTCCAATCGATCGAATACTACCTTTGTGGCCTTTTAGAGATGTGTCCTAACGCTAATGTAACAGATGAGATCAAGCAGGTCCTATCTCAGAACGATCAATACCAAAAAGAAAAATTTCCAATTAAAAAACGGGAATCGATTTTACTAAGAAATAGCCTTCTTGCCAAATACATAAGAGAAGTGCTGCAGCTCAAATCGACGAGGGTTGCAGTACAAGAAAAACACGGGGCCGCTTTTGGAGCGATCGCTGCTGGCATTGCGATGTTTCTCTATACGACTCTTTTTGCTATGGCTTTTTTTTCCCGGGCCACTAACCCCCTTATCACGACCTCTTTTCCTGTGATCTTAACCATTGTTCTGCTCTATATTCTAAAGGATAGGGTCAAGGAAGGTCTAAAAAACTTGTATCAAAATAGAGCAAGCTTCTGGTTTCCCGACTTTAGCACAGATATTTTGGATCCTTCGGGCAATAAAATAGGTGACTTAAAAGAGACAGTACAATTTTTAAAATCGCACGAACTTCCTCCAAAAATTAAATATCTTCGAGAAAATAACTTTTCAGAAGAGCTTCCCGATATCAAGAGATTCGAAACGGTGATCAAGTACAAAAGAGAAGTGATTCTTTACAAACAAGACCCGAAAGCTGATCCTCGCCTCAAAGATTTAAACATCCTTTTTCGATTCAATATTCACCATTTGATAGCAAAAGCCTCAGATACTCTTCCCCTCTACCTCTCCTTTAATCAAAAAACAAACAGCGTCGAAAAAATGCATCTACCAAAGGTGTATCATTTAAATATGGTGATCACTTCAAACAACAATTCTGACGAAAAATATAGGGTCGTTGTAGACAAATTAGGTATTAAGCGGGTAGAAAAATTATGACATTAAGATTTTTATTTTTATCTTTTATCTTTTTTCAAACATTACAAGGGAATTTTGATCGGTTAAATAAAACACCCCTTACTGAAAACGCTCTCATCATTATCGATCGAGACTCTGCGGGCTTTTTTTCCACTTTTCAATACATTTTAGCTGTATGTAAATCTTATGACAAAGGTTTAATTAGAGGTTTTAAGGTCGATTTTGGAACTACGGGCCTTTATTACTCTCCAAATCGGGGAAAGAATTGGTGGAATTACTATTTTCTACCGACTCAATTTGGCGATATAAAACCTCCAACTATTCAAGCTTACTTTCCCCCTAATTCGTCCTGTTGGGAAATCGAGCTTTTTACTTCAAGCCTTGAGTGCTCTCATTTAATAAAAAAATATATCACTATTCGTCCTAAAATCATCGATTTTGTAAACACTTTTTACAAAAACAATCTTCTTGGCTATTTTGTCATTTCTGTTCACTACAGAGGAACAGACAAAATAACTGAAGCGCCTCAAGTATCCTACGTTGACGCCCTTAAAAAAATCGAAGAGGTTATCAAATCAAATAACAGATCAGATTTTAAACTTTTTGTAGCCACAGATGAGGCTCCTTTTCTAGAATTTCTTAAAGCTCATTTTGGGGAGGCTGTTTGCTTCAACGAAACAGCTAAACGCTCAACAAACGGAAAACCTCTCCATTTGGAGGCTGAAGACCCTTATCAGTCAGGACTTGAGGCGTTAATCGATTGCCTTCTGCTGTCTAAAGGAGATGTTTTAGTGAGAACCTCTTCTAATTTAAGTCTTGCCTCTACTTATTTTAATCCTTACATCCCTGTTATCAATATGAATGAAAGGTACCCCATCTCATTTTAAACCTTTTAAGACTTAAGAATTCTTGATTATTTAGAGACCCTTAGATAAAATGGGGCTTTATGTTTTTAGACACTGTAAACCACATTTTAACTCTATATCTCGTATTCCCGGCTGTTCTTTTTATCGGCCTTTACTTCACCCTCAAACTCAATTTTTTTCAATTCTCTAAGTTAAAAAAAAGCTTTACCTTCATAAATGATCAAGGGAAAGGAGTAACAGGAACTATCAGTCGATTTGCTGGCATTGCGATGTTTCTCTATACGACTCTTTTTGCTACGGCTTTTTTTTCCCGGGCCACTAACCCCCTTATCACGACCTCTTTCAAGGAAGATCTAAAAAACTTGTATCAAAATAGAGCAAGCTTCTGGTTTCCCGACTTTAGCAGAGCTATTTTGGATCCTTCGGGCAATAAAATAGGTGACTTAAAAGAGACAGTACAATTTTTAAAATTGCACGAACTTCCTCCAAAAATTAAATATCTTCGAGAAAATAACTTTTCAGAAGAGCTTCCCGATATCAAGAGATTCGAAACGGTGATCAAGTACAAAAGAGAAGTGATTCTTTACAAACAAGACCCGAAAGCTGATCCTTGCCTCAAAGATATAAACATCCCTTTTCGATTCAATATTCACCGTTTGATAGCAAAAGCCTCAGATACTCTTCCCTCTACCTCTGCTTTAATCAAAAAACAAACAGCGTCGAAAAAAGGCATCTACCAAAGGTGTCTCATTTAAATATGGTGATCACTTCAAACAACAATTCTGACGAAAAATATAGGGTCGTTGTAGACAAATTAGGTATTAAGCGGGTAGAAAAATTATGACATTAAGATTTTTATTTTTATCTTTTATCTTTTTTTTTCAAACATTACAAGGGAATTTTGATCGGTTAGATAAAACACTTCTTACTGAAAACGCTCTCATCATTATCGATCGAGAATCTGCGGGCTTTTTTTCCACTTTTCATTACATTTTAACCGTATGTAAATCTTATGACAAGGGTTTAATTAGAGGTTTTAAGGTCGATTTTGGAACTACGGGCAATTATTACTGTCCAAATCGGGGAGAGAATTGGTGGCATTACTATTTTCTCCCGACCCAATTTGGCGATATGACACCCCCAACTATTCAAACAGTCTACCCTCCTAACACTTCCCTTATGGAGATCGAGCTTTTTACATCAAAAATTGAGTGCTCCCACTTAATAAAAAAATATTTGACTATTCGTCCCGAAATCATCCATTTTGTAGACACTTTTTACAAAGAAAATCTTCTTGGCCATTTTGTGATCTCAGTTCACTATCGAGGTACAGACAAAATAAGTGAGGCGCCTCATGTGCCCTACATCGATATCCTTCAAAAAATCGAGGAGGTGATCACCTCAATCAACAGAGCCGATTTTAAAATCTTTTTAGCCACCGATGAGGCACCATTTCTTGAATTTCTAAGAACTCATTTTGGAGATGCTGTTTCTTTCAACGAAACAGCTAAACGCTCAACAAACGGAAAACCTCTCCATTTTGGGGCTGAAGATCCTTATCAATCAGGATTAGACGCTTTAATCGATTGCCTTCTGCTGTCTAAAGGAGATATTTTAGTGAGAACCTCCTCTAATCTAAGTCTTGTGTCTACTTATTTTAACCCGGACATTCCCGTTCTCAGTTTAAGTGAAAGATACCCGAGCTCCCCTTAAGTCTTATAAGACTTAAGAGCTCTTGATTATTTAGAGACCTTTAGATAAAATGGGGCCTTATGTTTTTAGACACTGTAAACCACATTTTAACTCTATATCTCGTATTCCCGGCTGTTCTTTTTATCGGCCTTTACTTCACCCTCAAACTTAATTTTTTTCAATTCACTCAGTTAAAAAAAAGTTTCACTTGCATAAGAGATCAAGGGAAAGGGGACACAGGAACTATCAGCCGATTTGGAGCGATCTCAGCGGTTCTTGCAGGTAACTTTGGAACGGGTAACATTTCAGGTATGGCCATCGCGCTAACCACTGGGGGACCAGGCGCTCTTTTTTGGATGTGGGTGATGGTGGCGCTTGCCTCAATCATTCAATACGCAAGCTGTTTATTAAGCATAAAGTACCGCGAAGTGAATGAAAATGGGGAGTATGTCGGTGGACCGATGTACTACTTAAAAGCGCTAGGCTTGAAAAAACTAGCCATTTCTTTTTCTGTTTTTACCCTTATGGGGGCGCTTTCAGTGGGTAATTTTGCACAAGTTAACTCCATGATATTGCCCCTAAAAGCTAAAGAGATCGACCCACTTCTCCCCTCTCTTGGGATTGCCCTTGCGATTGGACTTGTGATTTTAGGAGGGATTAAGCGTCTCTCCTCTTTTGCTGGAGCCGTTGTGCCGCTTAAGGCCGCATTTTATTTAACCGGCGCTTTTTATATTATTTTGACCCGGATCGTGGATACTCCTCAAGCTTTTTACTTAATTTTTCAAGAGGCATTTGCTCTTAAAGCTGCGGCTGGAGGAGCTCTTGGTGCTGCCGTATTTAAAGGGATTACCGTTGGGTTCGATAGGGGTCTTTTTGCAACTGACGCTGGAACGGGAATTGTACCGATTTTGCAAGCGGGTGCAAGGACAAATAACCCTGTCCTCGACGGTATTGCCACTCTAATCACTCCTGTTCTTGTAATGATCGTCTGCACAGCGACAGCTCTCGTCTTAATCCTGACTGGGGCTTATAAAGTCAATGGGTTAGAAAGCACAACACAGGTCACTTACGCCTTTCATCAGGGAATGGGTCCTCTGGGAGAAGTTGTGGTTGTGGTCGCCTTAATCCTGTTTGCTTATACGACGATTTTAGCTTGGAGCTACTGTGGGGAGAGAGCTGCAGCGTATCTTTTTGGGGAGAAGTCTATCCTCTACTACCGTATTTTTTATGTGGCCCTGATTCCGGTTGGCGCTTTTTTAAACGTGAACTTCATTTGGGGACTTGCCGATTTATCGATCACCTTAATGCTCTTAAGTAACCTTGTTGGTGTTTTTCTTTTAAGAGAATTTGTAATAGAAAAAAGTTTAGATTATCTAGCGGTCTCTCAAAAAGTAAAGACAATATGATAACAACCTGATTTTGGGTTTATAGGCTCTGAGCACAGAACTCACAGAGAAAGAAGAGTGAAGCTCTCTATTCTAGTCGACCCTGAAAAAGTGATCCTTTTGCAACAAAAAAGCGGTGAATGACGATTCAAATCCCCTTGCGGGGTTTGGTGAGGAGTAAAACGCATTTTTTGTCAAAAGGGGCACTTTTTATTGGAGAGGACTTTTTCAGGGCCGACCAAAGAGGGGCTGTTGCTTTTTTGGAGGAGTTAAAATTGAAAATGCCTATGGATCGTCATAGGATAATACTCCCTAGAGAAAGTTTTAAACGGTATTTTTAAAAAATTTTTTCCTGACTTGTGCCATTTAGCACAAATCGGGAAAAGTTAAGAGTAAAGCTATTAATGCAAAGACGCCAAGAAAATTGAAAATTTTGCCGCAAACAAAAAACATGATTCATAGGATAAACATGATATGTAGGATTAGGGTGTGTCCCTAAACCTCTTTTTTCACATTTTTTTTTATCCATCTTAAAGAATTAAAAATAATCCTTAAAACTTATTCTACAGAGTACTAACGGCTTTGATTGAAGGACGAATAATTTGAACTTGGGTCAAACTGGAAGGGATTGATGATCGCGCGAATTCCAAAAGAAACCTCCGCTACAATTCCTAATGGATTAAAATGTTTCAATGCAAACGTGTTGACTTTCTTATAATGCCCAAATGTCATGAAGGCAACGATCAAGCTTAACGCTCCAAAAGCCAATAATGCCACTCGACGTGTCACTTCATACAAAAGTTTACCCACATTTTTTAAACGGGAAACCACATGCCGACTAAAAATATGGCTACCTTCAACTTTTTTTAATAAAAAAGAGGAGCGAAACAACTTAAAGTAACTTACTTTCGCGTCTTTGTTTAAAATTTCCAATACCTTAATAAGCAGATCAGGTGTTACTGTGGAACACTTTGATTCTAAAGGGGACTCTCCGGCATTTTTGTTAATCGTTTTACTTAAACCAAGTGTCGTAATCGCTAAAGGGGTGAAGACAACGATTTGAAAAAGACCTATGATCAAATCTCGAACAGTCTCCTTTATAACAAATTCAGGAAATCTGACTAACCTTTCGACAAATAGGGGAGAGTTATTGACGCCACTTGGTACCATAAACATTCCTTTTTGGTAAAAGAAACAATCTATAAGAAATTGTTTCAATCGTCAAGAGTTTAAAATCTAAAATCAACTTGAGCTCCAAGATAAGGAGCGGTTTTTGAGCAATAGGTGTGCCTATTGGTGTAGTGACTGTTTGCAATTCCAATATCGGCATTAAAGGTGATCCCACCATGCAGATTCACGCTCACAATTTCTTCTTTAGTGTAAGTTATCGCAAGCTCTGCCCCACGATTGCGGTACTCAAAAACCGCCCGAGGTAAAGGCTCGTTTTCCCCTGTTCTAAACCTATTAAAAAAAAAACGGCCAGCAGCTGCCGCCGACCAATACTTATTGAATTCGTAAACAAGCGCTATATTGATCGGATAAATCGCGTTTAGAGTCCACTTACTTGTTATCTTCCAGTCAAAACCAAAAATCGGATAGACCCTGTTAACCTCCATCCCAAGAAAACTCAAAACACCTAAGTGCCACCCCCATCGATTCGACCACTCCCGCCTTCCCCATAAAAGAAGATCGTAATTGGCATAACGCTTGAAATCAAAATGATTCGGGTTCACGTTAACAGACACATTCCCCTGCCAAAGCCAATTGCGAAATCGCTTTGTTCTTCCTCCAAGCTCAAGACTTACGTAATAAAAATGGGTTTGATCAAAAAAGGGATTCTCTTGCCACACAAAATGGGCGTCCGTTCCCCCTATTGTGATTTGAAGAGCCTCCTCAAAACACTCTTTAAAATAAAAAACAAAACCTGCCTCTATTTCCCCTTGCGAAAAGCTTTGCTTTTGCCCTTTAAAGGGTAAACTTGTGAAAGGGGAAGCCCCGATCGTATCGAACGAACCATCGATGTTAAACGGACGACAGCGACTTTTTTCGGGAGGCTGCATCATCTTCTCCTGCCCTAGACTGCCGCTGTCTAAATCCGCATAACACGATGTGGCGTATAGACCAAGAAACACCATCAGTTTCCCAACGCCTCTTCCCCGCATACAAATGCCCCCTCCCCAGGTGGTTTCGTACTTTTTCTACATACTGAATGGGATAAGTTACCGTCAAGAAATTGTTAAGTATTTATTTCAATGGCTCATCTTCAATGAGTTGCAATAAATAGATTTGGTGAGAATTTTTTTCGTGCTTAATAGGACTCTTATCCCTACCACTAAGACAAATTGAGCTTTTCTCTCCTAGATCATCCCCCGGAATAATTTTATAAGGGGAACCAAATAGAGTTACCTTTTCTTGAGGATTTAAGTCCTTTTCTTTAAGATTTAAACGAATAAAAGAAGGTTGTGCCTCTTCTAAAAGAGATAAAGCCCGAAAATCCTCAAGAGAGTCACAAACGATCTCCTGATTCTTTATTTCTAATTTATTAAAAATGGCTTCCAACACTTCGGAAATGCCCCCACTTAAACCAGGACAATTTTTATTAATGATTTCAGAAATATCCCCATCCCCCCACTTTTCTCGGATCTTTTTAAGGATGACGTCGGACTTTAAAATCAACTGAATGGCCGCATCTACCTCGTTATTTAATAAGGGAGGTTGAGGTGTCTCTTTTAAAGAGCTTATTTTTTCTAAAATAAAAATGTAGTTTGTTTCCTCTTCCGACTCATTTTTGACGTCCTCGTACGAGGAGTTTGAAATACTCGAATCGTTACAGCAGTACCACCCATCCTCCTTTAAGGAAAAAGCAAAATAATGACCAGAACGTTCAGTCAATCCAGCATGGCGCACCACTCCAACAATCTTATATTCGAAAGAAGTATCACCTACAGGAAGTTGGATAATCCCATTATCCGGAAGCTGAACAGGAGATGACAATTTCCCGTCCGTATCAAATCTTTTCAATGAAATCGCCACAATATCTGAAGCTTGCTTTATTTTAATTGCTTTTTTATCCCAATCACCTAACTCTGTAGACGTCTCTTCTGCAAAATATTTGTTAATAGACTCTTGTAACGTCTTTTCAACAGGCACTTGCAGAATCGGACATTTTTCTGAACGACCCTCTACTTTAACAGTGTCTATTGACAGAACACTTACTATCTGAAGAGAGGTTAACTCTAAAGCTTGAAAAAGAGCTAATACGATAATTTCAGCATCTTGTTGAATTGAAGAAGTTGCATCTTTTAAATCGGGCACGAATTTTTTAAAATGATTAAAAAGACTTTCTGCATTATTAGAGTCACCTGTTTTGATAAATTCCTCTAAAGCTTTTGCAAAAGAGATTCTATAGATCTCTAACTCCTGAAAGGAAAATTCATTAAAATCTTTATTTTTTAGTGTCTCAAGAGCCCCTTCTTTAAGCTCTTTATTAGCAAAAGAGCTTACCACCGCTTGAACAGAAGGGATCATCAATGCTTGCAAAGCAGAATTCATAAAACAGCTAGCTCCAAGATTGGAGAATCCATGAGGAGCGCTTGGACTTAAAGGAGATGATGATGCAGAGCTAAAAGAGGAGGAAGAAGTTTTCGTTGAGTAAGAGGAGGTGGAAGTGGCAGCTTTACTAGAGGAAGCTGTTGCCTCACTTTTTTTCCCCTTCTTTGAAGTGAAAAGATTCCTAAAAAAATCAGCGATCGCTTTAAAAAAAGAAGAGATCGCTTTACAAAAAGAATCCCATTTTTTTCGAATCCAAGTCACAGTACGACCAAAAAAAGAGGGTTTCCTAATCTCAGATGGTTTGGGAAAATTGTAAGTAAAATTGCCGGAAGAAACACTATTCATAATAAAAAAATCTTTTTTTTAAAAATCTATTATACCATTACCCCCCTTTTTATTAAACAAAAACCTCTCCTCCTACCATTCTTTTTAGCTCATCTCTTCTCATCTCTTTGGATAAAAGCTCTATTTTGGTCAAAGTCCTTCCAAACTCCTCTACTTTTCTTATCCTAAAATGAGTGATTGCCGACTTAGCCGTTTGGGGGAAATGGGTAATACAAAGCACCTGGTGGTTTTTCCCGATCTCTTTTAGCTTTTCTCCAATAATTTGTGCTGTTTCTCCTCCAATATTGGCATCGATCTCATCAAAAATTAAGATGGGGGTTTCCTCTTTTTCCGCTAAAAGGGCATAAAAAGCGAGCATCACCCGAGAGATCTCACCGCCGCTTGCCGCTTGCCTTAAAGGGAGCGCTTTTTCCCCAAGGTTGGCAGAGAGGGTAAATTCAACAAAATCTTCACCAGTGCAGCTCCCCCTTGACTGTTTCACTTCGACACTAAAGTGAGCTCCTGGCATATTCAGTTTTTTAAGTTCATTTGTCATGAGTTGGGTAAGTTTTAAAGCCCCCTCTCTTCTTTTTTCAGTCAGCTCACGACTCAAAAGCTGCCTTATTCCCCTTAAAGAGGAGAGTTTTTCTTCTAACGAAATCAGTTCATCTTCTAAAAAGAGAAGTTTTTTTCGTTTGGTTTTTAAGGCATCCAAAGAGGAAAGAATCTCTTCAGTGTTTTTCCCCCACTTCCTTTTTAAACGAGCAATCAGGCTTAATTTTTCATCGATTTCGTTTAACCTCTTCGGGCTAAATTCGAGGCGACTCTCATAATGTGATAAGGTATTAACGACCTCTTGAAGCTCTAAAAGAGCTGTTTTTACCGATTCTGCAGCCCCTTTAAGACTCTCATCCATTGAAAAAAGCTGGTCAATTCCTCTTTTGGCACGCTTTAATTCTCTTTCAAGCCCTCCCCCCTCTTCAGAAAAAAGAGCTAGCCACTCCTGAACTAAACTAGCTAACTGTTCAGATTGATTTAACCTGGTGTACTCTTGAAAAAGTTCCTCTTCCTCTCCCTCTTTGAGATGAGCCGACTCAATCTCTTCGATATCTAAATCAAGTGAAGAAAGGGCCAAATCTTTGCTAAAGTTTTCCTTTTTAAGATAAGCCACTTCATCTTCTAACTTCTTTTCCTCAAGATACACCTTTTTGTAGTTTTGAGAATCGATTTCTCCAAATAAGTCGAGCAATTTCAATTGATTTTCCGGATCAAAAAGGGTCATAATCGCAAGCTGCCCCACCTGAGTGATCAACAACCCACCAAGCTCTTTAAGCACATGCCCCTGGACTCTTTGCTGATTGATAAAAATCGCACCCTTCCCATCGATTTTAAGTTCCCTTTTAATAACCAGAGCATCGCCTGGATCGTGAGAAATCCCCCTTTCTTTCAAATAATTAGCAACGCTAAGAGGAGCCTCAAAATGCCCTTCGACAACCCCTTTTTCAGCCCCTTTTCGAATTAATTGGACATCTTGGCGCTTGCCCATCAAAAAAGAGAGAGCGGCCATCACAGCTGACTTACCAGCGCCGGTCTCTCCCGTCAAGACATTAAACCCTTTAGAAAAATTCATTTCGGCCCTTTCGACCAAAACTAAATTTTCAATCAGCAACTTAACTATCATAGGTGGTCTCTAAAAGCTCTTTTAAATGACCTGGTTGGGGTTCTTTGAACGCCTTACCATCGAGAGTAAAATAGGTAAAATGGACCGAATTTTCCCCTTTGAGAATTAACACAAGGGGCTTAGACTGCCCCAAAGGATAAAAAACAACTTTATCGACTTGTGATGCATTCTCTTGAAGTGCAGGTAGGGTCTGAATCGTAAGGCTATTGTTGACAAGAGCTAAAAGAGCATTTTGCTGAGACATGTTTAGAGTGTAGGGAATCCCTTTATAGTACACATCAACCCCTTGAATTTGGTTAGGATCGATAAACTGCTTTGAAAACACAGGGCTTGCGTAATTTAAAAAAATCAGAACCCCTACAAGCGCCATTGCTAAAACGGCTAAAACTGTTTGCCTCATGATGACCTCCAAAAAGATTTCTTCAATTGTGTTGGTTTTCCAAGTATTTGGTCAAGCGTCTTAAAATGCTCTTTACAAACCTCTCTCAAGGCCGTTTCTCCAGACCTTGTTAAAAACTCTCTACCTGCCTTCAAAACTCCACTTCCAGCTCCCTTAGGAAATAAAAAAGAATACTCTTTCCCCATCCTTTCAAGCCCCTCTAAAAACGAGGCTCTTGCCATAATGGAAGCTGCTGCTACAACGGTATCCTCTTCAGCCTTTGTTCGTTGAGTGATGTTTAAAGAGATCCCTTTTTTCTTAAGAGCCCCCTCCACAACGCTCTCTTTGGCAAACTGATCGATAATCACGTTTTGACACCCTGTTTTTAACTGAAGCGCCTCAATACAGGTCGCATGCCCCCAGGCAAGAAGATGATTTAAATTCCCAAACTTTTGATAAAGCTCGTTGTATTTTTTTGGACTGATTCTAACGATATGGGTCGCAAATTGCGCCCTAATTTGTTTAGCGATCACAAAAATCTCTTTATCGCCAATCTCTTTTGAGTCCCTCACCCCGATTTTATTTAAAGCAACGACTTCTTCCCCTTGAGCAAACACCCCTGCGATGCACAAGGGACCAAAAAAATCCCCTTTACCCGACTCATCGATCCCAATCCTTGCAGTTTTATCGAGAAAAACGGTGGGATTGGTAAAGGAGAGATTTTTCAAAATTTCAGGCTCTAGATAAAACTCGATAAACTCTTGCTTCTCTTTTCCTTGAACGACCAACTTGCCCGAAGTGTAAAGAGCTAAAGTCACCCCTTTTTTTTTGCCACAAAAAAGAGTGTGTTCGGGCTGACTTAAAACAAACCCTTTCTCTTTAAGATCGTTTTTAAGCTTTGCAGCCAGATTCAAATCGATTTTTGTGACAAAAAAGGACAACTGAAGACTCCTTTTCCCGAAGTTTTTAATGAGCCCAATGATCTCATGGGCCCCTCTCATGAGTCAAGGAATTTTCCACTTGATTCAATCTACCAAATGCCGTTTAATGATACCAATCCAATGAAGAGGTGGCTTATGATTAAGGATGACGTCAAACAAATTGGTCAGTCGTTCAAACAGCGAAGAGAAGAGCTTGCGATCTCTTTACGAGAGATTGAAAATGCAACCTCGATCAGGCTGAATTTTCTCCAGGCGATCGAAGAGGGCGATATGAGTAAACTTATCTCTCCTGTGTACGCACAAGGGTTTATCAAACAATACGCCTTATATCTTGGAATGGACACAGAGAAACTAGTGAAAGAGCATCCCGATATTTTTCAAAGACCTTTAAAGCAAAAACAAGATTTTTCGTACGGAATCGGAACTTTAGAGTCTAGAGGGCATCCCGGATCTCACGTCAAATCGCTTCCAAACGGCGTCTGGATAGCAGCGCTTGGAGTGATTCTTTTAGCCGCCTGGTATTTTGCTAAGTATTTGAATGTGATATGATTAAGCATTTTTTAAGCGGTCTGCTTATGGGGGCTTGCGACTTAATTCCGGGCATTTCTGGTGGCACAGTAGCTTTTCTTTTAGGGATCTACGAAGATCTCATCGACTCTTTAAGCTCTTTTGGGACAAACTTTTTAGAGAAGGAGAAAAAAAAGGGGTACCCTATTTTTTTCCTTTTAGCGGGAATGGGAACATCGATTTTTCTCTTCTCCCATGTGATTCATCACCTGTTGTCTCTTTACAGAGAATCTCTTTTTGCCACGTTTTGCGGCTTAATTTTAGCCTCGACATTTTTTTTGATTAAAGAGATCAAAAAGGTAAGGGTTCTTCCCCTTATTCTGGGATTTTTAATAGCTTTTACCCTTCCGGAACCCTGTTTAAAGCACGCAAATATAACACCCCTTAATTTGATTATTGCAGGCTATTTTAGCATCTCAGCCATGCTTTTACCAGGTATATCAGGCTCCTACGTGCTTCATCTTTTTAACGCCTACGAACCTGCAATCGAAGCTTTAGTTCAAATGGGAAAGACCCCTTTAAATTCGGTCGGTTTTTTAAGTTTTTTACTAATGGGTATTTTAGCTGGAGCCATGACTTTTACGAAAGTGATCAAATACCTACTAAAGAGGCACGAAAACATCACCTTAAGCCTTCTATCGGGATTTATGGTGGGATCGCTTCAAATGATCGTGCCTAAAAGCCCAAGTATGAGTGGATGCCTCTCATGCATTTTAGGAGCACTTATCGTGTTTGGTCTTAAAAGACTCACGCTTGCTACTAAGAAATTGAGTGTCTAAGGGTAAAAAGGAAATAGTACTAGGTCTTTTTAAATAGTCGGCCCTTAAAAAAGTCCTCTCCAAAAAAAAGTGCCCCTTTTAACAAAAAATGCGTTTTACTCCTCACCAAACCTTGAGAAGGAGGGGGAAGCGTCGTTCACCGCTTTTTTTGTTGCAAAAGGATCACCTTTTCTTTGGAGAGTGCGTGTTCCATTCGCGAAATTTTAGAGCTTTTCTCATTGTCATATAATTAAAACTTGCAAAATAGGCTATGTCTCTCCTCCTCGTTAACTGCAAATTTTTCTCAAGGAACCCTTACTTTTTCAGGGCCGACTAAATAGCGCTGAATTTCCCATCCTGATTATCCTTTAAAATTCTCTTAAAGCAATTAACAGTCTGATTAAAACTCATCAAAACCAGTCTCTTTATAAGCTGCAACCATTTCAGCAAAAGTCGTATAATTTTCCCTAATCTGCTCTTCATCCTGACCTGCAAGCCATCCCTCAAACATCACTTTATTTTCTACCTCTGTTAAAGCATCCCTCACCTGTTGGTACTCAGTTCCAGGTATTAATCTCATCAAGTTTGTCATCATGACATCATCACCTGTCTGCATTTCTACCTCAATATCGACTTCCCTTCCCAGCTTTCCACCAATCTCTTGAATAACTTGTCTCAATTCGTTCAAGTTATCAAATTGATGGACTGCATTCGATCCTGACTGTTCTGCCTTCAAGACAGCCTTCGCAAAAGCTTCTGCTGTACAACTCATTAAAGCTCCAAATAAAATATCGCTCTCACCCTTTTGTGAAAAATCAATTTTTAAGTCATCATTCACCGGCAGTAAATTAAATAAAAATTCCTCCTGTGAGGCTTCAGGACTCCCTAAAAATTGAACAAATGTAGACAATGATCGCAAAACCCCGCTGTGATCTGGATGAGTATTTACCAACGAACCAGCCAAAGGTTCTAATTGTGTATCCTTTAAATTTGCTATTAATCTAGTGCAATCTTCTTTTAAATGTTTAAAATCTTCAGGTAACAATTCTTTTAGCATCTGAAGTTTCTGGTTTAATTCTGGAGGAGGTAAACCTTCCGCAAGAACTTGCGCAACTTTTTGCAAGTACTCCCCTTTTAACTTACCCATCACACCCCTCAACACCTCTTTATTAGCGTTAGGAAACATTTTAAATAATGCAATGGCATGAGTAAAATGCTTTTCAATATCACTTTCACTTAAATTTATTTTTGAATACGACTTATCCAAAAGATTTGCTAAGGTAAAATTTCCCTGAAGAGCCTCTTTAAAAGCCCTATCGTAAACTTTATCTTTTACATCACCTAGACGAACCCCTTTTTGTTCCCTTAATATATTCTCAAAAGATCTCATTGGAGAATCGGAAGAACCTTTTTCCTTTATAACATCTACCAAAATAGTTACTAAATCCTCTTGCAATTTTACTTGATTTGGACGACTCTCTTGATTAAAGGCGGCAAGACGCTCTTCTATTTTTTCCTTTAAAACATCCGGTTGACCAATGATTGCTGAAGCAATTTGTTTAATGGTTTCATTATTGGGAGCTATGTTTACAAGCTTTTTCACCAAGCTTACATTTTGTTTAGAAGCTTCAGGTAAATGTGCGATCACAAACGCTAAGGCATCCGCATCATCTTTAAGATGGGAGATTATCGCATCCTCAGAGCTATAACCACTCAATTTTTGAAAAAGAACCTCATTATTTTGAGCTGTTACACCAAACTGACTTATAAAAGACATACGCCCCCCAAAACTTTATTTTTATATTATCATTAATCAGAGTGTTTTTATAGTTAATATCTTATTAAATTATGTGTTTTTTTTGAAGTCATGATAATAGACACTCATTTAATTATTATTTTAGATATAACTTATGAACTTGACAAGAAATTAACGACGTTATCTATGGTATAGCTTGGTTTGTTGTAATTATTCAAAATATCTAGAACACACTCATACACTCTCTTCTCATCCGAGTCTTCCGATTTATTTTCCGCAAGGGCCTTTTTAAAGTCATTTAATGCCATTTCAATCCCCAGTCGAGGATTTTCCTTATTGTAATTTAGAAAATAAAACTTTGACCACCCCTCCATATTAGAAACCATATCAACGATCGTCAATGCCAAGGCAAAAAGATCATCCGATTTCTCTTCATCAAGCGCAGGTGTTCTCTTCCTCTCAACTTTTTCAGGGGAAAAGAATAACAAAGGACCACCATCGATAAATTCAGGACCTGAAAGTCCAAAATCGTTGATCTTTGCTCTGTGATCTTTTCCCACAAGAATATTTAAAGGCTTGATATCTCGATGAATCACCCCATCGTGGTGCATTTTTTGAAGAGCTAAGCTTATGTCAAAAAAGCACACCCTGATCTCTTTTTCATTTAAACCAAGGGCCTTAAGATCATTCCCTGTTCCTTTAGCCAAAAACATCGTAAACGTCTCAATCTCATCCCCTTTCACTTTACCTTTTCCCCCTCGTTTAGCCTTGTGGGACCCTCGAGTCAAAAACTCCACCCCTCCATATTTTTTCAAATAATCAAGCTCTTTAGCCAGTTGCTCTTTTCCAAAAGCTCCCTTTAATCTCTCTTCTAAAGACAGATTCAGACTAAGATAGGCGCAAGGAACCCCGTCCGTAATATCTAATCCAATGGTCACTTTTTTTGAATCTCCCCTCTTACAAAAGTGGGGAAGATTTAAAAGCAACTGATGCCCCTTTTTAAACTCCTGCTTTAACAAGATGATAATCCTCTTATCCTGAACTTCAAAACTAAAGGGCAATCCACTCATCTCTTTGTTATAATACGTATACCCTTCCCTTTCTCTAACTTGATGCAGAAAAAAGTACTCGGCCATCTTTTTTGCTAAAGAGTAAGGGATCAACCCTTTTTTTCCTTCCAGTTCCACACCCAAAATAGCTTTCACAAAAGGTTCTATAGTCTTTTCATTGATTTTTACCAAACAATCGGGATTATCTCGTTTAAACTCCTTCCACTCCTCTTCCGTAAAAACGATATTTGAGTTCTCAAAATTTATACTCTTCAAATTTTTAAAACAAAGAGGAGTCGAAACTTGAGATCCCCAAAGAGTCACTGATTCAAGGTTTTTACACTCTCCTAAATCGGGAAAAGTCTTAATACGACACCCACTTAAATCCAAAACTTTTAAGTGTTTCAATTCCTTTAAAAATGAAAAATCGGTTATCGAACAATCCGTTAAATCAAGAACTTCTAACTCTTTAAGTTCTTTCAAAAAAGAAAAATCTTTTAAACTTTTACAACCACCCAAATCCATTTTTTTTAAGTGCTTAAACTCTGTTAAATCGGGTAGTTTCTCTAACTCTTCCCAACCGACTAATGAAAGCTCTTCTAAATTCTTAAGCTCCTGAATATTAGGAAGGTCCACCCCTAAAAAACCAAGCTGACTTAAATCGAGTTTTTTAATTAAACCTTTGCAAAGGGAAATCACCTTCTGAATATCTGTCTCCTCTTGGGGAGAGAAGGTAAGAGCTACAGGCTTTGAGCTAGCTGCCACATCCTCGACGCGTAGAATCAATTTCTTGGTCAAATCGAGGTTTGAAGCTCTCCAGGCCTCGTCTGAGAGAGCTGCCTCAACAACTTCTATAAGCTGATCTTCACCAAGAGCGTCGACCTCTAACGATCGAGCCTCTAGTTTATTAAGAATAGTTAAAGGATTCATTTATAAACCAATTATATATTACAATGCAATTATAATTGGTTTATTAATTATTATAAAACACCTTAAATAAAGTTAATCCGTGAGGAGGAGCTGTTATTCCAAGAAGAGAGCGATCTCCCTTTTCTATTTTTTTCTCTAAATCATTTAACCGAGAGGAGGCGGCCATAACAAGGGTGCCTGAAATAATTCTTGCCATCCGATACAAAAAAGCGTCTCCAACAATTTGGATTTGAAAGGTGTCTTCTTTAAAGAGAATCTCTAAACGGCAAAGAGTTCTCCTACAGTGAGAATACTCCTCTCTTTTTTTTGTGGGGGTAAATCCTGAAAAATCGGTTGTTTTAAGAAGAAACTCTCTTGCCTCTTCAAGTCCCCTTAAATCAATCTTTCTTATCGGTGCATGCCAGTGGGTAAACCTCTCAAAGGGGTTCTGGAAAGGGGCAAAAGAGACATTGTAGTGGTACTCCTTACCGATAGCCTCCAAGGTGGGATGAAATGACAGTTCCACCTCAACACACGATAATACGACAATATCTTTTGGCAACAACCGATTTAAATGGTATTGCAGATCTGAAACCATTCTTGGGACTAAAACAGAAACCACCTGCCCTTTTGCATGAACACCTCTATCGGTGCGACTTGCCCCCTCAATCGATAAACTCATTTGAAAAATCTGAAAAAAAGCCTCTCTTAAGACAGAGACCACGGTTCTTCCGCTCAAGGCTTCTTGAAACCCAAAAAAATCAGTCCCATCGTAGCAGACGATTAACTTTAAATTATGCATTGAGATAGTGGGTCATGAAGTGTTTCACTCCATCTAAAAAACGCTGAACAGCTAAAAAGATCAAGATCATTCCCATTAATTTTTCAACAGCTAAAAGACCATTCACCCCAAGAAAGCCAATGAGCTCTGGCGTCAGAGCTAAAACTAAAAATGAACTGATCCAGGCGATGAGTACTGCAAGAAGCAAAATCTCGGTGTCCGGTTGGATGTTTGAATAAAGCATAACAGTTGCCAAAAAACCGGGACCTGCGATCAAAGGGATCGCAAGAGGAATAATAAAAGGCTCCTCTCTTTCCTTAATTTTCCCCCTGATGTAGTTACTTCCTCTAAAAAGGATTCCAAGGGCTACAAGAAATAAAATGACACCTGAGGAGAGGCGCGCTGTGGTCTCGCTTATACCTAAAAACTGAAAGATCACATCCCCTAAAAATAAGAAAAGGTAGGCAAGAATCAAAACAATTGCCATTTCTCTTAAGAGAATCGCAAACTGCCTTTTCCTCGGCAGATGCCCCACCATTTTATAAAAACTTGCGACGCTACCAAAGGGATCCATTATCAAAAATAAAACAAGGGCGATTGGGAAAAGTGACATTAAAGACCTCTCAAGTTTTTAAAAACAGTTTTATTCCATTGATAATCATTTCCATCGCCATCATCGACAGCAACATCCCCATGAGTTGCTCAAGGGCGACTAACCCCCTGTCCCCTAATAACCTTTTGAGGAAAGGAGTTAAAAAAAGCACCGCGGTGACCCCAATCCAGGCAAGAGTGATCGCCATAAAGATTTTGAGATTATCTTGCTCTTGGGTTGAATAAAGCATAATAATCGTTAAAAGCCCAGGACCTGAAAGAAGGGGGGTTGCAATGGGAACGATAAACGGCTCCTTCTTAAGGGCTGCAGTTTCAGCTTGATGTTTTGGGAAAATCATCTCAAAGGCGACCAAAAAAAGCAACACTCCTCCAGTAATAGAAGTGGCATACGGTTTTACTTGCAAGAGATTTCCAAAAAACACTTCCCCAAAAAACTGAAAAAAAACGGCGATTAAGAAAGCTGCAAGCACTTCTCTAAAAAGAATTTTCATCTGCGTTTTGACGTCAAAATCTTTCAACATAGCCAAAATCGCAGGTGCATTCCCTATCGGGTTTGTGACGAAAAAGAAAATGTTAGCTATGACAAAAACCGATTCAGACATTCTTCAATTCCTTAAAAAAAACCCGCAGGGGGAGGAGTAAAACCCTTACTTACAAAAACCTTCTTAACTTTTTTCTGTCTTTGAGCGAGAACAACAGGAAGAGTGACGGCAGTCAAAATTGCCACGACAAAAGCGACAATAACACTGACTGGGATCGAAATTTCACAAACAAGTAAAGAAAAACAGGCCGCTAAAACCCTAAATTTTTTCACCCTTTCGCCGCTCAAACACTTCTGAAGCTTAAGACATCCTTGTGAAGTGTACTGGTTTAACTTAATTTTTGCAAGTTGAACGACACTTAAGGTCACCCCCATGACAAGAAGAGGAGCTCCTTGGGCAGCTCCCCCTGCAAGACATGCCATCCCAAAAACATCGAGCAACAACCCATCGGCCACACAATTTAAAAAAACTGACTGAGACACTTTTACAAACCTCCCTTTTTTTAACCGGGCCCGTATACCATCTTTGGAAAAAAAAGAAAAGAAAGAGGAACCTTTTATTTTTTTTTAAAAACAAGTTGACGAAAATAATCATTTTTGGATAAAAAAAAGCTTTGGCAACCAAGGAGAAAAAAAATGGATATGTTGAATCTTGTTCTATCTTTATTGAGTGGAGCTGTTGGGGGAAACGTTGCAGGTAAGGCTTTGGGAGACAAAAGCCTTGGAACGGCAGGAAACACAGTTTCAGGTCTTATCGGTGGTGGTCTTGGAGATTTCGCTCTTAAGGCTTTAGGACTTTTAGCTTCAAGCGGAGCTAGCGCAACAGCTGCAGCTGCTGCTACTGGCGCTACAGGAGAGAGTCATTTTGACTTGACATCTCTTTTGTTAAACGTGGGCGTTAGTGCCTTAACTGGTGGTGGCTTAACAGGAGTTGTTGGCGTCATCAGAGATGCTCTTTTAAAAAGATAGATTCATCTAAAAATACTGCTGTCTCTTTAAAAAAGTGCAGCAGTATTTTCCATTCTTTTAATTGCCTCTATTACATCTTCTCTTTTTCCAAAAGCGCTAAAGCGCAAAAACCCTTCCCCACAAGGCCCAAAACCAACTCCTGGCGTCGTCACGATCTGGTATTTTTCCAAAAAGAGATCAAACGCCTCCCAAGAGGGTTTATTGACTTTTACCCAAACATAAGGAGCATTTTCACCCCCGAAACACTTTAAGTTCAGCCCCGTTAAACACTCTTTTATAAGTTTAGCATTCTCCATATAATAGTTAACCCCTTCGATGACCCCCTTAAAACCCTTATCGCTTAAAGCGCCCAAGGCTCCAGCTTCTGCTACATTTGAAGGCCCATTAAAAAAAGTGGCGTGAAGCCTCTTAAAATCGTCTATCACATAGGTTCCATCTTCAAACTGTAAATGTTTAGGGACCACGGTCCATCCCAGGCGGACCCCAGTAAAACCGGCAAGCTTTGAAAAAGAGCCCACCTCTATTGCAGCCTTCAAGCCCCCTTCCACCTCAAAAATCGATTTTGGCAGTGTCTTGTCCTGAATAAAACTGGCATAAGCGCTGTCAAAAACTATAAAAGCCCCCCTTTTTTTCGCCTCTGAAATCAACTCTTCAAGCTGAGGTTTAGTCGCCACAACACCCGTTGGATTATTTGGAGAACAAAAATAAATCAAATCGGCTGCCCCTTTAAGCTGGCCAAAAAAATGAGTCTCCTCCAAACAATCCATATAGGTCAAATTTTCATATCCTACAGCGATTGCTGTGTCGCGGTAAGCTGGATAAGTGGGGTCTTGTAGAGCAAGGGTTGTGTCTTTACCAAAAAAAAGTTGTAATCTTCCTATCTCAGGCTTTGCCCCATCTTGCAAAAACACCTCATCTACCCCGATAAGTCCCTTGTAGAATCTTTTAACAATCGCCTCTCTCAAAGGCAAGCTGCCCTGTAGATCGGGATAACCTGTATACCCAACAGTTGTCCCAAGAGCTTTAGCCTTTTTACTCATCTCTTCAGTAACTTCAGACACAAGAGGAAGAGTCGTATCCCCAACCCCCAATGAAATCACGCGAGCTTCAGGATGAGCTTCGATAAACTTTTTTTTTCGCTTTGCTATCTCTTGAAATAGATAATTTGTTACCAACTTGGCAAAACAAGGATTTCTCTTCACATATACTCCTAAATCGACACTAACAAGGGGCTCTTTTCACAAATAGCTTTGAGATTCACCTCGACATCCATTTCACAAAGAGGCAATCTCACCGTTTTAGAACAAAGACCCATTGTTGACAAAAGCGCTTTGATCGGTACCGGATTTGTATCTAATCTCAAAACATCGAGAAAGGGATTTAAGTCTGATAAATCAACACTTGTTTGTTTAAGAAGTAAATCGACAATTTCCACGATTCTCTTAGGGATTAAATTGCTCAGCACTGAAATCACCCCTTTTGCACCTAAAGCAATCGCAGGTTCTATCAACGAATCATCTCCTGAAAAACAAGGTAAATCGGCAGCGGCTTCAAGGGCATCGACAAAACCGCTAATACGTCCTGAAGCTTCCTTTAGGGCTATAATGTTTTCGTGACGACTTAAACGACTCAAAGTTTTTTTCTCTATAGTCACCCCAGTCCTTCCAGGATGATTGTAGAGAATCACAGGAAGAGGCGATTTGTCCGCAATGGTCATAAAATGGCGATAAAGCCCCTCTTGAGAAGGTTTATTATAATAGGGGGAGGCCACCATAACGGCATCAGCTCCTAAATCAAAAGCGACTTGATTTCGATCGATGACCTCTTTTGTTGCAAACGAGGTCGTTCCCACTATAAGGGGAATTTGAACAAGGGCTCTGCCTCGCCGTATCAGCTCTCGTTTCTCCTCCTCCTCCAGGGTAGGGGCCTCTCCTGTCGTTCCAAGAAGAACAACTCCTGACACTCCCTCTTGCCTAAGCAGCAGATGTTCAAAACTTGCCCAATCAATAGATTGATTCTTTTGACAAAATGGAGTCACCAAAGCTGTGAAAACCCCCGAAAGAGGTACCGATTGCGTCATGAAAAAAATCCTCCATTGTAAAAAAACCATCTCGTTTTAAAATCCACTCAGCTCCTAAAACGGCCCCTTTTGCAAACCCCTCTCGCCCTTTGGCTTGATGCGTTAGTGTGAGCACATCGTCTTTCCCTTCAAAAAACAGGGTGTGAGTGCCAAAGGAGTTGCCAACTCGCACAGAAGAAAACGGAATCTCTTTTCCAAAAAGGGCCTGCAATTTTTTTGCCGATCCACTCGGAGCATCTTTTTTTTCGCTGTGATGAATCTCAAGGCCCGCCACATCAAACAGATCGCCCATCAAAGCGGCTGCGCGAACAATATAGGAGAAACAAGCAAATCCAATCGAAAAGTTAGGGCAGTAAAGACAACCTACTTCCCTTTCCCTCAAAGTTGGCAAAAACGACTCGATACCGGTTGTAGCTATCACCAGGGGCTTCTTTGAGGCGATAAGTTCGGGTAAATTTTTTTCAAAAGCTTCCCTACTTGTGCAATCGATGCACACATCAGCTTGAGTCAGAGCCTTAAAACAAGGGTCTTTAGAGGTTCCCACTCCGACGATCTCATGCCCTCTTTCGAGAGCAACTTTATGCACCTCTCGTCCAAGCTTTCCAAATCCCATTATAAACAGCTTCATCTCACCTTCTTTTTCACTTGTTCCGATTCCACTACAATCACTTGCCACAAATGGTTGAGGGTGTCTCTTTGTTTTTCATTCAAGTCGTGAATTACTAAAAAACAATCGGCATTTTTTGTAAAGGCAGCTAAAGTCCAATTAGCAGAACCATTGACGAGAATCTTACCATCGATCTCCATAAATTTGTAATGAAGAAGTTCCGATCCTCGACTTAAAAAAACAGGAACATCCTCTCGCTCTAGCAGATTGACAATATTTTTGCTTGCCCCTTTTCCAGAGTTTCCGTCAACGACGACCTCGACATCAACACCTCTTTTATAAGCCTCGATCAGCTCCCAGGCTAAGTCTTTTCTCGTAAAGGTAAACATAGCAACCCGTAATGTCTTTTTAGCCGACCGAATAAGCTCTTTTAAACGCTCTGTAGCCTCCCGATCATACGGGGTAAACCAAAGCTCAATATCTTGTCCCCCCACCAAAAAATGCTGCTTTTTTGCCCTTTTCTCCTCCAACCGAAGTCTAATCTCTTCAGCTAACTCCTCGTTGTTTATTGCTGCCACTAAATTGCCATGCACCCTTAAAGAATCTCTTGTCAAATTAGCGGAACCAAGCCACACTTCTTTGTTATCGATCACTAAAATTTTTCTGTGAAGTAACCCCTTTTCGACAGAGGGCAAGGTGACAACTTTCCCTCCTAACCGCTCAACATTCTCTTTTGAGCACGCCTCAGGATCGCAAATCACTTTTACTGAAACCCCTTTTTCGCTTTTATGCTTTAACGCATCGATCAATTTGTAATCGGTCATGGTGTAAGTGGCGACAAGAATTGAGGATTCAGCTCTTTGAATGGCCGCTAAATAATAGGCTCTTAAATCATCTCTCAATTCATTTGAGTAAAACTCGGCCGGCTCTCCCACAACGGGCGCTTTTCTTGCCGAGACTTGCTCGAGCACAAGTAAAAAAACGAACAAAAACACAAACGAAAGAAACAGCTGACGCGCCTTCATACCAACACCTTATTGATCAAGGCTTGGACAAGCCCTGTGTACCGATTTTTCACATCGTCATTGCTGACTCCAATAGCCAAAGCTCTTTTAGTCCCCACAAGAACGACAAGTTTTTTCCCCCTTGTAACCCCGGTATAAATCAAATTTCTTTTAAGCATCATAAAATGGGTCGTGTGGATAGGAATCACTACACAATCAGCCTCAGACCCTTGATATTTGTGAATTGAAACCGCATAGGCCAAAACCAATTCATCCAAATCTGAAAACGAGTACTCCACAATCAGACCATCAAAATCCACTCTTGCAATCCCATCCTTCTGATCAATCTCTACAATCCGCCCAATATCGCCATTAAAAACCCCTTTCTCGTAGTTGTTTTGAATTTGCATCACTTTATCACCGCTTGCAAAAAAACTACCGCCAATGAATTGTGGGGAAGAGTTAGGATTAAGCTCCTTCTGAAGAGCCGTATTTAAATTTTCCGTCCCCAAAACCCCCTTTCGCATGGGGCTTAAGACTTGAATCTGATCGACCGGATTAAAAGGGTATGTCTTGGGAAGCCTTGTCGAAACAAGATTCACGATTTCCTTAAGAACATCCTCTTTCTCCTCTGTTTCGATAAAGAAAAAATCAGATCCCTTTTCAGCCTTTAAATCGGGCATGATCCCCTGATTGACGCGGTGAGCATTCACAATGATTTTAGATCCCTTAGCTTGTCTAAAAATCTCTGTCAATTCAACAAGGGGAACTGAATGGGAGGTGATGATATCTTTTAAAACATTTCCAGGACCGACACTTGGAAGCTGATTGACATCTCCTATAATGATTAAGCGGCAAGAACTTGGGATCGCTCTCAAGAGGCTAAACATCAAAACAGTATCGATCATGCTGGCCTCATCGACTATGATAAGGTCTGCCTCAAGGGGGGATTCTTGATTTCTTTTAAAGCCCCCCTTTTGAAAATCAAACTCTAGAAGGCTATGGATCGTTTTTGCACCAAAACCTGTGATCTCACTCATCCTTTTAGCAGCTCTTCCCGTTGGAGCTGTGAGTAATATTTTGGGGGTGAGTTTTTTAGTGATTTGAAGAATTGCTTTTGTGATGGTACTTTTTCCCGTTCCCGGTCCCCCTGTAATGACCATAACTTTCTCAGTAAGGGCCTCAGAAACCGCTTTTTGCTGATTTTTAGCAAGCTCAATCCCTAAATGGGCTTGAACCCAATCAATGGCTTTACCCTTATCGATACTCCTTAAGGAACTGACCCCAAATTGAAGCCTTTTTAATTCATTAGCGATTCCTCTCTCAGAATAGTAGAGGCGTTTGACCCAAATAAAATCGGTGTTAACACCCTTGTCGACTAAAGGCTCAATAATGATGCGACGCATCTCGATTAAAACGGGTAGACGGGGATAAATAGAAGAGGCTTTTACCTCTAAAATCTCTTCAGCCTGTTTTATAAAAAGCTCAAGAGGAAAACACACGTGCCCTTCGTTTGAAAGCTCAAATAAAACAAACTCAACTCCCGCATCAATTCTTTGAGGATCTTCCTTTGAAATTCCTAATTTTTCAGCAATTTTATCTGCTGACTTAAACCCAATTCCATGAATATCACGAGCTAAGCAGTAAGGATCTTGCCTGACAATCTCGATACTTTTTTGTCCATAATGCTTATAAATTTTTGCAGCAAAACTTGGAGAGACGCCGTTTCCCTGAAGGAAAACCATCACATTTCTAACGTCTTTCTGAGATTTGAAACTGGCGATCAATGTATTTAATCGCTTCAAACCAATTCCAGCAACTTCCCTTAATCGCTCGGGCGTTTTATCGATCACATCGAGAGTCTCTTCTTTAAAAGTGGCCACAATTTTTGAGGCAAAATGGCGACCAATCCCTTTGACAAGACCTGAACCTAAATACTTTTCAATCCCAAAAATATCTGTTGGAGTTGCGATTTGGCAAGTGACCACTTCAAACTGCCAGCCGTGTAAAAGATGTCTTTTCCAGTGCCCTTCACAGCACAAAGTTTCCCCTGGCTGAACACCCATCATGGTGCCAACCACACACACTTCCTCTTTTTTTTGAGGAAGCACCATTTTAGCCACTGTAAAGCCTGTCTCTGGGTTGTGGTAAGTGATCCTCTCCAAACACCCCTTAATGGTATCCATCTAAAAACCTTAAAACCAAATTTTTCAAAACATGTACGAAGGAAAGATCTTAAAACTTAAGGATTTTACTACCAATAAAATTCGCCACTTCGCTATAAGATTTCACGTACCCTGTAGAGGAGGTTTAAATTTATGAGACTATGGATACGAGCTGCAATGTTTGCAGTAACAATTTTAGCTTTTCCAAATCCGGCAAAAGCTTACTTTGAAAACAACCCCTTCGATGCCGCCTACTGTGGGTGCTGCTTTGAAGCAGGAGCAGATTTTCTTTGGTGGAAACAATCAGCTGATAATTTAGATTTTGGATTTAGCTCAAGATCAGTCCCTTGCGAATGTCCGACTGAAAAGGGAAAAACAAGAGAAGCTACAACGGGTGTATACATGATCAACACCCTCTGTCCTAAGTGGAAACCGGGAGTCAGAGCGCAATTTTCGATCCGCAACTTCTTAAGCAATGCTAATTTGAGAGGCTCATACGTCTTTATTCGCCACTCAGATGAAGGCAGCTTTAGCGGATCTGCCGTGACTTCCCTGATTCCCACAAATAGACGTTTTGAAATCGTGGGATCCAACTGGAGTTCAACTTATCAGGCCGCAGACCTTTTATTCACCTTCCCGATTTGCAGCAACCCCTGCTTTAACGCGATGCCATTCTTTGGTGTTGAAGGAATTTATCTAAGACAGCAAATGAACACCGTCCTTTCAAATCCTTTTGATTACTACCAGGCAAGTCAAGTCGATGGTCATTTTAAAGGAGATGTTTGGGGAGTGGGAATTAAAGTTGGAACAGATTACGAATACAATCTGATTTCTTGCCTTAAAATCTTTGGAAGAGGCTCACTCTCAATGGTTTCTGGCGAACCTACTATCAAGCATTGGTTTCAAAGAGGTGTAACGGAAGATGATCAATCGTTTGAGGCCTGCTACGAAAAACCAAAAATTGAGATTTGCGAGAATGGATGCACTCACATGATGCCTGGCTTCCAACTCCAAATAGGGACCAGATATTTAGTCTCTATTTACCGATGTGCCGTTGATTTACACATAGGTTATGAGTTTGTCGAGTGGTTAAATGTCCCAAACACAAGACATTTTATTGGAGAGATTTTCTCCGATAGACCTCTTGTGTCAACGACAAGAACAGGAAGAAACTTAGGTTTCAATGGCCTGTTCTTCGGAGCCAATTTCGCCTTCTAATTTAAATCAATTTTGGGATGCCTTAACGGCATCCCATTTTCTAATGAACTCATCATCAATCAATTAAGACAATAAATTAGTTTCTTAAAAAAAATTGTTTTCTCCTATTAAAAAATACGTCATAAGAAAAAAAGGGACTTAAAAAGGGGGGGAAACATGAGGATTTTTATCGGAGTTGTTTTATTTATTTTGGCCATAAACACACCACTTGAGGCCAGGAAAAGAGAGGGCGTTCCTTGCTGCACTCCTAAATACTACTCTAGATACGCTCTCCTCTACCCTTGCCCTTCTACTTGCCAAAACCAAAACAACTGCTATCCACGCTCCTGTTTCTACTCGTATGATGCCCCAAGAGCCTGGTACCAAATGCGCACCTTTCCAGGCCAAAGAACCTGGCCGATCTACGAATACGTTTCAAATCGGTTCTAAGGTTAAAAATCTATTGACTTTCAACCACTTGCAATACTAGAATACCTCAAATTTAGTTGCAAAGTGCTATGAAAGCGATCACAAAGACTGCCGATTTTTGGACAATTGAAGAAATCACCGATTATTTTTCCCCTAATAAAGAAATCATTGAAATAAAAGAGAATAAAAGGTTTTGTGAAACTGTTTTTAACACCTTTATAAATCTTGTTCAAACAACTCAAGTGAAAGAAATCATTATTTCTGAAGCGACTCTTTCTCCTGAGCAAAAGGAAGTTTTTCTTAAAATCATTAACTGTAACTTGCGTAAAGGCCTTAAGGTTTCAAATGAAAAAGGAACCCCTTTTGGTCCCGTCTACACCAATTGGCAAAACTACTATAAGGAAAAAAAAGAAACACCACTCAGCTTACGAGAAACGGTTGCGACAGCGCTTAAATGCATGGAGGCCCCCCCATATCAAGTGATCGATTTTGGAGCGGGCTTAGGTCAGGACACCATTCCCCTATTAAAAAAAAAGGGTTTTTTTGTGACAGCCATTGATGCTGAAAAAGATCCGCTAGCGTCATTAAAAAATAGTATAGAAAATGAAGAGGAAAAAAGTCGCCTAACATGCTATAATCTTCCTTTTATGAGTTACACAAGCCAAACACAAGTAGATCTTTTTATTGCAAGCTTCACCCTTCCCTATAGACCAACAGAGGAGTTTACTCCCTGCTGGGAAAAAATACTTGGTTTACTAAAAAAAGGAGGGCTTATTGCTACCCATTTTTTTGGTCCTCCCATCATAAAAGATACAGCGATGACATACCACACTGAGAGTGAAGTGAAAGAGCTTGTAGAGAAAGACTTCGAAATGGTTTGGTTCCATAAAGAAGATAGAGATGAATTAAGAAAAGTTTATGGAGGGGACACGCCCCCATGGGGCGCTCTTTTTCATGTTGTTGCGAGGAAAAAATGAATTTACCCTTTGTTGGCGTGATCTTCCTCTATGCTCTTTTTGCAAGTGTCTTTATCATCGAAAAAACCTTGTTGCAATACGCTGAACCACTCTTTTCTATGGGTTGCCGCATGGGTTTTTCTGGACTTCTAATGCTTGGGTTTCATCTCTTTTTCGCAAAAAAATCGTTTCATTTAGAAAAGAAATTTTTTTGGAAATTATTCCTTCTAGGATTTTTCAATATCTACCTAACCAATGGGTTAGAAGCTTGGGCCCTTTCTCGAATGCCCGCTTTCAAAACCTCGTTTATCTACTCCCTCTCCCCTTTTAGCGCAGCGGTTTTGTCCTACTTTATTTTTTCAGAGCGCCTTTCAATCAAAAAGTTTTTTGGCCTAGTCATCGGATTTTTAGGGATCATTCCTCTTTTACTCCAAAAAACAGCCATTGAGAGGGAATCGGCCTCCCTTTTCCTTTTATCCGCTCCGGAAATTGCGATGTTCATTGCGATGATCAGTAGCGTTTACGGCTGGATTGTCCTAAAGCAACTGATCGATGACATGGAGTGTCCTTTTTTTGTCGCAAACGGAGTGAGCATGATTTTAGGAGCATTCTTTGCCTTTATCCACTCCTATTTTTCAGAAAACTGGATCCCCTCACCTATCATTAATTTAAACATTTTTCTTTTTTACTCCCTTCTCATGGTGATCATCTCTAATTTTGTTTGCTACAACCTTTACGGGTTTTTGCTCAAAAAATTTTCTGCAACTTTTATGTCTTTTGCCGGATTCATCACTCAACTCTTTACCCCTCTTTTTGGTAAACTTTTTTTAGCAGAAGCAGTTCCTTCTTCTTTTTACCTCTCATTTATTGTAGTTTTTGTAGCCCTTTACCTTTTCTCTGAAGAAGAGCTTGAACTCTCTTACAAAAAAAAGAGTGGAGCAATCCCTGTTTAAACACTATTTTTTTACTGGGATTAAAAGGGAGATTATCTTAAAATAGATTAAAAAAAATAGAAAAGTGCATGTCTCATTCCTACCTTTCATTACTTCCCCCCATCATAGTTCTCATTTTGGGATATGCGACAAGAAACATCTGGCTCTCCCTTCTTGTTGGAATCGCAACGGGCGCTTTTATTGCAACAAACGGCTCACCTCTTGAAACCGTTCAACTTATAGGAACAAGAGTTTGGGATAACCTCGACCTCACCACTTTTTTTTCACCAACCCATTTTTGGGAAAGTTGGAACTCGTTTATCTGTATTTTTCTGATTGTTTTAGGAATTTTTGTGACCCTTATCCGTCACTCTGGTGGGGCTTACGCTTACGGAAGAACAGCTGGAAAATATATCCACGATGCAAAAGGAGCTGAAACCTCCTCTTTAATGTTGTCTCTCATGCTTTTTATGGACGACTATTTTAGCAGCTTAACGGTGGGTTCGGTAATGCATCCTTTAACCGATGAAAGAAAAGTTCCAAGAGTAAAACTGGCCTTCCTTGTCGATTCAATGGCAGCTCCTCTTGCGATTCTTTGCCCTTTTTCAAGCTGGGTCGCTGCAATTATCGGCTTTTTAAGAGAAAACGGCGTCTCAGCAGAGGCCCAAGCGAACACGCTGATCTTAAGCTCTCCTCTCTCTGTCTACCTCAACATGATCCCCTACATCCTCTACTCTTTTATCATGGTGTTGAGCTCTTTTTATATCGTCAGAAGAAGGATCTCTTTTGGACTGATGCAAGAACAGGAGTTAATTGCCAAAAAAACGGGTAATCTTTTTGGGAAAGCCTCGCCATCTCAAAAGAAATTTAGAGACCCACACGACAAAAACAAAGACAAAGCGTCTCTATTAGACTTCGCAATTCCCATCACAATACTTCTTGGTTCTGTGATATTAGGGCTTCTCTACTCAGGGGAAGCTAACATTTTCTGTGGTTCAAGGAGCTGCCTTGAAGCCCTTCAACACTCCTCTGCCGCAACGGCTCTTTTTACTGGGGGTCTTTTAGCTTTATTTCTTACCACTTGCTTTTATCTATGGAGAGGAAAAGTTGAACTTCGGGAACTACCGGAGCTCTTTTTAGAGGGGACCAAACTCATGCTTCCCGCAATCATTATTCTTCTTCTTGCCTGGAGCTTGGGAGACATTTTAAGAAACGACCTCCATTCAGGAGATTACCTGGCGCACCATATGCTTCGAAGTGTCCCAGAGTTTCTTCTTCCCCTTCTCTTTTTTACAGCAGCAAGCCTGATTGCGATCTCCATTGGAACCTCTTGGGGAACAGCTGCTATCCTTTTCCCGATAGCAATTCCGATGACAGTTTCTCTCACGGAGCAAGTCACCCCAGTCACCCTCGACTCAATTCCCCTCTTCTTTCCTATCCTTGGAGCCGTTTTATCCGGATGCGTAGCAGGCGACCATATTTCCCCGATATCTGACACAACGGTGATGTCAGCCACTAGCACAGGAGCTGACCACATCGACCATGTGAGAACACAAATGACTTACGCCGTTCCCGTCATTTTTGCCACGGGATTCACCTTTTTGCTCCTTGGCACTTTAACTCTATTTGTTAAGGAAACAACTGCTTTGTGGATCTGCCTTCCAGTGGGTATTTTAGGGTCATTTACACTGCTTTCTTTCCTAAATCGCTTCAAGAAAGTTTACGTTTAAATTTCCCTTGCAGTGCTCAGATCTTATGACCTCAATCGACGGAACTCCTTAGCCTTCCGCGTTTTGTTTCGATTGATCGATAACCTTAAAGCATTAAAAAGGGCATTGAAGATACCTCAAGCGCGAATTTCGAAAGAACTCTAATACTCATCTAAAAAGTTAATACATAAAAAATATTTTATTTTTGTACTAAATTCTTGACTCTAGAGGGGCTCATAGCGTAAAATGAGTCTTTGATAACAAAGGTGTTTTTCAATGAAACGTTTCGCTTTTTTTCTTCTTTTTTCAACTATGGCTCTTGAGTCCACTCAAGGCAGTTTTGCCGCTTACTACTCAAAAAGAGATTTTGAGACACTTCCCGCATTCGACCACCTTCTTTTGGATCCCGAAGCGCATCCCTCTTTAAAACCCCTTTTAGAGAATGGCGTGAAGCCGTTTGCTTATTTGAGTTTAGGAGAAGTTTCAGAGAGCAGATGGTATTTTGAAACCGTGAGAGACCGCTCCCTTCTGTTACACGAACAAAATAACTTTCCCGGCAGCTGGTTTGTCGATATTCGGGAAAAAAAATGGCACCGCTTTTTAGTGAACCAAGTGATTCCAAAACTTCTCGAGCAAGGGTTTCAAGGGTTGCTATTAGACACTTTAGACCACGCCCTTTACTTAGAAGCTAATGACCCGATCTCATTTAAAGGAATGAGAGAAGCGGCAATCGACTTAGTCGAAGCGATAAGAAACCGCTACCCCAACACCCCCATCGTCTTAAACAGAGGCCTTGACCTAGTCGACGAGCTTGGCGATTTAGTCTCCTGTATCCTCGCAGAGGATGTCTTAAGCCGCTTTAACTTTTCCTCAAATGAGTATGAAATGGTCCCGGAAACAGAACAGAAACAGTTAGTGATGCAACTTAAAAACGTGAAAAAAAGCTTTCCCCATCTTTCCATTTGGACTCTTGATTACTGGAAAGAGAATGATAAAAGCTTTATGAAAGAGATAGCTAAAAAGCAAAAAGCGCAAGGATTTACTCCTTACGTAGCTTCCTACTCCCTTAAAAGCATCAGTTCGCTTTAAC
Source organism: uncultured Chlamydiae bacterium (assembly GCA_963697995.1). Classification (GTDB taxonomy): domain Bacteria; phylum Chlamydiota; class Chlamydiia; order Chlamydiales; family JAJFMB01; genus MFD00082-c5. The sequence goes on along the minus strand of OY969110.1, from coordinate 1,515,580 downwards.
TCTTGAATCTCCCCGTAACTAAAAGCGGGGAGAAGCAAGTTTAATACTCAAAAGCTCGTCGTAGTGCAATTTAGAAGAGTATTGAGACGAATTATACTCCATATAAACGATATCTTCACGATCGTTCTGACTATTAAACTTAAACTGAAGCTCTTTCACTTTTGATTGAGTAGAAATAAAGCATCCCCTTACATCAAAATCGATTGGGGGATCAAACTTCAATTGATGTTCTTTAAGATGCGTCACCTTTAGCTCTTTCGGCATTCCAATTTCAAAGTCGATCTCTTTTTTAAAGCCATGGATCGTCTTATTGATTTTCCCTTGAACAGAAAATCTTTCTTTAAAATTTATAGTAAAACTGTCCCCATTTTCTACGACACTCTCAATAGACTCTTCCTTAAATGCTAAGGGTAAGATGATATCAAAAAAAGATAAAAGAGCAGGACTCTCATTTCCAATTTTATATCTTAAAGGCGCAAAACAAGTGGCTATTGTTTGTAAATTTGTACATTCAAAAAACAGATCACCCTCAAAATTTTCCTCACTTGACTTAGCAGAGAGAAACTCATCCTCCTCATTATCATCTAATCCAGAATTTTCCGCTGATGAAGATTGCTGATTTAAGGGTTTCGTCGGTTCTGTTGGTTTTCGTGGAAAAGGAATCGAATAAGAAATAGATCTTCTCCACCTGTCGAAAATAAATTTAGGTACTGCTGTCGTCAAGCGAAGAGGTAGCGTCATAAGATCTAAGAATAAAGGTACAACAATCGTTACAATTTTCCTAATTTTTACTTTTGAAGTATTGGGACAAAAAAGGGAAACAACAAACCCTCTCAAATTCTCTGTTTTTGGAAAGAGAGTATCAAAAATTAAAGAATATTCAGGTAACAAAGAAGAAACTTGACTCATAAAGTAAAAAACACCTTTTAAAAAAGGGATTTTAATACTTTTTTAATTTTTTTACAATATATTTATTATTTGATTATTTATTTCTTACTACAGCAAGCGTTAAAAGCTCGCTATTGTTAAAAACAGAATTTTGAACTGAGGATTCATAATCAAAAAAAGGTTTGTCTTCACTTAGATTCACATCAAGCTTAGAGACAAGGGCTTGTGCTGAGATACCGAGAACGGCGACGGTTAAGTCAAGTGGAGTATAAAAATTTAACGATCGATCGTTACCAAAGCTCATTTGAAGTGTTTGGGGAATTTTAAGGGTAAAGAAAGCCCGTCTTTTAAAAAATCCCATTTGCTTATCCATACCTCCCGTCACTTCGATGGGCTCCTTTAAAACCAACTTGATCATACTGCCCAACTCAGAATCTTTTTTGACCTCTACTGAGACAATATCCTCTCTCTTAAAAACATCTGATAAAATACCACTAAAAAACTCTAAAAAAATGGGATCTTTAGCTTCAATGGCCTCTTTTAAGGGAGCAAACTCTTGAGTAAACTTTTTCAAAAGGTCTTCTTGATTAACTGCACCTTGCGGTGGAATTTTATTCATTTGTTTCTCCTCAAAAGCATCATAATACACCTCTTGTTCGCTAATGGAATCATCATCCTTCTCTTTTGTAGAAGATTGTCCATCATCTTCATCTATTGCTGATTGATAATCTGATATTATTGATTGATCATCTGAATGACCTGTACTAATTTTTTCTTCCGGATCCTCATTTATCCCTGCTGAATTTGGTAAATCCCCTGGGTTACCTGCTTTTAAAACCTTAGTGACTTCATTAATGGAGCTTACAAGAGGGGACATCTTATTTTTTAAAATAAAAATCGGAGAGTAATCATCGTCATCATCCCTATTTCGATTGCATATAATGCTAGGTAGAGCGGTTACTATCCTTATGGGGAGAGTGCAAAGATCGATAAAGATAGAGGGGACTATAGTATAGATCTTTCTATCGGATTTTGAGACTTGATAAAGGGTATTTGGAAGGCAAAGATCTGCAGCAAAATTTTTAAGCGAATGGGTTCTCAAGGGGACAAAAGTCGCCATAATGCGATAATAACTTGAGTCCCTATAACCAAACACGCCGTGCTGATCGCGATTTGACGGATTCAAAGCCTTGCCCCCTCTTTAACCCATTAGCCTCAATCGTGAGGTTGTGCTGGCCCTTCTTCTTCTTTTTGAGTTATTACTTTATCTTTTTCTATATATTTATAATTCCTCTCTTTATCAGTCAAAGTGAAAAAAATATCCAATACATTTTCTTCACTTTTTCCTTTATTACCACCCTGTATTCCCCTTGCATCTACTTCAAAGTGTTCTTTGTTAATCGTCTCACTTTGAACTTTCATGTCACTTTGAACTTTCATGTCACTTTTCACGGGTTTTGCTTTAAAAAAAATAGCGTCAACTTTTCCAGATATTTTCTTAAACATTTTCTTAATAGAATCGAATGACTTTTTGGAAACTGATTTTACATTTTCTTTTGAATGCTCAACTTTTTCATCTGGAAAAGAACAATCATCAGGCAAAAAACTTACATGTAGACTGCTACTAGCTGATGGTGTTCTCTTAAAATGCGCCGTTTTATCCCTATCCAATAAACCTTTAAAAGCTGGTCCATCTGTTGCACCTCCTACTGACATAAACCCCTCCTTGTAATATAACCTATATTATCTTACAATATATAAACTAAAACAAGTTAATTATTTATAAAGATATATTAATGCAAGTGAGTATTGATTAGTTTTCTGGAGTAAAAACTCTAAAATCGGGGTGGATTGGGGTTTATATCTCAATCACTTTATAGCTACTCATGCCAAAAGAGATGTTCCCCCCTCTTTCTTTTGTCAACAAGCTGTAAAATTCCCTCAAACTAGGCGCATGCCCCACAAAGACAAGACACTCCCCGTCGGATGCTGCCTCAATCAACAAAAGAAGTTTCTCAAAGTCAAACTCAAATAGCGCTGGCTCCTCCAAAAGAGGGCACTCAAACGCTTCGGCAATAAGCTCTGCCGTCTCAGCTGTCCTTTTTAAGGGGGAGTGGTAGATAAGGTTAGGAAAAATCCCCTCGAATCTTAAACGCTCGATCATGGCACTCTGCTCTTTTCGCCCCTGATCGCTAATTTTTAACTCAGAATCGGTTAAAGATGAGGAGTAGTCAGGTTTTGCATGCCGCGTTAAAACGATTTTTTTCATGAGTGTCACCTTAAGTAAGCACGAAAGATATCCAAAAAGCTGATTTCAATCAACCCATAGAAAATAATCACCTAATTTGGTAGAGTCGATCTGTTATGGTCCTCTATCAAAAAGACAGTCTGGAACGTTTAAGGCAAAGAGTTGACTTAGTTCAACTGCTCACCCCTTATGTCGACTTAAAACCTGCGGGCACAAGCTATAAAGCTCTTTGCCCATTTCACGATGAAAAAACAGCCTCCTTCACCGTGCAAAGAGGGGAGGCACATTACCACTGCTTTGGGTGTGGCGCTCACGGCGATGGGATCCAGTTTCTCATGCAGTCGCAAAAATTAAGCTTCCACCAGGCCGTTGAACTACTTGCCCAAAAGTTTGGAGTCCATCTCGAAGTGGTCGAAGATCACCAAAAGTATTTGGGACCGAGCAAACAACTCTTAAAAGAGGCGCTTGAAGAGGCTTGCCGCTTATATGAGTTCATCCTTCTCTACACAAAAGAGGGGCAAGAGGCGATTAACTACCTCATTTCCAGAGGTTTTACTTTAGACTTTATCAAAAAATATAGGATCGGCCTCTCCCCAAAACACTCCACCCTTTTTAGGGAATTTATGAAGGAGAAAAAAATCAGCGATGAGGTGCTCGAAGAAGCAGGGCTTCTCTCCCCTTCCAAGCGCGATTTTTTCTCCGATAGGATCATGTTCCCGATTCAGGAAGCCTCCCACCAAATCATCGGCTTCTCGGCAAGAAAATACAAGGAAGAGACTTTTGGGGGCAAATACATCAACACAAGAGAAACACCCCTCTTTAAAAAATCGCGCGTCCTTTTTGGTCTCAATTTTTGCAGAAAACAGATTGCAACATTAAGAAAAGTCTTAATCGTCGAAGGGCAGATCGACACCCTCAGGTTAATCGATGCGGGATTTACTTTTACCGTGGCAAGCCAAGGAACTGCGTTTACCGAAGGGCATGTGATTGAACTTAAAAAACTCAATATCTCAAAAGTGTATCTCGCTTTTGACTCAGACTTTGCAGGAAGGCAAGCGGCTATTAAAGTAGGCCATTTATTCCAAAAGGAAGGAATTGAAGTGGTGATCGTCAACTTGCCTGAAAACGAAGACCCCGACTCCATTTTAAGAAAAGAGGGTAAGCAAGCATTTCAGGTAAGGCTTGATCAGGCAGAGGAGTACCTTGAGTTTCTGGTAAGACATACCAGTGAAAACTACAATATCGACTCACCTGCCGGTAAAACCCAGCTTATTCAGCAGATAAAAGCACAAATTATCGGATGGCAAAACCCTTTAATGGTCCACGAAGCGCTTAAAAAACTAGCTCATTTAACCCACGTCCCGGAAGACGTTGTCGGAATCGATACCCTTCCACAAAACCCCTTTATAAAAAAGCAAGGGACAGTTGATTTTACTGAAGTCGACCCCGAACTTATTTTAGAGTCAGATTTACTTCGTTGGCTCTTTGTGACGGGCCACAAATACCCCGAATTTTATACCACTTGTGAAAAATTTTTAACCCCCGATGAGTTTCACTCCCCCCCCTGCCGCACTCTTTACATGAAATATCAAGAGACTAAAAAGAAAACAGAGCCGATCAACCACTTAAATCTCATGATAGAGCTTGAAGACAAAGAGGCTGAGCTTCTTCTTGGACAACTGTTTCACAAAAAAATTCCCGAGGAGAGGGCCATAAACCTTTTCAAAGAAACGCTTCAAAAGATTCTGGACCGGAACTGGCTTGAAAAAAGGGAAGCGCTTAAAGTGAAGATTCAAAGTGGAGAGCCCTCAGATGAAGAGGCGCTTCAACTGATAAAAGAGTTTGATACTCTTAAAAACAACCACCCAAAGGTCGTTCTTGTATGACACATCTGGTATTTTTTGATGGAGAGTGTGGACTTTGTGACTTCGTTGTTAAGTTTATTCTAAAACACGATCGGAAAAAGGTTTTTCTCTTTGCGCCATTGCAGGGAACAACGGCTAAAAATAAGCTAAAAGAGCTCGATGAAAAGGTAAAACAAGCAGACAGCTTAATTCTGATCGAAAATTTTGGGACTGCAAATGAAAAAGTGCTTCTTTTCGGAAAGGGCGCTTTAAGAATTGCGTGGTATTTAGGCGGGATTTTCACACCCCTCGGAGCTTTATCCTTTTTGCCAAGCGCTCCTTTTGACTTTCTCTACCGAATTGTTGCGAGAAACAGAAAAAAAATTTTCGGAGAAACCTGCACGCTTCCTACAAAAGAAACCGAGAGTAGGTTTTTGGATTAACTAGTCGGTCCTAAAAAAAAGTCCTCTCCAAAGAAAAAGTGATCCTTTTGCAACAAAAAAAGCGGTGAACGACGCTCCCCCCCCCCTTGCCAAGGTTTGGTGAGGAGTAAAACGCCTTTTTTGTCAAAAGGGGCCCCTTTTTATTGCAGAGGACTTTTTTAAGGGCCGACTAACTAAATGATATGGCCAAAGAGACTGCGGTGATCAACACAAGAGAGTCTCTAAACATCTGGTAGCCCCATTTTCTATCGGCCACTCCGCTGAAACACTTCTTTAACCACCAAAGACTTCCCAAAACAATCGTTGCAAGGGAAAAGTATCCCGTAAAACCAAAAATAGTCAGCATTATTCCCGCTAAAATATAGAGGACGATGTAGATCCCCATCCTAATTCTCGTCTTCTCAAGCCCGTAAGCTATTGGAAACACCGGAATGCCGGCCGCTTTGTAGTCATCCATCCTAAAAATCGCAATCGAAAAGAAATGAGGCATCTGCCAAAACACCATCATCGCAAATAAGATCAAAGCGCCCAAATCAAACTCCCCCCTGACAGAGCAATAACCTACCACCGGTGGCACAGCACCCGAAAGAGAGCCGATCGCTGTCCCGTAAACCGTGTGAGATTTGCCCAAACTATAGATCATGTAAAAAGCATACCCAAAAACTGCTAAAAAAAACGTCACTTGATTGGTCAAAAAAAGCAAAATAGCAGAGCCTAAACAAGCTAAGAAAAAAGCGAAAAGAAGCGCTTTTTTCTCTGAAATAAGCCCCGTTGCAAGAGCTCTATATTTAGTTCTCTCCATTTTTCGATCGATATGTCGATCGATGTAGTTATTCATGATACAAGCTGAGCCCATCACAGAGCCAAGCCCAAGAAGCGCTCCCAAAAAAATAACCAGATCAAAAGAGCCGTGCGAGGCTAAAAAAAAACCGGCCGCCACCGTAATCAGGTTTCCTAAAATAATGCCCGGTTTCATCAACAAATAGTAATTAATCATGCGTCATCTCCATACTCATATTCATGACCCTTTCCCCCAAGTCAGACATAATCCACAAAGAGCCCGCTACAATAATGAACAACACAAGAAGCATAAAGTAAAAAACATACGTTTCCCATTGAGGTTTCGATTCTTTCCCCAAATGGAGAAAACAAAGGATCTGCAAAATCGCTTGAAAAAGAGCTGAAATGGCTATCGCGATGATCAGGGTCCGAGGTCCAAAAGCCTTTGTTGCCACTAAAAAAAAGGAGAGGCAAGTGAGTAAGAGTGACCCTAAAAAACCGATCGTATACGCCTTAGGCGTTCCATGCCACAAAGATTTTAGTTCCATGTTAAACAATCACTCCCATTAAGTAGACCACTGTAAAAATAAATATCCAGACAAGATCCAAAAAGTGCCAAAAGAGGCCAAAAATCACTAAACGTCTAAAGGTGTCTTGAGTGATCCCACTAAAAAACACCTGAGCTATCATCACTGCCATCCACAATAGGCCACAAGTCACATGCAGCCCGTGAGTCCCCACAAGGGTAAAAAACGACGAGAGGAAAGCGCTTCTTTTAAAACTGTTTCCCTGATCGATAAACTCTTTAAATTCTGAAAGCTCTATTCCAATAAATGAGGCTCCTAAAATAAAGGTCACGATAAGCCAAAAAATCACTTGGGATCTTTTTTGAGAGACTGACGCTAACAAAGCGCAACCACAGGTGACGCTACTAAAAAGAAGGAGCATCGTTTCTGCAAAGGCCAGAGGCAAGTTAAAAAGCTCTTTTGAGGAGGGGCCTCCAAACGTTTGCCCGTGTAAAACGGCGTAGGTTGCAAAAAGGGTTGCAAACACAAGACAGTCCGTCATTAGGTAAATCCAGAACCCAAGAGTGGCAAGTGAGTAAGCATCGGTGTGAGTGTCTTGAACCTTCACCTCTGGGTTTTTCTCTACTGTGTGATGAATCATTAAAGGTTCCATAAATCGACACCTTCCTTAGTTGCAGACAATTCCATTTCTTTTACCTTCGAAGCTGGAATCAGCTCATGCTCATCATGAGATGATAATCTAATCACTAAACACCCTATAATCGATAAAAAACTCAAAAGAGAGAGCCACCAGATATGCCACGTCATCGCAAATCCGAAAACCAAAGCAAACATCCCAATCAAAAACCCAAAAGGGGTATTTTTTGGCATCAAGATATCCTCATAAACCCTTTTTTCGACCGGCACTTGAACTAAGTCTTTGGCCCAAAGAGGGTCTCTTTGGTCGACGACGGGAGGTATCGCAAAGTTATAGAAGGGAGGAGGCGAGTGAGTCGCCCACTCAAGAGTGCGTCCATTCCATGGGTTTCCCGTCAAATCCCTGTTTTTTTTGCGATTCCTAATACTTTTGACTAGGTCAATCACTTGGATTCCGATCCCTGCGGCAATGATTAAAACGCCCACAAAAGCTAATCTGAACAAAGGACTCCAGCCGGTTGAAGCATCGTAGTGGTCAAGCCTTCTTGTCGCTCCCATAAACCCAAGCATATAAAGGGGCATAAAAGCTGTTAAAAAGCCAATAAACCAGCACCAGAAGGCGTAACGGTTAAGTTTCTCATCGAGAAAAAAGCCGGTGTACTTTGGAAACCAGTAGGTGAACCCTGAGAAAAAGGCAAAGAGGAAGCCACCGATCACCATCCCGTGAAAGTGAGCGATCAAAAAGAGGCTGTTGTGTGTTTGGTAATCGACTGGAGGGGAAGAGAGAAGAACCCCTGTCATTCCTCCCACACTAAAGTTTAAAACAAATGCAAAAAACCAAAGCATCGGTGTCGTAAAGTGCACTTTTCCTCGAAACTTAGTGAACAGCCAGTTAAAGATTTTAACGCCTGTAGGGATGGCAATCAGCATCGTCATCACTCCAAAAAACGCATTCACACCGGGGCTTGCGCCCATTGTAAAGAAATGGTGGAGCCAAACGATAAATGATAAAAAGGTGATCATCACAAGAGCAATCACCATCGAGACATATCCAAAAAGCCGTTTTTCTGAAAAAGTCGGCACCACTTCTGAAAAGATACCAAAGGCTGGCAAGATTAAGATATACACTTCAGGATGTCCCCAGGCCCAAATCAGGTTGACATACATCATCGGGTTTCCACCTGCGCCAGCTGTAAAGAAATGCATCCCTAAGTACCTATCCAAAGTCAACATATAAAGGGTCGCTGTCAATATGGGGAAAGCTAAAACAATCAAAACCACTGAACAAAGAACGCTCCACACAAAAATGGGCATTCTCATAAAGGTCATTCCTTTACAGCGCATTTTCAAAATCGTCACTAAAAAGTTAATTCCCCCTAAAGTACTGCCTATCCCTGCTATCTGCAACATCCAGATCCAATAATCGACCCCCTCTCCGGGGCTATACTCAATGCCCGAAAGGGGTGAGTAGGCAAGCCATCCGGTCGCAGAAAATCTACCGATGGCCAAAGAGACTAAACTTAAAAGGGCTCCTGCTGCAAAAAGCCAAAAACTCACCGCATTTAAGAAAGGGAAAGCGACATCTCTTGCTCCTATTTGTAGAGGCACAATCAGGTTCATCAACCCAAAAATCACTCCCATCGCGACGAAAAAAATCATTGTCGTTCCGTGAGCTGTAAACACCTCTTGAAAGTGTTCTGCGGCAATAAACCCGTGAGAGTCTCCCACGGAAATGGCCTGCTGCAAACGCATCATAATCGCATCTGCAAACCCTTTCACAAACATCATTAAAACAACGACGATATACATCACTCCGATCCGTTTGGGATCAACCGTTGTTATCCAATTATTCCAAAGGGGCTTCCAAAGGCGTAAATAAGTAATTAAGGCGAAAAGCATAAGACCTGTAAGAACCATACCGACGACAGCGCCCGTTTGACTCATCTCGTGCTGAAAAGCTTCTAGTGTTAATCGACCAAACATAATCTCCTTAAGGCTTTGCATACTTATCCATAATTTGCTGAAACAGATTTCCTTCGAGCTTAAAAGTCTCTACAGGATTATTTTGACTTGGGGCCGCAAGAGAAGCATAACTTTTAAAATCGAGGGTTTTCTCAGCTTTTTTGGCCTCTTCGATCCATTTTTCATACTCCTCCTCAGTTGAGGCTCTGGTGACAAAGTTCATACCGGCAAACCCCTCTCCGCTTAAATTGGCAGAAGAGCCCCTAAAATCGCCTGTTTCATTAGCTATCAAATTGAGCTCTGTTTTCATATTGGGCATCGCGTAAATTTGTCCCGAGAGTCTTGGGATCCAAAACGAATTCATCGGTGCATCCCCTGTGATGCTAAAGTGGATTGGGGTGTCTTTTGGGATTTGAAGAAAGTTAACTGTGGCTATTTTGTGTTCAGGATATAAAAAAAGCCATTTCCACTGCAGTGCGACCACTTGAATCTCAATTGGTTTTTTATCCGAAAGAATCGGTTTATAAGGATCTAACTCATACGTTTTAATCCACGTCAAGACGCTAATGGCAAGAGTAAAAACTAACGGAATTCCCCACCAGACATACTCTGCAAGCACGTTATCGGTCAAATCGGGATCGTAAACGCCCTTTGGATTATCTGCGCGGTATTTCCAGGAGAACACAAATGTCAAAATGTAGACGGGAACGATCACAAAAAGCATTAATGCTTGAATGATAAATAGAAGATTTCTCTGTTCAAGAGCAATCATTCCCTTGGGAAAGAGAACATCGATATGCCCCTGAAAATGAAACACTTCTAAAGGTTGAAGCAGCAGGGTTAACAACAGAACAAACCCTGAGAAAAGAAGCATAAACAAGACAGGTTTTTTACTTTTCAAGGCAAGGCCCTTTTTTTAAAGACAAAAGGTTACTCTACCATATCTTTTTTTTATGTAAAGGGTATTTTTTTATCTTCTGCTTTTGTGCATAAAGTCTTCCCAAAGGGTTTTGAGAATGGCTTTTAAGGAACCGTTTGGTGCTCTTGGGGAAAAGCCGTGAGAGGCTCCTCCTATCATATTTGTCTTCAAAGCAAAAAGAGAGACGCTCTCCTCAAGACAGGCAAAAGCGACTAACTTTTGAAAATTGGCCGGCAAAGCCCCCTTATTGGTCTCTCTATAATAGCGCCATTTTTTAACGGAGGGCATTTTCGAGTCGATTTTTCCCTCTTCTGTTTTTTCCCATCGAAGCGTCAAAGGTTTCTCAGGATTATTTAATAAAGAGCCCTTAACCCTTTTCAAAAGGCTTTTCAAGCGTTGACAATCTTCTCCTGTGACTTTCTCCATATCGTTGCAAAAATGAAAAAAGGCCTGCCCCGATTCCCTTGTGCAGGTATTGATAGGATTAAACGAGAGTCCCCCAGAGCCTTCCGTTCCGCGCCGAGAGAGGGCCGTGATTTTCTCTAAGTAATGGCGAAAAACCTGAAGGGGAGGAATTTTGTGGCAATCGTTTTCAGCCTCAAACTCCTTTTCCAAAATCAATAAATCAAGTGAGGGGCGCAAAAACATCGCTCCAAACCTCACACATCCCATGTACTTGTGCCACGATTGGGCTCCGCTAAAACGGGGTACAGCGTTTACAAAAAACACCTGATGGTAAGTGATCTCTAATTTTAGCTCTTGAGTAAACTCATCTCTTACCACTAAAGCCCTTCCAAAACTAAAGTGACCCGCTCTTAAAAAACAGGTCATCTCAGCGAATTTATGCACCTGAAACTTTCTAAAAAATTGAAGGATCTTTAACTCCTCCGGCCCCGAAAAGCCCCCAATCAAATGCAAAAGGGGAAACTCTTGCCCCTCATTAAATACAAGATCAGTTTGGTCAACCTGTAAATGCACTTTAGAGATGGTCCCTTTTTGTTGTTGTAGTGGATCCCAAATCCCCTTTTCAAGCGACTCTTTACACTTCTTAATACCTTGAACCTTAACGTATTGATCAATTCGTCCAAGCTCTGCCGGTTCTAGCCCCTGGATCATAAAACGATCAGTTCCTGCCCTACCAAAGACGAACCATCCGTTTTCATTTAAAGGACTTAAGTGGATATTTTTAAGAGTTGTCAGCGGTATGGGGCACCCTTTTAAGTCGTAGGGGGGAGTGAACTGCATTTGAGAGATGTGGGATGAGAATTCTTTTGTTTCTACGTTATAGTGAGCTACTTCAAAAACCTGATTCACCTCATCAATTGGTTTTAAAAACTTGACATAAGCCTTTTTTTCGCCAAGGGCTTGCGTCGGTTCAAAAAAGGTGACAAGCTCAATGCCATACTCTGTCTTTTCAACTTTTGGAGAGTGAATGATGACGGAGAAATCGTCGTGTTTGGCAAGACTTGCCAAAATTTCTAAACTCGATACATTTTTTAAACCATCGACATCATCGGGTAAAAGATTCCCTTTCTCTTTGGCTTTTCTCATCTCCTCGCCAAAGGAGATATCCATCTTAAGAGCCTCTTGCAAACCTGTTTGGGACTCGTGATCTTCCCAAACGAGATAGACTGTGATGCCGATTAATCCCTTAAAAGGAGTTGGAGCTGAGAGGATCTCACAAAGAACGCCTCCCCTTTCATGCCTCTTCTCTTTTTCTAGTCGTTTAAGCCGCCCCACCCATGGAGCGATCTGTTTAAAAAGCGCATGATCCATTCCCCTTTCCCCCTCAAAGTTACCCCTCTTCTAACTTTTTAGATGGAATTTATTCAATATTTAATAAAAAACTTTGGTCTACTTCAAAAGCTTATTGAAATCGAGCAGTTTACCAAAAAGAGCAAAAACTCCTTCCAATAGCGCTACTCTATTCTCCCTCAAAGCTTGATCGTCGGCTAAAATCCTGACCTCGTCGAAAAGGGCTGCTATCTTTGGCTGTAACTTAACCACTTCAGAGTAAGCCACGTCGTAGCGCCTATCCTTTACAGCACTCTTTAAGCTTAGATCCACCTCGCCCAAACTCTCAAAAAGCTCCTTCTCTGCTCTCTCTTTAAGAAGAGCCTTTGAAATCGGCCGCGATGATCCGTTGATCTGCCCTTTTGCCCGTTTAAATACTTCGAGAAGCTTGCCAAATGCCTCCCCCTTCCTGAACTCGTGAAGAGCTTTTACTCTGAGATAAGCATCTGTAATGTCAGTCACTCCCATGCTAAGACTCGATTCTATCTCATCCTTCTCAAAACCAAAATCCTGGAATACCGTTTTTACCCGACTTGCGATAAACTCCATGATCTCTTGGACTAAAACGCTCTTATCTGTCTTAATCTGGTAATGGTTTAACGCTTTTTCAAAAAATTGCGGCAATAAGATCGAACCTTTCGCCTCGATCAACATCTTAATAATCCCAAAAGTCTGCCGTCTTAGAGCATAAGGGTCTGAAGAAGAGGTTGGCTTTAAGCCACTTGCAAAACAACAAATCAGATTGTCGCACTTATCACCAATTGCCACAACCATTCCGGTCTTTGTTTCGGGAAGTTTGTCCCCTTCAAAACGGGGCCACCAGTGCTCCTCAATACTCTTAGCCACTTCCCCCTCTTCCCCCTCAAGTTCCGCGTAGTATCTTCCCATAATCCCTTGTAGTTCAGGGAATTCATACACCATTTGGCAGGCTAAGTCAGCTTTACAAAGGGAGGCTCCTCTCATAACGAACTCTTTGGAGCTTACCCCCAACATCTCTTGCAAAATGAGGGCATTTTTCTTAATTCTTTCCACCTTATCAAAAACAGAACCCCACTCTTTCTGGTAAGTGATCGTCTTTAACTTCTCATTAAATGTCGAAAGTTTGTGTTTTTTGTCTTGCTCAAACAAGAAAACACCATCGGAAAGTCTTGCGGAGAGAACCCTCTGATTGCCCTCTCGAATTTTATCACTTGGAGTATTATCGGCTGTAATCACAAACTCATTTTTTAACTCCCCGTTTTCATTGGAGAGAGGAAAATATTTCTGATGCTCTACCATCTCAGAAATTAGCACCTCTTTCGGCGCCTTTAAAAAGTTCTTATCAAACTTTGCAACTGTCAATTGAGGCCACTCGACCAGATGCAATACTTGAGGAATCACCTTCTCTTTTGCCAACACTTTCCCATCAATTTTTTCAAGTTGCTGCTCAATTGAGGCTTGCCGCTCTTTAGGATCGACTAAAACGAGGTGAGCTCTCAACTCCTCTATGTACCTATCAGGAGAGATCAACTTAAACGGCTTTGGATCCAACTGCCTGTGACCAAAAGAGGTATTTCCAGAAGCAATTGCTGCCACTTCAAAAGGCACCACATCGTTTCCAAAAAGAGCGACGACCCATCTCAAAGGACGAGGATAGGTAAAGTCTAAAGATCCCCAACGCATCGATTTTGGAAATTCAAGCGCTCCAATAAGTGCTGGAAGCTTCTCTGTTAAACGCTTAGCTGTCGAAACAGCCTCTTCCTTAACGCTTGCAACGAGGTAACCTTTCTCAATCGATAGACCGTTTTTTCCCGCCTCAATCTCTGAAAGAGTCAAAGAGGGAGAGTTGATCGAACGGAAAAACCCTAACGCTGCTGGTTGTGGTTGACCAGAGGAGTCAAAAGCATGAGATACTGCAGGCCCCCTTTTTTGATGATGAGCCGCTTCTTTTCCCAAAGCTAACCCTTTGACAAGAAGAGACAAGCGTCTTGGCGTTCCATAAACTTCTAACCCCTCATACTGAAACCCTTCCTCTTTTAAGAAGTGCTCAAAATGCTTCTTCAACTGCGCCATTCCAATCGGCACAAACGTCGCGGGAAGCTCCTCGGAACCAAGTTCAAGCAGGAACGTGCGTTTTTCCTTAGGAGAACCCGCTTTTAAATGGTCTGATAAAGTGAATTTTTCTAGTAAAGGCTCAGGCGCCCCTTGAAATTTCCCTAAAAGAGGGTAGTTTAAATCTTCTCGACTTTTCTCATAACTCTCAGCGATCTGCCGACTTAAAGCCCGAATCCGTCCAATATAGCCGGTTCTTTCAGTAACAGAGATCACTCCCCGAGCATCTAAAATGTTGAAGGCATGGGAGGCTTTCATAATAAAATCATAAGCGGGTAAAGGGAGTTTTTTCTCCATTAAACGCTTCGCTTCCCTTTCAAAAGCCTCAAAATGAGTCAACCACATTTTTGTGTCTGCTTCTTCAAAGTTATAAGCACTCCACTCCACTTCTTGTCTGTGATAAATATCGCCATACTTCAACTGGTCGCTCCATTGAATATCAAAAATAGAGTCAACTCCTTGAATGTACATGGCAAGTCTTTCAATACCATAAGTGATTTCAGCTGTGATCGGTTTTAAAGTGACACCCCCAACGCTTTGAAAATAGGTGAATTGAGTCACTTCCATCCCATCGCACCAAACCTCCCAACCAAGACCCCAAGCCCCGATCGTAGGGTTCTCCCAGTCGTCGTGTACAAACCTGATGTCGTGCGCCTTTAAGTTTAAACCGATAGCTTCAAGTGATTCTAAATAAAGCTCTTGTATATTTGAAGGTGAGGGCTTTACAATCACTTGATACTGAAAATAGTGTTGCAACCTGTTTGGGTTCTCTCCGTATCTTCCGTCTGAAGGGCGACGACAAGGTTCGACATAAGCTGCACGATAAGGCTCTTTTCCAAGACAGCGCAAAAATGTCGCTGGATTAAACGTTCCCGCCCCACACTCGACGTCGTATCCTTGATGAACAATACACCCGTTTTTTTCCCAAAAAGCCGATAAACGTCTAATAATTTCTTGAAAAGTCACAAGCCACACCTTATCTTTTAAGCATAAAAACTTAGTACAAGTTGACCAAGTCAACATGTAAAAATCTTAAGGTCATAGTTTACCAAACCTTTTCTTTTCGGAAAACTTCTTTTTGTTTATGTTTAGAGGTATGGAATCATTTGAAGAGAAGAGAAGCAGCTCTTGGGAAAAACTCTTACCGAGGGAGGGGCACTACAACGACTACGAATACCCAAAAGTCTCAATTATTCTCCCAACTCACAATTGTAGCGATATTCTTTCCGTGACTTTAGAAAAGATATTAACGCAATCCTACCCCAATTTTGAAGTTCTGATTATCGATTCTAGCTCTGAAGATAACACTTTAGAGATTATCAAATCGTTTAGAAGCGATAAGATCCATATTTTTTCCACATCCGAGATGAACAGGTACGCGCAAATCAATGCAGGAATCGCCCAAGCCAAAGGAGAATACCTCAATATTCTTTTCCCGGGCGACTACTATCTTTACAAAAACACTTTAACATTCATGATGGACTTGGCTCTCGACCACCAAAAACCCCCTCTTGTTTTTTGCGGCACCCTCTTAAGGGGAGCAAAAACGGAAACGACCATACTCTACCGCCATTTGAGTCCCCGTCTTTTAAGACAAGGAAAACAACCCACAAGCCTGCAGGCCTGTTGGTTTAAAAAATCTCTTTTCCAAGAGATCGGCAAATTTGATACTGAGTACGACTTAAGAGGAGGATTTGATTTTCTTTGCCGTTACACGAAAAAATTGGGAAGTAAAACGGTTTCGAAAAACAGAATTTTACTCGATTACGACTTAAGGCGAGTGACTAATAGTCAAACAATAACCCATTTTAAAGAGACATACAAAATAGTCAAAAAGCATTTTGGATTGAGAGCTGCAATTAAATGGCTCTTTATTCAAAAAGATCTAATCCGCCTATTCAAGGACTGGCTTATTAGGACAAGAGGAGCGCTCTTAGGTCGTTAGACCTATTTTAATTGACTTAAATTAAAATAATTATTATAATATTTAGTAAAAAAGGAGCTTAAACTTGAATTTATCGGAAATTTCCACTAACTATCAAAATGAAACCTTAAGGTTACGCGACCCTGAAAGAGCGATTGCTACGGCAAAGGGTTTTGCAAAAGAGGAATTAGAGGGTAATTCAATCTGGGTGACCAAAGGAGGAGCCGCACAATCAGTTCATTGGCTTTGCCAAGCAAAAACATTTTTAGGGGATAAACCCTTAAGTGACTTGATCGATTTGGATCATTTTTTTAAGCCTTTTCACACCATTAGTGCTACAGGCCCCTTCGCTTCCGAATCAAGCGAAATCTCCGACGCTATTGGCAGGTCTCGAAGTATTAAAGTACTAACATTTCTTCCCGACACTGAATTTTCTCTCGGAATGACTAAAAAAATTGCCGACGTGCTGACTAAAACAAAATCCATTCACACCCTTGAAATGGGGGGTATACTGGGAGGATATCGAACAGGACAACTTGATAATACCCTACTTGCCCCTATCGCTAAAGCTTTAGAAACTAATACCTCGCTCTTTATCGCTGAATTTTACGCATCAAGAATTGATGATGAAGGAGTGTTCCAAATAGCAAATGCCCTAGAGAAAAACCCTAAATCTAACTTAAAGTCACTCAATCTTGCCTGCAGCCAAATTGGAGAAAAGGGAGCTGAAGCTCTTACAAAACTGCCCCAGTTCAGGCAAATCAATGTTATAGGCTTTAAACCCATCCCTCAATCAATACAAAACCTTTTAAATGAGATGCAAGATCATTTAAGAACGGACGAGATCGACGAATAACAACCTGCAAAATAGGACGCTCGTTTTACAAGGTGGCAAGATGAGGAAAAAAGAGTTAAAATAATATTTTTATATTACTAGGGACTGGCCCTAGTAGGTCACCGTCATCAACCGGTGAATCTACTATAGCATCGGGAAACTTGCTCAAAAATCGTTAAAAATATTATTTAGTATTTGCTTTTTCTTAAGAATCTCTTCTTTCAAATTCTAAGAGATTCCACAAAAAATCAATATAAACCTTTAAGAGAGATCCTCTTCCTCGTCAAACTCTTCCTCGCCGAAAACAACAGTATCAAACAAATCGTCATCTTCGTCTCCGTCAAATTCCATTCCCAAAAGCTCTTCGATAAGCTCTTCGTCGAGGTCAGTAGAATCAGCTTCAGATGCAGCCAAAGAATCTGCAAATTCTAAAGCCACTTTCTCAACATCTTCTGCTTGACATGGAGTCATGACTAGGTTTAAACCCAAACAAAGAACACAAATGTGTTTTAACATGAAAAACCTCTTCTGTTTTTTTACATCAATATTCGCCCTTATCACCTTAAGTTTTCACAACTCTTGATTTAAGAAAACTGGTTTTTGACCTGCAAAAAACCTGTTTTACTAGTAGCGAAAATTGCTGTTATTTCGTCAATTTAAGACTCCCCAAGTATACACGGTTTTGAAAAAAAGAAAAGCAATTTTGCAAAGAAACTCGATTTTAGAGTATCTTGTCTCATATGAGTTTTGATACAGAATCGCTAGATCGCTTCCCCCCAAAGCCTGGTGTTTACCTTATGAAGGATAAAGACAACCGGATCCTCTATATTGGGAAAGCTAACAATCTTAAAGTTCGCGTAAAGCAATATTTTGCAAAAAGCCCCGACAAACGGTTCATGGTTCCTTTTCTTACAGCAAAAGTGGCCACAATTGACACCATCGTCGTGTCTAGTGAAAAAGAGGCGCTACTTCTTGAAAACACGCTTATTAAAACTCACACTCCCCCCTACAACGTCCTTTTTAAAGACGACAAATCGTATATTGCCCTCAAAGTCACCACAAAAAGCCCCTGGCCCCAAGTGATGCTAGTGCGTTATAGAGGAAAACCTAAAAACGATGGGATCTATTTTGGCCCCTACACCAGTGCCTTTGCCGCAAGAGCCACCCTCGATTTGATTCAAAAAGTATTTCCCTTAAGAGAGTGCTCAGACCAAGAGTTTGCAAAACGGGATCGCCCTTGTATCCTCTATGAAATGCACAGGTGTATTGCCCCTTGCGTCAAACTTTGCACAAAACAGGCCTACGATGCCCTAGTCGCCGATGTCATAAAATTTTTAAAGGGTCAAAATAAAGAAGTTGTCCAACGCCTCTATCAAAAAATGGAGAGAGAAAGCCAAGCCCTTGAATTTGAAAAGGCCCAATCAACTTATCAACTTATTCTTGCGATCGAAAAAACCCTTGAAAAACAATTTGTCGACAAACCTTTAGGTGAAGATTGCGATGTTTTAGGGATTTTTAGAGAGGCTGAAAAGGTCACCTTAAGCCAGCTCATTGTAAGAGATGGCAAACTCACCCAAACCTACCACTACAACTTCGTCAATATCACTCAAAATGACGAAGAGGTTTACAAAACTTTTTTAATGCAGCTCTATGAACAACAATCTGCTCCCCCACTCATTCTTATCCCGATAAACTTAGAGGATACCCCTCTTTTAGAAGAGATTCTCTCCTCAAAAGAGAAACACAAAGTCTCCCTTTTAACCCCTCAAAGAGGGGATAAAAAAAACTTGATCAGTATGGCCCTTACAAACGCCGAAGCCCAATTTAAAAAAGAGAGGGATGAAGCGAAAAGTTTAGAGGCGTACCTCATGAAACTTCAAGAAATTTGCCACCTCTCGAAATACCCGAAAAATATCGAGTGTTTCGATAACTCAAATCTTCAAGGAGAGTTTGCCGTTGCCGCAAAAGTCACTTTTACTGATGGTAAAAAAAACAAAAAAGGGTATCGCCACTACAAAATAAAAACAGTGAGTGGACCAAACGACTATGCCACTTTTAGGGAAGTGTTACTTAGAAGCCTCAAAAGGGGAGAAGAGGAGGGAACTCTTCCCGATTTAATCATTGTCGATGGAGGAAAGGGGCAACTTAACTTAACCCTTCAAGTTTTAAAGGAACTCAATTTAGAAGCCATCATAGATGTTATCGGGATTGCCAAAGAGGAGGGAAGACACGATAAGGGATTAACCATCGAACAGATCTTTATCCCCAACATAAAAGACCCCATCCTGTTAAAACACTCCTCCCCCGTTTTATTTCTACTACAAAGAATCAGAGATGAAGCGCACAGGTTTGCTATCTCGTTCCACAAAAAAGTGCACTTAAAAACAACTTTTACCTCAGCCTTTGATTCCATCGAAGGGATTGGTCCCACAAAGAAAAAAAATCTTCTCAAACATTTTGGCAGTGTTAAACGTTTCTTAGAATCTGATGACAAAGCCCTCGAAGAGATCAAAGGACTGACAAAAAAAGACCGGGAAAACCTCATAAAATTTAAACTTCAATCGCAAAAAAGTTAAGTTTTATTTTTAATCTTAAGAGAGTTTTGAATTTTTCTTGAAAAAAATAAGGGGGTTCCCTAAGATATTCGATATAAAACAGGGGTGTTAGCTCAGTTGGTTAGAGCGCCACGTTGACATCGTGGAGGTCAGCTGTTCGAGTCAGCTACATCCCATCTCCTTTGATCCCAATCACAATTTCCTTGCCTTTCTATAAGAAAACCGTTACACTCTTCTACAATTGGGACCATTTGGAGAAAACCTCTTACTAACCTTAAGCTTGACGATTGAAATATAGATATGGATGGATTCGAACGATTGAGAATAAACAGGCAAATCCGCTCTCTTAAAGTACGCCTCATTGGCGCAACTGGCGAGCAGGTCGGGATTGTCTCTATACAAGAAGCACAAGCTCGGGCTGACGAGGCAGGGCTCGACTTAGTCGAAATTGCCCCAAATGCTTCTCCCCCCGTTTGCAAAGTGATCGACTACGGCAAGTACCGATACGACCAAACGAAGAAGGAGAAAGAGAATAAAAAGGCGCAGCATCAGGTCAAAATTAAAGAGATTAAATTAAGACCTACAACCGACGATCACGACTTAGAAACTAAGCTGCGTCATGCAAGAGATTTTTTGAGTAAAGGGAATAAAGTGAAAATTTCACTGATGTTCCGAGGACGAGAAATGGCCCATCCGGAGATCGGCTCCAAACTGATTGATCAGGTTTGCGAAGATCTTTCCGATGTCGCGTCAGCAGAGAGTCCAGCGAAGCTTTTCGGCCGCTTCCTGACGATCGTGCTTGCGCCGGGCGCTTCTAAAAAGAAAAAAGAAAACACGAAAGACGTGTAAGGGATAGTATTTATGCCAAAGATGAAAACAAAAAAGGCCGTAGCTTCGAGGTTCAAAGTGACCGCAACTGGTAAACTCAAAATGAACCACCCTGGACTACGCCACATTTTAACGAAAAAAACAGCTAAGAGAAAGAGGCAATTGTCAAAGCCCTGCATGCTTACTGAAACTAAATTAAAAACCTATAAACGCCTCATGGGCGTTTCGTAAGCTAAAAGGAGTTCACCATGGTTAGAGTGACATGTGCTGTTGCGAGACATCGCCGCGTTAAACGTTTAAGAAAGGCAGCTAAAGGTTTCTGGGGAGACAGAAAGAATCACTTAAGACAAACAAGTAATACTGTTTTGCACGCTTTAGCTTTCAGCTACCGCGGTCGCAAAGAGAAGAAAAGAGATTTCCGCAAGCTCTGGATTATGCGTTTGAGTGCTGCAGCTAAAATGAACGGGATTTCCTACAGCAAGTTAATTTTCGGTTTGAAAAAAGCAAACTGCGAACTTGATAGAAAATCTTTATCGGAGATGGCATTGAAAGAGCCTCAAAACTTCTCCATCGTTGTTGATAAAGCTAAAGAAGCTCTGAAAACCAGCTAAAGGATTTAAGCTGTGAACGATCAGATTCAAGAGTTGAGAAAAGCGTTTTTGGCAAAGCTTGAAAAAGTGGCAAACACTTGCGACTTAGAAGAGCTTAAAGTGCACTATTTGGGCAAAAAAGGGCCCATTCAAGAGCTTATGCAAACGCTTAAACAACTCTTGCCTGAAGAGAAGAAAGAGCTTGGCAGACAAATCAACGATTTGAAAGAGGAGATCACAGGGGAACTTGAAAAAAGATTCCCCCTCCTTTTAGAAAAAGAAGAGGAGCTAAGACTTAAAAACGAAGTGATCGATGTGACCCTTCCTGGACGAGAGAGAAAGGTGGGACACAAACACATTATCACAAGAACACTAGACGAGATTATCGATATTCTCTCCTCGCTTGGTTTTTCAGTGACTTTAGGACCCGATATCGATTCAGATTATTACAATTTTGAGTCGCTTAATATTCCGGAAAACCATCCTGCAAGGGATATGCAAGACACGTTTTACCTCTCAGACCATATGTTGCTCAGATCTCACACAAGCAACGTTCAAGTCAGAGTGATGGAGAAGCAAAAACCTCCTATTCGTGTTCAAGCGCCGGGAAGAGCTTTTAGAAACGAAAACATCTCTGCCAGATCTCACGTGTTCTTCCACCAAATCGAGGCGTTTTACGTCGATAAAGGGGTGACATTTCCAGATCTTTTTGCGACGATCGATCAGTTTATCGAAAAGCTTTTTGGTCGGAAAATGGAAACTCTTTTTCGCCCCAGTTACTTTCCCTTTGTGGAACCAGGGCTTGAAATCGACATCCGCTGCTTTGCTTGCGACAAAAAAGGGTGCTCTCTTTGCAAGCATACCACCTGGATTGAGATTGGAGGAGCGGGCATGATTCACAGAGAAGTTTTAAAAAATTGCGGTATTGACCCTGAAGAGTATTCAGGATTTGCTTGGGGGCTTGGGATTGAGCGTCTTGCCCAAATCAAGCATGGAATTTCAGATATTCGTCTCTTTACAGAAAACGATTTGAGATTCTTAGACCAATTTACAGCTCAAGTTTAATTGATTTAGGGGGATTTTATGAGTAACTTACAGAAAGAGTGGCGGATAGGCCTGGATGAATCGGGAGTGCTTCTTCAAACTTTTTTAAGAGATCGCCTACCAAACGCAACTCTTAAAACGATTAGAAACGCTCTTTGCCAAAACTGCTGTCAATTGAATGGGCAAATCGAGCGCTTTGGATCGAGAAAATTAAAAAATCACGATATGGTGAGGTTTTCTTTAAAGACAACTGAAGTGAAAACCACCCTTGAGAAAAGCCGTATTCTGTACCAAGATGATGGCGTCTTAATTTACGACAAGCCAGCAGGGATGACTTCAGATGCCTCAGGCCTTGAAGCTCTTTTTCCCGACTATATTTTAAGCCACAGACTCGATAAAGACACCTCAGGGGTTATCCTTTTTGCAAAAACAAAAGAGATTGCGGAGAGTTTAAGAGAGCAATTTGAACGATTAGAGGTGAAAAAAGATTACCTTGCGATCTCAGACGGGTATCCTAAAAACTCCCACGGGATTCAATCCTCTATGCTTGGAAAAAAACACTGGTTTGAAGGGCAAACGGTTTGGGGATCAACTCCAACGGGTGTGTTTGCAAAGACACTCTGGCGCTGCGAAAGAACAGGAAAAGCGGCCTCTTTAATCAAATGTCAGCCAGTGACTGGTAAGACTCACCAGATCCGAGTGCACTTAAGTGAACTTGGGCACCCGATTCTTGGCGACAGACAATACGCCAAACAGTTTCTCTGCCCTTACAATGCAAACCGGGTATTACTTCACGCCCTAACGCTTACCTTTGTGCACCCTGTGAGTAAAAAGATCATTAAAATTTCAAGCCCCCTTCCAAGCGATTTTAAAATGGCCCTTTCAGCTTTAAATATTAAATACTCATGAGATTTCTGATCTTAAAAACCTCCTCTCTTGGGGATTTAATCCATACGTTTCCAGCTCTTCACACGTTAAGGACCCATTTCAAAGAGAGTCAGATCGATTGGCTTGTGGAGGAGAGGTACAAGGAGCTGATCACTTCTAACACTGAAGTCGACAACGTGTTTGCCGTCGATACTAAGGGGTCAAAATATAAGATCTACCAAGCCTTAAAAAAGCTTCCCTCTTACGATGTGATCTTCGACCTTCAAGCAAATATTAAATCGGGATTTCTTCTTTCTGTCCTCAAAAGCCCAAGAAAAGTAGGTTTTGGGTACCAATCGGTCTCTGAATGGCCCAACATGTTGTTTACAAATGAGAGGTACAATCCTCCTTTAAATCAAAACGTTCGAGACGATTTAACCTTTATCATCGAAAAAGCGCTAAAACTTGATCGCGTAGAGTCAATCCCTCCCTTGCTCAAAAATGATACTCCTTTTGAAAAGCCTGCTGACGGGGGTATTCTGATTTGTCCTGGATCGCTTTGGAAGAACAAAAAACTGCCCCTTGAGGAATTAGCCAATGTGGTAAAGACGCTTCCGAAAGCGCCTCTTTATATTTTGCAAGGTTCAAAGGAGGAGTTTTTAGAAGCGCAGCAGCTAAACGCTCTCTTGTCAGATGAAGCGACGATTTTGCCAAAAATGTCCCTTGCTTCTCTGCAACACTTTATGAACGAACTCGACCTAGTGATTGGGATGGACTCCCTTCCACTCCATCTTGCGGGAACGACAAAAACTAAAATGTTAAGCTTTTTTGGCCCATCGCTTGGAAAAAAATACGCGCCTGCAGGTTGCCTATTTTACCAGGGAGGATGCCCCTATAATGTGTCCTTCAAAAGCAGATGCCCCCATTTACGCGTCTGTAAAACAGGGGCGTGCTTAAAAAAATCTATTCCTTTGCCATTGCCTGAAAAAATAGTTTAATTAATTTAAACCTCGTCAATTTTGATTGCTGCCCGCACCCTTAACCTCTCGATGACCTCTCCTAAAACAAAGCCGGAAAGAGAGATCAAAACGCTGACCACTTCTCTTAAAGGAATCTCTATCACGCGGAATGATACAAAAGCTAAAGCTCCAAAACTGATTGCTAAAAGGGCTGAAATAAAATTCCCTTCTTTCTTAAATAAACCCCAAATGATCGGCACAAATAAACAACTGACAGAAAGCTCGTAGCTCTGGATCAAAACGTCGACGATGCTATCAAAGTAAAAAGCAAAGCCAATGGCTCCAAACGAAATACCACTTGTAATAAGACGCACAAGACTTAAATTGGTGTTTAGGCCAAAATCGCTAAACACGTTCGAGCTAATCGCATTAATCAAGGATGTCACCGTCGATATCACTGCCGCTAAAATGGCACAACCGACGATTGCCGAAATGACTGGCCCTGTCGACCACTCAATCGATGTCATCAAGACACTTGCCCCTTCGGGAATCACGAGATTTGCCTCTTTGGCAAGAACTCCAAAAAATATGGGAACAATGCACACAACAATCATCGAAAGGCCGGCTAAAAAAGTGGCCCTCGAAACAATTTTTGGCGATCCCGCTGCAAAGCATCTTTGCCCCATATCCTGTTCGATCAACATGAAAAAAAGAGGCATCAAAAGCCAGCCGGTCAGCTTATGGGAAACGTTTTCAAATGAGATGGAGGTTTGAAACACCTCAAGATTTGAAGCCCCAACAAAGAAGAAACAGACCAAAAATACGACAGAAAAAAAGGCGGCCTGCACCATATCGGTTGCAATCACAGCCTTTAATCCCCCTTGCGCTGTATAAAAAATCACAATCGCCCAGAAAAGAACAAAAAGGGGCGCGCTTACAAGCCCGATACTAACTAAAAACTTGTGAGATGCAATGATTTGGGCAACCAATATCATAAAAAGAGAGATCACTGAAAGAACTGATGCTACTTGTTTCAATCTTTTGGAACGATACACCACCTCAAAGATCTCGGCCACAGTCGACACTTTAAACTCTGCGAGCTTCCGACCAAATCCAGCTCCTAAAACCATCATCCCTAAGGCTCCTCCTAACGGATACAAAAATACCGACCAACCAAATCGATACGCCTCATCGGCCGCTCCCAAAATGACCCCTCCCCCCACTTGAGTTGCCAAAAAAGTCATCATCAAAGGAAATAGCGAAACACTCTTGCTTGCCAAGAAATAATCCTCTCTCCCCTCGACATCCTGAGAAGATCGCTTACCTACAAGCCAGTAAAAACCTTGTAAAAAAAACATTGTACAAATAAAGACAGTAAAACTCACTTAAAACACCCTTAATTTAAAAGAAAAAACAATAACAAGAGACTAAACAGAACGGTGGTGGTGATGATGATGAGAATGACCTAGTGAAAAAAAAGAACTTAAGATTAATTTTGTTTCCATGATCATCCTCCCAAATGAGCTTCAGAGATTTACATTCTATCTTATTTAATTATTTTTTGCAATTAAAATCCCTTAAGGTGAATTTTTCAAGTTTGTAGCTTAAACCAAAAAAAAAAAATTAAAGCAGAGACTTGATGCGATTTTTTCAAGGTTGGGGCTAAAGCAAAAAAAAAAATTTAAAGTAGAGACTTAGTACAATTTTTTCAAGGTTGGGGCTAAAGCAAAAAAAAAAAATTTAAAGCAGAGACTTGATGCGATTTTTTTCAAGGTTAAGCCTTAAGCCACAAAAAAAAATAAAGCAAAGCCTTGATGCGATTTTTTCAAGTTTGTAGCTAAAGCCAAACTTGAAAAGAGGAGGGGGGAAGAGAGGACTTTAAAAGCCCTCTCTCCCCCTTAACCCCCCACCACTCACCCTAAATTCGGAAATGAGATAATGGCTCCAACCTTTGGTTGGAGGGGTTCTAAGGGGGAAAATGCTTTTCCCCCTTAGGATCCCCCTTTTGCTTCCCCTCCTAAGTTGAAAGCAGGGGGGAAAAGCGATTTCCCCCCTACCCCCCCTATGCGTCAAAGGGGGGAAAGTTCACTTTCCCCCCTACCCCCCCCTTGATCCTTCGACTCATTTTAATAACTGTTTGGCGATCAATCTATTCGGAAAAGAGCAAAATGCATTTCTTCAAGTTTTGGCCTTAAGCCAAAACTTTGGAAATGCAAAAGGGAGGAGAGGTTTCGCACCTCTCCTCCCCCTCCCACCTCACCGCGTTAGGGGCTTTCGCCCCTAAAACCCCCTTATTATTGGGTTGCAAGGGCGAAGCCTTTGCTGCGGAGAGAGGGGTTAAGGGGAGAGAGGTGCAAAACCTCTCTCCCCTTTGCCTTAAGGTTTGGCGTCAGCCAAAAACCTTAAGGGATTAAACTTCATCCGATTAGATTGAACGCCAAATAGTTACAACAATGGGTAAAAGGATCAAGGGGGGGTAGGGGGGAAAGGAACTTTCCCCCCTTTTGACGCATAGGGGGGGGTAGGGGGGAAATCGCTTTCCCCCCCTGCTTTCAACTCAGGAGGGGAAGCAAAAGGGGGATCCTAAGGGGGAAAAGCATTTTCCCCCTTAGAACCCTCCAACCAAAGGTTGGAGCCATTATCTCGTTTCCGAATTTAGGGTGAGTGGTGGGGGGTTAAGGGGGGAGAGAGAGGGCTTTTAAAGTCCTCTCTCCCCCCCTCCCCTTTTCAAGTTTGGCTTTAGCTACAAACTTGAAAAAATTGTTTTAAAACCTTTAACCTTTAACCTTTAACCCTTAAAACTAAAACCTTTAACCTTTAACCCTTAAAACTAAAACCTTTAACCTTTAACCCTTAAAACTAAAACCTTTAACCTTTAACCTTTAAAACTAAAACCTTTAACCCTTAAAACTAAAACCTTAAAACCTTTAAACCTTTAACCTTTAACCTTTAACCCTTAAAACTAAAACCTTTAACCTTTAAACCTAAACCTAACTCCTAGAACCTTTAACCTTACCATTAAATTTACAAACTTGAAAACACCGCTTCTCTTTACTTAAAAATTATTTTATATATGATGCATTTTTATGATTGAAGACTTAAAAACCCTCACATTCCCCCAGATTGCCAAGCTCATCGTTAACGCAAAACAAGATGAACAGGTAGCCATTTTCAACACCTTGACAAAAGAAGCCTCTGTTCAAGTTTTCGAATTTCTCCCCTTTAGTACACAAGCGAGTCTCACTAAGCTTCTTCCCCCCGATCAAACAGCCTATATTCTTCAAAAAATGGCCCCCGATGATAGAACAGCCTTTTTTGATAAATTACCAAAAGCCACAGAAAATGCCCTTTTGCAAACTCTTCCCCAAGATGAGAGAGCCGTTGCCTTAACCCTCCTCGGATACCCCAAAAATAGCGTCGGACGCTTGATGACGACCGACTATTTAGCCATTAAAAATTATTGGACCGTTGAGCAAGTCCTTAAGTTTGTTCGAGAATATGGGCATGATAGCGAAACCCTTGGAGTCCTTTACGTGATCGACGATCAGGGAAAGCTTATCGATGATATCCGCATCCAAGAGATCCTTTTAGCCCAACCCACATCGAAAATCAAAGAGATATCCGACGGCCGCTTCACATCCCTTTTTGTCTTTGAAAAAGACGAGGATGCGATCAAAGTGTTTTTAAAAGAGGAGAAGGCTGCGCTTCCAGTGACTGACAAAGAGGGCGTGTTGATTGGAATTGTCACAATGGACGATATTTTAGAGCTCATCACTCAAGAAGACACCGAAGAGATCCAAAGAATAGGGGGAACTGAAGCCCTCGACAGCCCCTATATGCAGACCCCTTTCTTCACGCTTATGCAAAAAAGAGGATCCTGGCTTGTCATCCTCTTTCTAGGAGAGCTCTTAACCGCATCCGCTATGGGCTTTTTCGAAGAGCAAATCTCAAAAGCAGTCGTTTTAGCCCTTTTTTTACCCCTTATCATCTCAAGTGGGGGAAACTCGGGATCGCAAGCCTCAACCCTCATCGTTAGAGCCTTAAGTATTGGAGAAATCTCCTTAAAAGATTGGTGGAAAATCTTAAGAAGAGAGCTTGTTTCAGGCCTATTTTTAGGAACCCTTCTTGGTTCGATAGGGTTTCTTCGAATTTGTTTGTGGAGCCGCTTTTCAAATATTTACGGTCCCCATTGGTTAATCGTAGCCACCACCATTTTTGCTTCCTTAATCGGGATCGTTTTGTGGGGAACTCTCTCGGGAGCCATGCTCCCGCTTATTCTCAGAAGATTCGGGCTAGACCCAGCCGTCGCATCAGCTCCCTTAGTTGCAACCCTTGTCGATGTCACCGGAATTATCATCTATTTTACAACCGCATCTATTATTATGCACGGAACTTTACTATAAATTAACTTTTAAATTTACATTTTTTTTATTATAATTAGATTTAAAGATTAAAAAGGAGAGCATCTTATGCAATCAATTCCAAGACCATTAGGAACTAGTGGAAACATGACAGATAGTATCAATACGGCAAGGGCTTACTTTTTAAACGATCACGCTAAATACACAGTTGCGAGGCCCGAACATAACGGGATTCTCTTCAGAAACGGCTCTCCCATTTTAGATAGGGGTACTCAAATCAATTGGTATAGCCGCCTTTCCCTAACAGCTGTGATTGGTGGAGGGATCGCCTTTGGAATCGCATCAGCCTTAAGTATGGGAGCCGTCCCTATCGCTTTAGCAACAGCTGGCGGACTTTTCCTCATAGGGCAAGGGATAAGAAGAGGTTATCTCTACTATTTATCTAAGAGTGAAGCTCAAGAACTCACTCCCGAGGTCATGAAAAATATAAGCATGAGTATGCCCGTCATCAAAAGTGAAGAAAATGATTATGGTAGCATAGGAAATGCCATTGCCTGGCTTCTTCCTAATCCAACAAGGGGATCCGATTTAGGAGATTCGGTTAGAAAAGCTATTGTAAAAGAAGCTAAACGAGAAAGACGTTGGATACAAATACAAACTCATCGACAAAAACCCGAAGTGGGTGGTTTAAGCAAACAATTGACACAAAAAGTAAGGAGCATTGGAAGTGAAATCGCCCTTGCATCGCCTCAAGCAAAATTAGGTCTTCTGGTCTCGTTCCTAGCACAACACGACACATCAGTTAGCCAAGATATTAGAGGGTACGCAACTTTTCAGAGAAGCTCAATAGCCCAGACAAATGACAATATCGTAAAGATTTGGAATGAATACGAAAATATTCACAACTCGTTGAAAAACCAAGGGATAATAAAGGCCTATAAATGAGTTCAAATCACTCACACCTTCCAAAAGGGCTTCAAGATCTCGTAGAAGGGTGGGTGGAACACTCAAGTTTGCCCCATTTACACAAGCACGAAAACGAAAAACAGTTTAAAGAGCGGAAAACATTGGAGTTTCACGCTCTTGTCGATAAAACGTCTCTTTTGGTCGAAGAAGGGATCCATCTGATCCTCCAGTCGGGCCACATCGATAAGAAAAACAAAGAGGAGATTCTCTCTTGCCTTAAAAGGCTTGCCGATGATCCGCCTAAATTAAAAGAGGGGGAAACTTTAAGATGTGCATTAAGTATCCCAGATCTCTTTTTTGAAGAAGGGTTTCATAGAGGATCCGATTTTCTCAATCACAAAGAGACACTAAAAGCGCAGTCTATTTTTCTCAGTTTAACTCTTTTAGATTCTATCAATTACCTCTTTCCCCTATGTTATGGGATAGCCCTTGCCGAAGAGAACCACCACGAAGAAGCGCTTCTTGCCTACGAGCATGCATTTCCCATCGCTGGAAATGGGACCCCGATTCTCCTTCTCTGGGTCGTCGATTCTTTAAAAGCGCTCGGAAGAAATGAAGAAGCAAGAAGTCTTTGTCTGGAAGTCTTGGCAGCTGTTAAAGATCTTCCCGATTATCAAGATATTAAGATAGCTGCAGAAAAAAAATTAGCTGAGCAGATGATGTAGCGCCTCATCCAATCTTGGATAGACGAATTTATAACCCGTTTCAAGAAGTCTTAAAGGTTTTGCTCGACAAGAGGATAGAAGCATCTCCTCTGCCGGCTCTTTTCCAAAAATAAGTTTTGCCAAAAAGGCGGGTAGACGAAAAAACGTCGGTCTTTTTAACTCGACGCCAAGAGTTTTTGTAAACTCGTAATTGGTCACAGGGTGGGGAGCCACCATGTTAACAGGACCTGTAAGGCTCTCTGTATTGATGATATGCGTCAGCGCCAAACAAACATCGTCCATCGCAATCCAGCTCATGTATTGAGAACCAGAACCTATAACGCCTCCTAAACCGCACCTGTAGGGAAGCAGAAGCCTTCCAAGCAGCCCTCCCTTTGTCGACAACACTACCCCGAATCTCATATGCACTACCCTAATAAAGGCAAGCTCTGCTTCTCTTGTTGCCTCTTCCCACGCCTTGCAGACAGAAGATAAAAAACCAACCCCCTCTTTAACTCCCTCTTGAGTGACAAAGTCGGCGGTATCCCCATAATACCCAATGGCTGAGCCGCTCAAAAACAGTTTGGGAGGCTTCTTTAATGAAGAGATCGCTTTCGATAAAAACTTTGTGGTCTCAACGCGGCTCTCAAAAATCTTCTGCTTTTTCACCTTTGTCCAGCGCGCATTTGCAATATTGTCGCCACAAAGGTTAACCACAACATCAAACCCTTCAATTTTTTCAAGATCTAAGACCCCTTTCTTTGGATCAAAATAGATGTGATGAGGATCCAAAGCGCCTCCTCGCACAAGACGATACACTTCATGCCCTGTGTCTTGAAAATAAGAGACCAGACTCTCTCCAATAAATCCTGTAGACCCTGCTATCAATACCTTCATCCAATCTCCTTCAAAGCCTTCAGAGCCCTCTCCCTTGCATCCTTGTGATCAATTAAGGGACGGGGATAATTTTGCCCTAAAACAACATTTGCGTGAAGTAAAACCTCTTTTGGAGCCTCAAAAGGTCTGTGAATCCATTCAGAGGGCAATTTTTCAAGCTCTGGCACGTAACGCCTTACAAAATCTCCCTCCGGGTCAAACTTCTCCCCTTGTGTTACTGGATGAAAAATTCTATAGTAGGGTGCCGCATCGGCCCCACAACCGGCTACCCACTGCCACCCCAAAGTGTTGTTTGCTAAGTCGGCATCTTTGAGCATCTTCCAAAACCAGTCAGCTCCATGAGTCCACGAAATCAGCAGGTCCTTCACAAGAAACGACCCCACAACCATCCTAAGACGATTATGCATCCAGCCCGTCTCTTTAAGCTGCCTCATCCCAGCGTCCACAAAAGGGTATCCCGTCATCCCCTCTTGCCAGGCTTTCAGCTGAATGGGATCCTCTCGCCAGGGAAACTTGGCATATTTAGGATAAAGGGGCTCATTGGGAGTCTTTGGGAAATGAAAAAGCAAGTGATGGGCAAACTCTCTCCAGATCAATTGTCTCTGAAAAGAGGGGAAACCTTCACTTAAGTGCCACACCTCATAAGGACTGACAGCTCCAAAATGAAGAAGGGTTGAAAGTTGAGACGTGCCTTGAATTGCGGGAAAATCTCTTTCAACTCCATACGATTCTAAATGTTTTTGAGTCAGCCAATTAAGCTCTTTTGGTAAAGAAAGAGAAATAGGAGCAGGATATGGCTTTCTTGGCGTCCTAAAGGCAAGACACGCCTTATAAAAAGGGGTAAATACTTTATACGGATTTCCCTCCCGACTTTTTATTTCAAACGGCTCGTAAAGAAGAGAAGAGTTGTAGCTTTTAAATTCAACCTTTAGAGACTTCATTAATTGAGTATCTCTCTCAATCATTAAAGGCTCATATAAGCGACTAAAATAAATAGTATTTACTTTTTTTGTTTCGATCAGCTCTTTTAAAACAGTTTTAGAAGACCCTGTTTTTATAAGTAGTTTTAAGCCTAAAGCGCGAAGATCCTCTTGTAATTTTTGCAAAAGAGCTCTTAAGACTTCAAGAGAGGCCTCACCTGGAGACCACTCCCCCTCTTCCTCAGGTGAGTGGATGTAAAGGGGGATGATCTCTTCTGCTGACTCAAGAGCTGAAAGAAGTGCTGGATGATCACTTAAACGAAGATCTCTTCGAAACCATAAAATAGAACAACTCACAAAAAACTCACGTCAAATTAATTATTCATCTCCAGTTCTGAATCTCAAAGAGCTGTTGCCAGAAAACACAACGCCACGGACTCTCCCCGCCAAAATATCCAAAGGAAGCTTTCCTGAAGTGTACGTAAAGATATCTTCATTTGGTTTTACTCTTTGTTTCCAGGCAAATGGAGTTGCCGCAACGGAATCCAACTGATGCTTCCCCTTTACCCTAACCCATTTCACTCTCCAAGTAAACAACAATAAAGAGAGAGTTAACCAAAAAATTCGACTTCTTTTGCTTAAATGATCGATCTTTTTAATAAGAAATTTTAACACTGGGTCGGACGGCTCTAATTCGGAAAATTTTGCTTTAAACTTTTCTTGGTATCCCTTTTCAAAGACTTTAAGTCCAACTTGATCTGCCCAATGAGCGCAATTTTTCCAGGAAAGTTGAAACACAAGGTTACCCTTGGATGCCAGTTCAATCTCTTCTTTTAAAGTTTGCATCAACTTCTTGATCTCATTCTCTTCACACACGATCGGATGAATCGCGTGCTGTCTTTGGGAAAAGAAATTATTCGTGTCGTTATATTCAACATCTGCACCAACTGTATTTGTCAAAAACCAAAGAACTCCAAGACCTGACCTAGGGAAATTCTTTGGGTTTTTGCCAAAATCGTAAATCTTAAAATGTTCCCCACTCTTTATGGCCACACCAAGATAAGCGTGAGTTTTTCTTATATCGAGATGTTTGGTTTCAGTGGTGGCCCGAACCATATAAACCCCTTGTTTTTCGCCGACACTAACTCCTAATCGCCTCTCAAGTTGCTCTTTTGTCAAAGTCTCAATGACAGGAAGCTTCTCCCACCAGTTTCCCTGCCAGTCGATCTTTTGAAATTTGCGACCCGTTCCAAAAATACCCAAAAATTTCTTTTGAGAAACATAACTTCCATACCGCCTGGTATCGAAATTTTCAATCCCATTTTCAAAAAACTCAACAAAACCGCAAGTAAAATTCTTGTCTGCAAAAACATCGAAAACTTTCTTTAATGAAGTCTTGATACCACTTTTAAACTCAACTTGCTTTTTCTCATCTAAAATGGAGTACCACCGATCAGTTTCAAAAAGAATTTTAAGATCTTTTTTCTTGCCGCTCTTTTCTATTTTCAATGTCTCTTTAGCCACTCGCCCCACACGAGATGCGATATAACATTTCTTCAATCTTAAGGCCACTTCAGGATACTCGACAAAAACATCGACAGGGGCCAAATCGCGAATAGCCCAGTTAAAAAACTGTCTTCTCAATTGCTTGTCTTTTACCAAAAGAGCACTAAATTCGGGATAGGGTAATAACTTTTGTAATTGCTGAGAGTCTATTAGATTGAGTCTCTTCTCCTCATCATTATAAAGAGGCTGCTCTTTCTTCCACTCCTCTAAAAATCTAACTAAATCGGAGTTTCCAGTTTCTTGTTTTCCGGCTCGAGACTGAAGAGCCACCCAATTGTACTGTAATGAGCTGATCGTTTGTTTTGTACTTGCCGAATTAGACTTTTCAAACTTTTTTAAGTTTTTCAAAAGAGAATCATATGAAGCCTTTTTTTTATCAAACAGTTCTCCCATGAGAGCACAATCTGTAATTTTGCGCTCGTCACGACCAAGCTCTCGACAAAAAGCGTTTGCCTTCCATCTGGTAACCCTCTCTTCTCCAAAAAGAAATGTTTGGCATTTATCAAAACTTTTAACACTAAAACCCATAAAAAGTCGTCCTTTTTGGTCTTTTTAAGGTAACAGTATAACATACTCTTTTGATTTAAAAAAATAGAAAATCGGCTATCGAAACTTCTTGCCACCTAAATCGTTTATCTCATAGAATATCGAACTTATTTTACAAAGATTTTAAAGATGAAAAACATCACCAAAGACACCATTCAACACCTCGCCAATTTGTGTCGCATCGATTGCACAGAAGAGGAAGTGATCACTTTAGAAAAAGACATTAAAAATATTTTAAGCTATGTCGACACCTTAAATGACTTAGCAACAGAAGGGGTGACCCCCTGTCTTCACGTGATTGCCGGGGTGCAAAACGTTTTTAGAGAGGATAAAGTGGGTCCCACTCTTTCCCGTCAACTCTTTTTACAAAACGCCCCTGACAAAGTGGGGGGCTTGATCAAAGTGCCGACTGTGATCAAAAAGGGGGGCGCATGAGCGCAAAAGAGATCCAAAATTTATTTCTTTCGGGAAAATTGAGTGCTTTCGAGATCGCCACAAAGCATTTAGAAGCCATTCAAGCCATCGACCCGCAAATCGGCTCTTTCCTCTCTTTAAGCTCTGAAAGGATCTTAAAAAAAGCAAAAGAGCTCGATGAAAAAAGAAGTGCCGGGAAAAGCCTTGGGAAGCTCGCTGGGATTCCGATAGCGATAAAGGATAACATCCACGTCGAAGGGGAAATCACCACTTGTGCCTCAAAATTTTTGACAAATTACAAAGCCCCTTTTTCGGCCACAGTCACCAGACTGATCGAGGAGGAGGATGGGCTTATCATTGGGAAGACAAACTTAGATGAGTTTGCCATGGGTTCCTCAACAGAAAATTCAGCTCTTCTTACGACCAGAAACCCGTGGGACTTAAACAGAGTTCCCGGAGGCTCATCGGGTGGCTCTGCAACGGCTGTCGCTGCAAGACTTTGCCCTCTCTCTTTGGGTAGCGACACCGGAGGATCGATCAGGCAACCTGCATCCTTTACTGGAATCGTAGGGTTTAAACCAACCTACGGACGCGTTTCGAGGTTTGGTCTAGTCGCTTACGCCTCTTCCCTTGACCAAATAGGCCCTTTTGCGACAACGACTGAAGATTTAGCGCTTCTTATGGAAGTCATATCAAAACCTTGCAACAAAGACTCGACCAACTTAAAAGAGAGCGCCCCTGAGTTCACAAAAGAGCTAAAAACCGACTTGAAGGGCTTAAAAATCGGCGTGCCGTGGCCCTTTTTAGAGGGGCTTGGAGAGGAGCCAAAAAATCTTTTCTTAGCGCAAATCGAAACACTAAAGCAGCTTCATGCAACAATCGTTCCTATCGACCTCGATATTTTGAAAAAATCGCTTGCGGTCTACTACATTTTAGCAACCGCTGAAGCCTCGACGAATCTTGCAAGATTTGACGGAGTCAGGTACGGCGTCCGCTCGAGCAGAGCAAAGACGTTGGACCAAGTGTACACCCTTTCAAAAGAGGAAGGGTTTGGAAGGGAAGTGAAAAGACGGATTCTTCTTGGAACTTACGTGCTCTCATCGGGTTATAAAGAGGCTTACTATAAAAAGGCTCTTCAGGCAAGACAGTTGATTGTAGAAGCGTATAGAGATGCTTTTTCTAAATGCGACTTGATCGGTATGCCTGTGACACCAACAAGTGCATTCTCCTTCGGCGCGCACAAAGACCCTTTAGAGATGTACCTCGAAGATATTTATACAATCTCTGTGAACTTAGCGGGTCTTCCGGGGATTAGCGTTCCTGGCGGCTTCACCAAAGGGGGACTCCCTTTTGGACTACAGCTGATTGGAGCGCAAAAATCTGACACTTTAGTTGTCGGCGCTGCCCACGCCTTTGAAACCGCGACTGGTTTTACAAGGAAAAAACCTCCATTGTCTTTTGCTTTGTAAAGGAATACTTATGACACACCACTGGGAAACCGTTATCGGCCTTGAGATTCACGCAGAGCTCAACACCAAATCAAAACTTTTTAGCGAAGCGCCAAACCGCTTTGGCGATGAACCGAACACAAACATCACAGAGGTTTGTACGGGACAACCAGGCTCCCTTCCCGTGCTGAACCAGGAAGCTGTAAAAAAGGCCGTTCAAGTGGGTCTTGCGATCAATGCTAAAATCCCTCTTTTTAGCAAGTTTGACAGAAAGTCGTACTTTTACCCCGACAGTCCGCGCAACTTCCAAATCACCCAGTACGACGAACCGATAGTCTTAGGTGGAGAAGTGGTCGCCGAACTTGACGGGAATGAATTGAGCTTTAAGGTGAACCGGATCCACCTCGAAGACGATGCGGGGATGCTAAAACACTTTTCAAACTTCGCGGGGGTCGACTACAATAGAGCTGGTGTTCCTTTAATCGAAATTGTCTCAGAGCCTTGTATCCACAGCCCAGAGGAAGCCGTCGCTTATGCAACAGCCGTCAAAGCGATCCTAGAATACGTCGATGCCTCCGACTGCAACATGGAGGAGGGGTCGTTCCGAATGGACGCGAACATTTCTGTTAGGCTAAAAGGGGAGAGCGGTTTAAGAACAAAGACTGAAATCAAAAACATGAACTCGTTTAGCAACATGCAAATGGCTCTCACCTCTGAAATCAAAAGGCAAATTCGCGTCTACGAAGAGGGGGGAACGATCAAGCAGGCCACTTACAGGTTTGACCCACAAGAAAGACATATCGTTCTTATGCGGGTCAAAGAGGATGCAGACGACTACCGCTACTTTCCCGAACCAGACCTTCCACCAATTGTCTTAACCCCTTCCTTTATCGATTCTTTAAAAGAGACCCTCCCCGAGCTTCCTCTTCAACGAGAGAGACGATTTGTGAAAGAGTTTAACCTCTCCAACCACAGCGCGTTTCTGATCGCCTCTGAAAAACCCATTGCCGACTATTTTGAAGAGGCGCTACAAATCTCTAAAAACGGTCCCTTAACAGCCAACTGGATCACAGTTGAGTTTGGAGGACGGTTTAAAGACACAGGCACGACGCTGCTCACTTCAGGGATCACGGCTCAAAACGTAGGAGAACTTGTCCGAATGATTGACCAGGGAGTCATCACGGGAAGAATCGCCAAATCAGTGGCCGACGACATGGTCAAATTTAGAGAGAAATCATGCCTTGAGATCGTCAAGGAGAACCCAGACTATCAGCCGGTAAGCGACACTAAAGAGATCGAACCCCTAGTTGACCAAGTGATCGAGAAAAACCCCGATTCAGTGCGCGATTTCCAGGAAGGACGAGAAAAAGCTCTTAGCTTTTTAGTCGGACAAGTGATGAAGCTGACCCGCGGAAAAGCCACTCCTCAAATAGTAAACGATCTTCTTAAAAGAAAATTAATCAAATAGGTAATTAAATATTAATTTGATTCTATGTTACAATTAGTTTAACCTTTAATTAAATAAGGGGAGTAAACTATGACTATAGAACCAAATCCATTAGATCCCATTAGTTCCTTATCATCCCCTCAAAAATCTCCTACCGACAACAATGAGGGATCCGGTCCAGAGTTTCCATCTCCCACACTTCCAACAATGGAATTGACATCATTAGATACACTTAAAGGGCGAGTGAATCCGATCGATTTTAAAGTCAAAGAACCACCTCTTAAAGAAAGTCCATTGGCGGCGGAGTTTGATAGTCTACAACAATTCGACATCCCAGCTCTAAGAGAAACTGCAAATAAACAAGCCTCAAAGAAAATCCTAACTCTTGCAGAATCAATTAGTAATAACGTTACAAATAGAACAGAAAATGAGAGAGAAAAAATATTTTTTTCCAGATTATTAACTAATAACATAACAATCGAAAAACATCTTAATACTCTTAATACTCACACAAACACAATAAACTATTTAAGCCAGGACAAGACCTTTAGAGAATCTCTTAAAAAAGCACTTGAACCTTTTTTAAAATCCGAGAACTGGGCTGTGTTAAAAGAAAAATACCCTAATTTGGACAAGATATTTAGTCAGCTCTGAAAAAGTAAGGGTTCCTTGAGAAAAATTTGCAGTTAACGAGCAAGAGAGACATATCGTTCTTATGCGGGTCAAAGAGGATTCAGACGACTACCGCTACTTTCCCAAACCAGACCTTCCACCAATTGTCTCAACCCCTTCCTATATTGACTCCCTAAAAGAGCCCCTTCCCGAGCTTCCTCTTCAACGAAAGAGACGATTTGTGAAAGAGTTTAACCTCTCAAACCACAGCGCGTTACTGATCGCCTCAGAAAAGCCACTTGCCGACTATTTTGAAGAGGCGCTACAAATCTCTAAAAACGGTCCCTTAAACAGCCAACTGGATCACAGTTGAGTTTGGAGGACGGTTTAAAGACACAGGCACGACGCTGCTCACTTCAGGGATCACGGCTCAAAACGTAGGAGAACTTGTCCGAATGATCGACCAGGGAGTCATCATGGGAAGAATCGCCAAATCAGTGGCCGACGACATGGTCAAATTTAGAGAAAAATCATGCCTTGAGATCGTCAAGGAGAACCCAGACTATCAGCCGGTAAGCGACACTAAAGAGATCGAACCCCTAGTTGACCAAGTGATCGAGAAAAACCCCGAATCGGTCCGCGATTTTAAAGAGGGACGGGAAAAAGCCCTTAGCTTCTTGGTGGGACAAGTGATGAAACTGACAAGGGGAAAGGCCACGCCACAACTCGTTAATGACCTCCTTAAGAAGAAATTAATCGATAAAACCACCTTCACCCTCTATGTACTCATCAATGGAAGCTCTCACATCATCGAACCCCTCAAACCCCTCCGCACCCGCAAACTCTTGGTATTTCTCTTTTAAGGCCTTCAAACTCATTATCGTTGTTGTCGCATCTGAAGAAATGATCCTATAAAACTCTTTCCTAAAGTCTCTAAGGGCTTGTTGAGTCTTTTTTTCATGACCCGACAAAACTTGTTGAGTCTTTTTCTCATGACCCAACACAAACTGACCTACACCCCGTGCAAAGGCTTTGAAACCAGCAATGATAATTTGCTTCACCTCTTTTTTGGCTACTGGTGATTCAATGGGACTACTGCCTTGCTCCGCTTTAATAGAACTATTTTCTTTCCTTTCTAATTGAGCTGTTGGGGGTAATTCATTAGGAGAGGGGCCTATGAAATCACTCAAAATTTCATACGTCCTAAGAGGCGTCTCAGATCCTTTTAACTCATTAACCTTGTCAAAACCACCTTGATAGGGCCCAAAAATCCGATTTCCGTCTAGCATAATAGCCTCACTTTCTCATGCTTAGGGACTTAAGATAGCTACCCCATTTCTCGTCAAGGGCCGGGTTTGCCGCCACCAATTTCGTCGCTATCGCTATCTCCTCATCGGCTTGAGATAATAGATTTAAATTTAAACAACACTCGGCCCTAGAAACCCTAGGACCCACTGCATTTTGATTCGTTTCACAGGCCACAGAAAACGTGTCTAGCGCCTTCTGAAACTCCTTCAAGTTCTGATAACAAAGCGCCATGGCATTCCAAAAATCAGAGACATAAGGGTTAAAAGTCGTTACCACTGAAAAGACATCCACCGCTTTCTGAAACTCTTTTCCCTGAAAATACTGAAAACCTAAAGTATACATCGATCGAAGCGTCTCATCACTTAATCCAAAAAAATCTTGATAGGTTAATCTCTCTTCCCCACCCGTGATCATTTTTTTGGCAGCCTCGGGAAGCTTTGAAAGAGACTCCTCGTTAATCTTCGACATATCGTCAAAAAAACGAGTGAGCTCCTCCTCCTTTAAAACCTCTATAATGTCCTGTCTTATCCAATCAAATCCCCTCTCCACTGTCACCGTTAACTCATCTGATTCCAAAACACTCCTAATCTCATCCAAGTGACGCTGTTTGAGCTGCTCGGCGCTGATCAAAGGAGTAGCCTGGGACTGATAATACTCATCTGTTTCCAAAAGGGAAGCGGCTGCCTCCTGGATAAGCTCCTCTTTCACCTCTTCTGTCGACATCATACCCCTTCCTTTCTTCCTATTTAATGCAGCTTATTTTCGCCTTTTGAGCAGTAAAGACTTCGCAGCTAAAGCTTGCTGTTTTAATTCAAAAAATTCCTCGTTATCCCCAGCAAACTCGACGGCCAAATCAAGGGCACTTAAAGCATTCTTTCTCTCGTGAATGGCAAAAAAACACTTTGACAAATAAAAATAAGGGACCGGATTTGTCGGGTCGACGATCGCCGCCATCTCGTACGCATCCACTGCCACCTCAAACTCCTGACACATTTGCTCTGCCATCCCAAGCCCCAGCCAATACTCGTAGTTATAAGGATTCAGGGTCGCTAAAAACAAAAATGCATTAGCTGCTGGCTCATATTTCTTATTTTCAAAGAGATGAAAAGCCGCCCTGTAAAATTTTCCCATCGTTTCATCTGAAAATCCCACGATTTCCTGAGCTGAACGACCAGATTCCAATTCCTTTTTCAACCACACTTTGTCTTTAAGTTTTTTTTTAACTTCTTTGGACAACTTAAACTCATTGAAATCGTCCTTCATATTAACCTCTTTATATTCCATCTTAATAATATTATTACAGAACTAACTAAGTCAAATTAATATTGTTTAAATTTATATAGTGTTATTTTTGCAAAAAAAATCCCTATTTGATATACTTCCTCTCTTTGAAACTTTTAGGAGATAAATCTATGCAACCAGCAAACAGCGCGAGCAGAAATTCATGGTTTAAGACGGAACTTCCCAAAATCACGGGAAAAGTTCTTGAAGTGGCAACTCTGATCACAAAAATTGCCGTAGCTTGTTTTCTTTACTGGATGAATCCCACTCTTTTTGCTGTGGGATTTGTTCTTGGGATGATCTTCCCTGAAAAAATGGAGAAGACGATTCATAAGATTAAAGAGATCTGGAATCGGCAACCCATCTCTATGATGGTTCTTTTAGGAACAGCCGCAGTTCTCTCTCTCCCTGTGTTTATGGCAACCGCTTCTGTTCTTATGGGAGGATATGCTGGATACAAACTCGCAAAAGAGGATGCTAAACAGAGTACTTGGGATGCGCCTGTTTAAACGACTCTATTAGAGCCGTTTGACTCACGTGAGTGTACCTCTCTGTACTTGAAATATGAGAGTGTCCAAGAAGCTCCTGGATCACCCGAAGATCTGCACCATGATCTAAAAGATGTGTGGCAAATGAGTGACGAAATGTATGGGGTGAAACGTTTTTTTCAATTCCTGCTCTTTTTGTCAAAATTTTGACTTGTTTCCAAAGAGTGATCCGATCAAGTGGCTTCCCCTTAAGATTCAAAAAAAGTTTAGCTTTCTTGTCCGAGGCAAAAGCGTCTCGATACTCTAAAAGATACCGATCAAGGGCTTTAATGGCCCGATCGCTAACGGGAACAATCCGCTCCTTGCCTCCCTTCCCTGAGACGCGAATAAGGGTATCATCAACTGAATAGAGAGTTAAAGAACACACCTCAGAGACTCTTAAACCAGAAGCGTAAAGAAGCTCTAAAACAGCCCTATCTCTTACTCCTTGATGAGTGTTCAAGTCGGCAGATGACAGAATCAATTCCACCTCTTCTTCTGTAAGGACCGTGGGGATCAACTTCCAAAGCTTGGGAGCATCTAAATAAAGGGTGGGATCATCTAAGATCTGTTTCTCCCGCTTTAAAAAACGGAAAAACACTTTAAGAGAAATCCGTTTTCTTGCAAGAGTTGTCCCTAAAAACCCCTTTTGTTTTAAAACAGAAAAAAATAACACAAGATGATCAATCGTGACCTTTTCAACATCTCCCACCATTTCAATAAACTCTTCCACATCCCCCTGGTAGGCCAAAACCGTATTTTTAGAAAGCCCTTTTTCCTGGGAAATATAGAAAAAAAAATCATCAAGATGGGATCGCATTTTCCAATCTCTCTTGAGATTCTTTAAGAACCTCATCAGTTAGGGGCACCTTTTTTAAAGTTAACATCTCTTCTGTCTCCACGATTTCAAAAAGATAAACCTCTTCAAGCTCTTGTCTCAAAATAATTTTCTTTTTTCTCATAAGGCTTAAACCGATTGAGAGGGCAAATGAAAAATCGTTTTCCAAAAGAGCCTCCCTTAAAAAGTGAAAAGCTCTGTCGACGCTATATTTTGGAGGCTCTTTTCGACAAGGCACAACCCCTTTCCAAAAAATTTTAAAAGGTTTGTTTTTCCAACAAGTAGCGCAAAAGTCAAGACGAGAAACTCCCCTCTCTTCTT
Source organism: uncultured Chlamydiae bacterium (assembly GCA_963697995.1). Taxonomy (GTDB): domain Bacteria; phylum Chlamydiota; class Chlamydiia; order Chlamydiales; family JAJFMB01; genus MFD00082-c5. The sequence goes on along the minus strand of OY969110.1, from coordinate 1,473,750 downwards.
TTAAAGCCGAAAAATAAGTATCCCCTTGAGAAAAGCACATCTCACAAACAGAACAACTTCTCCCCCTTCTTGGAATCTCATACATACTTTAAATAAGCCTTAACAAGGGAAGACCCTTTTTTTCCTTGGAATGCATCGATAAACTCCTGGGAGAGCTTTTTACCAAGCTGCACCCCTTCCTGATCAAACGAATTGATGTTCCAGACAAACCCCTGAAACACCGTTTTGTGCTCATAATAGCTCAAAAGGGTCCCAAGAGTGTAAGGAGTCAATTCTTTTCCAAGTAAGATCCTAGAGGGTCTATTCCCCCTAAAAACTTTATTCGGGTTATCGCTCTTTTGCCCCACCGCAAGACTTAAAGACTGAGCAAAAAGATTGGCAAGTAGTTTTTGTTGCGATGTGGTGCCTAAATAGTCGATATCCTCGCCACATTGACTTTTTAAAAATCCGATCATTTCAACGGGCACAATGTCTGTCCCTTGGTGAATCAGCTGATAAAACGAGTGTTGAGCATTAGTTCCGGGTTCTCCCCAAATGATCGGGCAGGTCAAGTAATTGACAGGATGCCCCTCTTTATCGATCGATTTGCCATTCGACTCCATTGCCAGTTGCTGAATGTGCGCAGGAAACCTTGCAAGGGCCTGAGAGTAAGGAATAATCGCTTCAGTTTCTGAACACAAAAAATTGCGGTTCCAGATGCCGAGAAGAGCTGCCAAAAGAGGCAAATTGTGTTTAAGATCGGGAAGAAGAGCCACTTTATCCATAGCGCTTGCCCCTTTTAAAAACTCTTCAAACACATGAAATCCAAAGGCAAACGAGAGCATTACAGCTCCCACCATCGAAGTGGTCGAGTAGCGCCCCCCCACAAAATCCCATATATAGAACGAACTTAAATATTTTTTGGGGTCATCGAGTGGGCTCCCCTTTCCAGTGACCGCGACAAAATGCTCTTTCGGGTCAAGCCCTGCCTTTTCAAAGGCTCTCTTCAAAAAAGCTTCGTTGGTCGCCGTCTCTAAAGTGGAACCCGATTTTGAAACAACTAAAACGAGTGTTTTCTTTAAATTGATTTGAGAGAGCACTAAAGAGGCTTCATCTGGGTCGACGTTGCCGATAAAATAGACTTTTTTACCTTTAAGTTTTAAATGCTTCAAAGCGAGATAGTGCGCTTCTGGCCCAAGATTTGATCCCCCAATCCCAATCATCACAAGTTCATCGAACCGGGGAGCCTCCGTTTTACAAAACTTCTCAAGCTTCTCAAGCTCAGCCTTTGCAAGCTTTGAGGCTTTTTTCGCCTCTTCACCTTTATTGGGTGAAAAAAAATCTCTCATAGCAGTGTGAAGAGCAGGTCTTGCCTCAGACTCATACCCCTCGATTTTATTGACCACTTCCCCTCTTTGCATCCTCTCCATCTTCTCAAGACATTTAGTCTCTTGAGAAAGTTTAAAAAGGGTTTCTAAAATCTCTTCATTGACTCGTTCTTGAGCATAAAGAAGCTTCCACCCACAAGCCTCAGCAACAAAACTTGCGATCCTCTTCTCGGTCATAACCGACTCGTCGTTGATATGAGGCGCACTTTCAACAAGCTCTTTTAACTTCTTTACCGCATCCAAATCCTGAAATTTAGTCTCTCTCAATTGATCACCTATAGTATCTCCAAAAGTTCTTCTTTCCACTTCTCAAACGAGATCTGCTGCTCCATCTTCAAAGCTCCCCCGACAGTCACGATTTCACCCCCCGCTGCCGTAAACCCCTTAAGAACACGTCTTCCCTCTTGCTCAAGCGTTTTTGTCAGCACAATGATATAATCAAGCCCATGCCAATCGGATAAAAGTTGAGCCTGAGGGATCACTCGGTAGTGAATAAACCGTTTATTGAGCTCTAAAAGAGTGTTGTTGAGCTCCTCTGTAATCTTCGGGCGATAATAAAACTCACCTGGCAAACAAACAGCTGATTTTGCAAGTTCTTTTTTTTGCACCTGAAGCTCCCTTCTCGAAATAAATCCAAAAGAGGCCCTCTCATCGTCAAAACAGAGTCCCTGAACTGGAAGAGGTCCCCCTTTTGTCACAACGAAATACTTCTCAAACCGATCTTTGTCTAAAATTTCCGCCAAATATCCCGGCTCTTTAGTCTCTTCACAATCGATCATAACAAAAAAAGGAATCGATTCTGAAATACTTTCAGTCAAAATATTTAAGTAGTCGACTGATAAATCGCGACAAAAGAGATTGAGAACATGAGTCATCGCTTTTGATTTTAAGGTAAAGGCTCGATCGACTTGATCAAACCTGTCGATTGCAACTGAAAACTCTTCCGAAAACTTCTCTGGGGTGGAAAACTCCTCTTTAAGCCAAACCTTAAACACCTCTAAAGCATCTTCTGCAAAAGAAGGATTAGACCAAGGAAAATTTGCCGCAAATTCAGAAGTGCCCTGAAAAATAACCACACCTAAACTTTTCTCAAAAAAAGGGGTATACACCTCATCTATAAAGGCCTCTAAAGTTCTTTGAAGAGTGCGCACTTGCGCCTCGGAACTTAAGCCACTGAGAAGTGCTAAAAAAAGCCCCAAATCGATTTGCCACAAGATAAGGAGCCCTTTTTCAACCACCCTTTCGGCGTAAGCTTTAACACCCCTAAAATCTAAATCGGCATCCATCCTTCCGTTAAGAGAGATTTTTACCGCATTAAAAAAAGAGGGAATGGGTTCATCTAGAACTAAAGAGTCGAAAATTTTAGGAACGAACGGGTGACCTTTAAAGCTAAATCCTTCAGCCTCAAACGTTAACAAACTCTCCACGAGATAGACCTTTTATTTTTTAAACTGATAATACCGAATTTGCTTTCCTTTGTCACGCCACAATTTTTCAAAGCTCGAAACCCCGTAACCTGGAATTTCAGGGACAAAATGGGGAACATCTCTTAGAGGTTGAAGAGAAGTCAAAAGAGCTTCTGCCCCTTCATCTCCATACTCCTCATCATCGGTCACAAAAGTAAAAAGCCCTTCTTGTTGAAGAACTTCTCGGACGCTTTTAACAAAATCGGGGTTGAGAAGACGCCACTTGGAATGGCGCTGTTTTGGCCAAGGATCGGGAAAATTTACAAAGACCTCCGTGACACTTCTTGGTAAAAAATAAGTCGTTGTTACAAGATGGGCCTCTCCCCAAACGACAATCAAATTTTTCAAGTCTAAATTTTGGATTTTTGCCCAAATTTTTTTAACTCTTTTAAAATTTTTCTCAACAGCAATCCAATTGATATGGGGATTTTCCTTAGCTTTTTGAGCAATCCAAAGACCATTGCCACTGCAATATTCGACAAACACTTGGTTTGAATTACCAAACACTAAGGGGTCTGAAAAGGGAGGGAAACTAAAAGCTTGAAGGTTTTTCTCTTTCTCCTCAAAAAAGTCGGGAACGTAGAGGATTCTGTCTTTAAAAACGACACGTCTCTCTTCAAAAGGGAATGGAAAAGATAATTCTTTAGGTCTCATTCAGAAGAGTTTACACCACCCCTCCTTCAAAATCAAGTCAAATAATTATTTTACGTTACAACAATCCAATCAGATTGTGACTCTTTGTGAGGCAAAACAATAGAAATTTTAGCAAGGACTCTGACGAGCTCCTCCTCCGTGCAAGCCAAAAACGTTTCAACACTTTTACTTCTTTCAGAATTCATCATCATTAACGATCTATTTGTTTCTTCTCTTAAGTTATTTAGAACTGATAAACTCAAACCTTCCCTAATAAAAAGCTCCCACCATTTAGCATCACCTATAAACTCAACACCTTTTTTTCTAAAAATAGCCAAAATTCTAGCATAAAGGGTGACCTCTCTTATCGTAGGGGTCAACATTTTTAAAACATGAGCCTGCCAAGGCATTTGATCCTTTGAATCAGTAGCAGGGGTAGATCGAGCCTCTATCTTAGTAAAAATAGTATTGACAGCTTTTTCGACAAGTCTCTCTTTAAGATGTACATAAAGAGTTCCCGTAAAAACGCGGTCAAAAAGGTCATCAATAATTAACTTAAGAGAGCTCTTAGTCTTGCCTTGCTGGTATGAAATGGCCTCATTTGACATGATCCGATCACACACATTTTCTATAAGAGTGAGGATGATAAAACGAAAATGGGGATCGTGTAAAAAAGCGACCCCTTTTTCAGCAAAAAGGGCTGAAAGGTTATCGCTTACAAGCCAAGAAGTCCACGTCTCACTTCCTATCATCTCTGAAAGGGCTTGCTTAATAAAATTTTGCAAAGCCTCTTTCGCCTCCTCTCGTTGCTGAATTCCCTGAAGCCCTTCGGGTTGTTTTTTCAAATCAGACTCCTCAAAAATTTTGCGAATCTCATACGAGCTTTTCCCCTCGATAAGCGCTTGAAGCATCTTTTTAGAGGCCTCTAACAGAAGGTGTCTTTTTCCAAGTCCAAAACCATCGATCTCAAAATTTGCTGTTTCATGACCAAAAGCGAAAAGAAGGGCTATCGACAAAAGATGGGGATCTGCGACCACTTTTAATAACAGATCGTCTATTAGGAACTGAAAAAGGGCAATAAGAGCGTATTCCCCTTCAAGATAGTAAAGAGGAGCAAAGACCCCCTTCTTAACCGCATCGGGAATGATTTTTTTGACCAGCTTTTCAGCAAGCCCCCTGGTATAAAGAGAAAGAGCTTTATCTAGCTCTTGTTGTAAATTTCCCTGGTTGAGGGGCACTTTGTCAGGATCTGGGAAACTCTTGGGAAGCACCCCCTTTTTTTTATAAACTGCAATCCTTGCAATCATCGCATCCCTTCCCGTCTTTAGCTTCTCATCACTTAAATCTTTTTCAATCTCTTTAACCTGGGCAAATGAAGATTGCAACGAGTCGACCACTGTTTGAAACATCACCAAGACTTTATTTTCTCTTTTCTTGGTAAACTCTTCGCTCATATTAAAAAAAGTCGGTTCAAAACTTAAAAACCGAAAAAATTCTTCAGAAAAAAGGGTATAACAAAGCTTGGTCCTGCCAAAACAAAAATACCTTGAGGCAACCTGAGTGACCGAAAGGTTTAATACTCTCGTAGAGACTTGAAAATGTCTTTCTGCTTGACGCCAAGCATAGCGACCTAAAAAACCTATATTGTAGTAAGCATAACCTAAAGCAAACAGAGGGATTTCCTTACACACCTCGCTTAAACTTAAAGGGATCTGCTGATTGACATAAATTGTCATCGCTTGAGAAAACACCCGACAAACCTTCTGAACCCCCTCCTCATCGGGTAATGTTTTCTCAATTTTTTTCAGTTTTGGGGAATGAAGAGAGTACTTAAAATAAGAAGTCGAAAACGGATCAGACCAATCGACAAAACAAGTTGTATAACACTCTAGCATCTCCACTCCCAAAAATTTCAGATGTCAAATACTATATAATTTAACGAGGTTACTCAAGAAAATTTGTTAAACGGTCCTTAAAAAGGATTGCGCTCCCCCATTTTTATGTGATAAACTTCTTATTTTTATCAGGGTTATTATGATAGGTCGCAACGATCCTTGTTTTTGTGGAAGTGGAAAAAAGTGGAAAAAATGTCACTACCCCGCTCTTGGGGGACAAGAAGAAGAGGGACTTTTAAGAGAGCAGTACCTAAAAAAATACAATATTCTGCTCAAAACAGAGGAACAGATCGACAAAATCAGACGCTCCTGCCATTTAGCGGCCTCTATTTTAGATAAGCTTTGTCAAGCTGCCACCGTTGGAGTCACCACAGAAGAACTTAATACTCTTGCCGTCAAACTTCACAAAGAAGCAGGAGCGATTGCCGCTCCTTTAGGTTACGGCTCCCCTCCCTTTCCAAAAAGCATCTGCACGTCGTTTAACGAGGTGATTTGTCATGGCATACCAGGTCCACAGGCCATTAAAGAGGGAGATATTCTCAATATCGATGTGACTTGTATTTTGGATGGGTTTTATGGCGACTGCAGCAAAATGGTCGCCATAGGACAGATTAGCGACGAGAAGAGACGCGTTGTTGAAGCCTCTTATGAGGGGCTAATGAATTCGATAAAAATTTTAAAACCCGGAGTTTTAATTGGGGAGATTGGAGAGGTGATTGAAAGTGTGGCTGAAAAATACAACTGCTCGGTCGTGAACCAATTCGTGGGGCATGGAGTGGGTTTAAGATTTCACGAAGCGCCTCAGATAGCTCATTTTAGAAACGGCTCAAAGATCCCTCTTGCTCCCGGTATGATTTTTACAATTGAGCCAATGATCAATGCCGGCTTAAGAGAAGCTGTCATCGATAGTAAAGATGAGTGGACTGCAAGAACCATCGATAACTTACCAAGCGCCCAGTGGGAACACACTCTTTTGATCACAAAAGAGGGAGTTGAGATCCTAACTCAGTGGAAGAGATAAGTTAACTTGAAACAGGTGTTTTATTTTGTTTAAGAAGCGCCTCAAAGAGTTGTCTCTCCCTTAAAGCATCCTGGAGTTTGCCCGAAAGTTCAGAAACTTGCGCCTCTTTTGATCGAATGACAATTTTCTGTTCATCGATCTGTCTCTTATAAGCCACAACTTTTGACAAAAGGTCAGCGGTTTCCCCTTTATTCTCCGATTTTAAATCTCTTATTTTTTCATCTAAGAGTTTAAGATGGTAGAGCCTATTTTTAGCCTCCTTTTCCCTCTTTCGAAAAGCAAAATAAACCCTCTCCCAAGTAAATGACGTGATGAGAAATGTCGTCGCGTAACCCATTGTTTGAAGAGCTAAAAAGAAACGCTCTTCGATGGGTGTCGATAAAAAGCTCACGTAAGAGGCGAAAGAGAGCATTAAAACACTAATAACCAAGCCTGGAACTCGAAGCAGTGCGCAAAGAGGCACACCGACCACACATACCAAGGGAAACCAAAAACTCTTGACTAAGATAGGGTATGAGAGTAACCCAAGCCCCAAAGAGGGACCTAAAATGGCCATAAAAAGTAAAAATTCTAATGATCGTGTCTTTCGCATATCTAACTTTCAGCTTAAATAGAATCGCAATTATTGAAAACAAGGTTTATTCGAAACCTGATTTTTTTTTGCCTCTTCGCTCATTTCCTGAAGTTTTTTAAGCTCAGCTTCAATTTCAGAATCCTCAATTTTGCGAAAAAGAATTTTAGGCTCGCCTAAAGGTTTTGGGGAAAGAGGGGTATTTTTTATCTGATCCCACCCTTGAGTCAGTAAGGAGGAGTTTTCCCCAAGCATTTGCCATATCGCCTCGCTACTTTCTGGCATAACAGGGTAAGAGGCCAAAGCGATACACTTTATCGCTTCAAGACAGCATCTGATGGTTCTGTCCATACGAGGCTTAGTCTCATCAGACTTAGCATCTTTCCAAGGCGCCATCTTCTCAAAATAACCGTTGGAGAGTTGACAAAGCTCCATCAAGAGATGGCAAGCCCGTTTTAATTTAAATGTCTTATAAGCCTCCTCGATCTCTCTTAAAAGAGCTTGTTGCCCCTCTAAAAAGGCTTGATCATCTGGAGATAAGTCGTTCAAGGGACCAATTTGCCCCTGACACTTACTTTTAGCAAACACGAGAGTCCTATTGACAAAGTTGCCAAGTTTACCCAAAAGTTCAGCGTTGCATCTGACTTGGAAATCTCTCCAGGTAAATTCCGCATCTGCCGTCTCGGGGGCATTTGCGCCAATGGCGTATCTGATCTGATCCGCTGAGTATTTGGTGAAAAAATCTTCAAAATCGATTGTCCACCCTTCAGATTTGCTAAACTTGCGCCCATCTAAATTATAGAATTCATTTGCAGGAAGCTCATCGACAATTTTCAAGTCTAAATTTTGTCCCATCACCATCGCAGGAAAAATCGAGGCGTGAAAAGGAATGTTATCCTTTCCAATAAACTGCACAAGTTTTGTCTTGGGATCTAACCAGTATTTTTTCCATTCATCCTTATCGCCAATTAGCTCTGACCACTCCATGCTTGCGGAAATATACCCAATGGGAGCATCAAACCAGACGTATAATACTTTTTGTGTGACTCCAGCAAGTGGCACCGGAACCCCCCACTCAGAGTCCCTTGTGATGGCCCGAGGTCTTAAATCTTCGATAAAATTTTTCGCAAAATTCAAAACATTTGGTTTCCACTCTTTCGTCTCAATCCATTTTGTAAGGCGCTCTTTAAAAAGATCTAATCTTAAAAACCAGTGTTTAGTCTCCTTTAGAGTTAAAGGCTTTCCAGTCATTTTAGATCTTGGATTTTTTAAATCAGTCGCTTCAAAGCTTCCACCACAAGAGGGGCACTCATCGCCTCTCGCTTGATTAAACCCACACTTAGGACACTCTCCTACCACGTATCTGTCAGCTAAAAATTTTTGATCAGCTTCTGAAAAAAGCTGCTCAGTCATCCGCTCTTCAATGTATCCATTTTCAAGCAAATCTAAAAAGAAGCGTTGAACGGGAGCCTTATGCCCCTCCCAAGTCGTTCTGGAGTAGTGATCGAAGGAAAAGTTAAGTTTATCAAAAAGAGCCTTGTTGATCTTGTGGAAAATATCGACATGCTCTTTGGGTGTTCTATTGGCTAATTCAGCACTCATCGTAATGGCGATTCCATACTCATCTGAACCACAAAAGTAGCGCACATCGTTTTTTTTCAACCGCTGAAATCTGGCATAACAATCACCTGGAAGGTAAGCTCCGGCGATGTGACCGAAGTGTAGAGGAGCATTTGCGTAGGGAAGAGCGGAAGTGATCAAAATTTTATCTGTCATAAGTATTACTTTATCGGTTTTTGCACAATGAGAACTTCAAATTCTGTGTTAGGGACCTCTTTCCATCCCAAAAGCACCTTTCTATCAAAATCGACGTAGAGAGGACCAGGTTTTAAAAGAGCAAACTCTGGTTCTATAAGCCTTGGAGAGGGCTCCGTTGAGCTTTCCATCTGAAACCCCTTCACCTCTGCATGATGGGACAACACCTCTCTCTTTTGCTCCTCGCTTAAACTGCCCCAAGAAACATAATGACCGGGATACCTCTTTGTTAAAAATCCTGGATTGTTCACTCGGATTTGGGAAAAAAGGTTTAAAGCATCTGGAAAAACTCTGCCCGTTTCGCGGCAAACGGCTGCATAATTTAAATCAAACATCCGGTTATCATACGCCTTTAAATCAAAAAGATATTTCAAAATTTTCTCCTTAGCGGCGTACGACAAATCAGAACCGTACCTTAAAGGCAAACCACTATAAGGACTGACATCTGGCCTTCCCCTTTGAACAAATAGGGCGATCATAAAAACGACAAAAAAGGCCAAAAAGACGATCAGGAGCAGTATCCCTAATAGGAGTAATTGGGTTTCACTTAAATTGCCCAAAGAAAACCCCTATTCCTCTTTAGAGGCCGCTTTAAGATCGACCAATTTATCTTTTCCTTGGTTAATCTCTAAAAGGATTTGGAGAGCTTTGTTATGACTATCCGATTTCACCCGAGACTCTCTACCAGAAAGAATCATCTCTTCTGCTAATTTTATAGCATAGTTAACAAGATCAAACTGACTTGCAGAAAACTTTGCTTTAATTTTTTCATTAGTCAGCGGTGCATTACTTTTTCTATCCATTCTAAGAACTCCTTAATTTGTGCTCTTCTGCGACAATAATTGCTTTTACAACGCGTGTCGCCTCTTCAAGATCGTCATTGACAACGATGTAGTCATAATTTTTTGAGAGGGCTATCTCTAAAGAGGCTTGAGCCATACGCTCTTGCCTACTTTTTTGACTATCAGTCCCCCGATTCAAAAGACGCCTTTCAAGCTCCTCTAGCGAGGGTGGCATTAAAAAAATGGTTGGGACTTGGTACTTCTCTTTTAGCTCAAGAGCTCCTTGAGTGTCAATCACTAAAATCACGTGTTTGCCCTGAGCTAACAGATTTTCTATAAAAACTTTACTTGTTCCATACGAGGCATGAAAAAGGGTGACACTTTCTAAGAAAGCGCCTTCTTCTTTAAGAGTATTAAATTCCTTCTCATTTACAAAAAAGTAATCGACGCCCTCTTTTTCACCTTCTCTTATACCCCTTGTGGTATAGGAAATGCTTCTCACAATATTGGGAGAGCTCTTGACTAACCCATCGATTAAAACGGTCTTTCCTGTCCCGGATGGGGCACTTAAAACAAAAAGGAGGCCACGTTTATTCAACATTGTGAATCTGCTCCCGAATCCTCTCGATTTCCCCTTTAAGTTCTAAAATAATTTTGCCAACTTCGATATCAGAGGCTTTGGCTCCCATAGTATTGGCTTCTCGCTGAAGCTCCTGAACTAAAAATTCTAATGTTTTGCCACTAGTCTCTCTATTTTCTGAAAAAAGAGCTTTCATTTGAAGAAGATGGGAAGAGAATCTGGTCAATTCCTCTTCGATATCGACTTTTTCGGCAAAAAGGCAAACTTCCCTTAAGAGCCTCTCCTCGTGCTCCCCTCCCGGAATTATTTCCTCAAGAAGTTCAACGAGTTTCTTCTTATAATGTGTTTTAATGAAGGGGGCCTTTTGGCTGATCAGTTCTAGAGACTTTTGCATCAACTCAACGCGGGCAAGAAGATCTGTTTCCAAATATTTCCCTTCCAAAAGTTTCATTTGGAGAAGCTCCTCAAGAGCTAAAATGAGCCCACCCTGAAGCGCGCCTTCAAACTCCTGCCCAATCTCTTCACTTTGCTCAAGTAAAAAAACATCTGGCTGACTGAGCAAATAGGAGAGAGGAAGCGATTCTTCGATATTAAAAGTTTGTTGTACTTGCTGAAAAGCTTTCAAATACTCTTGAATCAAACCAAAATTTGGCGTCACCTTAAGAGGTGATTTCCCCTCTAAATGAAATTCGATCCTGACTGTGACTAATCCCCTAAAAACTCTTTCCGAAACCATTTTTCTGACAAACGAATCAAACCGCGCAAATTCTTTTGGCAAAAAGAGTTGAAGATCCAAAAATTTCCTATTGATCGTCTGGATCTCAATAGTCAAACGCCCTTGAGTGGTCATCACACTGGAGCGGCCATAAGCCGTCATACTTTTAAGCATAAATTTCTAAACGGGGGGTACCTCTAAAGGTGACAGTTTAATCCACTCACTCCTTTCTAGTCAAGTGCTCAACTTTATTGACTCAAGATCTTTAAACATGATAGAGTTTTAAGAGCCATGAATCAAGATTATATCTGCCGTTTTATAAAAGCTGGTCTTTTAGCCAAAGAGGTGCGTCTTTTTGGTCAGTCCCTAATCAAAAAAGGGGCTTCTTATAACCACGTTTTGGATCAAATTCAAAAAAAGATTATAGAATTAGGAGCAATTGCTGCTTTTCCTCCGCAATTAAGCTTAAATGAAGTGGCAGCACATTTTCTGTTACCTCCTGGAAAGGATCTTATATTTACTGACGAAGTGGTCAAACTGGATGTTGGGGTTTGTTACGAAGGAGCGATTGGCGACACAGCTGTAACGATCGACTTATCGGGAAATTATGGGAAGCTAATAGAGGCGACTGAAGCTGCTCTTTTAGCTTGTGAAAGAACGGTTAAAGTGGGTGTTGCCATTCGAGAGCTTGGAAGAGTGATCGAACAGACAATTGAGTCGTTTGGATTTTCTCCAGTAAGAAACTTAGCTGGGCACGGACTTGGAGAGTACAAAATCCACACATCGCCTCAGATCCCAAATTATGCAGATCATTCAAAAGGGACGATACAACCTGGCATGACGATAGCAGTCGAGCCTTTTGCAACTCTTGGAAAAGGGGTTGTCTTTGAAAAGGGGGAATCGATGCTTTTTAGTGTTGTCTCTTCAAGAGCAGTCAAGGATCCGGTAGCCAACGCTCTTTTAAAGACTCTTCAACCCTTAAAAGGACTTCCGTTTTCGCTTCATCAAATCATAAGGAGCGATTTTCCGATAAAAACGGCAAAATCTGCCCTGAAAACTCTTTTACACGCCCAAATAATCGAAGAGTACCCCCCTCTTATCGAAGAAACATTTGGAATCGTCGCTCAAGCTGAAAATTCGATTTTGATAGACAATGACGGGCAAGTGATTGTGACAACAAGATAAGCTTTAGAAGGTTAAACGGGATCTACAAATAAAGCGCATTTCGAAAGAGGTCTATTCACACTCTCCTAAAAAACACTCGATAAGGACCCACCTTATCCCCGTTTTTTATCTCTTCAAGTCTTGCACCAAGTCTTTTCTCAGATGAGCTTATCACCACTTGCCTTATTTGCCCTCCAGCAGCTTCCAAAAAAAGATCACCTTCGACAAAAAGCATCACGTGATGAACCCGCCCACCACTGCTTAAAAAAATCAAATCTGCAGGCTTTAACTCACTGTAAGACAATGAGTTTGAAATCAAAAACTGATCATGGGCATCCCTTGGAATAGAAAGACCCTCTTGTCTGTAGAGAAGATTGACAAGACCTGAACAATCACAACAAGACTGCCCATTTAGCTTTAAGCTCCGCCCTCCCCAAACATAAGGGGAACCCAAAAACTTTTGCCCCCAGGAAAGAATCCTTTCACGCCCTTCATCTGTGAGCTTTTTCGTCTCCCTTAAAGGAATCACATCAGAAGGTCTGATAAAAATATTTTTCCCGCAAGGAAGATGTGCTATACCCTCATCGGTTAAATAAACGCGACTTCCAAAGGGAACCTCTAAATCAAGACGGTTAATAACGGCATTTGGGGTATAAGAGGTATCGACTAAATCTTCCCGTTTAACCCACCCCAAATAACCTCTCCAACTTAATGATGAGGGGTAGAATTTTGGCTGTTCAATCGCTTCTGCAAGCATAAACCCACCTGAGGCGTAAGAGGCGCGTAGCTTCTCTCCCATTAAAAGCTGACTTTCCAAAAATAAGCCCTCTTTTAAAAGCGGTTCACTCATCAAATTGGCAAAAGGAGAGGAGACTGTAAACAAAATTAGCACCTAAAAGAATGGATTTTAGCCAGAACCCCTCTTTATTTTAAATAAATAATTTATTTTTAAAATGAATGAAAGTGGGAGGTGAGATCATGGGAATAGAGAATTTTAATTATCAAAATCCGTTTCCCGAACCTTATTCTTTTAAGGAGGAAGAGGTTGAGAAGGAAGAAAAAAAAGAAGAAGAGATAAAAAAATTTGAAAAAAAAGGTGAACCTGCGACTCCTCAATTCATACCAAAGGAGAATAAAGCAAAAAGAAAAGAAGAGAAGAAGACCGTTGAGCCCAAAAAGTCAAAAAACTCCTCAAAAGAGACATTGTATCACAAAGAATTAAAGAAAAAGAAAAATGAGATCCTTGAAGTTAAAGCTGAAAACTTTGAGGAAAACCTTGAAGAGGAGCATGAGAGAATCAAACTAGATGCGATAAGAGAGCAAGAGCTAAAAGGGCAAACCTACCAAGCTTAAGTTGCAGGTTGCTCTTCTAACAAGTTTTTTCTTGTTTTTCCGGAAGCAAAAGGCTCACGAACCGGTAATCTACCCTTAACAGTTGGAACTTTACTGAATTTTTTGTTAAGTTTTTTGGCCCTGAAAAAGTCCTCTCAAATAAAAAGTGTTCCTTTTGACAAAAAATGCGTTTTACTCCTCACCAAACCCTTCAAGGGGGGGGGTAAGGGTCGTTTACCACTTTTTTTGTTGCAAAAGGATCACTTTTTATTTGAGAGGACTTTTTCAGGGCCGACTAAAATAGAGCAATATCGTTTATATTCTCAAAAGAAAGTTTTGGCAAAAAGTTTCTTTACAAAGTACTAGCGACAGACCCTAGTTTTTCAAAAGATTTGGGTCTTTTACTCTGACAAGCTCCATCTCTTGAGTTTTTCCGGAAGCAAAATGCACACGAATCGGTAATCTGTCTTTAGTAAAGTTATAAATGCCTGCTTCAACAGTGGGAGCCTTATCGGTATCGACCACTTTCCATGTGGCAATTTGTGTCTTTTTATCAACAGCTCCTGCCACTTCGTGAACCTCGTCAGTGGTAGAGTTAAAAAAAGTCCCTGAAATTTTTCCATTTCGATTTAAAACAAGCTGTAAAAACATATTGGGAGCGATCGTTTCTCCACCGACCTTAGTGATCCCAAATACGCCAAGGGGCATCCAATCTCCTTGGGTCGGCACACCTTCCGCATTCGTTGCAGCACTCTCCTGGTTTAAATTTTGAGGCTCTTGAATTAAAGGTGTATTAGGGGTCTCTGTCGAAACAGTTTGAGTATTTTGCAATATAGGTTGAGTGTTGTAACTTGGCAGTGGTGTATCATAGGATTGCCAGACGCCATCACCTGAATAGCCGTAATAGAGTGGCGGATTATCCCAATTAAGCCAAAATCCAATTCCAGCAGCTGTCGCAAACCCCCACCAAAAATTTCCTGGGTAATAACTGTTGTAATAGGGGGGAAAATAGCCGTAACGATTCCAGAAATTGCCTCTAAACCAATTTCTCTCAGAGGGACGATTAGCTGGGTTTCCTCGTCCCCAAGTGGCGCCTCCTACATGATTTGGATTCTCTGACATAAAACTTTTGAGCTCGTTTCGAGTAGGTGCTTCATTGTGTTGCATCGGTTGTGAATGCACATTGCTTTCCATACGTGTGGGCTCTGCTCGTTCAAAACCTCGTTCCCCTCTTCCGTCAAACCCTCTTTCGCCCCCCTCAAAACCGCGACTGCCCCCTTCGAAGCCTCTTTCACCCCCTTCGAATTCTCGCCCACCGCCCTCAAAACCGCGACCGCCTCCTTCGAATTCTCTGCCGGCCCCCTCAAAACCGCGACCACCTCCTTCAAAACCGCGACCGCCCCCGCCAAAGCCTCCGCCGCCTCCAAAGCCTCCTCGACCACCGCCGCCACCACCACCGCCACCGCCGCCACCGCCGCCATGCCCTTGTAGAGGATAGGTGCTTAAAGAAAACAAAAGCGTGCAAATCAAAAGGTTTTTTTTCATTATAATCCCTTCTTTTTAAGGGTAACAGGTCCTATATTTGGCAAGATTTCTCCTCCAATGGCACGTCCAGTAGATTCCCACTGATATCCTTTATCTATTGGTGTAAAGCTGTGAAGAAAGGAGCCTAGTTTTCCATCGGGAAACACTTTAGACATTTCTACGACAAAACTTTTTCCCTCTTTTTTCCAAGTTCCTTCTCCGAAGGAGCCATCGGCATCAAAAACCCAGGAACGAATGGTCTTTTTAACGGGATCCCATCCAATGACTTGCTTGCCATCAACCTGAGTTTCTCCTTCAATAGCCATCTTAAAGGTCTGCAAAAGAAAGGCTTGTTCTTTATCCCATTCAAAGGAGGTTTCAACTTTAGATCCTTGGGACTCTCCTTCCCATTTGCCAACGAGCCAATTAAGCTCCTCTAAGTGTTTTGCGTTTAAACTGCGAGGGGCCGTGGTGTTTAGTGGTTTCTCTTTTTCACAAGAGCTTAAGACCAATAAACCAGATAAACAAAGACTAGAAATTAGCAAACGAAAAAACATGGGATCCTTCCTCAATAGAGTTCTGCCTTTCCCATATAGGGATTAAAATTATTTGACAACCCCTGCCCTTGCCCTGAACTTGCCCATGCCCTTGCCCTTGCCCTCTTCCCCCTTGCCCAAACTTGCTCTTACACTTTTCTCAAAAAGGTTGTTTATAAGTAGGCTTTTATTAACCAAATTTAATAGTTAGTCTGGCCTTAAAAAGTAAGGGTTCCTTGAGAAAAATTTGCAGTTAACGAGGAAGAGAAACATAGCCTATTTTGCAAGGTTTAATTATATGACAATGAGAAAAACTTAAAAATTTCGCGAATGAAACACGCTCTCTCCAAAGAAAAAGTGATCCTTTTGCAACAAAAAAAGCGGTGAACGACGCTTCCCCCCCTTCTCAAGGTTTGGTGAGGAGTAAAACGCATTTTTTGTCAAAAGGGGCACTTTTTATTGGAGAGGACTTTTTCAGGGCCGACTAGTTAAGGAGAACGAAAAAATGCCTTTCAGAAAATTGGTTTAGGTCATCAAAGTTTTGAGAATCTGGCAAGAGTGAAGGAAGACAAGGGCAATTTTGCGATAGGAAAAAGGCAATAAGCAGAGGTTGAAGCAAGGTTAAGGGCAAGTTTGGGGAGAGGAAAGGAGGGCAAGGGCATGGGCAAGAGCAAGGTAAGCGTCAAACGAGGCCATGTATTTAAAACCGCGAAGCGGTTGCCGGAAGGGGTAAAGGGGAAACCGCGCAGGGGTTTCCCCACTTAGATGAAATCATTACAATTGATCAAGATGATTCGAGATTATAGTTTGTTCTTCGATGTTTACAACTTAAAGCATCTCTAAAGGGGGAACCCCTGCGCGGTTCCCCCTTTACCCCCTCCGGCAACCGCTTCGCGGTTTTAAATGCATAGCCTCGTTTCACGCTTACACGGCAAGAGCAAGTTTGCGATAGGAAAAAGGCAATAAGCAGAGGTTAAAGCAAGGTTAAGGGCAAGTTTGGGGAGGGAAAGGAGGGCATGGGCATGGGCACGGGTAAGGGCAAGTTTTTGGGGGGGAGGGCATGGGCATAGGCAAGTTGGGGGGAAGGAAAAAAATTATTGCTTTAAAGGAGCAAAGCTCAGTCTGTGAATAGGGGATGGGCCAAACCTTTTTAAAGCTTCCAGATGAGCACGAGTACCGTACCCTTTGTGCGACAAAAAACCATACTCCGGCCAAAGGTTGTGTGCTTCAGACATAATCCGATCACGAGTCACCTTCGCAATCACCGAAGCCGCTGCGCATGAAAGCGATTTTTGATCCCCCTGTATCACCTTTTCACAAGGAATTGGTAGATCCGGCACTTTCATCCCATCACAAATTAAATAGTCAGGTAATACGGAAATCTCCCGAAACGCCATCCGAACAGCCTCGTATGTCGCTTGAAGAATATTAATTTTATCAATCCTTACAGAATCAACAACCCCAATTCCAAAAAAAATAGAATTGTCTTGCGTCAAAATTTCAAAAAGCCTTTCCCTTTGAAGAGCTGTCAACTGCTTGCTATCGTTAAGGCCTGGTAACAAATACCCCTCCGGAAGAAGGCAGATAGAGGCAACCACAGGGCCAGCAAGTGGCCCTCTTCCCGCCTCATCAGCACCTGCAACACGGCAAAAACCCGCATCGCGGGCTCGCCTTTCAAAGCTTAACATCGAAAGAAGGCGCTCGTGCTCCTTCTCAGACATCTGCTCTTGCAAAGTGAAAGCTTTCACTAAAACTTACTCTGCATGTGCAAGAGTCGTGCCCAACGCTTCAACCGCTTGAGATTCAATCTCGACGTTATTGTTCTCTTCGATAACTTGCGTATCGCGGCGAACAGCTCCAATTTTGCTTCTGACTTTAGACTTTTTACCCGATGTGCCTCTCAAGTAGTACAATTTCGCGCGACGAACGTCACCGTGTTTGACCACTTCGATCTTAGCAATTCTTGGGCTGTGAACTGGGAAAACTCTCTCCATTCCACCACCAAAGGCCACTCTGTGAACTGAAAATGTCTGAGACAATCCCGAACCTTTAATGGCTATCACTGTTCCCATAAACACCTGAACACGCTCTTTATCCCCTTCCACAATACGGACGTGCACTCTAACAGTGTCCCCTACGCGAAAATCGGGAATATTTTTTTTGAGCTGCTCACTTTCTAACTTTTGAATAATGGCTGCTTTACTCATTTTTTTTGGCTCCTTGTATTAAATCTTTGCGCACAAGCTCCGTCTTCTCCCGGGCTTTCTCATCGCGCCACACTCTAATCTTTTCATGGTGTCCACTCAGTAACACCTCAGGGACTGCCACCCCCTCAAACACCTCCGGACGCGTGTAATGAGGACAGTCAAACATCCCATTTTCAAACGAATCTAAAGCCGCAGACTCACTGTTGCCGATCACACCTGGAATAAAGCGGATCACGGCATCGACAACAACTATTGCAGCCAAACACCCATTCGTGAGGACAAAGTCCCCTATGCTAATCTCTTCGTCGATCTCTTTCTCAAGCACCCGTTCATCTATTCCCTCATAATGGCCACAAAGAAGCACCAAATGAGACTTTTTCGACAACTCACGACACTTTTTCGCCGTTAATACACTCCCCTGAGGAGAGAGATAAACCACATGAGAATCTTCCCTTTTCACACTCCGAATCGCTTTCGCCACCGGCTCTGGCATCATTACCATTCCAGGACCACCGCCGTAGGCTCTATCATCGACTCTTTTATGCTTCCCTTCTCCAAACTCACGGATATCAACGTGCGATATCTCAATCAGGCCCGCCTCTTTAGCTCTTTTGATGATGCTTTCATCAAAAGGCCCCCGGAAATACCCGGGAAATAAGCTGATAAGAGAAATCTTCAAAGCCACCCCTCAAAGGAAAAAGACTTAAGCCTTTCTCGCTTCCCTTTTTTTCTCACAAAGCTTTGCACGCTTAGCAAGCACTTTCTCTCTCTGTTGCTTTATCACTTCAGGCGCCACTTTCAAGACCAAGCATTCCACTTTTTCAGAAATCTCAGCACCTTGATTTAACCAATGGTGAACGCGATCAGCTTTAATCGAAAGAGTATGCTCTTCAGTCTTACCGTGAGGGTTGTACCATCCGAGAACTTCTGTGTACTTTCCATCGCGTCTTGTTGTCGTTTCAGTAACAACAATTCTAAAGCACGCTTGGTTTCTGCGCCCTTGCTTGCGCATACGAATTTTTAAGGCCATTTGGCTCCTCCAAATAATTTTTCCATCTGTTTTTGATTAGGCATATTTTTAAAAAACTGTTTCATTTTTTCAAATGACTTAATCAGCTTGTTGACATCGTCTATTTTAGTACCACTCCCTTTAGCAATTCTTTTTCGCCGGGTGGGCACCATATCGACAAGACACAAACGCTCGACTTGAGTCATCGACTGAATGATTGCCTCTGTTTTAAAAAACTCTTTTTCGTCAAAATCTAAAGTCTTTAGCGCTCCCATTCCAGGTAGCATACCCAAAAGTCCCTTTAAAGACCCCATCTTTTTGACTTTTTGCATCTGCACCAGGTAGTCATTATAGGTGAAAGTTGCAGACATTATCTTTTTTTCAAGCGATTTCGCTTCATCTTCGCTAAAATGCTCTTTCGTTTTTTTGACGAGGTTAATCGTATCCCCCATCCCCAAAATCCGATCAGCCATCGACACAGGATTAAAGACCTGAATATCGTCTAACTTCTCCCCGATCCCCTCAAATTTAAGAGGCTTACCGGTCACTTCGCGAATCGAAATGGCTGCGCCACCTCTTGTGTTGCCATCGAGCATCGTCAAAATCGTTCCCGTCACTTCCAGTTGCTCATTAAACGCTTTAGCAACACTTACAGCATCTTGCCCTGTCGCCCCATTCGCTACAAAAAGGATCTCTTGGGGCGCTAAAAACTTTGCAAGCCCTTGAATCTGATCCATCATTTGCTGATCGATATGGAGTCTGCCCGCTGTATCCACGATCACTAAATCACACCCCATCTGGCGCGCTTTCTCAAGGCCAAGTTTCGCAACAACTAAAGGGTCACTCTCTCCTGGCACCGAAAAGACCGGCACTCCTATCTGCTCCCCTAAAATCTTTAACTGCTCCACGGCTGCTGGCCTTTGAAGATCGCACGCAATCAACATTGGGTTTTGTGACTGATTCGTTTTCTTTAAAAACTTTGCAAGCTTTGCCGAATGAGTCGTCTTACCCGATCCTTGCAGTCCACACATCAAAAATACAGGAGGCTTTCCCGAAAAACTAAGCAACGCCTCTTGTCCGCCCATCAAAGACACCAGTTCATCGTGCACAGCTTTAATAAAAAGCTGACCTGCTGTCACGCCTTTCAGTAACGTATCCCCAAGAACTTTAGCCTTGACCCGATGAATTAACTCCTTCACAACCCCGTAGTTCACATCAGCTTCCAAAAGAGCCAAACGCACCTCTCGGAGCCCCTCTTGAACATTCGCTTCAGTCAAAGTTTTCTCTTTAGAAAACCTGGCTGCAAGATTTTGAAACTTTTCTGTTAAAACACCCAGCATAAAAAATTTTAGTCACTCATATCACAAGTTGACGCCTATGATACTTAAAAAATCATTCAATTTCAAGGGAAAAGAAACGGGGATGGTGTGCTAAATCAAAAAGAGATCTTTTCTTCGTCCAAATAGGGGCCGAAAAGAGGGAAAATAGAGCCTTTTCTTGTTGGTACCCTATTTCAAAATAAACTTTTGCATGTGAGCGCAAATAGTTTGGCAACTCTTCTGCAAAATACTCATAAAACTGCAATCCCCCATTTTTTGCAACAAGAGCTTTTAAAGGTTCAAAACTTTTCACTTCCGGCTCTAAAAATAAGAGCTCCTCTTCCCCAATATAAGGGGGATTCGAGATGAATAAATCACATCTTTTCCCTTCAAAAGGTTTAAGGCGATCACCCTCTAAAATAGTGACATCGACGCCGTTTCTACAAGCGTTTTCTCGGGCTACAGCCAAAGCTTTTGGGCAAACATCTGAGAGGGTCACGTTGAGAAAAGGACACGCCTTTTTAAGAGCGATTCCAATACAGCCAGAACCTGTACACACATCCCAAACATCAAGGGGTGTCTCTTTATCTATCTCTTTGACGATAAGATCGACAAGAAGCTCTGTCTCTTGCCTTGGAATCAACACATCTTTTGTTATTATTAAGGAACAGCCGTAAAATGTGGTTTCACCTTTGATGTAAACTAAAGGCTCCCGATTTAAACGACGCTTTAAAAACTCATCACACTTGATAAGCTCATCTTCATTTAAAATAGAATCAAAGGGTCTATTTCCAACGGCATCCTCAATAAGATACTGAGCCTCTTTTTTTGGAAGAGGAGTCACCTCTTTTAATAGGGATTCTGCATATCTGATAAACTCAAAAACTTTCACTCAAATTTTAATTGGTAGAAATGAGAAACCAGAGCGCTTGAAAAGTCCTCTAAATCCCCTTCCATAACGCGATCAAGGTTGTATTTAGTCAAATTAATTCTATGATCTGTGATCCGATTTTGGGGGAAATTGTAGGTCCGAATCCTTTCTGAGCGATCACCCGACCCGACTTGTTGTGAGCGGTTATCAGCCATTTCTTTCATCCGTTTTTCCTGCTGAACTGCGGCAAGTTTGGCTTTTAATAACCGCAGGGCTTTATCCTTGTTTTTGTGCTGGCTTCTATCGTCCTGACAATAGGTCACAACCCCTGTGGGAATATGGGTGATTCTGACGGCGCTATCCGTTGTATTCACATGTTGTCCTCCAGCACCGGAGGAGCGGTACGTATCAATTCTTAAATCGGCTTCATTAAGCTCAATTTCACTCTCTTCATCAGGCTCTAAAAGAACAGCAACAGTTATGGCAGAGGTGTGAACACGTCCTTGCGTCTCAGTGTCTGGAACTCTCTGGACCCTATGAGTGCCCCCTTCATACTGAAGAAAACGGTAAACATTTGTCCCTGTAAGACCCATGATGTACTCTTTAAATCCACCATACTCAGCGGGGGCAGAAGAGAGCTCTTCGTAGCGCCACCCCTTAAGATCGGCAAACATTTTGTACATTCTTACGCAATCACCCACAAAAAGAGCCGCCTCATCGCCACCTGTTCCTGCTCTTAACTCCAAAATAAGGGGTTTGCTGTCATTTGGGTCAGGAGGAACGAGAAGGGTTTCAAGCTCAAGCCCCTTTTTCTCGATTTTTTTCTCAAGCTCTTCAACATCTTTTTTGAGTTCATCGACAAATTCGGGATCGCTCTCTTGTTGAAGAAGCTCTAAGTTTTCTTTTAAATGTCTTTGATACTCGGAAAACTTGACCCAAGCCTCATTGACTTCGGTCAAATAAGAGTGCTCCCGAGTTAGCTCCTTATAGAGTTTTTGATCGTTAAAAACGTCAGGACTCCCAAGCTTTTCCTCTACATCAGAGAGTTTTTGTAGCAACTGTTGTACTTTTTTTTCGATCATTGAAGAGGCAACACTTTAAAAGTCGGTTTAAGCTCAAGGTTTCAAGTATTCTTTTGCTTGGATAGAGAACTTCAACCCAAGCAAAAAATCTTAAATTTAAGCTTTTTGGTAACGTTTACGGAATTTATCTACGCGTCCTTCAGTGTCGACGTACTGCTTGCTTCCTGTGAAGAAAGGATGAGAAGCGGAAGAGACTGATACGTAACAAACAGGGTATTCTTTCCCTTCGAACGTATCGGTACCCGTAGTTTTTGCGCAAGAACCAATCAAAAATTTGCGACCATTTGACGAATCGACAAACAAGATTTCGCGGTATTTTGGGTGTTTATCTTTTTTCATTTTTGGAACTCCATTAGAAAATTCAAAGCTTAAGTGTACCATCCTCCTCAAAAAAGATCAACGAAATCTTATCTTAAAAGAGAAGTTCTCAACAGAAGAAAAAGAAATTTACCTTTATACAAATTGGGAGTATACCCTTTAAGATAAGAAAACTTAAAGGTTAAGACATGCTAACGCGCCTCTCATTTAATCGAATCGGCCCCCGTTCTGGAACGCTTAACCTTATTTTATGGTTGATCGCTTCTATTGCTATAGTATCTGCTCTTCTCGATCCCATTATCAACTACTTTACCCAAATGCCAGGACCACAAGATTGGTTTTGCCTTTCCTGGTACGGGATAAAAAAATGGTACATCTGGCAACCCCTCTCCTACCTATTCGTTCTCTATAGCGGCTACAACGGTCTTACCTTTACTTTTTTTCTCTCTCTTATTTTTTATCTTGTAGCACTCTATATTATAGCTTCTCTTGCAATCGAGAGAATAGGAACCACCTCTTTCCTTTTTTTCTTCCTGGTTCAAGGCGCTCTAAGTGGTGTCATCACCCTTATTTTACTGCCCATTACAGGTCATTTGGCAGCCCTTGCTGGCCCTATTGCTCCCCTCTTCGGCCTCTTAGTTGTTTGGACTCTCTTTAACCCGGAAAGCGATCTTTTCATTTTAAAAGCAAAATGGTTAACTATTATTTTACTAAGTGCTTTTTTAATCACAACAGCAAGTCTTCCTTACACTCTTCTCACTTTAATAGGAGCTTTTTTAGGATATTTATACGCCCTTTTTTCTTGGGAATTAAAAAGTCCGTTTCTTAAAACCCATAAATTTGACAAAGAGATCAACAAATTAGGCATTCAGTATAGAAACCGGTTCAAAACAACCGAAACACCCCCCATTGTTTTAAATGACACTGATTTTATTAACGCCATACTCTCTAAAATTGCAAAATCAGGAGAAAGCTCTCTTACCCTTTTAGAAAAAAAAAGACTTGATGAACTTATAAAGAAATAAATAGATGAATCATTAAAAAATCATTCGTATTTTATTTTATTTTAATATCAGTTACACTGCTTCTTTTAAATTTAAAAATAAAAGTGATTGTTATGAATGGTTTAAACACTTGTTACGCAGAACTTGAGCAAATCCCTTACACAGCAGATCAACAGAATGAAAAATTGTTCCAAAAAGCATTGAAAAACATTTTTATCTATATTTCTTCTCATCAGGAACAGATCAAAAACGATCTTATCAAAGATTTTTCACAAACGCAACTATTACATCGAGTGGCCCATATAGATTCAAAAAAGCCCCAATTTTCAAAAGTTACACAATTCATTCAAAATATTCACGACTGTGGAATCTCTATCGAATTAAAAGTATTACTAGAAGAAAGTAACCCTCAAAAAATTGCTCAATGGTTTAGAGAAAACGAAAGCGGCTTCCAGCTTTCCACAGCATTAAAGCTTGAAGATTTTTTAAACACTCTCTCTTTTGCAAGAAAAAAACTTATCGAAGGAAAATTATTTAAACCTGAAGTTGCCGGATCTCTTTCTAAAATAGCTGTAATAGCTCTTGATTTGGAAAAAGCGGATAATCCCGGGTTCGTGAAAAGAAAGATTGATGCCATTTTTAAACAAGGAACTGAAAAATATTTTGAGTTTTTAGCTCATTGGATAAATGCGAAAAAAATATTTTTAATAAATACCGAAATAACAGAGCAAGAGATGAGAGCTTTGAGGCCCTTTTTAACGTACGTTGATTGTCGCGATCTAACAATTGATGTCAATGAGTTTATCTCATCTTGTAGACACGCTTTTGAATTCGTTACAAATTCAAGAGAGATTACAGAGTTTACCAACCTTCCTGCCGAGCTTACCTCCATTTTGTGCAAAAAATCCCCTATAAAGAGATTCGATTTTTCTCTATTGCCAAATCTTAAAAGAGTGGTTCTTTATAACCCTGAGATGTACACCATTGACGTATCAAAAAACCCTGAATTAGAAACCTTAGAATTAGAATACGATAGCGAGCAAACATTAAGCCCTTTAGATCTTTCAAAAAACAATAAACTAAAGCGCTTAAATCTCAAAAAATCGGGCCTAAGGCAGATTGACCTCTCAAATAATCCCGATTTAGAAACGCTCATCTGCTCCTACTGCCCTTTAGCTGAGCTCGATCTTTCAAAAAACAGAAAACTCACAACAATTTTAGCTGAGGGTTGTCCCTTTAAAACAATCAATTTTTCAAATAACCCTTTATTGACTGGGTGTACTTTGAATGGGTGCTCTCAACTGACAGAAGTCATTTTCTTTCAAAATAATAATCTCGATCTGTTTTATATGGATAGAACTGCTATTTCAACAATAACCTTTGATGAGTGTCGCTCGATTAGAGAAATCAGCTGCAAAGAGAACCCAAAACTCACCTTTTTAGGAGATAAATTACCTGATAGTTTTGCCATGTTAAGACGACAAAACTGCCCCAGTTTAAAGAGTAATCCCCAATGTCCTAAAGAAGCTCGAATTCTATTTTAGTATTGATTTTATTTAATCATTTTAATATAATATTGTTCATGAATAAAGAATTTATAGAAATGTTATATTATAAAACAGAACTAACTAAGGATTATACTTCCCTTAAAGTTCTTATCCGTTTTTATAAGATCACCTTTTTCGCCATTGCACTGTTTTTTTTCCTACTGACAGCTGTTGTAACAAAAAAGACGACAAACTGGACTTGTAGTCTTCTTTTTGCAAATGCAAGCCTTATTAAGATGGGAATCTGCCTTTTTAGTTCCCTTTTTGGCTTTATCTCTCTCACCCTCTCTTTTTTGTTAAGCCCTGAACGGGAAGCTCTATCAGGAATTGCAAAAGAGAGCCTTAAAAACTTAAAAAAAACTTATGGTAAGCTTAAGATTGAAAATAAATTTCACCCCTTAAGTTTAGGATCGAAAAGAGTTGAGTCCAAAAAACTTTCCCACACGTTTTCCCACTATATCGATCTGATCGAAAAGAAAAAAATGGAAGCTTTCCTTATGATTAAAAATATCAAAAAAAGGAAAGATTTTGATGTTAAAGGCAGAGAGCAGCTCATCAATCACGCTCTTCATCATTTTCGCGGAGAACTTACTGAACTTGTAAAGAGTTTTCCCTCTGAAGCGCATTAATTGCTGCCTTGCAAGACAAAAAACCGGCTAAAATCCCCTCTTCATATCTAAAAGATGGGTTCACCTCAAGCATTGGAAAATCGTTTGGCTGCAATAGATCATCTTCGATAAGAGTTGGAACAAGACGTTTTCCCTCTTTTAATAAAGTTTTTCTCTGCTCGATTATAAGCTCTTCAAGAAGGGCATTTATTTCATTCAACACTTTTTTTTCTCACCTCTTTAAAAAACAGACGAAGTAACTCTTGAGAATGAGCTGCAAGAACCCCTTCTGTCACCTCTATGTTGTGAATCGGATGGGTTTTCTCAAGCAAATTGACAAAACTGCCGCAGGCGCCATGCCTTATATCTTTTGCACCAAAACAGAGCCTTTTTACCCGAGACAAAAACAAAGCTCCAAGACACATCGAACAAGGCTCTAAAGTGCAATAAAGCGTCGTATTCAACAAGCGCCAATTGCCAAGAACTGAATAGGCAGAAGTGACGCAAAGCATTTCGGCATGAGCTGTCGCATCGTTTAAAAGCTCGACCTGGTTATATCCTTTAGCGATCACCCGCCCCTCCTGAACTAAAACAGCACCAACTGGAACTTCTCCCAGCTTATACGCCTTAATGGCCTCCTTTAGAGCCTCAAACATAAACCGTTCGTCATCTGTTTTGCACTCGATACTTTTTAAAAAAGAATCCATTTTAATCCTTGAAGAGTTTCCAGTTTGTCGCAACTTGATTATTTAAATCAAGAGGATCTCGAGGGAAACTTTTCAGGCGAAAGGCAGTAGAATTGAAATCCCTCTTGATTTATAATTTCTTAACGTGCTATAATCAGTCATTCACTAAAAAGAAATAACACAAGCCGCAGCTGGCAAAAAATACGGAGTACCCAAAATATGTCTTTAGATAAAGGCACAAAAGAAGAAATTACCAAGAAATTCCAGCTTCACGAAAAGGATACGGGATCTGCTGATGTCCAAATCGCTATTTTAACCGAGAGGATCACAGAACTTACTGACCACCTTAAAAGAAGCCCAAAAGACAACGGCTCTCGTTTGGCTCTACTAAAACTCGTAGGTCAACGCCGTCGCCTACTGGATTACTTAAATTCAACTGATACCAAGCGGTATCAATCGCTTATCGTGAAGCTTAAGCTTCGTCGCTAAGTTAAGAAAGGCAGCTTAAAGTATAAGCTGCCTTTTTCATTTCAACACCCCTTTCGAAGGAGTAGAAATCAGAGAAGGGGTCAAAAGTTTATTTTGCCCCCTTTTCTGAATTCTAATTCCCCCCTTCGATTGGGTTATCTCAATACAAGGAACTATTCATGAAAAAACAGACAATGAAATTACACGTCGGCGGGCAAGAAATGATCTTCGAGACGGGAAAAATAGCTAAGCAAGCAGGTGGAGCTGTCACCGTTCGCGTGGGAGACACCATCGTTTTTGCAACAGCTTGCGCCGCATCAGATCCCACAGCTAAAAGAGACTTCCTTCCCTTAAGAGTCGACTATCAAGAAAAATTCTCCTCTGCGGGAAAAACTCTCGGTGGCTTTTTAAAAAGAGAAGGGCGCCCGACAGAAAAAGAGACGCTTGTCTCAAGACTGATCGATCGACCATTACGCCCCATGTTTGAAGACGGGTACTACGACGATGTGCAACTCTTGACCTATGTGTGGTCGTACGACAATCTCAATACCCCGGAGCATCTGGCTATTTGCGCAGCGTCCGCAGCTCTTGCCATCTCAGACATTCCTCTCATTAAGCCAGTCGCCGGCGTAAAAGTGGGATACATCAACAACCAGTTTGTGATCAACCCAACGGCTGTACAAATGCCCTCATCAACGCTTGACTTGACGATTGCAGGAACAGAGGATGGTATTTTGATGATCGAAGGGTACTGCAACTTCCTTACAGAAGATTTAGTATTGGATGCCATCGGTATTGGTCACGAAGCGATCAAAGAGATTTGCAAACACATCTCAAACTGGCAGTCCCAAATTGGAAAAGAGAAAAATCGCTCCACAGTCTCACCGCTTTCGCAAGAAATTTTAGATGCTGTAAAACCGATTGCAACACCTCTTTTAAAAAATGCAATGCGCCTCTCGGACAAAAAAGCGAGAGAGAAAGCCCTTTCTGAAATGGAATCTACAATCAAATCAACCCTTATTCCAGAAGGTGTTGAACCTAAATTCGATCCAGTCGATCTAACCATGGCGATAAAAAAAGTCTCCTCAGACTTTATGAGAGAGATGATTTTGACAGAAAAAGTCAGAACTGATGGACGAAAACCGACAGAAATACGCTCAATCGATGTCGAGCAATCACTTCTTCCAAGAGCTCACGGAAGCTCCCTATTCACTAGAGGAGAGACCCAAAGCTTAGCAGTTTGTACCTTAGGGGGCGAAACCATGGCCCAAAGATTTGAAGATCTTTCGGGAGAGGGAGCTAATCGGTTTTACCTTCAATACTTCTTCCCACCCTTCTCCGTTGGTGAAGTGGGACGAGCAGGACCTGCTGGTAGAAGAGAGATTGGTCACGGAAAATTGGCAGAAAGAGCCCTTCAGGCAGCTCTTCCTCACCGCGATCAGTTCCCGTACACCATCCGTCTAGAATCCAATATCACTGAATCGAACGGATCAAGCTCGATGGCTTCTGTCTGTGGTGGCTGCTTAGCGCTTATGGATGCAGGCGTTCCAATCAAGCGTCCTGTTTCAGGAATTGCGATGGGACTTATCTTAGACAAAAATCGGCACATGGTTCTCTCAGATATCTTAGGAATCGAGGATGCTCTCGGGGACATGGATTTTAAAGTCACAGGGGACCAAACAGGAATTACAGCCTTCCAAATGGACATCAAAGTGGAAGGAATCACTCTTCCCATCATGAAAGAGGCGCTTTATCAAGCCAAAGAGGGACGTATCCACATTTTGAATAAGATGTTAGAGGCGTGCCCTAAACCTCGAGAAGAGATTTCAGCACATGCACCGCGCATCGAAACCTTGATGATTAAACCAAGTAAGATTGGAATCGTGATTGGACCTGGCGGTAAAATGATCAGAGAAATCACCGAGAAAACGGGTGTGACGATGGACATCGACGATTCTGGATTGATCAGCATCACCTCACCTGATGCAAAAAGCATCCAACAAGCCAAACAAATGATCTTCAACTTAACAGCTGAAGTAGAAATTGGACAGGTTTACAACGGTACTGTCGTATCGGTTGTTCCGTTTGGACTTTTTGTGGAGATTTTGCCTGGAAAAGAGGGGCTTTGCCACATTTCCGAATGGGGTCCTGAGCCAATGAAAACTCTTGATGGGATTGTCAAACAAGGTGATAAACTCACTGTTATGGTGACAGAAATCAACGAAAGAGGCCAATACAAATTGAGCCGCAAAGCAGTCCTTGCAAAGGGAAAACATTAATATTTTAAAGCCTGCCGCTTCAAAAGTTGCGGCAGGCTTTTGTTTTCTAAAAAATGAGGCTAAGGTTGAGTCTTCTGCCAGTAGACTCCGGCCCAATCAATTTGAATGATTTCATCTTCAATCCCTAAACTCTTACGAAAATTATCCACAGCCGCTTTACAACAACCGATACAAAAGTCTCAAGATCACGTAACCTCCAACAGAGAGTTTTGAGTATAAGTTGGTGAGGGCATCCATAGTCGACTCGTATAAATCCCCATCGAGGCGAAGTATGGAAAGCTGTTTGATCGCAAGCTTTAGGCAACGTATCTTTGAACCATCCCTTCAAGAAGACTACCTGATCATCAAGAAGGTTGAATTTTTTAAAATTTCCCTGAACTTCCTCTAATGGTATACTTAGTTCTTTAAAAAGATGGAAAGGCTGCCCCTCATCTTGCGGGTATTTTTCAGGATTCGGTGGAGGTAAACCCTCGAATGAATTTGGTTCTGTCGCCATACACTTGCAATATCGAACGCATGGAAATACTTTTCGCCCCCTCTCCAAACACCCGTTTCAATCAGATCTCTTGGAACTTGAGGTTTAAAACATCTACAACGCAATCGTGTAGGTTATCTAACCTTATTAGCCCCATCACGGTGCAGCCCCTGTCTGGCAGTCATATCCAATCTCGCACAACTCTATTTTTTCGGGTTGGTAAAAAAGTTCTGTTAGTTTTTCATCAAATGGTCAAAAAAAAAAGAGTTGAAGAGATCAATATTAAAAAAAGTAAATTTTTCATCTATAGCAAAGTCTATTTAAAATTTACGAACATAACCCGCACCAACCTTAATGCCGCCGATGTTCACTTGTCTTTCGATGAATAGAGGCTGGTACAAATAATCGATAAAAATATCGATGAAGTTGACTCTGCAATAGGAAACTAAAATCCCTGTCTTCAAGACACCACCGGCCGCACTCCTTGAAAAGTGCTCCTCACCGCAACAGATTTGATTTTTTAAATCGACGTATGAAATAGCAGGTCCTATTCCGATATACCCCTCTAACTTAGCACACAAACATCTCTTATAAGTTAAACCAAAACTGGTATTGACTACCTTAAGTGTTGAATCGCAAAAACAGGTTCCATTTTTACAAGCTTTAAAATAATCGACATCGACAAATCCTAGCCAATTGTCTGAAAAAGACTTCGAGACCTCCCCCCCAACTGTCCAACCTGTCGTTCCATACACCTTCTGAAACCTATCGGGTAGATGAAAAAAAGCAGATGAGCGCACCTCGACAAAAAGATCTGCCGAAATTGTTTGAAAAACGCCTAATAACACTACAAAAATAAACTTATTCATTGATGATCCTTATGTTTTTAAAGGCACTTTCATTGTTTAGTGCATCAATTGCTGTTATTTGTATCGTATTTGCCGAAGCTTTTGATGGCAAGCAAACTCTATACCTCAAAGGTGCACTTGCTGCTACTTGTGCTACAACTTTACCATCGACGTAAATTCTATAAGCTGTCACTGCCGAAGTCTTTGAGGGAACCCAAGTCACCTCAACTGAATACTCAGTGCGGTTAAGGAGCACACATTTATATAAGCACCCTTTAAAGTTTTCTGGAGCTAAAATGGGACTTACTGTGATAAAAACCGTAGCTCTCGCAGTTCCGCCTGAGGAGTCCCGAACAATATAGGTAAAACTATCGACCCCAATAAATCCTTTTGGAGGGGTATAGGTGTAGTTTCCATCTGGAGATATGACCACAGTTCCCCCATGCACTGACGTCGTTGCAAAAGGGGCTATAACGTGTAACCCTGTTCCCACATCATTAGTTAAGACGTTTCCTGAAACAGGGGTGTTCACATTTGTACTTGCAAAATCATCTCGGGCTAAAGGAAGGACTTTAATAAATACGGTACCTGTTGTTTCTTGTCCGTTACCATCCACTATTTGATAATTAAACTGATCGTCCCCAGAGAATCCAGGTGGAGGGATATATTCAAAGGTACCATCGGCATTCATGAAGACTTGTCCCCCTTGATTAGAGGGGTTTTGAAAACCAATCACTTGAAGAGTCGTACCTAAATCGTTTGCTAAAACACTAGGGGCTGACAATGGCGTGTCAGCATTTGTGATGACATGGTCATTGACAGCTCTTGGTTCAACTGTAATGGTCACTGTCGCACTCGTCGTATTTCCTGCCTGATCTGTTGCTGTATAGGTAAATGTATCAGTTCCTGAGAAATTTTGAGGGGGAGTATAAGTATAAGTTCCGTTTGGATGCATCGAGACATGCCCCCCTTGAAGGGTGACTTGATCGTAACTTGAAACATAAAGCCCTGTACCTGCATCGTTATTTAAAACTGAGGGTTTGCTTATTGGAACATTAACAAGTGTATTAGCAAAATTATCTCGAGCTACCGGAAGCACTGTAATTGTTACAGTTGCACTTGAGGTATTGCCAAACGCATCTTTTTCAGTATACGTAAAGGTGTCGATTCCTGAAAAGTTTAAAGGAGGGGTGTACATATAGATCCCCGTAGCCGGATCCATAACAACAACTCCACCTTGAGAAGAGGGGTTTTGCCAGGAGACAAGTGTCAATCCGGTTCCAAGATCGTTTGTAAACACCGTGGTTCCCTCTAATGGGGTATTAGCAGGCGTTGTCCCAAAATTATTTTGAGCGAGAGGTAAAACCGTAATCGTTACAATAGCTGTCGAAGTATTCCCTAAGCTATCTTTAATCGTATAGCTAAACGTATCTATCCCTGAAAATCCCATGAATGAGGTATAACTATAAGTTCCGTCCGGATTAACCGAGACACTTCCTCCCGCTGTTGATGTGACATCATAAGTGATTACACTTAAACCCGATCCTAAATCGTTATCAAGAAGACCATTTGAGGGATTTGTCACATGAAGCGTAACTCCTGAAGCGACCGAATTGATATCCCCTATGGCCACTGGATAAACTGTGATTCTTACAGTTGCAGTGGCTGTTTGTCCCACAGAATCTTGAACCGTATAGGTAAACGTATCAATCCCTGAAAAGTTTGTTGGGGGGGTATATAAATAAGTTCCATCAGACTGCATAACCACAGATCCCGATTGAGTCGTTACCTGGTCGTATGTCTTAACAAAAAGATCGACTCCTACATCGTTTGTCAAAACTGATGCTCCATTAAGAGGTGTGTTTGCGTCCGTTTTACCAGTGTCGTCATTAGCTACTGGAGCAGGAATGGCTGGAGGACTTAAGATCACTTGATTAGTCTCACTTGAAAGAAGAACAGGTGTTGTCGATCCATCGGGGGTAAATGAATAATTTACTGTGGCTGAATTGACATAAGATTTTTGAATAGGAGAGTCCACTAAAGCCTCAAAAGAAACCACCACAGTATCATTCACTGCTAAATTTCCAATAGCAACTCCAACATTCGGATCACCAGGATTGAATACATTGTTCACCAAAAGAGAGTCATTAACAAAACTCATTCCGGCAGGAACTTGATCTGTCACTACGAGATTATCTGCCTGAAGCTCCCCTACGTTCTTAAAGGTCAAAGTAAAAGTTACAGTATCGCCAACAGCCACATTGTCGCCATAGTTAGCCTCTTTTGTTGAAAGAATGGAGGGCGCTTTAAATTGAATCTGCAATCCAAGAGCTGTGATGGTATAAACATCACTTGTCGTCGTTCCTTGAGCATAAAGCACTGTCTGAGAGTTTTGAATTTTGCTTCCAATATCGATACTTGTAATATCATATCCTTGCCTTGCGCCTGAGACAGCAGTACCTGTGGCAAAAGAGTTTAATGTACCAAACGTTCCCCTAGTATCCAAAACAGAGGAGCCAACGGCCACTAACTTTCCATTGGTAAGGTCAGTTGTAAAATTAAGAATGGTATTGATTTGTGAGGCAAAAAAGTTATTGGGTGGGTTATTTGTTCCTGAAATTTGGTTTGCAGGAGAGGTTAAAACAGGAGTGTTTCCGATTAAAAACTGATCGCCAGTAAGTTGTGGGTCCCCTTCAAGGGCACTCACAAAAAGTCTTCCCGAGATGCTTCCTGAATCTGGCGCGTGAAATCCTGTAATTTGTGCAGGTGGTGCTCCTGAGGCTTCACAACCGACAATAATCGATAAGTTGCCTGAAAGCATGTTAGGATTTTGATAAGCCACACAAAGTGTCCAACCAGCACAGTTTGAGTTATTCTCTCCTGCAATCACTGTTGCTGGCACTCCTCCAACAGTGTAAAGACCTGCTCCGCCAGCTTGAACAAGTGATGTGACGTCGGCAGCTCTCACATAAAACCCATTGCTTCCAGAATTCACTCTCGATTTTGCAATTGTTGGTGTGACCGTATTATTTCCAATAGGTGTTGAGAAAGTAATGGGCGTGTTAGTGATAGCGCTTGCCCCTGTCACTGAAAGATCGTTGTTATTAGTGATTGCAGGATCAAATCCATAGCTTCCCGACCAGACTAACTCAGCAAAAAGAACCTGACTTCCAGCAGGCAAATCTAAGTAGGCAGAAGAGGCGTTTTGAGTCCAGTTAAGAGTCGTTCCTATTGGATAATTGTTTACCTTTGAGGCGCTTAAGGCCGTAAAAGCGCCTATTGAGCCTGCTATTCCCGGATTGTTTTGGTTATTTGTTTTATTGAGTCCCAGAGTGTTTCCCGTAAAGGCGATCCCTCCGTTGTTGTTAGTTGTATAAACGGTGGTATAGACCGCTTGAAGTGTCGTTGCAAAACAACAAAGGAGCAGACTTAATGTTAGCTTTGAAAAATGACGAAGCATGGGAAAACCTCTTTTAGATATCAAAAATCTTATTATTGCCTATAAAATTTTTAAGTCAATAAAAAAGGTGCTTCCTCAATCAAGAGGAGCACCCGTATATGATGATCTAGTACAGTATGTAAAAAGTTTTTATACACTGTACTAGAAGTCTTCTGATTAGTAAAGTGAGGCTTGAATTCCCGCATAAATTGAATGAAGTCTTGCCACTTTGGTCTGAGGCGCAAAAGTTCCAGGGAAGGGATCGTCTTTGCCTTGAATAGCAAAGCCATGGGACATATGGGTCAAATCACTTGCAAAAACATACCTATACATCGCAAAAAACTCTAGACCACAAAAGGTGAATCCAGCTGCAAATGATGTGGTCGGCGCCCACTTTTCAAGAACTGATGTCGGGTCGATATCGTAGTTTTGAACAATATGCCAAATGCGGTAAATCTGACGCACTTTAGCTCCCCCACCCTTCACGGTGAACCAAACACCTGGTCGCCAAACGTAAGTGGCTACCCCCAAAAGCTCCATATCTGTGCTTTCGATTCTGTATTCATTACAATTTTTGAACTTAATTCCAGAATAACCATTATCGTGGTAACCAATTTCAAAGCTGACTAAGAAATTGGGACGAAGAGGGTAACTAAACCCAAGGTCTGCTCCCCAAGCGGTTGATCCTCTCGAACCTTCAACGGGTCGTGAGCGCTCATCATAATAATAATACCCATTACAATCGCAATAATCGTTGTTCGTCGGTGTCATGATGCGAGCCCAACCGACTTGAACACTCCCATAAGGACCACAATCGTAATACCCAAGAGCATTCAGTTGACCCATGAAGGAAGCGAAAATCGAAAATAAGATAAGTCCATTTTTCATTAGAGATCTCCTCAGTTTGTAGGTAATCAACTTACCTGAAAAGGTTTTTTTGTTAAAGGAGAATGTAAAAGTTTCCCACTCCATCATAAAACGGGTTGCAAGGGGTGATCCCCCCTTGCAACCCGTAAATCTAACATTTTAAAATTAACTAGTCGGCCCTTAAAAAAGTAAGGGTTCCTTGAGAAAAATTTGCAGTTAACGAGGAAGAGAGACATAGCCTATTTTGCAAGGTTTCTTTACATGACAATGAGAAAAGCTTAAAAATTTTGCGAATGGAACACGCACTCTCCAAAGAAAAAGTGATCCTTTTGCAACAAAAAAAGCGGTGAACGACGCTCCCCCCCCCTTGCCAAGGTTTGGTGAGGAGTAAAACGCATTTTTTGTCAAAAGGGACACTTTTTATTGGAGAGGACTTTTTCAGGGTCGACTAACTATTCACATATATATATAATATAATTACAATAAATTGTAATATAGTTATTTATATAGGTGTTATATGAGTATTAATTATTTACAAAATATTTACACAGAAATTATTAACGAACTAGATCAAACTAACACTTCAAACAACCTTGAAGCGAAGGTGAACAGGTTAAGTGCCTATATTTTCAATAATTCTAGCTCTTTAATTACCGATTTATCGCAAAATACTCCTCACGGTAAAGTTTATTCCGACATAAAAACAGCTCTCGCAGGAAAAACAGACTCTAACGTCCATATACTCCTTAAGAGACTTAATTCTATCGAGCAATCTTCTAAAATGATCAATTTAACTTCAAATATGGAATTGCTTGTCAATTTCATCAATACTAATCAAAAAGAGGTTGTTGTTTCCGTCCATGATTTCGCCAATAATCCTGAAAAAATATTAAAAGCCTTTAAAGGATTAAAACCCGATCCTGAGGTTTTTCAAGAGGATTTTGAATCCACTTTATCTCTTATGGTTGTTCACTCCCTTGGTTTAAACGACATTAAAAAAATTTCAAACCTCACTCTAGATGATGACACTCGCGCTTTTGCTCTAGCCTCTTTCGTCAACACCAATAAAATACCCCTTAAACAGCTTAATCTTCCCATAGATGCCCTAAACAAGATAGCCTCATATCTTCAATACGTAGATTGTCGAGATCTCTCTTTTAAGGATAGCGGTGAGGCCGAAAATTTTATTAAAAAATGTTCTCACGCGACCTCTATACTCATAAATTCTGATAAAATAAAGGAGCTAAAAAATTTACCTGTCACATTAAAAATGCTAAACTGCGCTGAATGCACCTCTCTTAAAAAATTAGAGGCCTCCTATTTGCCCAATTTGCAAAAACTCGTGTTTTCAAAATGTACTTCTCTTACTGAATTAAACATCACTCATGTACCTCGCATAGAAACTCTTTGGGGCCCCAACTGCAATTCGCTAACCCAATTATCGATCTCTTTCTTGCCTAACTTAAAACAATTTTGCTGCAATGATTGTAAATCGCTTGTTTTTTTAACCGTTTCAAATCTACCCAACTTAGAAGAGCTTTCTTGCAATGGCTGCACTTCCCTTAAGACATTAACTGCCTCCGAATTACCGAAATTAAAAAAACTGTACTTCTATGACTGTTCAGATTTGAACACATTGACGACCTCCGATTTACCAAGCTTGCAAATACTTTATTGCTATCGATGTACGTCTCTAAATTCCTTAAACGTCTCCCGTATGCCAAGTCTTGAAGAGGTTAACTGCACGCTATGCACCTCACTCAATACTTTAAACGTTTCTCAATTACTAAAATTAAAGAAGATGATTTGCACTCATTGCAAATCTCTTGTTTCTATAGAGGCTTCCAATTTACCCCTTTTAAAAGAACTTGAATGTCAATACTGCACTTTACTCACTCGCCTTCATGCTAATAACTTACCAAATTTAGAAGAATTTAAATGTAATGGGTGTTCTCTTTTAGAAACGATTATTAGCGACGGTTTTCCAAGGTGTCGTCGGTTCGAGCATGAAGAGTGCCAAAATTTGCGGCAACTGCCTCAGCTTGCCCCCGGAGTTGAGGTGTTTTCTCACAACAGCATCGCCTTTAATCATTTCGAAGTGGACCCTGAAGAGCTTGAAAATCAACCAATTAACGTATTACTTCATTTAGGAGAAGCCGTATTAAAAGACAAACGGATGCCAAACATCATCTTCCTTCGCTCTGAGGGCATTGACGCTGGCGGTTTAAGGCGCCAGCTAGTGACCTCTTTGCTTAAAAACTTGCTTCAAAAACCAAATTCTCCTCTAAAACTTTCAAAACCTGAGGAATCACTCGAAGAAGGCATTTTCCCCTTACTTGAGACCTATGAGGAACAATCTGCAAATGTCTACAAAGCTTTAGGCGCATTGATTGCTCTTGCCTCTTTGGGAGTACTCCCCCTAGGGAAGGTCTTACGGACAGAATTTTATTACGTCCTTCTCAATTTGTTGCCTGAGATCGATTCAATCAACCCCAATGAGCCCCTTCCAGAAACCCTAAAAAGAAAAATTTACAACTTAATCACCATTGGTTACCCCACTGATGAGACACCGGACGAGGAGATTCCCCCATTCTGCCTTCCCATCATCATGGCAGCAAAAGGATTTAAAGAAATTGTCAGGGAAAGTGACTTGAATGCCCTGCAAAATCCCGAAAAGTTCAACTCCTTTGTCACTAAAGTTTTAGGTGAAGACATAACTCTTGAAAATTTCCAACGTTTGAGTGAGTACAAAGGTGATGAAGGGCACAGGGTAAAGGGATATTTTGAGCAGTTTTTCGAAAAATACAAAAAGGATCCCAAAATGCTTGGAGATATCGTTGAGCTCTTTACGTCAAGTAGAGCCTTAGGCCCCGAGAAGATTAAAATAACAGTCGATGGGAAGATGTCAAAAGACGCCTTGCCAACCATCGCAACCTGTTTTCAACAAGTTGTATTACCCCCTTATGAATCCTATGAACTTTTCGAAGAGAAACTGTTAAAGACTCTAGAACATACCGCGGGGCAATTCGGGAAACATTAAATCAACAGTGTTGTCGACCTCTATAAACATAACTAATTGATAATCAAAAGCTAAACAAATTAAAATACTCAGTTTATCATTTTAATAACTAAAATTATAAATATAACTAGTTTAATGTTATAATAAATAATAAATCGGTGTTTTATTATGAATGTTAACACAGTTTTACAAAATATTTATATAAATAATCTGCAAAATCTGTATCAAGAAGTTACCCAGGTGTTGAGAACTCCTCATTTTGAAAACACACTTGAAGCGAAAGTAGCAGCACTAAGCGATTTCGTATTAATGAATTCTGATAGTCTTATCATAGATTTATCTAACTACAACCATCATGTTCAAGTCTACTCCGACATTAAAAATGCCATCCAAGGGCAAACAACCGCATCTGTAGATAAGCTTATTAAAAAGATCAATTCAATCGAATATTCAGCGAAGATGCTTAGTTTATCGCAAGATTTTGAAAAACTGACTCTCTTTATTAATCAAAATCAAAATGAAATTAACCTTAATTCATCCGATTTTCAGTCGAACCATGAAAATGTCATCAAGGCCTTTAAAGCTTTAAAAAAAGATCAAGACGTTGCGCAAGAGGATTTTGACTCCACTTTATCAAAATTACTCGTTCGTTCTCTTAGTTTGGATTCGATCGAGAAGGTCAAAGCCATTTCAACCGACCAAAAAGTTCTTGGATTCGCTGCAGCCTGTTTCGTAAACGTGAATAGAAATCCGCTTAAGAGCTTACAACTCACAATAGAATCGCTTAATGAAATGGCTCCCTACCTAGATTTTGTGAATTTTGATGAGATTCCCTTTAATAATATCAATGAAGCTAAAAAATTTTTAAAAAGTTGCGTTAAAGCAACAGAAATGAAAATAGAGTCTAAAGATTTAGACGAACTAAATGATTTACCGACAACACTAAAAAAACTCACATTTAGTAAATGCCCTTCTCTAAATAGTTTAGATATTTCTAAACTAACTAACCTAGAAAATCTTCGCTTAATTCATTGCAAATCTGTAACCAATTTTAACATTTCCAACTTAGCCAATTTAAAAGACCTTGAATTATATTATTGTCGTTCTATCACTAATTTAAACATCTCTAACCTAACACATTTGCAAAAATTGGATTGCATTCTCTGTACTTTTCTGACCTCTATAGATGCTTCTAATCTCCCCCACTTGGAAGAGTTAAAATTCGAGCGAAACCCTCGTCTTGCAACGATCACAAGTAATGGTCTACCTAACTGTCGTCGCATTGAAATGACGGACTGCCCCCGTTTAAGGCAGTTGCCACAGATGCCAGCTCATGCAGAAGTCTTCTCTAACAATATTATGATTTTTAGATCTTTTGAAGTCGATCCAGAAGATCTCGAAAATGAACCCGTCAAGGTCTTAATAAATCTTGCTGATGTGGCTTTAAACCAAAAAAGCATCCCTAACATCGTCTTCCTACACTCGGAGGGCATTGACGTTGGAGGGTTAAGGCGCCAGCTTGTCACCACACTTTTTAAAAACTTGCTTCAAAAAACAAATTCTCCTCTAAAACTTTCAGAACCTGAGCAATCACTCGAAGGCGTTTTCCCTTTACTTGAGACTTACGAGGAGCAATCTGCAAAAGCCTACAAAGCTTTAGGCAGATTGATTGCTCTTGCCAATTTTGGCTCTCTTCCCCTCGGTAGGGTATTGAGGCAAGAATTTTACTACGCCCTTCTTAATTTGTTGCCTGAGATCGATTCAATCGACCCCACTGCCCCCCTTCCAGAACCCCTAAAAAGAAAAATTTACAACTTAATCACCCTTGGTTACGCATCTGATGAGGAACCAAGTGAAAAGATCCCCCCATTTTGTCTTCCCATTATTTTGGCAGCAAAAGGATTTAAAGAGATTGTTGAAGAAAGTGACTTGACTACCCTTCTTAATCCTGAGAAGTTCAACTCCTTTGTCACAAGAGTTACTGGAGAGGAAATAACTCTTGAAAATTTCCAACGTTTTAGTGAGTACAAAAGTGATGAAGGCAACAGGCTTAAGGGATACTTTGAGCAGTTTTTCGAAAAATACAAAAATAATCCCAAAATGCTTGAAGATGTTGTTGAACTTTTTACGTCAAGCAGAGCCTTGGGTCCCGAAAAGATCAAAATTTTCGTCGAAAAGAAGATGTCAAAAGACGCCTTGCCAACCATCGCAACCTGTTTTCAACAAGTCGAATTACCCCCTTATGAATCCTATGAACTTTTCGAAGAGAAACTGTTAAAAACGCTAGAACATACCGCAGGGAAATTCGGGACAGATTAAACTAGTAATGGTTTTCATCGTTAATCGATTAAAAAATTGACAATAAATGATAATTATATATAAACTCTTTGCAGGAGTTTTCAAATGAATCCTGTAAGAGAATACATCGATTATTACAAAGTCGATAACATGACAGAAATCAACAGATTATTACAAGACCAATCAAAAGTGGCACTGATTGGTATTTGGCTTGCTGACCACCCAAAAGAAACAACCCAAAGCCCACTCCTTTCAGGTTTAAAGAAAAGAATCACTCCCTCAAATGAGTCCTCTTTTTCCAGATTCGCCACATTTTTTCAGTCGTTTATCCGAACTTCCGATTCAATAACAACTGAAAATATCATTACCCAAGGAAATTTTACTAGTTTAATTCCTTACTTCGAAAGATACCCAGAAAGATTCTTCTTCTACTTTAATTTAATTAAAACTTACATCGAGTTAAACGTCATTGAAGGGGAGCAACTCTTAGTCATCCTTCCCTTTCTTTTAAATCACGCCTGCAAAGAAGACATTCAAAATATTTTAAAACTTATCCCTTCTCCTATTCAAAATTTTGAGACATTCACCAAGGGACAAATTCTGAGATTAACAACACTTCATACTATCAATACAAATTTTTCCTACGAAAAAGAATTCAAGAAAATTTTAGAAAGTAAGAAGGATTTAAAAACAGTCTTATCAGAAATAGATAGTCTAGCTGATTTATCGGATAAAGAAAAAAATGAAGCCGTTGCCCTCTACATTGAACACCATAAGATCCCACTTAATCAATTCTCTGATGAAGAAAGACTACTAAAAATAGCTCCCAATTTAAGGTTTTTAGATTTTAAAAATTTTAACAACGTTGATCTTGCCAAAAATATCATAAAAGATTGCCCGTATATAAACACTTTAAAAATCGATAACAAAGACTTATTAGAAGGAATACGAGAGCTACCCTACTGTCAAGAATTTGATTGCAGTGAGTCCCAAGCCACATCACTACCAGATCTGCCTGAATGCAAAAAAGTCTTTTGTTGCAATTGCGAGTACTTAAAGTCTCTGCCTGATTTGCCTCTTTGCCGAGTACTCGATATAAGCGGTTCAACTATACAATCGCTACCAAATTTACCCAATTGCCAAGAACTCAATATTAGCCGGTCTTTAGTAGAATCGCTACCAGATTTGCCTTTCTGCCAAAAACTCAATGTTAGCAGTACGAAAATAATATCGCTACCAGATTTACCCTTCTGTGAAATTCTCCTCTGCAAAAAA
Source organism: uncultured Chlamydiae bacterium (assembly GCA_963697995.1). Taxonomy (GTDB): domain Bacteria; phylum Chlamydiota; class Chlamydiia; order Chlamydiales; family JAJFMB01; genus MFD00082-c5. The sequence continues at coordinate 1,432,730 of OY969110.1, read as the reverse complement.
TGTTGGAAATTAAAAGCTCTACCAAAATTGCCTCTTTGCAAAGAAGTTTATTGTGAAGATTGTATTGATCTAGCAATTATAACCTATTTACCTCTTTGTGAAAAAATTGACTGTAATAAATGTAATAATTTAACCTCGCTTCCCGAATTGCCTTTTTGTAAAGTGCTTGATATGACAGGTACTTTTTTTTTAAAAAACATTCCTTTATTATCGAAATGTGAAAAAGTTATATGCAGAAACTGTGGCAACGACATAAAATTTCCCCCTCTACCTTGTTGCAAAGAGTTTGACTATGCTGGTACTTTCATTAAAGAATTTCCCGAAATGCCCTTTGATGCCATTCTTACAAGCGAGAATTATGGTTCATATAAATTGAAAATAACCCAAAAAATATCTTCTTTATCATTACAAATAGATTGTGATCAATTCAAAGATAACCCTGCCGCCCTTCTCACTCAATTTATTGAGAATCTGTTAAAGAATATTAATAACATTCCAAGCATATACTTATTTAACAACAACAAAATCAACAATAAAATCCCCATTGGAATACATCGCAGACTATTATTCACAAAAATAATCAAACATATTTTTGGAACAAACGGCTTAAAACTTCAAGATGGCTTTCCTATCGCTCGAGATAGTGATGAGCAAGCCTACCGCTCTTTAGGGAAACTCTTAGCATTCTGTTCCTCTCCCTATTCACCCTACAAAACTGGTCCATTTTTTAGGCCTATAATTTATGATCTTTTAAATGCCGAGGATTTAGGGGAGGATAATTGGTATCTAAAGTGTTTCTTTGTAAATAGTCATGTATCAGATCCTGTTAAAAAGTATCTCCTATTTGCAAGTCACACTGAAATATTTCCTTTCATCAATGAACTCTCAAATCTAGCACATCCTTTTAAGTTAGAACAACAACCCCATAACCGCTTATATTTTGATCTATCCCATAAAGATATAACAAAGGCTGTTATTGACAATATAAAAATCCAATATAATTTTAATGCTCTAATTTGGATAGCGGAAGAATTAAAGAGAAATAAAAAAACTTACACTAATCTTCAATTGGCGGTTGAAGGGGATTATCATCTAGAAACTCTAATTAAAAAATTAAAATGGTCATCTGATTTAAATCAAAAAGACGCTGAAGCTTCAACCAGAGGATTTTTTAAAAATTGGTTAAGAGATCATCCTGAAAAAATTCCAGATTTTCTCTTTGCAACGACTGGGGTGCAAGCTTGCGGTGCAAATGAGATAAACATCAGATTCGTAGATCAAGAAGAGGGGGCTTTGCCAACTGCTGAACCGATTTATTATAGGTTTAATCTGGGGACCAATGACAAAAATCAAGCTGAATTTGATGAGAAAATGGATCAATTCTTAAAAAAGGCTCTTGAAGACGATTTTGGTTTTGCAGGCTAAAATTAAAGACCTCGCAGGAAAATTCATTTAGGTGACTTTTCCTACAAGGTCTATAAAGGCTAAGCAGGCATGTCGCTCTGCTTTCTTTTCTTTAAACTTTTTGTAAAAGCCTCTGGAGGAGCAGGAGGAGGTTGGATTACTTCAGATTTATGCAGTTCTTCAGCTACTTTCATCTTCGCCTTTTTCTCCTCAATATCAAACTTATTATTCAATATCTTATCGACATCTTCTGCATCTAATGTCTCAAACTCCATCAACATTTGAGTCATCAGCTCCACCTCATCTTTTTTCTCTAAGATGATATCTTTCGCTTTTTGGTGGGCTTCGTCAAGAAGGCGTCTCACTTCGTTATCGATTGCTTTCGCAGTCTCTTCAGAGTATTTAAACCTCGATCCCCCTTGCGCATCCAAGTAGTTGTTCTCAGGGCGCTCATCATAGGCCACAGCGCCCAACTTGTCACTCATCCCCCATTCACAAACCATACTTCTCGCAAATTGGGTGGCTCTCTCGATATCTTGCTGAGCTCCCGAAGAAACGTCTTCGACAAAGATCTCCTCAGCGCATCTTCCCCCCATCAAAACGGCCAGCTGATCCAAAATCTCTTTTTTCCAGTAACTGACTCTATTCTTCCTTGGCAAGAACATCGTCGATCCAAGAGAGAAACCACGAGGAATAATCGTCACCTTATCGATCGGATCTCCTGTTTTGACCACAAGACCCACAATCGTATGCCCCGATTCATGATAAGCCGTGGTCCTTTTCTCATTCTCATCCATCTCCAGGCTTCTGCGCTCTTTTCCGTAAAGCACCTTGTCTCTTGCCTCTGTCGTCTCGGCAACAGTTACTGCGCTTCTGCCCTTTCTGGCAGCGGCCAAGAGCAGCCTCGTTTAAAAGGTTTTCTAGATCAGCACCTGATGCCCCCGGTGTACTTCTGGCAATCGCAGAGAGATCAACTGATGGGTCTAATTTGATTTTTTTTGCATGCACCTGCAAAATCTCAAGGCGCCCCTTAATATCTGGCAAATTGATCACGACCCTTCTATCAAAACGGCCAGGACGGAGCAAAGCTTTGTCCAAAACATCGGGACGGTTTGTCGCTGCCATCAAAATCACACCCTGATTGGTATCAAACCCATCCATCTCCACAAGAAGCTGGTTCAAGGTTTGCTCTCTTTCGTCGTGTCCACCTCCAATCCCTGCCCCTCTGTGGCGACCCACAGCATCGATCTCGTCGATAAAAATAATGCAAGGGGAGTTTTTCTTCGCATTGTCGAACATATCGCGGATACGGGAGGCACCCACACCGACAAACATCTCCACAAAGTCAGATCCTGAGATCGAAAAGAAAGGACGGTCAGCTTCACCAGCAACAGCTTTTGCGATCATCGTTTTTCCACACCCTGGAGGCCCGACTACAAAGAACCCCTTTCGGAATCCGCCCCCCAAGAGACGTAAATTTTTGAGGATTTTTTAAGAAATCGACAACCTCTTCTAACTCTTCAATCGCTTCACTTACCCCCGCAACATCCTTAAACGTGATCTTGTTGTTCTCTTTAGTAAACAGTTTGGCAGGGCTTTTGCCAAAATTCATTGCATTGCCCCCCATCCCCTTCATCTGTCTTGCAAACATAAAGTAAAGGGCTGATAAAACAAGGAAAACAGGAAGTAGAGTGACTAAATAGCTTAAATAATTTGGTGTTGGTTCCTCGCTCTTAAAGGTCTTTTCAAGAACGCGGTTAAGAGGCTGGTCGGGAGCTCTAAAATAGGCTCCTTTATTCGTCGCAAAATTTCTCCACTCCTCCTCGGCATTTAAGAACCAGTGGTTATAGAGTTCAGGATCTTTTGTCTCCAAAGCCCTTGTCGAAAGTTCTTGGTTGTTAAAGTACCAAACGACACTTGCCACTTGCGCCCTGGCCCTCTCAAGTTGCGATGCATTATCATCGACTTTAGAACCTAATTGTGTAAATTGATCAAGTAACTCTTTGTAACTTCTAACTGAACGAAGATTTGAAAGCCTTAAATGTTGAACCGGTTGATTTAACTCATCTGTGATAAGCTGAAGAGAGGCTAAAATTTTCTCATATTGGGGCAGTTTCTCACTGTCTGAAACGTTTGGTGCATTCACTTTTGAGATATCGACTTGCAATTCCCTCAAATTCTCCTTCATCTTCTCGTTACCAATCCCTAAAAGGGGGGAGCGGTAATTGTTGATTAGATCAGAAAGCTCCATGCCAAACTTTTGAATGGCAAACGAATCTTTAGAATGAAGAAGGGTAGGAAGGGTTTGTTGCAAATCCTTTAAGCTCGTCGTTTTTTTACTAGGAAGTTCCTTCACAACAACGCTCATATCCTTTGATGGAGTGCTGTAGAAATTATCGACAATCACATAACCACTCTCAGGGATTGGAGTACCGCTTACCAAAAGAAACCAACTGGCGGCAGCTTCCATTTTGGAGCGCAAATCACTCATTTCTTGCTGAAGAGCTGTTTTTTGTTGGTTTAGTTGATGGCTTTCATTCAAAAGCTCTAAGTATTTATACCTTTTTTTCCCTTCATCCGTGAGTTTATCCCTAAACTTACCACTAAAACTGACAAGATTATCGTTTAAGGCTGTTTTATGACTCTCCTCGGGCTGAATGAGCTGCTCGTTGACAAGATGTTCAAGTTGATAGTTAAACGACACATTCGCCTGTTTGTTGTCCATTAAATATTGAGCCATAATGGAGAGCAAAAATGCGGCCACTAAAAACCAGACAAATCCGCCTGGAAAATTTTTCTTAAAGTCTTGTTTGTTCTCGTCTGCCATAATATCCTACAGATCTTGCGTTTACGAATACTTAAACCAAAAGAAAAGAGTGTACCATAGCACCCCTCCCTTTTCAACAAATAACAGCAGTTCCCAATGAAAGATTTTCATTAGAGAAACGCCTTGAAAAAAAATTTCTTCAAGCCAGACAAAATAGGTAAACCCTTAAGGGAGTAGTCTATAAACCGGCGAAAAGGAGCTTTCCCAAGGCATTTCCCATTAAAAAATCTTGAAAGGCAATGGCTGAACAATCATTTGGGTTCCCTCTTTAAAGCGCACCTTAACAATTCAACTAATTAAACGCAATTTTCAGTTGTCAATTTCCCCTTATGAACTGAAAAAATGACTCGAGCACAAGAAAATTGTTTTTTTTCTTTCCCTAAAAGCGCTTCGGCAATCTCTTTGATCATTCCCTTTGGCAACACGACACCCAATTGAGCTCCAAGCCTTTTAATCAACCACTTAAGCTCAAAGATCTCAGTGACAGTCGGAGTAAATGTTGCCCCTTTTTCTCCCCACTTGATTTTATCAAACTCCCCTTGGAGCTTCCTTATAAGATAACTTTTAAGCTCCTCAGACTCCTCGGCAATTTCGGCCAGTGGTTTTGCAATCTCCTTGCCAAAAACCTCAGAAAGAAAAGGAAAAATCTTGCCCCTTAAACGAGATCTTAAGAATTTCATATCCCTGTTTGTGGGATCATCGACAAAAGGAACTTTTAAGGAATTGATATACTCTTCCAATTTTTTTTTGGGTATCTTAAGGAAGGGGCGCCATAAGGGAAGCCCCTCGAAAAAGGAGATTTTACTCATAGAGGACAGTTTTGAGAGGGTAACCCCTTCGAAGAGACGCTTAATCACCCCTTCTGCCAAATCGTCGGCATGGTGCGCTAAAAGGACTGCCTGGTAGTCGTACTCTAAACTAAGCTCGCCAAAAAAATGGAGCCTTTCCAAGCGACAAGCCTCTTCTAAATTTCCTTCTAACGTTTTAGGATCCAACGTTTTTAGATGAAACGGCACATCATTATCATGGCAAAGCTTCTCTAAACTTTTAGCTTCACTTTGGCTCTCCTGCCTCCACCCATGATCTACGTGAGCTGCCGCAAACATAAACTCTTTTTTTTGAGCGTATTTAAGAAGGGAATAAAACAAGGCTAAAGAATCAATTCCTCCCGAAAGAGCGAGTAAAACGGGTCTTTCGGGGTCATAAATCTTATCAAAAAAAGAATCGAGCTCTTTTTCAATCACAAAAAACAGTCCTTTCACTTAATATGGGAGTCGATGAACATTTTACCATTTCCACTCATTTGGCGAAAGATACTTTACTCATATTTAAGAGGGGTTACCCTAGCGGTAGCTTCGTTTGTCTTGATTTTATTAACGTTAAAAATCAACGAGATCGCCCACTTTGCGACACTTGGAATCCAAACAAAGACGCTTCTGTTATTTACTTTTTACCAAATCGTCTCGATTTTACCTTTTGCCCTGCCAATAGGTTCATTTATCTCCTCATTTCTTCTCACGGAATCCCTTGTAGAAACTCATGAGCTTACGGCTTTCAGAGCTTTGGGGCTCTCCTTAAGAGACTTATTTTTTCCTTTATTTTTTGCCGCCACTTTCTTCAGCTTTGTCAATTTTATTTTAGTTAGCGAATTCTCCTCACAATCAAGTTTAAGTATCAATGCGTTAAAAGAAGAGATCCGAGCTGTCAATCCCCTCCTTCTTCTTCAAAACAAGCAGCTTTTAAAATTAAAAGGGATCTTAGCTGTTAACTTAAACCCCTCAAAATCGACTGAAATTGCCAAAAACACCGTCTTGAGTATCCCGACTAAGCAGAAGGAACCCCTATTAATTCTTGCAAAAGAACTTAGGTGCATAAATAACAAACTCTGTTCAAAAAACTTAAGCTTTATAGTCCCATTAAAAAATGAACTTATTGTAGAAAACACCCTTCGAGCCGAAACGACAACAGATCTTCTTCCCAAAATTTTTTACGATGAAAAAATAGCCCCCAAAAGCGACCACTTTCAACTTATTGAACTTTTTAAAAAAGTAAAAAACAAAAAGATTGTGATCACAGAAATATTAAAACGGGTCTCTTCGGGCCTTTCAGTCGTGACCTTTACCCTTATGGCCATAAGTTTTGCCCTAACAAATCAACGAATTAAAACGAAAAAAAACTTACTTATATCACTTGTCTTAATCGCCATCTGCCTTTTGACCACTATTTTGGCCAAAGAAACCAAACAATCGATCCCCTTAACAGCCTTTCTTTTGTTTGCCCCTCAAGGGGCTATCCTTTTGCTATCATTTAGAAAAATACACCTTTTTTCAAAAGGAGAAGCCTCATGACGCTCTATGAAAGGTATTTGGCCAAAGAGTTTTTAAAAAACACGTTTTTATTTCTACTAAGCCTTTTATCTCTTTTTGTCTTAATCGACTACGCTTCTCACTCAAATAAATTTTTTGAAGAGGGGCGCTTCTCTTACACTCTCTTCCTTTTTTACACAGCAGCTGAGTGCTTAAGGCGCTTGCCCAGTTTAACCCCATTTGCCCTGATGCTTTCTACCATTAAAACCATTACCCAATCATCCCAAAATTTAGAACTTTTAGGGCATATGGTAAGTGGTCGCGCTTTAAGACAAACCTTACAACCCCTTCTGCTCATAGCATTTTTATTTACCCTTTTAATCTACACCGATTTAGAATGGGGAATCCCCAAAGCTTTCATTTACCAGGACAGGTTAAAACCAAACGCAAAAGAGATGCAAATGGTCACCTTAAACGATGGCACGCCTCTTTTTTTCCAAACTTTTTTAAGGGAGGAAAAAACATTTGTCAATGCGTTTTGGGTCCAAAATATCGATCATATTATTTTTATGAAACGACTCATCACGGGCGCTCCCTCTGTCGGTGAGGGTGTGAGACTTTTTGACAGAAACGAAGAGAGCCAAATTGAACTTACCGCCTCCTTTGACGAGAAAGAGTTTGAGATCCCTTTCAAAAAAAACTTAACCGAAACCTTAATTCCCCCTGAAGAGCTTCCCTTAAGTGTTCTTGTTAAGAGAGGTCTCAATCAACCCTTAGAAAAACAAGGAGCGATTATCGCATCGTACTACCACAAATTGAGTTTTCCCTGGCTTTCTTTTTTAGCCGTTTTAGCCCCTCTTCCTTTTTCGGTGCTTTTTAAAAGAGATGCCTCAGTTTTTCCTCTTTACGCCTTGGGCCTTTTTGGTTTAACCGCCTTATTAACCCTTTTTGAGGCCGGTTTTACCTTAAGTAAAAGAGAAATGGTCGATCCTTTTTTTGTCACACTCCTCCCCTTGTTTTTTTTGGGATCTTTTTTTACTGTTAAATTTTTGAGGTGCGATGGATCGTTTTGATTTAAGAGTTTGGGACGGTTTTGAGAGAGCCTTAAAAGGGTCTTGCGACTCCTTTTTTATCGAAGATGTGGTGTGCGATTCGCGCCAAATCTCTTCTAAACCAACTCTTTTTGTAGCTCTTCCAGGAAGATTTACGGATGGACACGCCCATTTAACGGAAGTTTTTAATAAAAAAGCCGCTTTTGCTTTGGTCAAAAAAGGGAATTATTTATCTCAAGAAACCTCCATTTTAGAGGTGGACGATCCTCTCTTAGCCCTTCAAGAGATCGCTTTAGCTTACCGAAACCAAAAAAAAGCAAAAGTGGTTGCCATTGCGGGTTCTAGCCTTAAAACAACGCTCAAAGAGATTTTATTAGCTTTAACGGGACAGAGCTTCAACACTTTTGCCTCAAAAGAGAGTTTCAACAGCCAACTTGGAGTCGCTTTAAGTCTTTTTGGGATTAAAGAAACCCACGATTTAGCCCTAATAGAGGCCGGATTTTCAAAACCTTTTGAGCTCGAAAGATTAAGAAAAATAATCAATCCAGACTCTGTCCTGATCACAAGTGTCGAAAGAAAACCTCTTGCAGGGTTTTCTTCCCTTAAAGAGACTTTAGCTTCTTACCTCGCTTTGACGGAGAACCTAAAAGGGGTCTGTCAAATTCCAAAAGAGCTTGAAGGAGCTCAAGGAATTTTTCACGAAACGGCAAATTCCCCTCTTAAGATCGCGATCCAATTTGCCAAACTTTTGGGCGTCAAAGAGGAGAAGATCGAGGAGATACTTCCCCACATTCACCCAGAAGTTTGGCAAACGGAAATGTGGAAAACTGAGAAAAAAGTCACTCTTATCAACGATACTGTGGCGGAAGATCCTCAATCGATAAGACAAAGCCTGCAGGCGCTTCCCTCGATCAAGCAAGGGAAAAGGGTGTTTATTTTCTCAGGGTTTCGAGGAAAAGAGAATAACACTTTAGAAAATATTAAGAAGGTGGTTGTTGCAGTCGATGAGGCAAAAGTTGACGAAGTCCACCTGATTGCACCTTTTGAGACCCCTCTTTTTGGAAAAAAGGGGATACAGCAAACCCACTTAGAGAGTTGCTTAAAGTCCGTTGCCGAAAACACCTCTGCCGGCGACACCGTGCTGATCAAAGGGTGCAAAAAATACCCCTTATCGACCCTTATTCCTCCTTTTTCAGAAAACGGGGGGCCAAACAGATTCTTTATTCACTTAGGGAACGTGAAAAAAAACCTCAATACTTTGCGCTCCTCTCTTCCTAAAAAAACAAAAATTATGGTGATGGTCAAGGCCCTAGCTTACGGCACAGACGATCACCTGATGACCTCCTTTTTAAGGTCGGAAGGGGTGAGTGCGTTTGGGGTATCGACGGTAAACGAGGCTCTTCTTTTGAGAAAGTCTGGCATCGAAGAGACCCTCTTTGTCTTAAACGCTCTTGAAGAGGAGATGGCCCCAAGTATTCTCAACAATTTAGAGCTTGGGATTAGCGACGAATCTTTTTTATTAGCGCTTGAAAGAGCTGCAGACTCCTTTGGGAAAAAAGCGACAGTCCATCTTCACATCGATACAGGGATGGGACGATTTGGGTGCCGAAAAGAGGAGGCCCTCAAAATTGCCCGTTTAGCAAAAAACTCGCCTCATATCCATCTCAAAGGAATTTTTACCCATCTCTCCTCAGCTGACGATCCGGCCCAAGACCCGTTCACGGAAGAGCAGCTACAGATATTTAACGATGTCGTGGAAGAGCTAAAAAAAGAGGGGATTGTTTTTGAAGAGGTTCATGTGGCCAACTCAAGCGCTGCTGCCAGATTTTCAAAACACAACTTTACAATGGTCAGAGTGGGAGTCGCTCTCTTTGGATTAAGCGCCTCTTCTATACATGCTCCTACCCTTCCTTTAAGGCCCGCCATCACCCTCACCTCAAAACTTGTCGGGATTAACCGGTTAAAACCTGGCGACTCTCTTGGGTATGGCAGGTCGTTTATCGCAAAAGAGGATACACTTATCGGAGTGATTCCTTTGGGTTACTTCGATGGGTTTCACACCTCATACAGCCAAAAGACGTATGTGCTGATCAGGGGGAAAAAAGCGCCCCTTGTGGGACGAATCTGCATGGATTTTGCCATGATCGACTTAAAAAACGTACCCCATCCTGAGATAGGGGAGCAGGTGCTTATTTTTGGGGAGGATGGGCACGGAAACTGCCACTCCCTTGAGGCGTTCGCCGGCTCTTGCGGCTCAATACCTCACGAGCTGATGACTTGCTTGGGGCCAAGAATTCAACGGATATTCATTTACTAACCTAAGTTCTTTAAGTTTTGAACCAAGGAGATTTCGAGGAATTTAGTTTAAGATGACGAGATTTTTTGGAAAAAAAGCCAAAGTGCTACTTTTAAGAAAAAAAAGAGCGTCAAATGCTGATGACTTGCTTGGGGCCAAGAATTCAACGGATATTCATTTACTAACCTAAGTTCTTTAAGTTTTGAACCAAGGAGATTTCGAGGAATTTAGCTTAAGATGACGAGATTTTTTGGAAAAAAAGCCAAAGTGCTACTTTTAAGAAAAAAAGAGCGTCAAATGCTGATGACTTGCTTGGGGCCAAGAATTCAACGGATATTCATTTACTAACCTAAGTTCTTTAAGTTTTGAACCAAGGAGATTTCGAGGAATTTAGCTTAAGATGACGAGATTTTTTGGAAAAAAAGCCAAAGTGCTACTTTTAAGAAAAAAAAAGAGCGTCAAATGCTGATGACTTGCTTGGGGCCAAGAATTCAACGGATATTCATTTACTAACCTAAGTTCTTTAAGTTTTGAACCAAGGAGATTTCGAGGAATTTAGCTTAAGATGACGAGATTTTTTGGAAAAAAAGCCAAAGTGCTACTTTTAAGAAAAAAAGAGCGTCAAATACAGCTAAAACCCCTAAAGATCCAAGGATATAAACCCAAAACTTAAGTTACTAAAGGGCACATTTCCCATTGACTTAAGAGAGTTTAAAGGTTTAAAATCGGAACTTTCAAGCAAATGGAGCTAAAAGAAGTTTTATGATTACAGCACTTAAATCCTCTAGAATAATCACTCTCTCAACCTCTTCTCAAATCTTTCTTGCCTCCCTTCTCTTGGCTCTTTCTGCTCAGTTCACTATCCCGCTCTACTTCACGCCCGTGCCCTTAACCCTCCAAACTCTTGCCGTCATGTTTCTCGGCGTCACTCTAGGCTCTAGAAAAGCCGCTTTAAGCGTTCTTCTCTATCTTTTGGAGGGCAGTTTGGGTCTTCCCGTCTTTTCGATGGGAGCTTCAGGATTTTTTTACCTCTTTGGACCAAAATGGGGCTACCTTTTCGGTTTTCTCCTCCAAGCCTTTTTTATAGGATACTTTACTGAAAGAGAGGAAAAATTAAATAGCTTTAAAACTCTTCTAATACTCATGACCTCGTCACTGCTTCAATTAGGACTTGGTGCTTTAGGACTCTCTCTTTACATGCCGATGACAGCCGCGTTTACCCTAGGGTTTACCCCGTTTATCTTTGGAGAATTGATTAAAGCTTTCTTAATTATTGGGGCTTTAAAGACACGATCTCCTCTAACTTTTTAAACGCTTCGATAAAACGATCAAAACGCTTCCTGTTAAGCCCCCTCTCACGAGTCAGCACGACAGGCGCAAATAATACAAGATCCAAAAAGGCGTACTCCTTCTCAATTTTTCGAGACAAGATGAGATAGCCCAAGAAAAGAGCTGAAGCCTCAGCTCCCACATCGAGACTGTCCTTACAACTAAACGACACGGCATCGGGTTTTAAAGTCTCAATTAAACTCCACTCGATGAAAAGATAGGCAAGCTCAATAAAACGGAGCCGATCTTCCCTTGATAAAACACTCTTTTTGGCAAAAAACTCTTTGTGAATTTTATTTAACAGTTTCGGAACCTCCTCCCTAACCCACCCCTTAAGGGAATCTGGGAAGTAGTAACCTGCTTCCTTATCCATAAGAAGTTCTTGAAAATGAGCAAAAAAGAACTCTGCTTGATGATCCTTATCGTAGGGCGCTCTTTGATGGTAAAACTCGGTATCCTTGGATAAAGTGACAACTGTAAAATTCTTAAACTCCTCTTGTGCTTGAAGCTCCTCGAGCACCACTGAACGCGCATGCTCCTTCCACGACGTGCGGTCCTGAAAGTTAAACAATAACACTTTTTGTCCGCCTCTTAAAAAGGCCTTAAATTCCTCTATGACTTTTGCGTTATGAACAAACTCTTGAACGGTAGGACTTGGCAAATGAAGGACTTTTACTTGCTTATCGTATAAAGGAAACGAGTATAAAACTGTTGGAATATTTTCCTGATGGATAGGATCAAACTCGTGGCATTCCCCTAAAGTCAATTGATCCAAAATTTTTCCCAAAGGCGCTGTTTGATGTGGTTTAACGACTTTTTTCAAAGCTTCCTGATGAATTTTGAGTTGTGATGTCAAAGGATATTTCGGATCCCCCTCTTTTTTCCTCTCATCTGTAATCCTTAAAAACCCGTGAGCAAATAACTCTTGCAAAAGAGGCTCCTCCCCAAAAAACCGCTCTGTTTGGGTAAAAAAGGCTTGTGAAAGCACCTGAATCGTTTCTAAAAGAAGGCAATTAAGAGTTTCACTTTTTTTAGGAGGGTAAGCTAAAAGCTTTTGGTACTCTCTTGAAGTCATCACAATTTTAAAATAATCCTGAAAATCTAAGAAATACTCTCGGCAAGTTTTTACAGGGGCCAATTCTGCTAAATTGTCTTTGTTACCAGCTAGCATAAGAGCCAAAAACGCTCTGTTTAAATCCCGAACAAGCTCCCTTTTTCGAAACTTTATCCCCTCTTGATAAAACCAGTCCAAATGCCACCTGATCGCCTTTAAAAGAGACACAGCCTCTCTTTGTAAGCTCACATCCCACCAAACCACTAAATCGCTTAAAACATCGTAATCCTCATCCGCTTCAAAGCCCCCCCCAAAATCACACACCAGCTTCATATTTCTTATAAGTCTTGGATTGTAAAACCTCGTTCCATCCTGCTTTTTAATGAAAAAAAGCTCGTAATCGATATCGTGTTTCACATTCTCCAAATCGATCACAACGGGGTGAGACGCCTCCCACCTCTTAAGGATTGCCTCCTTCTCAGCTTCTGCCCCATGACTTAAACCTAAAATCCACTCCCCTAATTTTTGTGTCTCCACTTTATGGGCAAGCTTAGTCCGATAAAACTCTTGTAGCGATTTATAGTCGGGCAATCCGGTCACCCGTTTAGCTTCAGTATTGTGAAATAGATTCGTGTGCTTATCTAAAGTTCTTGCCGCCTCACCCACTAGAACCATAATATTATTGATTCCCTCTACTGTGGCGGCATTAGAAACAAAACCCCTTTCCCTTTCAGAAACCCCTTTTAAATACTTAAGAATTGTCCTAAAACATCTTTGAATGACACGCCCCGCCTCACTCTCTTTTTTCGGTTTTTCGACATCTCTTGTGCGGTATATAATTTTGCCCTGTTTAGCGGCCAAAGCATGCTCATCGACAAGCTCTTCTTCAAGGTTTAACTCAAGTATACTTGTAAGAGTTTCAATAGCCTCTTCTATATCTTGTTTATGTACTGATTGCACTCCCCTCTCCATGAAAGCCCCCTCGCTTCCTGTTCACTATCCATTATGACACACCTTCCTAATTAAATAAAAATCTTAAATATATAGTTATTTATTTAATCTCTAACTCAAATGAAAACACTTGCACTAAAGGGCGCATTTTTCATATGATCTTCACTTAATTCTTAAGCGGAAGAGTGGCAGAGTGGCCGATTGCGTCTGTCTTGAAAACAGAAGGCCTGAAAGGGTCCGGGGGTTCGAATCCCTCCTCTTCCGTAATCTCTCTTTTTTTTAAAAAATTGTTAAGATCGTCGTTCTTGAAAAAAAATGGTTTAGTGTCTTAGACTCCCCATCTAATGAAACGATTTTCTTTTTTTCTTTTTTTTATCTTTCCATTGTTTGGTGAGACGACCAACCGAGATGTGCAACTTTGGCTTGCCAACTATTTAAGACAACCGCTTCTTAAAAATATCTTATTTTTAGGGGAAATCCAACACAGATTCGACAATAAAGTTTCAAACTTCTTTTACTGGCACCTTCAAGAGCAAATAGGTTACAACATCCAATGGCTCGAAGTAGCCCTTGGATACCGACAAACTTACACAAAATTTCAAGAACCTATTATTTGGAACTCAAGTCATGGAGTTGTTTTCGATCTGAGCCTTTTCAAAACCTATAGGCAAATGAATCTTGAATCCCGATTTAGAATGCAACACATGACCGATAACGGCGTAAGTTTTTTTATCTACAGGGAGCGGTTTTGGATGAATACTCCGATCTTTAAAGGGGTCGATATCTGCCTTGAAGAGGAATTTTTTTTTACCGAGGGGATTGGGTTCTCTCAAAATAGAATCACTGTGGGAGGAATCATTTATCCAAACAGTGTCGTCTCCTTCCGTCCCTTCTACAGGCTAAGATACTTGAAAGTGAGCAGAACTAACTGGGAATACCAAAATGTTCTTGGGTTTTACGGATCATTTCATTTTTAATCCAAAAACGCAGCTACCCCTGACTTGTCAGACTTTCTACTTTCGTAGAGCTTGTACCCCACGTTATATAAAATCAAAATAAGCAAAAGAGGGTAACACACCTGAAGAATAGGAGCCGTCACAAAGGTAATCCCTTCAAGCCCTGTTGTCGACATTAAAAAAGTCACTAAAAGAGTCAGAAGTATTGAGCGTTTAGTTCCGTGCAAACCTGTGAAAAGAGTTGTGCGCAAAAACTCAGCATACACCACCACAAGCGCAACAGAGGTGGTAAAACAAGCCAAGAAAACAGCCACAACTGAAATGACTCCTAATTTTTCACCCAAAACAACTTTTGAAATTTGTGCAAGCATCTGCTGTTTTGGCAACCCTTGAAGAGAGTCGCTATAAAGAGCTGCCAGGATAATCAAGCAAACATAAACCACGACAAGAAGCCCCATCCCCACAAGACCTGCCTTAAAAGTCGTCGTCAACGGATGACTTCCCTTTGGTGTCGACTGCCTTAAAATTCCGATAACTGATGCTGAAAAGAAAAACGAAGCGATCAAATCCATCGTATTGTACCCTTCAACAAGCCCGCTTGCAAAATGGTCTCCAACGGTTCCTCCAGAGGCGACAAGGCCTGGTGACTCTTCAATCCCAAAGAAAATGATAAGTCCTAAGCAAAGAAGCAAAATAGGAGTCAAAACGTATCCTAAAATGTCCAACATACGCCTCTTGCGGTAAATCACTAAAGAGACGACTAGGCAATAAATTAAGCTAAACAACCAAAGGGGAGGAGCTGCCACATAGGAGGCTAAACTGGAGTGAGCTAAATCGATGCATCTCGGTGCAGATCCAAGCGGGATCCAAACGGTGAGCAATAAAGCTGTCACCAAAAATCCAAAAGGTTTGCCCAACGTGTTAAAAAACCGATTGTAATCTCCATTGTAAATAACCATTGCGATCACCCCAAGAAATGGGACGACGACCCCCGTCAATAAAAAACCGAAAATGGCGCCAATCACTTCGCCTCTTGCTAAATGACCGACAAAAAGAGGAAATATCAAGTTACCTGCGCCAAAAAACATCGCAAATAAAGCAAGACCTACGACGAACGGGGATGATTTTTTTCTATCAGACATTTTTGCTCTCGAATAAGAATTTAAGGAGAATTATATTTTACCCTTCAATAAAAATAAAGCTAAAACCTTCAAGTTCTCTTCTTAGTCGGGCCTGAAAAAGTCCTCTCCAACAAAAAGTGTCCCTTTTGACAAAAAATGTGTTTTACTCCTCACCAAACCCCTCAAGGGGGGGAAGCGTCGTTCACCGCATTTTTTGTTGCAAAAGGATCACTTTTTCTTTGGAGAGTGCGTGTTCCATTCGCGAAATTTTTAAGTTTTTCTCATTGTCGTATAATTAAACCTTGCAAAATAGGCTATGTCTCTCTTCCTCGTTAACTGCAAATTTCTCTCAAGGAACCCTTACTTTTTCAGGGCTGACTAAATAAACCTTGCAAAATAGGCTATGTCTCTCTTCCTCGTTAACTGCTAATTTCTCTCAAGGAACCCTTACTTTTTCAGGGCCGACTAAATAAACCTTGCAAAATAGGCTATGCTCTCTTCCTCGTTAACTGCAAATTTCTCTCAAGGAACCCTTACTTTTTCAGGGCCGACTAAATAAACCTTGCAAAATAGGCTATGCTCTCTTCCTCGTTAACTGCAAATTTTTCTCAAGGAACCCTTACTTTTTCAGGGCTGACTAAATAAACCTTGCAAAATAGGCTATGCTCTCTTCCTCATTAACTGCTAATTTCTCTCAAGCAACCCTTACTTTTTCAGGGCTGACTAAATAAACCTTGCAAAATAGGCTATGCTCTCTTCCTCGTTAACTGCAAATTTCTCTCAAGCAACCCTTACTTTTTCAGGGCCGACTAAATAAACCTTGCAAAATAGGCTATGCTCTCTTCCTCGTTAACTGCAAATTTCTCTCAAAGAACCCTTACTTTTTCAGAGCCGACTTCTTAGCTTCGAACAGATTTTAGAAAAGTTGCAAAAAAAATTAAGTTTGAGTTACAGTCACTCCTTATGACAAATCAGGCCCTACACGACTTTGAAGAACTGCATAAAATCAGCCGAGAGGTTAAGATTTTTCAAGGAATTTCTTCCCTTTTAATCTGGGATCAAGAAACTCACATGCCAAAAGATGCAGCCAATATTCGTGCCTCTCAGCTAGAAGCCCTTGCAAAATTGATCCATAAAGCAAGAACCTCTCCTAAATTCAGTAAAGCTTTAAGCCGCCTTATCGATCTTTCGACCGGGGAGATTAAACAAAAAGGGTTGGACCCTGCAAGAGAGCAAGCTGTTATTTTATTTAGAAAAGATTATTTAAAAGAGAAGGCTCTCCCCACCTCTTTTGTGGAAAAATTTGCAAAGCTTACTTCGATCACTAGTGAAGCTTGGAAAATTGCCAAGGAAAAAAGTGACTTTTCCCTTTTCGCTCCTCACCTTGAAAATATTTTAAAGCTCGTAAGAAAAAAAGCGCACTATTTGGGATATAAGGAACACCCATACGATGCCCTTATCGATAATTTCGAACCTGGTATGACTGTCTCTAAATTAAAAAATATATTTGATCCTTTAAAAAAAGAGATTGCAACTCTTTTAAAAGAGATCAAAAAGCTACCTGTAATCGACGATTCTTTTTTAGAAGGTTCAGTCCCCATGAACAATCAGCTCGAATTTGCTGAACTTATGATGGAACAAATTGGGTATAAGAAGGATAGAGGGCGCTTAGACCTCTCGACTCACCCCTTCTCATCAGCTGCTCACCCAACGGACAGCCGAATTACGACCTACATACACCCTAAATCGTTTACCAGTACTATTTTCTCAACCCTTCACGAAACAGGTCACGCTCTTTACGAGATTGGTTTGCCTGAGGAGTACTACGGAACGCCCCTCGGAGAGGATTTATCTTTTGGTGTTCACGAATCGCAATCGCAATGGTGGGAAACCTTTATTGGACAATCAAAACCTTTTTGGACTCACTTTTTACCACTTCTAAAAAAGCACATTCCGATTAAGGCTTCCGTCGACGAATTTGTGAGAGCTGTCCAAAAAGTCTCTCCCTCCTTTATACGGGTCAGCGCTGACGAAGTGACTTACTCGTTACATATCATTTTGCGTTTTGAGCTTGAGATCGCTTTGATCGAGGGAACACTCAAAGTCAACGACTTGCCAAAGGCTTGGGGAGATAAAATGGAGGAGCTTCTTGGTATTCGTCCCCCAAACGATGCTGAAGGGTGCCTGCAAGACATTCACTGGTCTTGGGGAGAGTTTGGGTATTTCCCCTCATACGCCCTTGGAAATATTTATGCAGCCAACCTGCTTGTTGGATTTGAAAGGGATCACCCCGAATGGCAAACAAGAGTGGCTAAAGGGGAATTTGAGTTTATCACAAACTGGTTAAGGCACCACATCCACAGGCACGGAAGACGCTTCTCTGTGTCAGAGCTTATTGAAAACGCTTCTAAAGTGCCCTTAAGCTCAGAGCCTTTTATCAATTACCTTAAGAAAAAGTACCTTATTTCAACGGGAAAATAGGGAATTCAACGTTGAGTTGAGCGTTCAACTTCCATAATTTATCTTTATAATTAATTTTGTTATAAGAGGGGCCAGCTTTGACGTAGACGTACGAGTTAAAGTAGTAACAAGCAGCTCCTCCCCCTTCGTTATACGGGTCTCTTCCTTCTGAATACGACCCCTTAAACACGACTCTTTTATAGGGACGATGAAAGCTATCGACCTGATCATTTTTAAAGTAGGGTGGGGATTCTTTTTTGGGTAAGGGATCTGGAGGTGTCGCTTCTTTAGAGATAAGAATTAATTCTCTTTTAGTCAAGAGAACCAACTCTTCGGCAAAAAGAGGAGGCACCAAAAAAAGGAAGAGAAAAATCAATTTCCACATACAGTCATTAAGATAGCGGTTATCTCTATTTTTATGAAAGATGAGAGATTTTAAGACGGACTCATAAATCCAGATCTCGTGACTACAAAAGTGTAAATGACAGAAATCACAAGTAATTGAAACTTTCTAGTTTTTATCAACTTCATGTAGTCTTCATAAAGAGCGTTAAAGTCTAATTTTTCTTCAAAATCAATCTCTTGAATGATCGTTACAGCTAATAGACTTGCACAAAAAACAAAACAGGGAAGGGTAATATTTTCTTTCCGAATTTCTGTTTTGTTCAAAAAAAACATGATTTGAAAAAGGGATATCAAAATCGGGAAAGTGGCTAATGCAAGTTGATTTTTTACGACAAAAGCCTTAAGGCCGACTCGCAATGTTTTATCATAAGAGGAGGGATTAATCACGGCACCACAAAAACAATCAGTGATTTTCTTATCCTCAACCCTTTTTTTAATACATCTCTTATGAGCTGAATGAATCTTTTGACCATGATCCCATAAACTACCAGTATTAATCTCGTTGCGACAAATCCAACAATTCATAACATCCTCTATTTTAGCCGATAAGCGTAATATAAACAGAAAATTTAGTCAATACTTCCTTTTTTGAATGCCCAAATCGATTTGACCACAAAATAGATTATCACTTAAGATACACCTCTTCCAAGGAGGTTGTTATGGTAGAAATTGATTTAAGAGGAAAGCGCGCTTTTATCGCAGGAATTGGCGACGATCAGGGTTATGGCTTTGCGATTGCAAAAGCTCTTGCTGAAGCTGGATGCGAAATTCTGGTGGGCACCTGGACACCCGTTTTAAAAATTTTCCAAACAGCCTGGGATATGGGAAAATTCGACGAATCTCGCCTCCTGAAAAATGGAAAACTGATGGAGATTAAAAAAGTCTATGCTTTAGATGCTTCATTCGACACCCCAAACGACGTACCCCAAGATATTTTAGAGAATAAACGGTATAAAGACGTTGCAAACTACACGATCTCAGAAGTGGCTAAAGAGGTTGCTAAAGATTTTGGATCGATCGATATTCTGATCCACTCTCTTGCTAACGCCCCAGAAGTTAAAAAAAATCTTCTCGAAACAAGCCGTAAAGGGTATCTGGATGCGATGAGCGCCTCCTCCTACTCATTGATTAGCCTTTTAGCTCACTTCTTACCCATTATGAATGAGGCAGGCTCTTGTCTATCTCTTACCTATCTTGCGTCTGAAAAAGTGGTTCCCGGATATGGGGGTGGCATGAGCTCTGCTAAAGCTGCTCTTGAAAGCGATACGAGGGTTTTGGCTTTTGAAGCGGGTCGAGCTAAAAAAATTAGAGTGAACGCGATATCTGCTGGAACTTTGAAATCAAGGGCTGCAAAAGCGATTGGGTTTATCGAAAGAATGATTGCCTACGCTAAAGAGAACGGCCCTTTACAGCAAGACATGGAAGCTGATGATGTCGGTTATACGGCCGCTTTTTTAGTTTCTCCCCTTGCAAGAGCCATCACGGGAAGCGTGATTTATGTCGATTGTGGCATTAACACCATGGGAGTCGGTCTTGATAGCCCCTGTTTGGCGGCTTCGTGATCAAATCCTTTGGTTCATAAGCCCCTCCCAAATTAAAAAAGGTTGTCACCTAACCTAAATGTTGGGTTTTGAAAAAAAACTCTACTATTGATTTTAAATTCATAAAAAGGCACTTTCACACTTATGAGAAAGTGGTTTTTTATTCCCATTGTTGCAGGCTTATTGTTCTTGCTCTACATCTTTTTTAAACCCGCACATTCAAATGAACTTGTTCTCTTTGGCAATGTCGATATCAGGCAAGTCGATTTGGGATTTCGGGTTCGAGGACGAGTTGACAAGGTGTTTGTCGACGAAGGGGATTTTGTCACTAAGGGTCAGCTGATTGCTCTTCTCGACCAAGTCCCGTTCCTCGATACTCTAAAACAAGCTGAAGGGGATGTTGCAGCGACAAAAGCCTCTTACGAGAATGCCCTCATCCTCTACCAAAGACGGCTAGAGCTCATCAAAACAAAAGCCGTCTCCCAAGAGGATTTAGATGATGCCCTCTCAAATAAACTGATTACTAAAGGGCAGTATGAAGCAGCTCTTGGAAGATTAGCTTCTGCTCAAACTGATTTGGAGGACACCAAAATTTTCGCTCCAAACGATGGGCATGTTTTAACAAGGATTAGGGAGCCCGGCTCTATTGCCAATTTTGGAGAGCCCATTATCACCGTCTCTCTCAAATCCCCTGTCTGGGTAAGAGCTTATGTGAACGAACCTAACCTTGGTAGAATCACTTTTGGAATGAAGGGTGTGGTCTCAACAGATGTCAAAGGGGGAAGAACCTATGTCGGACATATCGGATTTATCTCTCCCGTGGCCGAGTTTACTCCAAAAACGGTCGAAACGACCGATTTGAGGACCGATCTTGTGTATAGGCTTCGTTTGATCATCGATGATCCCGACCCCTTTTTACTTCAAGGGATGCCAGTTACTGTTAACCTGAGTCATGGGTTTAGCGAGAAAAATCAAAAGACTTTATCTGGAGATGACAAAATAAACCTATAGCTTAGGTTGTTAGATTATGATCACTCTAAAAAATCTGACAAAATCGTTTGAAGGAAAAATTGTCTTCAACGATTTAAATATCGAGATTCCCGATGGAAAAATTATAGGTCTTGTAGGCCCTGATGGCGCTGGAAAAACAACCCTTTTAAGACTTATGGCAGCCCTTTTAACACCCACCTCTGGCACGGTCACCGTCGCAGGATTTGACACCGTCAAAGAGCAAGATAAAATCGATGCCTTAATCGGCTACATGCCCCAAAAGTTTGGCCTTTATGAAGAGCTTACTGTGGCGCAAAACTTAAAACTTTATGCCGATTTAAAAGGCTTGCAAAATGAGCAAGAAGCCCTCTTTTCTGAACTCCTTAAATTTACCGGTTTAGAACCTTTCACCTCAAGGCTTGCAGGAGCCCTTTCAGGGGGAATGAAGCAAAAACTTGGCCTTGCTTGCTCTCTTTTAGGTAAACCGAAAGTTTTACTCTTAGATGAACCAAGCGTTGGCGTCGATCCCATTTCAAGAAGAGAGCTTTGGAAAATAGTAAAACAGCTTGTAGCAGAAGGGGTCACTACCCTCTGGAGCACCTCTTATCTCGACGAGGCTGAAAAGTGCGATGAGGTCTTACTTTTAGAGGAAGGGCGTCTTATCTTTAACGGTCCCCCCGAAAAACTGACCTCAAGGGTTAAGGGAAGAGTTTTTTTAGCCTCTCCCCCCATTGAAGAGCGGCGGGAGTTTTTAGCAAAGAAGCTTGAAGACCCTAAAGTGGTCGATGGGGTGATTCAGGGCAATCGGGTGCGTCTTGTCTTTAAAGAGCAAGTCGATGGGAATGGGCTTATTGAAACACCCCCAAGATTTGAAGATGCCTTTATCGATCTTTTAGGAGGAGATCTTTTTAGGGGGAGATCCCCTCTTTCAGATCTAACGCCATCGATCGAAGAAAAAAAAGGGTTTGCGATCGAAGCTTGCCACTTAACAAAAAAATTTGGCTCTTTTACCGCAGCAGATGACATCTCATTTCAAATCAAACGGGGAGAAATTTTCGGCCTTTTAGGACCAAATGGAGCGGGCAAAACAACAACATTTAAAATGCTTTGCGGCCTTCTCACTCCTACCTCGGGAG
This sequence comes from uncultured Chlamydiae bacterium, assembly GCA_963697995.1. GTDB lineage: Bacteria > Chlamydiota > Chlamydiia > Chlamydiales > JAJFMB01 > MFD00082-c5. Next base: position 1,410,902 of record OY969110.1, on the reverse strand, counting down.
AGTCTTTTGTCAATGGAAGAGATTTTAAAAATAGTTCTTCAGAAGTCAGATCCCATATTGGGTATATGGCTCAAAAATTCTCCCTCTATGGCACCTTAAGTACTAGGCAGAACTTAGACTTTTTTTCAGGTGTCTACAATTTAAAAGGGAATTACCGGCAAAAAAGAATTGAGAGCATGGTCGATGTGTTTGCCTTAAAACCTTATATCAACATCTCGGCCGACCTGTTACCTTTAGGGTTTAAACAAAGGCTTGCCCTCTCTTGTGCCTTAATGCACACCCCAGACGTGCTCTTCTTAGATGAGCCAACATCAGGGGTCGATCCGATCACAAGACGAGAATTTTGGCAACACATCAACGCCCTGGTCGAAAAAAAAGTGACTATTATCGTGACCACCCACTTTATGGATGAGGCGGAGTATTGCGACAGAATCGCCCTTGTCTATAAAAGCCAACTGATCAAAATGGGAACCCCTGATGAGCTTAAAGAAAGCGTCAAAACAAAAGAAAACCCCCACCCCACCCTTGAAGAGGCTTTTATTGCCTGCATTGAAAAGCACGACCAGGAGAATTCATGAATAGGGTTTGGGCTCTTGTGAGAAAAGAGTTTTATCAAATCATACGAGACCCAAGCTGTATTCTCATCAGCTTCGTGTTGCCTCTGATCCTGCTTTTTCTCTACGCGTACGGGGTGTCTTTGGACATGAACCATTTAAAAGTTGGGCTTGTCTTAGAGGACAACACAAGAGAGGCCAATAGTTTTGCAGAATCGCTCACCAATTCCCCCTACTTTGAAGTGACAAAAGCGAAAGATCGGCGCGAAATCGAGGAGAAAATCGTTGCGGGAACCATCAGAGGTTTAGTCGTGGTGCCCTCCTATTTCACCACTTTTTTAAAATTAAACGGGGAAATCGCTCCCATTCAAGTCATTAGCGATGGCAGCGAGCCCAACACGGCCACCTTTATTCAAAACTATGTTCAAGGAGCCTACTCAAAATGGCAAATTCAGGAAGCGATCAGCCGAGGGGAAAAAGTTTCCTCGCTCATTTTGCCGCAACCGAGGTTTTGGTATAACGAAGAGCTTGAGAGTCGAAATTTTTTAATCCCAGGCTCTCTTGCAATCATTATGACTCTCATAGGCACTCTTCTCACAGCACTCGTTGTTGCAAGAGAGTGGGAAAGGGGCACAATGGAGGCTCTTATGGCGACACCTGTGACAATTTTTGAACTCGTGATTGCCAAACTGATCCCCTACTTTTTACTCGGGCTCACTTCGATGACCCTAATGACACTTATCGCCATCCTTTTCTTAAACGTCCCTCTAAGAGGCTCCCTTTTTGTACTAGAAATAGTCTCTTCAGCTTTCCTTTTCACGGCTTGTCTCTTAGGCTTACTGATCTCAACCCTAAGTAAAAACCAGATGATCGCCTCTCAAGCCTCGATTGTTTCAGCTTTCCTTCCCGCTTTTATTCTCTCTGGGTTTCTCTTTGAAATTGCGAGCATGCCAAAAATCATTCAACTCATCACCTACTTGATACCGGCAAGATATTTTGTGACGTGCCTTCAGACGATTTTTTTGACCGGAAATGTTTGGGCGGTTTTAATCCCTAATACCCTTATCATGCTTTTTATCGGCTCCCTTTTTTTAATTGGGGTCATTTTAGTGACTAAAAAGAGGCTAGATTAATGAAGGAGAGAATTTTTGCCCTAATCATAAAAGAGCTCCAAACCGTTTTAAGGGACCCTAAAAGCCGCTTTTTTCTTATTTTTCCCCCTTTTTTCCAGCTCTTTGTGTTCGCCTTTGCAGCCACCTTAGACGTCAAAAATGTGCCGATTGCCTTTCTCAATAGAGATAGTGGAAAACCCTCTTTTGAGCTAATTCAACGCTTTAGGGGCTCCCCCACTTTTAAGAAAAATTTTAATATCGGAAGCGTCTCTGAAATTAAAGAGGTGATCGATACCCAAAAAGCTGTGATGGTGATTCATATCGATGAGCTCTTTTCAAGGAACTTACAAAGTGGAAAACCAGCAGAAGTTCAATTGATCATCGATGGGAGAAAATCAAACACCGGGCAAATTGTTCTAGGGTACGCCACCCAAATCATCGATCAGTTCTCTTTAGACTTTGCCAAAGAAAACGGTATTTTACAAAATATTCGCTCTAAAATTGTTCCAAGAAACTGGTTTAACCCAAATCTTCTTTACTACTGGTTTAACGTGCCCAATTTATGCGGAGTGCTAACCATGCTTGTGACGATGATCATCACCTCTCTCTCCGTTGCAAGGGAGAGGGAGCTTGGCACATTTGACCAAATGTTAGTCTCTCCCTTAAGACCCTTTGAGATCTTAATTGGTAAGACAGTGCCAGCTTTTATAATCAGTTTAAGTGAGGCGGCAGTGATTATTTTAGTTGCCATTTATATTTTCCAAATCCCTTTTACAGGCTCTCTTTTACTTCTCTACTTAAGTCTTATTGTATTTGTTGCCTCGATCGTAGGCGTGGGCCTTTTTCTGTCCTCCCTTGCTAAAACCCAGCAACAAGCTGTTCTTGGCACCTTCATTTTCATGTCGCCAGCCCTTCTTCTTTCAGGATATGCGACCCCCGTCGAAAACATGCCCAAATGGCTTCAAACGATCGATCTTATCAATCCTTTAAAGTACTTTCTCGTGATCGTTAAAGGGATCTTTTTAAAAGATATGCCCGCACACATCGTTTTCTCAAATGTATGGCCTATGGCTCTTATCGGTTTATTCACCTTTTTTGGAGCGTGGTTATTTTTCAATCGGAGACTTGAATGAAACGCTTAAAAAAGGTAATAGCTAAATCATGAAGAGATTACTTGTTTTACCCCTTTTGCTATTAACTCTTGAGAGCTGTGTCGTCGGGCCAAACTTTGTGAAACCGAAAACCGAGATCTGTCCTGAGTGGGTCACAGAAGCTAACACAGCACCTCCTGAAACTGATTGGTGGAACACTCTTTCTGACCCCCTATTAACAAGTTACATTGAAAAAGCGACCCTTTATAATCACAATATCAAAGAAGCCTACGGGCATATTTTAGAAGCAAGAGCCTTAATTCAAGTCTCTGCCTCCTCCCTTTACCCTCAAATCTCTGATGACTGGAACGTCTCGCAAATAAGATTTAGTAAAAATGGCCCTTTTTTCGCCTTTGATAAGACGGGAGCTAACAATAAACCGATCGCTCCCATGCACCTTTTACAAACCATTTTTACTTTAGCTTTCGACGCTTCATGGGAAGTTGACCTGTTTGGAAAAACTTATCGGAAGATCGAGGAGGCAAAAAGTAACTACTTAGCTTCAATCGATGCAAGAAACGACTTAATGATCACCGTTCAGGGGGATGTCGCAAAAATGTATATTCAGGTGAGAAAAGCGCAGAAACTTGCCTTTTTGACAGAAAGACAAATCGCTCTATTAAGGCAAATTGCAGGGATTGTTTCCGACAGGGAGAGACTAGGTCTTGATAACAATCTCGATCAACACGAAATAGTGGCAGAACTTGAGACTTTAGAGGCGACCCTTCCCGGGTATGAGAGAGATGTTTTGCTTGGAATCTACAGCCTTTCGGTGCTTACCGGATCTCAACCTGAATCTCTTATTTGCGAAATGATCGAAAGTAAAGAGTTACCTCAGATTCCAGAAGGGGTAGAAGTGGGCCTTAAGACCGATCTTTTGAGAAGAAGGCCCGATGTGAGAGAGGCGGAACAACAACTACACAGAGCTGTCGCGCGAATAGGCGTTGCAACTGCCGAATTTTTCCCTGACTTTTCCCTTAGAGGTTTTTTTGGGTTTCAATCGGAGACTATAAAAAAGTTTTTCGACTGGCAAAGTAGAGCTTGGTTTTATGGCGATAACGCCTCTCACCCTCTTTTTACAGGAGGACGCCTCACTGGAAATCTTAATGCTGAAAGAGCAAGGGCTTATTCTCAATACCAAAACTACCAACAAACAGTACTTTTAGCGCTACAAGATGCAGAAAGCTCTCTTACTGCATTCAATCAGGAAAAAAAGACAAAACTTAAACTTGAAAAAAGTGTTGAAGAGACTCGTATTGTAAGAAACCTAGCTTTAAATAGGTTTGAAAAAGGACTAATCGACTTAAAAAACTTCCTAGATTACGAAAGACAACTGATCACACGAGAACAAGATTACACGGTCAGTGAAGCTAGCGCCTTAATAGAGCTTGTATCACTCTACAAGGCGCTAGGTGGCAGTTTATCTTGCGCTAGTTAGGGTTATTAGGATTTCCTCCATAAGGCCCTTTATAACCAGTCTCATCTTCGTTGTAAATTTGAGTCCCATTATCGATCGCTCCTGGAGCGTCATCTGGGAAAGGATTGTAGTTTTCTTCCTGATAGGGGTAAGCACCATAATCAGTACCTCCTCCAGCATCGAGGGTACCTGCTTCAAGTCCCCTATTAAAGGCTCTAGCATTAGCCCCATTGGCTCCGCCAACTCCTGCATTAACTGCGCCAACGCCTCCAACCCCAACGCCTGCACCAACGCCAACCCCGTTATCACCACGATTGTAACCGGCTCCTCCACCAAAACCTGCACCACCCTCCATCGCACCGTGTTCCATCCCTCTTGCACTCAATGAGCTAAGAGTTAACGTCGATACAAATCCTAATACGACAAACAAAGACTTCATAATACCCTCCAAAGGTTTAAAACTACTTTACCTGATTCTAAAACAATATTAAATTAATTAAAAACTATTACTTTAAATTAATATAATATTTACATTTTAATAATTTAATCGGTCCTGAAAAAGTAAAGGTTCCTTGAGAAAAATTTGCAGTTAACGAGGAAGAGAGACACAGCCTATTTTGCAAGGTTTAACAATATGAGAAAAGATCTAAAATTTTGCGAATGGAACACGCACTCTCCAGAGAAAAAGTGATCCCTTTCGACGCCCCCCCTTGAGGGGTTTGGTGAGAAGGAAAACGCATTTTTTGTCAAAAGAAGCACTTTTTATTGGAGAGGACTTTTTAAGAGCGACTACCTAACCAATCAAAAAGGTGCCAAGGGCTCCAAAACTTTGATCAAAACTCTTTTTGAGAGCAGCAAAACTCTGATAATTAGGAATATCGGTGCGCTTAAAGCAGGTGTGGTATTCAGGGAGACGATTTTCATCTAAATCTTCGATAATAGATAATTTGATCTCCTCGTCTTCACCAATCGTCCGACTAGCAGTCATCAACTCTTTAAAATCAGACAATTTTTTATCGCTTAACGAATCAATATATTGTTCAAAAAAGATTCTTATATTTGTAGTTTCAGGGGAATTCAATGGGGAATAAACCATATGGGCTTTTAAACCCTGTTTTGTCACAACATCCCCCTCGATACGGGTCATCACCTTATCAACCTGAAGTTTCTTTAACGCCTCCCACTTTGCCTGCCCCATGCTTGCCTTAGCCTCTTTTGCCATAAGGGCAATCGGAAGAGCAATCTCCCTCTCCTTGAGGTCGTCAGGTGTACTATTTGGCAACGCATACTCAAGCCACCCAAGAATTGTAATAATTGTTGTTTCAGGAAGAAGGGTCTTCCCATCCCAATCTTTGATGAGATCATCGATCGAGATAAAAGTCTGATAAAATCTATCGCTAAAAACCTTACCGAGAAGAAGTGGAGATGTAGCGCAAAAAGCGATCAACCGACCCAAAGCTCGTATCGCAATCACTTGCTTTTCATCATTAAAATTTTGAAGTTTAGGAAAATTTCCTACTACATCCGGTATTGGATTTTTAACAAATAAGAGTTTAGATTTATCAGTAAAGATGTTTTGGCAAAGTTTTGTTATGAGTTCGCTCCTTAATCCCCCCGCATCAATCCCTTCAGTTGGTTGCCCATTAGCATCTAACCAAAGAATTTGAGGAATGGCGTTTGTGGCTAATACGATCTTGCCAAACTCAACGAGCATCTTAAAAGGGTCATCCTGCAATTCAGTGGGATTCACTTGAAAAATAGCCAGATTGCCAATACCTCTCGCGACACTTGAAGGAAGCTGAGGGTATTGTACTATTACAGGGCAAACAAATCGCTCACATCTTGGAAAGGCCAAAGCATTTAACGTTGTCAAAAGATGACAATAGATACATCTAAAATCTTTAAGGTTCGGAGCATTTGTCAGCGTGATTGTTGTCAAACAAGGATTGTTTTGAGAGAAAAATCCCTCAAGCTTGGCAGTTTCGGGGAGAATAATCTCATTCAAAAATGCACAATCTATAACATCCATCTTTTTTAATTCAGGGGCCAAGTCAATTTCGACACTCTCTAAAGCAAAACAATTCTCTATTTGACATATTCGAAGCATAGGGGCATTTGTCATCCTAAACATCTTAAACACTGGAAGCCGTCCGAACGATATCGTTTCAAGTTTTGTCGTATTAGAAAAGTGTATTTCTTCAAGTAAATTACAGGCAGAGGCACTTATCTTTTCAATGCATTCAGGAAACAAAATATTCCGAATTTTAGGACAGTCAGATAAAGCGACATTAATTAAGTTAACACATCCAAATAATTGAGCATTCTCTAATTGAGAGCCAAAAATATTAATGTATAAAAGAGATTTAATAGAAAAATTAATACTTTCACAGTAAGTTTCTTTTATCGTTAACTTCATAAGAGATGTACACTTTTGAAAAAACTCTTGCTCCTCTTCCCTATTCGTTAGATACTCTTTTTTGTATTCAAACGAATGTAAATAAGGGGCGGCTTCAAGTAATTCTGCCGGAGTAACAGATGCATTCTTCATATCACGAGCGCTAAGAATAAAAGCCAAGGCCAATCCTCGCTCAAAAGAACCCTTTGGAAATTGCTCCCGCGCATTTTCAATGCTCAAACCTAAATGTCTATATACCGCAACAACAAATAATTTATTAACTTCGATATCTAAAGGATAATTAATTCTTATGATTTGTCTTACTTTTTCACAAGCCTCCAAAATTTGACTATCTGTACTATTATTAGTAAGACGAATATCTTGCTGCATTTCATTTAATCGTTTGATCAGTTGTTCTTTATTTTTTACTATTTGTATACCGGTTAAAAGAATATCTCTGCATTTAATAGGAAATGGTGGAGCATTAAGAGTCATTATTTGCGATCTATTGTTTAAAAAATTTTTTAAAACCCACGCATCATTTAAAGTAAGTTCACTCAATTCGGTATTACCTCTAAAAATAATCGTTTCAAGAAGAGGGACTGAATCAAAAAAGGCTTTTTTTAAGTCACTACATGACTCTATTTCACAAATCTTTAGTTTCGGTGTTTCTTTAAAATCAAGACTTTCAAACCCACAAGATGAACTTTTAAACTCCTCCAAAGATTTCAATTCGTTTAGAGATAAAGATTTTAATTTAGGAGATCCGATTAATTTGATCACAGAAAGATTTGAAGAACCCTCCACATTAAAACTTGTTAAATTATCACAACCAATACACTCAATATAATTTACATTCTTATTAATCTTTAAACTTTTTACGCATTGGCAACTTAAAATATACACTCTTTTAATATTGGGACAGTTTGAAAGATCAATTATTTTTGATCCCGAGCTGCTTAAAGTGACTTGTTCTACCGTTTGAGAGAGGGTAGGTAAAAAACTTCTTTTCAAAACCAATTGTCTTGCACTTGTACAAGAAGAAATAAAATCTTCTTCTTCTTGTTCACTCCCAAAATAAAAATTTAAGATATTGACAAATTGCAAATGGGGAATCACTTGTTTAAATTCTTCTTCAGAAAGTAAACGATTCATTAGTGGTATTTTATGAACAAAAATGACATGAGCAAGCAATTTAGCCAGAGATTCCTTATCATCTGGAAAAACAGCTCTTGCTTCATCAAGTGTGTTCACCTTAAAAGCCTTAAGAATCATTTCTGAAACCACTCTTTCAAATTCAATTTTATCGGTTTCATGTGCAATCCCTTCTTTTCTTACCCCTTCAAAAGCCTTTAAAATATTCTTTGGACAGCTATGCTCATCAACCGTTATCTCTTTTTGTTTTTCATTGAGCCAATTAACCAATTCAGTTTTATTTCTAGCTTTTTTATTTAAAATGATCCCTTCACACGTCCTTTTAATCTGATTAATTTTTTCGGAAGTCTCATGATCAAACGGGATAGATTTAAGGGTATCAGTAAAAGTAGACAGAGTCTGATAAAATGACTCTTGTTCACTTTCTCTTAAAAGGGAATCTTCCAAAGCCTGCCTGTTATTAAAAATATCAGTTGAGACCGCTATAATGGCCTTTGAAACCTCATCTGTTGGTAAAGCCCCCTGAGATTCAATCGACCTTTGAAGAGTCGCTACATCCTCTTGTAATTTAAGAAATTCATTAACCTGCATAATAAACACCTTTTTAACTATGATATCGAAAAAAAACTTATAATGTAAGGTTGTTTTTTATTAATTTTTTAATAATATAATTTAGTAACTTGCTAGTTAGTCGGCCCTGAAAAAGTCCTCTCCAATAAAAAGTGCATGTTCCATTCGCGAAATTTTTATCTCATTGTCATATAATTGAACCTTGCAAAATATGTCTCTCTTCCCCGTTAACTGCAAATTTTTCTCAAGGAACACTTACTTTTTCAGGGCCGACTAGTTAGTCGGCCCTGAAAAAGTCCTCTCCAATAAAAAGTGCCCCTTTTGACAAAAAATGCGTTTTACTCCTCACTAAACCCCGCAAGGGGGTTTTGATCGTCGTTCACCGCATTTTTTGTTGCAAAAGAAACACTTTTTCTTTGGAGAGTGCGTGTTCCATTCGCGAAATTTTTTTCTCATTGTCATATAATTGAACCTTGCTAAATAGGCTATGTCTCTCTTCCCCGTTAACTGCAAATTTTTCTCAGGAACACTTACTTTTTCAGGACCGACTTGTTAGTCGGCCCTGAAAAAGTCCTCTCCAATAAAAAGTGCCCCTTTTGACAAAAAATGCGTTTTACTCCTCACTAAACCCCGCAAGGGGGTTTTGATCGTCGTTCACCGCATTTTTTGTTGCAAAAGAAACACTTTTTCTTTGGAGAGTGCGTGTTCCATTCGCGAAATTTTTTTCTCATTGTCATATAATTGAACCTTGCTAAATAGGCTATGTCTCTCTTCCCCGTTAACTGCAAATTTTTCTCAAGGAACACTTACTTTTTCAGGACCGACTAGGTATGTCCTGTTTTGCAGTTTTGCAATCCGAGAATAAATCCTTTAAAAATACCGATTAAAACTTTGAATTCAGAGGACTAGCTAAAAAAAAAGAATTCTGATACAGTCTCCCCTTATGAGTAGGCTTATCTTCTTCTTCCTTCTTTTTTTTACCCCCCTTGTTGCAGAGACGGCACCAATACCAGAACCCACACTGCCTCAAGAACTTGCGGATGAATTAAGAAAAACTGAGGGAAAGGAGCCTACAGCGTTTGCTGAGCAATTTTCCAAAATGCTTTTTTATTTGGGACTACTTCTTGGATTATTATTCGTCGTCTTGTGGTTTTTGAAAAAATTTCAGATGCAACAGGGGCTAAAGCTTAACGAAACTAACTTGATTCGCGTTTTAGAAACAAGAGCCCTATCCCACAAATCAATCCTCTATCTCGTCGATGTCGAAGAGAACACCTACCTCATTGCAGAATCTCACTCAGGACTTACTCTTCTGGGAAAGATCGACGAAAACCCCAATAAAACACCTAGGAGCCCCTCGTGAACTACCTCATTCTGCTTTTACCCCTTTTGGTAAGTTGCTATAGAACCCCCACTGAAGATGATTACTCTGTCATCCCCTTAACAAACAACCGCGATATCACTCAAGAAAAAGTCAACCCCCTACCACAACTTGGGGGAGGAAGGTAACTTGTGCTTCTTACCATCGAAAACGTCTTAAATACTCTTGTACAAAATGGCCGAGAAGCTAAACTTGAAAAAGAAACCAATCAAGTCTACTTAGTGCTCACAGCCCATAAGCTCGATTTTCCTCTCTTTATTAAAGTGTATGAGGAGCAAGACCTGTTGCAGCTTTTAGTCTTTATGCCCTGTGGCTTCAAAAAAGAGTCGATTAGTGATACCGCACGACTTTTGCACCTTTTAAACAAAGAGCTCGATATTCCAGGCTTTGGGATCGATGAGGAGGCTCAAGTCCTTTTTTACCGCTTATCCATTCCCGTTTTTAACAAAGAGATCGATGAAAAATTACTTGGAGGATTTATCCTCTCAATCCAAGGAATTTGCGACACCCTCTACCCCACTGTTCAGGCTGTTGCGGAAGGAACAATCTCCTTTAATGATGTCTTTAAGAAAACAAAAACCGAAGAGGCTTTATGACACTTCGCCCCATCTTTTACGACACCGAAACCACAGGGGTGAAATCTGAAAAAGATTATATCGTCGAGATTGCAGCTTTTGACCTTGTCAAAAATTTAACCTTTGAAAAATTTGTCAAACCCCCAATCCCTATCCCCAAGGAAGCTTCCGATATTCACGGAATCTCCAATGAGATGGTTGAAAACGCTGACCATTTTGGAAACGTGGCTCAAGAGTTTATCACTTTTTGTGGAGAAGACTCTGTATTGATTGCCCACAACAACGATGGGTTTGACATCCATTTTCTTAAAGCTGAATTTAAAAGACACAACCTCACCATGCCCGATTGGATATTTTTGGATAGCTTAAAATGGGCAAGAAAATATAGGCCCGATCTACCAAAACACTCCCTCCAATTTTTAAGAGAAATTTATGGGTTTGAAGCCAACAATGCGCATAGAGCCCTAGATGATGTGATCATCCTTCAAAAAGTTTTTACAGCTCTTACAGATGACTTGTCGATTGAAACGATACTCTCTCTGATTTCAAAACCAGTCGATTTACAACATATGCCGTTTGGAAAATACCAAGGCACTCCCCTGACACAAGTGCCTAAAGATTATATCGATTGGCTTTTAAAAAGTGGTTCCTTTGAAAAACCGGATAATAAAGAACTTTATTTAAAATTTAAAGCGCTTGGACTGATTAAATCGGAAGCCCTTTTTTAATTTCACAAAATAATTAAATTCGTGGTAAAATGTTCCTTTTTCAAGTCAGGACTTTTTCGTGCAAGGTGTTGTTCCAAATCCGTCTATTTCTTTCTTAGATACCAAACTGGAAAATAAAATAGACGAACTAGTTACAAAATTTGAAGCCTCTAGCTTTTTAGCCCGTAATAATCCTATCGATTTCAGGTTAAACCTTAAAAAAATAGTATTTAATTGTTTAAGCTCTGAAAACGCTAAATTAGACCAAACAATCTCTCTTCTTTTTCGCACTTATTTTAATACACCATCAGGCGCTATTGAAACTTCTAGGGAACTTAGAGAGGAGTGGAATCGTTTACTCCCTATTTTAAAAAAAGATGCAGACCCTCTTCTGGCAAGAGCCTTATCCACTCCCCTAATCACTAATTGGCTCTTTAACAATTTAATCGAGTTTTTCAAAAATAATTTTGAAAAACTCCACGCCTCTTACAACACTCCAACTGATAACACAACACAAACGCTCGCTGAAAAATGCTTTCTTTACTATAAAAAAAATAGCGATACCCTTATCAAACCTTACTTAAACGAGTATCTTGATGAGAACTCGCCGCTAAAACAACCGATTCAAGAAATCATCAACTTAACTTCCGGACTTAAAGATTTTGAACCTGTTATAAAAAAATTAATTGGGGTCTTTATCGATCAACAAAAAACGACTATTGGAAACCGTTGCAAAGAACAAATTAGAATTTTAAAACTTCAAGCAACTCAGGATCAAATAGAGGTTTGTTCAGTACTGAGAACCTTTGTCTTAAATCCTATAAAAGAGGAATTAAAATCGTCTGATATCGATCCGATTAAGTGGGCTGGGACCACTAATCTGCTGGATGAATTTATCGGAGATTACGTCGAAGCGCATGCCCTTAAGGTCACTTTAGATTTCAAAAAAGTTCTAGATTCAACAAAAGATGAAGAGAAGCCTCACGAATTTCTTTACGAATTTGCAAAAAAAACGATTGATGAAGGAAAAAAACACTTAAAAAAAGTGAAATATCTTGAAGAGATGGAAAAAATTGAGAAGCTTCTCATCCCGTTAAAAAACTTAAGCAAATTAAAGGGCAGAGCGATCTCTAAATTAATCTCTCAAATACAATCTTTAAGCAAAGGTTTAAACCCTTCCAAAGATAAAACCCTTGAATGGAATGAAGAGGCTAAAGAGCTCTATAAAACTCTTAAATCAATCCAGAAAAAACTCGAAGAGAATAATAAAGATGTTAAAGAGGAAATTGAGGCTTTAGAAAAACAGCTAAAGTCAAAACCATTGCCCAAAGAGGGATGGTCACAACAGTTATCAGACAGTTTCATCGATCTGATACAACTTAAACCACTCTATCCCGATTTCGGTCAAAATCTTTTAGAGTCTTACGCCAAAGAAAAAATTTTTCCAAAGCTTGTTGAAAAAATGATTGATCAGATCATGGACAAGACGACCCTTGCCAATGCCTTTGTTGTACTTTTAAAAGAATCTGATGTCGTTTACGACGAAGCATTAAAGCTAGACTACGAAGAGCATTTAAAAAAGCTTAGCGATTTAGAGATTAAATTACCCGACCAATTAACAATTGCTACATTACCCCCCCTCATAAAAACTCTTGAAGAGTTTGAGATTAAATTTTCAGAGACTTTAGAGGAGGGCACTCCAAGGTATTTAGCCACAAAACAAATCATTCGTCATCTTGAGGTCCTGCAAGATAGAATTGAGCAATTTATCGATTTTCTTAAAAAAAATAAACCGATCCCGGATAATGAGAAAGAGAAGTTTAATCAAGAAGTTGAAGCTCTAAAAACCTCTATCGGTAAACAAGAAGTCAAATTTTCTAACAATAAAGTTTTTAACTTAGAATGTATGACTTTTGTTCAGGAATTTATTAAAGAAGTTAAAAATCCGATTGTGACAAAAGCTTTGCAAGTGAAAAAAATTAAACAATTGAGTGCCGAAACTGTGGGAACAACGATTAAAGAGTTTCTTTCAAAAAACACTCTCTCAGACCTTTATGATCAAGGATTGAAAGAAGCTATCCCGATCTTAAAAGAGAAAAAAATCGATCCTATAAAAGCTGAATACTTAGCAAAACAGGCTTTTAAAGCAGAATATATCAAGAAATGGCATATGGTCATCGATAACCTCATCCGCTCGATTTTTTCCGTTCCTTGGCACCATTTTAAGAGATTCATCGAAAAAATTATCCGTCTCACTTTTGGTTTTGAAACGTCTCTTGATAAAATTTTAGTTTGGGTTGAATGGATCGGAGAAGCGATTTTTCAAGCGATACACTTAAGCGTTGGCACTGTTTTTTATTTAATTTTAGATCGCATTCTTCACTTTAATGCCACGATTGTTTTAGACAAACTTTCAAATCCAAAACATAAAAGTTGGTTGATTTCTGAACTTGATGAGCTTCTCAACCGGCTTAAGAACCAAAAGAATCCAGTGACAGTGTAGGAGAGTAGGGTCCTAAAAGCCTTCTTTTCCACCAGTGCCCTGTTTTTTTTAGCTCATCAATTGCTGTATACTCGTAAAGGTAAGAGAGGGCTCTTACATACTTTGGGGGCTTCCCCTCAAAAGGAACATATCTTAATAAATTCAAAACTTGGGGCTCCCCTTCCAGTAACCGTTTTAAAAACAATTGAAACCAGTTATTTTGATGAAATGAGGAGAAGGGTAAAAACCAAACCATCCAATCGAGACGAGGCTGAAACGGAGAACATCTCCTCGGGCGCCTATCCAATTCGCTTGGTTTAAAATAGAATAAATACTCCTCCCAAACTTGCCCATCAAGACTTGCCTCGATAATGATTTCAACCCTTTGCTTGGTCATATGGGCAAAGATGGCGTGCCAATGAGCTAAATAGAAAGGCCAGACGAGATTTAATATTTTTTCAAACAGTTTTGTCGGGACGATATGGTAGAGCACTCTTATTACTTGCAGAGCTATAAGAATCAAGCCTATGATTGAGAGGGGAATCTCTAAAACCCATGGGGTTGGTTGTAAAGGGGGTGGGGTGCCAAACAAAAACTGATTGCTGACAAGAAGGGTGACTAAAACGGCCGTCATGTGATTTAAAAAGGAAAAGTTCCCTGTAAACCAAATGGTCACTTGCAAAAGTAATAAGCCGATAAAGGTTGCAAAGCGCACCTCATCATTTCCAAAAATCCCAAAGGGAACCAACACTTCCAAAACAAAAACGGCTCCTGTCGAAAGCCTTTGAATAAGGGTAGGTAGTTTGTCGGCAAAAAAAGCTTGAGTGTTGGGGATTGGCTGGGTGTGGTAGTGGTACTCAAGAGCCCTCCAATCGCGCCAGGCAGGATCTTGTGCTTGCCACTTAATAACACCTGCTAAAAAATGAAATCTAAAAATCATCAAATTAACAGCGATCCAGATGAAAATATTGGGGGAAGGGCTGCAGTTTAAAAGAAAAGCAAAATAAGTGATCTCTAAAAGGAGAGGCTCCCACCCAAAACTTAAAAAATCTTGCCCAACCGACATGATCGACATATACAAAATAAAACAAAGGGGCAACAGGATAAGAGGGGAAAAGCCAAAAACTAAACCGATCGAGGCCAAAGTGCCCAAAGCTGCAACAAAAATAAGGGTAGAATCGGAAGCATTAATCCAAAAACAACTGGGGACCCTCCAATAGCCGCTCTTTCCAAGCCTTTTTTTTATAAACTCGAGATACTCTTTAACAGGCAAAATCCCTTTTTCTCCAAAAAGCCCCTTCATTTGAACGAGAAGGGCACTAAAGGCAAAAAAATAGATTAAACCCAAAAGCCTTGGGAAATAGGAGATCGTGAGAGTGTAGTTTTCGTAACTTTCCATAAACTGGAAATAAGCGATTTAAACGTTTAATGGCAACAGTTAAAAAGGTTTCTAAAAGCTGAGGCACCGAGATTTGGAGATAGCACAATGAAAAGAGTATGGATCAATTACCCCCTTTTTTGGGCAGAGCCAAAAAAGCACTAAAGAAGAGGGGCCTTCGCGCCTGGAGTGATTTTCATGTCACCCCTAATTCGGAAATGAGATAATGGCTCCAACCTTTGGTTGGAGTTGAAAGTTCCTTTTCCCCCTCCCCCCCCTTGATCCTTTGAGTCGTTATTGTAACTTTTTGGCGATCGATCTATTTGGAAAACAGCGTTAGGGGCTTTCACCCTAAAACCCCTTATAATTGGTTTGCAAGGGCGAAGCCTTTGCTGCAAAGAGAGGGGTTAAGGGCAGAGAGGTTTTGAATGAGAGTCATTTAACTTTTCTTCTATAAATTCAATAATGAAACGAAACTTTTCCAAGTCTTAAACTGCGTTAAATGGCAACAGATCTTTTGCCCCTTTCCAGGTTGCTTCCCACATCGCTCTAAACCCTTGACAGTTTGAAAGAAGCGTATCTATTGTCCCTTCCGCCACAATGCACCCCTCTTCCATGTACAAAATCCAATCGGCATCCTCTATCGTTGTCAATCTGTGAGCTATGATAATTTGGGTCACCTCTCCTTTAAGAGAGTGAATCGCTTGCTTAATGGCCAACTCGCTGATCGTATCTAAGCTAGAAGTCGCCTCATCCATCACAAGAATTGGCGCTTGTTTGACTAAAGCTCTTGCAATCGCAAGTCTTTGCTGCTGCCCCCCTGAAAGATTTTTTCCCGTTTCAGAAAGGGGTGTCTTATACCCTTTGGGAAGTTTACAGATAAATTCATCCGCGTGCGCCCTTTTAGCAGCCTCCACGACTTGCCCCTCCGTAAAATCCCTTCCAAAGGCAATATTTTCAAAGACAGTATCCAAAAAGAGAAACGGCTTTTGAGGAACAAAAGCAATTTGCTCCCGGATCGATTTTTGACTTAAATCTTTTATTTTCCGCCCATCGATTCTAATCTCCCCTTTTTGTGGATCATAGAGGCGAGGAAGTAGCTGAACTATCGTCGATTTGCCAGAACCTGTCGGACCGACAATCGCGACCGTTTGCCCTTTTTTGATTTTAAAAGAAACCCCTTTTAATACAAAAATATCGTCGTATTTAAACCAAACGTTATCAAACTCAATCGAATCGGTAAAGGGGGGCATATCGATCGCTCCATCGACATCTTGAATTTGAGGCACAATGCTGATCACCTCAAACATCCTGTCAGCTGCGGCAACCCCTTGCTGAATTCTATTGTTCTCTTCAGCAAACTTTTTAATCGGCTCGTAGAAAGCGTAAAGCATCCCGCAGTAAAAAAGAACAACTGCTACGGGTAAATGTAAAATGTGAAGCCCGACTAAAAGAGCAATCGAGAGAAACACCATACCGATCGTATGAATCACCGGACGAGACGAGAGGTCGTAGCGGGCACTTTTTTGTTCGAGACGCGCCATATTCTGGTTCTGCTCTTTGTATTTTTTTAAGGAAAACTCCTCCATTGCAAATACTTTTACCGTCATCACGCCAGCTAAGAAATCGAGCAAGACAGAGGCAAACCTCTCCTGGTTCTGCTGGAGCTGTTTAGCCACTCTTTTCACTTTTTTAGCCAAAAAGACGATCGGAAAAATCACGACGGGAAACCCTAAAAAAATCACTAAAGAGAGCTGCCATGAAGTTAAAAAACAAAGAACAAAACTTGTGGTCAAAATAAAAGGGGTTTGTAAGTAGTTACAAAGGCAGGCATTAATCGCCTCAGCAATCAAAAATGAGTCGCCAACCACTCGGGAAGAGAGAGATCCAATATTGTATTTTTGATAAAAAACCATCGGAAGCGATTGAATGTGCTCAAAATAGTTTTGCCTTAAATCGCGGCTTACCCGAATCACTATCACCCTTGTTAAAAAACGGTGAGTAAAGAGCATCACGGCTTTAAAAAGAGCCACAACCATAATAAAGATCGCGAGGTGAATGGTGTTATCTCTTACTGGAAAGACTACAGACACAAATCCGATCAGGGTTTCAACTATATCGTTTCCCTTCCCCTCTTTTGTGATCACGCCAACAGCTAAAATTTCAAGGTAAGTGGCCACGGTGAGAAAGGCCATAGCAATCACTGAAAAAATGAGTAAATTTCGGTAGGCCCTATTTTCAAGAGCAATATTAAGAAGTTTTTTCATTTCTTATGGGTACAACCCATTTTGCGAAATTTTAAATACCTTTGTTCTAAAAGAAACTCTGTCGACAAGCTCTTTAAGATATGAAGCTGTTGAACAATAAATGCCTTCACTTTATTCAACATAAGTTCAGGGTCGTGATGAGCCCCGCCAAGCGGTTCCTCGATCACAGCATCGATCAGTTGAAATTTTTGCAAATTCTCGGCGTGCATCTTAAGTTGGGTGGCAGCCTCCACATTTTTTGCAGGGTCTTTCCAAAGAATCGAAGCACAACCCTCTGGAGAGATCACTGAGTAATACGAGTGCTCAAGCATCGCGACAGTGTCTCCAACTGCAATCCCTAAAGCCCCACCTGAACACCCCTCCCCTATGATGATCGTAACAATTGGAACTTTTAGCGAAGACATTTCCCTAAGATTGACAGCAATCGCAAGCCCTTGCCCCCTCTCCTCTGCCTGAAGTCCAGGATATGCGCCGGGAGTGTCAACTAAAGTGACGATTGGAAGAGAAAACTTCTCGGCAAGCTTCATGAGCCTTAACGCCTTCCGAAACCCTTCTGGATGGGGCATTCCAAAATTGCGCCGCATCCTATCCTCAGTGTCTCGCCCCTTTTCTTGACCGATAATCACGCAGCGAACATCCTCGATTTGAGCTAACCCTCCAATAATCGCGCTATCGTCTGCATAACACCGATCGCCAAATAGCTCGATAAACTCTTTCGTAATGCCTAAAATATAATCTATTGCGTGGGGCCTTTTTGAATGGCGACAAATGGTCACTCTTTGCCACGGGGTCAGTTTTGAGTAAACCTGTTTTTTAAGTTCGACCAGTTTTAATTCTAACCGCTTGATTTCATTTTCGAGGAGGGCACCAAACTGCCCCTGATTTTTTAAACGATCGATGGTTTGCACCACCTCATACACCTCTTTTTCGTGAGGCAATGTCTCCATTCCTACCCTCCAACCGTTTGAGGAGCCTGGCTTAAGTCTTGTACAATTTCAATCGTCGTAGGCTTTGTGATCACGATGCTAAAAAGCTCCTCAATATCCTCATTTGAAAGTCTTATACACCCATCGCTGTCGAACTTGCCGATGCTACTTTCATCCGGTACAAGCTCCCCGGAAGCGTTTGCCACCCAAGGCACCCCATGAATCCCCAGTCCCTTGGCAGGTTCGGTACATTTTTCCACTTCTTTTTCAAAAGGGATCCAGCGAGAACCAAAAACTCGGATCATCTCCGTTTTTTCCCCTTGATGATACCCAAACATCTTAGGTTTGTAAATAACAACCCGATCTCCAAGCTCATATTTTCCAAGAGGTGTTAAAGAACCAGAGACTTTACTGCCATCTTTACGGCCACATCCGATCGGATACGTTTTTAAAAGAACTTTCTCGTTTAAGTCGTGATCGATGTAATAAAATCCCATCTTACATTGAGAAAGATCAGCTAAAAGATAAAAAGATATTTTCTTATCTTCCCGAAAGACGTTAAACCGGTCCCCCTCACTCACCGTTTGCTTAAAGTACTCAGGTTTTCCATTCAAGCTTCTTGCGATAAAATGGCGAGAGGTCTCGAAGTGAGAGGCGTAATCGGCAAGCCATGCAGGGCGCCCTTTTTGCCAGGTGGTGCGGCTTTTGTAAGAGATTGTTTGAACGATAGGCAGTTTTGGCTCACCCTTATTAAATAGCTCTTCAATCCGATTGACAGGTTCATCTAAAGGAGTTTTTTTAACAACCTCGACAACACTCTTTTTGACAACTTCGACTTTAGGAGGCGCTTTTGGAGGCGCTAAAAAAGGTTTAATCACTTCTGGTTCCAAAATGATCTCAACAGCCTGAGGTTTGTTTAAAGGGAGCTCTTCCTCATTATTTTTGAATTTAGAGACCAGAAAAATAAAAGTAAAAAGGGCAAACGCTGTGATGGCTACAATTTTTGGAAAAGACATAAACCAATAACCCACTTTGACGAAAGGCTCATCTTAACCTAAAAAGGGAGTTATTGTCGACGATTTTTGCCGTTAAATTCCTGGCAACAACTTAAAAATCTCCTCATGAGTCAACCCCTCTATTTTCACTCTTTTTAAACGATGGGTTTGTCCTGTAAGAAGTTGAATGGCGCTTTTTGGCTTTTTTAACCATTTACTTAAAAAAAGAATAAGTTCTTCATTTGCTTCCCCCTTTTCAGGTTGCGCCTTGAGTCTTATTTTAAGAATCCCTTCGTGAAACCCCACAATCTCTGTTTTTGAGGCGTTTGGAACAACCTTAATCCAAAGATCACCCATGAAAACCTACCAATTGATATTCAAAAAGGGAAGGACTTTAAGGTAGGTGCGAGAGGTCTGAATGTTAATCAATCCAAATTGAACGCCCTTAAGGTGGCCTGTCTGGTTGATCACGCCGACTTGTAAACCTTTCATGTTAGCTGTTGAATTAATAAATCCCCACTGAAGACCTGTACCTCTCCCTTTGGTTAAATTCAGGAAACCCGATTGCCATCCCAAGAGATCTTTCCCCGCTTGATTGATAAAAGCTGATTGAATACCGTACACATCTTCGCAAACTAGATGGACAAATCCCAAAGCAAATCCTCTAAAAGTACCATTCACCTTCATAATGAATCCCCAATCATACCCCATCACATTCTGATTTTTTCCATAGATCAAACTGATTCTAACACCTGCCACATCAGAATTTACCGAAGAGGTTTGAATGGGGGAAAAAAGAGCTAACGAAAAAGGGACTGGTTGCTCTTTAAAAAGTGGTCTTTCTTCATCACTCTTAAGAGTTCCTAGAGTGAGTACCAAAAGAAATAAGTACCTGAACATAAGCTGTCTCTCCTTAAAAGTTTAGAGAGACAGCATATTTGATTAAATTAAGAGGCGTCAAGCTAAAAAGAAATTAATCGTCTATCTCGATCAGTTTTTTCATTTTTTTGCCAGGCGTAAACTTCACTGCATTCCGACTTGGAATAATAATCGGCACATCAGCTTGTTTAGGATTTCTTCCCACTTTCTGCTTTCTTTCTACGACTTCAAAGACGCCAAAATCGCGAAATTCGAGTCTATCCCCTTTTGAAAGACAGTTCGTCATCTTGTCCAAAAATGCTTGAATCACGTGTCTCACATCATTTGGATGGATCGATTTCTCCACGGAAATCGAATGAATCAGTTTCTTTTTAGTCATCGTTTGTTTCTTATCGGAAGAGGTCATTAAGAGCTCCTTAAGTTATAAAATAAGTTTTCCATTCATATTCAGTCTAAAACGACATTCTTAACAGGTTTCGAATTTCTAGCAAGTTGTTTTTTGATAAAATATCCTATTTCACCTCGATCAACAGCTTATTTTTTTTTCCAGTAGAGAGAAGTAAAAGCTGTTTATCGATCAGATCATCCTCGCCAATCAAACGCTTTTCATCCTCTATTTTTTCATTATTGAGATACACTCCCCCATTTTGCATCAAACGACGCGCCTCTCCTTTACTTGGAGAAAGAGCCGCTTCCGCTAAAAGATCGAGTAAGCGCTTTCCCACAATCTCATTTTTTTGAAACAGTTTTTTTGGCACTTCCAGGCTATTTAAGACTGAAGCGCTAAGAGTTGCCTCTTGACCCGGTTGCAACCCTTTTGTGGCCATTTGAGCTTTGTTAAGAGCTTCTTGTCCATGAACAATTTTTGTCACCTCATCGGCAAGCCTCTTTTGCAAAGCGTTTGGCTCAAGCTCCCCTCGATTAAATTTCTCCTCTAAATGAGCAATCTCTTCCATCTCAACAAAAGTCAAAAGACGCAAAAGCCGAATCACATCGGCGTCTTGTTGCCTTACAAAGTATTGATAAAACTCGTAAGCTGAGAGTTTTTTAGATGAAAGCCACACAGCCCCCTTCTCCGATTTACCAAGTTTTTTCCCATCAGAGGTTGTTAAAAGAGGCATTGTGAGTCCAAAAAGCCCCTCAAACCCCATTCTTTTAGCATAATCAATCCCAGCTGTGATGTTTCCCCATTGATCACTTCCCCCAATCTGCAGTGTCACCCCATGCTCTTTTTTTAGGTGGTAAAAATCGTAGGCTTGTAGAGTCTGATAACTAAATTCGGTGAAACTCATCCCTTCTGGTGATTCTAGCCGAGATCTGACGCTATCTTTTCCAAGCATCGCTCCCACGCGGAAATTTTTACCGACATCGCGAAGAAAATGAAGAAAAGAAAATTTAGAAAACCAATCGTAGTTGTTTAACATCACAGGGCAAACGGTTTGATCATTGACACTTAGGACCGTTTTTAAATTTTCCCAGATCCCGCGGCAATTTTTCTCGATGCTCTCCTGATCCAATAAATCCCTCTCTTTAGCTTTTCCCGAGGGATCCCCAATCATTCCAGTCGCACCTCCAACAATGGCATAAGGCGTGTGCCCAAATTTTTGGAACCAGGCAAGACCCATGAGAGCCACCAAATTACCCACGTGAAGACTGTCGCTTGTGGGGTCAAAACCGCAATAAACTCTCAAAGGTTGACGAAGTGCTGCCCGCAGCTCCTCATTTGTGATCTTATCGACAAAACCCCTTCTCTCTAAAACATCTAAAACTGTCGTCATCTTACCTTCCACTATCCTGAAATAAAAATTGAGATGGGAACATTGTTGACGTTAAGTCTTTTTCTGTCAACGCTTCCCGAAAAAACTTGATTTTTTCCCTTCAGCGGGTTAATAAAAAAAATAATCACAACAGCAGTTGTTCCGCTACAAAATTTTCGCTTGAAGAGTCTTTGAGTTTAAATTTTTTGCCCAAGAAAAGGGTGGCAGTAGAAGAGTCTTTCGAAGTCGAAAAGGAAGAGGAAATGGCTGTAACAAAAGGAGACCTTTATAATGAATAAAAAATGTGCTAAAGAAAGCCCTCATGTTCAAAGAACAAGATCTCGTCTTAAAAAACGACTTCACGACATCGATACTCAAGTCACACCAAATGCTTTAAGAGAGGTCAGCCACAATATCTACAAATGGTTAAGACGCCACGAAGGGGAAAGAATCCCTTTAAGCGATCGTCCGATAAAAGTTTTTGATGAGAATGAACACTCCGAAAAAATCACGAGCAACTACATTCAAAACATGATTCACGACTTAAAAAAAGAGATTGAAGAGGAGACGACTCTAAAAGAACTCAAAGGACGGATCCAGAAAAGATCTTAAATCATCTACATTGGATTGTTATCGGCAATAAAAACGGTATCGAGACCAAATCTATTTTTTAGCTCTTCACCTAATAATTTCACTCCAATACGCTCTGTCGCTGAGTGTCCAAGAGCTAAAAAATGGATCCCGGCCTCTTTTGCCATGTGCCAAACAGGCTCGTCAAAACTTCCAGTAACAAATGCATCTAATTGAAGATCAATTGCTTGCTGAATCATTTTGTGAGCGCCGCCCGAAATGATCCCCACTTTAAAAATTTTATCTTTACCAAATGGGGCCATTGTGGCCTTGTGCTCATAAAAAGTCTCGAGGCGCTCTTTTAAAACATCGAAAGACCAACCGGGCGCCTCTCCAATGACTCCCAAAACGGAACCTTTAATAAAGAAAGGTGTGAGAGAGGTCAAACCTAAATGTTTTGCCCCTCCAAAGTTGTTGCCCAGTGTCTCATGAGCATCCAAAGGTAAGTGATAGGCCAAAAGGGAGATCTTTTGTGAGAGAAGTTTTTCAACTTTCTTTCTTTTCACACCCACTATTGGGTAAGGATCATCTTTCCAAAAAATTCCATGGTGGACGATTAACGCATCGACCCCAAGTTCCACGGCTCTCTCGATCGTCTCAAGACTTCCACTCACCGCCAACCCTACCTTTTTGATTAAAACTTTTCCCTCGACTTGAAGTCCGTTGGGTTGATAATCTAAAAAGTTCTGGCAGTTGAGACGCTGATCGATGTAAAGACAAAGTTCTTGCAGTGTTACCATGAGAACCAAACTACCTTATAAAGGACATTTTTAGCAATGACCCCACAAGATATAGCCAAAAATGCAGCAGCAAAAAAAGCTTCAAAATGTGTAGAAAATGGGCAAACAATTGGTCTTGGAACAGGATCTACCGCTAATTTTTTTATCGATCACTTAAGCGATCGGGTCAAAAACGAGGGACTCCTCATCAAAGCAGTGGCCACATCGAAAAAAAGCTCAGAAAGAGCCCTTAAAGGGGGCATTTCACTTATAGAACCCAATGAGATGACAAAAATTGATCTTTGCGTCGATGGAGCTGACGAAATCGACAAAGAGCTTAGAATGATTAAGGGAGGCGGTGGTGCCCTCCTTAGAGAAAAAATCATCGCAAGTAGCGCCTCTAAAATGATCGTTATCGTCGATGAAAGTAAACTAGTCACTCATCTTGGCAAATTTCCTTTAAGCTTAGAAATTCTTCCCTTTGGGCACAATGCCACTCTCTACAAGCTGTTAAATAAAGGATTTGATGCGCACTTTAGAAAAAATAGGGATGGCTCTCACTTTTACACAGACAACCAAAACCTAATTATTGACATCCACTTCTCCTCCCCTCTTCTCCATCCTGAAAAAATTGATGAGGAGTTAAAAAAAATTCCAGGAGTTTTAGAGACAGGGTTTTTCTTTCATCTGGCCAAACAGGTCATCGTCGGGTACCCCGATGGAGATGTGAAGATTTTCTAGACAAAAAATAAAAATTTACATTACACGGTAAATTTCAAGGAAAAGGATCGTATGACATCAGAGCTTGTTCCCCTAACATTTGATAAAATTATGCAGACTCGTTCGTATACTGTTGTGATTTTGGGATCTCAAAACAAACGATTCGCGATCTATACTGAACCAAATGTTGGGCAAATTTTA
Source organism: uncultured Chlamydiae bacterium (assembly GCA_963697995.1). Classification (GTDB taxonomy): domain Bacteria; phylum Chlamydiota; class Chlamydiia; order Chlamydiales; family JAJFMB01; genus MFD00082-c5. The sequence continues at coordinate 1,386,931 of OY969110.1, read as the reverse complement.
CAAACTTATTTGACCGGCCAGGAACACACCCGTCCTTTAACACACGACCTAATCGAGCTCATTTTTAGGGGACTCGACGTTAAAGTAAAACAAGTGGTTATAAACGATGTTCAAGACACGGTCTATTTTGCAAGACTCTTCTTAGAACAAAAGATCAACGGGATCAGCCACATCGTAGAAATAGACGCAAGACCAAGCGATTGTATTACACTGGCCCTGATGAACAACGCCCCTGTTTTTTGCACCAAAGAGATGCTTGAAAAAACAGTTCCGGTTACAGGCTAATAATTGATATAAAATTTTTTACTAGCTAAATCAAGCAGAGCAGCGACAGCTTCTTCTGCATCAACCCCTTCAGCCTCAACTTGAATCTTCATTCCTTTAGAAGCTGCCATCATCAAAATACCAAGAATCGACTTAGCATTCGCTCGATTTTTTCGAGAGAGCAAAGTGATCTCAGATTTGAAGTTTGAGGCACACTTAACAATTTCTGTGGAAGGTCTTGTATGCAGTCCGCGGTCATTAATTACGGTAAAACAACCTTTAGCTTTTTTAACTTGAGTAGCTACGAGCTCAACGGTTTCTCCCATAAAGAAAGACTCCTATTTTTTTATCAAATTAATTTTCGTTAACCCAAAAGGGCAAGTCGATCTACAAATCTTAATGATATGTTCTTTTTTTTGCACTATTTTTAAAATTTTGAGTCATTTTTTTTGCCACTTTAAAAAAAAGCTCTACTCGATATCTTAAAAATGGCCGCTCAAGTATACTTCTTAAAAAAAGGAGCTTTGAGATGATAGCAAGAGAGAGCGTCGCTAAAGAAGATTGCTGGAAAGTGGAGAGTATTTTTAAAGATTTTGAGACTTGGCAGGAAAAACTTAACGAACTTAAAAAAAAACTCCCCACCTTTCAAAAATTTAAAGGGACACTCTCAAAAAGCCCCCAAACGCTTAAAACATTTTTGGAGGCCCTTTTTGAGTATTCAAGACAACTAGAGACCCTCTACATTTATGCTCACCTTAAACACGACGAAGATTTAGCAAACGACACTTATAAAACGGCCTACTTTCAAAGCTTATCTCTTCTACAAGAGTTCCGCTCAGAAACCTCCTGGTTTGAGCCTGAACTTTTAACTCTTGAAGATGTGTTTTTTGCATCAGATCTCTTAAAGCCCTACAGCTTCTTCTTAGAGAAAATCTTGCGCCTAAAAAAACACACGTTGGATGAAAAAAGTGAAAAATTGATAGCTTTAAGCTCTCAATCGATGCAGACGGGAAGACAAGCTTTTTCAGCCCTCAACGACTCAGATTTTGTCTTTGGCAAAATAGAGGATGAGAAGGGTAAACTTCACGAGCTAACCCATGCCACCTACTCAGTTTACTTAAAAGAGCACGACAGAACTCTTCGAAAAAACGCCTTCACAACCCTTTTAAAGAAGTATGACGAGACTCAAAACACTCTTGCAGAGCTTTTAAAAGGGGAGGTACAAACCCATGTTTTCACAAAAACAGCAAGAGGCTACACATCTTGCTTAGAGGCTTCTCTTTTTCCCCACAACATCGACGTGGCCGTTTACCACAGCTTAATTGAGGCTGTGAATCAAAACTTAAAACCGTTACACAAATACTACGCTTTGCGAAAAAAAGCCTTAAAACTTGACGCCCTTCATTTATACGATTTAAACGTTCCTCTCACAAAAGAGATCGACATCAAAATGAGCTATGAGGAAGCCGAGGAGGTGATCATCGCATCTGTTGCTCCCCTGGGAAAAGAGTACACAAATAAGCTTGAAAAGGGACTTAAAACAGCTCGGTGGGTGGATAGGTACGAAAATAAAAATAAGCGCTCAGGGGCCTACTCAAGCGGCTCCTTCGACACGCAACCCTTTATCCTGATGAACTACAAAAATCATTTGCGGGATGTGTTTACTCTTGCCCACGAAGCTGGCCACAGCATGCACAGCCTTTTGTCTCATGAGACACAACCCTACTGGCTCTCAGACTACCCGATTTTTTTAGCAGAGGTAGCTTCCACCTTTAACGAAGACCTTTTAAGCCGCCACCTTCAGAAAACAGACAATAAGGAAAAGAAACTTTACCTCATCAACCAACAAATCGACGATATCCGAAATACCCTCTTTAGACAAACGATGTTTGCCGAGTTTGAGCTTAAAATTCACGAACTTGCCGAAGAATCGATTCCCTTAACCCCTACCCTCTTGTGTGAGCTCTACACCGAACTTCTAAAAAAATATTTTGGATCTGATGTTGTTTTAGACGAAGAGGCGTCCTTTGAGTGGGCAAGGATCCCTCATTTTTACTATAACTTCTATGTTTACCAGTATGCTACCGGGATTAGCGCGGCGCTTGCTTTAAGTAAAAAAGTGAATGAAGGGACAGACAAAGAGAGAGAGGCTTATTTAAACTTCCTAAAAAGTGGCAGTAGCCGCTACCCGTTAGACACCTTAAAACTTGCCGGAGTCGACATGAGTCAAAAGGAGCCTGTACAGGCAGCAATCGCAACTTTTGCAAAACTTGTCGACGAATTGGAAAAACTTCTTTAATTTAGATAACTTAGCACTCGAAAGAAAAGGGTGCTAATTTTTTCATTGCAAAAAATAAGGATCTCCGGATAGACTGAGACCAGAAAACCTTAAAACCAAAAGGAGATTTTGATACTTATGACAAAAACTCAAGAATTATCTACAAAAACTCCTCTAAAGCCCGTGGGTAACCGTGTTCTTTTGAGCCGTTTAAAAGAAGAGGAAACCTTAAAAGGGGGAATTATTTTACCAGACACAGCGAAAAAAAAGCAGGAGCAAGCGGTTGTGATTGCTTTGGGAACTGGTAAAAAGGACAAAAATGGGGAGATCATCCCATTTTCTGTGAAAGTGAACGATAGAGTCTTAATAGACAAATACGCGGGTCAAGAAGTGACTATCAATGATGAGACGTATGTGATAGCGCGTGACGAAGACCTAATTGCCGTAATTGAAGTTTAAAGGAGAAAGAAAATGACAGCTAAAGAGATTAAATTCAAAGAAGAAGCTCGAGCAAAAATTTTAAAAGGAGTCAAAACCTTAAGCGACGCAGTAAAAGTCACCTTAGGGCCTCGCGGCTTAAACGTGCTGATCGATTCCTCATACGGTGCTCCTCACGTGACAAAAGACGGCGTTACTGTAGCAAAAGCGATCGAACTTGAAGACAAAGATGAGAACATCGGCGCCCAGATGGTTAAAATTGTAGCTAGCAAAACGGGAGATAACGCAGGAGATGGAACGACGACTGCAACGGTTTTAGCAGAAGACATTTACTCAAAGGGTCTTCGCAACATAGCAGCGGGAGCTAACCCTGTCGATTTAAAGAAGGGTATGGAGAAAGCTCTTAAAGTAGTTGTCGAGCATTTGAAAGCTTTAAGTAAGCCGATCAACAGCACCCATGAGATTCAACAAGTAGCAACGATTTCAGCCAATAACGACCACGAGATTGGTGCGATCATTGCAAAAGCGATGGAGCGCGTCGGTAAAGACGGCACAATCACAGTCGAAGAGGCTAAGGGTTTTGAGACGACTCTCGACGTTGTTGAGGGGATGAACTTTGACAGGGGCTACCTCTCTGCCTACTTTATGACAAATGCGGAATCGCAAGAGTGTGTCTTAGACGATTGCTTCGTTTTAATTTGCGACAAAAAGATTTCGACAGTGAAAGACATGATCCCGATTCTTCAAGCGGTAGCTGAGACGGGAAGACCAGTTCTTATCATCGCGGAGGACATCGAAGGAGAGGCCTTAGCCACTTTAGTTGTTAACCGTCTAAGAGCTGGCTTAAAAGTGTGCGCTGTGAAGGCTCCAGGTTTTGGAGACCGCAGAAAAGCTCTCTTAGAGGATTTGGCTATTTTGACAGGCGCATCGATTGTGAGCGAAGAGCTTGGACTCAAACTTGAAAACACAACACTTGAGATGCTTGGAAAAGTGAAAAAAGCGGTTGTGAAGAAAGAGGAAACGACTCTTGTGGAGGGAAAAGGGGATCCTCAAAAAATCAAGTCACGCGTCGAGCTTATCAGAAGACAAATTAGTGAAAGCGAGTCTGATTACGACAAAGAGAAGCTACAAGAGCGCCTCGCAAAACTTGCAGGTGGAGTTGCAGTGATCCGCGTGGGTGCGGCAACAGAGATTGAGATGAAAGAGAAGAAGGACCGAGTGGACGATGCTCAACACGCGACAGCGTGCGCGGTTGCAGAAGGGGTTCTTCCTGGCGGCGGCGTCGCTTTTGTGCGTTGCATCCCAGAAGTTGAAGCACTTGCTAAAACACTCTCTCATGATGAAAAAACAGGCGCTGAGATCATTGCGCAAGCCTTAAGCGCCCCTCTTCGTCAAATAGCGATTAACGCCGGTCAAGAGGGCTCAATCGTTTTACAAAAAGTTTTAAGCGAGAAGGGCAATTTTGGCTACAATGCTCTTACGGGAGAGTTTACGGACATGCTGAAGGCGGGAATTCTAGACCCGACGAAGGTGACGCGTACAGCTCTTGAGAATGCGGTTTCTATTGCGAGCATGTTGCTTACAACAGAGGCGATCATCGTCGATGTTCCTAGTGAAAAATCAAAAATGCCGGCCATGCCAGCAGGAATGGACTACTAAGGCTTTTTTTTAGTGTGCAGGTGGAATAAATTCCTCTTGCACACTATTCAGAAAAAGGCTATACTGGGAACTTCTTAAATATTCCGGATTAGCTCAGCGGTAGAGCAGTGGACTGTTAATCCATTGGTCGCTAGTTCGAATCTAGCATCCGGAGTTCTTTAGACTTAGGCAGTTACGACGAAAGTTGTAGCTGCTTTTTTGTTTCATGGTGCACTCATGGTGCACTTCACCACAAAAGACAGCAACAACTCTCGTTGCAACTTTAAAATTTAATCTAAAGGACAAAAAGGACAATAGGGACAAAACCCTAAGTGTTCGATGCGAGCAAAAAAAGGGACATTAGCCATCAAGACTTTATTTAACTGCACCACTAGTGCACCATAGTAAAACTTGAAGACTTAAATAGACCTTTTTGACTAGTATGAGCAGAAGCATCATCAATGGATTACCTATCCTGCGTTGTAAAAAACAACAACAAAAGGAGACAACAAATGGCATACATTCAAGAACGAAAAGACAAAGATGGCAAGACCCATTACAGAGTGCAAATTAGGCTAAAGGGACACCCTATTACAACTGCTACCTTCGATCGAAAAACCGATGCAAAACTTTGGGCTCAACAAACAGAATCTGCAATGCGAGATGGCAGGCATTTTAAAACAGCAGAATCAAAAAAACATGATTTTTTCGAACTAGTCGATCGCTACATCGAAAACGTCGTTCCCACAAAACCAAAAAATGCAGCAGCAACCACAGCTCAGCTATTGTGGTGGCAAGAACAAATTGGACACTGCCTTTTATCCGATTTATCTCCTGCGATTATCGCTGAGCAACGAGACAAGCTCTTAAAAGGAACCACTTTTAAAGGCACTATCCGCTCCCCTTCTACGGTTGTTCGCTATCTTGCAGCACTTTCTCACGCTCTTACTATCGCAACAAAAGAATGGGGTTGGCTTGACGAATCTCCAATGAGAAAAGTTACTAAACCAAAGGAACCCAGAGGAAGAGTTCGGTTCCTTGATGACCGAGAAAGGTCTGCGCTACTAAAAGCCTGCAAAGAAAGCTCTAATCCATATCTTTATATCGTAGTGGTTATTGCTTTGTCTTGTGGTCTTCGTCAAGGAGAATTGATGTCTCTTCGATGGGAAAACATAGACCTATTTAAAGGACGAATCGTCTTGCATGAGACAAAGAATGGTGAGCGAAGGGTAGTGCCACTTCGGGGCCATGCTTTAGAGCTATTACAGGTTTATGCCTTAACGAAACATCAAGACTTTGGTCTTTTATTCCCCTCAAAAGAAGATACTGAAAAACCCATAGATTTAAGGTTCCCATGGGAGCAAGCCCTAAAAAAAGCCGGCATCGAAAACTACAACTTCCACGATAATAGGCACTCTTGCGCCAGCTATCTCTTGATGAATGGAGCTTCTCTTGCGGAGATTTCTGAGGTACTCGGTCATAAGACTCTCGCGATGGTAAAGAGATACAGTCACCTATCAGAAGTACATTCGGCAGGTGTTATAGAAAGAATGAATAACGCAGTATTCGGAACGCAAGCATAATTGACGAGGCAATAAAGAATAAATATGGCAAAGACAAGACATCAGAAGTTACACGCACAAATGGTTCTATGGGCTGCTAGCATGAACGACTTTTTTAATAAGCTTCACGGGCTATTAAATCAAGTTCCCAGAGATAACTACTGTAGAAATGGAAAGGCAGGAATTCGTCAAACATCGCATAAGAAGGACAATGCTGATTTTGTTCAAAAGCTTTTTTACCAAGCATCACTCCACTGCTGCGATGAGGCAGAATTAGGGGAGCATACATGGTTTCAGGAAGAGGAGACTTGCGATTCCATTTCACATCAGCTAAATTCCATGTCCGCAATTTGGCATGAAGAATTCATTCTCAATGGCAATCTTGAACGACATCCTTATCCAATATTTCAAGATGCGATTCATGCTTGGAACGGAGCTTCAGATAGGTTAAGTAAAATCGAAAGCAAACTCGATAAGCCCATTTCTCTTCACGAGCCACCCGCACTCAGTACTGTTGCTATGGCTTGGGAGCATGTAAAGAAAATACTCCGAGATGGAAAACACCGAAGAATTGAAAAATTTTTAAAATTGTATCTTGCACTTTTAGAAGAGACTATTTTTCATCAAATACCTTGGAGCGATCAGCAAAAATATTATTGGTTAAAGGAATGGGAGGACAAATTTTTTGAAAAAGTCCCATCTAATCCTGGAAATGCTCCTGGTCGTTGGCAGCAAGGAAATGCCATAGACTACGTCAAAGCCGCTAAGCTTATAAAGTATTTTGTTGATGATTTTTTAAAAAATCCTCAACACACAGAGAGCGGAGAAATAACTTGTATCCTATGGCTCATGTTGTGGTGTGCCTATCACCACCTTAGTGATATTAGAGTAAGTGATGTCATTAATCTGACCACAGACAGCTTTTTGAGTGGAGGAAAACTCAAACTGCGAGGCCATTCCTTTGCAATATCTAAAGGATTGCTCAGTTTGCTTATCCCCCTTTTTGGCACAGGCAGTAAAACTCGAGAAAATAGGATTTTTACGTATATAAGAAATGAAAAGGCACTTACACGAGCATTGGAAGAGGCATCGAAAATAGTATTAGGTGATGATGAAATTCCGATCACTCCAAGCGCCTTCTTGAACTTCCCACATATATGGTCTGGAATGCATTTAAGCAAAAGGGTACGCGAGTCAATGCGCAACGCTAGGCACATAATTGAGCCAAAATTACATGAGAATTACATAATAGAAGCAAAAAATATCCTGTCAACAATCGCTTCCACATTACCCTGAAATTATGCATGCTCTCTCCAGTCTATCAGTACTCAGGAAACTACGCCAAGCCCAGAATGCTAAGCATTCTCTAAATAATTCGAGTTATCACATTTAATATCAGTATGTTGTGATGATATATCAGTAAATTTTGTCTAACACTTTCCGATTCTGTTTTCAGTTCTCATAGCCTTTCATCAATCCTCCTTTTACGTTGAAATCAACAACGAGCAATATCGCTTGACACCGTGCCGAGCGTCTGCAAGTTGAATTTTTAATTTGGAGAATTTCATGACAAAAATTCCAACTGATTTTCATAGTGAATCAAGAACCCGTCTCATTCCACTCGTAGATTGGCCTAAGTACCATCCATGGCCACCGCTTGGGGGATTAAGAAACCTCGTGTTTTATGAAGAATCGAATGGCTTTGATAAGGTAATCAAGCGTTCTTCGAATCGAGTCCTAATCGACGAAGCTGCCTTCTTCCGATGGGTTGAAGAGAACAATACTAAAAGCAAAGGAGGCTCACATGAATAAGATGCTTATAAAGGGACCCAGGCAACGAAGAGCTATCGAAGTTCTACTGAACGGTCCAGTTACAGTGAAGAACATAGGAGAGTTGATAGGTGCTCTCAATCCAAGACAGGTTATATTTGAACTCAGGAATCAAGGGTTTGAGAATATCATTCTCACAAGAAGGTTTGATATCATAGACCAGGACGACAAACAGTGCCGCCCTGGCGAATACTACATTCCGAAAGAGCTTAAACCAACGGTTGAACAAGCTCTCAATGAAAATAATGCTCAAGCGACTGTAAAACATTTGGGCACTATTGGAAGGCCTTATAATCGAGATAATAAAGGGAGGAGAGCTTAAAATGCAAGACCTAAACCCCCATTTCTCTGATTGGCCAGAACCTCTTCCCTTGGAGGAGGTTCCTTTACTTCCTTGGCCCGAAAATAGTTTTCCCGCTCCATTTGAGATATTTATTAAGGAACTCGCTCGTTCAACGGAAACGCCTATAGAGCTTGCAGCCATGTTAACTTTATCCGTGGTCGCCACAGCAACACACAAGCGCTACCAAGTCCAAATCAAAGCGGACTATTTTGAACCCGTGAATATATGGTCTGTAGTTGTGTTACCTCCGGCATCACGAAAAACAAGAGTTCATGGTGAAGTTGCTACACCATGAAAAAAATGGGAAAGCGAACAAAAGGAAATTTTTGAACCGCAAATACAATCGGCCGAGAGCAAAAGAAAAACAGGTGAAGCTCGCCTGAAAGAGCTTCGCAACAATGCCGCCAAATCGAGCGACGACAACAAATACAATGCCCTACAGGAAGATATCGAACGCTTGGAAAGCGAGCTTGATAGCATCCCCACTTGTCCACAAATTTGGGCCAGCGATGTAACACCAGAACACCTGGCGACGATAATGACAGCTAATGAGGATGCCATGGCTGTTTTAAGCGACGAAGGTGGTATCTTTGATATATTGAGCGGTTTATATTCCGACGGGAAAGCGAACATAGACCTTTTTCTTCAAGCCCACTCTGCAAGTCCTGTGCGGGTCGATAGGGGCTCAAGGCCGCCAATATTTATGCAGCGTCCTGTTCTAACAATGGGTTTGACGGTTCAGCCAGAAGTCATAAAAAACATCTGCCGGAATAAAACTTTTCGTGGTCGCGGATTGCTTGGACGATGCCTATACGCCATTCCTAAATCAAATATCGGAAAACGAAGTTTTAATGAGGCTCCAATAAGTCAGGAGGTTACTCAAAATTATCGAGAAGCGCTTCGATCGATTCTTAACCATCCTGACCTTACGATAGACAACGCTAAAACGCAATATACCTTAACACTATCGCAGGAAGCCTATGAGAAGTGGTTAAGTTATGCTAAAGCCGTCGAGGCATTAATGGGAGAAGAAATAGGACATCTGACTCATATTACTGATTGGGCTGGAAAGCTGCCTGGTGCCATTGCCCGCATTGCCGGGTTACTGCATATAATGCGTTATGCACATCAATGCCCGTGGCAACACCCAATTTCTTTAGTGGACATGGCTGCTGCGGTAAAAATAGGGCATATTTTAACGAATCATGCCCTAGCTGTTTTTGACTTATTAAGGCTCGGCAGCACCCAACAACTGACGCGAGATGTTTACAAATGGATAAGAGATGAAAAACGCATTATTTTTACTCGTCGCGAATGTCGTCGGAAATTTCGCCGAGCAGAAAAAGAAGAATTGAATTCATCACTTGAATTACTGGAGGAAAAAGACATCATCCGTGGAAGCGACCCTGTTCAAGGAAAAACCGGGCGGCGAAGCGACATTTTTAATGTGAATCCTCGCCTTTTTCAAGAATAAGTAACATAAGGCAAAAGCTTTTATTAGATTTTGGCGCTTTTGCCCTATTTGTCCCTAAATATCACAAACCCAACCAAGAGGTAAACGCATGAATAGTAAAGAAGATTTCGAGATAGAGCAAAGCTTAGTTGCAGGCTCCAAGCCAATTGATAAACCCATTAAGACCGAAACTAATATAAAGCAGCTAACAAATGAAAATATCCCACAGGGAAAATGTCCAATACGCATTAGCAGCAAAGATAGTAAATGTGATGGTATTGAGGTGAGAGAACAATACCAATCCGAAAGCCATCTTATCTTAGAAAAATTGACAGCAACACAAGATAAAGAAATTTCAAACGAAATTATCTATAGAGCTGTTTCTGCAATGCCTTTTTGCAAAGAAATAGACTACAATTTTAATACTGTATTTCAATCGCTTTCAGATTATGAGCCAAGGGATTCTACCGAAGCAAAACTATGCCTTCAATCGACAGTCCTTTACTCTCAAGGTTTACGATATATAGAAAAAGCAGAGAATAGCAACCGAGTTGATCACAGTGAATTTTACCTAAAAAATGCTATCAAACTTTTAAGATTGCATAATGAAACCATTGAAACACTTGCCAAGTATCGCCGGGGTGGCGAACAGAAAGTTATTGTGCAGCATGTTCAAGTCAATGATGGCGGCAAGGCCATCGTTGGCAACGTAGTTAATGGGGGTGGGGGTAATAATAAAAATGACGAGGTAATCCCATGCTAAGGTTGTGTGGTGCGAAGGCGAGAACAAACGGACACCAACCTTGTCGGCAACCAGCTATGGCAAACGGACGATGTCGCTTGCATGGCGGGCTTGTCCCAAAGCACAATCCAGGACCAAAAACAGCTGAAGGAAAGCTACGTCAGAAGATGGGAAGCTGGAAGCACGGCTTTAGATCGAAAGAAGCACTCGCCGAAAGACGCTCTATCAGAGAATTGATTAGACAAGGCAAAAACCTCATCCATAGAACGTAGTTTTGTCCCATTTGACCCAATTGTCTTTATTCATTCGGGCATCAAGTCCCTTGGAGAGCAATTCAAAGCCTTTGCTAGAATGATGATATTCTCCAAGGCGATGTTCCTTTCTCCTCTCTCAACCGAGCCAACATAAGTCGGGTGTAAATCAGCTTTTTCGGCCAATTCCTCTTGGGTAATGCCGATTTCGTAACGGCGCATGCGCACCTTTAAACCGAAAGACTTTCGAATAGGAGTTTTTTTTCTATTATGAGATTCGCCCATGTGTGCCTCAAAAACACATAGGCTAGAACTTTTATTATCAACAATACACAGACTATGAGCACTAAAAAAAGATTATGAGTACACAAAAAAGATAACAACCTTTAAGATATAACCTCTTAAGCATTAACAAAATACAACAAACCCAAAATAAAAAAAACGGGCAAAACATGAAGAAATCAACAATATTTTTATATTATCAATGGTCTTTATTTTAAATATTCATGCAGGGGTGCTAGATAGTGAAAGTAAAGACCCTCAATTGATGTCTGCTCTAGAATTGGCTTTTACTTGTAATGATGAAGATACAGCTTTCATGGCATGCAAGACTGCATTAGAAAAACATCAAAATGATAAAGAATGTATTTTATTTATCAAGGAACTAATGGTTATTTGCCCAATAAGCATTAAGTTTGAAAAAGATATGCAACTTGCAGCTGATTACGTCGTTAAAAACTCATCTAAACCCTTATCTATTGGAATTGCTTGGTTTAGAAAAGCCGAACAAGCTTATAGAACAGCTCAACTTAATGAATGCATAAGTTATTGTGATATTGCACTAAAGAATCTGGGGTACGATGCAGGTATCTGCAGTGTTAAAGGTAATATAAGCTCGAAATCCATGTTTGAGGTTTTGACGCTAATTAAGAAAAAAAATGTTTTGAAAAGTTGGAACAATCTGCAAAAATTCTGGAAACTGAAAAAGTCCTTATGGATTATCCATTTTATTCGAAACACAAAAACGAAATAAACAAATAGAGAATGCAATCATGCGTGCAATACTTTGGAAATACAAGACCTAATAATTACCAACATGCACCTGATTTACGATGCGAAAACCTTACGAAATTATTGAAAATCTGAGATGGATAATTACTTACGTTCAAAAATAATTAATTTTAAATATGGGAAAACACAGAAAACCAAAAATTAAAGAAATTAAGGAGTTTGCAAAAAAAAAGAACGGGGTATGCCTTTCGAATAATTATGTTAATTCCAAAACTTTGATGGATTGGGAATGCGAAAAAAAACACATTTTCAAGTCTAATTGGAACAACGTCCAACAAGGAAAATGGTGCCCTGATTGCGCTGGGAACAAAAATAAAAATATTGACGATATGAAATTTTTAGCAACAAAAAACAATGGGGATTGCTTATCTACTGAATATATAAACAGCCATACTTTATTATTATGGAAATGTGAAAAAGGTCATGAGTGGGAAGCCAGTCCCACTAATATTCATCAAGGCCAATGGTGTCCAAAATGTGGAAGAAAAAGTGCAGCAGATAAACTTAGAGGTGATATCGAAACAATAAAAAAAATTGCTCTTGAAAGAGGTGGGGAGTGTTTATCTGCATCATACGTTAATTCACAAACCAACTTGCTTTTTAGATGTATAAATAATCACGAATGGGAAGCACCTCCGAACAGAATCAGACAGGGAGGGTGGTGTTCGAAATGTTCAGATTCTCTTGGAGAACGAATCTGCAGGGAATTTCTCGAACAGGTTTTTCAAAGAAAATTTCCTAAAAGTTATCCTGAATGGCTTCGCACAAAGGATGGAAATCAATTAGAACTTGATGGTTATTGCATAGAACTAGGGATAGCGTTTGAGCATCATGGCCAACATCATTACCAATATCATCCTTACAGACACAAAAATAAAAAAGAATTTTCCGCACAAGTTAATCGAGATAAACTTAAAAAAGATTTATGCAAAACAAACTCAATAAAATTAATAGTAATTCCAGAGATTTTCACTATAACAAAACTGAATACATTAAGTAACTATTTTAAAAACCAACTTAAAATAAACAACATTAAAATTGATGACCATTCTGTTTTTTCATGTATAAACATCAATAAAGCTTATCATTGTGAATATGCAACAACACAATTAGATGCAATGAGAGCAATTGCTCTATCAAAAGGGGGAAAATGTCTTTCACAAAACTACATTGCCTCTGATCAAATAATGGAGTTTGAATGTCATAAAGGACACACTTTTCCAAGTATTCCAGATAACATTAAAGCTGGGCACTGGTGTAAAAAATGCAGTGGCAATGAAAAATTAACTATAACAAAAATGCAAGAAATAGCTGCTGAGAGAGGCGGAAAATGCCTTTCAACAACATACACAAACTCTCGTACTCATTTAATTTGGATGTGTGAAAAAGGACACAGTTTCCCAGCCTCACCTAACAATGTTATGCACAACAAAACATGGTGTCCCGAATGTTACGAAGAAAAAAGAAATAAAAATAAACAAGGAAAAAAATGAATAATTTTCATAAAATAATACTAACAAAAATCTTAATGCTATTAATTCCTTTTATAACCCTTCCAGAGCACATTTATGCAGCCGAAATCGATGGAGGATTAGTTATTGTTGACCGTAAACCCTGGAAAATCTCCTGGGTTCAAGAAAATGAAACATGTTGGGTTCTGCTGGCAAACTTCGAAAAAGGTGAACTAAAAACATATTTCAAAAAAGCTCCCCCTAAAAAAGGATTTGGACTTACGAGTGACAACAAGCCTGTTAAACAAGAATTCGAATTTTATTTTGGAGAGAAATTTACATCAACAACTTCTCAGTATGAACAATGGCCAGACGGAGCAAAAGCGTGGGCTTTTACATTTGACGGTAAAATCAAAAGAGACAATCAAACGTACCGATTTGGAACTACTGCTGTCGTCGAAGAAGTCGGTGGTGCTGACAATGAAATTCGATATGCCATTTTTAGAGAATTTAATTAAGGAAAAACGAAAAATGTTTTTTTTAATCTCCATATTGTTCTTTATTTCCGTTTTTATTGGTTGCATAATTTGCAGCCTTTTTTGTAGCTACATGTATTTAAAGCAACGCATTTTGTTCACTGGCTACGATTTGCTTTTGTATTTTGACGTACACCCTCATCATTTCTTTACCAAAGATTGGAAAGGGTTAAACCATCTGGTCGATCAGTTTTTTCAAATAAATGCATTTTATGAATGCGGAATCCTCATCCTAACTGCATGGTTTATCTATCGATTTGCTTTAGCACGTGCTAGTTAAATAAAAACACAGAAAACAAGAGCTTAGTGGTGCACTAGTGTTGCTGTGGCTAAAAATTATTTAAGAGCCCGATTTAACTTTTCTTTGGACGCTCTAAAAATGCCATATATTTTTCTAAATGTCCCTCAGAAGTAGATCAACATTCCACTTCGGAAAAATCAATATTCGGTTCCAAGCAAATATTGATCGTTTGCTCTAATTCCCAACGGTCGTTCCAATGGTATTACGCTCCTAGACGCATTGTTGTTGTTATGAATTGTAATGTGTTGTAAATTGTTGGTTTACCTCGGACTTTTGATCCATTGGTCGCTAGGTTCGAATCCTAGCTTCCGGAGTTTCTTTTTTGGTGGCTATCTCGGGTTCGAGTACTGAGTAAGTAGTCTTTCATCTCAGGGCATCAGAACTTGGCTTTTTTGAGCGTCTAATCCCGTGTTCGGGAGTGCCGACTACATTTGAGAAGCCACCATCTTTTTTCTATTTATAAAAACCATTCTTTGTTATCCTGTCTTAAGACGTAAATGACTCATATTTACCTAAGTAGAACAATTAATAGGTTATTATTATGCAATTAAATGCTTTTAGCTGTTTAGAAGAAATTAACGAGATTGATTTGTACTATGAAATCCACGGAAAAGGTAATCCTTTAGTTCTTCTTCATGGTTTTACAGGGTCAAGCGCAGATTGGCACCCTCTGATCAATGAATGGAAGCAACATTTTCAATTAATTATTCCTGATATGAGAGGACATGGTCGCTCAACAAATTCTTCGAAATCATACACTTTTAGGCAAGTCGCTTTAGATATTTATGCTCTTCTTGATAAATTAAATATTGACAAGTTTCAGGCAATAGGCTGCAGCGGCGGCGCCAGCGCATTACTTCACATGTCAACACAACAACCAAAACGGATGACTTCTGCTATCTTAGTCAGCGCCACAAGTCACTACCCCGAGCAAGCGCGATCCATTATGCGTCAAACCTCCTTTGAATCCCTTCCCAAAGAGCAACTGGAGGGGTTACAAGTCAAACATCTTCATGGCGATTCTCAAATCCGTCAATTATTCGAACATGCCAAAGCTTTTGCAGACGACTATGACGACATGAATTTTACATCTGCTGTTTTATCGACAATTTCGGCAAAAACACTGCTTGTACAAGGCGATAGAGATTTTTTGTACCCCATAGATATTTCCATAAACATGTATAAATCGATTCCCAATGCATCTCTTTGGATCATTCCGGATGCAGGACACGTACCAATTTTCAAAGACCTTGACTACTTCAGCAAGACAGCTATGCAATTTTTAAAGAACAACAAATTGAATTAAAATTTAAACCGATGAATCAAAACGCAGGTAAACATTTTTTAAGTGAAGAGATTCAAAAGGCCTATCACCAATTAGTTAAAATTGTGTTAAAGCACGCTCCATCAAGACGTATCTCAAAAGTGATAGAAGGAACTGGTGGGAAACTCAGTGTGGCAAATTTAATAGCCTATCAAATCGGATGGGGAAAAGCACTTATCCGATGGTACGAAGCGGGAATTCAAGGAGAGATTCCAGAAATGCCTGGAGATGGGTTTTCAAATTGGGATTACACCTCAATTGCAAAACACTTCTACAAAAAATATCACTACGATGCAGCTGATCAACAAATGCAAGTATTTCATGGGGTTGTTGAACGTATTTTAGAAATTATTCAAACGGAATATCAATTAAGTCATTTGGATTGTTTAGGAATTTGGACTTGGTGCAGGCTCTCTTCAGGGAAGGAGTGGCCTCTTAGCAAATGGGTCAAAGTTAATACAGTATCACCCTATAAGAGGGCCACCCTGCTCATAAAAAAAGCCAGTCTCCAGGCGCCAAGGTTACCGAAGGACGTGGCTCTAGAGTAAAGATATTTCTTAATGACCGTGTTTCCGTATTTCATAGACCGCACCCCCAAAAGGAAATAGATAAGGGTGCATTAGTGTCGGTCCGCCGTTTTTTAGAGGAAGCAGGAGTAAAACCATGAACTATAAAGGTTATCACGGGCAAGTCAGCTATGACGAAGATGCAAAAATCTTTCATGGAGAAGTTGCAGGCTTAAGAGATGTTGTCACATTTCAAGGCACCTCAGTAACTGAATTAGAACAAGCTTTCAAAGACTCAATTGATGAGTATCTTGATTTCTGTAAAGAACTTGGAAGAACCCCTGAAAAGCCATTCTCAGGTAACCTTTTATTGAGATTGCCTCCAGAAATTCATGAAAGAATTGCCTATGAAGCAAAACGCAATGAAGTCAGTCTCAATACTTGGCTTAAAAATGGAATCCAGCAACTTCTTGCATCTACACCAAGATAAATCAAAGCTTAAATGGTGCACTTATGGTGCACTTCCCCATAAAAAGTCACAGCAAGAGACAACAGTCAGCAACAACTCATTCACACATAAGCCATTAAGTTTGTACTGCTATGAATTGTCATGTGTTGTAGATACATCGTTTTTCCTCCTTGATTCATATTTCAAATCGTTGTAGATTAACTGCCTTATGGGGACCAAGGTATTCAAAAGAATGTATACAGTAAAAATGCAACTTTTAGCCCTCTTTTTCATCTCAATCCTGCACAAGAACATTCTCGCTACCGAAATCGACTTTTTTCGCAGCAAAGATAGATATTCATGGGTAGAATATCAAAAAAGAGCTTCATGCGATTGTTTTTATCCATCACCTTCATCTCCGCAACGTGAATACTACAGATTGTTTCATAATGTAGTTTTTTGTACAAATTTTGATGAAAAAAGTCTTTGGTACAAGTATTACTTAATCTCTTCAGAAATTCAAAATGCAAGAATAAAGTCTCCTCTATATTTTCACGAATATTTCTACAACTACAATCTCCATAATATCTCTGTAAAACTTTATCTGAATTATTTATACTGAATATCAAGCCGAACAAGAATCACAGAAAAAAGGTAGCGGAAAATATCTTGATGCAAAAATAGAAGAGAGTCGAAAATCATGTGATACTAGTCTTAACATAAATTTCAACCTGTTAGAAAAGATTAAATCTGAATTTCAGTCTATTTATAATCGTTGCGAAAAATATAACCACTATAATCATTTAACGCTCTTAGATAACTCTTTTCTTGAGTATACAGAAGGTAATGTCGAGACATCCATTCAACTTGCGGAAAAGTACATTAAAACTTGTGAACAGAAAAATATCAGTCCAGTGGATATAGCTCGTAATAGCCATTTAATTTTAGGACAAGCTTATTTTGACTCAAGACAATTCTATAAAGCAGTTGAAGCTTTATCCGAAGCCATCCAAAATGATCCGACAAATAAAGAACTTTATTTTCAAAGATCGGCAGCTTATTTTGAAATAGGAGATTTCGATTTAGCAATTGAAGACTTTTTAACTTCAAACAAATTAACTGTAAAGTCTTTGAATAGAAATGTAGTCTCTGCCGAATTTGCTACGGCTTTGTTTACTAGTCTATGTACTGAATCAGCTCATGAACTTGTAGATTTTGTACCTTCGTTATGTCATACAACATATGGCTTAGGAACTGTCCTATGGTCGACTGTTGTTCAACACCCCCTGAATCGAGTCACTATTTTGCACAAATGTGTTATGAGATGGGAGAATGCACTGTTGAATACCTCAAAACTGTAGATAAGGAAACTCTAAATGATTGTGTGGAGCTAATCCAAGACCTCTACCATAATTTTGATCAGTTAACTGCAAATGAGAAAGGAGTAATTATTGGCCAAACGATTGGAAAATATGGCATAGCTATTTTTGAAGGAAAAGTTGCCTTTAAAATGATACAAGCCTATCGAAACCTAAAAATAGCTAATCAATTATGTAACTTAGAAGCACTAACAACTTCTAGTGCTGGAAAACAAAAAATTACCACAGCAGCTATTAAGCATGCATCTGACCGAGAAGCGTACTTTAAAAATATTAAGCTCCATTTAGATAGACAGAACAAGCATGTACCAGGAAAACATAATTATGAGCCCGATAGATTTAGAAGTATTCTAACCGATCCAGACCCATCGAATCTATTGAAAGAATTTGCTGGAAAAGGCGTGCCGAAAAATAAATTTGCACCTGGGACTAATGGCTATGTTGAAAGAGTTGACTTTGGAAAGGTGATTGGTTATTATATCGATGAAAACACCCCAACCATTAAATTACCAACAACAAAAGGTACGGTAAGATACTCAAAAGATGGAGCACATATCGTACCATCTCACCCTAATGGATAACCGCATCTCATGGAAAGCCACGTTTATTTATCTACCCAAAGTAAAGTTTGTTTGTCTATTCAAAGAGCTCTCCTTGACAAAGTAACATCTAACCTTCGGAGAGTCTCCTTTCAACTCGTTGATCACTTGATCTCTCTATATTTCTATTATAGCGATGAGCCTTCAGAAACAGAAAGGGAGCTTGCTAATGATGCTGAAGCTGAGGTCATAGCTGATTTTCCAAAAGAATATACAATCGAAATTGAACTTTCAGCTGTACTATTTCCTCTAAAAATCAACTCATATGGAAGAATTATTTATAATAGATTTGAGGAATTATAGAAAATGATGAATGGCATCACTTACTTACTTGATCACATCTTGATTTTTGTAAAGAACTAGGAAGAGCCCCTTAAAAGCCATTCCTGCGCACTCTTCTATTGCGATTACCTCCAGAAATTCATGAACGAATTACCTATGAAGCAAAACGTCATGAAGCCAGTCTTAATACCATTCCCAATAAATCCCCTGCCAAAATACATGCTTAGAATGGTGCACTCATGGTGCACTCCACTACAAAAACTCACGACAAGAGACAACAAACAGCAGCAAGTCCTTCATGCATAAGTCCTTAAGTTTGTTGTTGCTATGAATTGTAAGGTGTTGTAGACTATTAGCTTACGTCGGACTGTTAATCCATTGGTCGCTAGTTCGAATCTAGCATCCGGAGTCCTTTAGAATTAGGCAGTTACAACGAGAGTTGTAACTGCTTTTTTGTTTTATAGTGCATTTCACCACAAAAGAGGGCTACAATTCTCGTTGTCAACGAGATTTTGAATCTTACTCAAGACCTGAAAATTTAGAGACTATGGCGACTACCTACTAATAGGGGGATGCAAGGGGCTTAAAGCCCCTTGCCGGGAAGAGATGGGGGTCCGGGGGAAGAGAGGGCACGCGCCCTCTCTTCCCCCGCTCGACTGATCCGAATGGCACTTTAGTGCCCTGAGATTCAGTTCAAAAAATCCTCTTTTTCGTTTACAACTAAACTCATAACGAAATTGTTGCAATCGATCTTGAAGTGTTGTAAGTTGCTAAATTCACAACAATCTAGCGCAGCCACTCTTTAATTTTTATGCATAAATTTCTTTTAAGCTTTGTTCTTACCTGTGATTCAGAGGGACACATGGGCAAGGAACCACACAACAGAAAGAAGACACCTGAAAGGAAAGCTTTTGGATTGAAAGTACGCATGCTGAGGTTTGAGATGGGGATTACCCAAGAGAATTTGGCTGAAAAAGCCAATTTGCATCCTACTTACGTAGGGTCAGTCAAAAGAGGAGAGAGAAATATAGCATTAGAGAATATCATTGCTTTAGCAAAAGCACTGGACTGCTCGCCGAAAGATTTAATGCCAGAATAACATGAACCTAGGCTCAGCACTCTACCCTTGACCAATTTCTCATTTTGAGTTAAAAAATAACTTCAACCTACCATGACATCCGTCAACAAGTCTGCTATCTCATAAAAACCTAACTTTAAAGCCTGAGAAATATGATCGACTTTTGGTTTAGCTCCATGATTAATTAGCATGGATACAGCCTCTATGTTGTTTGAACCGATTGCAGTACTCAATACTCCACTTAATCCATTACAACCATTTTCTATCAATAAAGCGACGATATCTAATCGATTTTTAGAAATAGCTAGGTTTAATGTATGATAGGCACCATCTCTAACATCAGCTCCATTATTTACCAAATACTCTATAACATCAAATTTTTCTTCTTGCGTGGCTATATACAATGGGGTCACTCTCATTCTTCTCTCTTGATTATAAGGATTTATATTCCCCCAATTCCAAAAAACTTTATAAGAAACTTGGTTTACGTCAGCACCGTTCTCTACTAAAATCTTCACCAATTCAAGACTGTTTTCATTATTTTCGATGGCAACATGTATAGCATACAATTTTTCTTGTTCCTTTCCTGCTGCAAGAGAATATTCATAAACACTGTCTACATGCACCAATTTTAGAATTTTATCTAAAACAGCCACCTTGCTACTTCTCACTAAAGAAATTATTGCATTTCTATAAAAACATTCATTAAACTTAAAACCATTTGCAGCAACCCGTTTTTTCACTTCAAATTCGTACGTAGTTTTTTGATTTTTTCCAGCAAAAAAAACAGCAATGTCATCATATTCATTTTCAACTGCAAATATAAACTCACTCCAACTTCGTTCATTTGTTCCCCTATTGGAATATTCAATCGAAAAATGTTGGAATCCCTCTTTATCCAAAGAATATATATTCGAACAGAAAACAAATATAATTAAATATAAACTTAATTTAATACAATTCATCAAAAACAAACATTATGTTATAAAATTAACAATTATAAAACCAAAAACAACATATCGTCAATAAATAAATAGACAATATGGAGATAACTTAAATTACATTATCTAAATAAATTTTTATTAATTTTAATACTATTTATCCTCCTTTTTGACCTATTGACAATAGTATCATGTTTTGATATCATAAGGCTATGAGAAGGAAACACGCTGAAACGCTTAATGCCATCTTCCATACACCAATTCTCTCGAACGTACTATGGAATGACATCGAATCTCTCCTCGTCAGCTTAGGCGCTAAAGTCACCGAAGGGCGTGGCTCTAGGGTAAAGATTTTTCTTAACGACCGTGTTTCCGTATTTCATAGACCGCACCCCCAAAAGGAAATAGATAAGGGTGCATTAGTGTCAGTCCGTCGTTTTTTAGAGGAGGCAGGAGTAAAACCATGAACTATAAAGGTTATCACGGACAAGTCAGCTATGACGAAGATGCAAAAATCTTCCATGGGGAAGTTGCAGGCTTAAGAGATGTCGTCACATTTCAAGGCACCTCAGTAGCTGAATTAGAACAAGCTTTCAAAGACTCAGTTGATGAATATCTTGATTTTTGCAAGGAACTAGGAAGAGCTCCTGAAAAACCATTTTCAGGTAACCTTCTCTTAAGATTACCTCCAGAAATTCATGAACGAATTGCCTATGAAGCAAAACGCAACGAGGTCAGCCTCAATACTTGGCTTAAAAATGGAATCCAGCAACTTCTTGCATCCACACCACTCACCCTAAATTCGGAAAAGAGATAATGGCTCCAACCTTTGGTTGGAGGAGTTCTAAGGGGGAAAATGCTTTTCCCCCTTAGAACCCTCCTAAGTAAAACTAACTCAATCTTAAATTTAACCCCATAGCAACGCATAAAGATACCAAAGTCTGCCATTTAGGATTGCCAGTTCCTGAAAGTGTTTTATAAAGGCTTTCACGACCAACATGAGCTTTTTTAGCTATAGCACTAATCCCGCCTTGTGCCTCTGCGACATTCCGAAGAGCTATCAAGAAAATGTGTTGTGACTCTTCATCACCTTTAAGACTTTCTTCTAAAGCTGCGTTTAGGTAGGCCACAGCTTCATCGTGATCTGCTAAATGCCCAATTAGAAATTCCTGATATTTTTTACTTCTTGCCATAACCTATCTCCCTTGATTGATAATCCTTTAAATACTGCTTTGCTTTAGTGATATCCTTCTCTTGGGAACCCTTTTCGCCACCACAAAGAAGCAAGATGACTTTATTCCCAATCTTCCCATAATAAATTCTAATTCCGGGGCCGTAATGAATCCTAAGCTCGCAAACACCTTCTTGTAAGGTTTTGCAATCGCCAAAGTTCCCAAGCTTCAAGCGATCAAGCCTTGTCAAGATTTTGGCCCGGGTATGAATCTCTTTGATTTCCTTAATCCAGATCTCAAAGGGTCGCTTGCCAGTAGAGGTTTCATAGAGTTCAATTTCGATTTCTTCCATACAATCTTATTGTATCTTTTAGGATACATTATTTTCAAGTGAATTTTAAGTTGTTAATTTTGAGAGAGTTGAAAATCCTTAAGAGAAATTGAGCCCGTCAAAAGTTGGAAGTGTAACCAGTAATTGGAGTTTACTTTTAACACTATGAGTTATTTTTTTTTCAAGTTTGTAGCTAAAGCCAAACTTGAAAAAATTGCATCAAGTCTTTGCTTTATTTTTTTTTGGGGCTTAAGGCTTAACCTTGAAAAAAATCGCATCAAGGCTTTGCTTTAATTTTTTGGTTTAAGTTTGTAAATTTAATGGTAAGGTTAAAGGTTTTAAAACAGTTTTTTCAAGTTTGTAGCTAAAGCCAAACTTGAAAAGGGGAGGGGGGAGAGAGGACTTTAAAAGCCCTCTCTCCCCCCTTAACCCCCCACCACTCACCCTAAATTCGGAAATGAGATAATGGCTCCAACCTTTGGTTGGAGGTGTTCTAAGGGGGAAAATGCTTTTCCCCCTTAGGATCCCCCTTTTGCTTCCCCTCCTAAGTTGAAAGCAGGGGGGAAAAGCGATTTCCCCCCTACCCCCCCCTTGATCCTTTTACCCATTGTTGTAACTATTTGGCGTTCAATCTAATCGGATGAAGTTTAATCCCTTAAGGTTTTTGGCTAGCGCCAAACCTTAAGGCAAAGGGGAGAGAGGTTTTGCACCTCTCTCCCCTTAACCCCTCTCTCTGCAGCAAAGGCTTCGCCCTTGCAACCCAATTATAAGGGGTTTTAGGGGCGAAAGCCCCTAACGCGGTGAGGTGGGAAGGGGAGGAGAGGTGCGAAACCTCTCCTCCCTCTTGCATTTCCAAAGTTTTGGCTTAAGGCCAAAACTTGAAGAAATGCATTTTGCTCTTTTCCGAATAGATCGATTGCCAAACGGTTACAATAACAACTTTAAGGATCAAGGGGGGGGTAGGGGGGAAAGGAACTTTCACCCCTTTGACGCATAGGGGGGGGTAGGGGGGAAATCGCTTTTCCCCCCTGCTTTCAACTTAGGAGGGGAAGCAAAAGGGGGATCCTAAGGGGGAAAAGCATTTTCCCCCTTAGAACTCCTCCAACCAAAGGTTGGAGCCATCATCTCATTTCCGAATTTAGGGTGAGTGGTGGGGGGTTAAGGGGGGAGAGAGGGCTTTTAAAGTCCTCTCTCCCCCCCTCCCCTTTTCAAGTTTGGCTTTAGCTACAAACTTGAAAAAAACTGTTTTAAAACCTTAAACCTAAAACTTAAACTTAAAACGATAGTGTATAAATTTGTGTGCAAATTCATTCTTTGAAATGAAAACGGCCATGATGTAAACTTTTCCCTCTAACAAAAATAAAAAAAGGAGTACACCATGGCAAAAAATGAACTTACGAATAAAGTAAAAGATATTCTTACACAAAAGGATGATTTTCTTAAACCAACATTTGAGGTGTTAACGCTAATTCAGAAAAAAAAGTGTTTTGAACATCTGGAACAATCTACAAAAATTCTAGAAACTGAAAAAGCCCTTACGAATTATCCATTTTATGCAAAGAACAAAAACGAAAAAAGCAAATAGAACATCAATTATGAGTAGCATCCCGAATTGAGAGAAATACAAGACCTCACAATTACCAACATGCAGTCTTTGATATTAAAGAATACACCTCGTCAAAAGATAGACACTTGATTGTGCAGCAACAACGACAATGGCACCTCTCACTCAGTCAACAGCATAATCAATAGAAAAATCAGGGAAAACTTTTTTTATTTTATGAATAATTTTTAAGCTAGGATTACATCTTTTTGATTCCAGGCGCTGATAGCTAAAAAGTGTATTAAACCCCATTTTTTTTGCAGCTGCTGCTTGAGTCAGCCCGTGCTTAATTCTAAAATATCTCACCATAAAAGCAAAAGCTACTTGAGGGTCAAGAGCAACCTCTACAATTGTTTTGGAGGGCTTTATCGAATCATTAGGCAAAGCGCTCAAATCTTTAGAGCTTTCAGGTTCCTCAACATAGAGATTTAAAGCTTCTTCCATGTTTACTTGAAGCTCATCAAAGGTGTCAGCTTCTGTAACGCAGCCTTCAAGTTCTAAACACTCTGCCCAAAACCCGCTCCCCTCTTTATGTACTTTAAAATGATACTTCACAGCATTAAATCCTTATTTTCCTTTTTCTAATATTTTTCTTAGAGCGTGCTCAGTACCCTTCTTTAATTCATCGTGATTGGGGATAACTACCGTTGGGCAACCATTCTTTTTAAGCTTCCAATGACTTCCCTTCCCAGCACCAGATACTAGCTCATACCCAGCCTGATAAAACAGCTTGCGCATTTCCTTTCCACTAAGAGGCACTTAAGCCACCACCTTCAATCACTTCCATTAGCTTTATTCTACCAATTATCTTTGGTATAATACAACTATTTTCATGTTTCAATGGTGCACTTCTCCACAAATAGTCACCGCAAAGTACAGCACACAGCAGCAACTCATTCATCCGTAAGTCATTAATTATGTTATCTTTAAAATTATTACTTTAAACAGCAATAAGCTGAATAATCATAGCTCAATTGACTTTCGACCAGTAGAATCCCCTCCTTAAGTTGAAAGCAGGGGGGAAAAGCGATCCCCCCCTTGATCCTTTTACCCATTGTTGTAGCTTTATTTTCTTTTGGGGCTTAAGGCTTAACCTTGAAAAAAATCGCATCAAGGCTTTGCTTTAATTTTTTGGTTTAAGTTTGTAAATTTAATGGTAAGGTTAAAGGTTTTAAAACAGTTTTTTCAAGTTTGTAGCTAAAGCCAAACTTGAAAGGGGAGGGGGGAGAGAGAACTTTAAAAGCCCTCTCTCCCCCCTTAACCCCCCACCACTCACCCTTAATTCGGAAATGAGATAATGGCTCCAACCTTTGGTTGGAGGTGTTCTAAGGGGGAAAATGCTTTTCCCCCTTAGGATCCCCCTTTTGCTTCCCCTCCTAAGTTGAAAGCAGGGGGGAAAAGCGATTTCCCCCCTACCCCCCCCTTTCTAGTCAAAGGGGTGAAAGTTCCTTTCCCCCCTACCCCCCCCTTAATCCTTCGAGTCGTTATTGTAACTGTTTGTAGCTTAATCTAATCGGATGAAGTTTAATCCCTTAAGGTTTTTGGCTAGCGCCAAACCTTAAGGCAAAGGGGAGAGAGGTTTTGCACCTCTCTCCCCCTTAACCCCTCTCTTTGCAGCAAAGGCTTCGCCCTTGCAACCCAATTATAAGGGGTTTTAGGGGCGATAGCCCCTAACGCGGTGAGGTGGGAAGGGGAGGAGAGGTGCGAAACCTCTCCTTCCCTCTTGCATTTCCAAAGTTTTGGCTTAAGGCCAAAACTTGAAGAAATGCATTTTGCTCTTTTCCGAATAGATCGATTGCCAAACGGTTACAATAACGACTCAAAGGATCAAGGGGGGGGTAGGGGGGAAAGTGAACTTTCCCCCCTTTGACGCATAGGGGGGGGGTAGGGGGGAAATCGCTTTTCCCCCCTGCTTTCAACTTAGGAGGGGAAGCAAAAGGGGGATCCCTAAGGGGAAAAGCATTTTCCCCCTTAGAACTCCTCCAACCAAAGGTTGGAGCCATTATCTCGTTTCCGAATTTAGGGTGAGTGGTGGGGGGTTAAGGGGGGGAGAGAGGGCTTTTAAAGCCCTCTCTCCCCCCTCCCCTTTTCAAGTTTGGCTTTAGCTACAAACTTGAAAAAAAACTGTTTTAAAACCTTTAACCTTTAACCTTAAAACTAAACCCTTAAAAATAAACCCTAAAACCTAAACCTTACCATTAAATTTACAAACTTAAACCTAAAACTTAAACATTAAACCCAAAAGCAAAAACCCAGCAATAACTTTAAAAATTCATGCTACTAATAAGTATTCTTGCCAAAGAACACTTAATTTGATTAAACATAACATATTTATTTAAATTAAATATAGGTTGTGTTATAATGGTTGAAAAAATTAGCGGTGTTAAATGACCAATAAAACTAGTTTAATAAATTCTCTTAAAAGTGATGAATTTGATTCGAATGCGCCTTCGCTTCAAAATCAAATAAAAGTTGACGAAAAATTAAAAACAATTGCAGAGACCATTTTTAGAGAGGGGGTAAAGAAAACCTCAGCTAAAGTCGTTGCAAGAGCGCTCTGCATTCTTCCAAAAGAAGACTCTATTCGCCTACTTGGTGACACCCCATTAAAAGATTTCACAAGTAAAGTTTACACTATTCAAGAGCTCGCATTAGATGCCGTCTTTTCCAATAACCAGGAAATTATCAAAAAAGTTCCCCCAACACACAACATAAGTGATCAAAAAAACTGTTTTTACTTTGACGCGTTAGTTGCAGCTGCTACGAAAGATGACCTCGAAAGCTTTACACTACTTATCTCTCACTCTAAACATTTTGATATCAATAAACAACAAGATGACAACTTTTTCGAAATCGCCTGTTCTCATGGCAGCGAAAAGATTGTTTCCTACCTTATCGAAAAGGTTAACCCCGATTTAGCAAAGCAAGGTCTCACTTTTGCCGTTGAAAATAATAGATTATCAATTATTCCTAAACTTCTTAACAAAATAAAAGAAACAACTTCTATAGATACCCTTTCCACCACTCTTCACCTGGCCGCCTCAAAAGGTTTCATCCAGATGTTTCATTTACTTATGTCAAATGGTATTCCTTATGAAATGTCTAATGGGGAAACTCCTCTTATCGTCGCATGCAAAAACAAACAGGTCGACTTTGCCCTAGATCTCGTTACAAACAAACCAGCTTACCTTCATGAACGACAACCTGAAGGAAAATCGCTTTTACATACCGTCTGCGAGTTAGGACTCTATCAGCTTTTTAAAAAATTTAAAGAACATGGTTTCAATTTTTCAGATCCAAACGAAACTGATGGCAAATCGGCAATTGATTACGCTCTTTGTTGCACAGATTTAAATGTATTAAAAACAATCGATGAATTAGATTTAATCGAATCTGATGAAGACATAATACCATTCTTAACATATAATGGCAATATCACATTCATTAAAGAAATTGTAGAAAACAGAGGGTACCCTCTTAATTCAAACAATAATACAACAAGTCCTTTTATGATAGCCTGTATAAAAAACGACATTGAGCTAATTACTTATTTTAAACAGAGGTCTTATTTTTCCCTAGAAACATTTCTCTCTACAGTAACACACAGCACAGTCTTCTTCTTTCTCCTCAATCAGAGGATCTCTTTAGAAGAAACCTTAAAATGCATTTACCAACATGATAATTCACAGCTCTTTCGCTTTCTTCATGAGCGTTTAAGTTTTAATCTAGAATTTTGTCTTGAAGATACCTACAAAGAAGGAGCTCTCAATATTTTACGCTATCTCGTCAATGAAAAACGATTGGACTTGTCAAACACTTACCAGAAGGCTTGGCAATCGAGAAATATTGAATTTCTTCGAGCGTTTTTTGGGGATGAATTTCGTTTTCGTTTCGATCAGACCTCATTATTATTAGCCATAAGTTACGACAATGAAATTGCTCTTAAATTCCTTATCGAAAAGAAGCATTTTGACGCTCATCAAAGAATTGACGGAGAGACTCTTCTTAAAAACACCTGTAGTTTGGGCTCCTTGAGGTGCACTCTTTACCTCATCGATAATCACAACCTTTCCCTTTTTGACAAACCCATAAAACTTCTTCCTCCCATCTTTTACGCCCTTTTCTTTAACAAAATAGATTTTATAAAAGAGCTTTTGAAACAAAAAAAAATCACGCCAAAAGACAAAAATGAAAATGGGCAAAACCTTCTATTCTTCACCTCTTTAACGACACATATCGAATTAATCGATCTCATGATCGAGGATTATGGATTTGAATTGGAAGAAAAAGATAATGACAATCCCCCCCTTTTATATCAAGCCTGTGGAGAAAGGCAAAAAGAGACCTTTTTCTATCTTATTGAAAAAAGAAAAGTTTCCCCTTTTATGAAAAAGGAGTCTTTCCTTCCAAAAGCGCTTAAAGAATCAGCTGCAATAGCTCTTTATTTGTTAGGTAAAGGGTATTATCACGAAAAAGAGATCTCCTTTGATTTTCCCTATCTAGAAGGGTATGAACAGTTGGGATTAGCTCTTTTAGAGAAAGGAGCTAACCCAAATTTCGGACACAAAGATCGCACCCCGTTACAGATCGCTTGCGAAAAAGGATTGGTAAACCTGACAAAAGAGTTGTTAAAAAACGGAGCCTTTGCCCACTTTAAAGCAGACCAAGGAGACTTTCCCATTTTAGCTGCTTGCCAAAATGGACATAAGGAGTGCTGTGAAGCTCTTTTAGATCACACACCCCACATACCCACCGAAATTGAAAACTCAACCGGTCACTCCCCCTTAACTTATGCATGCCGCTTTGGATGGCTCGAAATCGTTAAAACTCTTATCTCAAGGGAAACTGACTCCTTTAATGATAGACCCTCACTTGCCCATATCGCCGCAAAAAATGGACACCTTGAGCTTCTCAAGTGGCTTCTTGAGACCCAAGAAATTGATTTAGAATCGACCGATTCTGAAGGAAATACTCTTCTACATAACGCCTACATTTCAGATAATGTTTCCCTAATAAAATACCTAACCCAAGAGAAGAAACTTTTAAACGACAAGTTAAATAATAATAAAGAAACTTGCCTACAAACAGGGGCTCGTTTTGGTGCTTTTCAATCAGTGGTCTATGGATTAGAACAGGAAAAACTAGACCCTAACTTACCAGATCACGAGAACAACACCCTCCTTCATTTTGCCTACATCGGAAACAACCCTGTTTTAATCGATTTCCTCATCAAAAGATACCTCATGGTCTCAACAAAAAATAAAAGTGGGAATACTCCCTTTCACAAGGCTTGTACTAGTGGGAGTATAAAATCGATTGAATATCACAAAAATAATTTAACCCCCCCATGGAATGAAAAAAATGATTCAGGTTTCACTCCTCTACAATGCGCTGCATGGTCGAATCAAACAAAACTGCTTCAAGAGTACCCAGACCTTTGTCAAGTTGATTTAAATGACCTCAATTTCCAAAAAGTAGCTTTTTTGCATGGTCATCTTGAACTTATCCGCTTTCTTGTGAAATCAAAATTTTTCAATCCTGTAAACAAACATGACTTATTACTTTTCCCTATCACAAATGGTCATCTACACGTTGTTAAATACCTCGTCGAGATATTCAAACTCAACCCGATTTTCAAAACCCAAGAAACAACACCTATTCATACTGCAGCTTTATTAAAACAAACTGATATCCTTCTCTATTTTTTGGCTTGTAACCCATCGTACTCAAAAGCTACTGATGTAAGAAATAGAACTCTTCTTCATATGATTTGTCAAACAAATCATGTTCAAATGGCTAAAACACTTATTGAACAGTATGAAATTGACCCGGACTCAACGTGTTTCAATTTAGTCTCTCCACTTCATGAAGCCTGTATCCATGGAAAAAAAGAGATGGTTCAACTTCTCCTCAGTCAAAAAGTTCAAATCAATAACAAAGACATCAATGGAAATACTCCTCTACACTATTTAGCAACACACTGGCCTGAAAAAGTAGATATTTTAAATCTCTTAATAGAAGCTGGCGCCAAAATTAATCTTTTAAACAACGAAAAAATGAGTCCAATGAGGTGTGCTTTTATTTCTAAACCTGATCAAGCTCGTGATTTTATACTAATACTTTTAGAAAAAGGGGCCAATCCCTGTGTGATCTCAAAAGAATTTCTTCTTAAAGATCCAACCTTTGGAAAAATCTATATCGATAAATTAAAAAATAGTTGTTATACAACAGAGCATCTAATCCCCTTTCTCAAGGTAAATGAAGAACACTTCTTAATTGGAATAGCAAACGAGATCACCCCCACTTCTTCAACTCCAATTGATTTTATCAACGAGCTTAAGTCTCTTTTCAAAACGTTAAACTTTTTAAACCCCACAAAAGAGGGATACATCGATCCTAGCAAAATTCGACTCGATGAAAAGACATTTTTAAAAGACAAATTCCCAAATGTTCCTTTAATTCTTGAGGAAAAACTTTTGGTTTTTGCAACGAATATTCAAAATAGAGGAAAAGCCCTTATTAATGACAAATGGTCTAACACCCTTTTAGCTTCGCCTCCCCTCGATGAAAAAGGAGAAGAGACTAAGGAAAGAAAACTTTTTTTCGACAAGCTTCAGTTTCTTGTTAGCGAAGTTATTAATAAAATGAAGGATTCAAATTGCGATCAAGCAGGAAAAAGAGAACATCTAGTTCATTTTGCCATCGCAGGTTTTAACTGTGGTACCCATTACATTGGGGAAAGCACTTCAGCCTATGAACTTCTTATTTTAACTCAACCCCTACTATTTAAAGATAAAATTCACTCTCTCTATGCCAATTATAGAAAAGGGATCTTAGTCGATCTTTCTACAGACAGAAATATTATGAATACCCACCTTTTTAACACCTACATGGTTCACTTGAAAAAACCAAGAGGGATTCCTGGAGCCGTTTATGAAGGGGATAGTTTTTTTCGCCATCAAATTACAAAAGAATTAGCTTTCGACCTGTTTGATCAAGCTTATTCAGTTCCTTCCATCCTACATCGTTTTATTATCGAATTTGAAAATATTAGAAGTACTGGAAACGAACAAGAAGCTGCTCATTTGACTAAAGAAGAGATTTTAAATTGGTTTAAGGACAATATTCCAGACGATTGGAAAAAAAACCGTTACTCTTCAGAGGATGAAAGAAAACTGGCGTACATGAACCGCTGTGTTTTGCAATCCACCGGAATTCTTAAAACCAAAGCGTTTCTTGATTTATTAGAAAACCACAAAATAATAGATACTTCTATACTTCGAGAGAGAGGTTTTTTTGAACAATCTCCTGAAGAAGAATTAGGCTACGACCTCTTAGAAGAGATTGAAGAGGAAGAAAAATCGTTAGAACTTATTGCAAAGGGAGCTGATTTAACTATAAAGGATCCTACGGAAAAAACAGCTCTTCATAGGGCTGCAGAAGAGGGATCTGTAAAAGTTGTCGAAGCATTACTTAAAAAAATAGTCAGTATCAACAGTGAAGACGCAACAAAAATGACCCCCCTTCACTTAGCTGTCAAAAGTGAAGAGCTGTCTAAAGTTAAAGCTCTTTTAGATAAGAACTGTTTGGTCGATCCTTTAAATGAAGATAAAAAAACTCCTCTTCATTTAGCAGCCCTTTACGGACTTGAAGAGATCTACAACGAACTTATTAAAAGAGGGGCAGATGAGACAATTAAAGATAATAATGGAAAGACACCTCTCTATTATGCAAGCTTTAAAGAGATCACTCAAACTATAAAAAAAATCAAAATGACTCACGATAACCAGGGGATGACCCCTCTTCACGAGGCTTGCCGAAAAGGCGACGTTAAACTCATTGAAAAACTTCTTGCAAATGAAAGTGATCCTAATCAGTTTGACAACAAAGGGATCACACCTTATCACATGGCAGCCGAAAGCGGCAATATCGAGGCTTTAAAAGCGCTTCCTCCTTTTAAGCTGAACATACTCACAAAAGGAAGAGACACCCTCCTTCATTTTGCAGCTAAAGGAAGAAACGAGCAAATGATCACTTTTCTTATTGAGCAAGGGGTTAACCCCAATGCACTCAATTTATCAGGACTTTCACCTCTCTACATCGCAATCAATTCTAATCGTCTTAATAACGGAAAACTGTTGCTTAAAAAAGGAGTTTTGTTTGACCCCATGACTCTTCAATTATGCAAAAAAAATGGGATTGATTTAGCAAAAGATCTCGAATATGAACAAAACGTCTTTAACGGAGAAACGATTACGGGTAAAAAAAGAGCATTCAACGATAATTAATCCTCTTGAAAATTATTTGAACACCCTATACGCTTTCTGTTTTAAAATTGTGACTTCACAGAAGGCGCCCTCTCATGTTAAAACTCCTGCTCTTTTTTTTCCCGTTCCTCTTCTGCCATCATTTTGTCAGTGGAAGTCAAACCACTTCTCTCGATGTCATCATTCCTCCTGAAATAAAAAACGACTCGTTTTACGACATGATCTACTCTATTGCCAAAACAGAAGAGATCAAAACAATATTAGAAATTGGCTCCTCAAGTGGTCAAGGCAGCACCCAAGCTTTTGTGGCCGGGATCAATCAAAATAAAAACCGACCCACTCTTTTTTGTTTAGAAATCTCTCTACCAAGATTTTTAGCTCTAAAAAAATATTACGAAGACAATCCTCTCGTAAAGTGTTACCACGCCTCCTCAGTTGCAATAAACGATTTCCCCTCAGAACACGATGTGACTTCATTCTACTATAAACACAAAACATCCTTAAACCGCTATCCCATAGAACAAATCTTCGGGTGGTTAAAACAAGATATTGAATACCTAAATGCCAATAATATTGCCCAAAACGGAATTTCTCTTATCAAAAAAGAGAATCACATCGATAACTTTGATGTCGTCTTAATCGATGGCTCAGAGTTTACAGGAAAAGCTGAACTCAATTATGTTTATGGGGCAAAATTTATCTTACTCGATGATATCAATGCGTATAAAAATTTCGAAACTTTTAATATTTTATCCTTTGATAAAAATTACACTTTAATTGAGCACCAACCTCACTTAAGAAACGGTTACGCTATCTTTAAAAAAAAGACTCCTTAAGATTAAAATGATTAAAGAATCTTTTCTCACATCTAGATGGGATCAATTAATCAAAAATCAAGATGTTGAATCTATTCTAAAAGAGCCTAACCTTTTTTGGATAACTTTCTGTAAGGCAACAAATAGAGATCCAAAAGAGCATTTCTTTATTAACATGGAAGGATCCATCATACACATTACAGCTCATTCGGAAGTTCTCAAAAGCTTAAAAGCTTCGATTGAGAAAGTGAGGACCTTATTTTTAAGTCACTTTCAAGATAAAGAGAACGGTTTACTGCTCATCTCTTCAGATGATTCAGAAACAGTCATCCACAATCCCCTAGACATTACCGATCGAATCTCTCTCTCAAGTGTTTTCTATCAAACCTTAATTCACCCCCACTGGGAAAGTTTAAGCTCTCTTTTAGAGGCTAACTACTGCTTTAAAATTCTCACAAATAACGAAGCCTTTGAGATTTTTGAGATTTCCCTTGCGTGGAGAAGAATCGATTAATACTTATAACCCCACGAAAGTGAGAAGGTCATGTTTTGATTTTCGCTAACAAAACACCCCCCTTCTAAAGGCTTTGGCATCTGACCTGAAACCCTATTTTTAAACCCGTAGGAGTAAACTAAAAAAAGTTCGCTCTTTTTCCATTTCACAATCGAACCGACCGACAAAATATCGTAAATGGTTCGCAAAGCATAAGAGTGAGACAAAATATAGGGACTATTCCTTGCCCATCTAAACCTGTGAGAGTAACCTGCTCCTACAGCTACCATTTCGTGCCACAAGTACCCAATCCCAGTATTTATAAAAACGGCATCTTGTAAACCGGGTCCTGGAGACTTATTGGAACCCCTTTTGTTTAAATTCAAATCCCCATTGCTTAAAATCGAATTATTAGCCCCTGGAAGCGCTGAATAATTTGACCAAAGAGTCTCAAGGCGTGCGGCACATCTTGTCGAAAATCGATAGGTAAATCCTCCCCCCAAGGTTTGAGGGATCACATTTTTTCCATAATGGGGCTCAAAACCTTTATATTTATTATAATGTCCACAGTAAGTCTTTTTGATATAAGCTGTTCCAAAACTCAACGCCTTAGAAATATTCCAGCGCCAACCAATGCTAAATCCCACACCGTTGGCATAGTCAGTTCCATTATTTGTCACATGTCCCGGTGCCACCGATTTTAAAGGATTATCAGAGTTTTCAAAACCGTTTCTTAAGTGAGAAAGTTGTAAAAAATCAACCGAAACACCCAAAGAGTGAGATGAGTTTATTTTCACCGAAAAAATAGCTGAAATCACTTGAGTTTTTTGGGAGACGGATACAGGAGTTGTCCCACTTGATGGAATAGGATTTTCAGTTCCTGTTTTTAAAGAACCAGGGATGGTATAGGCGGCTAAAGTGAAAGAGGTTTCTACTCCTTTTACTTTTAATAACTTAAGACAGGCAAAATCGGCATTAAACAGATTTTTGCACTTGTAAGTTAGATCCAATTTTCCCGCTGGAAAAAGGGGATTATTGTCTAAATTATTAAAAGTGGCTTTTTGATGCACCAAATAGGCCCCCACATCTATCCGATCGGCAATCCAAACCGCATTTGCAGGATTGACAACCCCTGCAAAACTGTTATTGCCCTCCGAAAAGGTGTTTGGACGCCCCCCTGCAAGCATCCCAAACGATGCCGTTGAGAACCCCATCAAAAAGAAAATTACAATAATTTTTTTCATATCTAAAAAAACCTTTTTTTATTAAGGTAATTATTTTAGAAAAGTTTTGCAATATCCAAAATTTGGAGAAGATCATGTTTACTCTTGAAAGTCCAGCTTTTAAGGATCACACCCCCATCCCATACGTCTACACCTGCCTTGGAAAAGATGTTTCTCCCCCTTTAAGTTGGAGTGGCACTCCTCAGGGAACTGTCTCGTTTGTCCTGATCTGCGATGATCCCGATGCACCCGACCCAAAAGCGCCCAAAATGGTTTTCGTCCATTGGGTGCTCTACAACATCCCCAAAGAGACGACCGCTCTACCAGAAGAGTATAAAGGGAGTCTTCAAGGAAAAAATGGGTGGGGAACTTTAGGATACCGAGGCCCTTGCCCTCCCATCGGAGAACACAGATACTTCTTTAAGCTTTTTGCCTTAGACACCTCAATCGATCTAAAAGCTGGTGCCTCTAAAGAGGAGGTTCTTGCAAAAATAAAAGGACATATTTTAGCAGAGGCAGAGCTTGTGGGACTCTTTTCTAAAGAGAAAAGGTCTTAAAGGCTCCAATCTCGTTGCTTTTTTTATTTACCTAAGATACTCTAACTTAGTCGGCCCTGAAAAAATAAGGGTTCCTTGAGAAAAATTTGCAGTTAACGAGGAAGAGAAAGTGATCCTTTAACAAAAAATGCGGTGAACGACGCTTACCACCCCCTTGAGGGGTTTGGTGAGGAGTAAAACGCCTTTTTTGTCAAAAGGGACACTTTTTTATTGGAGAGGACTTTTTCAGGGCCGACTAACTTAAGTCAAAAAAAAGGGTTAGATAGAGCATGAATACTTACTACAGCGTTTCTTATACCACTGATCCTTGGAATAATGAACACCTCGTTGACTTTTACCTCAATAAAACAACAGCCGAAAATGCAGCTAATTTCATCCGAGAAGCCTATAGCGATGCTTTACTTGGAGGAATCGATGTTAGAGTTGAACCTCGCGAAGGGGAAATCGTTAAAACAGAAGCTGGGTATCGATTAAAAAACGGTAAAAACTGCAATACAGTAATAAAAGAGAAATTAAACAAAGACTCTTACATGCAACTACTTAATTTATCGTTTGGAGATAATTTAGTAATAAAAAACACAAAAGAGGAGTTTTTAGATCCAAAAGCCATTACGGAGGAAACTTTTGAAGCTTTAATCCTTTCTAAAGATAACACGACAACAATAGTGGGTTATTATAAAACAAAATCAGTGGCCAATAAAGCGTTTTCCTATTTAGCTTGCCTCAATTTTGGTCGAGGCTACACTTTAAGCCTAAACCCTTATAAGGGGCGACTCATCACTTCCAATTCAGGAAAAAAATGGATCATCACAAATAAGAACCCTCTCGAGGTGAAGGAAAAACTCGACTTAGCCGAATATAGACGGTTGACTGAAGTTGGAGAAACAAAACCTATCAGCCGGCTATAATTCATGAATTAATTGATTTTAATTACTTCTATTCAATAAAATACTCATCATGAACGTAGATTTTTCATTAACTATTTTTAAATCCGATACTGTCAACTCCCTCTATAATGTCGACGAAGATAGACTTTGCCGCGATTTAAATCATACACTTGATAAAAGTCAGTTTGATTCCGTTAAAATCGTGGGTTATTTTAATGACTCGATTTCACCCTCACTCTTTATCAAAGGAGAGGAGTGCCTCATTCAGTATCCTTATGATCCTGAAACTAATGGATTCTCTTTTCTTGCACGAATCAATTATCAAGCTAAAATTTCATTTAGTAACACCTCTCTTTCTGACATACACACTTCCCATCTTATCAAAGCCCTATATGAAAACAAAAACATTGTTGAATGGGATTTATCAAATAATCATCTTTCCTCAAAAAGCGCTCAAAGGATTTTTCATTTTTTAAAAACAGACAGTGTCATAAAAAATCTAAACCTTTTAGGAGCATTTGTAGATTCAGTGGCAATGAATCAACTTTCAGAAATGATTTCTAAAAACAGAAAACTTGAAGAGCTCTCTTTTTCAGTGGCCGAGAATAGCAAAAGTAGAGTCATATGGCTCAACTCTTTAGCCTCTGCATTAAAAGAGAATACAAAATTAAAAAAGTTGACTCTATTTTTTTACCGAGGAGATCAAGAAAACAATTTTCCTCTCTTTAACGAACAGGAATTACAAGTTTTTTTCACACTTCTTGGGCCTTGCGCCTCAAAAGTAAAAATTTCTCTAGAAGCTGTTGCCAATGAGAGTGGCAAAGCTTATCTTATGAATCGCAACTAAACAACTCCATTCCAATCTCATAAGAGTTCACCTCAAATTATTAAAAATTTTAAAAAAAATATTGTAAAGTATTTTTTTTTATATATCTTGTGGACAAATGAACAAGTTAGAGGGGAAGAGATCTGAATGCAAAAAAATGAATCGTTATCTTCATTAGTAAAGCGTTTAGGAACCCCTGAATCCACAACACTTCTCCATACCTCCTGCAGTATTTTTCAAATACCTGAAGTGGATGGAGTGATTGCCTATCATAAGATTGGCAATTATGCTGTCGTTGTAGGCGATCCGATCTGTTTATCGCAAGATATTGCAAAACTGACCACCGCTTTTCATTCCTTCTGTGAAGAATCTCAATTAAAAGCTGTCTATCTTTTAGCAAATAAGTATTTTGCCGATTGGGCCATTAACAATGGTTGCCAGACATCAATTCAAGTGGGTTTACAATTAAGCATTGATCCAACTAATTTCAAGAAAAAGAATAAACTAAAATACGCAATTAACAGATCAATTAAACATGACGTTTCTGTTAAAGAATACAAAGGTTTTGATATTTCAATTGAAAATCAAATGAAAAACACCATTGATACATGGGTTTCACAAAGACGAGGGCCTCAAATGCATTTAGGATCCCTCAATTTTTTGAATAGAAGTTGCGAAAATAGAATCTTTTATGCCGAAAAAAATGATAAAATCATTGGTATTTTAATGATTTCTCCCGTTGATCGGTATCAAGGGTGGGTTGTGACTTCCTATCTTGCGCTTCGGGATGCCCCTCCAGGAACAACTGAACACCTGATGTGTTTAACTTTTGATACTTTAGCCAAAGAAGGGTGCTCTTATTTATGCCTAGGAGTCGCTTCCGGGATTAGGTTAGGTCAAACAAAGGGCTTAAGCTTTTTTCATAAAATTATGGCCAATCTTTTTTTCAACACAGCAAGATGGATGTTTAAACTCGATGCCAAGGCGATTTATTTAAGTAAATATCAGCCACTTATACTGCGCACTTTTTTACTATCTAAAGATAAATTGAAATTTAAAGATTTGATCGCTCTTAAAAATGTATTAAATGTTAAACTATGATTTTAATTGCATTAAAAATGTTAATAGGAAATAGAGCCGGTTTCATGGGAATGGTTTTCGGCATTTTCCTTGCAGTGCTCTTAATTTCACAACAATCGGCTATCTATTTAGGATTAGTCTCCCGCTCCTACAGGATTACAAAAAATATTTCATTGCCAGAGATTTGGGTGATCGATCCAGCGACAAAAGGGGAAGATCTTATCCGTCCCATGCCAAAAGATACCCTTCAATTTATTAAAAGCATCCCGGGTATTGAATGGGCAGTTCCAATAAACTACTTACTTCTACCTCTTAAATTGGCTTCAGGGAAATACCAGATTGCAGAAGTTTATGGAGTCGATGATAAAACTTTAATAGGTTTACCCAAATTAATAGAGGGTGCCGTTGATAATCTCCATCGGGAAGGAGGTGTCATTATCGACTCTAATTCTGCTAAAAATCTTTTAGCTAAAACATTGCCTGATGGAACAAAAATTCCCTTAAAAGTGGGGGATGAATTAGAACTCAATGGGATTCACGCCTTTATTGCAGGAATTTCAAATATAACTCCTGGATTTTTTCCACAGCCCATTATTTTTGCAACATACAGTCAAGTTCAACAATTTAGTGGATCAAGCCGCATTCAATATATTGCAGCTAAGGTGCGAAATCAGGAAGATGTAACATCAATTATTAATCAAATAAATTCCAATAAAAATATTTTAGGATTAACAAAAACTCAACTGGAGAATAGAATTTCCGACCATTTTTTAAAAACTGGGATTTTAATAAATTACGGGATTTCCGTTTTATTGGGTATGATTATTGGGTTTTCGATTGCAGGACAGATTTTCTACATTATGACTCTGGAAAACCTCGGATATTACGCTTTGATTAAATCGCTTGGGGGTACAGATAAAATGATATTTAAGATGATTCTGGCCCAAGCTTTTATCGTAGGTTTGATTGGTTATATCTTAGGGACTGCAGTGACGATGCTCTGGGGATTTGCCATTAAAGATACCACTTTGACCTTTGAGTTTCCTCTAGCATTACTTGTTTTTACCGGAACGATTGCCTTTTTATTATGTGTCTGTATTTCGTTTTTAAGCATTAAAAAAGTTTTTAAAGTTGACCCTTATAATTTAATGAGGAACATGTGAAAGCTATTAAATGTAAGGGAATTAAAAAAAACTTTAACAATAGCGAAAGCAAAACTGCAGCTTTAAAAGGAATCGATTTAGAGATTTTTTATAATAAATTAACTCTCCTGGTTGGACCCTCAGGGTCGGGAAAAACAACTCTACTCTCGATAATTGCAACCATATTAGCTCCTGATGAAGGGGATCTTTATATTTTGGGACAGCATATGAATGAAATGAATGAGTTAGGGAAGGCTTCTTTTCGAAATGAAAATCTTGGTATTATTTTTCAGACTCTTCATTTAATTCCCACTTTAACAGTACTTGAAAATGTGACTTTACCATTGATCATTAAAGGGGAAAATGTAGATAACGCAAATAAGAAGGCCCAAGATCTTCTTACAAAATTACACATAAAAGAAAAAATGAATCGATCTCCCATACAATTATCTAGAGGTGAACAACAAAGAACTGCAATAGCCAGAGCCTTGATAAACAACCCTAAAATTATTCTTTGCGACGAGCCAACAGCATCACTTGATCAAGATAATGGAAAGGCCTTTATGAGTATTTTGCGCGATTTAGTATCTTTTGATAAGCGAACAGTTATTGTGATAACGCATGATCATCGAATTTTTTCATTTGCTGATCATATTATAAATATAAGCGATGGGTTAATCGAACATGAATAGAAATTACTTTTATCTTATAGCTGGATTAACAGCTCTTTGCTCGGCTTTTATTTTAAGTTACTTTATTAGCCAAAAAAAAGAACCGCAGCAAACGTATGCTTTTGAAGTTACAAACCCCCTTTTTTTAAATTATATTAGCGGCTCTGGAATTGTGGAACCTGCATCTGGCAACATTATGATCAGTTCTCCTCTAAACCGGATCGTTGAAAAAATTAACACCTCTGTAACTGATGAAGTTAATAAGGGAGATATCCTATTTCAACTCTATAATGAGGATTTAAAAGCGCTTCTCAAAATTAAGCAAAAAAAATACGAAGAAAGCTTGGCTAATTTAGATAAGTTAAAAGCGTTTCCTCAAAGAGAAGACTTTATCATTGCACAAGAAAATTTAAATAGAAATCAAGCTCTTCTAAATCAATCATTTATCGAACATTGCCTCACTAAAAAAATGGCTCGAACTAAAGAGGAAAAATGTATTAGTTTGTATAAATATCAGCAAATAGAAGCTGAATTTTTGCAAGCACAAGCTCAGTGGGATAAAGTGAGATGGGGAACATGGCAACCCGATTTAGAGATTGCAAAGCTTGTTGTAGAGCAAGCGAAAGCAGATGTCGAGGCGACAGAGGCAGAAATTGAACAAACGTACATTAAATCGCCTATTAAGGGGACGGTTTTGCAGGTTAAAATTCACGAAGGTGAGCTATTAGATCCGAGTAAAACTGCAGTGATTGTGGGAAATATTGAGGAACTTAACATAAGAGTTCAGATTGATCAACTCAATGAAAAAAGATTTCGTTCAGAAAACCTTGCCGTAGCCTTTAAGCAGGGCAATTCAAGAATAGAAATTCCTCTTAAGTTTTTGTATGTCGAACCAATCATGGTGCAAAAAAAATATTTGGTAAGTGAACTCCACGAGAGAGTGGATACTCAGGTCTTTGAAATTGTTTACCGCATAGAAAAAAACAATTTACGTTTGTTTATTGGGGAACAAATGGATGTTTTTATTTGTGTGAAAAAAAAATAGACACACTTGTCGATCAGCTGTAACCAATCCCTAGTACAGTTTAACAAAAGTTTTTACGGAAAATTTTGTTAAATTATACTAGAAGTAAAACGGTATAAAAAAAAGCCCCGAAGAGAAACCAAAAGGTGTTATTGGATGTTTTGGTTGGCAGCTCATGCCTTGTCACGTTTAAAATGACACCCCCTCCGATAAAAGCGTTGACTAGAGCTATCGCTGCAGGAGCGATCAAGAACTCACTTCCGACACTCCAACCCAAAAACAACGATCCAATCAGCACCCACCTTCCAAAGGCATTATAAGATTGGGGGTGTTCACGACTCATCGTGTAATCGTTTGTAAAATAGTGAAGGGCAATCGCAAAAGTAAAAAGAACTAA
The DNA here is from genome assembly GCA_963697995.1 of uncultured Chlamydiae bacterium. GTDB lineage: Bacteria > Chlamydiota > Chlamydiia > Chlamydiales > JAJFMB01 > MFD00082-c5. The sequence goes on along the minus strand of OY969110.1, from coordinate 1,345,728 downwards.
AGGCTGAATATCGGGATCCTCCTTATAAGTGACAGCGTAACCGACGAGAAAATTAAAAAGAGCATAAGAGGAGAGAGACAAGCTAAAAGACACCTGTTCCCAAGATGATTTTTGCAACCGGCTCACAAGAAAAAACAAAAGGAATCCAAGAAGAGCTAAAACATACACATGCTTCTCAAAATAGGGAAACACGCCCTGTAAGACCTCTTTGACAACAAGATCTCCCTTACAGAGTTTAGGTAAAAGATCGATAAACACATAAGCAATCGCGATTCCTCCCCCCATCGATAAAAATCTGCTGTGAAAGGTGGTATCGAGGTTTGCTAAAAAAGGGGCTAAAAGGTGGACTAGCGCAAAAATAAGCACTGACAAAGAGGCTAAAACTGAATAGGGTATCGCATCTTCCAAAGTCACACCATAGTCAAAGATATAACAAAAAAAAACTCTTTTTACAAGAAGTTCAGGGCTTCTCTTGGTATGGTATAAATTTGCGCTTTTAAAAAAAAACAAAATCACGATCTTCTTGAAAACATGAACCCATTGGGAGCATAATGAAATTCAAAAGAGGTTAAACGGATGTCATTTCAAACTTACCTTGACGATTTTATTCCCAAACTTAAAAGAAAAGAACTTGAAATGCGTCTTGCTTCCTGGATTTTGGAAACAACGGGGAGCCAAGATGCTGCGCGCTTGGTGGCTGAACTTAACATGGAGTGGCATCTTCTTTTTCAAGACAAAGAGTTTTTTAAAAAACTGCCCGATTGGGAAAAGGAGCCTCTTAATCCCCTTCAAAAAAGAGAACTTAATGTCCTCACAAGGACTTTTAAGCTCAGCCAAATCGATAAAACGCTTTTAGAAGAGATCGCAAAAGAGGAGGCCAACCTCTCTCTTCTCTACTCCAATTTTAGGCCAAAAATCGATGGTATTGAGGTGACTGAAAATGAGATCAAACAGATCCTAAAGACTGAGACGAACCTTGCCAAAAGAGAAAAGGCTTGGGAAGCCTCAAAAGAGATCGGTAAAGTGCTCGCTCCAAAAACTCTAAAACTTGTTAATTTAAGGAATCAAGCGGCTAAAAGTTTAGGATACGACAACTTCTTTTCAATGCAATTGGCTCTTCAAGAGGTCGATGAAGAGGAACTTTTCGAACTTTTCTCTCGATTTGAAAAGAAAACAAGAAAAGCTAACCTTATGCTCCTCGATGAAATCTACACAAGCCAGGCAAAGAGGTTTAATGCTGAAAAGGAAGCTCTTGGGCCTTTAGCTTTTGCTGAACCCTTCTCTCAAGAAAACCCACTCGATCAGTCTGCATTAGATACCTTGGTGGCAAACATCGATATTTTAGAAGCAGCCAAAGCTTTCTACAAGAAAATCGGGTTTGACGTCGAAGAGATCTTAAAAAAAGGGGACCATTTCGAAAGAGTGGGTAAAAACCAGCACGCCTTTTGCACTCACATCGATCGAGAAGGGGATGTGAGAGTTCTCAATAATGTCAAACCCACTCTTAAGTGGTTAGAAGTGGTTCTTCACGAGCTTGGACATGCCGTTTACGACGTTGGGATTTCACAAAAACTTCCTTGGCTTTTAAGAGAGCCCCCTCATATGATCACAACGGAAGCCATGGCCTTAATCGCTGGAAGACAAGCGCATCTTGCCAAATCACTTGAAAAGCTCTGCCCCGATTCTGATGATGCCCTGAAAAGTTTAGCTGAAAAGGGGTTAAAAAGAGGGCAACTGATTTTTTCAAGATGGGTTTTGTGTATGACCCACTTTGAAAGAGAGCTCTATAGACATCCCAATCAAGATCTCAACACCCTTTGGTGGCAGATGGTTGAAAAATATCAAGGGATTAAATGGAAAGGAAGCAAACACGGAGCCGATTTTGCAGCTAAATACCACATTAGTTTAGCACCTGCCTACTACTTTAGTTACCTTTTGGGGGAATTTTTTGCCTCGACCCTAGAACAAAAATTCGATCTTTTCACTTCTGAAAAAACAGCCTCGTTTCTCAATAAGAATCTCTTTGAGCCAGGAAACTCTCTTAACTACAAAGAGTTAATAAAAAAAATAACAGGGGAAGACCTGAAAGAAGATGCTTGGGTCTCTCAATTTTTAGAAAACTAAAAGGAAAAAAAGTGCCTCTACTCATTGTTTTTTTGTCACTAATCCCCTTTTTTTTAACCGCTTCCCTTTCAAAACTCACGATTGAGGAAAAAGTGGGCCAAGTGATCATGGTTCACTTTTATGGTGAAACAGAGAACGAAGATGCCCGAAAGTTAATTCAAGATATTAGAGTGGGGGGGATTATCTATTTCAACTGGTCAAACGGATTGACCTCAAGATCGCAAGTGAAAAACTTAAGTCACAACCTTCAGGAGCTCACATACGACAACCCCCATCCGATCCCGCTGCTCATCGCCACAGACCAGGAAGGGGGGAAGGTGAGCCGATTAAACTCTCCCTGTTTTACAAAATCGCCCGGCAACCGCTACCTTGGGGAAACAGACGATTTAGAAGCTGCAAAAGAGATAGCCTATCAGATGGGAAAGGAGATGAAATGTGTCGGGATTCAGCTGAATTTAAGCCCAGTGGTCGATATCGCAACAACTGAAAACTCGCCTCTTATCGACCGCTCTTTTGGAAGCGATCCTCAAAAAGTCACAGCGTTTGGTAAAAGCTTCCTTGAGGGGTTTAGGGAGGCCAATATTTTTACCACCCTAAAACATTTCCCCGGCCATGGGGCTGTCGATGTCGATTCCCACAGAGATCTTCCCTACTGCCTAAAATCTTTAAGTGAACTTGAAGAATTTGAGTTAGTTCCTTTTAAAGAGCTTCACCCTCTTGCCGATGCCATCATGACAGGGCATATTCTGGTAGAGGCCCTCGACAAAGAGAGTTGCGCAACTCTTTCGAAAAAAACCCTCACTCACTACTTAAGAGACACGTTAGGATTTCAAGGAGTGATTATCTCAGACTCTCTTGCCATGCAAGCGGTTTTAAAAACGTGCAAAACGGTCGACGAAGCTGCCATTCAAGCGCTGATTGCCGGCTGCGATATTCTCCTTCTCGGAGGAGCAGAGATCACCCGCGGGGACATCCACTTTGAAGTGACAACTCCAGACGTAAAAAGGATCCACAACTCCCTTGTGACGGCAGTAAAAGAGGGGCGGATTTCGATGGAACGATTAGATGATGCGGTTAGCCGCATCCTGCTTCTCAAGGAACGCCTGTTTTAGTGCCAAATAAACCGCTTTGTTTAATCCAATGTTTTCAAACGATAAAAAACGAAGCAATTGAGCCCCCCTGTTTTGTGAGGAATCCATAATCGATGAAATCCCCTCTTCAACGTCCTCCGCCAAAAACTTTTCTGGATTTGGACTTAACCGCTGAAGGGCCACAATCGTAAGATAAACATTGCCCTCCTTTAAACCCATAAAAAGATAACTAAGCGCCTGTCTTTCAAGATCAGTTAACTTCCAAAACTGCTTTTGGTATAAATAGATAAGTCCCCTCTCTTCGAAACTGTGACTTAAGTGCATAGGCTCCAACACAATCCCCATCTCAAATATCAGTTTATCGATAAAACCACTCGAATAAGTGGTCGTTAAAGGATAGGCCTCGTAAGTCAAAACACTTGGAGTTGAATACTCTGAAAAAACTTTCGGGACAACAAGGCCCTTTTCATGCTGAAAAAGCTCACCTAAATAGTGCCTTCTTTGCGCCTCTTTTGTGAGATCAAGCTCTTCTTTAAGCGCATCCCTTAAATCATCGAGAAGAGGAACCACCTTATCTTTACCAAAGTCAAAAGCTCGATAAATCTGTTCCGCTAAGTGACTGACCACTTCAAAGGAGGCCTCAACTTCTGCTCTTACTTCTGGTCTAACAACTTTAACAAACACCTTCTCCCCACTTCGAAGTTCAGCCCTTAGTGTTTGGGAAAAATAAGTGACCTCTATTGGTGTTTTGTCAAATGAGGAGAAGTACATCTCAAGCCTTCCCCCAAGCTCAGTCTGAATCACAGCTGCCACCTTTTCAAAAGGAAAAGACACAGTGTGCCCCTTTAATTGAGAAAAAGCTTCGCACCAACTTATTGGAAGTTTGTCTAAAGAGAGGCTTAATTTTTGGGCAAATTCGATATAAGGGGAACCCAAGGTTTTAATCGCATCGATCAAACGAGAAATGATCGTTTTTAAAGTGGGACGAGATACGACCTCAGGAAGTTCCACTTGTAAAAAAAGCGGCTTTAAAATCTCAGCAAACCCTTTATCGCAAAGGGTTTCTAAAACAGCCTGAAGCTGTTTTGTCTCTCTCACAACAGTCATGTCCCCCCCCCTCTTGAAACTGTCTTCCTAAAGGGAATCCAGCCTCTTCGAACCGATAGGTAACCGTTTTAGTAAAAAAAAAGCAATCCCTTTTTTGAAAAACAAGAGTCTGTTTCGAAAGAGGCTAATTTGCAATGTAATAAAAAAAAAACGTGCTGTAAATTCTCGAAAATTGTAAAATGCCGCACGTTTAACAAAGGTCTTTCTTATGAACACTGATTCCAGAACCCCCATGATGTCTCAATGGTTTGCCTGCAAAGAAAAGGGAAAAGACGCCCTTCTCTTTTTTAGAATGGGAGACTTTTATGAAGCGTTTTACGAAGATGCTGAAATCCTTTCAAAAGAGCTCGAACTCACTCTCACTAAAAGGCAAGAGATACCTATGGCAGGAGTGCCCTGGCACACGATTGAGACGCACATCGACAGGCTCCTCTCTCGTGGCTATAAGGTCGCTATCGCAGAACAGATGGAAGACCCTAAATTGGCAAAAGGACTTGTAAAAAGAGACATCGTCAAAGTCGTCTCTCCAGGAGCTCACCTCGAATCGACTCTGCTTTTAGACAGCGTTAACAATTTCATTGGATCTTTGGCGCAAGTTGGCTCCCTCTATGGGTTTTCCTACCTCGACCTCTCCACAGGTGAGTTTTTCACAACTGAGTGCGACTCAGAATCTGATCTATTAAACGAAATTTTTAGAGTCCACCCCAAAGAGATTCTTTGTTCTAAACGATTCTTCCTAAAGCACAAACATTTTTTTGAAGAGTTAAAAAACAGTTTTTCCCCCTTAATCAATACCAAAGAGGATTGGCACTTCGAGCACCAGGTAGCAACAGATGTATTGAGAAAACACTTCCAGGTTTTTACCTTAAATGGGTTTGGTCTTGAAGGAAAAGTCACCAGCATCAATTCCTGTGGCGCCTTAATCCAATATCTTAAAGAGGAGCTTTGCCAAACCCTTGAATCTGTCAAAACAATCACTCCTTACTTTCCTCAAGAGCATATGCAAATCGACCGAAATACCCTGAGGAACTTAGAGCTTACCGAAGGGCTCTTTTTAAAGCGAAACACACTTCTAAAAACGATCGATTTTACAAAGACTGCCATGGGAGCGCGCCTCCTTGCCACCTGGATCAAGCAACCTCTTTTAAGCGAGGAAAAGATCTCAAAAAGGCAAGACGCTATCGAAGATTTCTTGAAAAATCAACATTTTAAAAGTTTTAGAGAATTACTAGATGGGGTGAGAGATCTTCAACGACTCATCTCAAGGGTGGTAACTCTTGTAGCCAATCCAAGAGATTTAAGTGCTCTAAGGGATTCGCTCAACAGACTTCCCTTTATTATCAATCACTTAAACACATTTGGAGGGGATTACCTCCTCTCTATAGCAAGAAACATCACACCACTGCCAGAACTTTTAAAAACGTTAACTGAAGCTCTTGCAGATGATCCCCCTTTGCGTCTAACAGATGGAAACGTCATTAGGGAAGGGTTTTCAGAGGAGCTCGATTCATTAAAAAACTTAGAAAAAGACAGCACCACCTACCTCAATAATTATCAAGAGAGTTTAAGGCAACAGACAGGAATTAAAACTTTAAAAGTAAATTTCACAAGAGCGTTTGGGTATTACATCGAAGTGAGCAAAGGGCAGAGTCACTTGATGCCAGAAACGTTTCAGAGAAGACAAACACTCGTCAATGCCGAGCGGTTTATCTCCCCCGAACTTAAAGTTCACGAAAATAAGATTTTTTCAGCTGAGGAAAAAATCGGCTCCCTTGAGAGAGAAATTTTCTTAATGCTTAAACAAAAGACGGCTCTCTATGAGGAGTCTATTAGAAAAACAGCTCAAGCGCTTGCCGAGTTAGACGTTCTACAAAGTTTGGCGTTTGCCGCTCAACAATACAACTACTGTCGCCCTTTAATCGACCAAAGTTTTGATCTCATCATAGAAGGGGGGCGTCACCCTATCATCGAATCGGTCTCAAATGAACCTTTTATTCCAAACAACACCAACCTCAACGAATCTAATCGATTAATGATGATTACAGGTCCCAATATGGCGGGAAAATCGACCTATATTCGGCAAGTCGCTCTTATTGCCATTTTAGCGCACATGGGCTCCTTCATCCCTGCTAAAAGTGCAAAAATTGGACTTCTCGATAAAGTATTTACTCGAATAGGGGCAAGCGACGATCTGTCAAAAGGGCAATCCACTTTTATGGTTGAAATGATGGAGACTGCGAATATTCTCAATAATGCCACTAATCGCTCACTTGTCATACTCGATGAAATTGGAAGGGGCACAAGTACTTACGATGGAATTTCAATTGCATGGTCAGTTGCAGAATACCTTCTGGCTACTTTTGGAAAACAAGCAAAGACCCTCTTTGCCACTCACTACTTTGAACTGACAAAACTTGCAGAGACCATGCCAGGGGCCCTAAATTACACAGTCGCGGTTCAAGAAACAGCAAACGATGTGATTTTCCTTCGAAAAATCATACCCGGAGACACCGATAAATCTTACGGAATTCATGTAGCAAAACTTGCAGGACTTCCCCCCGACGTTTTGGGACGTGCTCAAGAGATTTTATCCCACCTCGAAGAAACCTATTTTAAGAAAAATGGTTTCCAACCGACTAAATTAAAAAGGAAAATTAAACCCGTTTTAGAACAAAAAGAGATACAGCTCACGCTTTTCAATTAATTTTTTTAACACATCTGCTTAACGCTTAACGTTTAAAAAATTTACTTTACATTCATTTCCCAAAATATACAATGGGCGATACGTGAAGAGTAAATAAGTAGATAATGTTATGCAAATAAAACTTCAACAAACGAGAATAAAATCAGCGGCGATTCCAAAAAAGAGACCTAAGAAAAAAGACCCTATCGATAAAAAGTGATTTTCTAGACTTTAACTGAAATACCGTTCATAATGGACTTAAGAAAGTAAGTTGGAGTTTTTCTTAAGGTGAAGGCTTTTCAGAAACAGGAAGCGGTGCTCTTTCAATTCATTTTACAAGAGCTTCTTATTTTAGGGCGGGAACTCAAAACCCTTCAAGTGTTTAAAAACGAGTTAACCCCGCCAGAAAGAGCGATTGTATTAAAAAAACTGTACCATTTAACGGGCACTTCGCAACACCCTATCCCTTTATTTTCTAAAGTGACAGAAAAAGGGGTGATTCCGAAATTAAAACTTCTCATAAAAACCTTAATACACGATTGGAAAAGAGACTCCCAATATTTTTTAACTCTCTTAGAGACGGTATTAAGAATAGAAAAAAAATTAATTTCGCTTATCGAAGAGACTCAACCCAGTTCCTCTTTAAACAGGTATCTGTCTGAGATCGAAAAATGTTTAAAGCAGATGACCCCTTTCTTTAAAGAGAGCGAAACAGTGCTCTACTTTTACTTAAGAAAAAAAACGATTTTCGATACGATTTTTTCCCGTGGATTTGTGGCCACCCTCTTTAAAGAGGGTGGGAAAGAGTTTGAAGTTACCCTTATATCAGGCTTTAAAAAAAGAGGGTTTTTCACCCTTATCCCTTCGATTGAAAAAGAGCTTGCTCTTTTAGGGAAAGATCAATGAAAAGCCTCACTAATGAATTAAAAGAACTGATTCATGAAACTAAGCTCCATTTAATTGAACAATCGGGTTATATTGTCGCAGATAAAGACCTCTTTGATGCGCTACTTCTTTCTTCAAAACCCTCTTTTGCTAAAAAAACACTTCCTTCTCAAAAGCCGATTCCTGTGAAACCACTTCCTCCCAAAGAGGGCCCAAAAAGCTTTACACCTCAAAAAGCGATTCCTCCTCCTGCCTTTGAGCCGCCACCCCTTTTGGAGCGAAAAGAGGATTTCTCAGACGTTCGAAAATTTTTCCTCTCCCACTACCCAAACATCACCCTTTTTAAAGAGCCCCACGTCGAAGAAAAAAGAGAGCCTTTACAAAAGCTTAAAGGGGAGATCGTGATTGGGGTTTTGGCTCAAGAGAACACCCCTTTCTACCAAAACCTGACAAGAGCTTTAGATACCGCCTTTAACGGGGCAGCTCTTATAAAAAAGGAAGAGATTCCTCTTTACCCCGCTTTAAAAGTGATCGTAGGTGTGACCATTCCAATTGCGCCCTCAGCCCTTTTGCAAAATGAGCCTCAACTTAAAAAAGAGCTTTGGAGAGCGATCAAACTAAAAATGAAGGAAGAACCTTTGAAACAGGTTTAAACTTTGGAGAATTACCCTTTGAGTCAAAAAGTCGTTTCAGTCATCCTCGAGTACGCTCTTGGAAAACAGCTTGATTATCTTGTGCCTCCCCAATTAGAAGATCAAATCGCCCCGGGCGTACAAGTCGAGGTGCCTTTAAGGGGTAAAGTTGCAAAAGGGTACGTGCTTCAAGTAAAAAACCAATCTAATCACCCTTGTAAACCGATCAATTCCGTCTTTTCAGAAGGACCCAAAATACCTCAAGATCTGTTTGCTTTAAGCCTTTTTATGAGCGATTACTACTTAACCCCTCTCGACCGGGTTTTAAAAATTGTTCTCCCCTCATCGATTAGAAACCAAACGAAAGGAAAAGAGCAGCTGTTTATCTCAAGAAATAAGACAAAAGAAGAGATAAAAGAGCACCTGATCAAAATACGAGAAAAAAATCCGGAGCAAGGAGCGATTCTCGAAGAGATGCTTCTTGTGACAAAAGGCTTTTTTTTGACAGAGCTTCTTGAAAAATGCAAAACGAGTCGTGGAAAAATCAATACTCTTTGCAAACAAGGGTGGTTAAGGTCTGAGCCTCTGCGTTTCGATCGCTCCCCCTTAAAAGATATGCCCTATTTTCAAGCGGAACCAAAAAAGTTAAACGAGGAGCAGCAAAAAGCGCTTGATTTGATCGAAAAGACTAGGGAAAAAGGGATCTTTGAAACTCATCTCATTTTTGGAGTTACCGGAAGTGGAAAAACGGAAATCTACTTAAGAGCGATTGAAAACACTCTAAAGCAAGGTAAAGGAGCGATTATGCTAGTTCCGGAAGTCTCGCTTACCGATCAAACGATCGAAAGATTTAAAGCGCGCTTTCAAGAGCAAATTGCGATTCAACACTATAGATTAAGCGACGGTGAGAGATTAGATGAGTGGGAACACATCTACGAGGGAAGAGCTAAAATTGTGATCGGAGCAAGGTCTGCAATCTTTAGCCCTGTGAAAAATTTAGGACTTCTCATCGTCGATGAGGAGCATGAAGCGTCGTATAAATCAGAGGAGACCCCCTCCTACTCGGCAAGAGATTTAGCCGTCTGGAGAGGACAATACGCCAAATGCCCTGTCATTTTAGGAAGCGCAACCCCAAGCCTTGAAAGCTACCAAAACGCCTTAAACGGCAAATACATTTTAAGCTGCCTTAAAGAGAGAGCAACTAAGTCACCTCTTCCCCCAGTTAAAATCATCGACATGGGAAAGGAGTATGAAAAAAAAGGATTTACCCTCTTTTCAGAAGCTCTTCTCAACGGGATTGAGATGAGAATGAAAAAAGGGGAGCAAACGATCCTTTTTTTAAACCGGCGCGGCTACCACAGCATGCTATTTTGCAAAACCTGTGAAGAGCCTTTAAGCTGCCCCCACTGCTCAAGAACACTGACCTTCCACTTTAATGAAAAACTTCTCTGTTGCCACCTCTGCAACTACCAGATTCCGCTCCATAGGGAGTGTCCCAAATGCCACTCACCTAATCCTTTGATCTTTAAGGGAGTAGGAACGGAGCAAGTGGAGAGATCGTTGCATGCGATCTTTAAAGAGATCAAAACGATTAGACTAGACGCCGATACCACAAAACACAAGGGAAGCCACCAAAAACTTTTAAGGGATTTTGGATCGGGAAAAGCGGACGTTTTAATTGGAACCCAAATGATTGCCAAAGGATTGCACTTTTCGGAGGTGACCCTAGTTGGCGTCTTAAATTCTGACTCTGCCCTAAATATCCCCGATTTTAGAAGTTCTGAAGTCGTCTTCCAACTAATCACACAAGTAGCAGGACGAGCAGGACGTGGAGATCTTCCAGGAGAAGTGATCATTCAAACGTGCATGCCTAAAAATGAAACGATTACTTGTGCTGCAACCCAAAACTTTGAAAAGTTTTTCGATTCAGAAAAAATTGTCCGGGAGCACTTCTCATTTCCTCCCTTTGTTAAACTGGCAAAACTTCTTTTTTTTGGAGAAAACGAGCAAAAAGTTCGGGAAACAGCCCTAAATTTTCGAAAACAGATCGAAATGACAGGGGAAAAACTGACTCTTTTTCCTGTAATTCCCTCGGGAGTCTTGAAAATAAAGGATCAATTTCGGTACCAATTTTTAGTCAGCTGCAAAACGCAAAACCCCCTTATTAAGGGTATAAAATCGACTAAAGAAAAATTCTCATTGCCCTCCGGAATCAAACTCTTTATCGATATCAACCCCCTTTCTACTTACTAAAAATAAAATAATTACTAAATTTATAATATATTAATAAATTTTTGGTATTATTGTGAGTATAAAACTAAAACTAAGGGGGATTTTATGTCTGTTAATAGTAAAATTTTAACAACTCCGGATGAAATTTTATTCGTATGTGGTCTGTCAGAAGCAAAAAAACCAATAGGTAAAATTAATCAAGCGGTTAAAAACACTATCGAGAAAGAAGAAAAAAAAATAATGCATACTGGATCGGTAATTTTAAAAAAAGGAACAGATATAACAAAATCAGCTTACGGTTGGGGAAAAAAAACTTTAATAATTACGCTTATTGCGATTGCTGTTATTTCGGCATCTCTTTTAGCCGTTTATGGGGGATTACCCATCATTTTAGCAGCCATTTTCGGCTTATTCTGTTGCCTCCCTGGTATTTTTGTAGCAGCGCGTCTTGGAACCCTTGTTGATGCTACAGTCAGAGCAATAAAGGAGAAAGAACTCACAAAAGAGGTAGCAGAATTAACAAATAGGAGAAAACAAATTCAACAATTCAAAACTGAACTTGAGAACTATTTTAATGACGGGGTCTTTAAACCAAGAGATAAGATTAAAGGAAGTGTTGAAAAATTTGTTGAAAATCTTCTAGAAACTGAGTCATTCAAAACTTTAGTCGATTCCATTACAACGGAAAACGATTCCGCTAAAAATATCATTAAATTGATGGAATTAAAAGCTCAAATTGAAGAGGCAAAACGTAAAGATGATAATACTTAAAAGCTACTTTTGGATTTGTAAGCAAGAAATAAGAGATAAAATGCGATTTAAAACTAACAATAGAAAAAGTATTTAATATGTTGAATACCTTAAAAGAAAGAAACTAATTAAATTACGATGCGCCTTGAATCCAAGGCGCGTCGGCTCCTTTTTTTCCGTTAACTCCCCTTTTAAAAACCACAAAAATTTACAAATAACTGACACTAAATTTATAAAAAAATAATAAATAAATGTTATTATTAAGTTTAATCTAAAAGAGGAAAAAGATGCAAACCATTAACTCAAACACACTTCCCAAGATAAGTAGTGTGACAACTCAGGATGTAAAACCTCTGAATAAAGTGGTGAGAGCAGCTTTAACGACCATTTCAAAAAAAACTCAAGAAATCAGTATAGCAAGAAAAAATATTGATTTAGAAACTAAAAAAATCGAAGAGATAAACGAAATGACTGTAGCAGTTGTTGCAACAATTGCACTCATTGTAGCCTTCATTTTTTTTGCAACAATATTAACCTTGCCTGTCGGTTTACCAATCCCTTTTTCTCTTCTCTTCTCAGTATACGCAACCACCCTTCTCTTTTTTCTTTCCTCTATTAAAGAGGAAAATCCTCTCTCTAATGAAGCAACCGAAATACAACTAAAACCTTTAAGAGAAAAAGTCGCGAATTTAGAATCCGAAGTCAATGAATTTGAGTCTTTTGTCAAGGAGTTTGAATATCTCAATAACGATCAGATTCCAGCTAATATCTCTTTTAACAGTGAGGAATTAAAGCTTCATGATCTTAGAGAATTCAAACAGTGGTTAGACTCTGTAAAAAAACAGAGGCTTGAGGAGGAAGAGGAAGAAGAAGGAAAAAAATTAATATTAGAGAAGTTTCTTGCAGCTCAATGAATAGAAAAGTTTTCAAGATGACAAACCCTTGCCGGAAAAAGATTTGAAAAAATAATCTTCTCTTTAAAGTCCGCTGTTCTCAAGAAGTCTCTTTTTATCGTTTTTATACCTTTTAGCCTTTTATAATCTGAGCTCATCCCTCCAATCCTGTAACACATCAGTCTTACCGAGCTCATTCCAAAATATTCGTAGTAGCTCATCTTACCTTGAGGTTCAAGAAGCGTTTTAAACTTCTCATAGATCGCATAAACCAAGGGCTCATCAAAATTAGTCAAGGGCAAGCTTGAAAAAATATAGGTAAATTTTTTATCTGTTTGAAATCTCTCTATCCCTGTCATATGAAGGGTTACTTGGGCACTTTTCCCCGACTTTTCAATAAGAGCTTTAAGGGTTTTTGCAAACTCAGGCTCAAGCTCGACAATATCAAAAGTATCCCCTGGACGTAATAGATTTAAAATTTGTTCAGTGATGACCCCGCTACCTGCGCCAACCTCTAAGAGACGTCTATTTTTTCCTGCATCTTGGGCAAGAACCGATAGCAATTCTTTGACAACAGTTTTGGAGGAGGGGAGAACAGCTCCTAAAGATTTTGATTTGTGAAAAAAAGTCTGAAAAAATGTCAAAGTGCCGCTCATAAAAAATTCTCCCTTTTTTTTTAAACTTCCCCAATTTAAATTTCTGCCCGAATTTTTTCAAGAGGAATTCTAACTTTTGCTAAAAAATAACCCTTTCTGCTAGACTTTGAGATAATTAATTGCTGCTTAAATGTTTTCACTTAAGGAATATTTCAAGAGTGTTTCCGAATAGAAAATGTGCCTACGCATGGGATAAGCAGCTTTTCTTAAACAAAAAACTAAAGATGTGACTTTCATGGTTGTTAAACCCGATTACCACGAGCAAGAAGAATTTCAAAACCGCACTCAAAAACTCAAATCGATTAGATCTTTACAGATTGAACCGTATCCTAACGAGTTTCGCCCAAAAAACTCCTCTATCGATCTTCAAAAGGAGCTAGAGGGGCAACCAGTCGGCACCTCAGAGGAGGCTGAAGCTGGTACGACAAGGGAAGCGACCCTTGCAGGGCGCTTAGTTCTTTTTCGCGCCATGGGAAAAAATGCATTTGGGCAACTTCAGGACGGGGGAAAAATCCAGGTCATGTTTAACCGCGATGCCACTCAAGTTGCCGGATTTACCTCGGGGACTTTAGTCGAAGATGCGCCAATGACCCCTCTTAAATTTATCGAAAAAAAGATCGACCTTGGAGATATCATTGGAGTCGAGGGGCATCTTTTTAGAACTCACAAAGGGGAGCTCACCCTTTTTGTCAAAAAACTAACACTTCTCACTAAAACGCTTCTACCTCTTGCCGATAAGCACTCAGGGCTTGCAGACAAAGAGATCCGGTACCGTAAAAGATGGCTCGATCTGATCTCAAACGAAAGTGTTAAGAATACATTTGAGTTAAGAAGCCGCATCTTGCATCTCATTCGGCAATATTTTTATGAAAACAAGTTTTTAGAAGTGGAAACACCAGTGCTTCAGAGTATTTACGGAGGAGCTGAGGCGAAACCTTTTGTAACCAAATTAAATGCCCTTGACCAAGAGATGTTTTTGCGCATTTCTCTTGAAATTCCGTTAAAGAAATTGATCGTTGGCGGAATGGAGCGCGTTTTTGAGATAGGCAGAGTATTTAGAAACGAAGGGATCGACCGCAATCACAATCCTGAGTTCACTCTTTTAGAAGCATACGCTTCCTACTGGGATTACAACGACATGATGCGTTTTTCAGAGAATTTAGTCGATTTTCTAACGAGGACTCTTTTTGGAACGACAGTGATTAAAGGGCTTTGCCCAAATACTCAAGAGCCGATCGAAGTCGACCTTAAGGCTCCCTGGAAGAGAATGACAATGAAAGAAGCGATCAAAACTTATGGACACTATGACGTGGACCAAATGAGCGACGAAGAGATCCGTAAAATTTTGGACGACAGCGGCCATGTGGATAAAAAGAAGCTCTCGGCTCTTTCTCGAGGTCTTCTGATAGCCGCTCTTTTTGAGGTGTTTGCCGAACCTCACTTAATCGCTCCACACCACATCATCGACCATCCTATCGAAACGACCCCTCTTTGTAAACTTCACAGAGACCCAAAAGTCCGAAGTGAAAGAATTGTCGAAAGATTCGAGACTTTTGTACTAGGGCATGAGCTTTGCAACGCCTACACAGAGCTCAATGACCCTGAAATGCAGAGGGAATTGCTCGAACTTCAAGCGAAGAGAAGGGATGCTGGAGACGAAGAGGCTTCTCCACTCGATGAAGAATTTATCGAAGCGATTTGCCAAGGAATGCCTCCAACGGGTGGTATTGGAATTGGTCTTGACAGACTGATTATGCTCTTAACAGAGAGTCACTCAATAAGAGACGTCCTCTACTTCCCTTGGATGAAAGTCACTTAAAAGTAGCTTGGAGTTAAACGTTATAGTTTTGAGCCATTTTTTGACTTCTGCCATTTAGTGCGTCTATCTAAAAGCGGAAACAACGGGGAGCGCAGAGTTAATTGATGAAAGTTTAGTTGTTTTTTTAAACTGCATCTCTGTTCTGAATGCTTTTTTGGCTCTGCCCAAAAAAGGGGGATTGGAGGACTAACTAGCGCTCCACCTCTCCGTGTCTTTGCATTCAAAAACCTTTCTAAATTTTTTCATTTAGTGCGGTTTTTTTTAAGGGAAGTGTTTCAAAAAGGCGCTTTAAACAGTTTTCGGGCTAAGAGCTGTCTTTGCGTACATCCAGATTCCAAACATATATCTCGGGATAAAAGTCTCATTAAAGTCGGCAGGAACTGCTCCCACTTTACCCTTTCCCATATCCCAATCAAAGCTGAAAAATGACTTTTTATCCCCTAAATCATCATCACTCGTTCTGTCACCCTGAAAACTTGCTCTCATATTGTTTCCAATTTTTATCAAGTCCCTTGCTATGACAAAGGCCACAATAACGGAAGCTAATGAGCTAAGGATGGTCATCGGAGTTAAAAAGCACGCTACAATCGATTTCACCGTCATAAAGGCTAAAAATCCCCCAAGTGCCCTCAAAGCAACTGATACGATAAGGTAATTTCTTCCCTTTTCGTCAGCTTTCGTACGGGCTAAATAATCAACATCTTTGCTGATCTCTTCGAAATAATTAGGCATCGCTTGAACAAAATCCATATTTCCTCCTATCAGAAAACCTATAGGTAAAAATTGTAATAGGATTTAGGTCAATAATGCAAGTGCTAATTTTTCCCCATGGGGAGTCAGTGAAATTTTCCTCTCTCCTGCCTTCACGACAAAGTTTGTCTGCAAAAGCTGCTGTGTGATCGTATCCACCCCTTTTGGAAGAAAACCACACTCCTCACCAACCTCTTTTCGATCAATAGGGCTAAACACGTCCCCATGCCTGTTGGCTATCACGTAGAGCGTCATCAAAAAACGCTGTTCTTTTGTTGTTGCTGCTTGACTCATACCTTTTTTAACCTCGCCCCTTTTGATGTGTCCTCTATGATCCAACCCCTCGCATGGATAAAATCGCGAAGTTCATCTGAAAGCTTATAATTTTTTTCCTGTCTTGCCAGGTTCCTCCTTTCAAGAGCCTCCTGAAGCTCTTTCGGAACACTGACTTCCCTCTTCTCAAACGTCATCACACCCAAAACAGTGTCGAATTGCTTAAGAAGCTCTAATACCTCTAACGCCTGCTCGTTGCCTAACTTTGAAGCATCAATTAACCCGTTGACTTCCCTCACCAAATCAAAAAGAGCAGAAAGCGCAACCGACACATTGATGTCATCCCCCAAAGCCCTCTTAAACGACTCAGAAGCCCTCTCCAGTAACAACCTTACAGGCTGTCCCTCTCCCTCCACCTCTAACAATCGCTGGATAAACTCGTTCAATCTCTGAAGGGTGGTTCTCGATGCCTCTAAACCCTCCATCGTAAAATTAAGCTGCGTCTTATAATGCGTTTGAAGCAGCATGTACCGCACCTCTTTCCCCGTCCAGCCCCGATTTAACAAATCGCGAAGTGTGTAAAAATTCCCCAAACTCTTGCTCATTTTCTTGTGGTCAACAAGCAAATGCTCCGCATGAATCCAATAATTTACAAACCGATTACCAGTAAACGCCTCTGACTGCGCAATCTCGTTTTCATGATGAGGAAACATGTTGTCCACTCCCCCCACATGAATATCAATGGTCTCTTTTCCAAGAAGAGAAAGTGCCATCACCGAACACTCTAAATGCCAACCAGGACGCCCCCTGCCAAGAGAGCTCTCCCAAAAAATCGCGCCGTCTCTTTCAGGGTCGCACGCTTTCCAAAGCACAAAGTCCGCTGCATTATCCTTTTCGTACTCATCATGAATAATCCGCTCTGACGCCCCAACCTCTAACTCATCCAATTTCAAATGGGATAAACATCCATATCTTGGAAACTTCTTTATCGAATAGTAGATCGATTCATCTGCCCCCCTATACGCAATCCCCTTCTCAAGAAGCGACTCAATCACCTTCACCATCTGATCGATATAGGCTGTCGCCGCAGGATAATACTCAACAGACTCAATGTTTAACGTTTTTAAATCCTCAAAAAAAGCCTTAATAAACGGATCGGTAAACTCTTTTAACGAAATACCCCTCTCCATCGCCCCTTTAAGAGTCTTATCATCAACGTCCGTCAAATTCATCACTTGCGTTACTTGAAACCCAAAATATTTTAAGGTCCTTCGCAAAATATCTTCGAAAACATAAGTCCTAAAATTGCCAATGTGAGCAAAGTTATAAACTGTAGGACCGCAAGTGTACATCTTCACTTGACCCTTAACCCGAGGCACAAACTCCTCAAGACGTCTCGATTCTGTATTGTAAAGAAAAAGTTTCATGCAAAGCTCTCTAAGATGGTGTAAAACAGCAGTATACACCAGTTTTCTTTAAAAAACAACCTCGAACTTTTTAGCCAAACTGAAATTTTAAATTTACATATATTCTCAAAAAATGTTGTAATGGATTTTGCCATAAAAAAAACTACACCACCCAAGGAAACCATTTATGTTGATGACTCACCCAAGCGAAATTCAAGAGATGAACCGTTCTATCGTTTTAAATCTTTTAGTCAGACCCTTTGAAACCGAAGGCACTTTGCAAAATCGCACTTTAGGTCTTTTTGCCATGATCGACCAGGTTTTTTCCGAACAACACAACCCAAGATCTTATTTAGTCCCAAAATGTTTAAAGATGGTAGAAAGCCTTCTTTCAAACAGCCATAGGATTAAAGTCGCAATCTGCTTGCCAAACCATCTCAATGCAGCAAATTATACAGCAGCGATGGTGCAAAAAGCACTTAACATTCAAAACCAACCCCACAAGTTTCAAACCACCACCCACCATGCCGCAGAAGCCTTTTCTGAAGCGTTCTCTTCTCTCTATACTTTAATTGAAAGAAAGCTTGCCCAATTTCAAAAAGAAGAGGAAGTTGGACTTCAACAGCTAATCGCCCACAACTCCTATTTAGCTCAGGCTTTTCACTCTTTTAGAAGCTGTTTCTTCACCTTTTGTCGCTTATTTTACGAAGAATCACTTGCTAAACTTCAAAACTTAAGCCCTAAAGAAACAGAAGAAAAGCTTGAAGCGACTTACGCTTCTCTTTTAGATGAAAAAGTAGAACTATTGGCTGTGATCTAGAAAATTAGAAGAGAATATCTTTTAATTAAAAGACCAAAGTGATAAGCTTTCAGCATGAAACTGAAAGCCTTTTTATTATTTATTTTAAGTTCGACTCTCTTTTCATACGAGTACCAAAGTACCTTTTTTGAGCATTGCCGCGGTTTGAAAAAGGAGGTTTCTGCTATCGGATCAATCCTTTTTTACGCCTCCGTTAAAGAGCCTATTCACGACGCCTCAAAACCTGCCGTTCTACTGGTTCATGGCTTAAGCGCCTCTCCTAAACATTGGCACCTCGTCATCCCCGAACTTGAAAAAGCGGGCTTTGATGTTTACACCGTTTACGTCAACTACAGAAAACCAGACGGCTTTAAAAAAAGCGTTGAACGGATTCGAGAAGTTGCTACTTTTATTTTTAAAGACCATGCCACCGTTCATTTAGTGGGACACTCTCTTGGGGGAGTTGCCAGTGTTGAAGCGGCCTTTAGCCTTCAAAATGAGGGGTTTCCACTCAAAAAAATAGTGACTATTAATTCCCCCTTAAAAGGATCTCATATCGTCAATAGTATCACAAAAATTGCCCTTCCTTCCCATCTTATCGATGTGCTCGACCCCAATAGCCCCTATCAAAGAGAGTTTGCCGAAAAAGGGAAATCCCTTTTTGAAAATAAAACCGCACTTTTTCACATCGCAACAGAAACAGATCATCTAGTCCCAGGAGTTAGCAGCTGTTTTTTCAATCAGTGCACTGATAAAATGATTTTAAAGGGGTCAGGCCATTTAAGTGCGCTCAATGAACCTCAAGTTCATCAAAGGTTAATTACCTGGTTAAAATCACATTAATTTATCAATAATTTCCGTTAAATAACACATTATTATCATATTTTTCTGTAAAATATAAATAAAAAGGTATTTTATGAATGGTAATCCTAGTGATGACAACTTATTTTTTTTAAACGATAGTAATAGTTATGAGCTTTTTCAATTAGAAAGCGAAGAGAATAGTCGCGAAACTTCAATTCCGAGACCCGCACCTTTACCCTCAAATGATGGGCCTTATAGCCCCCTACAGAATGTCACTCCTGAACCTCCCCCTTCACCTAGTGCAGAAAGCGTGGCAAGTGTCGCCACACCAATTTTAACCCCTAGGTTGCAATCTCCAACAAACACAGAGATCTACTCGGAAATCAAGACCTTGGCTCCCGTTTTAACTCCCGACACCATCAATCAAATTTGCAAAAAAAGTGATCTGCCACTAAATGAGCTCTTGGAGATTTTAAAAAAAATTAATCAATACGAACAGATGGGTCTTCCTACAGGGCAAAAAATCTATAAAGATGAAATGCTCAATCTCACTGACCCCAATCATGAAGATTACCCTTACCTAAATATCATCTTTAATGAAAAACTACCAAGATCCCTCATCAATATCAATAATGAGTGGTTTATTCTTATGAAAGGGAAGGGGGATTCAAACAATTTAAACATTGAAGGAGGGTTTAATCGGGCAACGCTTGGAATCAATCCTAAAAATGGGCAATTAGTTATTGTAAGAAGCGGTTTATATATAGATAATCCTAATTCAAGTGCAGACTCAAAAAAAGAAATCGAAATGATGCAGAAAATGAATACTCTCATCGATAAAAGAGAACAGGAAGGAGATACTTCGATTCCCTTTCTCAAATCAGAACACCTCGTTTACTACGGTAGGTTGCCAAGTGGCGGTAGAGGGCAACGACTTAAGAGAGATTACAATCCAACCACTTTTCCTAACCTCATAGATTCTTTCGCACATCCGATTTACCAAAAAATACTCTTCGTAACCCCTTATTGCGAAAGAGGAAACCTTGCAAATCTTTTAAAAAACAAGAGTCTTACGGAAGAGGAGAGACTAAACGCTTCAAAAGCCTTAGCAAAAGCTGTTTATCTTCTTCACAAAAATTCAATTATTCACGTTGATCTCAAACCTGACAACCTCGTCATGAACGAAAAAGGGGAAGTTAAACTGATTGACTTTGGGTTATCTGATCTTGAAGAAAATTTTAAACAAAAGGAGCAAGGTACAACAGGCTATAAACCCCTCTACGATTCTTTTTTTGCAACACCAGAATTCCGTCTAGGATTCGCCCACGACTTATTTTCGTTAGGCGTGACTTTAGGTGAATTGTTTTTTGACGACAAATTGAAAAATATAATTATTAAATATAACAACAAAACTTCAGAAACTGATATAGCTAATTGTAAAAATGAATTGGAAGCTTTAATAAACAATTACGAATCGCGAACTAATACACACGCGCGTGTTATTGCTCAATTGATCAGGTTGTGCGTCGATCTTGACCCAAATGCAAGGGAAGAAACTCACGAAGGATTACCTAAAATTGAATATATTATGAATGAATTAAATAAGTTAACTTAAGGAAAATGGTATGAACAACGAATTTCCTTTAGAAAACCTCTCTCAGGCGCCCGTCAATAACACTCCTCAAAGCGCACCTTTCGAGAAAAACAAGGACTCTTTTCCAACACCCGAAGCTCAACCTCTTGAAGCTCAACCAATCTCTTCACATCAAGTTTCGTTAGCTCAAGAAGTGGGTAAAACCGAAACCATTTCAAACACAGTTTTAAACCCGATCTTTGCCCAAATCCAACAAATCGTACCGACTCTAGATTTTGATAAAATCACCTCTATTTGCAAAAAAAGTAAACTCCAACCAAATGAACTCTTAGAAATTTTAAAAAAAATTGATCAATATGAACAGAGGGCCCTTCCAACGGATAAAAAAATCTATAAAGATAAAACGCTCAATGAAAATGTCCATTATCAAAGGAAGGATCTGACAAGCCTATTTAATGAAGATCTTCCAAGGTCTCTCATCTATATCAATAATGAGTGGTTTATTCTTATGAAAGGAAAGGGGGAGGAGGACAATTTAAACATCGCAGGATCATTTAATCGAGCAACGCTTGGGATCAATCCTAAAAATGGGCAACTAGTGACCGTAAGAAGCGGTTTATTTATAGATGACCCTACAACAAGTGCAGACTCAAATAAAGAAATTAAGATGATGGGAATTATAAATGATATCATCATTAAGAGAGAACAAGAAGGAGATACTTCAATTCCCTTTCTCAATTCAAACCATCTTATTTACTACGGCAGGTCGCCAAAAAAAAACGATAGAGGAGGACCACTTATTGTCAAATTCTATCTAAACTACATTAAGGACATCTCAGATTCTGAAGGAGGCAACATTTACGAAAAAATACTCTTCGTAACCCCCTATTGCGAAAGAGGAAACCTTGCGAATCTTTTAACAAACAACAGTCTCACGGAAGAGGAGAGATTAAATGCTTCAAAAGCCTTAGCAAAAGCTGTTTTTCTTCTTCACAAAAATTCAATTATTCACGCTGATCTTAAACCTGCCAACCTGGTCATGAACGAAAAAGGGGAAGTTAAAGTGATCGATTTTGGGTTATCCGATCTTGAAAAAAATTTTGAACAAAAGGGGCAAGGTACAAAAGGCTATAAACCCATTGACGATTCTTTAATGGAAGTCGATGGGAATCTGGGAGTCGCTCACGATTTATTCTCGTTTGGCGTGACATTAAGTGAATTGTATTTTGACAACGAATTAAAAAAACTAATTTTCAATTACAATAAAATTAAATCAAAAACTAAATTAGATAAATGGAAAAATGAATTAGATACATGCAAAAATAAATTAGAAGATTTAATAAAAGTTTACGAATCGCGACCTAATAAACATGCACGTGTTATCGCTCAATTGATCAGGATGTGCGTCAATCTTGACCCAAATGAAAGGGAAAAAACTCACGAAGGATTACCTAAAATTGAATATATTATGAATGAATTAAATAAGTTAACTTAAGGAAAATAGTATGAACGATTTTTCTTTAGTAAATTCCTCCAACGAGAACATGAGTATTCCTCCTAAACCTGCTTTAGAGAATACAGAAGCCCCTTTTCCAAAACCTCAACCTCAACCCGGTGAAGCCAATTCAAACTCCTCACATCAAGTCACTTTAGCTCCTGAAGGAGAAGAAAAAACCGCAACTGTTTCAACAAGAGTTTTAAATCCCATCTTTACAGAAATCCAACAAATCGTACCGACTCTAGATTTTGATAAAATCACCTCTATTTGCAAAAAAAGTAAACTCCAACCAAATGAACTCTTAGAAATTTTAAAAAAAATTGATCAATATGAAAAACAAGGTCTTCCCACAAATATAAAGATCTATAAGGATAGTCTTTTGACTTGGAGCGATCCTGCTCACGATGAGCTCGGCAATTTAAAAACAATATTTAATACCGATATGAACAGATCTCTTGTATTTATCAATGGAAAATGGTTAATTCTAATGAAAGAAAAAGGAGATCCAAACAATTTAAAAGCAAGAGGTGGCTTAAACCATGCAACCCTCGGAATCAACCCTAAAACTGAAGAAATCTTAGTTATCAGAACAGGTCTTTATATCGACTCTCCAAAGGATCAATTAAGCTCTACAAACGAAATCGAAATGAGTAAAAAAATTAACGAGATTATCGAAAAAAGAAAAAAAAACTCACAACCTTATTCCCCCTTTCTTGAGAGTGAGCATTTAGTTTACTACGGAAAAGTGCCAGAAGGCCGAGAAGGTAATGTAATAAGGTTTAATTTAATACCAGATGAAAATGTCATCAATAACAGTGGGGATGAAATTTACAAAAAACTCCTTTTTGTCACCCCTTATTGTGAAGGCAGTCCTCCATCGACTGATGCTGATTTACTCAAGGCCTCTAAGCAATTAGCAGAAGCCATTCATATTCTTCACTCTGAAGGAATTGTTCACAGAGACATAAAACCTGAAAATATTCTTTTTGACAAAAATGGGCAACTTTTTTTAACCGATTTTGGATTTGCAACGCATAAAGAGAAAGCCTTAACAGGGATAATTACCACCCGCCATTTTTCACCTGTTTTTGATTGTTTATATAAAGATGAAGCTCTCGATTGGGGAGTGGCTCACGACCTCTTTTCATTTGGAATAACTTTATCCGATTATTTTTTTGGGGAAACTTTCCCAAATTTTATCGAGTATATGCATAAACACAACAACAATCCCGCTAATAATAAAGAAAATCTTATTCTCCACTATAATTCAATATTTAAAACTGTATTAGATGAATATAAAAAATCATCTAACCCTATTGAAGCTAAAATTGCTGAATTAGTCGAAATCTGCATTCTTTTGAATCCAAAAGAAAGAGTACAAGGTGTTAATGGAATGTCTAAGATGGAATACGTTATTAGTGAATTAAACAAATTAGGAGAGGTTTATTTATGAAAATTGGAAAAAAATTGGAGATCACAGAGGCTTCTTCAACTGAAAAACATCCTGTAACAGAGAAACCAGCTGAAACCTCCAGTGAGACTGAAAAAAAAGAAACTCTTACGGTATTTTTTAAAAACGGTTCCCATATGAGAATCGATCCCACTTTTCTTGCCAAAGAGTCACCTGTGGTAAAAAATTTAATCTCTTACCATGAGATGAAAGAAAACACTCTTTTGCATCTCACTAACTTTTTAAAAGAAGACTTTGAAACTCTTTTAAATGTGCTCAAAACAAAGGATTCAAATCTGATCTCGCCAGGCAATGCCCTTGAGCTTATTGAGCTTGCCGATTATCTTCAAATTCCTCATATCGAACGATTAGCTCTTCCAAAACTTACCGATCATCCCGTCTCTTTGGAGCGCCTTTTACAAGCAGAGCTTGTAGTCCATCATCTTTTTTCTAGAGTTCAACTCGCAGAAACGATCTCAAAAAGGATCCAAACATCACTTATCGATAAAGAGAGACTCCCCCGCTTTCAACATAAATACCCCCTTTTAGTCGAGCTTAAAGGAAAAGAGATTATAGACTCCTACCTTGAAGCTCTAGCTACAATCCCTCTGCAAACGTTGTGTCTTACAAAATGCTCATCTATCTCAGGAAATGGTTTAAAATTATTAACAAATATCGACGATTTGACTTTATTTCAATCTCAATTAAAGGACGAAGACTTAAAAGAGCTTCCCCTTCAATTGTCAAGTTTAGACCTCTCATATACAAAAGGGGTAGGAATAAATACACTTAAACGTTTAGGTGACATGGTCAACCTCAAATCGTTAAACTTACAAAATACGGAGTTTTCTTTAAAAAACTTATCAAACCTTCCAAAAACAATAGAAGATTTGAATTTACATGGTTGTCTCTTTGAAAAACCGCTCTCTTTTAAAGAATTTAAATCGCTTAAATCCCTCAATCTGATGGCTGTAGTTATTACTGACGAGGAGCTACAAGATTTACCCGAATCTGTTGAAACCCTCTACTTAAACAGCTGTCCCGAAATCACTGAAAAAGGGATCAACGAACTGGTAAAGCGCCTGCCGAATCTTAAAACCCTTGGCATCAGTGGTTGTATCCACTTGAAAAAAGGTTTTAAATGGACGCTCCCGGAGAATCTCGAGATCGTCTAATGCTTAAAAGGGGCAAAAATGAGTGTCGCGTTGTGCCCACCAAAACCAAACGAGTTGGAAAGAGCCGCTTTTATCTCAAGTGACATCTGTTCTCTTGGGGTAATAAAATCAAGCTCCTCTTCCCTATCCTCCAGATTGATCGTCGGATGCACTTTTCCCGTCTGAATCGCAAGAATAGTGACAACAGCCTCAAGTCCACCAGCTGCCCCTAACGCATGCCCAATCATCGATTTCGTGCTATTGATGACCACTTTTTTAGGATCAGGAAGAACCCCTTTCAACGCCTTGATCTCCGCCATATCCCCAAGAGGAGTTGAAGTGGCATGAGCGTTAACATAATTCACATCTGAGGCCTCTATCCCGGCGTCTGTTAGAGCTTGCCTTAAACAAGCCATCACTCCCGCTCCATCAGGTCTTGGCTCTGTCATGTGGTACGCATCGCAAGAGAGCCCTCCTCCCTTATACTCAGCTAAAATTGTAGCACCTCTGGAAAGAGCGTGATTAAGCTCCTCCAAAACCAAAACCCCGGCCCCCTCCCCCATGACAAACCCATCCCGGTTCTTATCCCAGGGACGGGAAGCCTTTTCTGGAGCATCATTTCTCGTCGAAAGGGCTCTACAAGCAGAAAAACCGGCAAGCCCCATCGGAATGATCGGTGCTTCAGCACCTCCACAAATCATTAAATCAGTGTCTCCCCTCTCTATATGAGAGGCTGCGGCAATGATTGAATTATTAGCTGTGGCACAAGCTGTCGAAATCGAATAGTTTGGCCCCCAAAAACCGATGTCTTTAGCTAAAAGTCCTCCCCCCATATTCGTCAAAATGTAGGGTACAAAAAAAGGAGAGACTCTTCTTTGCCCCTTCTCAAGTAAGTCTTGAACCCCTTGGCAAAAAACACCCATTCCTCCCATTCCTGAGCCGACAATCACTCCATAGCGCCCCCGCTCCTCATCCCGAAGTGCCTCAAAATTAAACCGAGCGTGTCGAAGAGCCCTTTTACCTGCAACTAACGTGTAGGCAATGCAAGGATCGATTCTTCTTGCCTGTTTTTTATCGACCTCTTCTGCCGGATCAAACCCCTCGATAAAGGCTGCAAAACGGGTAGGAAAATCGTCACAGGGAAATTGGCTGATCGGTTTGGCACCGCTTTTACCACTAAGAAGAGTCTGATAAAAAACATCCAAGTCGTTTCCAAAACAACTCACCACTCCCATTCCCGTGACAACGATCCTTTTTTTACCCATAAGATTCCCTTTTATCTATTTGAATCGAAAGATCAACAATCTTACCCTCTTTCCACACTTTTTCAATCGCATACTTATCTCTCATTTCAGGAGTAAATAAGTGGATCAATAGGCCGCTGTAGTTTAAGACAATCCAATCACCTGTTTCTTCTCCCTCGATGAAAAGAGGGTGAATGCCAAACTTTTGTAATGCCTCTTGAATAGCTAAAGAAAGGGCTTGAACATGCCGCTCCACTCCCCCTTCTGCAATAATAAACACATCGACTAAAGTGGAGATGTTTCTGACATCTAAAGCCAAAATATTCATCGCCTTTTTGTCGTAGAGAACTTGCGCGCAGTAATTGAGCAAAGCTGGATGAAACTCTTGTGACATGTCTCTCTTTTCAACAGTTTTGTCAGAGTATAACCCATGAGAATGAATATAGTCTAATACTTCTCTTGGGATAAACTTGTCGCAATTTAAGCCTTTTTTAAGACGCTCCCGAAGTTTTGTACTACTTAAATCAGTTCTTTTTGCCACAAGAATAGTGGCAAGTTTTTCAATCAGTTGGTACTCCTTCCAAAGAGAAAACTGTTCAAAAGCATCCTCCCCCATGATCAAAAAAAACTGATCGCTTGGACGCTCTTTGGTCAAAATTTTTAAGGTGTCTACGGTATAAGAGGGGGGAGGTCTATCGTATTCTCCAAGATAAAGCTTAAAATAGGGGAACCCTTTTAAAGCTTTTTCAAGCATCACTTTTCGCCCCTCTTCAGAGACAAAAGTAGCGTGTGGTTTTAAAGGATTTCTCCTCACAGGACAAAACCACACCTCATCTAACTGATGCTCAACTCTCATCTTGTCAGCTACTTGCAAATGGCTTAAGTGAACCGGGTCAAATGACCCCCCAAACAAACCAATTCTCAAGTGCGCCTCTTGATAAAAAACGCAACATCTGCAGCCTGCAAGAAAGGCAAATCGTCTAAACTATCGGAATAGGCCACCGTTGTTTCCCCTAAAATCCTCTTTTCTTTTAAAAAAGCAGCCTTCCTCTCTCCATCGACGATAAAACCGATCTTTGAGAAGCACCCCTTTTGATCCAGATCATAAGAACTTGCCAACCACTCGTCAACCTTAAATTTCTTGGCAAAAAGAGAGACTAAAAAATCGGGAGAGCTTGAACAAATATATTTAACTCCTTCAACTTCTCTCAACTTAAAGAGGACAGAT
The DNA here is from genome assembly GCA_963697995.1 of uncultured Chlamydiae bacterium. Lineage (GTDB taxonomy): Bacteria > Chlamydiota > Chlamydiia > Chlamydiales > JAJFMB01 > MFD00082-c5. Next base: position 1,318,656 of record OY969110.1, on the reverse strand, counting down.
TCAATATAATCCTCTTGAGAAAACTGATCGACAAACTGGGCACTTAAGTGTTCAAATTCAATTTTTGGGCGCCCTTTAAAGAGCTTATCAAAACAAGCTTCGTGTAAACCCTTAACACTCAATAATTTACACTTAAAAAAACAGTAGTAAGAAAAAAGAGAAACTGCTTTTAATAGAGAAATCTTTCTTTTTTTAAGAAGGTAAAGACCGAAAGAGAAACTACAATTGCCTTTAATCAGTGTTCCATCGAGGTCAAAGAAATGCATCTTTATATCTTAAGAGCTGCCTCTAACGATTCGATCTGATCTTTAACTTCTCGGATTAGGTTATCGATCTCTAAGAGCCTTTCTTTCTGGGCATTGAGAAGCTGAACATTGGTCCAGGCCTGATCAAAGTGGGAAGCTGAAGAGCCTTTGGTGACGCGGTAAAGCTCAACTTGATCTTTAATCTCTTTTCGCCGTTTAAGCCTCTCCTCTAAAAGTTTTTTAAGTTGAATGAGCTTATCGGCTTCACTTCCTGCTCGTTCTAAAATCTCCTCCTCCCTTTTTTTGGCTACGAGGTCTTTTAGGGCGCTAAAAGAGGATTGCAAAGACTGTTTCTCTTTTTTTGAAAAAGAGTGAGTTCTTTGCTCTTCGACGAGAGCGTCATATTTCTCTTTGAAAACTTTTGCCTCTAAATGGGAAGCTTCCTGACTTAAAGCATCTATTTTACCTTTGAGATTGAGATAAAGATGAGCTCTTGCCTGCTCTCTTTCTTTTTCGATCTCTTTTTGGCGCAAAGCTTCCCTTTCTTCGTTTTGAATCGCTTGTTGCTTTTCTTGAGCTTTTAATTTTTGAGCTTCAAGTTTTTGCTGCCACTCAACTTTTCTTTCCTTCTCAACTTTTTTTATCAAGTCCCAACAATCGCAAAGTTTGTTTCTCACTTGATTAAAAGCATGGGTATTAAGAGTATAAATCTTAGCAATACTTTGAAGGGCCCGAATCTCATCTCTTAAAGGGGACAAAGAATGAGTGATCTCTTCTGTTTGAAAATGGGTTTGAATAAAGTTTGCAACATCCTTTTCAAAAGCATCGCTAACCTCTTTAATGAGATCTTTTCGGCGAGGAAAAACCTTATCGCCTGCAACTGAAAGCCTTTGAAAAAACTGGTTCTTTTGTCTGACGCGCATCTCTTGTTTGATGAGCTCTTTTCTTAAGGCGTTAATTTTAGAGGCAGTTGCATTTAAAATATTTAACTCTTTTTGCCTATCATCGTAAAAGGAGCGATTAGGCTCAATTGTTGTAGAACAGAAAGGGTAATCGATTTGGGGAGCTGTCAAAATAAGCTCTGGAATTCTATTGAGATCTGATTCAACAGCTTTAATCGCCATCTCAATTTGTTCACAGGCAAAAGCACTCTCTTCATCTAAGAGGTTTTTTAACCGTTGCCCTTCTCGTGAAATCTCTTGGTATTTTTCAAAAAGAAGGGGGCGAACAGCAGGGGATACAGGCTCTTTAAAGAGCGCTTGACACAAGTTTTTAGCTTCCCAAAAGTTTTTAAAATGGGGAACACCCGCCTGAGAAATCGCCGCTTGCATGAAATCGATCGCTTTTTGCAATTTAGTCTCAACATCGGGAACGGCTTCTAAAACTTTCAAAAATTCATCTATTTCTTGCATATGTATCGCCAGGAAGGGGTTTGTCTTGAACTAGAGTAATCGATTTTACCGTTTAATGCAACAGTAGACGATACTTTTTTTTAAGGTAAAACGTTAATTTGTGACTCTTTAAGATTTAAAGAAACTTTTTACAAGTCATTTGATTACAAAACTTAGAGAAAGCATTTATTGACTTAAGTATTATTTCTGATTTAAAGAGGCCTTGAATACTTATAACGATACTCGTCCCTATCTAGAGGGAACACTCAATCGTACATGTTCACTAACCGCCTTCGTCAGCATGTGAATAGGTACGCCCGCTCCAATATTTGACAAAAAAGTAGTTTTCTTTTAGAAAACCACTTCGAAATATTTAGTCGGCCCTGAAAAAGTCCTCTCCAATAAAAAGTGTCCCTTTTGACAAAAAATGCGTTTTACACCTCACCAAACCGCGAAAGGGGGGTAAGTGTCGTTCACCACATTTTTTGTTGTAAAAAGATCACTTTTTCTTTGGAGAGTGCATGTTCCATTCGCAAAATTTAAGAGCTTTTGCCATATAATTAAACCTTGCAAAATAGGCTGTCTCTCTTCCTCGTTAACTGCAAATTTTTCTCAAGGAACCCTTACTTTTTCAGGGCCGACTAGTTTAATTCGCTTTTATAAAAAAAATTAAAATTTCAATAAGTTAATATTAAGATATTATAAAGACTTTTAAATTTAAAGAGCTGATTCGTAGTCTTGACGAATCATTTCGACGGCGATTTCAGGGTCGTGCATGTCGAGATCTAACCAGGTAAATAAAGGGCGCTTCTTAAACCAGGTCAGTTGCCTTTTAACATAATGGCGAGAGGCCCTCTTAAATGTCTCTACAAATTCAGCAAAAGCATCAGAGGTGTGTTCGTTTAAGTTTAAATAATCAAGAGCTTGCCTGTATCCAATCGCCCTCGTAGCCGAGGGATTCTCTTCAATCCCCTTCTCTTTAAGAGCTCTGACCTCGTCTAAAAACCCCATGCGCAACATCTCTTCGCAACGTCTGTCGACTCTCTCATACAAGCTCTCTTTCGGACGAGTCAAAAACCAGCACCTAAAATCAAACGGGTTGACTCCCTTTTCCTTCCAAGTGTGGGAACTCACCCTTTTACCAGTCAAAGCCATGATCTCAAGCGCGCGAATCATTTTTTGCCTGTCATTTTTTGTAATCGACTTAGCGTACACAGGATCATGGGCTTTTAAACGCTCAAACATGGTGTCAGCACCTAACTGATCCATCTCCTTCTCAAGCTGCTTTCTTAATTCGGGCACGGAGGGGGGACCAGGAGGAGGTCCAAAAAGTAAAGCCTGTAAATAAAAACCAGACCCTCCAACGACTATCGGAACGCCGCCCCTATCCAAAATCTTCTGGCAGGCACTCCTGGCCTCATAGGTAAAATCGACCACATTAAACGGATCTGTAACATCTCGGGTATCGATCAAATAATGGGGGATCTCTTTTTGATCATTAACAGATGGTTTCGCCGTACCAATGTCCATCCCTCTATAAACCTGCATCGAATCGGCAGAGATGATCTCACCCCCCAATTCGCGAGCGAGCATCATTGAAAACTCCGACTTGCCCACTCCCGTCGGACCTGAAATGACTATCACCCTTTTTTTACGGTTCTCCTCAACGTCTTGTAACCCCTTTTGGGCTTGAATGGCAAAACCAAAAATAATCCGCTTTAACTCGTCCTTCTCAAAAGTAGTGTAACCCACAACTCTCCTTAACTACTGCACAAGATCGACTCTTACTTTACAGCCAAGTCTTGCACAAACTGTTTGAGCTATCGTCCGAAGCGCTTTGATCGTAGCTCCCTTCTTCCCAACAACTTTCCCCACCTCTGTCGAATTGATCCTCACTTGAACCCTCACACCCACACCATCGTCGACACACTCCACATTCACTAAGTGTGGCTCGTCTACTAAATTTTTGACAATATATTCAATAAATTCTTTCATATTAAACTCAAATTATTTTTTTTCTTTTTGCTCTTTTAACGTCAAATCGTACTGTGTTTTTGTCAATTGACGCCCCTCGAAATACCAATCCGTTTTTACAGATTCCCCCATATAAGTGTACGAAGGCCCATGCCTTTTATTATCTTGCCACGAAATTTCCTCTATGAGAGTTTTTCCCTTCCGATACCTTTTCTCAATCCCCTCTTTCGCTCCCCTCACATAAGGCACCTCGGCATATTTTTCCCCATTTTGAAAAACAATCGTAATTCCCTCTTGCAATCCCCCCTTCCAAGTCTCAATCGTCAAAGGCTCCCCTGTTTCTAAAAAAGTCTTCCTTTCTCCTTCGACAACCCCTCCAACATAAGGGGTGAGTTCCTTAGGTGAGCCGTTTGGATAGGGCACTATCCTACAGACGATTTCTCCCCCTTCAATAGTATCTATAGAGACCAAATCTCCAAATTCGTCGCGTACGGTTCTGACACCACTCTTATTTTTGACAGAAGATTCAAGACGATTCTCTTTTGTAAAATACTCCCCACTGATAAGTAAATCCCCATCATACACCTCTTTTGTCTTAGGACTGCCCGATTGGTACCAGGTTTGACCTGAAACACCCGGTTTTTGAGACAACCTTGCCACTTGAGACACCGGCAAAACAACCTCTTCTCTAACTTCTAGCTGTTTTGCAGTTTGACAAGAGACTAAAACAAAAAGTAATAAAATGAGATTTAACATAATTGCTGTACACTCTCTAAATGATTGATGATTTTTTGATGTTCCCTATCGACATCCTCTTGTAACACGGTCTTTTCCTTATCTCGATAAACAAACCTTAAGGTCACATTGTGTTTATCGCCCAAAGAGGGACTTGAGTAGATATCTTGAAGCTGCACTTTTTCCAAGAGAGGTGACTTAAGCTCTCTAGCTTCTTTAAAAAGACGCTCCACCGGAAAGGTTTTAGGCAGTGTGATCGTAAAATCTCTATCAGAGGCTGGAAAAGGGACAATCGGCTTCATCAATTCAGACTTGTTTTGAAGCTGCAAAAGGTCATTTAAGTTAATTTCAGCATAATAGACTCGATCAACCAAACCAAAGGCCCTTAAGATTTTTGGATGCACCTCACCAAAAGCTCCCACTTCTACCCCTTTAACAAAGATAGCAAGCTGTCTTCCCGGATGAAATGCTTTCAGATTTGAGGATTTAAACTCGACTGTTTCAAAATGGAACGTCTTAAAAAAAGACTCCAAAATTCCTTTTAAATCGTAAAAATCAACTTCTCTTTTTTTTGTCGAATAATGGTGTAGCTCCGAGGGACCCGATAAAACAAGCCCCACCTGTGACTGCTCAAAATACTCTTCTGAATCTTTGAAGTGAATTCTTCCAATCTCAAATCCCAAAACCTGCTCACTTCCCCTATCTACATTGTGTTTAACCACATTCAAAAGACCGGGCATTAGGGAAGTTCTCAAGACAGATTGCTCGATCGACACAGGATTTTGAACCACAACAGTGCGCTCTTTCGGCATCAGAGCCTCCGCTGCTTGCCCCATCAACTTAGGTCCAATCAGATCGCACGTTAAAAACTCCTGCAAACCAAGAGCTATTAATTGACTCCTAACACCCCTTTCAAACAAGAAAAGAGGGGTGGAAGAAACCTGTGAAGGGGTGTAGGAAAACGGTTTTCCTTTAAACTTCTCATACCCAAAAAGCTTAGCGACATCTTCGATTAAATCGACTTCCTGGTTCAAATCGTGCCTAAAACCTGGGATCTCCACTTGGAAAGTGTCGTTTGCAAACTGACTTTTTAAACCAAGTCTTACTAAAAACTCCTCGACCCTCTCTTTAGAAAACGACGTTCCAAGGAGGTTATTTAACGCAAGTATTCGAAAAGGAATCACTTTTCTTTTAAAAGGCTCAGAAACGACATCTGTAAAACTTGTGATAGTGCCGGAACCTAAACTCTTGATCAAATCTGCTGCCTGAAAAAGAGCTTGAAGAAGAGTCTCCTCGTCTACCCCTTTTTCGAACCTCTTGGAGGCATCGCTTAAAAGGGCTAACCTTTTAGCACTCTTTCTGACTGAACTCTTATCGAAAATAGCCCCCTCTAACAAGATAGAAGTTGTGGCTTCGGTGACTTGAGAGGCTTCCCCTCCCATAACCCCCGCAAGAGCCAAAATTGAGTCTTTTGAGGCAATCACTAAATCATCTTCGATAAGATCTCTTTTTTTGCCGTCAAGAGTGGTCATACTCTCATTTGAATGAGCTTGCCGGATAGCGATCTGATCCCCTATCGCCATTAAATCAAAAGCGTGAAGGGGCTGCCCTGTTTCAAGCATCACATAATTGGTCACATCGACAATCAAATTGATAGGACGAAGACCTGAAAGCAAAAGCCTTCTTTGCATCCAAAGAGGGGAAGACTGAACTTTAACCCCATCGATCACAACGCTTGCATACCTTTTGCAACGCTTCGATTCGATACTCACCGAAACCTTTGAAGGAAGAGTTGCTGATTCAATTTTTTTTAGTTTCAAGGGGTGATTTAAAGCGCTCGATAACTCCCTGGCTATCCCAATAACGCTTTGACAGTGTCCTAAGTTTGGAGTTAAAGAGAGTTCAAACACTTTATCGCTCAAAAGAGAGGCCAAATCAGCACCTAGAGGGTACGATTCATCAAACTCTAAAATCCCTTCCGCTTCCTCTGAAAGACCAAGCTCTTTTGCAGAACAGAGCATCCCAAATGAAGCCTCGCCTCGAATTTTAGCCTCTTTAATCGTAAACGGCTCACCCGATTTTAAAACCGCTCCCACTTTAGCAAGAGCCGTCAAAAGCCCTTCTCGGCAATTGGGAGCCCCGCAAACAATGGCATACTCAGATTGCCCGTCAGTCACGATAGCCGTTTGAAGTTTATCGGCGTTTGGGTGTTTTGAGGCCTTCAACACTTTCCCTACCACAACCCCTTCAAATAAAGGCTGAACCTCTTCAATCCCATCGACTTCAATCCCCATCCTTGTCAATTCTTTACCCATTTCTTCAGCACTCATATCAATGGAAATAAATTCTTTAATCCAACTTAAAGGGATTTTCATAAGCCAAGCATCCTTATTAATCATCAAAATTTAGAGAGTATAACCTGTCATGATAGAATTTTGCCAGTCCTTTTTATATGATTAAATTCATTTGCAAAAATCGTCATTTCTGCTAGATTCTTCTGATAAAGGAGCTTTTTAAGATGACCACAGAAAGAACATTATCTATTATTAAACCTGACGCCGTCACAAAAAATGTGATTGGTCAAATCATTGCCCGCTTTGAAAAAGCTGGACTAAAAATTAAGGCAGCTAAAATGTCTCAGCTTTCTCAAAAAGAGGCTGAAAAGTTTTACGAAGTGCATAAAGCGCGCCCTTTCTTCAAAGATTTGGTCAGCTTTATGATAACAGGACCTGTGATGATCATGGTTTTGGAAGGAGAAAACGCCGTCCTTAAGAACCGCGATATCATGGGGGCTACAAACCCTAAAGAAGCAGCCCCAGGAACCATTAGACGCGATTTTGCAGACGATATCAGTGCAAACGCTGTCCATGGATCAGACGCCAAAGAAACAGCCGCTAAAGAGATCGCTTTCTTTTTCTCGACTAGCGAAATCTGTGACTAATGTTTGTCAACCTGACGATAACCAATTTTTTTTTCAATGCCGGAGATTTGTCTCCGGCTATTAGAAATTCAGTCCAATCCACTATCGTTGTTGTGGCTCTTGCTACTTTGGCCCTTCTTTATAGAAACCTTACCCCTTCTTTTCCGACTCTTTCAACTGAAGACGCTTTTAACAATCAGGGTTTAAAAAATTTTTCCTATAAAAAAGATGTAGCACGCTTTATGGCTCAATGGTTTCTTACAAAAAAAAAGGACTCAAAAGAAGAAGACAGCATCAAAATGGAAAAAATAAGGGAAGAGATTTTCCATTATTCTTCCTATACTATTCAAATAGCTGCCCTTTATAAAGAAAAGTTTTTAAAAAAACGGAAAGATCTCGACAAGGAGACTTACACCCCTTCAATAGAATTTACGGCCTTAATCCTCGCCATTCAAACAGCCGTCGACCTAGAAATTCTAGATTTAAAATCAATCAATGAGGTCTTTCCTATTATAGAGGATATATATAAGTATGAAAAACCCTCATTTATTCAATTCAGCAGAAAGAATTTGACTAAAGACTTTAAAACTTTAGTCATTCCTAAAAAGAAACTCTTCGAAATGCAAACCCAGTTTCTCAAAACTCTCGACTGGAATTTAGGTTTAAATGAGATAGATTTTAAAGACGGAACTCTTCTCCTAAATAAATTTTCTTAGCTTCAGGGCTATTAACTAACTCCTCGACAGTTCCAGACAACACCACCTTACCATCTCTCATAATAAGACTTCTGTCTGCAATTGAAAAAATTTCTCTAGCATTATGATCAGTAATCAAAATGGTAATCCCTTTTTTTGACAAATGTCTAATCATGCTTTTTAATTCTTGAACGCTGATCGGGTCGATATTGGCAAATGGCTCATCGAGGAGAAGAAGAGTGGGATTTGTCACCAAGGCCCTTGTGATTTCAACTCGTCTTCGCTCTCCCCCAGAAAGAGCTGCAGCTTTTTTTTTGGCCAAAGGCTTTAAATGGAGCTCATCTAAGAGCACTTCTAGCCTTTTCTTTCTTTCTATTTTTGTAAGATCGAGCGTTTCTAAAATGGATAAGATATTTTCTTCAACGGTTAAATTTCTAAAGACAGAGGGCTCTTGAGCTAAATACCCCATCCCCATTCTCGCTCTTATATGAAGGGGCTGAAGGGTCACATCTTTGCCGCTAAAAATAACTTGACCGCTGTCTGGGCGAATTAATCCACAGATCATATAAAATGCGGTCGTTTTACCAGCGCCATTTGGCCCTAAAAGGCCGATCACCTCTCCCTTTTCAACTTGAAAGCTTAAATGATCGACACTTAAGCGCCCCCCATATTTTTTGACCAGATTTTTAACAACTAACAAATGATTTCACTCCCCGATCGAGGAAAAAAGTTTAAGTAAATGTTCTTTCTCTTTTATGCCAAGCAAAAACCGAACGTCTCCGACGCCCTGTATATACCCTTTTTGAACAGGGGTCGTTTTTTTAAATCGAACGGCATCGGCGCTCATTTCAAACTCGTGCTCTCGATCTGAGACTAAGACGCGACTCTCATCTCTTCCCTGTAAATAAAGCTCATGAGTATCTAAACTATAAGTGAGGGAGTTTCCAATAATATGAAATTTATTCTCGACAAGATGAATCGGTTTACCTTCCTGCGGGCTCAAAAGAGTCAACTCCCCCTTATTCGGATCCAAAGTCGACGTTCCCGAGCAGATCACTTTTAGTGAAGAGCCCTCAGTAAAACCGGAAGACAAATCAAAAGTTGTATCCCCAGTACTCTCTATTTTACTTACGCCTTGATCATTAAATGTCACAACGACGCGATCAACAGCCTCTACAGTGATTTCTGAATCAAAAACCAAGCGGCAATCACCCTTTAAAACCGCCTCATTTTTTTCTCTATTCCACACTAAACTCTTTGAAGAAAATGAAATATCATCCCCAAAAGAGCCTTCTAAATCAAACATTTCCTCTTTTAGGCTCTGATCCCACTCTATAAAGCTCTTTCCACATTTTAAAACAACAACTGGTTTTTCTCCCCTTTCAAGAAACACCTCTCGCACCACTTTTTCTCTTTCTTGAACAAAAGGTGAGTCTTTTGAAGAGTCTTGACTCAACTCAAAAGTCGTTAAGCGATCACCTGTTCTTACAAAAAGCCACTGGGTAAAAAAAACAAGGGAGAGACCTAAAAGAATGAGATAAAAAGTAGCCGATTTAAAAAAAATCACACATCCTCCCAAGTTTTTCTTACCTCGACTAATGAGGCCCAAGATCTCAATAAAGACTCCATCTGCCTTAAAGGCACTTGTGTGGCAGCATCGCTCTTGGCCATTTTCGGATCGGGATGTGTTTCAACAAATAACGCATCAGCCCCTGCGACTAAACTTGCGCGAGAAAGCTCGGGAAGAAACTCTCTTTGCCCACCTGTTGTGGTCCCAAGACCTCCGGGTAGCTGCAACGAGTGGGTCGCATCGTAACAAACAGGTGTTTTAAATTTTTTCATCATAGGGATACTTCTAAAATCACTCACCAAATTCTGATACCCAAAAGAGGTGCCCCTTTCGATCAAAAGAATATTTTTACACCCTTGAGAGCTTAATTTATCGACGACATTGCCCATATCCCAAGGGGCCATAAACTGCCCTTTTTTGACACTGACAGCTGGACAGGCCTTAGCGGCTTCTAAGAGAAGATCTGTTTGCCTGCAAAGAAACGCCGGGATTTGAAGAAGGTCGACCACACCTCCCACCTCTTTTGCCTCTTCAACAGAGTGAACATCGGTGGTAACGGGAATGGAGAATTTATCCTTTATGTTTGATAGAATTTTTAACCCTTTTTGAATTCCAGGACCTCTATAACTTTCATTTGAGGAGCGATTAGCCTTATCGTAACTTGCTTTAAAAATCATTTGAAAATTAAATTTTTTACATAAAGGAAGGAGAGTTTCAGCAACTTCAAAACAGAGCTCTTCACTTTCCATAACGCAAGGTCCCAAGATGAGTGTGAAGGGGTGTTTTTTATCGACGATATAAGAACCGATTTGAATACTGGACATGAAATTTTTTTTTGACCTTCTGTTTGGTAAGAACTATTCTACCTGTTTTTTCATTTTCGTGGCACATTTTATGTTTTTGGAAAAAAATCTGATTTAGTAAGAGGATTACCGATTGCAAAATAGTTATGATTTCAGCTAGAATGTCTGGATATCAGCAGGGAATAGCCGAGTTCGCTTGGATAGGCTCTAATCGATTGTGGACTGATAGCTCAGTGGATAGAGCACCCGCCTTCTAAGCGGGTGGTCGCAGGTTCGAATCCTGCTCAGTCCGTTTTTTTGTGAATTTTCTTTTCTTTTGCGGTGAGGCGTGTGTTTTATTTACACTGCCTCACCGCAAAATAAAAAAAACTTCATCAAAAAAACCCCCTCCTAAAGGTTGCCCCCCCTTTCTGCCTGCCAAAAACCTATCCCCGAATAATTTTACTCTTTTCCGATTAGTAAATAACCCTTGCCCCTGCCCGTACCCATGCCCTTGCCCGAATAAATTCACTCTTTTCCGATTAGTAAACAACCCTTGCCCCTGCCGAATAATTTTACTCTTTTCCGATTAGTAAACAACCCTTGCCCTTGCCCATGCCTTTGCCCGAATAAATTTACCCTTTTCCGATTAGAAAATAACCCTTGCCCTTGCCCATGCCTTTGCCCGAATAAATTTACTCTTTTCCGATTAGGAAATAACCCTTGCCCCTGCCCATGCCCTTGCCCGAATAAATTCACTCTTTTCCGATTAGTAAACAACCCTTGCCCTTGCCCATGCCCGAATAATTTTACTCTTTTCCGATTAGGAAATAACCCTTGCCCCTGCCGAATAAATTTACTCTTTTCCGATTAGAAAATAACCCTTGCCCCTACCCGTGCCCATGCCCTGTAAGCGTCAAACGAGACCATGTATTAAAAACCGCGAAGCGGTTGCCGGAGGGGGTAAAGGGGGAACCGCGCAGGGGTTCCCCCGCTTAGATGGAATCATTACAATTGATCAAGATGATTCGAGATTATAGTTTGTTCTTCGATGTTTATAACTTAAAGCATCTTTAAAGGGGGGAACCCCTGCGCGGTTCCCCCTTTACCCCCTCCGGCAACCGCTTCGCGGTTTTTAATACATGGCCTCGTTTGACGCTTACCCTGCCCGTGCCCATGCCCTTGCCCGAATAAATTTACTCTTTTCCGATTAGTAAACAACCCTTGCACTTGCCCGTGCCCATGCCCGAATAATTTTACTCTTTTCCGATTAGGAAATAACCCTTGCACTTGCCCGTGCCCATGCCCTTGCCCGAATAAATTTACTCTTTTCCGATTAGTAAACAACCCTTGCACTTGCCCTTGCCCATGCCCTTGCCCGAATAAATTTACTCTTTTCCGATTAGTAAATAACCCTTGCCCTTGCCCTTGCCCTTGCCCATGCCCATGCCCTTGCCCGAATAAATTCACTCTTTTCCGATTAGTAAACAACCCTTGCCCGTGCCCATGCCCTTGCCCGAATAAATTTACTCTTTTCCGATTAGAAAATAACCCTTGCCCCTACCCGTGCCCATGCCCTGTAAGCGTCAAACGAGACCATGTATTAAAAACCGCGAAGCGGTTGCCGGAGGGGGTAAAGGGGGAACCGCGCAGGGGTTCCCCCGCTTAGATGGAATCATTACAATTGATCAAGAAGATTCGAGATTATAGTTTGTTCTTCGATGTTTACAACTTAAAGCATCTTTAAAGGGGGGAACCGTGCAGGGGTTCCCCCGCTTAGATGGAATCATTACAATTGATCAAGATGATTCGAGATTATAGTTTGTTCTTCGATGTTTATAACTTAAAGCATCTTTAAAGGGGGGAACCCCTGCGCGGTTCCCCCTTTACCCCCTCCGGCAACCGCTTCGCGGTTTTTAATACATGGCCTCGTTTGACGCTTACCCTGCCCGTGCCCATGCCCTTGCCCGAATAAATTTACTCTTTTCCGATTAGAAAATAACCCTTGCCGTGCCTGCCCGTACCCCCCTATCTCCAACTTATCTGTAGTAAAAAAATAAAATAAGATAAAAAAAAAACCTCAAGATCTGATGATTCTTGAGGTTTCTCTTAAGAAAATTCTTTTAAGCTTCGACGTGATGTCCGCCCTCTTCCAAAATCTCGAGGTTCACGCGGATCCCATTGCGGCTTGCAACTGACATCAAAAGTGTACGAATTGCATTAATCGTCTTACCCTTTTTTCCAATAATCTTCCCAATGTCTGACTTCTCCACTGAAAGCTCGATTATTAGAGTCTGAGTTCCCCCAACTTCATTGATCTTCACTTTATCTGGATTGTCCACTAAATTTTTAACAATATACGCCACAAATTCTTTCATGTTTCGGCCCTCAAATAGCACATTCTCTTCAATTTTTTTCTTTTTGTTTCTTAAGACCTTAACGAAAAACGATTATCCGGAATTCCCTTACCATTAAGTCCTTTAGCCGCATGATAGGTGATTAAACGATATTATTCTACAAAAAAAAATCTGCACCAAAATAATTTTCAAAAATGGGTATCAATCACCTGTTGCATCTCATTGGGTATAGACGCTTTAAACTCTAAAACTTCCCTACTTATAGGGTGTTTTAAGCTTAAAAATAGAGAGTGAAGAAGAGGTCTTGATATATTAAATTTTTTATTAGATGAAAGCGATCCGTAAACTGAATCTCCCAAAATAGGAGCCCCCTTAAAAGAGAGATGAACCCGTATTTGATGCGTTCTTCCGGTCACTAATCCCACTTTCACCAAAGATATTTTATCATTAAACTTCAAAGTTTCGACAACGCTAATCGCCTCTCTTCCCCCCTCCACAACTGCCATTTCCTTCCGCTTAATAGGATGACGCCCTATGGGCTCTGAAATCACCCCTTGTGGTGGGTTTCCAAGACAAATAGCCAAATACTCTTTTTTAATCGCACGATTAGCAAAACTCTCGATTAAACCCCTATGAGCTTCATGACTCTTTGCAACAATTAAAACCCCTGTCGTGTCCTTATCTAAACGGTGCACAATCCCAGGTCTTAAATTAGAATCTCCCCCTAAACTCTTGCAGTGGTAAAGAAGAGCGTTCACCAAAGTACCACTCCAGTGCCCCACCGCCGGATGCACGACTAATCCCGCCCCTTTATTGATCACAAGAAGATGCTCATCTTCGTATATAATATCTAATGGAATGTTTTCTGGCTCAAGAGAGAGTTCTGGTGTTAAACGAAAATGAACCTCAATTTCATCCCCCTCTTGAACCTCTACTCTTTTTTTGACCCCTTTTCCATTGAGAAGCACACACCCCTCTTCAATCAAATACTGAAAATAGGTGCGAGACTGTTTGCCCAAAAAATGTTTTGTTAAGAATTGATCAAGACGTGCGCCCTGACTTGAAGAGTCCACACTTAAAATTTCACAAGATTCCACTTACAATTCCCTACTCAAGCTCATCCTCTAGATCTTGCTCTGCTAAAATGTTCATCTGATGGATTTTATCCTGTCCATCTTGCATCTGACTAATAATTCCTGAAGCTATCCCTTGCATCATCCCATTGTAGACTTTAGGAGCCACCTTTTGCAGCTCAGCTAAACTCGTCACCGTTGTGCTCATCGAGTAACCTGGATCGCTTCCTGAGCCATTAGGCACCGGATTTGTCCCACCTGCAGGTGCAGTGGGCCCAGTAACTGGTGTGGTAACCGGATTAGTAGGTGCTGTCATACTCTACCCCCATACTCTTCATACTATGATTATATCATAGTAAATTAATATAAGTATACTTATAACTTTTTATTAATTATAACGAGCTTCCCTCATCATTTTCTTTATTCTTTCTTGAGAAGAGCGCATTTCGCAAACAATATTTGATGCAATCCCCTCCATCATCATCCGATAAAGCTCCTCTGAGAAATTTTTGACATCTTCAGGGGTTGATATAAAGGTTGTGTCAAAATCCAAAGGCTCATCTCTATCCACCAAAGGAACCGATCCATTTACACTTGCGCTAGTCACACTCGAAACTTCCGGCATAAGACCCTCTTCGTTTTTTTTAAAGGGTTATTCTACCAAAAATTGGAATAAAAGTCTTGGCTTGCGTTTAATATTGACAAGTTATTACTCTGTAAAAAGGCGTTATGAAACAAAAAAAACAAGTTCTTATCATAGGGGCAGGACTTTCAGGTTTAAGTCTTGCGTTTCATCTCGAAAAAAAGGGAATACACCCGATTATTACCGATAGGGCCAGCGCTATCGGGGGCAGGATCAGGACAGATTTTATCGATGGATTTACCCTCGATCGGGGCTTTCAGGTCCTCCTATCTGGCTATGAGGAGGTCAATCACCTCTTCTCTCAAAATGAACTCAGTCCAAAAAAATACTATCCATCAGGTGCCCTCATTCGGCTAAATAACACCTTTGTCAAAATCTCAAATCCCTTAAAACAGTTCACCTTCCACCCCCTCTTTGCCTCTGACTTTAGTAAATTAGCTCTCTTTTTTTTTAAACAATCGTTTCTCTTTCAAAAACCACCAGATGAAACGATAAAAGAGCTTATCGAAAACTTACAACTCTCAAAACCCTTCGTAGACAATTTTTTAATCCCCTTCCTATCGGGGATTTTCCTCGACACCTCTCTTAAAACCCACTCCTCTATCGCTCTAGGTATTTTAAAACAATTTACACTAGGTTATGCGTATCTACCGCAAGGTGGGATGCAAACTGTTCCAAAAGCTTTGGTCAAAAAATTGAAAGAGACAGATATTTATTTAAAATCGCACGTCTTAAACATTAACCACAGAACAGTCCTTTTAGAATCGGGGCATCTTCTTGGGGCTGATAAAATCGCAATCGCCACAGATGCCCCTGATTTAAAAAAACTTATTGGAAATATTGAGATTCCGAAGAGCTGTTCTGTAACAAACATCTATTTTTCTTTAGACAAAAAAGAACTCACGCCGGAGCCTTTTCTTTACCTAAATGGGGAAGGGGGGCCGATCAATAATCTCAGCTTTATCAATTTAATCGATGAGACTGTTTCCCCATCAAACAAGCACTTGATCAGTGCCACAGTAGTCGATTCAACCTTCCAAGGGGACGACCATCTTGTGTTAAAGGTGCGAGAACAGATTTGTCGCTGGTTTGCAATCAAAGAGGGGCTTGAATTTTTAAGGATGTACCAAATCCCTCATGCACTACCGAGACAAGAAAAACCTCAAGAAATAAAAGAGTGTCGCCTAGCCAAAAACCCCAATATTTACGTTTGCAACGAGCTTGTCGGTGAAGCCTCTATCAACGGAGCTCTAAAAATAGGGCGTCTTTGTGCAGAGGCGATCTATAAAGACTTTTTAGAGGAAGCTCCCCCTTACACTCCCGTAAAATTAACTAATTACACTCTTGAACAACAACCTAATTGATAGAAATCATATTCACAATATCTTCGTAGAGATACCCTTTTCGCATAAGAGAGGGGATCAACTTTTCAACCGGCCGATTTAATCTTTTTCCTTTTTCGACAAGAGCTTTTAATCCCTCTTTCTCTTCATAATTTTCAGAAATGATTCTTTTCGCAAGCCCCTCTTCAATCCCGTAACTTTTAAGCTTTAAAAACGCTTGAAAAGTGCTCTTTTTTTTTCTCATCTCTGATCTTACAACGCTCAATGCGAAGGCCTCATCGTCTAAGTAACCCAAAGAAAGAAGCTCCCCTACCACTTCATCGATAATCTCATCTTCAATTTCAGCCTTTAAAAGCCTCTCTCTTAGTTGATGCACTGAAAGGGGTTGCCTTGAAAGTTTTTGAAGGGCCAAACTTTTAGCTCTCTTTAACGACTCTATTTTGGGACCACCTTTTTTACTTGGCGAGAGGTCATCCGAATCCCCTTTGCACTTACGCCCTTCACTAAAACGTCATTCATATGAAACTCGATTTTAGACAACTTCTGCCCCACTTTCGGCACTAGATTTAAAACGAGTGCCACATCGGGCTTGCTCGAAATAAACTCGAGTTGATGCCCCTCTTCAAAAAAGCGGTACTCTTTATCTAAAATAAATTTATCGACAACAAACCGTTTAGCAAAGGCGATATTTGTCTTAATTTCTTTTGAAACAACGCTCATGATTGTGGCCTTATCTGCCACATGCACGTGAATCAAACTCGCTCCATTTTTTGGCAAATACTGCTTCTCAGGGATATTGATCACCCGGTAAGTTCCATCGCTAAAAAAGGCTAATAGCTTATCAAAGTTTGTGCACTCAAACGTCTCTTGAGTAAGCTTAGTTCCCACAAATCCAGAACTTAAATCATATCCCACTTTTATCGTTTTCGTCTCGATCGCACGTCGATCTAACTCCTCGATCTCTTGAATCCTCGTTCTTCTGGGGTACTCTTTTCCATACTTTGTGATCAGATTTTTTAAGTAGTTAATCGTAAACTTCTTAATATTTTTTAAGTTCTTTTGAACTTCAGCAAGCTCTTTTAAGAGAGCTTGGATATCATCCTCATTTTTATTTAAGTCAAACCTTGAAATGCGTCTTATCGGAATACTCAAAAGACGCTCTCTATCCTCTTCGACAGGAATTCGGGAGAGCTCTTTGTGGAAAGGCTCCAAACTTTTTGCAATCACTTCGTGAATTTTTTCATAAGATGAGATCTCTTCGATCTTTTTATACATCCTGTTTTCAATAAAAATACGTTCTAGAGTTTTCTCAAAAACTCTCTCAGTTAAACGCCCCTCCTCGATCTCAAGTTCCCTCTTCAAATACCCTTGCAAGAGATTGGCGTGAAGAATCAATAACTCATTCACAGTCGTCTCTAGAGGCGCATTGTTTTTAATGACCACTACTTGAGAACTTAATGAGACTTCACACTCTGTGTAGGCGTAAAGAGCATCGATTACATCTTGGGCATACTGCCCCCTTGGCAATTTGATCTCGATCTCCACTTTCTCAGCAGTATAATCGTTGATACTCTCAATCTTAATTTTCCCTCTTTTCGCGGCCTCATCGATCGACCTTGTCAAAGATTCGGTCGTCGTGCCATAGCACACTTCAGTAACCACAATCGTCTTAGGATCAGGTACTTCAATTTTTGCGCGCAATTTAACTTTCCCCCTCCCTTCGTCGTAATTGGAGGCATCCATAATGCCCCCTTGAATAAAGTCGGGAAGAAGGGTGAACGGTTTCCCCTCGAAGTAGGCGATTTCTGCCTCTAAAAGTTCGACAAAATTGTGAGGCAAAATGCGGGTTGCCATACCAACTGCAATTCCATCGGCTCCTTGCATTAACAAGAGGGGAATTTTAGCAGGAAAAGCGACAGGCTCTTCGTGACGAGAGTCGTACGAAAGCATTGTTTCTGTTAAGTCTTTATTGAAGAGAGTTTCTTTAGCAAGGGGAGAAAGCCTGGTTTCAATGTAACGGGCGGCAGCTGCTGCATCTCCTGTATAGATATTGCCAAAATTTCCTTGCGTCTCAAGCAAAAACCCTTTGTTTGCAAGGTTTACAAGGGCATCGACGATAGGAGCATCGCCGTGGGGATGGTAAGCCATTGTTTGTCCTGCAACGTTTGCCACTTTGTGCATTTTCCCATCGTGCATCTGCATCAAAGTGTGCAAAATCCGTCTTTGCACAGGCTTTAAACCATCTTCTGCCTTTGGAATGGCACGATCTAAAATCACCTTCGAGGCGTAGCGCAAAAAATGCCCTTTCATCAAATGTTTAACATCGCCCATAAAGTTATCCCTCCCCTACCTGAATTTCCAAATCTTCCAACTCCTCATTGATGAGGTTCTCCATAATAAAATCTTTTCGCTTGGGTGTGTTTTTCCCCATATAAAACTCTAAAGTGGGTTTCACTTCGCTAATGGTATTGAGAGTGACAGGCAAAAGCTTTATTGAAGGGCCAATAAACTGTTTAAATTCGCCAGGTGAGATCTCTCCTAGTCCTTTAAACCTAGTGATTTCAACCCCTTTTTTTAGCTTTTTTATCGCCGATTCCTTTTCATCAATCGAATAGCAGTAGATTGTGTTGTCCTTGTTTCGCACTTTAAAAAGGGGAGTGTCTAAAATATGCAAGTGTCCTGCAACAACAAGCCCCTCAAAATAGGTAAGAAAAAATGTTAACAACAGATTCCTAATGTGCATTCCATCTTCGTCGGCATCGGTTGCCAGTATCACTTTGTGGTAGCGCAAATTATCGATGTCGTCTTCCACATTTAAAGCACTCATCAAATTAAACATCTCTTCGTTTTTATAGAGCTGATCCATTTTCATTCCAAAGACGTTTAACGGTTTTCCCCTTAAGGAAAACACTGCCTGCCTTAAAGGGTCTCTTGCGGCCATAATGGAGGCTGAGGCCGAATCCCCTTCGGTTAAAAAAATCATTGTCTCTTCTTTATGCCCATCTTGTCTGTGGTACTTACAATCCCGAAGCTTTGGAATTTTAAAGGAGATCTTTTTTTGTTTCTCTTTGGCTTCCTTTTTAACCGACGCAAGCTCCTTCCGAAGCTTTTCGTTAAAAGCGATCCGTTCGATGATTTTTTTAGCTACATCTTGATTTTGGTAAAGAAGCTTAGTCACAGCATCCTTGACTTCTTGCACAACTGTGGCTCTAAGTTCCGTGTTGCCAAGTTTATTCTTAGTCTGCGACTCGAAAACGGGATCTTTAACTTTGACAGCGACAGCCCCAACAATCCCCTCCCGAACATCAACGCCCTGGAAGTTTTTTTTGGCAAACTCATTGACCCCTTTTAAAATCCCTTCCCTAAAAGCTGAAAGGTGAGTTCCCCCGTCAGAGGTGTATTGCCCATTGACGTACGAAAAATAACTCTCCCCATAACTTCCCGCGTGTAAAAAGGCAAATTCAAGCATGGAGCTTCTAAAGTGAAGAGGCTCATATAACTTATCTTCAGTCACTTCCCGATTCAAAAGATCCAAAAGACCATTTTTGGAAGAAATTTTTTCCCCATTAAATTCAAGAACCAACCCTGTATTCAAATAGGCGTAATTCCAAAGCCTTTTGACGATAATCTCTTCTTCAAACTTAAACTTTTTAAACACCTCGATGTCTGGGATGAATTCGACATAAGTTCCATTGGCCTCTTTTGTTTTCCCCTGTTTTTTATCGATCAGTTTTCCTTGAGAGAAAAGCGCTTCAAAAAACTCCCCTTCCCTAAAACTTTTCACGAGGAAATGCTCAGATAAAGCATTGACTGCCTTAGTGCCCACGCCATTTAAGCCAACAGAGAACTGAAACACATCGTCGTTGTATTTGGCACCGGTATTGATTTGACTGACGCAATCGATCACTTTTCCAAGAGGAATACCGCGACCGAAATCTCTCACTGTAATTTTTTGAAGCTCTTTATCTAAAGTGATCAGCACTTTAGAGCCGTGCTTCATAATAAATTCATCGATACTATTGTCGACCACTTCCTTAAGGAGGACATAAATACCGTCGTCCTGATTGGTTCCATCCCCTAAGCGTCCGATGTACATTCCCGAGCGGAGCCTGATGTGGGAGAGAGCATCCAGAGTTTTAACCGTTGACTCGTCGTAAGCTTTAGCCATATTTTCTCTTATCATAAAAATCCCAATATGGGATATATAGGAAGAGGAGATAAATGTCTATATCAAGTAAAAATTCCTACTTCGGCAAAAATGTTCTCATCACTGGGGGAACGGGAAGCTTTGGACAGGCATTTGCAAAAAAAATTCTCAAAGAGTGTTCCCCAAAAAAAGTGATCATTTTCTCCCGAGATGAGTGGAAACAATGGCAAATGCAACATTCAGACCCTCTTTTCCAAAAACCTGAGGTCCGCTTTTTTTTAGGAGATGTGAGAGACAGAGATCGATTGATGAGAGCTTTTTTTGGTATCGACATTGTGATTCACGCAGCTGCCCTAAAACAAGTTCCCGCAGCCGAATACAATCCGACCGAATTTATCAAAACAAACATCTTGGGCGCTGAAAATGTGATAAATGCTGCAATCGAAAGAGGGGTCAGTAAAGTGATAGCTCTTTCAACAGACAAGGCAGTAAATCCGACAAATCTTTATGGAGCTACAAAACTTTGTTCAGACAAACTGTTTGTTGCGAGTAAATCTTACGTGGGAAAAAGGGGCACGACACTTGCCGTGGTCAGGTATGGCAACGTTCTTGGCAGCCGAGGCAGTATCGTCCCGATGTGGCAAAAAATGATTGAGGAGGGGGCTAAAGAGCTACCTATAACAGATGAGAGGATGACAAGGTTTTGGATCACCATGGATGAGGCCATCAATTTTGTCATCGATTGCACGGCAAGGGCAACGGGGGGAGAGATTTTTGTCCCAAAAATTCCCAGTATGAGCTTAAAGGATCTAGCAGAGGCATTAGCGCCAAACTTACCTCAAAAAATCATTGGAATAAGACCTGGTGAAAAGATTCACGAATTGATGATTAATTCAGAAGATGCCAGAAGGACACGTGAATACGACAATTATTTTGCAATCTATCCAGAAGGATCTCCACTTCCCGATACGGGAAACAAATTACCCGATGGGTTTTGCTACACCTCAGACACCAATAAAAAGTGGCTTTCAATCGCCGATTTGAAAAAACTTATTTAATCTTTTTACCCTTTTCCCTTAACCTCTGAAATTTGATGAAAATGGAGAGGAAAGAGTGAATATTGGCGTTATTGGTTTAAATCAAAAACTCTCTTCAGTTAGTTTAAGGGAGGCTTTTTTAAAAAATTGCCAAACGGCATTTGAATCGTTAAAACTCCACGATGACCACTCATTTACTCTTCTTGCGACGTGTAATAGGGTGGAGATCTATTTTTCCTCAGATGATTTAGCTTTAGCCCACTCCTACCTTCTTTCGAAATTAAACCGGGAATTCGAGCAAAAGCTCTATAGTTTTTTTAAAAAGGACGCTTTTAGACACCTCTTAAGAGTTGTTTCTGGCCTAGATAGCATGATTTTAGGAGAAACTGAAATCCAGGGACAAGTCAAAGCGGCCTATGAAGCGGCTTCTCGATCAAAACCGTTGCCAAAATCGCTTCATTTTCTCTTCCAAAAGGCCTTAAAAGTGGGAAAAGCGATAAGATCCCACTTCACTTGGAAAAGAGAGAATACCCTTTTAGAGTGTTTAGTAGAGATCGGTGGAGAAACGCTTTTAAATAAGAGAACCCTTCTGATAGGCGCCTCACAGATCAATGAAACGATTGGGAAACATTTAAAAAATGGGGATTTAACCCTTTGCAATAGAACTGACCATAAGGGAGAGATTTTGGCAAAGAATCTGAACATGGCGCACCTTCCGTGGGAAAAGTTTGAGTTGTGGGAAGAGTTTGATACGGTGATAATAGCGACAAAGGCGAACACGCCTCTGATTACTCACTATAAGGGAGTAAAACCGATCCAACTTTTCGACCTCTCCGTTCCGAGGAACGTGTGCCCACAATTAAAAAAGAATCCTTTAGTTTCCCTCTACCAACTCGATGAACTTCAAACCCTTATTGGAAAAAAGCAGAACAAAAAGAGGGACCAGATCGAAGAGATCGAGCGGTTAATTGCGTATGAAGCTTGCCGCTATCTTGCCCTTTTCGAGGAGAAAAATCCCTCATACGCCTTCTGCTAAAAGATCAGAAAAGTCGACAATACTTGCAAAAAAACCACTATCGACGACCTCTTCTGAAACTCCATTGACGTGAATTAAAACAGGACGACAAGAAAAGCCCTTTGGGTACTTTAAAGAGGCGAGCTTCTCCTCCATCTCATGGATCACCTCTTTACCAATAACATCTTGTTTAAATTTAACTTCACAGACAAAAAAATTGCGAAAGCGAGTTTGGATAAGGTAATCGACCTGACACCCTTTTTGCCTTGCCCCTGCCTTCTGAACAAAGGGGCCAGCTACTAGGATATCTTCCGGGGGAATTCCCAAAAGCCTACAAACAGAGGGTCCATTACTGACCACTAAATTCTCAAATTGGAATCCCATCATCGAGAACCACCCTTGAGGAAGCCTCTCCAACTTAGCGCTCTCTATCTGTTCTTTATTTGCTTTTTTTGTAGGGGAATTTTCATTATACAAATCTCCCTTAAAAAAATGCAAATGCAGATTCTTAAAGGGAATTGCCCTTTCAAAAATTAAGGGAAATGGTTATGGTCAAAAAAGAGGTCTCATGTAAGGATAAATATGAAAAAAATAATGTTTTTATTAACTTTTTGTATCGCGTCTCAAACTTTTGGGGCACTCCCACCTCTCTATCAGAGCTTAAAAGAGTTAAAAGCTGTTTTAGAGAGTCCAGAACTTTCGAATAAGCTCACATCAGCCGATTATATTGAAGAGATCCGTCGAACAGACGAGGGTTTTTTGATTAAAACGAACAAACACACTATTCAAGCAAAGCTTGTCGTTGAACCTCAAGGGATGCCAGGGCCTACTAAATTCCACGTTATTTTCGAGGAGCCAAAAAGAACTAAGTTATTTTCGCAATGTTTGAAGATGGGAGCGGTAATTCTCTATTAGATGCCCTAATCGGTTCTCTCCAGGACCTATTTCATCGCTATCCATATTCCCATCTGTGTGCTCGACCAAAGGAGTCGTACCGGTCGCCAATAAACGCCTTTCAAGTTAGGGCTAAACTTTGTTTTGATTCGCAATTTTTTTTAGCTTCTTTCCCCGTACATGCAAGAAACGTATGAAAAAGTTCAGTCCCCTCAAACTTGATGGTTTGATAAGCCACTTCAAAACTTAAATGACACCGATTCTTATAAACCACAAAAGTGGAGAAAGGGTTTTTAAAGCAAAATCAAACCAACCCCAATTTAACCTTTTGCCAAACGATCCCCCACCTTATAAATACTGAGTCCCTTAAGAAAACTAAAAATGAAACCTCCAAATCAAAATGGGTTTGAACGATAATCGTTCATCTATTAGACTAGCCCATGTGAAAAGAAAACGCGTCATCATCTCTCTTGGAGGCACCGGGGGCCATGTTTACCCAGCCATTGCCCTCTCAAAAGATCTCTGCCAAGAGGTCGATGTCTCCTTCATCGGTGGCTCTCTCTCTAAAAACCCGTTTTTCTCAAAACAGGGGCTTCCCTACACCTCCGTTTCTTCTGCCCCTTTAAATTCAAAAAACCCCCTAAAACTCCTTAAAGGCTCTTTTCATCTCCTAAAAGGAGTCTTTCAAAGCATTAAAGTGTTTCGTAAAGAAAAACCAGATCTCGTGGTAGGCTTTGGAAGCTATTACACCCTCCCCCCCCTTTTAGCAGCCCTCATTCTGAGAATCCCAGTCATTTTGCACGAAGCCAATAGTGTCCCAGGAAAAGTGAACCGGTTGATTGCCCCCTTTGCAAAAATCACTGCCATCCATTTCCCAACAACACAAATTTCTGGAAAAACAAAGCTCGTGCAGATGCCTATCCGCTTTCAAGTAAACCCATCAGAAGAGATCAAGCAACAAACTTTAGACACTCTTGGGTTAAATCCTGAAAAGCTCACCCTTCTTATCTTTGGAGGCTCCCAAGGAGCTTCCAAATTAAACGAACTACTAATAAAAGTTGCCCCAAACTTAAATAAAGAGCTCTTCCAGGTGATTCATCTCACGGGAAAAGAGGATGACACCTTAAAACTAAAAGAGGCTTACAAAGAAGCGGGCCTTTTAGCCCTAGTCAAAACGTTTGAAGAGCGAATGGATCTTTTTTTAAATGTCGCAGATCTCGCTCTTGCAAGAGCTGGCGCTAGCACCTTGGCGGAGCTTATCGCGTTTAAAATCCCCTCGATTTTGATTCCCTACCCTTTTGCAACAGACGCCCACCAGGATAAAAACGCAAGGTTTGTCTCTGAAGTGCTTCAAGGAGCGATCACTCGAGATGAAGCGTCTCTTAAAGCGGAAGAGTTTACCCAAATGATCCACGATATCTTCGATACCGCTACCCATCTCATCATGAAATTCAACTTAAGTAAGGCTGAAATACCTTCATTAACTCTATCAGAGCTTATCAAAAAGGAGCTGTAATGTTTCACTTCATCGGAATCGGCGGCATTGGCATGAGCGGTTTGGCCAAAATCCTTCTTCAAAAGGGAGTAAAAGTCTCTGGCAGCGACATTCAAAACAACAAAGAGATCGAAAGCTTAACCCGCCAGGGAGCCATCATCTACTTTGGCCACAACGAAGAGCATTTAGAAAAGGGAGCCACTGTCGTTTTCTCCTCAGGGATCGATGAGAAAAACCCCGAATACCAAAAAGCCTTGAAAAGTGAGCAAACATTGCTTCATAGATCCGATCTTCTATGAGATCTCATGGAAGAAAAAATCTCGATCGCTGTTGCTGGGACCCACGGCAAAACCACCACCTCTTCCCTCCTTACAGAAGTGCTTTTCACAGCAGGTGTAGCTCCTTCATTTTCCATTGGCGGCGAGCTCAACCGGTTTAAAACAAACGCTCTTGGAGCTGAAGGCCTCTTATTTCGTCGCAGAAGCGGATGAAAGCGATGCCACTTTTCTCAAATACTTTCCTCATTTTGCCATCGTAACCTCCATCGGTAATGATCACATGACAACCTATAAAACCGATGAGAATCTTAACCTGGCCTTCAAA
Source organism: uncultured Chlamydiae bacterium (assembly GCA_963697995.1). Taxonomy (GTDB): domain Bacteria; phylum Chlamydiota; class Chlamydiia; order Chlamydiales; family JAJFMB01; genus MFD00082-c5. Next base: position 1,293,737 of record OY969110.1, on the reverse strand, counting down.
AAATTCATGAGCCAAGTGAAAGAGGTCAATCACCTTTTTTGGTGTTTTGATGACTCTAGATTAAGGCAAATAGCTCCCTTAGGAGTCTCGTATGGATTTAACGAACAAGCAGATTTTCAAATCACAAATTTTAAACAAATCGGTTGGAAAATCTTCTTTGACTTAAAAACCTCCTCAGCAACCTATCAAAACATTGAACTGGCTCTTGCGGGAAAACACAACGCCCAAAATGGCGCTGCGGTTTTTGCTTTATGTTTGTCTCTTGGAATTTCTGAAAGTGCCATTAGAGACGCATTTAAAAACTTTCAAGGAGTTAAAAGACGCTTAGAAGTCAAATACAACAAAAATGAACTTCTGATGTTGGACGACTATGGGCACCATCCAAACGAGATTAGAGCGACTTTAAAAGGGATCAGAAACGCTATTGGAAAGAGGCGATTAGTCGCTCTTTTTCAACCTCACCGCTTAAGCCGTACAAGAGATTGCCTTAATAGTTTTCCAAATCTTTTAGAGGAGGCCGATGTCGCTTTTTTTACTGATGTGTACAAAGTTTTGGAAAAGGAAGAGAGCCCCATTACCCCAGAGACTCTTCAAAAAGCCTTAGGAGAAGCCACTTACATCCCAAGAGAAAAGATTGGTGAAACACTTGCTAATTTTCTTCAACCCCACGACGTTTTTGTGACTTTTGGAGCCGGAGACACTCCAAAAATCGCCTCTGAAATTATAGAGGCTTTTGATGGGGGCGTTCCCAAAAAAATAAAACTAGCCCTACTCTATGGAGGCAAAAGCGTTGAGCACGAAGTCTCTTTAAGATCGGCAAATTTTGTGACAAGATCGTTAAATCAAGATCTCTACGATGTTGAACCTCTTTTCATCCCCAAAAAGGGGCCTCTTAGTGCGGAATTCTTTTCCCTTTTAAGAGCCTCAAATTTTGCCTTTCCGGTCCTTCATGGAAAATTCGGAGAAGATGGAACGATTCAAGGCCTCTTTGAAATGATGGACATTCCGTATGCCGGATGTGATTACCTTGGGTGTGCGATCGCCATGGATAAAGCCTTAGCCAAACACCTAATGTTAAGGCATGGAATTAAAACTGCCCCTTTTGTCGATTTTAGTAAAGAAAGTTGGAATAAAGAAAAAGAGAGTATTCTCGAAGAGATATCGAAGCTCTCCTACCCTCTTTTTGTGAAAGGGGTTCATTTGGGCTCCTCGATTTCAGTCAGAAAAGTCAATTGCGATAAAACATTAGAAGACGCAATTAAAGAAGCCTTTAAGCTTGACAACCACGTCCTTGTGGAAAAAGGGCTTGAAAACATCCGAGAGATTGAATTTGCGGTGGTCGATGGAAAGGCGTTTGCACCAGGAGAGGTGTGCATCGAGGGAGTCTACGACTATGCTGCCAAATACGAAAACGATTTAGCAACCATCGTCGATCAGGCTCCCCTTGAGGAGCCCCTTTTAAAAGAGGGGATCGCTTTTGCTGAAAAGGCCTTTTCAATTGCAAGAGGTAAAGGGTTTGCAAGAGTTGACGGATTCTTGGACCAAGAGGGTGTTTTTTGGTTTAACGAGATCAACCCAATTCCAGGATTTACTGAGATCAGCCTTTTCCCAAAAATTTGCTTAAAACAGGGATTTACTAAAGAAACGCTTATCGATACGTTGATTATTTTAGGGATACACGAATTTTACCAAAGAAAACGGTGTTTTGGATGATCCTACCAAAAACGGTATCGGCAAAAAAAGCCTCTCTTTTTATTTTTACCTCCCTTTTTTTTATTTCAGGACCTATTTTACTCACCTTTCTTTATTACCAATCGCAAAGAGCCTTGAAGCTAAAAGACCCAAGCTTTGTCATTAAAGAGGTTAAAGTTCATACAACAAAAAGAGATAGCTTACCAAACGACTATTTTGAGGAGCTTTTGAACCTTTCAAAAGACAAACCGACAAATATTGCCACTTTGACCCCCTCTCAAGCCAAATTTAAATTGAAAAAAAGCCCCGTAATCGACACAGTCGATGTCAAAATTGAGGGAAACGCTCTTCTTATCGATTACCAGATGAAAAACCCTCTTTGCATTTTAATCGATTACGAAAACACTTTAATCGATACAAAAGGGGTCATTTTTCCGCAAGAGCCTTACTTTTCAAAGAGGCGATTGCCCGAGCTTTACCTAGGACTTCCCCCCTACGGGGAAGAAACCCATTTTGGAGAATTGCTTGTTAGCGAGAGTCGAGAGTTGGCCTTTTGGCTTCTAAAAACTGTTTCAAAGACCCTTTTAGGGGAGAAGACGCGCCTTATCCGCATCGATACTTCCAAGGCCTTTGCTAAAAGCTTAGGGGAGCAAGAGATTGTGGTGACGCTTAATGAACGGCTCCAAAACAAAACAATTACGGTATTTCTTCGATTAAGTCCTGATACTATTGAACAGGGGTTTGAACACTACACGATATTAAGAGAGTATCTTTCTAAAAAGAACCAAGAGAGGGACTTAATTGTGGACTTGCGTCTTAATTTTGCGCTGCTTCAACAAATTTCAACCTCATGAAAAGCAAAAATAGACCTTTAATGATTGAAAAAATGTTATTGTCAATAAAACATCGAGGTATCGAATTAACCTTGCTTTAAAGACTTTGTTAACTCACTTGGAGAGATATAATGGATAGTCTAATTTTTCTAGGAGTCTCAACTGGACTGTTTTACTCAGTATATAAAACTATCCAGGAGACACCCACCAGAGCTCTTTGCAAAGATCTCGCTCAGAGAGGAGAAGTTCTCAAAGCGATCCAAATTTTTGATGAGCAGATCACATTAAAAACCATTTACAATTCGCGTATCCAAATAAGTTTATTTATCCGGGCAAAAAGGTTTAATGACCTCGCAGAAAGCCTTGAAAATACCCCTTTTGATGATTTCAAAATTGAAGAAGCCAAAGCCTATCTACAATTTAGCCAAAATAATAAAGATTCGCTGTTGAAAGCCTCAAAACTTTACAAAGCCCTCGGCCTAAATAGAGAGGCTGCAAAATCACTTTGCAAGCTCGCCGATGAAACACAGAATGTTGACTATTTTCAACAAGCGATGCGTATGGACAGCGCTGCTGCTTTAACCTCTAAATGGAATAACAAATCATCCGAAATTGAATCTACTGTCGAAAAATCTAAAGAGGAATTTATCAACTCCTTAGTGATCAAACCCTCTGAGGACCACTTTAACCTAGAGTTTGCTTCTCAAGAAAATTCATCAATTGATTTAAAAACACTTATTAATACACGTCTTAATAACGTTCAAGACTTCAAAGATCTACTTTCTTTAGTTACCGAAGTTCTAAAAAAACACTTCAGTAGTAAACAAGCAGAAATCTTAGCAAAACATGTTGAGAAACACACTTTACGTTACGCCGCTCATGCCCTCACGAAGACGTCACTAAATATTAATAATGAAATTGTAAACGCATTAAATGGATTTCGTGCATTCCGTTTTTTAGCAATAAGAATTGCTTTTTTGTTTCACTTCATAAAACAGATACAAGAAGAAAATTACGAAGTCATCGAAAAAATAGCTGAGTCAGGCTTCTCAGAAGAGAAAGTGATCAACCTCCTGATACAAGAAATCTTCCTTGCGGCAAAAACATGTTATCTCGACCTCCTAGTGGAAAATCGCGTAGGAAGAAGATCAGACTTTGAGGAGAGTGTTTTCAATGATATTAAAAATTTGAAAGAAGGTGAAGAACTCATAGTCAGTTCAGGATATAGAACCCACTGTGTTTACGTTTCATTTAAAAAAGAGAATCAAAAAATTGTAATTGCGATTTTCAATAGAGGAAATGGGTGTGAAAATCACAATTTAAAAAAAACAACCATTACCAAATGGCCACCTAAATTCAGAACTAAAGTGGCGCCCTTTCTTTTTGCACCAATTGATTTCATTTCTAATCAAGAAAAATTAAAAAGTTTTATAAAAATGTTATATGACTCCAAAAATCATGAGGGTCCTCATAAGTTACAACAAATATATAGAATGTTTCAAAAAGGGGTGCAACCAGAAAAAATGCAAGCGGTTCAAAAAGTAGGTAACTGTGTTTCAGCAAGTTGGAATGCTGGGGTTGCCCTGAGGTTCAACAACAAAAAGCTCTACAGCTACTTTCGACAAAGAGAGAAAGAATTTGCAAAACGGCTTGCAAGTAATTTTCAGTCTGTCATGTAAAATTTTGACTATTAACCTTAAAAATTCTTCCCCACAAATGGCTTCTATCAAAAAACGCACTAAATAGCAAAAGTTTAAAGGTTTTGAAACGCGCAGGCAGAAAAAACTACTACAATTAAAAGCGTATGGTTCAATAATCTCCTTTAGTGAGGTTCATTCGCGCCAGGGGTCATTGCAACAATAATGCAAAAGGACATCTTATTTTCAAGTAAACTTTGATCACTTAATTCTACACCTTAAGCGCATTGATATCCCGCGTTTTATTTTATTCGAGACAGTTTGTGGACTTGCGTCTTAATTTTGCGCTGCTTCAAGCAGTTTAAAGGCCAGTACCCCTCAAAAACTCCTCCCCGCTCATGCCCCTTTTCCCTTCAGGCTTAACTTCTAAAAGCTCCAAACTCCCCTCTCGACACCCCAAGAGAAGCTTCTTTTCTCTCCTCTCAAGTTTCCCCTTTTCAGGCCCTTCCCCCTCATACACTCGCGCTCGAAGCACCTTTAGCCGCCTCTTCTCCCCCTTGTGATTCCACATCATCCATGAACCAGGATTTGGGTAAAATGCACGAATTTGACAACTAAGTTCTCTGGCTGTCTTATTCACATCGATTTCTGCCTCTTCAGGTGTCACTTTCTTTGCAAAAGTGACTAAGGTTTCATCTTGGGGCTCTTCTGTAATTTCCCCTTTCTCAAAAAGATGTATCACCTCCAAAAGGGCCTCATTTCCTACGCCATTTAAAACCGCTTCGAGCTCCTGAGCTCTCATATCGTCTGGTATAGAAACAGAAATCCTCTTAATCACATCTCCTGCATCCATTTTAAGGACCATATGTTGGATCGTAACCCCAGTCTCTTTCTCACCACACTCAATCGCTCTTTGTATGGGAGCCGCTCCCCTATAAAAGGGTAAAAGTGATGCATGCACATTGATACACCCTTTGATTGGCAAATCTAATACCGACTGCTTCAAAATCTCACCGTAGGCCACAACAACAAACAGATCCGCTTTTAACCCCCTCAAAACTTCGACAAAATCTGCAGAGGAGGCCTTTTCTGGTTGAAAAAGAGGAAGGTTTGGCGCTTCTGCTAAAATCACTTCCTTTACAGCCGGCATCTTGAGGTGCCCACCACGCCCTGCTGGTTTGTCAGGTTTCGTCACCACGCCTACGATATTGATACCATTGCTTAAAAGAAATGAAACCGTTTTGGCGGCAAAGGAAGGGGCTCCAAAAAAGACGACCCTTAGCATGAGACTTCACTCTTTTCTGCTGTTTTCTCCCCAGCTGTTGCATAAATGCCCCGCTTCGTCCCCTTACAAAACTCCACCCAATGCCTAATTTCAGGCAAAGGCTTAAGCTCATTCTCAATTTTAAGAAGGGCCTCCTCCAAGGAAAGCTTTGAGCGGTAACAAATCTGATACGCCCTTGCAAGCTCCTGTCTTGTCTCTAAAGTAAACCCTTTTCTCTTAAGTCCCACTAGGTTTAAGCCACCAAAGCGGAAAGGGTGCCCCGCTCCAAGCGTGTAGGGAGGCACATCGCAGGGAAGTCCGCTCATCCCACCCACCATAGCATAAGCCCCAATCCTGACGTGTTGATGAACACCCGTCATTCCCCCAATGATCGCGTAATCCTCAATCACCACGTGACCTGCAAGACCGACGCCATTGCTCATCACCACGTGATGCCCAATTTCACAGTTGTGAGCAATGTGGCAGCCCGCCATAATAAAACACTCATCACCCACTAAAACTGTCGATCCCTCGCCAGAAGAGGCATTGATCGTCGAATACTCCCGAATCTCACACCTTTTCCCAATCTTCACAAACGTCTCTTCCCCTTTGTATTTGAGGTTTTGAGCTTTTGTGCCAATACATGCAAAAGGATAAATCACTGTTCCTTCCCCCACATGGGTGTTTCCATCGATGTAAACATGCGATTTAATCACCACGTTATCCTCAAGAACAACAGATTTCTTAATCACAGCAAAAGGCTCCACAATGACCCCTTTACCTAATTTTGCCCCGTCTTCAATAATCGCTGTCGGATGAATAATAGAATCGCTCATAACAGGAATCTCCAAGCCTTTTGTTTTAAGTCATTAAATTTGATTTTTATTCACTAAGGCAAAACCCACTTCTGCCTCTACAGCCACTTTGTCGTTATTCACAAGAGCTCTAGCCTTGACTCGGCCCCCTTTGCTGCTAAAGTGAATCCCTTCTGCTATGAGAAACAACTGGTCCCCAGGCCTTACCGGATTGCGAAATTTGGCATCGTTCACATTCAAAAGAAGAGCTATTTTCTCCTTATTTTCTCTTAAATGGACTAAAACCCCACCCGTTTGCGCCAAAGCCTCCAAAATAAGCACCCCAGGCATAATAGGCGCCTCTGGAAAATGCCCCTGAAAAAACGCTTCGTTCATCGTCACGTTCTTCAATCCTACTATCGTTCCCTTCTCTAAATCCATCGATAATATTTTATCGATTAAAAGAAATGGATAACGATGAGGAAGAAACTTAATGATCTCACGGATATCGTATAGTGGATTTTTCTCTGTCATCTCTTTATCCTCACTCCAATACTTTCTTAATTTTTTTCGCAAAAGCAAAGTTTGACGCATGACCCGCTTTTATAGCAATAATATGCGCATTAAAAGGAACTCCAATCAAGGACATATCCCCTATCACATCGAGCACCTTGTGCCTCACCATCTCATTGTCAAATCGCAAGCCCCCCTTACTTAAGACCACATCCCCTTTAATAATCACGGCATTATCGAGGCTTCCCCCCTTTATCAATCCCGCATCCATCAACATCGTGACCTCCTCGTAAAGAGAGAAGGTACGACAAGGAGCGATCTCTTTCTTAAACGACTCCTTTGTCACAACAAGAGAATAAAACTGACAGTTAAGGACTTTAGATTGGGGGTAATTTAATGTGTAACTTACTTTGTAGCAATCACTTGGAATAGCCACAAGACTTAAATCCCCCTCTGAATAAAAAACTGGCTCTTTTAAAGAGTAGATTTTTTTTGTCTCTTTAAGCTCTAAAAGACCTGCCTCTTCCAAAAGCTCCCCAAAAACCTGAGAGCTTCCGTCGGCAACCGGGGGCTCGATATTTGAGATCTCTATGATAAGGTTGTCGATCCCAAAGGCTCTAACCGCTGCCAAAACATGCTCTACGGTGTGAATCTTCACTCCTTGTTTCCCAAGAGTGGTACTTCTTGACGTGTCAATTACATGGTCCAAGCTTGCCGAAATTTCGGGAGAACCTGAAAGATCGACTCTTCTAAACGAAATCCCGTAATTTTCAGGAGCTGGACAAAAAGAGAGCGTGACAGGCTCACCCGTGTGGATCCCAATCCCTGAATAAGATACCTTGTTTTTGATCGTTTTTTGAGGAGAAAACATGAGCGCTATTTTAGCCGTTTTTTTTCTAAAAGAACAAGCATTAAACTTAAAGAAACGCACATCGTATCCCCAAAAAGGGCATAGAGGGTTTTGAAATGAGCTGTCGGAACACTGACAAAAAGAGCCTCTCGTTTATCTTGAAACCCTACCCCATCAATTGCCCCTACGATTCTGCCAAGACAATCGGTGCCGGAAGTAAACCCTGTATTGCATGCCCTTAAAAGAGGAATTCCTGCTTCGACGGTTCTTAACCTCGAATGAAAATAGTGTTGTTTTGGAAGGGATGAGTGGGGATACCACGCATCGTTTGTGATATTGACCAAAAGACGCCCCCCTTCAATGCGGTTTGACCTCATCAAATTCCCATACATCTCTTCATAACAGATCGAGAGTGCAAAAGGGGTCTTCTTATGTGGAATGATCGTAACACCCTTTCCGTGCACATAGGAGGAGGAGATCCCGTAAGCCTTTGCAAAAGGGGCACAAAAAGAGAAGGGAATATACTCTCCCATCGGAACTAAAACTCTTTTGTCGTACCGAACCAGTTGATTGGAAAAAGGAGAAAACACTTGAGCTGAAGTAAAATAGAGGCGCTCATTGCTCTTTGGGTCCGTTTCAGCATCCTCAAGTCCGATAACCACCAGGCATTTAAATAAATTGGCCAAACTTTTCCCAATATAGGCGTTGTTAACAACCCACTCTCCCTGGTATTGAGTCGCAAAAGGCCACTCAAGAGGGATCAAAGAGGTTTCTGCCCGCTCTCCAAAAGAATCAATAAAAAATTCTTTTAACTTCTCAAAGGGAAAAACGAAAGAGTAGGTGCCAAAAGCTACAGTCCCCTCGGGCATTGCAATCAAATCAACATCCTTTTCCATATGAGACTTAAGAGTTGAAAAAATCAGTTTCCACTCGGTTAACACAAGCTTTTTAAATGCATCAACCCCTTTAACCCGTCCTTCCTCTTCAGGGTCAAAAGCTGTTTGAACAAGAAGGGCATTAAAACGGGAAGAGTTTTCAACACTTTTCTTTTGGTACGCGATCTGAGCCAAACCAAAAATTACAGGGATTAAAAGCGCAAAAACGGGCTGAAATAAGTGTTTTCTAAAAAGAGCTGCTCTAAGGACTAAAAAATTTGTCATCATGACCCAAAAGGAGAGAAAAAGGACACCTCCTACTGAGGCAAACTGCAATGTGGTGATACTGGCCGTAAGAGCTATCCCTACAGGATTCCAAAAAAAACCTGCTAAAAAAAAGTGTCTTAACCATTCCATCAAAACCCAAAAACCGGCAAGAGATAACACGCCACCTAACCTCTCAAGCCTTTGCCTCGTGACAAAAATCGTTAAAATCCCAAACTGGACGGCTGCAAGAAGGGAAAGCCCTAGGTGAACAAAGTAAATGTAATAATAGGGGTGAGAGATGAACCAAATGAGCCAAGTCCACATGACGGCGGTATACCACAAAAACCCTTTGAGAAATTTATAGTCCTCATCTATCGTCTTGTAGAAAAATAAAGCGTAACCCAAAAAGGCTGCTAAAACGCTTAAAGAAAAAGACCAAACGGGCTGACCAAAAGCGACCACGAGATACGAAAGAAGAAAAAAAAGCATAATAGGGCCATTCTAAAAGAGTCGTCCTTTTGAAAGCAAGAAAGAGTCTAAAACTCTGCTTGAAGTATTCGTTTTTCCATAAGCTTAGCTATTTTTTCTCTACCGGCATGAGATAACCCAGTATCCTCGACTAATATAATCATTTAGGGTATGCACTTCCTGCCGATCAAGTTCATGTTCAGTTTCAAAAAGTTTTTTAAAACTTTTTATTCGGCTGAATCAGTTTTAACAGAAACAAACTAAGAAATGTCAGGAATAGGCATTAACCTCATCGATCCAAAAGATGATCGTCCCATATCTCCCCCCAAAATAATTAAATGATTCAAAGAACAATAAACGTCTCCCTAAAAGGGGACGCTTATTTTTCTGTTAATCTTCCTTGAAAAAAATCATTTACTTTTCTGAAACCAGGTTCCGATATGTGCTCGTTCTTTTTTTCGACTGCCCTCTTGACAAGGTCGCTCTCACCTTTATTAAGTGTAGCACTAGTATGAAAAAGCTTAGTGAGCGCAGCTTGTTCTTGTTTACTACTCACGTGCAAATTCTCTTGTGTCCCAGGAATCTGGATAGGACTTAAATTTTCCATAATTAACCTCCCCCCTTAAAATTAACCTCATTCTCAATATAACAAAGATAATTAAGAGGGCTCAAGTTAATTTTTGATAAATTATTCGACTCCCTTATTTTTATATGAATCGCTACTTAAAGCTCCAGGACCTGTAGCTATCACGTATAAAAGCCCCCCAACGATCGCAATCCCTTTCAAAAAGTCGATTAACCCCACCATCATATCGGGACCATCTAAGCGCCAAAAATCGTTTAAAAGTGAGATTGTAAAAAGAGTGTAAAGAGCTAGGGCAAAAGCTGAAAACTTCGACTGGTACCCAACGATTAAAAAACAGCTAAACACAATCTCAACCAATGAGGAGATCACAACGACAACTTGAGCACCCAAAGAGCTGTGCCCAACATCCTGGAAAAATTGAACAGCTGCTGGAAACTCTAAAACTTTATAAATCCCATCCCAAAGAAAAACAGCAGCGAGGCAAAGACGCCCAAGACACTTTAACAACGAAGACACTCCATCCATATAAAAAAACTCCTTGCATTTTATCTATTGGTACAAAAAATGTTGATTTCTTTCAATCTTATTTTTTGCTACACTAAAAACAACTATGAATAAGCTTCCCTTTAGAGATTACCACCTTTTACAACTTCTTTCTGAAATAAATGAAAAAGAGCCTTTAGATGAAACGGTGCGCCTCTATTTTAAATCGCACAAAGCGCTCGGCTCAAAAGACAGAAGAGAGATTTCTGAGGCTTTCTATCATCTTATAAAGTGGCAAGAGACTTACGATTATTTTTTGAAGCCCCCTATTACATGGGAAAATCGATTTGAGCTGTTTAAAAGCCAGGAGTTAAAAAAGTTACTTCTCGACCCCTCTCTTCCCCCTCACATCCAAGTGGGATTTAACAAAGAGTTATATGAAATTTTATTCAACTCTCTTCAAGACAACACAAAAGAGTTTTGCTTAACGTGCCAGAAGGAAGCTCCGATCACCGTGAGAGTTAATCCAGAAAAATCAAGTCTAGAGGCCTTTCAAAAAAGATTTCCCGAAAGTAGAAAGTGTGCCATGGCCCCCTTTGGGTTCACATTTCCAAAAAGGGAGGCTTTGACCGCAACATTAGAGTATCAAACGGGTTGTTTTGAGCTTCAAGACGAAGGCAGTCAGCTCTTAGCAGAGCTTGTCGATGCAAAACCTTACGATACCGTTATCGATTACTGCGCAGGTTCCGGAGGAAAAACGTTGGGGTTTGCCTATAAGCTTCAAAAAAAGGGGGCCATTTATTTAAACGACATCAGACCACAAGTTTTAAACGAGGCAGAAAGAAGAGTTTTAAGAGCAGGGATTGAAATCGCGCATATTGGATTAGACCCTCATAAAAAAGCTGATTGGATACTAGTCGATGTTCCTTGCTCGGCCACCGGAACCCTAAGACGCCATCCGGAGCAAAAATCGCGCCTTACAAAATCTTTTATAGATAATCTTGCGTTAAAACAAAGGGCGATTTTTAAAGAGGCTCTTCTTTATCTTAAACCTAATGGAAAAATTGTTTATGCCACCTGCAGCGTCTTAAAAGAGGAAAATGAAGAGCAACTTGATTTCTTTTTAAAAAATTACCCCCTAAAACTCGTCTCGCCTCCTTTCCAATCTCTTCCAAAACAAAACGAAATGGATGGGTTTTACGCAGTTGTCTTACAATTTAATACCGATTCGCCTATAATCTGATTCATTTCAAATGAGGATATCCGATGTTAAAAAAACTTGTCGCTCTTCTTATTTTAAGCGGACATTACACTTTAGACGCCGACCCTTTTTTCTTAGGGCAGGAAAAAAATCTCATCGTCAACAACCGGATTCTTGGGGTCGTTAACGGAAAAGCGCTCACCGTGATAGATGTTTTAAAAAAAATGGATGTGATTTTTTATAAACAGTTTCCCGAGTACAGAAATAACCAAATGGCAAAAGCGCAATTTTATCAATCGAGCTGGAAAAATACTTTGCAGCAACTGATCGACAAAGCGCTTATCGTAGCTGATGCTGAAGAGTCAAAACTTGAGGTGTCTCACGGAGATATCAGACAGGAGATGGAGGGGATTTTCGGTCCCAATGTTTTAGATAACTTAGACAGAATTGGTCTGACCTTCGATGAAGCGTGGCAAATTGTAAAAGACGACATCATGCTCAAGCGCATGATGTACTTTAGAGTGCATATGAAAGCGATAAAACAAGTGACTCCTCAAATGATTCAGGAGGCTTATCTTGCCTTTGCCGAGAAGAACAAACAGAAGGATGAGTGGCGCTACCAGATCCTTACCATTAAGGGAGAAGGGTGTGAGGAGGTTGCAAAAAAAGCTCACGAACAACTAGAAGAGGGGCAAACATTGAGTGAAGTGGCCAAAGCCTTAAAAATTGATCTTTCTGAAGAGTACGCCGTTTCGATGGATGAGCTCTCTTCCGAGATTAAACCGGTCATTTCTGCACTTAAAGAGAAAGAGTTTACAAAACCACTCCTTCAAAAGAGCCGAAAAAGTCAAGAGACTTTCTTTAGAATTTTCGTTTTAAATGGGATGAAACCTGAAGGAGCGCCCACTCTTGCAGAAGTTGAAAGCTCCCTCTCCAACCAGCTTGTGGAGCAAATGGTTGCTAAAGAAACGGAAGCTTATCTAAAAAGACTTCATGCTCATTTTGGATATAAGGAGAGCGAGCTGCTTGTGCCTGTTGACTTTGAACCAATAGCCTTTCGTTAATGGAAAAAAGTTTCTATAATATTTATAGGCCAGCAGAGTTATTTGCCTTTTTGAACTCTCTTGGGATTGCCCCAAAGAAGTCTCTTTCCCAAAACTTTTTGCTCGACAGAAACATTTTAGAAAAAATCGTTAAAACGGCTGAAGTGGAAGAGGGGGATTTTGTCTTAGAGATAGGACCCGGTCCCGGCTCTCTCACAGAAATTTTGCTTGAGAAAAAAGCGCATGTGTTAGCTGTCGAAAGAGACGATATTTTAGCAAAGGCGCTCCTTCGTCTTCAAACAGAGGATAACAGGTTGACTGTAATCAACGAAGATATCTTACAATTTGAATTGCCCAAGGGCAAAAAGTACAAAGTGATCGCAAACCTACCCTACCACATAGCGACACCTATCACGACCCGATTTGCTAAAGATTGGGAATCAATCACTTCTCTCACTTTGATGGTGCAAGAGGAAGTGGCCAGAAGGATGACGGCAGAGCCTCGTACTGAACATTTTGGTTCCCTTTCCCTCTACTTAAGTTTTTACACAGACCCAAAATATGGGTTTAAGGTCAGCCGCAACTGTTTTTACCCAAAACCTAAAGTGGAATCCGCGATCGTTCACTTTAAACCCAAAAAACCAATCGAAATAGAAGATGAAGAGGCTTTTTTTGCCTTAATTCGAAGCACCTTCCAAAAAAGGCGCAAACAGCTTAAAAGCCAAATTCCAAAAGAGATACTAGAAGAAGCGGGGGTTAACCCCATGAGCCGCCCCGAGGAGCTCTCGCTCTTGCAGTTTTTAGAGATCTATAAAGTAGTATTAAAACAAAAAAGCTAAATTCCAAAAAAGATTCTAGAAGAAGCGGGGGTTAACCCCATGAGCCGCCCCGAGGAGCTCTCGCTCTTGCAGTTTTTAGAGATCTATAAAGTAGTATTAAAACAAAAAAGCTAAATTCCAAAAGAGATACTAGAAGAAGCGGGGGTTAACCCCATGAGCCGCCCCGAGGAGCTCTCGCTCTTGCAGTTTTTAGAGATCTATAAAGTAGTATTAAAACAAAAAAGCCAAATTCCAAAAAAGATTCTAGAAGAAGCGGGGGTTAACCCCATGAGCCGCCCCGAGGAGCTCTCGCTCTTGCAGTTTTTAGAGATCTATAAAGTAGTATTAAAACGAAAAAGCCAAATTCCAAAAGAGATACTAGAAGAAGCGGGGGTTAACCCCATGAGCCGCCCCGAGGAGCTCTCGCTCTTGCAGTTTTTAGAGATCTATAAAGTAGTATTAAAACAAAAAAGCTAAATTCCAAAAAAGATTCTAGAAGAAGCGGGGGTTAACCCCATGAGCCGCCCCGAGGAGCTCTCGCTCTTGCAGTTTTTAGAGATCTATAAAGTAGTATTAAAACGAAAAAGCTAAATTCCAAAAAAGATTCTAGAAGAAGCGGGGGTTAACCCCATGAGCCGCCCCGAGGAGCTCTCGCTCTTGCAGTTTTTAGAGATCTATAAAGTAGTATTAAAACTAAAAAGCCAAATTCCAAAAGAGATACTAGAAGAAGCGGGGGTTAACCCCATGAGCCGCCCCGAGGAGCTCTCGCTCTTGCAGTTTTTAGAGATCTATAAAGTAGTATTAAAACTAAAAAGCCAAATTCCAAAAGAGATACTAGAAGAAGCGGGGGTTAACCCCATGAGCCGCCCCGAGGAGCTCTCGCTCTTGCAGTTTTTAGAGATCTATAAAGTAGTATTAAAACAAAAAAGCTAAATTCCAAAAGAGATTCTAGAAGAAGCGGGGGTTAACCCCATGAGCCGCCCCGAGGAGCTCTCGCTCTTGCAGTTTTTAGAAATCTATAAAGTAGTATTAAAACAAAAAAGCTAATTCCCACAAAAGAAGCAATTTTAATAAAGGGAGCTAATTTCTCTCTCATACTAATATCGACAAACTGGCTGGCTACGAGAGGAAGTGTTTGAATGTGACGACCACTTGCCGTTTCTAAAACAACTTTTGCAACAGTTTCCCCTTGATTAATAGGGGCTTTTAATCCCTCTTCCCACAAAAGAGTGCACTTTAAAGGCTCCTCTTCGGCCGGGTAATACTCGTAAGATAAATCCTCCAAAAGCTTTGTCTTTAAAACTTGTCCCCCCTTTTCAACACTCCGCTCATACTTCTGCTCCCCCATTTTTAGAAGAACTTTTTTAACCTTTGTCTCGGCAAACGCTTTTTCAAAAAGTTTATTAGTATCCTTAAAAATATCCTCTCTCTCTTTTGTCTTCATAAGAACAGCAATCAAGACCCTTCCCTCATGTTCAGCAGCTCCAACAAAAGTGTGGCAAGCATTAGCGATATACCCCGTTTTAACCCCTATCGCTTTTGGGTTATAGTGAGCGCCTTGTCTTAGAAGCTTATTGGTTTGCAAAAGAGTGGTCGCCTCTTGCTTGTTTGTCTTCGGGCGCTCATATTTCACAGTTGACACAATGCGCCTAAAAGAGGGGGATTTTAAAGCTTCTCTCGCTATCAAAGCCATGTCATAGGCAGAACTTTGGTGAGAGGGGTGATGAAGACCATGAGGATTGCAAAAAGTGGTGCTTTGACACCCCACCTCTTTTAAAAACAAGTTTAATTCCTCCATAAACTTAGGAACAGAGCCCGATACGTGCTGGGCGATCACGTTAGCGGCGTCATTACCCGAGGCGACCATCATGCCGTGAAGCAAATCGTTTAAACTAAGCTCCTCCCCTTTTTTAATCCCAATATGGGTCCCACCGGGAACAAGCCAATAGGCCGGACACGAGTACCCCCCCTTTTTTTTAGCCTCTTCGCTTAAAGAGACAAGCGCTTCTTGCTTAGCCTCCACCATCTCATCTAACTGATCCCCTTTCATTTTAAGAGCAAAAAGAGCTGTTGCGATTTTTGTGATACTTGCCGGATGGAACTCTTTTGTGGCGTTTTTTTCAAACAGGACAACACCCGTTTCAGCATTCATCAAAATGGCACCTTCTGCTTTAACATCGACAACCAGCGGCTTTCCTAAAAGAGAGTGCGATACAACACAAAAAAAACAGAGAAAAAACCTCATCGGGCTCCTTAAAACTGATGAAAAACCAATCCCACTTTACACGAATGAATCGGTAAGACTCAACGAAAATTCTAATTTTTTCGGTTTTAATTTTTTTATTAGACCTCTGTCTAAATTCCCTTTATTGGAAAAATTCTCTGAAAAAATTAGCAGCTTTGTCGATTGAATGGGATTTTAAAAGAGATTTATTGCTTAAGAAAGCCCTTAAAGATCAACGAGAAATAAGAAAATCATCCAAACTAAAAACCAATCTCTTCAATTTTTTTATTGCATCAAGTTTAATTTTGACTTATAATCAAGAATACGGGGGGATTCAAATGATTGATATTCAGACATTAGAGAAGTTCTACCACGAATTTATGACCAACATCCTGCAGCATTTGCCGGAGGGGATCATTGAGGTGGATTTAAGTCTTTTACAAAAGTATAAAATTCTGGACTTAGAAACGCATCAAAAGGATGAGGCGTCGATTACCAGACTTTTTCACATGATCGAATCACAAGATAAGGTAACACTGGTAAGCGAGGAATTTATTATTTGGATCACGCCCGACAACCAGGATACTTACTCTTCGACCTATATTTTTATTGCATTGATCAAGCACGGCTACCCAGTCCTTGAAGTGGGTTACCGCTCTTCGGGAGTGTATAACGTAACGCCGAGGATATTGCATTTAATCGAGCATGTGCTGCTCGAAATTCAAGAAAACGAAAAACTGCTAGCCTCCCTTGAAGATGAATCATAACCCAATAGACTTCTTTCAAAAAAGGTCTATTCCTTTATCTTCATAAGTTCTAATATAGTCGGCCCTGAAAAAGTCCTCTCCAATAAAAAGTGATCCTTTTGCAACAAAAAATGCAGTGAACGACGCTTCCCCCCCACTTGAGGGGTTTGGTGAGGAGTAAAACGCTTTTTTTGTCAAAAGGGGCACTTTTTATTGGAGAGGACTTTTTCAGGGCCGACTAATATAATATTAAGAAAATTTAATATTGTGATTTTCTTAAACTTTTTCATATTTTTTTTATAGACAAAAATTGATGATTTAAGGCACAATAGACCTCTTTGTAAAGAGACTTACTGGTTGATTTTACTTTTTGCAAATCAACCTCAATAGTTAATAAAAGGAGCTTAAGATGAACTGTATTTATTCAGAATGTCTTGTGGAAAGAATAGGTAGTTTATCACAATATTTTGTCGAAACAACCATTCCCGACCTTGCAAAAGGGATTCTTCAAACAGCGGTGTTTACTCCTTTGTCAATTGCCACTCTCGGATTAAGTGAAAATATTAACAAAAATGCCGGAGTGACCCATAACACAAACTGGCTTAGCAAAGTGACACCTGGTTTATTGCACGGTGTTTTCAAGGTACTCAACAAAGATCTCTATCAGTCTCATATTATTTTTTTGGAACCACCTTTCAATAAAAGTTATTCTAAAGCTAAAAATTTTTGGGGGAGACATGTGATCTCTCGATTAGATGTATTGACAACACTTGTGAAATTCGTTGCTATCGCTATTATCGGGTTGGTTCCTGGATCTTTTGCACTCATTGCTGCAATTGCAACCAGAGGAAAAAATATAGACATCAATGATTTAGCAATAAAACTCTTTAATCCTTTAGGGATCGTCTCATGCATATGCCGTGGAGTGCGCGGTATTATCAACCCCTTCCAGTTTGAAGAATCGTATTATTTTAAATCATCTGGTCAAAATAGGGCTTTTTAGAAAGAGCTCTTGCTCCCTTCCACCTCATAGGAACTATGGTTTTTTGGCAAACACTTATGTGTTTGCCACTTTCTCTTATGCTCTAATTTTAAGTTTATAACTATTTTTTTGAACTTTCTTCAGGTTTTCAATAGACAAAATCGTTGATTTGTGATAGTATATCTTTTAATTTTAAAAACTTAGCCCTTAGGAGCTTAAGATGTCCTCTTATGAACCAGATTTTACTAGTAGGGAAAACAGTGTTCAAAACCTAGACCTTTTTATCGACAGAGTTATTGATATCCCGTGGGTTGTTATTGAGACAACGATTTCCAAGCTTGTAAGGGGGATCCTTCAAACGGCGGTGTTTACTCCGTTATCGATTGTCACCCTTGGATTAAACAAAACTATTAACATAAATGCCGGTGTGGATAGTAAAAGAAACTGGCTCTATAATGTGACACCTAATTTATTAGTTCATGTTTTGAAGATAGTCAACAAAGACGCAAAAATACCTAAGTTTCAGCACTCAACCTTTAGTGTTGAATCGACCGAATATCATAAAACTATGTTTTCGAGAAAAGGAAAAAGATATGTGCACCTCATATCTGCAGTTATTACCTCGCAAGTAAAACTCGTATCAATGGTCGCTCTGCGTATTGCCTTACTGGTTCCTGGAGCCTTTGCATTAATTGCTGCAATTGCAACCAGAGGAAAATTTGAAGAGATCAATCAAATTGCAATAAATTTATTTAATCCGTTAGGAATCGTCTCAGACATATGCCGTGGCGTGCGCGCCATAATTAATCCCCTCCAGTTCGAAAAGAGCTATTACAATGAACGGAGCGACCCCCTCAACCACAATTCGCCGCTTGATGAGATGATATATTAAGGGGGCATTTAACCTGAACTTTCAGGTTTTTTAGGAACCTAACTAGTCGGCCCTGAAAAAGTAAGGGTTCCTTGAGAAAAATTTGCAGTTAACGAGGAAGAGAGACATAGCCTATTTTGCAAGGTTTAATTATATGACAATGAGAAAAACTTAATAATTTCGCGAATGGAACACGCACTCTCCAAAGAAAAAGTGATCCTTTTGCAACAAAAAAAGCGGTGAACGACGCTTCACCCCCTTGCCAAGGTTTGGTGAGGAGTAAAACGCCTTTTTTGTCCAAAGGGGCACTTTTTATTGGAGAGGACTTTTTCAGGGCCGACTAAATATTTAACTTGAAATTAAATCCTCTATCGTTTAGAATGTGCACTTAATTAATCTAAGGTTTTTAAAAAAGGAATTTCACATGAGTGCTACTGATCTTACAAAATATCCTCTTTTTGTTGAAAGGTTAGTTTATTCTCCCCTAGTCATATTAAAGCAAACTATTCCTGATATTTTAAAAACCGCAATTCAAACAGCAGTGTTTACTCCCTTGTCGGTGCTTACCCTCGGATTGAATAAAAGCATTAACAATAATGCGGGAATCGAGGATGAAAAAAACTACCTCCATCATGTGACACCCAATTTATTAAAAAATATTCTATTAGTACTTAATCAAAATGCAAAAACATCATTTATTAATCTTAAGAAATCAACATTTGATAATATAGTTATTAATCAAAAGAATTTTTACACTAAACACATTATCTCTCGATTATATTGTCTAAAAGAGCTTATAAAAGAGGTCGCTACACGCATTATTTATTTTGTCCCTGCAATTTTTGCGTTAATTGCTGCAATTGTTACTAGAGGGAACAATATTAAAATCAATAAATTTGCATTAGACTATTTTAATCCTTTAGCAATCGTCTCAGAAATTTGCCGCGGCACTCGCGCAATCATCAATCCCTTCCAGTTCCAAATAAAATCGTATGAAAAACTCAAAGATCCCTTTGATGGGGACGGAATCCGGTTTTAATAGTAGCGTTTTTTAAGCTCCTCATCAAAACCCTCAAGGCTCTTTATCTTAGAATTTAATAATTCTCTTTCGAAATTCATTTTTGAGAGTTGGTTGTGAAAAATAAAAGCCTTGAGTTGGGCTACCAAGAAGAGATATTCAAAGGGGTAAGGTCACTACATAAGTAGTGACCTTTTCAGCTAATCTCCTATAGAGAGGATCAAGTGCAGAATCTGCTGCCGTCTCAATATCCACTAGTTGACCAAGTGAAAAAACGTTGACCTCCTGTTTCACTTGGCAATAGTCAAAGTCGTAATCGTAGGAAGCTTCGATCAATGTGGGGCCTGCAAGGATCGTATCACCCCTTACAACAATCACTTCAGCCTCCAGTATCTTCCTCACCTCAGTCGGAATCACCGATTTTGCCAGGCAATCACAACTTTTTTGATCGTAGCGGTATCCAATCGTTCGGTTTTTTAAATTTAAAAGCTTCACTTGAAGAGTGAGCTCCCCATGAGTCGTTACGACCCTAACACCCCCGGAGCGGGAAAGCTCTCTTACGAGGTAGGAGGTTAGCCTGCCGTCATCATCCCCCTGCACAAAAGGCACTGTGATCGTCCCAGCCCTTAATCCCCCCTGACCTAACCGATACCCACAACCGGTGAGGCAAAAAACGGCGAGAAGAAACAAAACCCTCATTGAATCCTCGATTCAACCTTTATCCCCTCAGGCTGTAACACATCAAGCCGCTTTTTACAAAGAGTGGCAACTTGAGTCTCCGGAAACCTCGCCATCGCATTTTTATAGTAGATCACTGAAGCTGAAGGCTTCCCCTTCCTCTCATAAAAAAGCCCCGTCTGGTAAAGACCGTTTGCGTAAGTCTCTTTCATTTTTAAAACGTCTTGAGAGATCTCCATCAACCGCTCATCCTGGGGAAACTCCTCTGAAAATCTCCTTTGATTGATCTCGCTAAAGGCCACAAGATCAGGATTTTGATACTCGTATTCCCCTTGATCTAAGTAAATCTTTGTCAAAGCAATAAAAGCCTCAGGGCAAAGCTCATGTCTTGGAAAACGTTTTGTCAAATACTGTAAAGTTTCGACACTTTCCTGATACTCTTTCATTTTCCAAAGAAGCATTCCCTTCGAATAAAGAGATTTAACTGCAATATCATGAGAGGGGACTGCGGCGATCACTTCGTCATAGATTTCTAGAGCCAGCTCAAAACCAGACCCTATCCGAGGCATATTCAAAGAACCAAACCAACGCCTTTTGGTCCCATTTTTAAACGCTTCTGCAATCGAAAATTTGTATTGAATCACTTCGGCAAAATGGGTCGGATTGGGATGGCCTCTTAAATAGCCATTAAACTCGCTATTGGCAGACTCAAGCTCCCCCATCTGCATGTAGCAAACGCCAAGAGAGAACGACAACTCCTGAATCTCTTCGTTAAACACTTGATTGTATTTGACAATTCTAAATTGTTTGGCCGCCTCTTCCCAATCTTTTTTTTCAAAAGCCAAGCGCCCTTTCTTTAGATGCTCTTCAAGAGCTAAAAAAGGGCGATCTCTCTTGCTTACGATACAAGGATCAAGGCTTGGATACCCAGGTATCTCAGGCATTTCATAGAGATGCCCAGCAAAACAGCTTGCGCTTGTCAAAAAAATAAGAGTTAAAAACTTTTTCACGAAATCTCCAGATCTAAAACTTGAAGACCATTGTACTAGAGCCTGAACCCTTGTGCAAGGGAAAAACTCAAGTCAATGAGTTTGATAACTCATTTAGTTTCAGAAGACACTCTTCACTTACAGGTTTCTTTAAGTGAAGAAGAGCCACTTTGTGCTCCCCAGTCACAAACTCGATCTGTAGAGGCAAAACCCCAGGATTTTGCTTCACTATCTCCTTCATCCTTAACGCTTGGCTCAAACGACAAGAGTTTAAATCTACCCTAAATACCAACTTCTTTGGCCCCACGACACTCTCCTTATTCTCCTTGCTCTCTTTCTTCTCCCCTCTCTCTTGCCCCCTCTCTTTTAGCTTCGATAGCCTCTCCACCTGAAACTTGGCCTTGTCGTACGCCTTGTCGCAATCATCTATCATCTTTTCATCCGCACGGCTTAAATCATCGAGCCAACGAGCTGTCAATTTAAGAGTTCCCTCTTTCTTATCGACCTGCAGTACTGCGTAAATTAGCCTGTTTTCCACAAGCATATGTCCCTTCTCCTCGTAAAGCTCGGGCCACACGGGAAGCTCAAACTGCTCTAAACCGCAACTAATAGACAAAATGGCAAACTTTTTCTGTGACTTATTCGATAAGCGCACTTTGACCTCCTCGACAATGAAGGCCGATCTAAAAATCGCATCGTGGTCTAACGATTCAGCCCTATCGAGGGAAATGGCTGAAAGACGGGTCAGAATAGGGCGGTAAGCATCCATCGGGTGACCCGTCAAAAAGAACCCTAAAAGCTCCTTCTCCTTAAGCAACCTTTCAAGCTCCGTCGTTTGCCTTATAACTTTCGGCGGGCTTGAAAAAGCTTTATCACTTGTTTCTCCAAGAAGATCAAAAAAACTTCTGACCCCAACAAGTCTCTCTTGATACTCCTTCTGTGCTGTATCAAACATCGGCTCTATACTTAAACGAAGCGCGTCCCGACTCCAATTTGTAAAATCAAAGGCCCCAGCGTCGACTAAACTTTCGATCACTTTTTTCCCCACCTTTTTTCCCTCGATTCTTTTGAAAAAATCGAAAAATGATTTAAAAGGCCCTCTTTTCTTCCTCTCCTCGATAATCGCCTCGACAACGCCTTCGCCGACCCCCTTAATCCCCGTCATCGCAAACCGAATTCCCTTCTCAGTGGCTACAAACTCTGTGCCGGCCTCATTCACATCAGGTGGCAAAATGGCAATCGACATCGCTTTACTCTCTCGAATAAACTTCGACACTTTAGACAAATCTTGCCGATCGCAAGTCATTAACGCCGCCATCCACACCTTCGGGTAATTCGCCTTAAGATAACCCGTCACATAAGAGAGATACCCGTAGGCTGCCGCATGAGACTTGTTAAAGCCATACGAAGCAAATTTCTCCATCTTATCGAAAATCAGCATGGCAGTTTCTTCAGAAATCCCCTTCTTGATCGCCCCTTCCCTAAATTTCTCCCTCTGACGCATCATCTCATCTTTATCTTTTTTCCCCATCGCACGTCTTAAGACGTCCCCTTCCCCAAGAGAGTAACCAGCAAGCTTGCTCGCAATCTGCATCACTTGCTCTTGATACACCATAATTCCGTACGTCTCATCCAAAATGTCTTTCATCCAAGGATGATCGTTCTCGATCGCCTCCCGACCATGCTTTCTGTTGATAAATGAAGGGATCATATCCATAGGACCTGGACGATAAAGAGCTCCCACCGCAATGATCTCCTCAAACCGATCCAAATGAAGCTGCCTTGCCAAATCCTGCATCCCTCCAGATTCTAACTGGAACACTCCAAGCGTTTTTCCCTGGTTAAGCAAGTCAAAAGTGGCTTTATCATCTAACGGTAAATTCACCCAGTCGATCAGTTTTCCAGACGATTCAAAAATAGCTTTGACACTCATCTGAATTGCCGTAAGTGTTTTTAACCCCAAAAAGTCGATTTTGAGCATCCCTACCTGCTCAACAGGCTTCATCGAAAATTGGGAAACCGGAATGTCGGCGTCTTTGGCGACACAAACAGGGATTAAGTCTGATAACGGCTGACCACTTACAATAATTCCAGCGGCGTGGATACCCGTATTTCTGATCGAGCCCTCTAATTTCTCCCCGATCTCCATAATCCTTTTAGCATCGGGGTCTTCCGCGACCATTTTTGACAATTCAGGATCTTTTTCAAGTGCTTTATCAAGAGTGATATCGAGCTCTTCCGGAACCAGTTTACAAATCTCGTTAACTTTCGAAAGGGGCACGCTCAAAACCCTTCCAATATCCTTGATCGTCATTCTAGCCTTCATTGTATTGAAGGTGATGATTTGAGCGACATTCCCTTTTCCATACTTTTCGATCGTGTATTGGATCACATCTGCGCGCCGGTCCATACAAATGTCGACGTCGATATCGGGATAAGAGATCCTTTCGGGGTTAATGAACCGCTCAAAAAACAAGTGAAACCGAAGAGGTTCGATGTCGGTGACTTCTATGAGATACAAAACAATCGAGCCAGCTCCCGACCCTCTTCCAGGACCCACTGGAATTTGAGCTCTTTTAGCCCAGTTGATAAAATCCCAAACGATAAGCAGATAGTCGCACATTCCTTTTGGGGCAATAATTCCCATTTCGTAAGAAAGACGCTCTCTTACGACCTCCAAAGGATCTTTTCCAGGAAACACTCTAGCGACTTCCTTTAAGCGCTCTTCAGTATATCTTTTTTTTATTCCCTCTTCACAAAGGCTCCACAAATACGCCTCAACAGCTTTCTCTCTCTCTGAAGCAGTGAGCTGTTTTCCCTCTAAATGGGGGGGGACAAACACAGGATAGTGCTTAAGCGAGAAATCAAATTTTAAAGAACATTTTTTAGCGATTTCTAAGCTATTTTCAAGAGCTTGAGGAACGTCTGAAAACAGAGTTTTCATCTCCTCTTGACTTTTAAAATAAAGCTCATGAGTCGGATATGTTTTTCTCTTGGGGTTAGGCGTTCTAAACCCTCCTTGCCCCCCATACCCTTCTTCAAAAATCTCGACAGGCTCGCCCGATTGGATATTGAGTAGAATTTCGTGAGCCTTCCACTCCTGTCGCAAAATATAGTGACTATCATTTGTCGCAACAAGGGAAATTCCCATTCTCTTAGACAACTCGATAAGAGTGTCATTGACTTTTTTCTGCTTATTAAAAAAATCTCGATATTGCTGCAAAAGCCACGTTTCTTGGGTCATCCCGTCTTTGATGAGAGACTCCTCTGTCATGGGATGCCGTTGAAGTTCAAAGTAGTAATCCTCTTCAAAAACTTCCTTAAACCATTGAGCTTCTTTTTCGACATCTTCCCCTGCTAAAATAGCTTGAGGA
Source organism: uncultured Chlamydiae bacterium (assembly GCA_963697995.1). Taxonomy (GTDB): domain Bacteria; phylum Chlamydiota; class Chlamydiia; order Chlamydiales; family JAJFMB01; genus MFD00082-c5. The sequence goes on along the minus strand of OY969110.1, from coordinate 1,269,531 downwards.
ACAGAACCATTCATGCAACCTGAGAGACAAATCAATCCCTCCTTGTGCTCTTTTAAGCTTTCTTTATCGATTCTTGGGGTATAATAAAACCCTTCGAGGTAGCCAATGGAGGAGAGGCGACAAAGGTTTTGATAACCTACGAGGTTTTTGGCAAGAAGTGTGATATGGTAAGAGACTCTTTTAGATTCTTTATTTTTTTCAAGACGAGATTCAGGAGCGATGTAGAACTCGCAACCGATAATGGGTTTGATTGCCTCGGCAAGACACGCCTTATAAAACTCAATGGCTCCAAAAAGATTGCCATGATCGGTTAAAGCAACCGCTTCCATTCCAAACTCTTTTGCCTTTTTGACAATATCCTTTACCGAGGCAGACGCATCTAAAATGGAGTACTGTGAATGAACGTGAAGGGGAACCCATGTCATGAGAAAAAAGAACTCCTTAAGATCAGGATCATCTTACCTAAAAGTTGAGTATTTGAATAGATCTCTTTGAAAATTCGCTTTAATTGAATAAAATTTCGAAAAAGGTTTAGGGAAACACCCTAATAATTTAGTCGGCCCTGAAAAAGTAAGGGCTCCTTGAGAAAAATTTGCAGTTAACGAGGAAGAAGAGACATAGCCTATTTTGCAAGCTATAATTAGTCGGTCCTGAAAAAGTAAGGGCTCCTGAGAAAAATTTGCAGTTAACGAGGAAGAAAAGACATAGCCTATTTTGCAAGCTTTAATTAGTCGGTCCTGAAAAAGTAAGGGCTCCTTAAGAAAAATTTGCAGTTAACGAGGAAGAAGAGACATAGCCTATTTTGCACGCTATAATTAGTCGGTCCTGAAAAAGTAAGGGCTCCTTGAGAAAAATTTGCAGTTAACGAGGAAGAAAGACATAGCCTATTTTGCACGCTATAATTAGTCGACCCTGAAAAAGTAAGGGTTCCTTGAGAAAAATTTGCAGTTAACGAGGAAGAAGAGACATAGCCTATTTTGCACGCTATAATTAGTCGGTCCTGAAAAAGTAAGGGCTCCTTGAGAAAAATTTGCAGTTAACGAGGAAGAAAAGACATAGCCTATTTTGCACGCTATAATTAGTCGACCCTGAAAAAGTAAGGGTTCCTTGAGAAAAATTTGCAGTTAACGAGGAAGAAGAGACATAGCCTATTTTGCACGCTATAATTAGTCGGTCCTGAAAAAGTAACGGCTCCTTGAGAAAAATTTGCAGTTAACGAGGAAGAAAGACATAGCCTATTTTGCACGCTATAATTAGTCGGTCCTGAAAAAGTAAGGGCTCCTTGAGAAAAATTTGCAGTTAACGAGGAAGAAAAGACATAGCCTATTTTGCAAGCTTTAATTATATGACAATGAGAAAAGCTTAAAATTTTTGCGAATGGAACACGCACTCTCCAAAGAAAAAGTGATCCTTTTGCAACAAAAAAGTGGTGAACGACGCTTCCCCCACTTGCCAAGGTTTGGTGAGGAGTAAAACGCATTTTTTGTCAAAAGGGGCACTTTTTATTGGAGAGGACTTTTTCAGGGCCGACTAACTTAAGTTATGGGTTTAGATCCGAGGCGATTTAAAGGAATTTAGGTGGAGATCAAGGAATAAACCCGTAACTTACGGTTAATAGACTTAAGTTTTTGCCTCAAGAGGTGACGGATTTTGAGACGGAAGGGATGTTTGAATAGGTCTTTCCTTAACCCCCCACATCGGCGCTAAGAAAACAACTGCAAGTGCTGAACACAAAATCATGCTGAAAAAAAATCCCTGCCAGCCAAAACTTTCGGCGACTGTTCCAAGAGGATAACCCGCAAAAGCGGCCCCCATATAGGCAAAACAGCCGATAAAACCTGTCGATGTCGCGGCAGCTTTCTTATGAGAGAGCTCGGCAGCTGCGACTCCAATCAACATTTGAGGTCCAAAAATCACAAATCCAATCAAGAACATCCCCAAGGAGTCTAAGAATTGGTACCCCTCTGGAACCATCCAGAAAAGAGTTATCGCAAAAAGAGCTCCAAGAGAAAAAAGCAGATTCACAGGACCTCGCCTTGCAGCAAAAAGGCGATCTGAAAACCAACCCGCACAAAGGCTGCCAAAAAAACCGCCCACTTCAAAAAGGGACACGACACCATTGGCTCCAAGACGCGTATACCCCTTGCTCTCAATTAGAAAAAGACCCGTCCAATCGTTAATCCCGGTTCTGACGATATAAACAAAAAAGTAAGCTGCCGCCAAAAGCCAAATAAATTTATTGCTTAAAACATAATCTAGCAAGATCTCTTTTGTTGTCAGTTCTTTCTCCTCTTCCCCCTTCTTCCTTTGAGCTCCCACATAATCGTCTCTATACTCTTCAATGGTCGGAAGTCCAAGCGACTGAGGAGTGTCTCTTAAGCGGTTGATTAAAAAGAAGCCTCCTAAAATACACATCACACCAGGAATATACATCGCATAGCGCCATCCCAAAAACTGCAAAGCAAACCCTGCTATCCAAGGAATAATAAAAGCGCCCACATTATGAGACACGTTCCAAGTCGACCACCACGATCCCCTTTCAGAATGGGAGTACCAATGAGTCAAAAGTCTTGCGCAAGGAGGCCACCCAAACCCTTGAAACCACCCATTTAATCCCCAAAAAATCGCAAACAGGAGAAGAGAGGAGCTCATTCCAAACAAAATATTGCACACGCCCGTCATCATCAAACCAAAAGCCATAAAATAACGAGGATTCGACTTGTCAGACAGAATGCCTGTTGCAAATTTGCTGATACCGTAAGAAATATAAAGAATGCTTCCGAGTAAACCCACCTGAGCTTTATCCATATCAAGCTCTTGAATCATACCGGGAATAGCAAATGTAAAACTTTTTCTTGTCAAATAGTAAAAGGCATACCCAATAAACATCGAATAAAGAATGCGATAGCGCCAATACTTGTAATCCTTATCGATCACCTTTTTATCGGCTATTCTATCGATGTAGGGAGCTGGCCTAAATAGATTAAAAAAGGAGTTCAACAAACACTCTCCTGCATTCTTCTTTACCTCTTACATAACTGGTACTCTCATTTCGGGCAAGACTTATTAAATAATTTAAACTTACAAATTAACTAAAAATTAACAATTATAGTACCTCCTTAATTGTATCATTATCAAGGGATTTTTTCAACATTAAAGTTCTAAATCTGAAACTTTCATCTATTTAAAGTAATTTTTTCTTGAAAAACCCTATTTTAAAACACTCAAACAAAATGAGTTGCGTTGAAGTTGGGTTAATTCTCTGTTCATTGGCACGTTTATTGCGAAAGCTCTTAACAACCACACCTTAAAAAAAAAGGGGGGATGATTCATGACAAAAGAACAGATACTCAAAAAAATTGCGTATATGGAATTTGTCCATGATCAATTATCTGCAGAGTTGGAGGAGATCGATACACTCTTAAGACAAATCGGGTTTCCCTATGGGCTGGAGTCAGCAAGGCTTGTGGCTTTGGAGATGATTCAAGAAGAAGATCAATGTCCTTGATCGTTTAAGCCCGGCAATTTCGCCGGGCTTAATTTTTTAATGGAGGAAATTATGAATAAAAAAGAACTAATAAACAAACTTCATGAATTAGATTGTAAAAACCAAGAACTTATGGATGAAATTTCGGATACGGATTTAATTATGAGAAAAATTGGATTTTCTAATGGCTTAAGCACTGTAAAAGCCGTTGCAGCCGAGATGGTATCAAATAAGGAATTATTCGACCTTGATGAGTAACAAACCGATCTGTTAGACTCTTAAGCAAATGAGCGAAAACAAACTTAAGCTACTCCAACCTACCCCAAAACATCCAACACCCCGCGGAATCTCTTCCTTAAGGCATCTGCCAAAAATGCCTGGGATTACGGAAGAAACGAGGCGATTTTTGGGGTGGAAAAGCCTAAAATGGATGTTTTCCAAAGACCACGACAAAAAAATACTAAAAGAATTTTTAAAACATCCGATCAGGTACACGTTTCAACTTGTAAAAGGCTTTTTTGCAAAAAAACAGTACTTAAGAGACGACGATTTTTTTCTTTATGGGATCAAAAACACCCACGAGTTTGAGAAAATCCTTGAAAAAGATAATACTCTTTTAGTGGTAGGATTTTCTTACTGTCACAAACCTTTTGAGTGCCCATCGTTGAGGTTTACAAAAGAGTGTATCCACGATCCTAACCACCCGGTTTGCCAGGGGTGTTTTATAGGAGAGACGATAAATACTCTTCCAAATAACACAGTGCCCCTTGTCATTCCAACAATACATTATATTAGTGGCGAGCTTCTCGAACTGAAAGAGAAAAACCAAGATAAAGAGATTTTATTTTTGATCACAGCTTGTGAGCTTACCTTAGAAATGTTTGGGATCTGGGGGAAAATGGCCAATCTTAAAGGGATCGGAGTGAGACTGGACGGTAGGATCTGCAATACGATGAAAGCTTTTGAGCTTTCAGAAAGAGGAATCAAACCGGGGCTCACCGTTGTTCTTAATCACACGCAAAAAAGGATCAGGGATCTCATCAAACGTAATGATGCTTCCTGCGGAACGGCTTGTGGGCAGCAAAATGAGCATAGGGCCTCACATGAGAGGCACATGAACACCCTTCAGAACAACACCCCTGAAGCGCATCCAAGCAATCCTGACAACTTAAAAAAAGAGCATTGCAATCCATATTAGCACAATTGTAATACTTATCTATTGCCGTTCCACATTTATGGCACTTTCCAATCACTTCGGTCTCTTCTCCCTCTTTTAAGGGAACTGCTAATCTATCATCAAAAACAAAGAGTTTCCCCTTCCAATGATCTGCTCCTTGGACAAGTCCGTAATTGATCACGCCCCCGTCCAACTGGTACACATTCTCAACGCCCTTCTCTTTTAGAAGGGCAGAGTAATACTCACACCGAATACCCCCCGTGCAATACATCATCACAGGGGTCGATTTTTTGTCGATTTTACTTAATAGATCCTCGGTATAAGCCTTAAAACCCCTCGAGTTTTCACAAATAGGACGCTCAGCCCCCTCAAAATGCCCTAAATCCCACTCGTAATCGTTTCTAATGTCGAGAACGACTTTTTTCTCTTCAGTCTCAAGCATCTCTTTCCATTTCTTAGGAGAGAGATGTTCACCTCTGTTTTTTAAATCGACAGTAAGATCAAATGCGACGAGCTGTTTTCTGTACTTAACTGTTTTTCTTGGGAAAGCCTGCTCAAAGTGCTCATGTATTTTGAAGAAAACATCGCGAAACCCCTCTTTTTCCTTAAGCCAGGACATGTACTCTTCGATAGCCTCTTTAGTCCCACTCATCTGAGCATTCACTCCCTCCTCGTTGATGTAAATCCGAGAAGTGATCTCCCTATCCTTAAAAAATTTTTTATGTTCAGCAATCAATGCATTTGGATCATTAATTTCAGTAAAGTGGTAAAAGGCTAAAACCAAGTACATATTTCCTCCCAAAAAGGGGGATTGTACCAAAATTGACGTTGAAAATCAATAGCTGAGATGAACCTTTTATTGAGAATTAGATAGATCTGGATAGCGCTTGAGGGCGAGGATTTTAAGGTATTGTGGACAACAAGAATATTTATATAACGCTCTTACTAGATGTTCTTTCAAACATCCAAATCGCTCTTCTAAATCAGGGTCATCTTTTTGAAATAAGTAGTCAGCAAAATATTTCAAATGTTCTTCGCTTTTCAAACAGGCGATCTGCTCCTTTGACATGTGTTGAAGAAGATTATACCTTGCGTTTGAACCGACTGCCCCATCATCAAAAGCCTTAGCAACTGCCGCAGGATTCAACAAAGCAAATCGTCTTTTGTACTCATTAACATCTTCCGAATTCAAGAAATGTACCAAATAACCCCCATCAAAATTATCTATTTTCGCTTTCTTAAGCCTCTCACCCAAGCCCTTTAGATCAAAATTTTTAAGATGTTCATCAGTTGCCCAACACTTTGGAAAAACTTGAAAAATGGGGATGAAAGCGACCGAGACTTGAGCTAATGAAAGAGCGTTAAATCTTTCTTTATTACTACTATCAGGACATAACGCTTCGACAATTTTTTTCGACCAAAGAGAAGAATCGAGTATCTCCAATTGCTCATTAGAAATAAGAGCATAAAAAGGATATTCCACAAAATAGCTTTTTTTGAACTCAATTTCTACTACTTCTTTTACTTTTTGAGGGTCTAGAAAAGCTACAGCATTTTTATTAAGTTTAAATAACTTGTTTAATGTCTCTACATTCATGTTTAACCGTGGAAAGGAAAAAACATCGCCAAGCGTTTTAATCTCACCTCCTAAAACATTGAAACTAGTAGATGATTTAAGCTCTTGCCGCACATATTTGATCTCATCTAGTGTTGGGGGATTTTGATTAAACTCACTCAAAGGAATTTTGGCCAAATCTCTCTCCTTAAACCTTTCAGGTTGAGGGATGTGAGGCGCATCTACCGGATGATGAGTTGCGGCTGGCTGAGGGGGCACACTGCCATCTCTTTTTTTAGCCACATCATGATATCTTTCTTTATGCTCTTTCGCGATCTTAATGTAATAGATACTATAAACTGTGAAAAATATCATGGTTACAGAAGCTAAGACCTGCTGAAAATCTCTTATAGCACAAAAGGAGTAAACCTTAAAACTGCGGCCTTTATCGAAAAAAGATTTTGGCATCCCTACAAAAATGGCTAAAGCGAGGTCCTTGACAAGAGCCACTGTATAACGAATAGCGTAACAGGGCGCTACTATCTTGTATAAAAGCGAATACTTTTGATAAATGTAATTTTCAGGAGCCGCCTTAAAAATATCATACGAATTAACTTTATAACTATATAGTAATCGATTTTTATGATCCTGCCAGATTAAACTCATAAAGAGCATCCCTTTTCCAGTGGATTATATAAGAAAACATTTTAAGATACAATAACATAAGTTACTAGTTTGTTCTTATGAGTATGAGAAGCTAGTTTAAAATAAAAACGCAAAGAAAACTTTAAAGTGTGACCTATATTGGTGACTCGTTACCCCGTTTTCCATTTTCTTTGCTCTTTTGCGTTTCGATAAAAAAAGACTATAGAATTTGAGGAGTAAAACGCATTTTTTGTCAAAAGGGGCACTTTTTATTGGAGAGGACTTTTTCAGGGCCGACTAAATACCCCCCATTTTTACGGAATACTTTAAGGGATAATACGTTAAACAGCCACCATTTTTTCCTTTAAAGACTCAATCTTTTAGGCCAAGATGATACCCCTTTAAAAAAAAGGATCGGATTTGCGATAATTGGTTCAAACCCCTGAAGGAGAGAAAAGATGGCTGATCAAGTTATTTATATAAAAGACGATGCAACTTTCAATTCGACTGTTGCTAAAGGCGTCACTTTAGTCGACTTTTATGCCGACTGGTGCGGTCCTTGCAAAATGATTGCCCCTATCATCGAAGAACTGGCAGTAGAAATGGATGGAAAAGCAAAAATTGCAAAAGTTGACGTCGATTCAGCTTCTGGAAGCGCCTCCCAATCAGAAGTCACTTCAATCCCTACTTTAATTGTTTTTAAAGATGGAAAAGAGGCTGAAAGAGTTGTTGGTGTAAGAGACAAAGCCTCTTTGAAGAAAATGATCGAAAAATACATTAAGTAAATTTATTTGTTTGACGGATCGCCTCAAAAAGGGCAACACCCACAGAGGTCGCCAGATTCAAGCAGCGACTCCCTTCCTTTTGCGGAATTTTCACGAAAGAGTCGGGATAAAGTGTGCGAAACTCATCTGGCAACCCTGTGTTTTCCGATCCAAAAATCAAAATATCAGAGTCTTTGTAAGACACTTCCGTATAAAGTTTAGTTGCTTTACTTGAGAAAAAATAGGGCGTGGCACCTTGCTCTTTTAAAAAAAGGGGAAGATCATCGACAAAAACTACTTGAACCCCTCCCCAATAATCAAGTCCTGCACGCTTTAACCATCTGTCTTGCGTAGAAAAACCAAGAGGTGTAACGAGAACAAGATCTGTTCCCGTTACACTGCAAGTTCTGACAACATTTCCCGTATTTTGAGGGATCTGAGGTTGATAAAGAACGATTTTCATCAATTATTTTTTAGGAGCCTCTTCAGCTGGGGCTTGAGCCTTTACAAGCTCCACTTCAAAAATAAGAAGAGCATTTGGGGGAAGAGGACTGTTTTGACCATATCCTAAATCTGGATGAATAAAGATCTTTCTTTTCTCCCCTTCTTTCATTCCAGCAATTCCTTTACCAAAGCCTGGGATTGTTTGTTGTAGAGGAATTTTTACAGCGCCATTGGCTGCTTCATTTGAGTCAAACTGAGTGCCATCGATGTAAGTGCCTTTGTAGTTGATCATCGGCGTGCCCGTAGCACTAACAGCAGCTCCTGTTCCCTCTTTTAGGATAACGTATTGCAATTTACCAGGTTCAACTTCAAAAACCCCTTTTGCTTTGCTATTTTGCTTTAAGAACTCATTGGCAGCTTTCATGTTATCTGAGGCTAGTTGCTCAAACACTTGACTTTGAAGCATAGCCATCATCATCTCGTACTCTTGATCGCTCATGATGGCAGGCTTACCGGCATACCCATCGCGAACCCCTTTAATAATTTTTTCCAAATCAAAATTAACACCTGGAGCTTTCAAATTGCGTCCTATAAAGTGTCCGAAAGCTTCGCTTAATTTGCCGATATCTTGTTGATCTAAAGGTTTAACGGCTTGAATCTGAAGTGAATCTTGTTGTTTTGGTTTCTCTTGAACAGCCTGAGAAAAAAGGGCCCCCGGGGCCGTCATTGCTAAAGCTACTAACAGTTGTCGTTTCATGAATAGGATCCTCCCATTTAAGTTTTAATGAACACATTAGTGGAAAAAGAGTATTCCTGTCAAATGAGTGTTATCACTTCGCCAAAAAAGAGAGTTTATCGAAGTAAGCGCTCATTTGAAGTGATGCACAATTCGTCAAGTTGCTTTGGGGCAATTCATCATCAATCTGAGGCCTTCTGAGTCTTTGGAAAGACGATCACATCACTGAGAGTTTATCGAAGTAAGCGCTCATTTGAAGTGATGCACAATTCGTCAAGTTGCTTTGGGGCAATTCATCATCAATCTGAGGCCTTCTGAGTCTTTGGAAAGACGATCACATCACTGAGAGTTTATCGAAGTAAGCGCTCATTTGAAGTGATGCACAATTCGTCAAGTTGCTTTGGGGCAATTCATCATCAATCTCAGGCCTTCTGAGTCTTTGGAAAGACGATCACATCACTGAGAGTTTATCGAAGTAAGCGCTCATTTGAAGTGATGCACAATTCGTCAAGTTGCTTTGGGGCAATTCATCATCAATCTCAGGCCTTCTGAGTCTTTGGAAAGACGATCACATCACTGAGAGTTTATCGAAGTAAGCGCTCATTTGAAGTGATGCACAATTCGCCAAGTTGCTTTGGGGCAATTCATCATCAATCTGAGGCCTTCTGAGTCTTTGGAAAGGCGATCACATCACTGAGAGTTTATCGAAGTAAGCGCTCATTTGAAGTGATGCACAATTCGTCAAGTTGCTTTGGGGCAATTCATCATCAATCTGAGGCCTTCTGAGTCTTTGGAAAGGCGATCACATCACTGAGAGTTTATCGAAGTAAGCGCTCATTTGAAGTGATGCACAATTCGTCAAGTTGCTTTGGGGCAATTCATCATCAATCTCAGGCCTTCTGAGTCTTTGGAAAGACGATCACATCACTGAGAGTTTATCGAAGTAAGCGCTCATTTGAAGTGATGCACAATTCGCCAAGTTGCTTTGGGGCAATTCATCATCAATCTGAGGCCTTCTGAGTCTTTGGAAAGGCGATCACATCACTGAGAGTTTATCGAAGTAAGCACTCATTTGAAGTGATGCACAATTCGTCAAGTTGCTTTGGGGCAATTCATCATCAATCTCAGGCCTTCTGAGTCTTTGGAAAGACGATCACATCACTGAGAGTTTATCGAAGTAAGCGCTCATTTGAAGTGATGCACAATTCGTCAAGTTGCTTCTTCTCTACTTCCGAGGGGCAATTCATCATCAAATCTGAGGCCTTCTGAGTCTTTGGAAAGGCGATCACATCCCTGATCGAATCGGTCTTAGTCAACACCATCATTAAACGGTCAAAACCAAACGCAAGCCCCATGTGAGGTGGCGTGCCGTAGGAGAGCGCCTCGACAAAAAAACCAAACTTCTTTTCGACTTCATCTGGACTCAGTTGGAGTAAATTAAATATCTTCCTTTGCAATTCGCTATCGTGAATTCTTTGGGAACCCCCTCCAATTTCATACCCATTGAGCACGATGTCGTATCCAGTTGAGCGCACCTGTAAGGGAGCCGTATCCAAAAGAGCAATATCCTCTTCAAGTGGCTGGACAAAGGGATGGTGACAATACACAATTTTGCCAAGTTCTTCGTCAAAAACAAATTGAGGAAAATCAGTTACCCATAAAAAATTATACTTATTCGAATCGATTAAACCTCTATCTTTTGCAACTTGCCTTCTCAAGTGGTCAAGTGCCTGATTCACTCGAGCCTCAACGTCGGCTACCATGAAAATTAGATCCCCTTCCGTCACTTCAAAAGCTTCGATCAATTTCTGTTGTAGCTCTTCTGAAAAAAACTTCACAATGTTTGAGGTCAGTTGCCCGTTTTGCATCTTCATCCACGCAAGGCCTTGCAATTTAAGACGGCACACAAATTCGATATAGAGATCGATGTCGCGACGCGTCATAGAAGCGCCACCTGGTACCCTAAACCCCTTGACAATTCCCCCCGACTCAATCTGCTCCTGAAACACCACGAACTGCGATTGAGCTGCAATTTTTGTGATATCGACAAGCTCTAAACCAAAACGAGTATCTGGACGATCAGATCCGTACCTATCGAGGCACTCCTGATACGTCAATCTTGGAAATGGGGTTTTTACCTCAACGCCAAGAGACTCTTTGAAAAGAGTTTTGCAAAACCCTTCAAGCAATGAAAAGAAAGTCTCATGGGTACCAAAGCTCATCTCGAGATCGATTTGTGTAAACTCAGGTTGCCTATCGGCTCTCAAATCCTCATCCCGAAAGCACTGCGCTATTTGAAAGTACCTGTCTAATCCCCCAACCATGAGAAGTTGCTTAAAAAGCTGAGGCGATTGAGGAAGGGCGTAAAAATTCTCGGGATGAACGCGGGAGGGAACCAAATAGTCTCTCGCCCCTTCAGGAGTTGACTTACAAAGAACGGGAGTTGTGACTTCGATAAATCCATTTTCAGAAAAATAGGAGCGGATACACTGCATCGCTTTGTGTCTTGCAAGCAACCGATTTGCTAAAGTGCCTCTTCTCATCTCCAAATACCGGTACTTCAACTTAAGCTCTTCATGCACTTCAATATGCTCATCGGCAATCGAAAAGGGGGGCGTTTTAGCCTTAGAAAGAATTTTGACCTCATCGACTAAAACCTCGATCTGACCTGTTTTAAGGTGCTCATTTATCATCGACTCCTCTCGCAAACAGACTTGGCCACGAATAAGAATCACCCACTCTGAACGAAGAGTCTCAGCTAATTTGTGTGCCTCTCTATTCTTTTCGGGATCGAATACAACCTGCGTGATTCCAAACCGATCGCGCATATCGATAAAAATCAATCCCCCATGATCGCGCCTTCTGTGAACCCACCCCGTAAGGGTGACAAGCTGCCCCTTATTCTCTTTTCTTAACTCACCTAATGTGTGTGTACGAAGCATAAAAAAATCACTCTTTTAAGTAAGAAACCAACTCCAATAGGGTGGTCTTATGTTTGAGACCTGTTTTCATCTCTTTTAATTCAATATTTTTAGATAAAAGCTCATCCTCCCCGAGAACAAGCGCAAACTTAGCTCCTATATCGTTGGCCACCTGGAGCGATTTGGCAAGCTTTTTACCGCTTAAATCGAGCTGAACTGAAATGCCCTGATTTCTTAAATCTTGAGTCAAAACGATACTTTCATTTAAGGCCATCTCTCCAAGGGGAACAATATAAAGGGTCACCACAGGAACTTTCGGCAAATTAGCCCCCTGCTTAATCAAGGTCTGTATCACTCGCTCTAAACCTGTCCCAAAACCAACTGATGGCAAATCTTTTCCCCCAAGATTTTTAATCAAACCGTCGTAGCGCCCCCCCGCACCAATACTGTTTTGCGCGCCAAGCTCCAAAGCCACCACTTCAAAAACCGTCTCGTTGTAATAATCTAAACCCCTGACTAGTTTTTGATTCACCTCAAACGGAATGTTTAATAGCTTTAAACACTCTTTAACACGTTCGGCATGAGCTTTTTCTTCGTCTGATAAATAATTACCGATTAAAGGAGCCCCTTCTAAAATTTTTTGATCACCTAAATCTTTAGAATCCAGAATCCGCAACGGATTCATCTCAAATCGTTTTTGGCTATCTAGGGAAAGAGATTCATAATGTTTTTCAAGATACGCTAAAAGAGCGGTGCGATACCTGGCACGGCTTTCAGCTCTTCCAATCGAATTTAACTGAACACCCAAATTTTTTAATCCCAACCGTTGATAAAACGTAAAGAGAAGAGCGATCACTTCGGCATCCTGTTCAGGGCCACTCACCCCAATCACCTCGACGCCAAACTGATGGTGTTGCCTAAAACGACCAGCCTGCTGTCTTTCGTATCGAAACATAGGGGCAATATAAAAAAGTTTATGAAAAGAACCTTTTTCAGCAAGGTGATTTTCGATAAAGGAGCGCATGACTGGAGCCGTGCCTTCTGGCCTTAAAGTAATCGAGCGCTTACCCCGGTCTTCAAAAGTGTAAGTTTCTTTTGTAATAATATCGGAAGAGTCGCCGACACCTCTAATAAAAAGTTCAGTTTTTTCAAACATAGGGGTTCTAATCTCGGAAAAACCGAAATTTTTAGCACACTCTCTGGCTACAGCTTCGACATGAGCCCAAATATAACTTGAGCGCCAAAGATCTGTAGGATCTAAAGGAAGTAAATCGAAGACACCTGGTAAAATCGTGATCATAAGTGGTGAGATTGTACCGATTTTGGGGTTTATTTGTAAATAGAGTACTAGGGACAGGCCCTAGTTTCCTATCCAGACTAGGTGAGAGACTCTTTGATTTGTCTCTTCATCGATCATCCCCTCAGCCATAAGGGTTTTAAGCTTCTCAATGGTTTCAATCTGAGCTCTTTTTTGGTAAATAATCAGATCGTCGATATTGGGAACTGAATGAATTGTAAGAAGATTTTTTAAGTCTATTAAGGCGCTCTCAAGTTCAAATCCATTCTTTGATTCGTGAACGATATCTAAAAGGTGCTGAAACTCCTCAACGCTTAAAACATCTCGACAACCAAGCTTCTCTTGTATTCTTTGATTTTCCAAAAGATACCCCTCAATCTCAGCTTTTTTTGCATAAGCGAAAAAATCAGCAAAAGGCATAAAGGAGTACTCTTGATAAAGGTTTGCCACATCATTGATAGCTATTTGCTGCCTCTCCAAAGAGAGTTCTTTATACCGATTTAATAATGTTTTTAAAGCTGACCAAAAATTAAGAGTGGCACTTCTGCTCTCGACTTGGATTAATGAGACGATCTCCTCTGAAATTGGAGTCAACACTTCTTCTCTGGCTATTGCGATTTGCCTCATCTTTAAGAAAAGGGGAGACTCAATATCGACCTCACAAACAGCCTCCTCATTTACTGTGACGTAAGAGTTGCTCATCAACTCAAAAGCCACTTCATCTTCTGCAAACTTAGACTGGACCAAATGAGTAGGAGTGTCGTCTAAAACTAGGGCTTGGGATAAAAACTCCCCCTCTTCTGTAAGAAAGAGAGTCGAGACAAAAAAGTCTTGATCCATCCACATTTTTAGAGCGCTTTTTAATTGCCTTGCGTGGGTTGAACCTTGCGTAGTATAGAAAACTGTGTCCTTGAAAAAGGAAAAATTCTCTAATACCCCCTTCAATTGAGAAACTGATTTGCCAAAAGAGCCTTCTAAGAGGTTTGAAACTTCGCGAACAACGGGATTTGTAAAAAGGTAGTACCTTGGAGCGTTGTAAATATAGTTTTCAGCTCCAGGTTTTACATGAGAGAGCTCTTGAGGAGGTGAATACCCTTTGCCCGGATTTTTATTTCCAAGTTCTAAGAGAGACACTTGTTGTTGCTCTTTTAAAAAGTCTGTAACCCTTTCGGCATAAGTGTTTCCCTCTTCGGGAGCATTCAAATAGACAAGTAACCGATTCAGCTCTTTTATCTTCTCTACTTTTCTCAAATCCATTAACGAAGAATCGACAACAAAAGAGCCCTTAGGAGTAAACCAATTAAAAAGAGTTGCCATTGGTTGGGCCATCACAAGAAATTGCCCAAGATCTGGGCTTGTGTAAATGCGCAAAATGTAGGGAATCTCTTTAAAACGCCCTTGAGCATCAACTCCTACGGCATAAGAGTCTGTCTTTCCCAAAACGGCACTTAAACTCTTTTCCATAAAGTGGGGATCTGAAAAAATCTGCCTATCTTTCCCTATTTCGTGAATTTTTGCAAAAGCCAAAGCCATAGTGGTATCAGCTACAACCTGAATGGCAATATGCTCTTCAGCTTCTCTCTCCCTTTCCAAAAAATCAACCCCTGCCTTCAAAAGAGAGAATAGAGACAAAAGGCAAAGAAGCACAATAGAGCCGACAAAAACAGGCGATTTTTTTTCAACTAATCGAGGGGTATGACCGATTGGAAGGACTTCGATTTTTTCTTCCAAAACCTTTTCTGAAGGCTCTAAAACTGCTTTAATGCCCTCTTCAAAAAGAAGAGTCAAAGAACCCACATGGATTCGATCGCCAGACGCTAACCGCTTCTTTCCAAAGGGTAAATCGTTGACCGTAGCAAAAGGGTCTTGAGCGGTATTTTCGATCAAATACCCTTCAGGGGTCGCCAAAATTCTTAAATGCTTCTCCTCTAAAGTGGAATCTAAGAGGAGAAAATCGACTTTACCCTCTTCAGAATGACCCAAAACAATGACGTCTGCATCAAATACGAAGGTATTCGGAGAGGAGTCTGGATTTGAAATCAGTCTGAACATCAGCTTACCACTTAATTTGAGAACGTTCTAACAAAAAAAGAAAACTTAGTCAACCAAAAGTTGAATCTAGTACTCTAAATCAAAAGGTTTAAACGGTATTTTTTAAGGGTTTTTTCTCAGATTGCAAATCTGTAAAAAAGGACATCTATAAGTCATCTAGGCCTGTTTTTACAGAGTTGCAAGATGGGGAAAAAGAGTTAAAAATCGGCTTTTCCTGGGTACCTTGGGAAGGGGATCACCTCTCTAATATTCTCAGCGCCAGTTACAAATTGCAAGAGACGCTCAAAGCCCAAACCGTATCCAGAATGGGGTTGAGAGCCGTATTTCCTAAGCTCTAAATACCACCAATAATCTTTCTCGTTTAAACCCGATTTGCGAATTTTATCGAGAAGCACATCATATCGCTCCTCCCTTTGGCTTCCCCCCACAATTTCCCCAACCTTAGGAACTAAAATGTCCATGTTAGCAACAGTCTTCTCATCTTCGTTGGCCCGCATATAAAACGGTTTTACCCCTTTTGGATAATCTGTCAAAATCACAGGTTTTCCAAAATACTCCTCAGCTAAATACCTTTCGTGCTCCGACTGAAGATCGCTTCCCCATTTTACGGGATACTCAAATGCTTTATCAGCTTTCTCTAATATCCTAACAGCATACGTGTAGGTCGCTCTTTCAAAGGGGGTCTTCACAAGAAGTTCAAGTCTTTCAATTACCCCTTTTGAGATATATTCATCAAAAAAGGCCATCTCCTCTTGGCAATTTTCTAAAATATCCTTAACAACTGTTTTTAAAAAGCTTTCCGCGTTTTCGCTCACATCTTTTAGATCAGCAAACGCCATCTCAGGCTCGACCATCCAAAACTCTGCTAAATGGCGCGATGTATTGGAATTTTCAGCTCTAAACGTAGGACCAAAAGTGTAAATATCTGAAAGGGCGCAAGCGTAAATCTCCCCATTTAATTGCCCCGAAACGGTAAGGTAAGCTGGTTTTTCGAAAAAGTCTTTAGACCAATCGAGCGCGCCTTCAGCATTTTTTGGAGGCATCTCGGGATTTAAAGTGGTCACACGAAACATCTCTCCTGCCCCTTCGCAGTCAGAGGCTGTAATGATCGGTGTTGTGACATATAAAAAGCCTAAATCCTGAAAAAACTTATGAATGGCAAAAGCTAAACGACTTCTCACTCTCGAAATGGCACCGATGGTATTTGTTCTTGCTCTCAAATGCCCAATAGTTCTTAAAAACTCAAGGGAGTGTCTTTTCTTTTGTAGAGGGTAAGAAGCCGGGTCGCAAGAACCGATAACGGCAAGCTGTTTAGCTTGCATCTCTAAAGCTTGATGTTGCCCCTGACTCTCCACAATAACTCCGGTCACAACAACCGAGGCGCCTGTGGTGAACTCATTCATCAAATTTGTGTAATTTGGAAATTTAGAATCGACGACAACCTGAAGCCCCTCTACAGTGGAACCATCATTGACATCGATGAAGGAAAAGGTTTTTTGATTGCGGTTTGACCTGACCCAACCCTTAATGGTGACCTCTTGCCCCAAAAAGCTTTTCCCCTTCACCTTGCACTTAATCGCTTTAATTCTTACTCGCATAACTATTTTCCTTCCTCTGCAAAACTAAATAACATCGGGATCTCTTTTTTCCACTGATCTGTTCCCCCGGGAGTCTCTAAATATTTTGGCAGGTATTTAGTTCTCTCATCCTGCATCAAAAATTTAAAGGCGTCGATCCCTATCATCCCCTCCCCCAAAGGTTGATGCCTATCGACTCTCGACCCAAGACCTTTTAGAGAATCGTTCATGTGAAAAGCACAAAGATACTCTAAACCTACAACTCTGTCAAATTCGTCTATCGTTTTATTGAAAGCTTTTTTATCTCGAATGTCGTAGCCGCTTGCAAAAATATGACACGTATCGATGCAGACCCCTATCGGAATTTTTCCTTTGACCTTTGAAATGATGTGATCTAAATGTTCAAATTTGTAACCGACTGAGCTTCCCTGACCTGCCGTTGTCTCAAGCAAAAGGCGCACGCTCTTTACTTCTTTCTCGCAAAGAAGAAGACTCTCACAAATTAAATCTAAACACGCCTCTTCCCCACCGTCGAGAGCAGCTCCTGGATGAAAATTAAGATAGGTGATTCCAAGAGCTTCACACCGTCTAATCTCTTCAATAAACGCTTTTCTACTCTTCAAAAGGTTCTCTTCATTGGGAGCCCCTAAATTGATTAAGTAGCTGTCGTGACTCATGATTTGTTGTAGACCAGTCTCTTTAAGCTTTGCCTGCCAAAGAGCGATATCCTCTTTTTGAAGGGGTTTACCTTCCCAACGCTTTTGATTGGCCGTAAAAAGCTGAATCGTTGTAGCCCCAATTTCCTTTCCTTCCTCTAGAGCGCACCAAGCGCCCCCGGAAGCTGAAGTGTGGGCGCCGACTAAAAAAGTTTTTTCTTTTTTCATAAAAACACCATAAAGGTTCAGATTTTATCAGGTTCTCTTGCAAATCACAACGATTCTTTGCTATAGTGCCGTTTTATGCAACAAGACTCTCTAAACTCCGTTTTTCGCTCAGCTGCAAGATTTCTCTCTGGGACTTTTTTAAGTCGTATTAGTGGCTTAGGACGAGATATTGCTATGGCTAATGCTTTTGGCACCTCTGCTGAAGTGGGTGCTTTTTTTTTAGCCTACCGTTTATCCCACCTCTTTAGAAGGGTCTTAGGAGAAGGGGCTCTTCAATCAGCCTTTGTCCCAAAGTTTGAAGCGATTAGAAAAACAAGCGAAGAAGAGGCGTTCCGTTTTTTTAGAACCCTCGTCTTAAGCCTTGTCCTCTTTCTTGGTATAAGCATTTTAGTGACGAGTTTGTTTTTAATGCAATACTCTTCAACGGTATCGCAACTGACAGCCCTTATGCTTCCAAGCCTTCTTTTTATCTGTTTATTTGGAATCAACGCGGGGCTTTTGCACTGTCATGGGCACTTTTTTCTAACGGGTGTTGCCCCTGTGGCCTTTAACATTCTTTGGATTTTAGGGGCTCTCTACTACAAAGATTTAGCTCCAGGGCCTGCAATGCAGAGTATGGGAAAAGTGGTGATTCTCTGTTGCATTTTCCAATGGGCCATCACCCTTCCTTTGACGATCAAGTACGCCTTTAAGAAATTCACTTTAAGTTTTAAAGATTTAAAGGCTTTTTTTCCTGCGGTTTTTATGACAGTGATAGGAGTTGCAGCTAACCAGATCAACAACGCTTTAGACCCCGTCTTTGCAAGATTTGCAGATCCAGAGGGTCCGGCTTTTTTATGGTTTGGGATTCGCGTTCAACAATTTCCCTTGTCAGTTGTTGGGGTGGCTCTTTCGGGCGCGATGCTTCCTTCTCTTGCCCGCACAAGCGGCGAGGATTTTAAAAAGCTATTAAGTTCCTCCCTTTGGACATTGACGGCCATTATGATCCCTGTCTCTCTTTTCTTTATCTTTTTTAGCAAAGAGATAGTGTCTCTTTTGTTTGGCCGAGGAGACTTTGGTGAGCATTCGATTAGTGGAGCAGCTCTTTGCCTGACGGGGTATAGTATAGGATTGTTGCCGATGGCGTGGACCCTCATGTTAGCGCCGGCGTTGTATACTCTTGGGGATTATAAAGCAGCCGCAAGAGGCTCTTTTTTATCGGTTGCGTTAAACATCACTTTAAACGCCTTTTTTGTCTTTACTTTAGGACTTGGCTCGGTAAGTGTCGCGATTGCAACAAGTATCAGTGCTTGGGCAAATGCTTTGGTGCTTGGAATTGTTGTTTTACAACACCTTAAGACTCATCCAAAAGTTGTTTTGGAACAGATTTAACTCGTTCCCCAAACTTGCCCTTGCCCCTGCCCTTTTTCTCTAAAATTGCTGAAAACAACTGCACACCCTGTAGATGATTGTTTAGCTGTCAAAAAAATTGATAAAAAGAGAATGAACGCAGGGAAAAAGAGGGAAGGACAATGCAAACAATAGAGAAAATAGATCAGGCCAGAAGGCCTGATCTCAATAAGAATTACGAGTTATGAGCTAAGAAGTCACAAATCTCTGGCATGTTTACTTCGAGTGGCCAAGAAATTTGATCGTGCTCTGGGTTCATCAACAACTTGCCAGCAAAATCGTTGCGGTTAAGCTCCAAATAAGCTGGAACATCTCTTGCCGATTGATCAAGCGCTTCGTTGACTATCTTCATTTTACGCGACTTCTCTTTCACTGAAATCGTCATGCCAGGCTTAACGATAAAAGAACGAATATCCACTTTCTTTCCGTCAACTAAGATGTGACCGTGAGCAACTAGTTGCTGCGCACCAAAAATGGTGTTTGCGAACTTTAAACGATAAACCATGTTGTCTAAACGACACTCAAGTGTTGCAGCAAAAATATGCGCTGTATTTCCTTCCACTTGCAATGACTTTTTATAGGTGTTGACAAGCTGCTTCTCGCTCAACATTCCATAAATTGCTTTAAGCTTTTGCTTCTCCTCGAGCTGAAGTCCGTAGTCAGACTTCTTGCGACGACGCGCACCGTGAACTCCCGGAGGATTTGCCTTGTGAAGAAGAGGATTACGTTGTCTTCCAAATATATTGACGCCAAAACGACGTGCAATTCTGTTTTTTTTACCTGTATAACGTGCCATCTATTGAACTCTGCCTTTGATTGGAACTATTTTTTTGCGAGTTTATTCTAAAGTTGAGCTCGATCTTATCAGTTTTAAGATTTTCTGGCAAGTAGTGTTGATTGTTTTTTCAACTCTTCTTCAGTGTATCTCGAATAGCCTCGTGTAAATTTAACCTTCTAAAATTTCCTTCCTGCCAATCCCATTCAATTTTCTCAATCAAAGCCTTTTTTCTATTCCAATCAATCTCGTCGTATAAATCCCCCCCACTATATTTGCTCCTAAACTTCTCTATCGGTCCCGGAGGATTCATCATTTCTATACCCTCAGGATAAATTACCGGCCCCAAAGGTTTCATCGCCTCCCTAACAAGTTGTCCTCTATCCTTGTCATTTTCTACCAAAGCAATCCCCTCAGCAACGCCTGTTGCCCCAAACCTTTTAATCAATTGATCAAACTCAAACCCCTCTTGCGACTTCAGTTTCTTTTCTAAAATTTCTTTTACGGCAAGTGCGCTCTTCCATCGTCTTTCAACAGCTGTTACCACTTCAGGATCGTAAGTCCAATCCAAAAATGGATTAATCGATGACAACTCTTTATTTAACATTCCTAATTTATCAGCAAAAGAGCGCCCAGGAGTCTTATCTTTTTCGATTAACTGAAACAAAGGCAAAGCCACTAAATTTAAAGTTTTTTCTTTAGATTTATCAACTCGCAATCCGTTAATAAAGGTCCCTCTTAATGTCTTTTCGATTTCGACAGGTGCAATAGCCCCTTGCCCCAACTCATTTAAAACAGTCTGCTGATCTTCTTTTGAAAGACGACTATATCTTTGAGACATTCTCGCTTTTATATAAAAAAGATGATCTTCATTAAATCCTTCAAAACTTCTGATAGTTCCTTTAAAAGAGTCTTTAATCTCTTTTTCCACCTGCACAAATAAATTCTCCATTAGCCTTGTAGGAAAAGAAACTTCTGGTTTTTTGGTTTCTATTTTTCCGATTTCTTCAGCTCTTTG
Source organism: uncultured Chlamydiae bacterium (assembly GCA_963697995.1). Taxonomy (GTDB): domain Bacteria; phylum Chlamydiota; class Chlamydiia; order Chlamydiales; family JAJFMB01; genus MFD00082-c5. The sequence continues at coordinate 1,248,810 of OY969110.1, read as the reverse complement.
ACTTTTAACAGATTGAGGAAGGGCCCCTATTGCTGCCCTCATCATATTATCCCTCTCAATTCTGGACCATTCTGGAAAAATGCGAAAAATCATCTCATCTAATAAAGGAACCAAAAGAGCTCCATTATTTAGACGCTCGATAATCTCTTTTGAGCTTCCATTAATCATTTTTTCAACGACCTGAACATCTGATAAATCTTTTCTATTCAAAGGGGTTACAGCTTTCTCTTTAACTAATTCAGCTAAAATTTTATCAACCTCTATCCCTTCTCGAGGAATCGCTATTTTTGAGGCAAAATCAGGACCTACCCATTTTATAGCTATCCGCGCATACACCTTAAACTCATCAGAAGAATTAAACTGTAATCGATTAAATGCCTCCTCAGCTTTCTTCTCAAACTCAGGATTAGGCATATATCTGTCATCATTTAAGTAATGATTTGTTTCTTTTTGATTATTAAGAGCATTTTCATAAAATTCATCGAGATTTACGCAGAAATCAACTTGAAACATTGCATATTTAATAAGACTTGCGACTTTATCTCTTCCCACCATTTCACCCAACTTAACCACCTCTGCAAGAACCGCTCTAAAACTTTCCGGTTCTTTTTTTAATTTAAGTAAATTAAATTTGTGACTTGCATCCAAAGGAGAAGTCAAAAGATCGAGGGCAAAAGCTGTTATTTTTGGCGTCTCTTTTTTTACTAACTCGTCTTTAAACTGGTTGACATCAAAGGTCTCTTCTTTATTTACAGGGGTTAAATAGTGAAGAAAATCAGCAAAATTTACTCCCGGATAAAGAGAATTTAAAATCATTTGACGCTCTTTTGGTGAAACCTTTTGAAAAGCGGCTAACAAATTCTTATCGGTTAAGTCTTGAATCTCAACACCTCTTTTGTTTTTTTCAAAATGTTCGCGCAAAAGTTTCACTAAACCCATCTGATGCTCATAAGGTGTGCCGATTAAATCAGGCAAAACTCTAACCTTTTCTATAGAATTTGTCACTATCTTCGGACACAACGCGTCAAAAAACAAATAATTCGAAACTTCATTCTTGTTTTTGGTATAATGTGTCAACATTTTAAGGCGATCAATTTTACCATTAGAATCGATAAACTGCTTCACATTATTAGCATTTTTATCAATAAATTTTTTGATTTTTTCTTTGTCAGCGGAATTAGCTTGAGAGAGCTCGATAAGCTTATCTAAATTCTTAATAATTTGAAGTTCGGCATGTTCTGGATCAATTGACTTCAAAAACGAAGCCACGGGATCCCTTTTTTTGTTAAATACCGTTTTTACTAATGGATCGCTTTTACTTATTAATCCAAGAACAAAACTATTAACAACCCCACCCTTTTGATCGATATCTTTTTCTAAAAACTTTTTTAGATTCTCAGTAACTACATCTAAATGCCCATCATCGACAAAATACAAAGTCGACACTAAAAGATCGGCAAGCTGCTCTTTATTACATTTATCGAGATAGTTTGCAGCGGCCTCAAGACGGTGCCCTCTTTTAAAATCTTCGATAAAAGGGGCCACATTTTGATAAGCAAACTGACCTGTTGCCATACTTCTTAAAGGAAGAGACGTTCTTACCCCCCCGAATTGTGTAATACTACGAGGAGTACAAGGATCTGTTTTGGCAAGATTTGGAAAAGCCTTATTCACAACGTTTGCTAAATTTTGCAGATAATCAACCATGTTTTTACCCTTAATGCTTGGAGTGTGCCCCTGCAAGGCCATCCACCTGACAAGAAACAAATCTCTTACCGCCGCCTGATCCAACCGATAATTATTAAAATTTGGATCAGATTTAAGTGAGGGGCATAAAATAATAGCTTCCTCTTTCAAATTGTTTAATAAACTATTCAATCCCCCTTCAACATCGACAACCCCATTTTTTATAAGGTGATTCATGGCATCTAATAGCCATTCAGCGCAAAACTTATCTTTAAATGCTGTAAATGCTGCTGTTGCCTCTCCCTTTTCCTTAACCACATCAAGAGTTAAGCGGAATTTAACTCGGTGCTCATGTTGTTCCGGAGTCAAAAGATTTGCCTTAGTCACAACCTTTGGCGGTGCCACATTCTCTTCCGTAGAGGCCTTCTCTTTCTTTTTTAAAACGCCTCCAATTTTTTTCTCACCTCCGTTTCCAGCCTTGTACACATGCTCACCAAAAGCCTTTCTTAAATGCTTTTTCCCCGTGTTGTCCATGAGATCTAAGTAGTACTGATCGTCCCTTTTTTTAAATGAAAAGACTTGAGAGGCGACACTTCCAACACTTCCCCCTTTCCACGCCCACTGTTTCCAAACCTTACCCCTAGTTGCTCCCTCCGAGGAACCCATTGTTTTCGTGCTCGTCCCAAATCCCTTAAAAATCAAAAAAATATCTGAAAACTTGAAGGGTGCTTTCTTTTTTACCTTCCCCTCCTCTCCCCCTAAGCTATTAACATTAAATAAATTGACTGGACCTGACATATCACCCCCTACTAAATCATATCTAATTTTATTACTATATAATATTAATTGCAAATTTCTATTCAAATTAATTTAAATTTACATTTCCTTTAAATATTAATTTATCTCAAACCCTTGATTTAAGAAATTCGAATAGGTATACAAAAACTACAAGGAGATAAACTCATTTATGGAAAAGGTTTTAATAGTCGATCAAGACCCTTTATGTCGCGAAAACACGACGACTCTTCTAAAAGGAAAGGGGTTTGACGTCTTGACGGCTGAAACGGGCACTCAAGCCCTCTCACTCATTAAAACTATTCCTTTTAAGTTACTTATGCTTGATCAAGACCTAGCCGATTTCTCCCTTGATCATTTTTTAAAACGACTTAACGACACAAAACAGGAGGACCTTTTCGTTATTTTAACAAAAAACGAAGGGTATGACCAAACCATCTTAACTGATTGGCCCTGCCTTGAAAAACCGTTTCAAAAAGAACTTCTCGAAACTCTGCTAAATAGAGCAAAAAACTTAAACGTAAAAGAGAAAGAGAGCCCCGTTGTTTTTAAAAGCGACATTATGCTTGAAAAACTCTCTGAAGCTAAACTGATTGCCAAAAGTCAGGCAAGCGTGCTTATTAGCGGAGAATCGGGCACTGGAAAAGAGGTTTTTGCAGAACTTATTCACTTAAACTCTTCTAGATCTGCTCGCCCTTTTATCCGAGTGAACTGCGCGGCAATTCCTGAAACCCTCATCGAGTCGGAATTTTTTGGACACGAAAAAGGAGCTTTCACGGGAGCTCATCAACTAAAACTTGGGAAATTTGAATTAGCCCACACGGGAACTCTTTTATTAGATGAGGTGACAGAAATGAATCTACCTCTTCAGGCCAAACTTTTAAGAGTTTTACAAGAGCTTGAATTTGAAAGAGTTGGAGGGATTAAACCGATTAAAATCAACGTTCGGATCATTTCGACGACAAACAGGAATGTTGAGGAGGCCATAAAAGATAAAGTCTTAAGGGAGGATCTTTACTACCGGCTCAATGTGATACCGATCCACTTACCCCCCTTAAGGGAACACCCTGAGGATATTGTGCCGCTTGCCCTCCACTTCCTTAAAAAAACATGCCAAAACAATCAAATTCCTGAAAAAAACTTAAGTGAGTGTGCAAAGAAGGCTCTTACTGAATATAAATGGCCAGGAAATATTAGAGAGCTTGCCAATCGAATAGAAAGGGCAACTATTTTGTCCTCTTCTCAAGAGATTTTGGCAAACCATCTTTCCCTTGAATCAAAGCCTTATTAAACTGAGCGACTGCAAGCAAAATTTTAAGCTTTTTCTTACCAAGCTTTTGTTTTTTTGTGATTGATCTGGTGTGTCTCCACTCGAAACTAAAAAATTTTGTTGCCACTAAGTTAAAAGTACTTAGGACATAAATATAGGCGATCTCATCGGCAAGTTCGGTTTCTAAAAGGGCTTGTTTTCCGGTTGTTCCACCCGTTTTAACGCGCTCTGATTCTTCAATCAACTCTTTCAAAAGATTTTCCGATCTTTCAAAACTAGATAAAAGCTTTTGAAGCGCTTCTTCAATAATTTCACCCGTATTGGGTGGGCATTTAGCTTTTGCTATTTCCTCTTTGATCTTTTTATCAAGCTCTTTGTTCTCCTTCCAGGAGCTCACCACCTTTTGAAGCGAGATGTTTTCAACACCCTCAATTCCAATGCCCCCTTCTGTGGCGTTATAACATTTTAATTTAGGATGCTCTTTGGCAAAAGTGCTTATCCAGAAAGACTCAGCAACCCACTTCCAATACGTCTGAACCGGCTGACCATAAATATCTGTTCGAACAATTTTTTTCTCCAAAGGAGGACCGGTGACATCCTCTACGAAAGAGGAGTACTCTTTTCCTCCTGTAAGAGCTAAATCCAATCCCACATAAACAATCGGTGAGCACCCCATTCTTTCTGCGATCTCTGTTAAAAAATTGACGACATTGTGCCCTTCATCAAGTTCCGTTTCTTTGATGTTAAGCGCTTCGTCAAAATAGTTTCCAATTTCATACCCCCCGGAGCCTGAAATATAAAGCTTTTCACCACTTAAGAGGTCAAAAGCCTGATGATTCATCCGGTTGCGATAAAAGTAGGGTAAATGACACCCTTGATGCTCTAAAAGTCGTTTTTTTTGCATAAGATTAGGATCGATCCCTGCTCCAAAATGGGGCATTAAGTCAAACCCATTTAGAGCATTCATCGAAGAGCCTCCAGCAAAAATAAGCGCTTTATTTTTCAAACTCTTTAACAGGGGGATCTGTTTTTCAAGGGAGGGACCAGCCCCTACGATGACGGCAGGAATCTTTTTAAACTTTCCAAAAAGGTGATCTCCTAAATAGGAGTCTTTTAATTTGCGGATATTTTTGTAGAAATTGTAAAAAAAAGGGGCTCCTAAAATGAAATACTCATCTAAAATCTGTTTAAGCCTTTGAGTGCGAAAAGAAAGGGTGTCGCAAAAAGTTAAAAACTCATCCCTCCTTGTTTTTTCATAATAAGGGCTCAAAAGAAAATCGAATCTTTTTTGCACAAAATGCCACATCAACTCCTCTAAAGCGATCGGTATCTCTTCATTTAAATCGCGGAAAGGGATCAGATGCATTTTAGGGTGAGACAACACTTTTGAGGCTAATTTTGTCTCCAAAAAGGTTTTGAGGAGGTGGAGATCGTCTTCTAAAAAAACTAAAGCTTTTTTCCCTTTTAAATGCGCTCTGGCCTCCTCAAAAAACGACTCATCGGGAAGACCAAAAACATAAGTTAACGAAGAATTTTCAGAAAAACTAACCTCTTCTCTTGCTAAAAACGGCAAGAGAGTCGCAATCTTAGGGTCAGTTTTAGCAAGCTTGCTTAAGTTTTTCTCAAAGCGGCTCATTCTTCTAAACGTTCCTTTTTTTTCAATTCTTTCAAGCTCTTTTCAATATTTTCCATCATCGTTTGAGTCTTTAAATCCAAAACCTCTTTGATGAGCTCTTTAGTGGTCTCTGTTTTCCAAATCGCTTCTTTATCTTCAAATAGCTTAAGCTGTCTCATCATATCATCTTGCAGTTTTTTTAAGCGATTTAATGCATCCCTTTGATCTTGCCCTCCCAATGCTTCCACTTGAGCAAACAACCCCTCCAAAGTCTTGTGAAAGTCTGCTGTAGACGTTACAAGATTTTCGAAAAAATCTTTTTTAGGGCTAACCGGTACTTCTTGTCCATTCGGGTAAAACATTTGGGTCTTGACGAGTTTTCCCATCTCAAAAACGCGCAACTCTTTAAGCTGCCCACTCTCATACCACATGCGCGCCTCACCTATGGGTTGCGAGTTATGATACTCAGCTATTAGCCAAATCTTCCCTTCCTCCAAAAACCACTCCTCTTTCCCTTCCCAGGCCCCCTCTTTAAAGTGAAGCCTTCTCTTAAGCGCTCCCTTCTCGTTATAAAGACACACTTCTCCATCAAGTCGCCCTGATTTGTAGTTTAAAGAGGAACTTAACACGCCTTTTTCTGTATAAAACAAACAAAGTCCCTCCCTTACTCCCTCTTTTTCATTTAAGCGCACCCTAATCTGTCCGTTGGGATCATAAATCACTTTTTCCCCTTGAAGAGGTTTCGGATGGGGTTGAAAAGGGATCTCATCAGGGGGGGGATTAGATAACGTTTTTTCGATCAGCTCCCTGTTAAATACACACCCTTTTTTGATGTGGGCTCGAAGGGCGTTTTCATACTCCCCTCGATTTTTTATCGCATCGAGCTCAAAAATTCGGGAATAGGCGTTGATATAATTTTTTAAACAAGCATCAAAGCAGAATGAGTTTTCGATCTCTTCTAAACCTTTAGGGGTATCGACCAGGGTCTCCACTTCTAACAAGCTCTCTTTAAGCTTGTTAAGGATCTCTCTTATTTTCTCATCCGTAACTCCTTCGGGCATTTTTGCTTTAAAAACCTCTTCAAATACCAACTTTTCTAAATCCTCATTTAGCTCAAGGGTTTGAAAAACTCTTTCAAGGGCGATATTGTGAATCCCTTCAAACCCAAGTCCCCCTTCGGTTGAGTTGATGACCCATACATCATGGTGTTCATTGGCAAAGTTTGAAATCCAAACGGACTCCTCGTACCACTTCCACAACGTCAAAAGTTCCTTACCAAAGATGTCGTTTGTTTTAAGCAGAGTATCTTCTGCTTTTTTTGTGACAAAATTATCCCTCATGGTGTGAAATGCGTGACTTATCACACCAGGAGCATAAGAGCGACCTTTGGTGTAAGCCAAATCAACCCCAACAAGGATAATAGGATCGCATCCAAGAAGGTAGGCTAATACAAGATTTACAGTCGTCACGCTCATGCCTGCATTTTTCGCAATCGGATTTAAACCAAGTTGCTGCTCAAACCAAAATCCCAAAGAGCGTTCGACGAAGCTTGGAAGATAGATTTTCGGACCTTGAATCAAATCAAAAGCTTCCGAAAAAAGGCGATTTGAATAAAATTCGGGGATCTCAAAAGCTTGATTCATCACTAAGCGGGAGACTTGATACGGATTTGGATCAAGAGCCAACCCAAAATGGGGAATCACTTGAGAGCCTGCCAAAGCATTCATTGCAGTTCCCCCGGAAAAAATAAGCGCTTTGTTTCTGTTTTTTTCCAGTACGGAAAGATTTGATTGTAAAGAAGGACCCGCTCCAACAATAACTGCTGGAATCTTCGAAAACTTGCCAAAAAGGGCCATCGCATTGTACGCATTGGGAAGTTTTAAAATATTTCGATAAAAATTTTCCGTCGTTGGACCGCCAAAGGAAAGCTCTTCACTTCTAACAATAATAAAATTCTCAATGCGGCAATTAAAAGTGTTTTGAAAAAGCACAAATTGATGCGGATCAGACAATAAGTTTTTTGCAATGTGGTACTTAAGATATCCTGGATACATCACATATCTGTCGATAACCTCCTTCCACCCCTCGGGCGTGAGAATGTCGATTTGGGGATTTTTTAAAAGGCTTTGAGCATGAGGCGTTTTTAAAAACTCTTGAAATGTGTCGTGATTTTCTTCGATGCAGATCACTTTTCTTGAAGGGTTTTCATCTAACCAGGGTTTTAAGGCGACTAAGCAAAGGGGCTCTTTTAGACCCCAAAGATAAAGGGCGGTGATTTTATTTAGAGGCAGTTCACGAAGCCATTTTGCGATCTCATCATCCTGAGTCATTACAACTTCTGCCATTTACCGCGTGGATTTAACCCTATAAATTTCTTTTTTCGCATCCGCTCTTTTTTTTGTTGAACCTCTTCCTCTTTTTTTGCTTTTTGCACTTGAGGGGCTAAAGCGAGTCTTTTTAAAGCGATCTCTTTTTCAATCTGCTCCAATTTTTTTAAAAACTCTTGTTGCTCCTCTGAGGGCTGTTCAGGAAGGGGAATATTTTTTTTGCCTGCGACTTCAACTTGTTTCATCTCTTCTTTTGATTCTTTGATGACCGAGTCGGCAGCTTCTTTGAATATCTGGATACGGGTCTCTAAGTCTTTGACTTGCTTAATGATATAGCGTGGGACGCCACCTGGAGCTGGCTCTTTTTTTTTAAACTCCTCATCGCAGAGGGACAACAAGTCATTAAGCTGCTTAATGATAGGATTTAACGGATTATTTTCGTTCATAACTCCCCTCTAAAACTTTACAATGGGCCCCACTTCTTGGGTGTACCCCCTTTACCTTTAAACTTCAAATTAAAAATTAGACGAGACTTTTCGAGAAATTGATTTAACTAGTTGATTTTCAAAATAGTTAAACATGCACTTGGGGTATTTATAGAAGGATCGTATGTTGGAAGTGAGGTGAGAGTAAATGTCACAAGGGAGAAGTTTTTAATGAATACCGTGTCATTAGCAGATAGAGTTGCAATAGTTTCGCCAGTTAAAGAGCAAAACGTTGGATTGGTAGTCTGACAAATTGCAAGAGAGTTGGGTACATAGAAAAGGCGAGAAGCACTTACCATATCAATTCCTGTAACAATGTCATTATTAAAGCCGACGGAATCGTAATTTACCATGTAAGAAATTTTATAATCTCCTCCAACTAAAACCTGAACTTCTCCATCAGGAAGAAGGGTAAAATAGGAAGGATCAGCATAGGCTATGGAATTGATCGGAACAATATGAGAGGAGTGAACGTTAGCAGTTGAAGTTGAGTAAAAAGTAGCATAGGCAGCCAAACCAAAATTGTCATCTCCTCTTGGTCCAGTCGGACCTGTGGGTCCTGGGCAACAAGGGCCTGTTGGACCCGTTGGACCTGTACGCCCATTAAATCCTGTTGAACCTATCGGCCCTGTTGGGCCAGTGAATCCAGTCGCACCAGTTGGCCCTGTAAAGCCTGTAGCACCTTTTGGACCTGTAAACCCTGTCGCACCTGTCGGACCTGTAAAGCCAGTAGCTCCCGTCGGTCCGGGGAAACCTGTTGGACCTGTATCACCAAGCCCTGTAGGACCTGTGAAACCAGTAGCACCTGTCGGGCCTGTAAAGCCTGTTGCGCCTGTAGCACCAAGCCCTGTAGGACCTGTGAAACCAGTAGCACCTGTCGGGCCTGTAAAGCCTGTTGGGCCTGTAAATCCAGTGGCTCCTGTTGGACCTGTATGCCCATTAAATCCTGTAAATCCAGTGGCTCCTGTAGGTCCAGTAAAGCCAGCGGTTCCAGTAGGACCTGTAAATCCTGTGCTACCTGTAGGCCCTGTGAAGCCAGTGGCTCCTGTTGGGCCAGTAAACCCTGTAGCTCCAGTCGGTCCTGTAAATCCAGTAGCTCCAGTCGGTCCGGTAAATCCAGTGGCACCTGTGGGACCAGTAAAGCCGGTCGCACCTGTCGGGCCAGTGACTCCTGTTGGTCCTGTAGCACCAAGCCCTGTAGGACCTGTAAAACCTGTTGCTCCAGTCGGCCCTGTGAAGCCAGTGGATCCTGTTGGACCGGTAAACCCAGTAGCTCCCGTTGGACCTGTACGCCCTGTAGAACCGGTAGGCCCTGTGAAACCAGTGGCTCCTGTTGGTCCGGTGAAGCCTGTTGCTCCAGTAGGTCCTGTAAATCCTGTAGCGCCAGTAGGTCCGGTGAAGCCTGTTGCTCCAGTAGGTCCTGTAAATCCAGTAGCACCTGTTGGACCTGTAAACCCTGTAGAACCGTAGGCCCTGTGAAGCCAGTTACACCTGTAGGACCTGTAGACCCTGTAGCACCTTGGGACCTGTGAATCCTGTAGCGCCTGTTGGCCCGGTAAATCCTGTTGCGCCAGTAGGACCTGTGAAGCCTGTGGCGCCATTAGGTCCTGTGAAGCCTGTGGCTCCATTAGGTCCTGTAAATCCAGTCGCTCCTGTGGGACCAGTAAAGCCGGTCGCACCTGTAGGACCAGTAAATCCTGTAGGTCCTGTAGCACCAAGCCCTGTAGGACCTGTGAAACCAGTAGCACCTGTCGGTCCTGTAAAGCCTGTTGTTCCAGTGGGTCCGTAAATCCTGTAGCACCCGTGGGACCAGTAAAGCCGGTCGCACCTGTCGGGCCTGTAAAGCCTGTTGTTCCAGTGGGTCCGGTAAATCCTGTAGCACCCGTGGGCCCTGTGAAGCCAGTGACTCCTGTTGGGCCAGTGAATCCTGTGCTACCTGTAGGTCCAGTAAACCCTGTAACTCCAGTTGGTCCAGTAGGCCCTGTGAAGCCTGTAGCGCCAGTCGGTCCTGTGAATCCAGTTGCACCTGTCGGGCCAGTACCCCCTGTAACTCCAGTAGGCCCAGTGAAGCCAGTGGCTCCAGTCGGTCCAGTAAATCCTGTAGCACCTGTAGGACCAGTGAAGCCAGTGGCTCCAGTCGGTCCAGTAAATCCTGTAGCACCTGTAGGACCAGTGAAGCCAGTTGCACCTGTAGGACCTGTAAACCCTGTAAAGCCGGTAGGCCCTGTGAAACCAGTGGCTCCGGTTGGACCTGTAAATCCTGTAGCACCTGTGGACCAGTGAATCCAGTTGCGCCCGTAGGTCCTGTAAAGCCTGTAGCACCTGTAGGACCAGTGAAGCCAGTTGCACCTGTAGGACCTGTAAAGCCTGTAGAACCGGTAGGCCCTGTGAAACCAGTGGCTCCAGTCGGTCCAGTAAATCCTGTAGCACCTGTAGGACCAGTGAAGCCTGTAGCACCTGTAGGACCTGTAAACCCTGTAGAGCCGGTAGACCCTTTGAAACCAGTGGCTCCGGTTGGACCTGTAAATCCTGTAGCACCTGTCGGGCCAGTGAATCCAGTTGCGCCCATAGGTCCTGTAAAGCCTGTAGCACCTGTAGGACCAGTGAAGCCAGTTGCACCTGTAGGACCTGTAAACCCTGTAGAACCGGTAGGCCCTGTGAAACCAGTGGCTCCGGTTGGACCTGTAAAGCCTTAGCACCTGTAGGACCAGTGAAGCCAGTTGCACCTGTAGGACCTGTAAACCCAGTAGAACCGGTAGGCCCTGTGAAACCAGTGGCTCCGGTGGACCTGTAAAGCCTGTAGCTCCTGATGGACCTGTGAAGCCCGTAGCTCCGGTAGGTCCTGTAAATCCTGTAGCACCTGTCGGGCCAGTAAAGCCTGTGCTACCTGTAGGCCCTGTAAAGCCTGTGTTACCCGTTGGCCCTGTGAAGCCAGTTGCTCCAGTAGGACCTGTAAATCCTGTGGCTCCGATGGGCCTGTAAGCCTGTAGCTCCAGTTGGTCCGGTAAATCCAGTCGCACCTGTAGGGCCAGTAAATCCTGTGCTACCTGTAGGCCCTGTGAAGCCTGTGTTACCCGTTGGCCCTGTAAAGCCTGTAGCTCCAGTCGGTCCCGTAAATCCTGTTGCTCCAGTCGGTCCTGTAAAGCCTGTAGCGCCGGTAGCTCCTGTGAAACCAGTAGCTCCAGTTGGTCCGGTAAATCCTGTAGCTCCATTCGGTCCCGTAAATCCTGTGGCTCCATTAGGTCCGGTAAAGCCCGTAGTACCTGTTGGACCAGTGAAACCTGTAGCACCTGTGGGTCCAGTAAATCCTGTTGCTCCTGTAGGCCCTGTGAAGCCTGTTGCTCCAGTCGGTCCAGTAAATCCTGTTGCCCCAGTTGGTCCTGTAAAGCCTGTAGCGCCAGTTGGTCCAGTAAATCCAGTTGCACCTGTTGGTCCTGTGAAGCCAGTGGCTCCAGTTGGTCCCGTAAATCCAGTTGCGCCCGTAGGTCCTGTAAAGCCTGTTGCACCTGTTGGACCAGTAAATCCTGTAGCGCCAGTCGGTCCAGTGAATCCAGTTGCGCCCGTAGGTCCTGTAAAGCCTGTGCTACCCGTGGTCCTGTAAATCCGGTTGCTCCAGTAGGACCAGTAAATCCAGTTGCGCCAGTAGGCCCTGTGAAGCCAGTGGCACCCGTAGGGCCTGTGAAGCCTGTTGCACCTGTAGGACCCGTAAATCCAGTCGCACCTGTAGATCCAGTAAATCCTGTCGCACCTGTTGGACCAGTAAAGCCTGTGCTACCTGTAGGTCCTGTGAAGCCTGTAGCGCCAGTCGGTCCTGTAAAACCTGTAGGCCGGTAGCTCCTGTGAAACCAGTGGTCCAGTCGGTCCGGTAAAGCCCGTAGCGCCAGTTGGTCCGGTAAAGCCTATGCTACCTGTAGGTCCAGTAGATCCAGTCGCACCAGTAGGACCAGTAAACCCTGTTGCACCTGTCGGGCCAGTAAATCCTGTTGCGCCCGTAGGTCCTGTAAATCCAGTTGCACCCGTAGGACCAGTAAAGCCGGTAGCACCGGTAGCTCCTGTGAAACCAGTGGCTCCAGTCGGTCCGGTAAAGCCTGTTGCACCTGTGGGTCCAGTAAAGCCTGTAGCACCTGTGGGCCAGTAAAGCCGGTAGCACCGGTAGCTCCTGTGAAACCAGTGGCTCCAGTTGGTCCGGTAAATCCTGTGGCTCCTAATGGGCCTGTGAAGCCCGTAGCTCCAGTTGGTCCGGTAAATCCAGTCGCACCTGTCGGGCCAGTAAAGCCTGTGCTACCTGTTGACCCTGTGAAGCCAGTTGAACCAGTAGGACCTGTAAATCCTGTAACGCCAGTCGGTCCTGTGAATCCTGTAGTTCCAGTTGGTCCGGTGAAGCCTGTTGCTCCAGTAGGTCCGGTAAATCCAGTTGTGCCCGTAGGTCCTGTAAATCCAGTTGCACCCGTAGGACCAGTAAATCCTGTAGCTCCAGTCGGTCCCGTAAATCCTGTTGCACCTGTTGGGCCAGTAGACCCTGTGCTACCTGTAGGTCCAGTTAACCCTGTTGCGCCGGTAGGACCTGTAAAGCCTGTGCTACCTGTTGGCCCTGTGAAGCCAGTTGCACCTGTCGGTCCAGTAAAACCTGTCGCACCCGTTGGTCCTGTAAAGCCTGTGCTACCTGTAGGTCCGGTAAATCCTGTAGCACCGGTAGGTCCTGTGAAGCCAGTGGCTCCAGTTGGTCCCGTAAATCCAGTAGCACCTGTCGGGCCAGTAAAGCCGGTAGCGCCTGTTGGACCAGTAAATCCAGTAGCTCCGGTAGGTCCTGTGAAGCCAGTGGCTCCAGTTGGTCCTGTAAATCCTGTGCTACCTGTAGGTCCGGTAAATCCAGTTGCACCTGTCGGGCCCGTAAATCCTGTAGCTCCAGTTGGGCCTGTAAATCCTGTAGCACCTGTTGGTCCAGTGAAGCCAGTGGCTCCAGTTGGTCCCGTAAAGCCTGTGCTACCTGTAGGTCCGGTAAATCCTGTGCTACCTGTAGGTCCTGTGAACCAGTGGCTCCAGTTGGTCCTGTAAATCCAGTCGCACCAGTAGGACCTGTAAATCCTGTAGCTCCAGTAGGCCCTGTAAATCCTGTAGCGCCAGTAGGCCCTGTAAATCCTGTAGCGCCAGTAGACCCTGTAAATCCTGTAGCGCCAGTCGGTCCAGTAAAGCCTGTGCTACCTGTGGGCCCTGTGAAGCCAGTTGCTCCAGTAGGACCTGTAAATCCTGTGCTACCTGTAGGCCCTGTGAAGCCAGTAGCTCCGGTAGTCCTGTAAATCCAGTCGCACCTGTGGGCCAGTAAATCCTGTAGCACCTGTAGGTCCAGTAAGCCTGTGCTACCTGTGGGCCCAGTGAAGCCTGTAGCCCAGTCGGTCCAGTAAATCCTGTGCTCCTGATGGACCTGTGAAGCCCGTAGCTCCAGTTGGTCCGGTAAATCCTGTAGCACCTGTCGGGCCAGTAAATCCTGTAGCACCTGTAGGTCCAGTAAAGCCTGTGCTACCCGTTGGTCCTGTGAAGCCAGTTGCTCCAGTAGGACCTGTGAAGCCAGTTGCTCCAGTAGGACCTGTAAATCCTGTGGCTCCTGTTGGGCCTGTGAAGCCCGTAGCTCCAGTTGGTCCGGTAAATCCTGTAGCACCTGTCGGACCAGTAAATCCTGTAGCACCTGTAGGTCCAGTAAAGCCTGTGCTACCTGTGGGCCCTGTGAAGCCAGTTGCTCCAGTAGGACCTGTAAATCCTGTAGCTCCAGTAGGCCCTGTAAATCCTGTAGGCCAGTAGGCCCTGTAAATCCTGTAGCGCCAGTCGGTCCAGTAAATCCTGTGCTACCTGTGGGCCCTGTGAAGCCAGTTGCACCAGTAGGACCTGTAAATCCTGTAGCGCCAGTCGGCCCTGTGAAGCCAGTTGCACCAGTAGGACCTGTAAATCCTGTAGCGCCAGTGGTCCTGTAATCCTGTAGTTCCAGTTGGTCCGGTAAATCCAGTTGCACCTTTGGGCCAGTAAATCCTGTAGCACCTGTAGGGCCAGTGAATCCAGTTGCGCCCGTAGGTCCTGTAAATCCTGTGCTACCTGTCGGTCCGGTAAATCCAGTCGCTCCAGTTGGGCCTGTAAAGCCTGTTGCTCCGGTTGGACCTGTAAATCCTGTGCTACCTGTAGGTCCAGTAAAGCCTGTGCTACCAGTTGGCCCTGTGAAGCCAGTTGCACCAGTAGGACCTGTAAATCCTGTAGCTCCAGTAGGCCCTGTAAATCCTGTAGCGCCAGTGGTCCAGTAAAGCCTGTGCTACCTGTGGGCCTGTGAAGCCAGTTGCACCAGTAGGACCTGTAAATCCTGTAGCGCCAGTTGGTCCGGTGAATCCAGTCGCACCAGTAGGTCCTGTGAAGCCTGTAGCTCCAGTTGGTCCTGTGAAGCCAGTTGCACCAGTTGGTCCGGTGAATCCTGTGGCTCCTGTTGGGCCAGTATCACCTGTTGCGCCATTAGGACCTGTAAATCCAGTCGCACCGGTAGGCCCTGTGAATCCCGTAGCTCCAGTTGGTCCTGTAAAGCCTGTAGCGCCAGTTGTCCTGTGAAGCCGTTGCACCCGTTGGTCCAGTGAATCCTGTGGCTCCTGTTGGGCCAGTATCACCTGTTGCGCCAGTTAGGACCTGTAAATCCAGTCGCACCGGTAGGCCTGTGAATCCTGTAGCTCCAGTTGGTCCTGTAAAGCCTGTAGCGCCAGTTTGTCCTGTGAAGCCAGTTGCACCTGTTGGACCAGTAAATCCTGTGCTACCTGTAGTCCGGTAAATCCTGTAGCGCCAGTTGGTCCTGTGAAGCCAGTTGCACCCGTTGGTCCGGTGAATCCTGTGGCTCCTGTTGGGCCAGTATCACCTGTTGCGCCAGTAGGACCTGTAAATCCAGTCGCACCGGTAGGCCCTGTGAATCCTGTAGCTCCAGTCGGTCCTGTAAAGCCTGTAGCGCCAGTTGGACCTGTGAAGCCAGTTGCACCTGTTGGACCAGTAAATCCTGTGCTACCTGTAGATCCGGTAGATCCTGTAGCACCGGTAGGCCTGTGAATCCCGTAGCTCCGGTAGGTCCAGTAAATCCTGTAGCACCAGTTGGGCCAGTATCACCTGTCGCGCCAGTAGGACCAGTAAATCCAGTGGCTCCAGTTGGTCCAGTAAATCCAGTGGCTCCAGTTGGTCCAGTGAATCCAGTAGCACCAGTTGGGCCAGTATCACCTGTCGCGCCAGTAGGACCAGTAAATCCAGTGGCTCCAGTCGGTCCAGTAAATCCAGTGGCTCCAGTCGGTCCAGTGAATCCTGTAGCACCTGTCGGGCCAGTATCACCTGTCGGGCCTGTTGGACCAGTAAATCCAGTAGGTCCGGTAAATCCTGTAGCACCGGTAGGCCCTGTGGAGCCAGTTGCACCAGTTGGTCCGGTGAATCCTGTTGCTCCTGTTGGGCCCGTATACCTGTTGCGCCAGTAGGACCTGTAAATCCAGTCGCACCGGTAGGCCCTGTGAATCCTGTAGCACCAGTTGGGCCAGTAGCACCTGTCGCGCCTGTTGGACCAGTAAATCCAGTGGCTCCGGTTGGGCCAGTATCACCTGTCGCGCCATTAGGACCAGTAAATCCAGTATCACCTGTAGAACCTGTGGGACCAGTATCTCCTAAACCAGTAGGACCCGTAAATCCTGTATCACCCTGAGCCCCTGTTGGACCAGTCGGACCTGTTGCACCTAAACCTGTTGGACCTGTTGGACCTGTAGCTCCCGTAGACCCCGTCGGACCAGTATCCCCTAACCCTGTCGGACCCGTAAATCCTGTATCACCTTGAGGCCCTGTTGAACCAGTTGGACCTGTTGCACCTAAACCTGTTGGACCTGTTGGACCTGTAGCTCCCGTAGACCCCGTCGGACCAGTATCCCCAAACCCTGTTGGGCCCGTAAATCCTGTATCACCTTGAGCCCCAGTTGGACCAGTCGGACCTGTTGCACCTAACCCTGTTGGACCTGTAGCCCCAGTCGCACCTGTAGCTCCCGTAGACCCCGTCGGACCAGTATCCCCAAACCCTGTTGGGCCCGTAAATCCTGTATCACCCTGAGCCCCTGTTGGACCAGTCGGACCAGTATCTCCTAAACCTGTAGGACCCGTTGCTCCAGTCGCACCAGTAGCCCCCGTAGGACCTGTTGGACCGGTATCTCCAAACCCTGTTGGGCCTGTAAATCCTGTATCACCTTGAGCGCCTGTTGGACCGGTCGGACCTGTTGCACCTAGACCTGTTGGCCCTGTCGCACCAGTCGAGCCTATAGCTCCGGTAGGACCTGTAGGGCCAGTATCTCCTAAACCTGTCGGACCTGTAGCTCCTGTATCACCTTGTGAACCTGTTGGGCCAGTTGGACCTGTTGCCCCGGTAGCTCCCGTAGGACCTGTTGGACCAGTATCTCCAAATCCTGTTGGGCCCGTAAATCCTGTATCCCCTTGTAATCCTGTTGGCCCTGTCGCACCAGTCGAGCCTATAGCTCCCGTAGGACCTGTAGGGCCAGTATCTCCTAAACCTGTCGGACCTGTAGCTCCTGTATCACCTTGTGAACCTGTTGGGCCAGTTGGACCTGTTGCCCCGGTAGCTCCCGTAGGACCTGTTGGACCAGTATCTCCAAATCCTGTTGGGCCCGTAAATCCTGTATCCCCTTGTAATCCTGTTGGCCCTGTCGCACCAGTCGAGCCTATAGCTCCCGTAGGACCTGTAGGGCCAGTATCTCCTAAACCTGTCGGACCTGTAGCTCCTGTATCACCTTGTGAACCTGTTGGGCCAGTTGGACCTGTTGCCCCGGTAGCTCCCGTAGGACCTGTTGGACCAGTATCTCCAAATCCTGTTGGGCCCGTAAATCCTGTATCGCCTTGTAACCCTGTAGGCCCTGTCGCACCAGTCGAGCCTGTAGCTCCCGTAGGACCTGTAGGGCCAGTATCTCCTAAACCTGTCGGACCTGTAGCTCCTGTATCACCTTGTGAACCTGTTGGGCCTGTAAATCCTGTATCACCTTGTAGACCTGTTGGCCCTGTCGCACCAGTCGAGCCTGTAGCTCCCGTAGGACCCGTTGGACCAGTATCTCCTAAACCTGTCGGACCTGTAGCTCCCGTATCACCTTGTAACCCTGTTGGCCCTGTCGCACCAGTCGAGCCTGTAGCTCCAGTAGGACCTGTTGGACCAGTATCTCCAAATCCTGTTGGGCCTGTAAATCCGGTATCGCCTTGTAACCCCGTAGGCCCTGTCGCACCAGTCGAGCCTGTAGCTCCCGTAGGACCCGTTGGACCAGTATCTCCTAAACCTGTCGGACCCGTAGCTCCCGTATCACCTTGAGAGCCTGTTGGGCCAGTTGGACCTGTTGCCCCAGTAGCTCCCGTAGGACCTGTTGGACCAGTATCTCCAAATCCTGTTGGGCCCGTAAATCCTGTATCCCCTTGTAATCCTGTTGGCCCTGTCGCACCAGTCGAGCCTGTAGCTCCAGTAGGACCCGTTGGACCAGTATCTCCTAAACCTGTCGGACCCGTAGCTCCCGTATCACCTTGAGAGCCTGTTGGGCCTGTAAATCCTGTATCGCCTTGTAACCCTGTAGGTCCTGTCGCACCAGTCGAGCCTGTAGCTCCAGTAGGACCCGTTGGACCAGTATCTCCTAAACCTGTCGGACCCGTAGCTCCTGTATCACCTTGAGCGCCTGTTGGGCCTGTAAATCCGGTATCGCCTTGTAACCCTGTAGGCCCTGTCGCACCAGTCGAGCCTGTAGCTCCAGTAGGACCCGTTGGGCCAGTATCTCCTAAACCTGTCGGACCCGTAGCTCCTGTATCACCTTGAGCGCCTGTTGGACCTGTCGCTCCTGTATCACCTTGTAATCCGGTTGGGCCTGTCGCACCAGTCGAGCCTGTAGCTCCAGTAGAACCCGTCGGACCAGTATCTCCTAAACCTGTAGGACCCGTAGCTCCCGTATCACCTTGTAGACCTGTTGGGCCTGTCGGACCTGTTGCCCCAGTAGCTCCGGTAGCTCCGGTAGGACCGGTTGGACCAGTATCTCCTAAACCTGTTGGACCTGTCGCTCCTGTATCACCTTGTAATCCGGTTGGACCTATCGGACCGGTTGCGCCAGTAGCTCCCGTAGAACCTATTGGGCCTGTCGCTCCTGTATCACCTTGTAATCCGGTTGGGCCCGTCGCACCAGTCGAGCCTGTAGCTCCAGTAGAACCCGTCGGACCAGTATCTCCTAAACCTGTCGGACCAGTAGCACCCGTATCACCTTGTGAACCTGTTGGGCCTGTCGCTCCTGTATTACCTTGTAATCCTGTTGGGCCCGTCACACCAGTTGAGCCTGTAGCTCCCGTATCACCTTGTAGTCCTGTAGGACCAGTAGCCCCCGTATCACCTTGTAGACCTGTTGGGCCTGTCGCCCCTGTATCGCCTTGTAATCCGGTTGGGCCCGTCGCACCAGTTGAGCCTGTAGCTCCCGTATCACCTTGTAATCCTGTAGGGCCTGTCGCTCCTGTATCGCCTTGTAATCCGGTTGGACCCGTCGCACCAGTCGAGCCTGTAGCTCCCGTAGGACCCGTTGGACCAGTGTCTCCTAAACCTGTCGGACCAGTAGCCCCTGTATCACCTTGTGGTCCTACTGGACCAGTAGCTCCTGTTGCCCCTAAACCCGTTGGGCCCGTCGCACCAGTCGAGCCTGTAGCTCCCGTAGGACCCGTTGGACCAGTATCACCTAAACCCGTTGGACCCGTAGCCCCCGTATCACCTTGTGGTCCGATTGGACCAGTAGCTCCTGTTGCCCCTAAACCCGTTGGGCCCGTCGCACCAGTCGAGCCTGTAGCTCCCGTAGGACCCGTTGGACCAGTATCACCTAAACCCGTTGGACCCGTAGCCCCCGTATCACCTTGTGGTCCTATTGGGCCCGTCGCACCTGTTGCCCCTAAACCCGTTGGGCCCGTTGCACCAGTCGAGCCTGTAGCTCCCGTAGGACCCGTTGGACCCGTGTCTCCTAAACCTGTCGGACCAGTAGCTCCCGTATCACCTTGTGGTCCGATTGGACCAGTAGCTCCTGTTGCCCCTAAACCCGTTGGACCCGTCGCACCAGTCGAGCCAGTAGCTCCCGTAGGACCCGTTGGACCCGTGTCTCCTAAACCCGTGGGACCAGTAGCCCCTGTTGGACCCGTGCCTCCTGCCGGCCCCTCGTGTCCCCTTGGACCCCTTGGACCCTCAGGCCCTTGAACAGGCACCATGCAACCACAACTATTACAGCCAAACTCCTTCTCAACAAACGGATTTTGTAATTTGTTAAGGCTCTCTTTAACAACGGAAACAGGAAAAAAAGAACTAGAGACCGTTTCCCCTTTTATCACTCTAAAAGGTGCTGAATAAGCACTAACGCTCGTCAAAATGACGGTCGCTAGGGCGAGAATAGAACTTAAACGCTGAGAAGAATATCGCAAAAAAAACATCTACTCGTACTAAAGTTTAGCCAAAAGACCCGAAAAGCACTCCAAAAAGCCTCTTCAAAAGCCCTCACTAAAAATTTTAATGTTCTTCAGTCTAAAAAATAAGAATATTTTTTACCAGTTTTTTTTGTAATAAGCTGCACAACCACGCACACCGGTGCTAAAACGAGGAATAATTCCATCCCTCAAGCACCCATTGGAACAACAATAAGTCGACTTACAACAATTTCCAGGCACAGAAAAGGGAAATGATACCCCAAAATACCCCTCTGTCAAACGGCCACAAAGGCAATCATTTGTTAAAAAAAAACCCGCAAAAAAACGGGAACACCAAGATATCTCCCCCAAAGCCTGAAAACCTAAAGTTCGACATTGAAAAGGACTTTCTAAATAATACCCTCCAAGAAATCCATTCACGCAAAAATTTTTACAAAAAGAACCCCTTTTCCCCACCGCAAACTCAACACCTCTATAAAGAAAGTCGACAGGTGTCACATAAACCCAGTAAGGCCCGACATAATTATTGTAAAAAAACTTGTCCGCAAAACCACTTTCTCGCACAACAGGAAAAAAAGCATTTAAATAGGCATCAAAACAATTGACTCGGCACTCTCCTCCAAAACCTATTTGGTGAAGTCCACGACAATTGCCATGCAAATAATCGTAAAAAACATTGAAACCAAAAAGTCGCTTCTTACAATCAACACCTCTTACAGAAAAACCAATCGAGTTTGCAAAACAATCTGAGTCAAAAAAACACGCTTCTTCTTGAAAACTCAGCCCACAACCAGGCTGGCACAAATCTGAAGCTGAGTAAACCCCCACTTTAGTGTAAGGAGCATTCGCCCAAAGACTTTTTCCAAAATGCTCTGAAACAGAAAGGAAAAAATCCTTAGTTATGAAAGGTTTACTCCTTGTTGGTATTGAGCATTGAAACGTCTGCCCGAATGGGTAAGAATAAGTGTTTAAGTCAGTTTTCTCTTCTACCTTTTCTTCGCAATTTGTCTTCTCAGTAGCGGTCTCATCTGTTTCTTTTTCTCTATCCTCATCAACTCGCTCCTCAGTCGAAGTCTCCTTCTCTATAGAGTTATCCTGATCAGCTTCCTTTTCAAGTGAGATAGCCTCTTCTACTTTCTCCTCTTTAATCTCTTCACTAGTACCAATCTCATCTTTAACTTTATTGAATTCAGCTTTAGCTTTTAAAAGGTTTAACTCAGCCAAAGCCTTTGCAACCTCTAAATCTTTTTTCGCATTCATTAACTCCACTTGAGACAAAACTTTTGCAAGTTCTAAGTCAGCTTGCACTTTTGCAAGTTCAAGCTCACCAAGGGCCTTCGCACACTCAACCTCTCCTGTAATCCTGACTAAATTTAACTGGCTTGCTACCTTGACAACTTCAACTTCTTTTTGAGCTTTTGCAAGCTCGAGATTAGCCAATGCCTTGGCCACTTCCACCTGCGCTTCAGCCTTCGCAAGTTCAAGAGACGCCGCAATCTTTGCAAGTTCCAAATCAGCTTCAGCCCTTGCTAACTCCACCTGAGAAACAGCTTTGGCAAATTCTGAATCGCGTGGACTCTCCTCCCCAAAAAGCTGAACGCCCTGAAGATAAAAACAAAAAAATAATCCAATATAAGAGTACTTCCCCATAAAATAGGGATGTACCAGATGTTAAATTAAATTTTCAATAATATATGGAGGGAATTCGTTTAATAAAACCTGATTAGTTCCAGAAAGTGACCAGGAGAGGACTTTCTCGTGATTGACAATCGATACAAAAGGGGCTCCCACAAAGTGGTTATACCCAGCAACTTGTCTTTCAACGTCATCGCTTAAAGGGGTTGCCTTACACTCAACTAACAAAAAGGGCTTAAGCTCCCCATCCAAAAGGGTAAAAACCAAAATATCTAAGCGCCTTTTTGGCGCCTTTTCGCTAAAATGTTTGAGTTCTTTCTCAACAGAAATTAAATGGGGAGGGTATAACAAATCATCGATCAAATGATTCAAGACATGCTGCCGGACAAGCTCTTCTTGAGTGGCCTTAACCTCTCGTTTTCGAATGCGGCAAATCATTTAAACGACTTCAACAACACCAAAATTGCCATCGCGTCTTCTGAAAAGCACCTTTAACTTTTGATCCTCTTCACATCGATAGATTAAAAAAGGCTCATCGGCAAGTTCCATATGCCAAAGCGCTTCTTCATAGTTAAGAGTTTTTAAAGGCCACTTCTCTTGAGAGACAATCTTGTGGGGCTTATAAGACTCCTCAAGACGTTTGATATTTTCGTCGTAAATGGCATCGTTGACCGCTTCAAGTTGAGCCTTTTCTCCTGAGGTGAAAACGTTCACCAACATATCAATGGCGCTCACCCCTCTTGCCTGATGACTTTGGATTCTGTCTTTATAATCACTCACTTGTCTTTCAAGCTTGTCAACCGCTGAATCGATAGAAGCGTACATATCGGCAGATTCAGCGTGACTTTTTACTAGAATTTGGTCGATTTTAATCACGATATCCACAGTGTGCTTTAACTTTTGCACATCCATTGTGATCATCACTTCCTGAATCCGATGGTGAAACTTCTCAAGCTTTGCAATTTTTTCTATTGCATACGCCTTCATGGCCTCCGTCACATCGAGATGACGCCCGTAAACCGTGATCGTATATCCTTCACTTGCAAATTTAGCAGCTACTGCTTTCCGATTCATACCAAACTCCTTCACTTCAAAAAGAAATTGCACCGAAGAGGACTCGAACCTCTAACCACCTGGTTCGAAGCCAGGTACTCTATCCGATTGAGCTATCGGTGCACTGAAGGGCTTTTAGCTAAAGAGCTTTAAACCAGTGCACCATCATAACCTATCTTCAACATTTCCTACAATCTCCCTTTTCGATATAATTTTGTCAAGACCTTAAGAACGTTTACCCCATGATAGATCAAGCAATTATTTTAAAATGTCTCCCCCTCCAAGACAAAAAGCTCATTCTGACTCTGTTTTCAAAGAACTTAAGCGTAGAAAAGTTTGTCGTAAAGCCAAACAAAAACAAGAATCTCTCCCCTCTTCTTCTCATCGAATACAGCTACACCCCCAAAGAGAGTGGTCTTCAAACTCTAAACCATTACGATATTCTCGACACCTTTCCTCTTATAAGAAAAGAGTATAAAGATATTGAAATAGCCTCTAATCTCCTTAAAACCATCACGTTAGCGAACCTTGAAGGAAGAAAAGAGGAGCCTGTATTCGAAGGACTCCTTTTTTTTCTAAAATCTCTTCCCCAAATTCCCTGCAAAGAAACGGCACTTATCTCCTTTCAAATCAAGTTGTTACAATACGAAGGGCTCTTACCTGAATTTTTCCCCCACCTCTTGGAAGAGGAACACACTTATCTTTTGAACACCCTTTATGCAAAAACTTTAAAAGAGCTTCAAACGCTTAAAATCCCCCCTTGTTTTGTCGAAAAATGGACCTCACTTTTCATTTCCTCCTTGCAAACTTAAAACCTATTTGCTAGAATCATCTACTTTCCGGCGGACTTTTAAGTCTGCTAACTTGCGGAAGTGGCGGAATTGGTATACGCGCTACCTTGAGGTGGTAGTGAGGTCTCCTCGTGGGGGTTCAAGTCCCCCCTTTCGCATCCCCCTTATTACTTGAAGGATTCCTTTATGGACTGTCGGGCTTACTGTACAGCAGAATCGTACGACATCAAATCTCTCTTTCAAGGGTTTAGAACCCTTTACAATACGACATTTTACCGGGATGCTGTCCACGTGGAAGTTCCCCTGGAAGAGGGCTCGGTCGGCAATGCTTTCATGTTCCAATATGGCGCTACCGTTTTCTGGGGAGTGCCCCCGGCTGAACAGCAAACCATCCTCTCTGAAATCAAAAAATACGAAGATCACTCTTTAGAAGAAATTGAAACTGATCAATTTGAATATGAGTATGGAACTAAATTTAAAATTATAGATGATCTTGATCACTCTTCCCGATCGAGATTTTTTAACAAAACTTGCCATTTCCCACGCTCTTGCGCAATCGGTCAAACTCGCCTTTTTTGAAGTCACTATACAAAAAATTTTCGACCAAACGAAACACTACCCGGAAAATCTAGCAAAATACGGAACGGTTAAATTGTCAAAGATCGAAATGAGAAAAAAGATGGGGCTTCTCTTTTTAGAGAGAAACTCGATCAATCTTCACGTCAACGTGCTCGATGTTCCAGAATTTTTCTGGGTCTCTCCTGAATATGAACCCCTCTACATGAAAGCGGCTAATTACCTGGATATTGAGAACCGGGTTGAGGTGCTCAATCAGCGCTTAAATGTGGCGCACGAGCTTTTTGAGATGCTTGGAACGGAATTAAACCATCAACACTCAAGTCGTCTTGAGTGGGCGATCATTTTTCTTATTTTAATCGAAGTGTCACTCGCCCTTTTAAAAGACGTCTTCCACGTGTTATGAAAAGAATCGCCTATTTTATTATCCATTTTTATCAGTTCTCTTTAAGTGCCTTTTTAGGAAAATGTTGCCGGTTTTACCCCTCTTGCTCCAATTATGCGATTGAGGCTCTTCAAAAGAAGCCAACAAAACAGGCCTTCTCTCTTATTTTAAACCGTTTTCTTAGGTGTCACCCCTGGAATCCGGGAGGTGTTGATTTGGTCCCCGACTCAACCGATTCTGAAGAGAAGTCAACTCCTCTCGTAAGTTTTTCAGGAAATCTCTCTCCAAAAATCTTAAAATACTTCTTTAAATCTTCTACTTCTTTTAACCATGAGTTTTTATCGACTTTAAACAACTCATCATACCTTTTAAATTCATCTTGCTTCGGAAGAAACCCAATAGGGGTCATTTTAGCTTCTTTTTTTTCCAAACACCGCTCAAAAATCCATTTTAAAACGCGGACGTTCTCACCAAAACCTGGCCAAATATAATCCCCTTTCGAATCCTTTAAGAACCAATTGACGGCAAATATTTTAGGAAACTTTTTCCTATTTTCTCCCATTTTAAGCCAATGATTGAAATAGTCACCCATATTGTAGCCGCAAAAAGGGAGCATAGCGAACGGATCGTGCCTTAAAGCTCCAAGCTCTCCTTCAGCTGCAGCCGTCATTTGGGAGGAGACACTTGCCCCAAAAAATGTGCCGTGAGACCAATCAAACGACTCTGTGACTAAAGGCAGTAGCGAGGAGCGGCGTCCTCCAAAGAGTATCGCTGAAATGGGCACTCCCTCTAAAAAATCGTAGGCAGGATCGATGACGGGACACTGCTTAATGGGCGCTGTAAATCTTGCGTTGGGATGCGCAGCTAATGTTTTAGAATTTTTATCCCAAGGATTTCCCTTCCAATCGATTAAATGCTCTGGCGCCTCTTTTGTCATCCCCTCCCACCAGACGTCTCCATCTTGCGTCAAGGCGACATTCGTAAAGATCGCATTTTTTTTTATGGCTTCCATCGCATTCGGATTTGATTGATAAGAGGTGCCGGGAGCCACGCCAAATAAGCCAGCTTCTGGATTAATCGCAAAAAGCTCTCCACTTTTTCCCACTTTCATCCAAGCGATATCATCACCCACGGTCTCCACTTTCCAACCGGGCAGAGTCGAAGTTAACATGGCTAAATTGGTTTTACCGCAAGAGCTTGGAAAGGCAGCTGTCATGTAGAGGCTTTTATTCTCTGGATTTGTGAGCTTTAAAATGAGCATATGCTCTGCAAACCACCCCTCATCTCTTGCCATGCACGAGGCGATTCTCAAAGCCAAACATTTTTTCCCAAGTAAAGCATTCCCACCGTAACCACTTCCAAACGACCAAATTTCTCGTGTTTCGGGAAAGTGACAAATCACAGTCTGTTCGGGATTACAGGGCCAGGCTACATCCTTTTCATTAGGTTCAAGAGGAGAGCCTACCGAGTGGAGGCAAGGGACAAAAGGCCCATTTCCCAAAACTTTTAAGACCTCACTACCCATCCTAGTCATAATTCCCATATGACAAACGACGTAAGGGGAATCAGTGATCTCTACGCCAATCTGAGAGAGAGGGGAACCTACAGGACCCATGCTAAAAGGGATCACATAAAGGGTGCGCCCTTTCATACACCCTTTGAAGAGTTTTTTGAGCTTCTCTTTCATGAGAGTGGGATCGCTCCAGTTGTTCGTTGGACCCGCATCTTCCTTTTTTAAGGAGCAGATAAAGGTGCGATCCTCGACCCTTGCAACGTCTAGAGGGTTTGACCTGCAAAGAAAACTGTTTTCCCTCTTTTTTAATCTGATAAAAGTGCCATTTTGCACCATTTGTTCTGACAGGGTTTGAGCTTCTTTTGTAGAACCATCACAGAGCCAAATATTTTTAGGGTCAGTTAGAGCAATAACGTCCCGAATCCATCGTTTCAGTTCTGTGTTTGTTGTCCATTGATCTAACGAATCCATCTAATTCTCCCAAATCGTAAAAAGGGACTGCCCCTCTAAAGGATGAAGCCCTAAACTTAGAGCGATACTTTCTGAAGGCTTATTGCCCTTTTTTATGGTGGCCCTTAAACGCTTATTTTTGTGGAGCTCTTCAACAAATTGGAGAACCGCTTTTTTACCAACCCCTTTGCCTCGATGAGCGGGGGCGACCGTCCAAGAGAGCTCAACCACGCCATCACAGCTAAGATCGGAGCGGATCGTGGCAACAGCTTGCCCCTCCTCCTCTGCGATATATAGCATTCGCTCTTTACTGTTCAAGGAATGGCTTAACCAAGCGACGTGGTCTTCCCAAACTACCTCTTCGGCAGTGAGGGAATTTTGCCTCGTCAGGGCGTCGTTTCGCCAAAGAAAGAGAAGCAGGGCATCGTCTAGAGTAGCGGGGCGTATTTTCACTTTTAAGAGGGCCTCGGTTGACACGTTTCCAATTTTGTACTATAACTTTTTCAACTATATAAACATAAGAATTTGGTATGAAAATGTTAATTGCCATTTTTGGAGGGGCCATCGTTGACAAAAATGGTATCTGGCAAACGGTTGAATCGACCGATGAGGGGGACCAAAATGGGGTTACCCAGTGTCGCTTCAGAACAGTTGCCGCTTCTGTTTTGTACAAAAAAAATCTGGGGAAACCGATCTTGCTTGCTCAAGGGGGGCTAAAGGAAGGGGCAAGACCTTCGATTGCCTCTGTGATCAGGGAAGAGCTTATCGCCCTTGGTGTCGATCAGCATCATATTATTTTAGAGGAGAACTCCCGTTCTACTTACACACAACTTATTGAACTTCAAAGAGTTATAGATAAAGAGCACCCTAATAACGTCTTTATCGTTTCAAATGAATGGCACTTACCAAGGATCGAAGCGATGATCAGGTGCGTCAGTGACTTCAAGTCTTTGAGGCAAGTGGCGCCAAAATTATGTGCTGCAGAAGAGATTCTTCTGGAAGAGGCGAAAGAGGAGTGGCAAGAGAAGGTTCAAAAGGCGCGTCAAAACGACGCGCTTACCGATCGATTAGCCAAGGAGAAGCAAGGGATAAAAGAGATCGAAGCGGGTATCTATAAGTATAAGTAACGATCTACTGTCACTGACAATCACAGCGTCCAAATTTTTCATTGATTTTTTAAAAAAAAGCTCTATAATAGATGCTCAACCAGAAAATGAAGAATATCATGTGGCTTACATTGAACACTTTTTCAATCTCTGAGAGTTTTAAGCAGATCTCTCGACAAGTAGCGACTTTTACAAACCCCCTCTCAAAATTTGTTTTTCCCCATGTTGAGCCTGCTGCTACAAAAGTGTTACATCATTCTTATTCATACTCTCTTCAACAGGTGATCGTTCAAACAAAAAAAGAGGGAAGCGCTCTTTTAGAGACTTCCAGTGGGCACACCCTAATCGAAATCGTTCAACAAGGGAACGGCTCGTTCATTTTTATAGCGGTCGATCAAGATCTAAAACCTATTGTCTATAGCGGACCCCTCTTCGATGTCCAAGTGTCCCATTATCTGACCAAAATTTTAAGCGACACGAAAGGTGTGAGTTATGGTGTTGTCGCTAAGCGTTGGGACAAAGATCTATTCTCTCAACTGAAAGAGTATCTTATCGCTCATAGGCTTCTTCGGGAAAAAGGGAATAAAGTGACCCTTAAGCTCCCACAACAGAAGTTGATCACCTTCCAAGGGCCCTTCGCTACAAATAAGGCTGATGTGGTCATAAAGCACCACTATCACAAACAAAACTGCCCGATTGAAGGGGAAAATAGCGTTTTAAAAGGTTTAATTTTCGGTTATCTCTTTGTCACAGGTTTAGCTCTTGGTTCTTCAGCAAGAGGTCACAATGAGGACAGGGCGGCATTAATAGGAATTGATGGGTTCTTAAATCACGATGATCTTGGTGCCATAGCAAAGAGCTCGGGTTTTTGCGAGCAAATCAAAACCTTAAGCCTCCAACAGGCAGAGCAAGGCAATACAACGCTTTATTCGGAACTTCAAAGCATCCAATTTAAAGAGAATTGCTACTGCGAGAGCTACTCATATGAAGGCACCTCTTATTTTGACGTCCACGATGCCTCAAATGATCGAGAGATCCACCACCGCAAAGTGTACCCAAAGTTCGGCCTTTGTGAAGAGTACCAGACTGAGATGAAACATGAAAAGTTAATCTATACCCATAAGAAGCTAAGGAATAAAGAAAAGGAAGTTCAAAAAGTCATCTTTGAAAAAAAGAATGAGGAGTGGACCCTTAAAACCAGACTAAGATACCTCGAAAAACCTGTATTAAGAGTTCTGGATCCCGCATTGACCTCCTACATTATCGAGAAATCACAAGATCTTACCTTCAGAGCGTCTTTTGTTTTTGCAGCCTCGCTCCTTGCAAAACAAACGGCAACAATGACCTTGATCTCTGCCTTCTTTGCACTCATTTCAAAAGCACAAGCCACGGTGGAAATTCCCTCAAGCCCTCTTTCCACCGGCTCTGTTCGTCATTTAGCAAGATCACTTTATGATCCTATAACTATTCTCAAATCGATCCCTAACTTTTTGGTTCAACCGAATAATCCTCAAAGCTATATGATCAGTTTGTTGGATTACCAACTCGCAAATCCCTACCAAAACAAGGAGCTTTACATTGCATCGGCAGATGGCACCCCACTTCCAAATTGGGTAAATTTGGGTATGGGGCCTATTACAACAGATAGTTCAATCTACTTAAAAGACGAAACCAATAGTGTTCTCATTAATGGAAGGTATGCTTATCTGCTTATGGAGCCCAGTTCTAATAACTGTTACTTCAATATTTTTGATCTCTCACAAAACACTCCAAAACTAGTGGGGAACTTACCTCTTAATATTATTAACCTTCCATCGACTTTTTTCGTTTATAACAATCTTTTAACTGTACTAATCGGTAACACTCTAACCTTTTTTAATACTTCTTCACTTTCTAACATAACTTTTGATAATCAAATTACATTCAGTGGGTTAGTGATATTTTATGGCGCACAGATAAATAACTTATTATATTTTTTAGATTACCAAGACCCTTCTATTATGGCGATAGTTGATATTAATAACGCAACTAATTATCAACAAATTTCATCTCCTAATTGTCAAGGGGTCTTATTTGCTGAGGGTGACCTGTATTGTGCTACCTTAAATGGTACAAATTGGCAGATTGCTATTATGGATGCTACTGACCCATTAAATCCTAAACTTGCTTCAGAAGTGGCCACAGAGGATCCACCAAGCTGTTTTGCTAAATCAGAAAAATATTTGTATACCAGTAATACCGATCAAACCATGTCTGTGTCTGATATATCCGATAAGACAAACATTGTCGTCAACAATTCGGTCTTTTTGGATTTCACAGCATACCAAATGAAAGTTGTTGGCAAGTTTTTGTATGCTTTTGGTTTAGGTGCATTTACAGGTAAAGGACAAGATAATGAGATAAATGTGATTGATATCACCACAGACCCACTAAATCCTATAAGCGTCGCATCCTTTCAAATTTTTGCCAACCCCACTAGTGGTTATAATAATAATATCTTTGCCATACAAAATAACAAAATTTACATACCAAATGGTGTTCTATTCACCATATTGGATGCCAGTCAAAGAGAGTTGACATTTACACCTCAAGCAGGGGATTGGGGATTGCATTTTTTCAATATAACGACAACCGACGATAGTGGTAATGCAGTTGTTCAACAAATAGGTGTTAATGTTGGCGACATCCAAGTAAATCAAATAGCCACTCAGCAAATTAATGGGGGCTCTTCGGGTACTTTTACTCTCGATCCAGATCTTTTTCAATTTCCAAATGCTCACTTCACCTACACCGCAACCCAAGTAGGAGGCATCGCTTTGCCAAGTGGCTTGAAATTGAATGGTCGCACATTTTCATACGATCAAGTAACGCCTGGTACCTACGATATTGAAGTAACCGCTGACAATGGATGGGGAGGGGTAGCATCAGCTGGTTTCTCTTTAATTGTTGCAGGATCTCCAGTGGTCGAGAATATTTTAGACTCCCAAACGGCTACTGTTGGGACCAAATTTTTATTTGTTGTTCCACAAAACACATTTTCCGGCCTTAACATAGTCACTTATGCTCTCCAATCAAACGGAAAATCGCTTCCCTCCTGGCTCTCCTACCAAAATAAAACAATGACTTTTACGGGAACCCCAAGCTCTACCGATCAGTCCATAGGATCAGACGCAGAAATCAGTATCGATTTGTGGGCTGCTAATGGGGTTGGTAAAACAAAAACGAGTTTTGTCATCATCCTGACAGGAACCTCATTCTATGCTAAATTGGCAGCAGCCCTTGGATACACTTTTACTGCCGTTACTACATTAAGTACGGCCTATTACGAAAGGGCAAGAGTCAGCAATTATCTTTTTAAAGATAAATACCAAAAAGAAAAGGAGTACGCTTATGTCAATGAACCGTATTCCCGCTTATTGCTAACCCCTGAGGGTCGTAAAGAATTAGCTGAGGTTAAAGCCACTCAAAAGGGTAAACATCTTGTGAAAAGTTTGCCAGATGGTTTAGAATACAAGCAAGGATGTATTTCTGGAATACCCAGTGGAGAAGATACGGGGCGGTTTCTTGTTAGAGCGATAGCACACCACGGATTCATCAGAGAGGAGTATCAGTTAATCATCAAACAGAACAAAGAGGATCCGGATCCAGAACTTGAAATACCCTGGTACAGTCAAGCTGTTTCTAGTGCAAAATCGTTTGTACAACAAAGGAAGAGAAAGAGCGCGGACAAAGGGAGTGAAATGGCCGCCTTGTGACCTCTCCAAAGTTTCCTTTTGCTTTATTAGACGACTTCAAATACACAAACTTTTTGTTAAATTTTCGACTATTTCTATAAGATATTGTTCCAAATTTAACAAAAGATGTCGAAAATAACCCTTTTACCTACCAAGGCCAATGATGCAAAAAGGTTTAAACCTTAAAAATGACCGGAAATTTTGGTTGATGTTCGGAATCCGTTGTCAAAAAGCCGCCAGCCCAAGTACCTGTTACATGAACGGTTAGCGGGGAGTACCAAGTCCCTTCCCCTTGAGCGGAACCATTACGCCATTGCCCATAATACTTTTTTGTTCCATCTTTGCGGTAGAATTCCCCCATTCCTTCCGGTATCCCCTCAGCAATCTCTCCCCGATAGGTTAATCCATCCTTTGATAACAACAGCCCGAACCCTTTAAAAACAACACCTGCTTTCCAAACGCCACCAAAAATCTCGCTACGAGCGGTACCGGTCAATGTGAGTGAGCCTTCCCCTTCGGGCTCCCCCAAATCATTGAGTTCCCCTTCATATTGTCCCCCAGGAAACTCTATCTTAGAAGGTTTCAAAATAATAGCCGTAAAAGAGTAACCCTCCCCAAGTTCAATTCTCGTCTCAAATCCCTTGATCTTACGACTCATTGATTTGATCTCTTCTAGAGCCTTAGAATGCTCCTCAATCACTTTTAAATGATTAACATCTGGACTATTTGCAACTGCCGCTAACATGTACCGCTCATTGTGTTTACGAGGTATTCTAATGATTTTACTCTCTAAAAGCAAGGGGTTCTCTAAAAAATGATAGCCCTTTTTCAATAAAATAATTAGAATCCAAATTTTAATAGGATGTCGATATGCGCTTAGCCTTTTTATTATTGAGCCCGGTCATTTTAGGGGCTGCCCCATGGGTGGTTTCTCCACCGAATCCCATCACCACATGCAACACAGCAACAACGAACGTCTATTGCTCATACGATCCAGGTTCGGGAA
Source organism: uncultured Chlamydiae bacterium (assembly GCA_963697995.1). Taxonomy (GTDB): domain Bacteria; phylum Chlamydiota; class Chlamydiia; order Chlamydiales; family JAJFMB01; genus MFD00082-c5. The sequence goes on along the minus strand of OY969110.1, from coordinate 1,216,911 downwards.
ATTTCCTAGCTGCCTGGGGAGATGCTAATAATGATGAAGCTCCCGTTTACTCTTTCTATACCCCTGGAACAGGATGGGCAGCGACTCAACCTCTTGTTAATACCACTCAAGTGGGCCAACAAATCGTCACCTTAACCATTCCGACAACAGGAGATATTTTGGCCGTTTGGGGTAACAGCTCAGATGGTCTCGTCCCTTTTTACTCCGTGTACACAGCGGGCACAGGTTGGAGCACAGCGACTGCCATCAATACCGGAACGAATGCTTCAAATGTTTTCCTCTCATTCGATACGAATACCGGTAAGGTGATGGGAACATGGTCAGATAACTCTGGTACAACCACCTACTCCCTTTACACCCCAGGAACCGGATGGTCAACCCCTGACACGATCGGGGGCCCGGCTGCAGAAACAGATGTCTACAACGTTTTTGATCCCAAAACAGGGGAAACACTTGCTGTCTGGGGTGATGAGCATTCCCCCTACTACCCGTACTACGCGATCTACAAACCCGGCACAGGATGGAGCACACCTGCGACGATTTCATCGAGCCCCTCCTACTACGACATTTTCCTTGCCTACAACTCCAAAACGGGAACCACTCTTGCGACGTGGGGAGATGGAAACTCTGGAGCGCCAACCTACTCGTTCTACACTCCTGGACATGGATGGAGCTTGCCAAAAACGATGACCACTAGTTCAACGGCCAGGCAATATGTTATTCCGATCTATCTCTCTGATACGGGGCAATTTCTTGCATTGTGGGTCGATGGCACCTCATTGCAACCGACCTACTCGTTTTATACAAATGGTTCTTGGAGCCCCCCTGCAACAATTGAGTCTTCAACACCCTCGACACCCTTCCTAAGCGTTTTCCCCGCCTACAATCCGAAACTCAACCTGATATTGACAACCTGGGCCGACACAAACAATAACGACTACCCGACATTCTCTCTCTTTTCTGGACCAAAAGGGCCAGGCAAACCGACCGGTTTTAGAGGAACACAGAGTAAAAACAACTTTGCCGTTGTGAGTGAAAGGTTCAATACACTTCAGTGGAATCGGGATCCAAAAGCGACCGGCTACCGCCTTTTTAGGAATGGGAAACTGATTGGTTTACTTGGAAAAGAGACCGTTTGCTTTGTCGACCATAACCAACCAAAACAGCCCCAAAAATACACCTTAATCGCAGTGAGTCCGCTTGGTAGAAGCACCCCTGCAACCGTGACCGTAGGAGGAGATTGTGCTCATTAGACTATTTGTTCTACTTTTAAGTTCCTCATTCGCATTTGGCCTAGTCGAGGTGAAAGCGGGCTATTTTTTCTTTACCGACTGTGAGATGAGACAGGTGTATGACCGGGGCGGAATCGACGTCCAATTGACCGGGACCTATCCCATTTACAACTTTTTAGAGCTCTACGGCAGCATCGAGTACTTAAGAAAACATGGCTATTCCATCAATGCCCATGAGAAGACAAAACTATGGGCGGTGCCCTTAAACTTTGGCCTTCGAACATTCTACCCGATAACCGACTGCTTCAAGGGGTACATTACAGTGGGGCCTCGTTACATTTTCGTTCATGTGAATAACGGTTCCCTTTATGTTCCTAAAACGATGCAGGGAAATGGGTGCGGAGGTTTTCTCAATGGCGGCCTCCTCTACCGGTTTTACAATAACTTTATTTTGGATGTTTTTGCCGAGTATTCCTACAAACCACTCCAATTTTGCAGCTCCCAAAAAGGCACCATTGGCCACAGAGCACAAGTTGGCGGTGTGACCATCGGTGGCGGCATCGGCACCAATTTCTAAAAACAGAACTTAACAAAGGCTCTTCCCTTCTATAAAGGAGAGCTTTTTTGGTCGTGTCTACAATTTTGTGCAAATTGGTCAAGATTTAGGGTGAGTGGTGGGGGGTTTTAAAATCTTTAAACCTAAACCTTAAACCTTAATTCGTAAAAATTAAAACCTTAAACCAAAAAATTAAAGCAAAGCCTTGATGCGATTTTTTCAAGGTTAAGCCTTAAGCCAAAAAAAAAATTTAAAGCAAAGCCTTGATACAGTTTTTTCAAGTTTGTAGCTAAAGCCAAACTTGAAAAAATTGTTTTAAAACCTTAAAAATTAAACCTTAATTCGTAAACCTTAACGCTTAAAACCTTAAACCTTTATTCGTAAAAATTAAAACGAATAAACTTAAAAAAACTGTTTCAAAACCTTTAACCTTTAAAACTAAACCCTTAAAACCTTTAACCTTTAAAACTAAACCCTTAAAACCTTTAACCTTACCCTTAAAATTACAAACTTAAACCAAAAAATTAAAGCAAAGCCTTGATACAGTTTTTTCAAGTTTGTAGCTAAAGCCAAACTTGAAAAGGGGAGGGGGGGAGAGAGGACTTTAAAAGCCCTCTCTCCCCCCCTTAACCCCCCACCACTCACCCTAAATTCGGAAACGAGATAATGGCTCCAACCTTTGGTTGGAGGGGTTCTAAGGGGGAAAATGCTTTTCCCCCTTAGGATCCCCCTTTTGCTTCCCCTCCTAAGTTGAAAGCAGGGGGGAAAAGCGATTTCCCCCCTACCCCCCCCTTTGCGTCAAAGGGGGGAAAGTTCACTTTCCCCCCTACCCCCCCCTTGATCCTTTGACTTATTTTTATAACTGTTTGGCGAGCAATCTATTCGGAAAAGAGCAAAATGCATTTCTTCAAGTTTTGGCCTTAAGCCAAAACTTTGGAAATGCAAGAGGGAGGAGAGGTTTCGCACCTCTCCTCCCCTTCCCACCTCACCGCGTTAGGGGCTTTCGCCCCTAAAACCCCTTATAATTGGGTTGCAAGGGCGAAGCCTTTGCTGCGGAGAGAGGGGTTAAGGGGAGAGAGGTGCAAAACCTCTCTCCCCTTTGCCTTAAGGTTTGGCGCTAGCCAAAAACCTTAAGGGATTAAACTTCATCCGATTAGATCGAACGTCAAATAGTTACAACAATGGGTAAAAGGATCAAGGGGGGGGTAGGGGGGAAATCGCTTTTCCCCCCTGCTTTCAACTTAGGAGGGGAAGCAAAAGGGGGATCCTAAGGGGGAAAAGCATTTTCCCCCTTAGAACACCTCCAACCAAAGGTTGGAGCCATTATCTCGTTTCCGAATTTAGGGTGAGTGGTGGGGGGTTAAGGGGGGGAGAGAGGGCTTTTAAAGCCCTCTCTCCCCCTCCCCCTTTTCAAGTTTGGCTTTAGCTACAAACTTGAAAAAACTGTTTCAAAACCTTAAAAATTAAACCTTTATTCGTAAAGCTTAACGCTTAAAACCTTAAACCTTTATTCGTAAAACTTGAAAAAAAACTGTTTTAAAACCTTAACGCTTAAAACCTTAAAATTTTATTCGTAAACCTTAAAACCTTAAAGCCTAAACACCTAAACCTAAATACTTAAACCTTAAACCAGATAAATTTAAAAAAAACCGCTCTAAGCATTTTTTAAAACAAGTCGTTAACTAACAATAAAGCATCAAATAACAATAAAGCATTAACTAACAATAAACCATTACCCAACGACAAAACTCTTTCTTCTCTTAAATTTGTCTAAGAACTCGAGGGCTTTACCTGTTCCCAGGCACACTGCAAGCAGTGGGTTTGGAGCCACAATCACAGGTAATCCCGTTTCCTTAATCAATGCCTTATCTAGTCCCTTGATTAAAGCACCCCCACCTGCCATTACCATACCACGCTCCACAAGGTCTGCTGACAATTCTGGAGGGCACTTCTCAAGCGTTAGCTTAACACTCTCGATAATCTGTTGGATCGGCTCCGCTAAACACTCCCGTATCTCGACTGAATTGATCCGCTTCGTCACTGGAAGCCCAGCTACCTGGTCGCGCCCCCTCACTTCCATTTCAAGTTCGCCCGATCCAAGTGGGTAGGCTGAACCAATCGTCATCTTAATCTCTTCACCCGTTCTCGGGCCAATCATTAGGTTATATGTACGACGCATGTAATTGATGATGCAATCGTCAAACTCATCCCCCGCAATCCTTAGCGATCTCGACTCGACAATACCACCAAGTGAAATGATCGCAATCTCCGTTGTACCACCACCAATGTCTATGATCATGCTTGCAGCTGGCTCGTGAACTGGTAAATCAACTCCAATCGCTGCCGCCATCGGCTCCTCAATTAAGAGCACCTCTTGCGCTCCAGCGTGAAGCGCTGAATCCTCGACAGCCCTCTTCTCAACGCCCGTTATCCCTGAAGGCACTGCAATCAAAATTTTTGGTCTAAATAAACTTCTAGATGGGGTCACTCTTTTGATTAATGCCTTTAACATCCCCTCCGCAATCTCAAAATCGGCAATAACACCGTCTTTCATCGGACGCACCGCGTGAATCTTGCGAGGCGTCTTTCCAAGCATCGCCTTCGCCTTGTGCCCAACAGCTAAAACTTCATTCGTCTGCGAATCGACCGCCACAACGGAAGGCTCAGCTAAAACAATCCCTTTACCCCTCACGTACACCAGCGTGTTTGCCGTCCCTAAGTCAATCCCAATATCGTGAGAAAACATCCCACGAAAACGATCCAGTTGACCCCTAGCCGTGCGGTACATGTCTTTTAACGTGTCTTTAAGTGGTAGTGATTGTTTCTTTGTCATACGCCAATAATTTCCTTTAAGTCTGCAATAAAGCTAAGACCTCTTCCCAAGTTAGCTTAGAGATCGCCTCTTCATCACAGCTAACAACTCGGGTCACAAGTCCTTTCTTGCGATTTTGTAGTTCCACAATTTTCTCCTCAATCGTATTTAAAGTCACGAGCTTATATGAAGAGACGTTATTTTTTTGCCCAATTCTGTGAACTCGGTCGGTCGCTTGCGCTTCAACGGCCGGATTCCACCACATATCGTAATGGATCACCGTATCAGCACTCGTCAGGTTAAGACCTGTTCCTCCGGCCTTAAGGGAAACTAAAAATACCGAAACATTTGGATCTTCGTTAAACTTTTTCACAACAGCTAAACGATCTTTCGTCGATCCATCTAGATACTCATGCTGAATTCCTTGTGCACTCAAGTCCTGACTCATGATTTGAAGCATTCTCGTATACTGGCTGAAGATCACCGTTTTGTGGTTACCTTCGATAAGGGAGCTTAAAAGCTCCATTAACATGTCGTACTTGGCTGAATCCCCAACCTCTGCTTTCTCTTTGGCAAAAATCGCCGGGTGGCAACAAATTTGCTTTAAACGGGTAAGCGTTGCAAGCACATGAATTTGCACCTTGTTGAACCCTTCCTTTTTCACAAGTTGCGCAAGCTCCTCTCTTGCAGATTCCGCGTAGGAGCGGTAAAGCGCCTTTTGGGAATCGGAAAGATGGCAGTGGTACACAATCTCTGAAACTGGAGGAAGCTCCTTTAATACATCTTTTTTCATCCTGCGAAGAATAAAAGGAGAGACTTTGTTTCTTAAATTCTCTAAGCTCTTTCCCCCTTTCTCAGGATTGCGAATATACTTTTCAATAAACCGATCGTAACTACTCAAAAGTCCCGGCATCAGGAAGTCAAATAAGCTCCAAAGCTCTTCTAATGAGTTCTCAATTGGCGTTCCCGTCAAGACTAGTCTGTGGAGCGCTTTTATCATCTTCACAGATTTAGCATTCCTCGTCGTTCTGTTCTTAATATGGTGCGCTTCATCCAAAATCGCGTAAGAAAAATTAATATGCTGATACTCCTCAATATCTTTTTGGAGCAAGCTGTAAGAGGTGATTAATACGTCATACTTTTTAGCCGTCGAAATCATCTTTTTTCTTTGAACTGGCGTTCCGTCAATCGGTAACACTTTTAAAGACTTATTGAATTTTAAAAACTCCTCTTGCCAGTTGTACACAAGCGATGTGGGACACACAATAATCGAAAGAGCTTTTCCATTCCTTTCCTTGTCTTGGGTGATCGCAGTGATCGCTTGAAGAGTTTTACCAAGCCCCATATCATCAGCTAAAACCCCGTTTAGATGCATCCCACGAAGCCTTTCAAGCCAACCCACCCCTTCACATTGGTAGTCGCGAAGTTTGGCGTTAATCGCTTGAGGCACTCCACTCATCTCAAATTTCTGCTGACCCAAAATCTGCTGCTGGATCTCTTTTAATTTGTCTGACATCGAAAATTTAATCGGAAGCCCTTTAAATTGCTCCTCTGAAATCCCCGCAAGGCTCCAAAGAGGACGCTCCTCTTTATGGGTATTTAACACCTCAATGCCAAGCTCATCGAAAATTTGCACCACAGGTAACAATTTTTCTAAGTCTAACACAAGAATTTTATGCAACTTTGAAGTCGTTTGGAAAGCGCCACTCTTTGTTTTAGTCTCGCTCTTCTTCACAAGCTCGATAAACGTTCTCTTAGAGGATAAACACTCCCACAGAACATCCAAAGAGAGCCCTTTTAAATTTCCATCCACTTTCAGATCGACGCTATACACATCGATCCGATCGCTCTCTTTAAGCTGCAGTGTAAACGTCGTATCGTCGTAAATAAACTGCTCCATTAAATTTTCTGGGCAGTGGAAAATCACTCTTCCCTGATTCTTCGGCACCACTTCCGTCATAAATTCGACTATTTTCTTCTCGTTTTTTGCAATAAAGAGACCGCTTACTGGCTCAAAAACAAAATCCTGGAATAGATCGTCGATAATCTTTTGCTCTTCAGTCAAGTTCCTAGCTAAAATGCCAGGTCCTCTCACAAACGCCTCTAAATGAGACGGTTTTAAATGATTTTTCGAAGCGGGCACTTTAATATCGTCGTAGACAAAATGAAGGGTTGCATCAAGTTCCCCATTTAAGTAACTAATATGACACTCCGCCATCAATTCTCCCACAAAGGGAAGAGTTACAAACTTATCTAAGACTTGAGAATTCTTTACCTCAGCAAACCGTTTGAGCTCCCCAATCGAATTCTCAACAAATGTTCCAAAAAGAGGTTCCGGAATTGTGACGTACCTTAAGTCTGATAAATTGCGCAAATGGCGTCTTTGAATGTTGTCCTCAAAATGGTAGTAGGTGTTTTCGTAAAGAAGACCGGGTTTGGCACACTCTAGGAGGGCGACTTGTTCAAGTGTCACCTCGACGTCCTCTGCAAGACGAATCGAGGGATTTAACAAAATTTTAGCAGCTGGGGCCTCCAGATACTCAAGATCGACCACTAAAGAGGCAGCCTTTAAAGAAAGTTGCAACGGCTCATCTAGCGTCCTTAAATAAAATCCGGGTAAAACCTCAGGCTCTGACTCCCGATCTTGACCAAAACGGTGAGAGCTAATTTTTTTAAGGGCAAATTTGTAGGCATCCCCAAGCAGCATCCCAAAAGTTTCTAAATCAATTTTTGCAATCCTCTGCAACTTCTCCTCAACCCCTTTGTCCGGAAAAAAGGCTCTATCCATTAAAATGGTCAAAAGACGCTGATCCCTTTCTGAAAAAGAGTCTAAACAGAGGTGAGTCTTCCTATTGCCAAGGTAAAGAGATTCTTTAAACCTGACAGCACTTAAAAATTCTTTCGCATTTAAAATATTTAAAGGTTTTGAGCGGTAAGGAAGGCGAAGAGCTAATTGAGCATCGACTACCTCTTTTCCCTTTTCTGGAGGTGTAAAAATAAATAAAACGTCGGCACTTTCTTGAGCAAAAGTCTCCTCCGGCAAAAAGAAAGGGGAAAGCCCAAGAAGAGTTGAAGCCCCCACATACTCCTCTAAAAGCTCTTTTTCTGAGCGTTTGTCTTTTTTTTCCTTCTCTTTTGTCTCTGCAACTTTTATCGATTCTAAAAGAGTGACTTTCTCTTTTTCATTAAACTTAGAGGATCCCAAATCGTTCTCTTTAGAATAATTCACAAGCATTTCGTCAAAATTTTCTTCCAAATGGAAAAGAACTGAGGCTAAATGGGAACAATCAAAAGAGTGGGAGCAATCGCAATCGGTATCTAAAGTTTCCGATTCGATCCGATCGATCTCAATCTCGCAAGTATATTTTTTATTAAATCCCCCTTCGACAAGGCAACTGAGACGGACTGTTTGAGGGTCGATTTTAACGATCCTTGCTGTTTTCACCATTTTATCGTCAAAGAGGATTTTTCCCTCTTTCAAAACAGAAGGAGCAAAATCTTTTTTTAATTTTCGCGCATTCAACATAAACGTCCCAGCCTTTAAAAAAAGTAAAGATATGGGTGGAATCACCACCCTGTTCAAATCTTTTAACGATTTTTGGAACCGAACGCAATAAAAAAAAAGAGGAACTTAAAGAAAAAAATTTTTAGGAGAGATCTTAAGGGAAAAGCAAAATCGGCAGAAAAAAAATTTAGTGCTTGAGCAAAACAGTCACTTTTGATAGACTGTTCACTTTAGATCGGATTTCAGAGTCTTAAGAGAAATAACCCTTCAACCGATTTAAAATATGCGGGCGTAGCTCAGTGGTAGAGCATCACGTTGCCAACGTGAGGGTCGTGGGTTCGAATCCCATCGCCCGCTAAATTTTACAAGCTCATCCCTTTCATCTTTTTTAAGGAGTCTTTAAATGCCCACTCAAACAAACCAAGAGCTCAGCAACGACCTTATCTCAGTCAAAGTCAAGCACCTTCCCGGATGTCAAGTCGTTCTTGAAACAACTCTGACTCCTAAAGGGACTGAAGAGGCTTGGAAAATAGCTCTTAAAAAAATTAATAAAGAGATCTCTATACCCGGTTTCAGAAAGGGAAAAGCACCAAACGATAGAATTGAAAAAGAGTATTTAACTTACATTCAAAAAGAGTGGAACGAAGAGATTATTCAGATTGCTTTCCAAAATGGTCTTACTTTGTCCCGAATCTATCCGATGAACAGAGATTGGATCAAAAAACCTAAAGTCAAAAATGCTGAAAGAGGCGTTGGAGCTGAAATCACTTTTGAATTCACCACTACCCCTGACGTACCAAGAATCGATCCTAAAGCGCTTCAGCTTAAAAGCGTCCCTCCAAAACTGATGGGTGAAACGGAAGTGAATGATACCATCGAAGCTCTTCGCTACAACAAAGCGACTTGGAATAAGCTCGATAAGCCTAAAATCGAAGAGGGCGATTTTGTACGACTAGACATCATCAACCTCGATCTTCCCACTCGCCCTTCGATTTGCGAAAACACCCCATTTGAAATGAAAGAGGGAAAAATGGGGCGCTGGCTCTACCAGGCCCTCATGGGAAAAGCAGTTGAAGACGTCGTTCATGCTTTAAGTGAAAAAGAGGAGGAGTCTGATACTCCTTTTACTCCAACAAATTGCCAAATAACCATTAAATCTTGTGAAAAACCCGAGCTTCCAGAACTTGATGACGCTTTTGCCGCACAATTTGGGTGCAAAGATGTCGAGGACTTAAAAAAACGGGTTCAAGACGACTTAAATAGACAAGCTAAAGACGAGGCTTTCGAAGAGGAGAAAAAACAAGTGGTGATGGCCCTTTGCAACACTTACCCTTTCGATATTCCAGAACCTCTTTTCCAGGAAGAAAAAAAGGGGCGCTTAAAAGAGATCGAAGAGGATTTGAAAAGAAGAACTCTTGAAGAAAAAGAGCACTTTGAGAAAAGCTTTTCAGATGACGCTTTTTCAGAAGGGGTCAGAAACTCTCTTAGAATGCTTTTCTTCGTCAGACGATTGGCCGATCAGTTCCACATCCGCGTTTCAGAGCAAGAATGGATGGAAGAGCTTAGCTACCTCTACTCAAAAAGAGATCCGATTGTCCAGCATTGGATGACGAATTACAACAGAGAAGAGATGCAAAATGAGCTTAACTCCCGTATCTTGCGAAGAAAAGTGTTGGAAGAGGTGGTAAAACAAGCTTTTGCCCCAAATTAACGCTTGACTGTCAAACGTTGACCAGTTTATAACAATGAACACTGAAACGTTAAACCTTTTTTAGCAGGAATGGAAAGATTTATGCACGAGAAAAGACCCCTCCTCTCACTTACACCTTATGTGATCGAAGATACCGGGCGTGGAGAACGCTCTATGGACATCTTTTCCCGTCTTTTAAAAGACCGCATTATTTTTGTCGGCGATGAGATCACAGATCACGTAGCCAATATTGTGATTGCAGAGCTTCTTTTTCTAAGGATGGAAGATCCTAAAAAAGATATCCATATCTACATCAACTCGCTAGGTGGCTACATCACAAGCGGTCTTGCGATCTATGACACCATTCAATGGCTCGGTTGCAACGTCAACACCTACTGCATCGGACAAGCCTCCTCAATGGGCGCGCTACTTTTAGCCGCAGGAACAAAAGGGCATCGATACGCTCTTCCAAACAGCCGAATTATGATCCATCAACCGTATGGCGGTGTTGGTGGAACTTCGGCTGATGTCGCCATTCAAGCCAAAGAGATCATTAAACTAAAAAAACGTTTAAACGAAATTATGGCTGAATGCACAGGTCAATCAATTGAAAGAATTACAGCAGATTCCGACAGAGACTTTTACATGAGCCCAGAAGAGGCTAAATTGTATGGAATCGTCGACGAAGTGATTCAAAAAAAGGTATAAAGGAAGTCTTTCATGTCCCAGTCTAGTGCTAAAGAAAAAACAGCTTGCTCTTTTTGTGGAAGAACAGAGGAAGCTGTTGAGAAGCTGATCTCTGGTCCAAATGTTTTCATTTGCGACAAATGCGTGAAATTATGTTCAGGTATTTTAGAGAAAAAGTCCTCTCCTACGCACTACGAAATTAATCTTTTGAAACCAAAAGAGATCAAAGAGAAGCTCGACGAATTTGTGATTGGACAAGATTTAGCCAAAAGAACCATCTCTGTTGCCGTCTACAATCACTACAAAAGGGTGATTGCTCTTAAAAAAAATGAAAATGTAGGCTTTAGCAAGTCTAACGTCCTTCTTTTGGGGCCGACAGGATCTGGAAAGACCCTTCTTGCAAAAACACTTGCCACCATTTTGGATGTTCCCTTCACCATCGCCGACGCTACAACTCTCACAGAGGCAGGCTACGTCGGAGAGGATGTGGAAAATATTATTTTGCGCCTTCTTCAAACAGCTGACTACGATGTCTCAAGAGCTGAACACGGAATTATCTACATCGATGAGATCGACAAAATCAATAGAACAACTGCAAACGTCTCGATTACAAGAGATGTCTCAGGAGAAGGGGTACAACAAGCCCTTCTAAAAATAGTCGAAGGGACCATTGCCAACGTTCCTCCTAAAGGGGGACGAAAACATCCCAATCAAGAGTATATCAAAGTCAATACTGAAAATATTCTCTTTATCGTCGGAGGCGCTTTCGTCAACTTGGAAAAAATCATCGCGAAAAGGCTTGGTCGAAGCACGATTGGATTTATCCAAAAAGAGAAAGAAAAAGTCGACTCTCAACAAAAAAGCTATCTTTTATCGCAACTTGAAGCGGAAGATTTGGTTCAATTTGGGATGATTCCTGAATTTGTCGGACGTTTCAACAGCTTAGCTTACTGCAATGAGCTTGAACTTGAAGATCTTTTAAAAATCTTAACAGAGCCAAAAAACGCCGTGATTAAGCAGTTCCAATCGATGTTTGAGATCGAAGGAGTTAAACTCTCCTTCACACCGGAAGCTCTTCAAACCATCGCAAAAAAAGCGATCGAAGCAGGAACTGGCGCAAGAGCCTTGCGCTTAACGCTTGAAAACATCATGCGCGATCTTATGTTTGAAATCCCATCAGATAATACAGTAGCTGAAGTCGTGATCGACGAAGACACCGTATTACAAAAGGGACCTCCCCAAATCAAGCGGATCGACAAAAAAATAGCTTAATTTTAAGTTAAATTAACAATCATAAATAGTCCTCTATAATAAAAAATATGCTATTATAGATGTAGTATATTAAAACTTAATAAGGACTATTTATGACTGCACCGGTTGGTTATACACCTCCTATCAACCCTCAAACCAATGAGCCGTACACACCGGCCGAGCTTCAGGCTTTTCTCGATACTATCGAGCAAGCGGCAGAAGCCGTTGAACCTCAAGTTTTTAATTCATCGGGACAAGTTATCCTTCAGCTACCCGCCGATACCTCAACAGGCCTCTCACTTAATACTTACCTTACCACATTATCAACTGCAAGAGATGCTCTTGAACAATTCTTAAAACAGGTTGATGCAGCAAACCCCATACAGCAAGAAAAATTTGCCTATGCCACAGCGCTTGAGATTCAAAATTTAGCACAACTTGAAGGTCAAGTTTTTAACTTTAATACTCTCTATCAAAACATGGAAACTTCAGTCAACTCCATGATTCCCTATTTAAACGGCATAAATCAAAACTACAACAACACAGTCCCAGCGCAACAAGCACTCTATGTTGCAATGGCTAATTACAATGCCGCTGTTGCATCGGGTAACTCAAGCTCAATTGCATCGGCAACTACCGCTTACGAGACTGCTGCTACAAATTACAACAATCAGCTCTCCACTTTAACAAGTGACGTAACCGCCTACAACTCTGATGTTACAGACCCAACAGTTCAATCTGAAATTTCAACGGCCAACAGTCAAATAGAATCGATCAATAATGTAATCGATTTCATCAATTCTATTAATGGATCAGTTATCATCAATGATGTTCCATCGGTTGGCAATTTTCCAACCTACACTCTACCTCCTCAAGCTCCTTCAAGTCCGACTTATCCGATGACCTTTTCTTATAGTGTCAATGGAGTGACTATGAGTATTCAACCCACTAGTTCAGCAGGTGAGCCTCAAACAATTCCCACAATTTCTACATTGACCCAATCGACTTTGGGAAACTACGATAATGTTTTAAACTTTATCCGAAACCAAATGCTTGTCACGCAAGACGTGGGTCGACTCTATAGCTTTTTAAATGCCAATACTCAAACCCAAACTAACCTTCTTGCGGGAATCTTCTTTTTTAAACCAGTCCCTTATGCCTATATCAAACAAAATACACACCCTCTGAAAAACCCAACACCAAAAGCATTCCCAACCCTTACAGCAAATTCAAACTCATCAGATACACAAACTGCAAAACTAGAGCTTATTCAATTAATTGAAAAAGCTATTTTAAATCTAGACCAAATTATTACGTCTCTTCTCACAGCAAACAGCGGAATAAAAACTGAAGGCTCCTCCCCCTCAACCAACCCTCCTACAAATATCCCCACAAACAACTCGGCAACGGGCACTCAAAGCAGCTCCTCTGCAACAAATCCCACCACAACGAATGTTTTACCAACACAACTTGCGGCTTTCTTTCTTTCACTCTTAAAAAAAGACGCTTTAGGAGCGGCACTTACAACTGTCCAAACACTTAACAAAACTTTTCTAAATCCAAGTCAAACTGCCGCCGATATCACCTTTTTAACAACCTTTGTAAACCAACTGATCTCTCAATTTGGAAGCAGTGCAAATTTAAGTGGTATCTCAGCTCTTCTGCAAGCCAACTTTCCAACGCTTTCAGGGGATGATTTACAAAATGTCTCTCAAGCTATTCAACAGGTCCTCAATCAGTTAGCTCTACTTACAGCCTCTCTTGTATTAGGAAATGCGCTCGGTATCCCTCAGGCGAACATTTTACAAAATATTCAGGGAGTTCCACAACAAGATTTGATTACCGCTCTTCAGGGAAACCCTCCAACGGCCTCAAGTATTCTTAATGACCCCTTAAAACAAACGATAATTCTCGCAAACCTGTTTCAAATCATAGCTCCCACCACAAGTTTGGCTCCAACAGCTGCTAAAGAGGCCATCAATCAAGCGGTGACAACTCTTGCAAATCAAACGAATATCAATTTGCAAACAGCAACTCAAGCGTTTCTTCAAGGGGGATTTTCCCAAAATGAAGCCGATATTCTTGGAAAAGCTTTCGATCTTCTCGTTCAGAACAACATTTTGAACCCAAACCTCAATACGACCTTAAACGTTAGCAATCAGGCCACACCGGAAGCAACAGCCTCTTTTTTAAGCCAATACACACCTGAGGAGCAAAGTGTTATTAGCACAAACCTCAACTGGTCGCTTCAACAAAATCCTCAATCGCTTCAAAGCTTCTCCGTCGATTTTCAAAGAAGGTTAACTCAAGCAGGATTTTCCCCTTTAGAATCGCTTCAAATGGCTCAAAGTGCGGCAAATGCCTTCCAACCTGCCCCTTCACCCCTACAATCAGCTTTAAGTCAATACACTCCCGGAGTCGTAAATCCGGCGCTCGCCTCTGTTGGGACACCGAATCCTAATGCAGCAAGTGAGCTTGCCGCCCAGACTCTCAGTTCAACCCCTTTAAGCGGGACAGAAAAACCCATTCTAACTCAATACCTTACTAACTCCTTTAACGCTATTATTCAAGGCTTGAGCCAAAGCCTACAACAAAGCCCAAACCAACAAGCCGCTCTCGATGCGATAAAAACTTTCACAACCCCAAGCTTTGAACTCAACCAAGTGCCTTTCAATTCGATCACGGCAGCCTCTGCTATCATCTCACTTGGAGTCCCCAACTTAAGCGAACCGGTAAAAGCCTCTGTCGATAGTCCTTTAGGTATAGGACTCCCTAGGGCTTAAGAATTCATTTTAATATTAATTTAGAGTTAATTTTTAATTATTTTTCATAATAAATTAAATCGATGTTAACTCCAAATTTTTCTCAAGGAACCCTTACTTTTTCAGGGCCGACTTTTTATTTTCAATAGAAACTGAAATAAACATCAATATTAAGTTAATATAAAGTTATCGTTATTTGTATATTAAATTGTTTTATAGTATAATGTTAGTAGATGTTTGTTTATTAAAGGAGTTGATTTATGAGCAGTAGCACACTTACACCAAGTCAGATAATAGCAATTGGAATGGCTCAAAGCACTCTCGTTGGAAGTTCAGGAACGGGAGGTCCTTCAGTTACGATTCCAAGTGCTTTAGAGACAACAAGCACTGCAGTTGCCAATGAGTACGCAGCTGATATGCAAATACTTGAGCAATACCTCAATCTTACGAACCCTCCAAGTGGTCAAACGCCAACTACCTTAACACAAGCACAACTTGCAGCCCTCACAGACCCAAGCGCTTCTGGCAGTATTGCTTACGCCTTAACAGACCTTATCAATTTGGCACAAAATGGAATTTCAGGGCCCATCAATGCTAACGATCCCTCAGAAGGAAATCAAACAAATTACCTCACCAATGACATGATCACTGGACTTAATACTATAATTGTTTCGATGCAAAACGTCGGGATCAATTTCCAAATCAGCCCAACAGGCTCAGGTCAAGCTCCAGTTGTTAGCATGAACAGCAACCAATTACAAAACTGGTTTGACTTTGCAACCCTGACACCTACTATCTCTCAAGCGGTTTCAAGTAGTATCACAGCTGCCGGTTTTGCCACCCACTCCGTTCAAGCTCTTGTCGAGCTCGATTACGTTCAAACGGCCAATAACATGTTATCCAATCAGCTCTCTAGCCTACAACAAGCGCTCCAAGTCACTCAAAATGCACTTACCACCCTGCAAAATGTTCAAGACTTACACAACTCGCTTGACGTCGCAGCTTTTGCAAGTTTTAGCTCACAGTTTAACTACGCTCAAAACACCGGTGCTACAAGCTTTATTAACGCCTATAAAACAGCTGCAAGTGCCTACTTTAACCAACCAATCGCGCTTACTCTAAAATCAAACTCTCCCTTCCAAAGCAGCTTAACCTTCTCACAAGCCTTAAGTAACTTAAGATTAAGCTTAAATACTGAAATCTCCATCCTTACATCAGCTGCTGGAAACTCAGCTGGCGCCTACTCTCTTTTAACCCAGCTAAAAGTTGTAAGAAGTAATATCAGCACCTATCTAGACGCAGGAAATGCTTATCAATGGCTTGCAGATGGCAACACTTTGACTTTTAACCAAAATGGAGTCGGAACTGTTACCTTGAACCCGAATCCTAATTTAACAAACGTCGACCAAATTCAACAAAATATTACAAATGCCATCACGGCAGGTGAAAACTTTAACGATACAGAAAAGAACAACGTGCAAAACTTTTTGTACGTGTTCCAAGAATTTTACCAATCCGCATCATCTATTTTACAAAATTTAACAACAGATATTAACCAAATTGCGCAGCATATCTCCCAATAGGGTAAGCGGATTTAAATTATAATTTAGGAGTTTATTATGACTTCACCATTAACTGAAACACAGATAATTCAAAATTACAACCAAGCGGTGCAAAATTTGACCCCTCTTTCGATCCCTGGATCAATAATTATTAACCAGGGGACCTCAGCTCCTGTAACGGTTTCAGGAATGACACAAGCCATGGCAGCGGCGCTTGGATATAATTTAGGAACTGACGAAAACTATGAATTTTCGTGGGATAACACCGCTGATGAATTCGCTCCTCTTGTCGATTATTTAAATGGTAACAACAATTTAAGCATTGCCACAAACTCACCAAATTCCGTTACACCAGGCCCTCCCCCACTCCCCTCAGCTGCCGTCTCAACCTGGAATCAATTTGTAACCGATGCGATCAGTAACTTCACTAACGCACAAGGTCAAGTGGTTCAAGATAACCAAGCGGGGCTTTTAGCTGCCTTTTCAGCCCAATACGCCGCCACGTCTGGCCTTAACAATATCTCTCCTCCCTTTACGACCGCTCAAATTCAATCGCAATTTGAGGCAGCCTTTGCCAATTTCCTTCAAAATTATCCAGGACCTTCCCCAGTTACAGCAGACAGTTTCTTTCAGAATTGGCTTCAATATAGCTCCTCTCCAATAACAATCAATCAGGGCACTTCCACAAGCCCCCCCTCCCTCTCTTACCAACAAATCTACTTTTCTCAAAATCCTTTGCCACCAGCATCAACATTGACACTTCCTGTTCTAACGCTCCCAGACATCACAAGTTCAGCTTACGATATCACCGATTTGAGCGGAAACGTCATCAATGCAGCTGAAGCTTGGCAAAACGGCCAAAGCGCTACATCGATCTGGGAAAGTGAAAATAACAACGTTGCTCCCCCAAATCTACTTTCTTTAAGTTATAGCAATACTCAATTCAATAATGCCCTCAGTGCTTACCAGACTGCAGTTGCCGCAGGACAAAATCCAGACCCAAATAGCTCAGCCTACAACGTCTCAATTCCCCTCTATCTAATTGAAGACGATGGAGGTAGTATCCCCGTCAACCCTGCAACCCATCAATACATTCTTCCAGCAGGCTTCACCATCGACAATAATGGGAACGTGGTATTTAGCGCAGCTGCAGTATATAATGCAGGCTACACAACTGATCTTACGGCTTTGCAACACTATCTTAACGTGCCAATAGATGCTTATGTTCAATATCAGAACTACGTCACAGCATTTGACAATGCAAGAAATGCTTACCTAAATGCTTACACAACGGCTAATAATAATTATAATGCAGCTGTTATCGCCTACAATACGACCTACCTCCAACCACCCACCATACCTGCAGCACCTACCCCCCCAACAGTTAGCCAACCAAACCCCAATCAATACAATGTGGATTTTTCCTCTGTATCTGGTGGAACGGGGGGCACTGTCAGCCTCTCAACGATACAAGGGTGGCTCCAAGCGACTTCCGGCCTTTCATCAGCCCAAATAGCTGACCTTCAAGCTTTGGGATACGTGTACCGAAATCCTCGTCAAGCAGGTCAGACTGAATTTACAGGTAGTGGAGGAGATACATCAGTATCGGGCTTTAACCAATCTGTTTACAACGCTTATGTTTCTGCCACAAACCAGTATAACTCAGCTCTTACAACCTATAATACAGCTGAAGCTGCCTATCAAACAGCTTTAACTAACTACAATGCGATCGTGACTAACTACGATAGACTTGTTGCTTTAGATGCAACTGACCCTGCTTTCCAAAAAGCTGTTGCAGCTTATGCAAATCAGCAGATCTCGACAAACGGCTACTTCATCCCCGCTCAAAGCGCAGCAGGTTTTAGCAATTATCTCTCAGGAATTGGACAAATCTTCCCCGACAAAACAACACTTGCTCCTATGAATGCTCAAAAAGCTCTCATCTTGAACCAAATTTTTGCTCTAGCTTCTTCATTTGTGGGTGTTTTACAAAGTGTCGCTGCCTCTCAAGCTAACGTTTTGAACCTTTACACCAAAGTTCAACAGGCCTACACCGACAAGATCAATCAGATCCACGTCTTCTTAGTGGGTGACACGAGTGTCGACTCAAATATTAGTAAAGCAGACAGTGGAAGTAGCACTACAAACCAAGATTACAGAAGTGAGTTGAACACTGCTAACTCCTCTTACCAACAAGCTGCAACTGCAAACCAACAAATCACAAGTGACCAGGCTAAAGCTCTAGAATCAAACATCAACCAAACAAACGATGCCGTCACACAACAAACAGACCTTGTAACGGCAATTATTCAAGAATTAAGCACTATACTATCTACAATGTTTAGTAACAGTTAAAACCGTTTTTTAAGGGGAATTATGGAAAATATCAACGCCAAAACAGCAACAGAGGCTAGCGAGGATCTTGGAAAAAAGTTGGGTGAGGAGGTCTCTTCTCGTCAAAAAAAGGTTGAAAACAATCTCTTTAAACAGGCAGTTAAGCCAAAAGATTTGCTTCGAATGAATCAAACAATGGTCGAAGGGATTTACGGGCAAGCCTATCGCCTCTACAACACGGGAAAATATCAAGAAGCGATGCATATCTTTCGCTATCTCATCATGTTAGATTCAACAGAACCTAAATACCTGATGGGACTTGCAGCTTGCTTTCACATGATCAAAGAGTTTGATAATGCCACAGAACTTTACGCTCTTTGCAGTGCTCTCGATCCTAAAAATCCCATTCCCTACTACCACGCGACCGACTGCTATATGCAAATGAAGGATTACACATCGGCGCTCCTTGCCTCGCAAACGGCTCTAAATAGAGCTAAAAAATATGAAGAGTTTGCAACGATTGCTTCCCGTCTTGAACAAACTCAACAAACAATCAAACGGCTTTTAGAAGAGAGTAAAAAGGAGGTTAAAGATGGGAACCCCTCCTAGTGTTTCACAGCAGCAAACGGGACAATGGAGCTATTGGACTCCCACCTCAATACCAAGCGATTACACGACTCTAACATCGCCAGGGGTTGGCGGCACTCCAAGCTCTATCAGCAGCGGAGAATCAAATGGAACCACTCCCCCAGCTTATATGAGCGACATCAACAATCCAAGTATCACCCCTCCCGTAATCGTCGATAATGTCGTGATCATTCCGCAACAAGTTAACTCAGATGAAGCTCAATACTCACTAAACTCGATAATAAACGCAAATCCTCCTCTTCCAGCCTCAGATTTAGAAGCCATCAATAATGCTCTTTCAACAGGGGTAAGGGCAAGTCCTCCCCTCACCTCTCAAGACATGACTATTTTATCCCAGCTAGACGAAGAGGTTCATACAAATCAAGTCTTTCAGCAAACTCTTTTAACCTACATCGAACAAAATTTACCCGCGGGAGCTCCTCAACAACAGATTATAAACGATTACGACACCATACTTTCAGCCTACTATTCTGCTGGGCAAGGTTTTGAAGATACTCAAATGCCAGACTTAAACAACTTAAACATTTCAACAATCCTTACAAACGTTCAGAATTTAGCAAGTCAAGCCCCTCCAACACCCGTCCAACAGGTTGGAGGCGTTAGTTTTCCTGCCCTTAGCAATATCGTTCTATCAACTAATTCCTTAAGTGTTATGCATGAAAATGCCTCGATGATCGAACAGGCAAAAGTTTTGGTGCCAAAATCAGACAAATCGACATTAAGTCTTCTTTCCCAGATTGGGTTAGCCGTCGCAAACGCCTCAGCTTTTTTGAGCAGTCAGATCAACTTAAATCAAAAAAATGCGGGTCTTTTTTCAAAAGCTGACTACGAAACAGCTAAAGATAAACTGGCAAACCAAGCCTATGAAATAGTAAAAGAAATAGATGCAATTGCTAAAGAATTAAAAGCTAAAGCACTTTCTAAAATTATCCAAATCTGTACTATCGTTGCTGCAGCTATCATGATTGCTTGTACAGCCGGAACAATGACGGGAGCGGCGATTGCCTTAACTGTGTTTGCAGCCATTACCATAGATCAGCAAATGAATGGCGGGGGGGTAATGAACCAAATATTTAAAGGCATAGATGATGCAGCCGAAGGAATTGCAGGAGTAGTTGCGGATGTCCTTTCTAAGGTAGGTCTTGGAAGTGCCAGCAGTCTAAAAAAAGAAATCGCAGGCCCTTTAAAATTTGCTATGGTTATCGCTTTAGTTGCCGCTTGTAGCTACTTTGGAGGAGGATCAGCACTGGCAATTGCCTTAGGTCCTGCATTGGAAAATGGGGGCATCGGGCAAGATATCACAGGCTTTTGGCATTCTGTTGATCCGAACCCTATCTTCGGTGCCGTCATGACAGCGGTTTCTGTTTTAGCAATAGCCCTGATGTGTGGCAATTTTGCTACAATGGAGGACGCTGAAGAGGACGCTGCAACAAATACCTCTAAACAATCGTCAGGCAATAGCAGTGCAGGAGGTGCAGGAGCTAGCAGAGTTTCAAGCCTCAAATTGTCAAACATTTCTAACCCTTTAGCTAAACTACGAGTACTTTTAAATAAAGCACTTGATGATTCAGATGCTTTTTTCGCTGACCTGATCAAAGTACTTAAAAAATTAGAGGGCAATATTGCAAAAGGGGGGAAAGCTGCAGTTAATGTCTCCTCGAAAGACTCCTCAGGACTTACCAGCCTGCAAGATTCAGTCGTTCAGGCAAGAAACGGATTGATGCTGGCCGGAACCCTTTTACAAAGTGCTTGCCAAGTACAAAGCTCAATTATCCAAATCAATATTGATAAGTGTCAAATGGAAATTCAAAAAGCATCAGGACAAATACAGGCTGAAAGTGCCTATGTCGATGAAATCCATAAAGTTTTTACAAGTATTGTCAGTGCTCTTTTAGGAGCTGTTTCGAATTCTAGTGGTGGGGGGACCAACTCGAGTGGTTTAGTCGACGACTTACAAACCGTCCAAAGTCTTTTCCAAAATGCCTTAAAATCACAAAACTTAGATCGGTTTTGGCAGGCTTAAAAATCAAAAGGAGATCATTATCATGCCTAAAGACCCAGTTATTGAAAAAGAGATCGATAAAGTGATTAGTGAGAAGATGAGCCATCTTCCCGAAGAGAAAAGGGGCGAGATGGGAGTTGCACTCAAAAAAATCTACTGCGATGGAGTCTCTCCAAAAAATGCGTTTAAAATTGACCAAGATCTTTTAGACTTTCTTTACGGATACGCCTACCGCCTATTTAAAGCGGGTAAATTTAAAGATGCGGAAGTGGCTTTCCTCTTCCTTTTTGAGATGGACCCTGCAAGTGTCAAATACGCAAAAGCTTTAGCCTTCTGCTACAAGGAAGAAAAAGATCCGGAAATGGCAGCTCTTGGGTTTGCAACCTGGGCGATACTAGACCCTAATGACCCTATTCCTCCTTACTATAGAGCTGAACTTGCCTTAGAGCATAAAAAATACGAAGAAGCTTATCTTGCCTACGCCGAAAGCATTTTAAAATCGTTAACAAACCCGGTTTATAAACAACTTATGGAAAGAGCTCACCTGAACATGCAGTGTTTAGAGGAAAGGCTTTTTCCGGAAAAAGCAAAAAGCTGATGAGGAGTCACTTATAAATGTCTATGTCTATACCTCCGACAATTAGCTACATACCAACACAAAAGCCAAGTGATATCTTTGTCGACCAACAAAATGCCAAAAATGTGCTTGGAATCATAGACAATCGATTAGCTGAACTCTACACAGTGGCCCAGCTTTTTCCAGATTACCGAAAAACAGACCCGGATCCTAGCAAACCCACCATCGATTTCCGCTTCTCCCCAATTAGAACGACAGGAGAAGGAGTTGATCAAAGCACCACTTTAGATGAAGCGACCTCTATTTTGTCAGGGGCTTTAAGTCCGAGCATCATCGCTTTTTTAAACGACCCCGCCTCCAAAAACAATCCTTTGTACCCAATAATGACAACAACCCTCAATGTTTTAGGATCGGTTTTAGCCACCGCCGAAAATGCAAGCTTAGATGTCGTAGCCGGCTCCCCTCTTGCCGACAGAGCGCAAAACAACTCAATTCTTCCCTATATGGCCATTAAAAGTGTGGCAAATGAGGGAGGACCTATTTTAGAGATGGGCTTTTCCCTTGTTTCAAGCCTTCCCGTAGGTCAGCAAGACTCTACCTTAAATATTTTAAATCAACTTGAACCTTTAACCACTTCTTTTACCCAGATTGTGGGGGAACTTGAAGCTGGAAACCAACAAATTACGGGAAAAATTTCACAACTTGCGCTCCAAACAGAGAACTTACAACAACAACTTACAAATAAGTCAGATGTGGGAATTCCCTTTATTAATACGTTCATCGATCAGCTTCAAACGGCTACTCTTTCTCTCTCAATTGGGGTGGGCCTTGCCTCGGCCTTAACAAACACAAATGTTGCCCTATTCTCTTTGGGCAAACATGAAAGCTCCTCTGGATTTTTAAGTCCCAATACCCTTCCCGTAATAAAGGGTTTTTCAGAAGGACTTTTAAATGGAACGGGAGCCACTTTAGGACAACAAGCGCTTTTTTCAAACACCTTAGCCTTAACCTCTTTTACGCTTCTTTCAGCTGTTAAAGCCCTTGAAGGGGGAATCTTCCCGGTTCCAGACGGAATCGATACTGACTCTAAAACTTATACAACCTTCTTGTTCGACAATATCTCTAAAGGATTTCTAGCCTCAGACCTCGTGGGTTTACTCGCAAATACCATCACGAATGTGTCAGGAGTTCAAGGAGATGCTACCAAAATGGTTGCAGACACTGTTAAATTTGCTCTTTTAGCTTCGATAGTTTATGCGATAGATGACAACAAAATTAAGGAAAACTTTTTCGCTCAAGTAAAGGATTCTCTAGAAGAAATTGCTCAAAATATGAAAGAGGCCGACCAAAAAAGCCGAATTTCATCAGATGAAATGACAAAAGTTAATTTACATAAAGATGAAATTTTTATAGGGTTAAAAAATAACGATGTCACAGGATTTTGTGCCGGATGCGATAATTTACTCGAGGCTTTTGATTTATCAAAGACCACTTTTTCTCAAGATATACAAGGCACACAAAGTTTTGGAACATTTATTTTTGATACTTTAGCAGAAGAAACCGAGAACCAAAAAACAATTAGCGCGACGAGCTTTAGCTCTTCTGCTTAAAATTAAGTGACTTAAAAAAAAAGGAGACTATTATGGGAATTAATCCAACAACCACTCCTCCACCTAGCCCTTCGGGAACAGACCCCTCTCAAAACCAAGGGCAGTACGCGATTACAATACAGAACAACCAAGTGACTGTAACGGGAACAACACCTGCAGCCAATGCAGCAATTTCTGCTAATGAGGCAACAATACAGCAACTGCAAACAGATGTCACGAATTTAAACAACGCAGTTAACGCGGCAATAAACAACATGTCAAATCCTGATGTGCCAGGAGGACACGGTGCAGATACTGGAAACCCTGTGTTACTTGCACAGTTTCCAAACATTGCTCTTGCGATGAACGAACTTGCAGACACTTTAATGAAGCTTGGATTCTCGATGGCAAAACTTGGGATTGATTTTACAAAACTGACCATATTAACGGGAGAGGAAGCTAAAAAACTTCAAATTAACATCACTAAAGCGGAAATAACCCAAACCCAAGGGGACATCGTAGGACAAACGGTCAACCTTGCTGGTAACTTAGGGATGGCAGCATTTGCCATGACCAAAAGCGCTAGCGTCAACAAACAGTTTAACAAGGAAGACGAACCTCTTGCAAAACAGGAAGCTGCACTCGATACTAAGCTCAATAAACTCGAAGAAGATGAAAAGAATGGCGTCGCACCTCCTACACAACCAGGACTTACAATTAAAGCTAATTACCAAAAACAAAGAGATGCTATCTTAAAAGACAAAGCTAAAATCGTCAAACAACGTGCGGAATTAAAAGAGACTCGCGACCAACAATTGAGGCAAATACCCCAAACGGAACAACAATTTAGCGCAGCTTTTGGATCTTTAGGTAACATCATAAGCTCGAGCATGAAACTAGCTTCTCAACAAGCCCTTTTGCCACTACAAGGAGCGCAACAAAACTTAAACACAGCAGTTGCCCCGATCTTCTCAAACGCACTGCAAAATACGCAATCAGCTTCCGCCTCTGCTCAATCGGCATTTGATGCTTTAATGCAACAGATAGCCTCCTGGGTCTCTGCTCGTGATGCAATGAGATATGGCTCCCGTTAAAGGAAGATTAATTGAAGGGGCTTTAAGCAGTTTTTTCATGAAGGAAAGCTGCTTAAAGCATTAAAATTAAAGGTTTAATCGTTAAGGTTTAAGACGTTAAGTTTTAAGGTTTTAGGTTTTAAAACAGTTTTTTTTAAGTTTGTAGCTTTAAGGTTTAAGTTTTAGGTTTAAAGGTTTAGGTTTAAGTTTTAAGGTTTTAAAACAGTTTTTTCAAGTGTTACGAATTAAGCTTTTAGGTTTAAGGTTTAGGTTTAAGTTTTAAGGTTTTAAAACAGTTTTTTCAAGTGTTACGAATTAAGCTTTTAGGTTTAAGTTTTAGGTTTAAAGGTTTAGGTTTAAGTTTTAAGGTTTTAAAACAGTTTTTTCAAGTTTGTAGCTAAAGCCAAACTTGAAAAGAGGAGGGGGGGAGAGAGGGCTTTAAAAGCCCTCTCTCCCCCCTTGACCCCCCACCACTCACCCTAAATTCGGAAATGAGATAATGGCTCCAACCTTTGGTTGGAGGAGTTCTAAGGGGGAAAATGCTTTTCCCCCTTAGGATCCCCCTTTTGCTCCCCCTCCTAAGTTGAAAGCAGGGGGGAAAAGCGATTTCCCCCCTACCCCCCCCTTTGCGTCAAAGGGGTGAAAGTTCCTTTCCCCCCTACCCCCCCCCTTGATCCTTCGAGTTGTTATTGTAACCGTTTGGCAATCGATCTATTCGGAAAAGAGCAAAATGCATTTCTTCAAGTTTTGGCCTTAAGCCAAAACTTTGGAAATGCAAGAGGGAGGAGAGGTTTCGCACCTCTCCTCCCCTTCCCACCTCACCGCGTTAGGGGCTTTCGCCCCTAAAACCCCTTATAATTGGGTTGCAAGGGCGAAGCCTTTGCTGCGGAGAGAGGGGTTAAGGGGAGAGAGGTGCAAAACCTCTCTCCCCTTTGCCTTAAGGTTTGGCGTCAGCCAAAAACCTTAAGGGATTAAACTTCATCCGATTAGATTAAGCTACAAACAGTTACAATAACGACTCGAAGGATTAAGGGGGGGGTAGGGGGGAAAGGAACTTTCACCCCTTTGACGCAAAGGGGGGGGTAGGGGGGAAATCGCTTTTCCCCCCTGCTTTCAACTCAGGAGGGGAAGCAAAAGGGGGATCCTAAGGGGGAAAAGCATTTTCCCCCTTAGAACCCCTCCAACCAAAGGTTGGAGCCATTATCTCATTTCCGAATTTAGGGTGA
This sequence comes from uncultured Chlamydiae bacterium, assembly GCA_963697995.1. GTDB lineage: Bacteria > Chlamydiota > Chlamydiia > Chlamydiales > JAJFMB01 > MFD00082-c5. The sequence continues at coordinate 1,191,405 of OY969110.1, read as the reverse complement.
GTGGTGGGGGGTCAAGGGGGGAGAGAGGGCTTTTAAAGTCCTCTCTCCCCCCCCTCCTCTTTTCAAGTTTGGCTTTAGCTACAAACTTGAAAAAACTGTTTTAAAACCTTAAAACTTAAACCTAAACCTTTAAACCTTAAACCTTTAAACCTAAAACTTAAACCTTAAAGCTTAATTCGTAAAACCTTAAACCTTAATTCGTAAAAATTGAAAAAACTGTTTTAAAACATTAACAATTAACCCAAACCCCTAATGTTAATATTTAAACCCTAAAGACTTTAAGTTTTTAATCACCTTATCCAAGGTGGAATCTGGATTGCCGTAATACTCATTTTCCTTAACTGATTCCAGATCTTAATCCTTTCGAAAACCCCTTTTCCTTCAACTTCTAATAGCTGATCGCCAAAAAACAATTGATTATCCTTTTGAGTTTGATAAAATAAGTCCTCTTCCTCTGATAGTTTTTCATCGCCTAAAGTTTGCTTGATGTGCTTTGAAGAAACTCCTTGATCGTTTCCAGGATTGAAAAACCTGTGAATAACTGTTTTCCCATCATCGACATCAAAACCAATCCGCACTCTACCATCAAGGGGAGACTGCCCTTCACATTCAAAACGGCACAAAAGCCAAAAGCCGGGTGCTTCCCCAGCTCCATTTTGTCTTGTAAACCGCTTTTTAAAATCGGGATCTTGCGATATCACCTCAATAGGAGGAAAACAGTGTTGTTTCCAGCTTTTTAACAGCTCTTCATTTGAAACATCTCGGTAAAGAAGCTCACCTCTGTCTTTAAAGTTCCGAATTTTTTCAAGATTTACCAAGGGATTAATATTAAAAAAACGGCAAACCCTTGCACCATATGAAAAACGGTAATTTGAAATAATCTTAAGGCGCTCCTGCAGTTGACTTAAATGAGTTAAAGGAATTGACTCAACTTCTAAAGAGACTGAAAGCTTCTCTTCATTTTTCGAATTTGATGACTCTTCGACTTTTTTCGCAGTCGTTGTACTTACCCGAAGTGGGCGCTTACCCTTATCTGCTTTTTTTTCCTTTTTTTCTTCAAACTCTTTTAGGTTTAAAGGAATGATTTTCCTCTCATGTTTCAAAAAATAGGGCTCAAAAATAGGTTCCGCCCCACTACCGTAAAGCTCTTTTAAAAGGGTTAACTCCTTATTTTGCCGCAAGAAAAAGTACTGATTTTTAAAAGCCTCTTCCACCAGCTTACGAGAGAGACTAAAATATTTCCAATTCACCCGATCCTTTAAAGAAAAACGAGCCTTAAAAAGGTCGATCCACGGTTCTTGATGTTTCTCTGCCACATTAAAACCGTCATTTCTTTCCGCTTGAATATTTAAAACAAGACCAATAAAAGGGAATAATTTTATATAACTTAATAAGCTATCTCGATAAGATATAAACATATCTTCTATCCATTTATCAAATTCTTCAAGAAGCCCTTTTTGTTTTAAAATCGCATCATCTCTGTCTAATCCTAATAACAACTCTTTAACAGACTCAAGCAAAACCGGATCGTTTTTTACCTGAAGAAAAGCGTTTAACACCTCTTTTTTCTCAATAAAATTGTGCAGGTGTCCACAAATACGACCACTTACGACTTCATTCATGTTGACATGTTCTGAAAACCACTCACGAAACTGAAACCGTTCAATGGTCCCTGCTGCAGGAAGAACAATACCATTCACCGACAACCCCTTAGCACTCTTTTTATAATACATTTGATTCTTAAAAGAAGCCTGCGCCTTAATAACTAGCCGTTGACACCGCTCCATTTCAAGCAAAAAAAGAGCGATTTTTCTTTCGAGAGTAAACCCTAAAAGAATCTGTTGTATACTTTCTTTTATTGTTAAAGTTTTGATCAGATCCAACCGTTTTCCAGTCAATGGAGCGGAAATCTCATTTAATTTTTCGCTAAAAAAAATAGAAGCTAAATCCTCAACGGCTGTTTGAACCAATTGTTTGGTGGGATTGCTCCGAAAAGTTTGATAAAGTTCTTCAAAATCTAACCTTTTTCCGAGAAAAACTCGATGCCCCTTATAAAATTGGGATAAAGGTTTTGGGCGAAGAAACTCTTCAGATTGTAGTCCATTTGATTGAGGAAAAAGAGAATCATCATATAAAACCTTTTCAATAGGGAGCATGTCTTCATCTTTTTCCAACGAGGAAAGCAATCGCGACTCATCAAAGGGATCATTAATTGGATAATAACCATTTAAAGAATAAAATTGCATAATAAAAACCTATTTTTTTCTCTAGAATTCTACTTAAATATTACTTTTATATCAATAACTTTTAAAAACTTAATAACAGTTGCCTAAGTCAGAAAACCCTCGATCCTTAAAATGTAACTCACTAATTCTCTAGGGGTTGAAAAACACTTTTCCTATATAGTTAAAATTTAAGTCCTTTTTTAAGTTTTTTGGTATTGGAGTATATTCCTTGAATCCTTTATACTCGAGAGCGGGTGCTTCGTTAAAAGAGCTCCAGACTGTTTGATGCCTTCCAAAGTTTGAGGTCTTAAGCCTATGAAATTAGAAGCCTTAGTAGAAAAATTTGCCAAAGATTTAGAGCTTAAAGGTTCTTTAAAGGGGGAGGTTTCAGGAACCTTCGCAATTCCTGTGGAAGAGAATGTGTCCATTCATCTGACACCTTTGCTGCCGTTTGGTTTTGAATTGCGGGTTGAATTTGCAGAATGCCCCAAAAACAATTTAGAATCTCTTTACATGGAGCTTCTCCATGCCAATCTTTTTGGGCAAGGAACAGGGGGAGCAAGGCTTGGACTTAACGAACAGAAAGACAGACTTGTTTTAAGCCAAGAAATTGTTCAAGAAATCACGCACGAGACTTTCAATAATTTAATAGAAGATTTCATAAATACTATTGACTTTTGGCGCGAAGAACTGACACATAAAACGTAATACAAGGGATAGAAGCAACTTATGCTATCAGCGAAACTTATTGTCGAAGAAGGAGAATTGAAGGGAACAGTTTTTTCTTTGGATCAAGGAGAAGAGTGGTCTTTGGGCGCATCTCAAGAAGACAACACCTTTTCTTTAAGCGCTGAAGGAGTTGCACCTACCCATTTTCTTCTGACAAAAAGCGACAATACCTTTTTTCTTAAAGCAAACGATCCCCTTAAGCTTAATGGTCAGCTAACGGAAGAAGCCTCCCTAAAAGAGGGAGACTTGATCGAAATCAACGGCAATAAAATCCGCTTTTTAATGGAGACTGCCACAAGCGAACCTCTTAAACCAGATACCTCAAAAGAAGAGAGTGCGCCTGATGAGATAGAACCCACATCTCAAGATGACACCCACAAGGACGATTCCGAAATGGAGGCTTTTCTTGAAGACGAGCTCAATGAAGAAGGAACTCTTCAAGACTCTATTAAGCCCAAATCCTTGCCTCTTGACGAATCACTTCTTGAAGAGGAGCACGAGTCAGAAGCCACTCAAAATGAGTCTATTACCCCAGAACCCACATCTCCTGACGAATCACTTCTTGAAGAGGAGCACGAGTCAGAAGCCACTCAAAATGAGTCTATTACCCCAGAACCCACATCTCCTGACGAATCACTTCTTGAAGAGGAGCACGAGTCAGAAGCCACTCAAAATGAGTCTATTACCCCAGAACCCACATCTCCTGACGAATCACTTCTTGAAGAGGAGCACAAGTCAGAAGCCACTCAAAATGAGTCTATTACCCCAGAACCCACGTCTCTTGACGAATCACTTCTTGAAGAGGAGCACGAGTCAGAAGCCACTCAAAATGAGTCTATTACCCCAGAACCCACATCTCCTGACGAATCACTTCTTGAAGAGGAGCACGAGTCAGAAGCCACTCAAAATGAGTCTATTACCCCAGAACCCACGCCTCTTGACGAAACCCACCAAGATGAATTCGAATCAGAACCCACTGATAATGAATATGTTAGTCACGATTCCACTCCCTCAGAAGACACTACTAAAGAGGAATCACAGGACAATGCGATTATTGAAGATGAACTTGATGAAGAAGACTCTGTAACACAAAAGGGCGAAGAGAAAAAAACTTCCAGCGAAAAACAGAGCGATACCGAAGATGAAGACACGATCTTCGACGAAGAGGAAAAGGATGACCTTGCCGACTTAAACTTCGATCTCATGGGAACTGGAAGGTACCTTCTTAAAGTGATCGGAGGCCCAAATAACGGCGCTGAATTCTCCATGCACTCCGATGCGACGTATATCATCGGTACCGATCCGACCTCCTGTGACGTAGTCTTCCACGATACGAGCGTTTCAAGACAACACTTAAAAATCACGATTGATTCAGACAACCACCCCCTTATCGAGGACCTCAATAGCCGCAACGGCGTCTTCATCGATGGGCAAAAACTCACCTCAAAGCAAACTTTAAATGTGGGCAAACTCGTTTCGTTGGGCACCACCTCTTTCATGCTTTTCGATCGAGAGGGAGAAATGCACACCATTATCTCACCTCCTCCCTATCAGGAAGCCCCAAAAACTGCTGCCCCCGTTCAGCCTGAAATTAAGGAAGAAATACAAGAAGAGATTGAAAAACCAACCCAAGAGGTCAATCAAGCAGCACAAGTCGCCCTTAAAGAGACTGTTGTCAAAGAAACACGCGATGAACACAAAAGCCAAATCTCTAAGTTTGGTCTTTACGCTTTAATCACAGGCATTCTAGTCCTCACAGGTCTTGCTATCTCCACTCTCTTCCAGGAAGCTAAACCGATTGATCTCAACCAAAAGACCAATATCGATAAAGCTCTAGAAGAGGCTTTAAGTCCCTTCCCCGATGTGCGCTACTCTTTCAATAAAGCAACCGGTAAACTCCTTCTCGTCGGACACGTTTCAAGCCCCTCTGATAGAAACCAGCTGCTTTACAACCTCCAAGGACTGCATTTTTTAAGCCTTATCGACAGTTCCGGCATCATCGTCGATGAATACGTTTGGAGAGAAATTAATCAGGTTTTGAGCCGTAATAAAGCATGGAAAGGAATCACTATCCAATCGACATCGCCCGGTCACTACACCATATCAGGCACCGTCAAAACAAGAAAACAAGCCGAAGAACTCTCCGATTATGTCTCTTCCAACTTCCCCTACCTCGATAAACTCGACAACAAGATATTAGTCGAAGAAGACGTGATCAACTCTGTCACTAATGAGCTTAAAATCAACCGCCTCTCAAATCTTCAGGTCGAATTTAGCAATGGACTCTTAACTATAACAGGTTCAGTCTCTAATGAACAAAAAGAGAGAGTTAATCAGCTTATCGACAACTTTAAGAAGATCCCAGGCGTTAGAAGTATTAAAAGCTTTATCGGTGAACTTGCTCCAGAGAGCAAACTCATCGATATCAGCGATAAATTCACCGTTTCAGGTGTCTCTCAGATAGGATCTAACATTAGCGTTATCATCAACGGTAAAATCCTCTCTAAAGGAGACAATCTTAATGGTATGACAATTATAAGTATCACACGAAATGAAATGCGTTTAACAAAAGATGGTGTAGAATATAGAATCGTTTATAAATAAATGATTAATTTTTCGATTTTAAATGATATTTAGACCTTATTTGCTGTTTTATCATTTTTATGATATAATAGAGGCATACGAGAAGAAAAGGACTTAAGATGTTCGGATTGGAAGATCAGAAAAAAAAGAAAAAACCTCCAGAGTTTGTTTACGAACTCGAGAGGGAATTTAAAGACCCTAAAGCTTGTGAGAAGATTCAGAAGAATATCGACTCAAAAGTGCAAAGCATCAAGAATGTTTTAAGAGCCGGGGCCGAACAGAAAGATTTTGAAGTGTTTGGGCTTCTTCTTCACGGTTACATCTCCTTAATGAAGGTGATGGGTCGTTGTAAGAAAAAATAGAAGCGCTCCTTTTTTCGGCTCTCCTTATATAAGAGCCAAAAAGAAGATCGTTTTTATAGTAAAACGTTCGAATTAAAGGCAAGGTTCAGAAACTGAGTGCTTTATAAATAAGCCCTCTGAAGAAATGGAATTTCTAGTATGGATCTCTACCTTTACTTGATATTTAAATTATTAAAGTAAGGTTTTAGGAGGGAAATTATGGCCAATAACCCAAACAATGGATTGATTAACGTCACACAGTTTGGTTCGACATCTGGCAGTGCTCAGGTGATGGATGGTTTTAGTGTAAGCAGCTTGTTTACACTCGTTAACGCAGCGACAGTGAGCGCCGAAACAAAACTTGCCCAGATCCAAGCAAGACAGAGCTCCATCAGTATCGGCGATATGTTTGAGATGCAAATGTTGATGAACCACTTATCACAGCTCACTGAGATGGCAACGTCTGTAGTGAACGCAGCGAACACCGCCGTTATGAGTATGGCACGTAACGTAAAAGGATAATGCGCTTTTTCTCAAGGGAGTTTGTTGGAGACTTGGAATAAAAGTCTCCCCTCTCTTGGGGATATAAGAGAAACACAAGGGACGCTTCCATGGAAGAGAGCTTATTTGAGAGTTTTAAGGACGACTTTTCCTTGCTCGTCGAGGCAGGTTTTGTCGCGGTAAAGCAGCTAGATGAAGTCAGTGCTACCAGGCTTTTTTTAGCAGCCAAGGCTGTGAGCCCAAAGCACACAGCTCCAGATATAGGATTGGGCTATATCGCTCTAAACAAGCTCGATATCAAGGAAGCGACCCGAATATTGACGGATGTTATTGAACGCGAGCCAGATAATGCTTTAGCTTCAACTTTTTTAGGAATGTGTTACTTGCTCACAAAATCTAAAAGAGGTGAAGGGGAAGCCCTCATAGGAAAGATTATGAAAGAGACAAGCGATCCTGCGATCGTCAATCTCTGCAAGATCTCCCTTGAGTGGGCTAATAAAGATTTGAAAAAAATTAAATCTCCCTTCCTCGGTGAAAAAAACGAGGAAGAGATTTTAAAAAAAAGGTAGGACGCCATGTCTGATTCAAATGAAAAAATTGCAGCCATCGGCAAAGTTGGCGACGAGATTTCAAAACAGGTCAAAACGATCCCAAATCAGGACCATTTTGAAGCTTTAATGAAGCAAGGAACTCAAGCTAAAGAACTTACGAATGTCGACGAATTGACTCCAAAGCCTTCTCCTATTGAAGAGATGCAAAACTCTTCAATTAAGTTGGATCGCACTCAAACAGTCACCCCAAACGATGTGATTTCACAAGCTCACAAAACAATTGAGACTATCGACACCATAAAACAGGATCTACAAAAACCTGACCTCCAATTAAAAACCTCAGCCGAGCCTCTTTTAACGAATAAACTTGTTCACATCGACGAAAACTTACAAATTGCATTGAGTAAAGTGGGCAGCGAAGTGAAACCTCAAGAACCTCTTGGAATCAGCAAGCCTATTGAGCGTTTTTTAGGTTTCTTAAGCCACAGCCAGCACCAACTAGACACTTTAGCTTCTGATGTTCAAAGACTTCAAGAGCATGGAAGCACTTTTTCGCCTGCGACTATGCTTGCCGTACAAACAAAAGTTGGCTATGTACAACAAGAACTTGAATTTTTCACAAGCTTGCTCAACAAGGCACTTGAATCTACTAAAACGATTATGAACGTTCAAGTTTAAAAAAGGCAAAACCGATGGCAATGGACGATGAATTTGACTCACTTCTCGTGGGGCTAGACCAGCTTGAGTTAACGACCATTAATGGCCGGATCACTGAAATTGTCGGGATGTTGATCAAAGCTGTAGTCCCCGGAGTTAAGATTGGTGAGGTGTGCCTCATTAGACGCGCAGGTGAGCCCCTTTTGGCAGAAGTTGTAGGCTTTACGCAAGATGAGGTGTTTCTCTCGCCCCTTGGGGAAATGACGGGAGTTGGCCCATCCTCTGAGGTGATTCCAACGAGAATGCCTCTGACCATTAAAGTGGGACCAAATCTTTTGGGTCGCGTTTTAAATGGGCTTGGTGAACCGTTGGATGTGGCCACGAAAGGTCCACTAGTTCTTACCGAAACCTATCCCGTCATTCAGTCCCCACCAGATCCTTTAAAAAGAATGAGAATTAGCGAACCCCTCTCTGTAGGCGTAAGAGCGATCGATGGGGCCCTCACGACAGGTTTAGGACAAAGGATCGGGATTTTTGCGGCAGCCGGCGGTGGTAAATCAACCCTTCTAGGGATGATTGCCAGAAATGCGATGGCCGATGTCAACGTGATTAGCTTAATTGGGGAAAGGGGACGGGAATTAAGAGATTTTATCGAGAAAGATTTGGGTCCTGAGGGCTTGAAACGCTCAGTTCTTGTGATTTCAACCTCAGATCAAGCCTCTCAACTAAGACTTAACGCAGCCTACGTAGGAACTGCTATCGCTGAATACTTTAGAGATCAGGGCAAATCAGTTATTTTGATGATGGACTCGGTGACAAGGTTTGCAAGAGCTTTGAGGGAAGTGGGGCTTGCTGCAGGAGAGCCCCCAGCAAGAGCTGGTTATACTCCTTCGGTTTTCTCAACTCTACCTAAACTTCTCGAGAGAAGCGGAAACAGCGATAAAGGATCGATCACAGCCTTTTACACGATCTTGGTTGCCGGAGACGACATGAACGAACCTGTGGCTGACGAGGTGCGCTCCATTTTGGATGGACACATCATCCTCTCAAGAGATTTGGCGAGTAAATACCACTACCCAGCGATCGATGTTCTCTCTTCTGCTAGCCGGGTTATGCCACAAATCGTCTCTCAAGAGCATATGAACTTAGTGGGGCAAATTCGGGAAGTTTTGGCAACGTACAAAAAAAACGAACTGCTCATTAAAATTGGGGAGTATAAAAGGGGAGCAGATAAGCAAGGGGATTTTGCGATTGACTACAACGACAAAGTCAACCGTTTCTTAAAACAGGGTGTTGATGAAAAGTGTTCTTTTAAAGAGACTGCACAACTTCTAAAACAACTCTTTAAGTAGGTTGAACTTATGGCAAATATGAAACTGGTTTACCCTTTGGAAGAGGTGCTTGGTATCAAGAGAAGACGGGTTGAAGAGCAAGAAAAGGTTGTTTTACAAAAACAGCTTGCTTTGAACCAGGAGAATGAAAAGCTCAAAGAGAGAGAAAAAGAGCGGGATCTTGTCAAAGAACACAAAATTGACAAACTCCAAAAACTAAGAGCAGAGCTTGACAAATTGACCACAAGCCCGAAAGTACAAGAAATGAAAGTTTACTTAAAAGTGGTCGATGAGAAACTGGCGATAGAAGAAAAAAAAGTGCTCGAGCAGAAAAAAATGGTTGAAAAAGCTGAAAAAGAGCTTGAAGAAGCGAAAAAAGAACTCGTGCGAAAAAGGCTTGAAGTGGATAAAATACTTGAGCACAAAACTGGATGGATTAAAGAGGCAAAAGAGGAGATACGCGTTATCGAAGAGAGTGAACTCGATGAGATTGGATCAGTCTCTTATTTGAACAAAATGCGCAAAGCTTCTAAATAGTCATGATTTAAAAAAAGGAGGTCTTATATGGACCCAACAACAAAAGTAACAACAACACCTGTAGCACCGACAAAAGACTTAAAAAGTGGCAAGAAAATCGAGATACCTCCTGATGCCCAGCAATTTCAAAAAGTTTTAGACGATCAAAATCAATCAGGAAAAGGGAAAGGAGGAGGAGGATCAAAAAACTCTCTTGCTAAAGAGGGTGCTGCAGAAGAAACAGCTCCTCTGATTAGCCCTTTTGATTTGCCTAAGACAAGTGGTAAAAAAATCGCTAAGTCAACAACTGAAGCGATTCCTTTGCAAGCAGATTCAGAAACTAAAAACGTGGCTGAGCCAGTCCTCCCCTTTACCCTTGAAAATCAGGTTAAATCACTGCCCGAATCGCCTGCTCCAAAACAAATTCCGACTGAAATCCCGAAAGAGCTTCCTATTCCAATTCCAACCAAAACAGAGTCTCCATCCCCATTTCCTTCAAAAACCACCACCAAAAAGAATGAACCAAAAGTTTCCTTCTCTAAAGAGATGCCCGATCTTTCTCATGTCAACCCTTTGGGTGTTCAAAACACAACGGTTGTGCCCATTGAACCTATTGTTTATAAAGAGGCCACACCTCTTCCTCAAGTTGACATCAAAAAGATCATAGCTGAGATTGTCTCGGGAATTGAAACGATGACAAACGCAGGAAAAACAGAAACCACAATCACCCTAAAAGGCTCACCTCTACTTCAAGGAGCCACCGTCGTGATCACTTCATTTGCCTCAGCTCCTAAAGAGTTTAACGTCAGTTTTGAGAATCTTTCTACAGATGCTAAAAAAATCATGGACTTGCCGAACAATCAACAATCGTTAAGAACAGGTTTTGAAACAAACGGGATGGTTTTGCATATCGTGACTGTCACTACGCAATCTGAGCACCCGATCTACTCAGGCGATAGCCCTCAAACGTCCCTTGGCAGGCAGAGAGGACAAGAAGAGAGCGAAGATCAACAACAAAGAAAAAGACGATAAATGTTTGAGACTTGCTTTTTGAACCTCTTTTCGGTTATAAGAAGGCCATGACCCTTTCAAAAGAAACAACAACTTGGCTGTCGACTCTGCCCTCTCCAAGCATTCTCTTGGATGAGACCCCCCTTTTTGGGTTTTGCCCCCCTTTCCCTTTTGAACAATTTTCAGACCTGATCAAATCTCACTTTTCCTTTGATTCTTTTTCGATTGAACCCCACATTCCTGAAGTGCGCACCAAAGAAACTTTTTTGGAAAGTTTAGGGGATCCTTTAATCAAAAAAATTACCGTTGCCCCTTTAGATGGAGCGATCACATTTCTTGGATCGAAAGAGGATATCAAAAAACTTTTTCTTCAAATGATCCACAACGGTTCAAATATCGACCAAGATTATCTTGAAGCTTTTGAGCAATTTATGTGTGCGGCTCTTTTAACCACCCTTCAAGAGATCTCGTTTGACAAAAGTTTATCGTACCATATTTTAGACGATGAAACTCTTCCTGAAAAGAGCTCTCTTTGCCAAGATTTTGAGGTGCGGATCAACGACAAGCCCTTTTTTATTCGCCTCATCTTTCCAAGTGATCTACTCAATTCTTGGAAAAAAAGATTTGGCGTTAGACACTTAGATACCCTTTTAGAAAGGGGCGTCGCTCAAAAACTTAGCTCAACTCTCAATTTTGAAGTGGGACGGGTCACACTAAAGGCTAACGAAATAAAGAAAATTAAAAAGGGTGATTTTGTTAAACTCGACTCGTGTTACATCAATCCAAAAGATTATTCAGGAAGGGTGTTGGTCACTTTATGTGGAAAGCCGCTGTTTCGAGGAAAGATAAAAGATAATGGGATTAAACTTTACGAATACCCTTTTAATGAGGAGGAGAGAGCCCCTATGAAAGACGAAGACACCGATTGGGACGAAGAGGAAGAAGAATTTGAAGAAGACGAAGAGGAAGGGTCTGAAATAGAGGACGAGGAAGAGGAATCTCAGGAAGAATCTGAAGAGGAGATTGAAGAGTCTGAACAAGAAGATACGACGACTTCTTCCCAACATTCTGAAAAAAAAGTAACTGATCGAGTCGCCATCGACCAAATTCCAATTGAAATTACAGTGGAGCTTGGACGTTTGAGAATGCCTCTTCAAAAACTTTTAGAGCTTCAAATCGGGAACCATTTAGAGCTTTCACTAAAAAAAGAGGATGCTGTTGACCTTGTCGTCAACGGTAAATGTTTCGCAAAAGGTGAACTACTTGCTTTAGGCGACAACTTAGGCGTTCGTATTTTAGATATTTAATTTTTAAAAACCATGCAAGATTTTGAGCCCGAAAAACTGCCTGAAGTCATTGGTCCTTATAAAATTGAAGCTCTGCTCGAAAAAAGCGGGATGAGTATTCTTTATTTGGCGACTCATCCCAAGCTTAATATTCTTATTGTGATCAAAGTCTTATCGCCGGAACACCTTTCGAGAAAAGATTTAGTTGAGGGTTTTTTACAAGAGGCAAAAATCACAAGTGTTCCTGAGCACCCCCAAATCATCAGACTCTTTGGATCTGGTTTTTGGGAAGGGGGGGTGTATATTGCGATGGAGTTTGTCGAAGGGATTTCGCTCAAAAAATACTTACTTCAAAACCCTATTTCTTTAAAAAGAGCACTTGAAATCACACTTGAGATTGGGTACGCCCTGTGCCATCTTCACAGCCATGGAGTGATTCACAGAGACTTAAAACCAGAAAATATTTTAGTCACAAAATCTAATCAAATAAAAGTTATCGATTTTGGCATTTCAGAACTATTATCTGAAAAACCCGATCCTAGTATGCCTGCTAAGCCTAGATTTGTAGGAACTCCGATCTATATGAGTCCTGAGCAAAGAAAAGATTCCGATCTTATCTCCTACTCCTCAGACATTTTTTCTCTTGGAGTGATCGCTTATGAGCTTATTACCGGTAAACTTTGCCACGGTCGCATTCAATTTAAACATATTCCTATAGGTTTAAGAAAAATACTCTACAAGGCTCTACAACAAGATCCTAGTCAAAGATATCACGATGTGGTCGATTTCTTAAAAGATTTAACAGCCTTTCAGGAATCTTATTTTCAATAGATACAAAAACGATCGCATTCAATTTAAATACATTCCTATAGGTTTAAGAGAACTACTCTACAACAAGATCCTTGTCAAAGATTGCGCGATGGGGTCGATTTCTTAAAAGATTTAACTGCCTTTCAGAAATCTTATTTTCAATAGATACAAAAACGATCGCATTCAATTTAAATACATTCCTATAGGTTTAAGAGAACTACTCTACAACAAGATCCTTCTCAAAGATTGCGCGATGGGGTCGATTTCTTAAAAGATTTAACTGCCTTTCAGAAATCGTATTTTCAATAGATACAAAAACGATCGCATTCAATTTAAACATATTCCTATAGGTTTAAGAGAACTACTCTACAACAAGATCCTTCTCAAAGATTGCGCGATGGGGTCGATTTCTTAAAAGATTTAACTGCCTTTCAGAAATCGTATTTTCAATAGATAAAAAAAATGGTCGCATTCAATTTAAACATATTCCTACAGATTTAAGAAAAATACTCTACAAGGCTCTACAACAAGATCCTTGTCAAAGATTGCGCGATGGGGTCGATTTCTTAAAAGATTTAACTGCCTTTCAGGAATCTTATTTTCAATAGATGCAAAAAAAGGCTCTTCCATGTTATGATGTGTTCACCTACGTGATGGAAGAGTTTCATGTCATTTTTTCGCAAACAGCTATGCGCTTTCCTATTCTCAAGTTCTGTCATATGGAGTGACGCCCCTCACTTTTTCTCCTTTTTAGACGATGAAGAGGGTAAAATTACAAAAAAAGAGCTTCCGACAGAAAAACTCAAAGTCGATCCTTTGAGAAATGATCGCGATTTGGTCGCTCAAAACGCCCCTGAAACCACTCCTCCACCTGCACAAGCTCAAGCTCAAACTCCTGAACCCACAGCTATTATACCCGGAAACAGAGAGCCTGGGGCCACAAATTTTATTCTGACACCCGATTCTGAAAGACAAACCCCTTATGACCCTCAAAGTGGATTGCTCCAAACACCAATAAAACAGCAAGAAACAATCCGCGTTAACTTAAATAACGTGAGCATGGTGGAGCTTTTGCGCTATGTGAGTCAAATCAGTGGAAAAAACTTTATTTTTAACGAAGCTGATATCCCTTTCACTGTCTCCATTATTTCAGAAGAAGACACCACTATCGAAAACATTTTAACAGCAACCCTTCAAGAACTAAGAATCCGCGATTTAGATGTGATCGAACAGGGCAATAACTTGATCGTCAATCCAAACCCCAAAATAAAATCGATTGGTAAAGTCATCACCGATTCTAAGCCTGAACTTGTTAAAACTAAAGACACCGAATTTGTCACTAAAGTCTTTAGGTTAAACACCTTAGAGCCAGATAAAGCACAAGCTGTTGCAATTCCTCTTCTTTCAGAGCAAGCGATTGTCGAGACTGTTGAAAATCCAAATCACCTGATAGTTACAGATCTTTCGCAAAACGTCAACAAGTTGACAGAGCTTATTCGAGCTCTAGACGCCCCAGAAGGGGGACTTGTGATTGGGCAATATGTCGTCAAGAATCTTCAAGTCGACTCGATAGTGAGCGTGATTGCCGATATCATGCGCCCCATGGCAAAAGAGCAGCCTCTACACTTTGTCGCTCACCCAAAAGGGGATGCTGTATTCATCATCTCATCCCCTTTCCTCGTCGAAAAAGCGCTTTCGATGATGAACTACATCGATCAACCTGAGGGAGTGACTCAGGTACATGAACTCAATGGGCAAGTTGCAGGTCAAAAACCAAATGGACGCTGGGTATTAGACGACAATGGAAACTGGGTTTTTAAACCGGAGAAAGGATTACAAGGCACCGACGGGGGTCCCCCAGAGGGCACTTGGCAAATCGACGGCAATGGTAACCTAGTCTTCATCCCTAAAGGGGAAGAGAGAGCTGAATTAAGACGCCCTCAAGCTAATCCTGAAGGGACTTGGGTCAAAGATGCCGACGGGCGTTGGAATTTCCAACTAACTCCTGGGCAATCGATCTCACCTGGACGCCTTTCCAGAAGAAGAGAGTATGAGGAACTGCCTGCCGGAGATATCGAAAGAACACAGTTTTTCATTAGAAAACTTCAATACCGAAAAGGCAATGAGATCATCGATGCGCTCTCAAAAATTGCTGCAAGCCTTCAAGGATGTGGTCAGATCAATGAAGACCTTATCTGCGCTATCAACAGCGGTCAGTGGATTGAATCGTCAAACTCGATGATTTTCACAGGAGCTCCAACTGCCCTTGGGAAAATTAAAGAATTGATAGAAGAAGTAGACGCTCCTGTAAGACAAGTCTTTATAGAGATGCTTATCCTAGAGACCGATATCACCGACTCTTTACGATTTGCAGTGAACTGGGAGTCAAGTTTTGGAGGGGGAGACTCCGTGGGAGCCCAAGCTTTCCTCTCTCCAACCTCCCCTTTGACTAATGTGTTCAACAACACAGTCACTCTACCTCCAAGCGTAACAAACGTTGTGAAAGATCAAGGGTACACGATGGGGATCATCGGTCAATCGATATCGCATTGCGGCGTCACTTTCCGCACATTAGGCGCCCTTGTTAAAGCTGTCCACACGATTTCAAACTCTAAAGTGTTGATGAACCCAAAAATTATCGTGGAAGACCAACAAGAAGCTGAAATTTTCGTCGGGATCAATACAAGCTACCAAACAAACTCGATTGCAAACGACCGTGGAAACACAATCACCTCAAACTACGAATACCGAGATATTGGAACCACTTTAAGAATCACACCAAGTATCGGCAATAATGGCCTTGTCACATTGGATATCTACCAAGAAAGCAGCAACGTCATTTCAAACGGCAATGGAGGAAGTGGCAGCTCAGGATCGGGTGTCTCAGGCAGTAGCAGCATTGGTGGGGGCAATACGAGTGGACAAAACAACAACTCAGGCCCTACGACAAGAGTCAACAAAACGATCACTAGGGTGCATATTCCAAACAGGTATTTCCTTGTGATATCGGGAATGATGCAAGATGATAACACGCTCACTCGTATCCAAATCCCTTGCCTTGGAGGGGTTCCTCTTTTAGGAGCCCTCTTTTCCGACAGAACGAGACAAGACCAAAGACAAAACCTTATGATTTTTATCCGTCCGGAGATTGTCGATACTGTTGATGAGATGCAAAACTTAACGAAACACCAGCAAGACATCTTCCAAAAGAGAAGTCGCGTCAAGCAAAGTTGGAAATATGAAACCGAAGAAGCTCTTGATTTCCTCAATGTGCCAGAGGTTTGCCGCCCTTGGTGCGCAGATCCTGATCGCCCTAACTAGTTTAAGCGTCATAGTTTCCTGCACAAGGGTCAATCTCGATATCAATCCGAGCCTTTGTTATTTCCCAAATGAGCGGTTTGTCAAATCACTGCCTCCAGCATTCTCTCAGAAAAAAGAGCCAGAGACCGATTGGGAAAAAGAGCTTTTCCTTGGAAAAAAATTCTCCTACGAAATGGACCTTTACCGAGCGATCACTTGCTACAAAAGAGCCTCCTTCCTTCTTCCTCCAAACTTTGAGATGATCAAAAAAGAGATCTCTTACGACATTTTTCTCTCCTACTACTTAGGAAGACGCTCAAGCGATGCTCTCGATGTGTTTGATTCGACCTCACTAAAAGAGATCACAACAGAATTTCCAACGATTAGAGAGGTCCTCATCATTCTTTACGACCTCTATAGAGACTTAAAACAAGAGGGGAAAAAACAAAGACTCCTCACTGTTTTAGAATCGTTTGAACCAGAGACTGCAAGAAACCTTTTGATTCATCAAGCTTTGACTCAAGGACAACTTCAAACAGCTGAGTGTTTAAGCTTAAAACACCCCTCTTACAACGAGATGAAGCCTTTTTTTGACAATTACAAGAGATGCAAAAAATCTCCCAATACAGCGCGTCTATTAAATGCGATACTGCCAGGATCTGGCTATTTGTACGTGGGACAGAAAAACTCGGCCCTCACCTCACTTTTGCTAAATGTCATTTTTACTGCAGCAACTTGGCAATTTGTTGAAAAGAAACTCTATTTTCCCGCCGTGATATCGGGAAGCTTAGAGTGCGGCTGGTATTTTGGAGGCATCCAAGGAGCTGGCCTTGCAGCCAAATCGTATAATGAAGGACTCTACCAGGAGCAGGCCCGCGATATGATGGTAAGGGAGAAACTCTTCCCGATCCTCATGCTTAACAAGGGGTTTTAATGCGACTTTTTATCCTAATTATTTTGACTCTTCCCTTAGAGGCTTCCTTTTCCCCTTGGGGAAAAGATGAAGGAATCACCTACTTTGAGGAACAAACCCAAAAATCCTCCACAACGCACACGGGGCATCTTGCTGAGCCTCTCATTCGTTTTCACCAAGAGATCATCTCACCAGCCGATGGCCCAAGAAGCCACTTTTTTCCCTCAAGCTCCCAATATACTTTAGATGCTGTCAAGACTTATGGTCTGATAAAAGGAGTTCTTATGGGTTGCGACCGTTTGACTCGAGAAAATGGTGAGAAATGGGTATATGAAACGATAAAAATGGAAGATGAGCGGGTGCTTAAATGGGATCCGATCCCTTCCATTTAATTAGAAACAGCTTTTATATAAAAACCCCTTAAGTCTTTCTATTCTCAAATCTTAAAACAAGAAAAAATTCTTTTTTTCTATCCTGACTATCATCATATTGTGTTTTTCACTATTTGGATAAATTGTAAAATGTCAATTAGTACACCGTGTAAAAAGTTTTACTAAATGTCACAACGAAACATGATTTTTTTTAACTCATCAAGAAGCAAAAAACATGATGAATGGGATAGGCTTGATAAAGAAAAAATCAGCCTATTTAGTCGGCCCTGAAAAAGTAAGGGTTCCTTGAGAAAAATTTGCAGTTAACAAGGAAGAGACACATAGCCTATTTTGCAAGGTTTATTTATATGGCAATTAGAAAAGCTTAAAAATTTTGCGAATGGAACACGCTCTCTCCAAAGAAAAAGTGATCCTTTTGCAACAAAAAATGCGGTGAAGGACGCTTCCCCCCCTTGAGGGGTTGGGTGAGGAGTAAAACGCATTTTTTGTCCAAAGGGACACTTTTTATTGGAGAGGACTTTTTTAAGGGCCGACTACATATCATGGATATCCTATGAATCATGTTTTTTTTGTTTGCGTCAAAATCTTTCAGATCGCTTTCAAAAAATGGTGCAAGTCAAGAGCTTAAGGCTAACCAGTACTCTTTCTGAGAGCACAATTTTAAAATAAATTTAGTGTTCCCATTAAAATGAGCTTTAGCTATACTCACGCCCTTAACTAAAAAAAAGCGAGTTAAAATATGATTCCAACAGAAATTCAAGCCTTTTTTAAAGCGATTGATGAAACCACCGAAGTACGTCAAACAGGTCAAAACTGTTTTAGATCTGGCACCCTCCTCGTAAAAGCTCAAACAAATAGGGAATGCCATATTTGCATCGATGGGGCATTATCTTGGCGCCCACAGGTAGTGAAAGAAGCTATTGAAAAATTGATGCTTAATTTCAAGGAAAATAAGAGATTTGATTCCCTTTGGATTAACGTGCCGCTTCCCGCAAAGGTTGATATTTTTGGCTTGGCCCCCTCTGACTTTGAAATCGGCAATAGCGGGAAAAGTGATTTAATTTATGACCAAACTAATAATAAGATAAAGCTTTGGATCTGGTTATCTGACAAAGAGTGCTCAATAACCAAGAAAAAAAGTTTTGAAATTCTTCATCAAGTCGTAGTCATCGACGAGCTTGCAAGAAAAGTTTTGTTAGTTATCAAAAACGAAAAAAACGAATGGGTATTACCGGTAAACTTTTCTATTCATCAAGAAGAGTTGCTTCATAAAGAAGCCCTTAGAACGGCACAGGAACAAGGGGGATTTAAGCTCGTTGCCACGGATGATTTGGATACTGAATTAGTGGCGTCAATAGAATATTCCCCTAGACCGTTAATTGAACAGATTTGGGCCTACCGTATTGACGGAGTAAGCCAAAAGAAACTCAATCCCCCGGTAGGTTCGATTAAAAAAGCTGAATGGGTGGATTTTGATCTGGTTCCCCAAAATGGGGATCCCATACAAGGTGTACCGGTTGATCAATTAGTTGGTTTTTATCTAGATAATGTTCTTAAACGTAATACCTTTTCAAGCCTTTTAGGCGCTTCATCAAATAGTGGGTATCAAGCTTTTCTTTATAAAGTTGAATAAGCAAAAAGACTCCTATACCCCATACCGGGTACTTAAGACGCTTCCCTCATCATTGAGGCAGATCCTTATTACCCGAAATTCTTTTGCAAAAGCAGACTCATGGACTTCCAATTGAACCTGTTTTAAACACCCACTTTTTTTAAAAAGTGATGGATTTTAAATGGTTTCGGTATTAACCTTAAGTTTTTAAAAAAGCGGCGTATGGACCAAACTCTTCTCGAATCAAAGCTAAAAAAAGCCTTCGACTTATCTCTTCATCTAAAAGATCCTACCGATTACTTATCCCTCCAATTTGCAAAATCGGCCAATTGGGACTCGATCACCCATCTGCAACTCATTACAGCGATAGAAAATGAGTTTGACATCATGCTTGAAACACAAGATGTGCTCGATATGAACAGCTTCTCTTCGGCCCTTACGATTGTGAAAAAATATGCTCTTCTACCACCAAAGTGATAAACCCGCTTTAATCGATGGGGACACTGAACAAATCGTCACCTACAACGATTTGATTGAAGCCACTGCGATGTTTCCCCTAAAAGAAAAATCGCTTATTTTCCTCTTTAATAACAACCAAATAAAAGATGTAGTGACCTATATCGCCGCTATCAATTCAGGGCATGTGGTTGCCCTCTTCGATGGCAAAATGGCTCGTCCTTTAAAAGAAAACTTGATCAAACACTACCAACCAGATGCGCTCTTTGACGAGAGGTTGGTTATCCTTAAAAACGATAAGGAGCCTTCCTTTGGCAACACCACCCTCTTGCTTTCAACATCGGGAACCACAGGAAACCCTAAGCTGATTAGGCTCTCAAAAGAGAATCTTATAGAGAACGCTTTGTCAATCATTGAAAGTTTAAAAATAGAGGAAACCGACCGAGCCATCGCCTCTCTTCCGATCCATTACTCGTACGGTCTGTCAGTGCTACACACGCACCTTTTAGCACACGCTTCGATCGTCTTTACAAACTCAAGCCTTTCCCAACAACCTTTTTGGGATATTTTAAGAAAACAGAGTTGCACTTCTCTTGCAGGGGTCCCCTTCTCTTACAAAATCATGGAGAGGATCGGCTTTCTTCAAAACGACTTCCCTTCTCTTCGGACCCTAACTCAGGCGGGGGGTGCCCTCGAGCTTAGGTTAATTGCCCTCTTTCATAAAAAAATCAAAAACTTCTTTGTGATGTATGGTCAAACTGAAGCGACTGCAAGAATTGCCTGCCTTCCACCAGAGTATTTACCCGAAAAAATAGGCTCTATAGGTCTACCGATCCCCTCCGGAAAACTTCAAATTTTTGAGAACGATCGAGAAATTGTGCAACCAAACGAAGTGGGGGAGCTTGTATACTCAGGGCCGAATGTGGCACTTGGATTTGCAAACAACCGGGAGGACTTAAAAAAAGGGGATGAACTAAAAGGCGTTTTGAGAACAGGTGATTTAGGGTATTTCGACAAAGACCATTTTTTTTTTATTACGGGACGATTAAACAGAATCTCAAAAATTTATGGGGCGAGAATCAACTTAGACGACATCGAGAAGGCTTTTACAAAAGAGCATGTGGCCGTTAAGGGAGATGATCAATTCATCCATCTTTTTATCGAAGGGGGAGAAAAAACATGTGAGGAGTATATCCTTTTTGTCTCGGACCTCTTCAAAATTCACAAAGAAGTGTTTACCTGTACTAAATTATTAGAATTACCAAGAACTGCTTCTCTAAAAATCGATTACAAGAGGCTACCATGACGCTTTTGCAAGAGCTTAATCAATTGACCGAACACCACAAACAAAACTGCCCGAAATACGCAAAACTCCTCTCTCTTTTTTATCCCGAGTTTAAAGAAGCCCACTCACTAGAAGAGATCCCTTACCTACCGGTCACTCTTTTCAAATTTGCTGAACTTTTAAGCATCTCAAAGGAAAACATTTTTAAAGTTTTAGAGTCGAGTGGAACCACTCAGCAACATTTAAGTCGCATTTACCTAGACGCAGAAACCGCTAAGCGTCAAACAGAAGCGCTCTTCTCTATCATGACTCCCCTTCTTGGACCGAAACGACTGCCACTCTTGATCATCGATGCTGAAAATGGGATCACTAATCGAAAACAATATAGTGCAAGAGGAGCTGCCTTGATTGGTATGATGACTTTTGGACGAGATGTGACTTATGCCTTAAACGAAGATATGAGCCTTAACAAAGAAGCGATCGAAAACTTTTTAAAAAGGCATGAAAAGGAGCCAAAACTTCTCTTTGGAATGACTTTTATCGTCTGGAAATATTTTTTAATGGAAATTTTAAGTCTAAACATCGAAAAAGGGATTTTAGTGCACTCAGGTGGTTGGAAGAGGATGGAACAGATCACGAACCAAAAATTTAAAGAAACCGTTTTCCAAAAGACAAAAATCTCCTCATGCCACAATTTTTACGGGATGGTGGAGCAGGTGGGCACCGTTTTTCTTGAGTGCAAAGAAGGGCATTTCCACACCCCACCCTTTGGAGATGTGATCATAAGAGATCCCATCACTTGGCAGCCGGCAAAAGAAGGGGTCATCGAAGTGCTCTCCGCAATTCCAAGAAGTTACCCTGGCCACGCCCTCTTAACAGAGGATTTGGGTGTTTTGACAAATACTGATAGATGCCCTTGTGGACAAAAGGGTAAGACATTCCTTGTAACGGGCCGAGTGCCCCAATCTGAATTAAGAGGATGTAGTGACACATTTGCCCTCTAAGACACTTTCCCTCTTCGATCCCTCAATACTTGAGTTTTGCACAACTCTTTCAGCAGAACTTTTAAAAAGTCAAAGGCACGATTTTGTCGCCTTAGGGTTTTGGCTAAGAAAAGCGCATCTTAGCGAAATCAAACCCAAAGAGCTATTAGCGCCAAGAGGAACCATCTTCCACATTCCCCCAGCAAATCTTGAAGTGATGCTTGGTTACTCCTTTCTAATAAGCCTTCTTTGTGGCAACAGAAACATTATCCGGATCTCTAAAAAAACAGAGCTTGTTCTGCTTCTTGAAAAGGTACTCAAACAGTTTCCCCTTATCGAAGAGATGACCCTTTTTGTAGAGTATGGACATGAGGAAGAGATCACTAAGCGGATCTCATCAAAAGTTGATGCAAGAGTGGTTTGGGGAGGGGATGTCACTGTTGAAACGATAAGAAAATACCCACTTGCCCCCCATGGAATCGATTTAGCCTTCCCCGATAGATTCTCCTTCGCCGCGATCAGGGCTTCAAAAGTTAGCCAAGAGGCTCCTCATAAATTTTTTAACGACGCGTATCTTTTCAATCAACAAGCCTGCTCCTCCCCTAAGCTTATTTTTTGGGTAGGTGAGGAAGATGAAATCGAAGAGAAAAGTCAAACCTTTTACCAAGCGCTTCAAAAGGTGATCGAAGAGAAAAAATTTAGACTTAACTCAAGCGAAGCGCTATTGAAAAAAAACGATCTGTTCCAAAAAGCCCTTGAGCTTCCCGTTGAAAAAATCAGAGAGTACTCAAATGAATTAACAGTGATGACACTAAGAGAAGCCACAAGAGAGTGCCGCTCTCACTTAGGTCTTGGACTCATCTATCACGTCAACCTTCTTCACTTAACCGAAATTAAGAATTTTACAAACCACAAAGATCAAACGCTTACTTTAGAAGGCTTTTCCAAAAATGATGTACAACAACTGATTCACCACTTAAATGGACAAGGGATCACAAGAATAGTTCCTTTTGGAGAAGCGCTTCACTTTGACCCCGTTTGGGATGGGCAAAATCTATTCCAAGCGTTTTCACAGCAACTTGTCATTAAAGGTTTTGCATGAGAGAAACCCTAAAAGAGCTTGGCTTAAAAAAAGGAGACTCAGTCCTTGTCCACACCGATCTTCGCGTGCTTAAGCCCCCAAAATTTGTAAAATCGAAAGAGGAAATCCTTCAATACACTTTCGATGAAATCATGGCTACGATTGGAGAAGAGGGCACTCTTTTAGTCCCTGCCTACTTCTACGAATACGCAAGAGAGGGGCTTCCCTTTGATGTGAACTCTTCAAAGGTCTCCTCCTCATTAGGACTCTTTAGCCAATTTGTCACAAATCTTGAAAAAGCTGAACGAAGCTGTAACCCCCTCCAAAGCGTTAGCGCTATTGGGAAAAATAGCAAAAAGCTCGTAGGAGACCTCTCCCTATCAGGTTTTGGAGTCACTTCCCCCTGGCACAAACTCCGAGAAATGGGGGGGAAAATCCTCTTTCTTGGAGCCCCTCTCCAGTCGATGACTTTTGTCCACTACATCGAACAGCTATATGGCGTGCCCCACCTCTACTTCAAAATCTACCCCTATCCCGTAACAAAAGAGGGAAAGAGAGTCCCAGGAGACCCGATAAGTGCCGTAAGATATTTAGAGTATGGCGTTGAATACGATTTGTCCCTTTATGAAAAAAGGCTACGGGAAGCTAAAGTTTTGAGTGAACTTCCCCATCTAAAACTTGTCGATGCAGAAGAGGCTTTCGCCGTTGGCATTAAAGGTCTTAGTGAAACACCTTACTTCTTCCTAAAAGCTGCTCCAAAATTTATTTTAGGGCAAAAGCCCACGGATACCTTATGATTGCCTACACTATTTTAGAAAACTTGTGGCGCTTGAACCGGATCTTCTGTTCCTCTGATTACGACAAAAGCCTTGCTTTTCTACAAACCTTTCTTCCCTTTAAAATCCACGAATATACCACAGATAAACCCTATAAAGGATGGGTCATTCCCCCAAAATGGGATCTTATCAGAGGAACCATTAAGCAAAAGGGGAAAACTCTTTTCGAAGTGGATCATCCCTTAAAAATTATGGGGCTCTCAAGCCCCTTTAAAGGGACTCTTACGCTCGATGAATTAAAAAAACACCTCCACTACGACTTAAGAGATGAAAATGCTATCCCCTACCACTTTAGGCAACACTACCGCCCTTGGGAAAGAGATTTTGGATTTTGCGTCACAAAAAAGTTTTACGACAGTTTAAAAGAGGGGGAGTAT
This sequence comes from uncultured Chlamydiae bacterium, assembly GCA_963697995.1. Lineage (GTDB taxonomy): Bacteria > Chlamydiota > Chlamydiia > Chlamydiales > JAJFMB01 > MFD00082-c5. The sequence continues at coordinate 1,167,629 of OY969110.1, read as the reverse complement.
GAGGTCGAAATTGAAACAGAAGAGTCTCCGGGCACTTTAAAAGTGGCTGAATATATAAAAAAAGGGGAGTTTGAAGAGGGATTCATCTTTGTCGCTCACCTCGACCACCCTGGAATGGCCAATGACGATCTTTCAGGGGTAGCTGTGGGAGTTGAGCTTTTTAAAAAACTCTCAGAAATTAAAACGAAATTCACTTATCGACTCCTCATCGTTCAAGAGATCATAGGATCGCAGTTCTATCTTGGAAAAAGTGCCAAAAAACCCTTAATCGAAGCGATTTTCCTTGAGATGCTCGGAAATAAAAATGAATTATCACTTCAATTAAGCCGCTTAAAAAAAGGGCAAATCGAAAAAACCCTTCTCGAGGAAGCTCCCCTTAAATCAGGGCCCTTTAGAAGTATCATCTGTAACGATGAGGTCGTCTTTGAATCTTACGGAATCCCGATGTGTAGCCTCTCAAGATACCCCTACCCCGAATACCACTCAAATAAAGACAACCTTTCTATCATCTCTAAGGAGGCTCTTGAAGAAGCCACTAACCTCCTTTTTAACACGGTATTAAAACTGGACAAAAAAACCCTCATCCACAAAACCTCAAAAGGGGTCTTTTCGCTCGCAAACCCAAAGTACAACCTCTACATCGATCCAGGACAGGCCGCATTTAATCACCTAAAACCAAATGAAATGAGAGCCCTAATGGATGAAATTCCCCTACTACCCAAATACAGCTTTGCTGAGTCTCTCGCTCACGATCTTCAATTACCTTTAAATCAAATTATCGATTATTTAAATCAACTAAACAAAAAGAAATTAATTATAATTATATAACTAATTTTCAGTGATTTATATATCTTTACTAATTATTAATTTGAGTTAGTTTATTATTTGGTTTAGTTTCTTATTAGTGACCAAGTCACTTTATTAACCAAAAAAATAAGGAGTCAGCCATGGCTATCGATAAATTGTTTGAAATTATTACAAATTTAAATGAATCAACAAAAAATCTTTCAAATGACCTCGATAAAACTCATCCAAGAGAAGAGACGAAAGAGGACTTGAACGACATTAACATGAGTTTTGAAGAACTCGGAACGATTCTTTCTTCTTTGACAAAAGAAGATAATGATGCGATCCAACAAGAGTTTTGGGAACTTGTAAGCGGAAAAGAAAGTTTTCAACAATACGTAAACGATGTCAATAAAATCATCAACAACGTACGCGCAAGAGCAAAACAAGACCCTGCTATTCAAAAGAAACTTGAAGCTAACATGCCAGAAGAGACTGATGCAAAAGATGCTCCATCTCTTTTCCAAGGGTATCAACAAATGTTTAGCCAAGTAGCTAACCTTATTTCATCTCTTCAAAAAGCTGGAACAAAAAACAGCTAATCTTTTAGGGGCACTCCTTTAGTGGAGTGCCTCATTTAATGTTTATTTGATCCATGAAGGGATTTGAATCGCTATCAGTGTCATTTTTCTAACCGTTTGCCTTATCCGAATTCTCTCAAAAGCCCCCTCACCTTCCACTTCTAGAAGTTGATCTTTAAAAAACCATTGGTTTTGTTTTTGAGTCTGATAAAAAACATCCCCTTCATCTTTTAAAGTTTCGTCCTTTAGTGTCGATTTAAGCTGTTTAGCTGTGACTCCTGTTTCATTTCCCGGATTGAAAAAACGATGCATAATCGTCTTTCCATCCTCCTCGTAAAATCCGATCCGGACCCTACCATCTAAAACGGGGGTTTTCTCCATCTCAAGACGACACATCATCCAAAATCCCAACCCATCTTCTTTTTTGTTATCCCTTGTAAACCGCTTCTTAAAATCGGGATCTTGATAGATGATCTCAATGGCAGGGAAGCTGTGTTGTTGCCAACTTTTTAAAAGCTCTTCATCAGAGGCTGCTTGATAAGTCAACTCTCCCCTATCTTTAAATTTCCGAACCTCAGACAAATCTTTTGCAGGATCTATTGCAAACCAGCGCCACAAACGATGGTCGTATGAATAATGAAACTGTGAAATCCGATTAAGTCTCTCTTGAAGAGGGGTCAAAGTGAGGGTTTTTGGCAATGGCGGCTCTCTCGAAGAGGAACTTTCACTTTGCGATTTTTTTTGCACCACAGTGGCTTTAGGTTGAGGTGACTTTCCCTTTTTTTTCTCAACTTCAGATTGAGAAAACTCGAGTAAGTTTAAAGGGATAGCACTCTTTTCAACTTTGATGAAGTGAGGTGCAAAAAGAGTCTCTCCCGCATGCCCATACCTCTCTTTTAAAAGATTGAGAAGGCGATTTTGTCTTTCAAAAAAATAAGAATTTTGAAGGGCATCCTCTGCCAAAAAGCGATAAATATGAGAGTATTTCCAGTGCACCCGATCCATCAAGGAGAAGCGTCTTTTTAATAAATTGGGCCAATCTTTTTGATGGTGAACAGCTGTACCAATCGCTTTGTCTCTCTCTGCCATAATATTAAGAATCAAACCAAAAAAAGGAAACCACTTCAAACCGATTGGAAAAATAGATTTTTTAATTAAATGAAGACTTACTCGAAGATATAATTCCTGAACTTCTTTTAAACACTGTTTTGTTTTTAACACCAAGGCATCCCGATCTAACTTGCGAAGAATGTCCTTTGCCATATCTGCAAGCTCACTATCATCTTTTAAATTCGAAAAGGCGAATAGGGCTTCCTTTTTTTCTAATAATGATTCTGGCGCAATATAAGAAGTATTCTCAACCTTTTGAGCATCCCTTGAAACGTCATCAAACCACTCACAAAACTGAAATCTATCAACTGTTGTGGGCTTTGGTAAATCGAGAAGACTCGCTTTTAACTCGTTGAAGGTTTTATCGTACAACATCGGTCGTCGAAAAAGAAATTGCTTTTGAAAAACCGCCGAAGTGCATCGTTCAATTTCCAAAACCATAAGAAGCACTTTTTTTTCTTCTTCAAAAAGGGGTAAAATCTCTTTTATTGCCTCTTTCATCGCCAATTTTCTAAGAAGATCTGCATTCGCTTGAGTTGTAGGGGGCTTCTCTAAGAATTTTTCCGAAGTATAAAAATTTGTTAATTCAGTCAAAACAGGATGAACTAAATCTTTCGGATCTTTTGTTCGATACCAGGAAGTGACTTGGTCAAAATCGATCAACCTTCCATGAATAGTTTTTGTCCCTTTAAAAAAGGCCTCACCTGATTCCTTGTGAAGGTCTTTTTCGCTTTCTAAACCTTCTGAAAGGGGAGAATTTTTATCGTCATACAACTCTTTCTCAATTTTTTCCTCCTCGACTAAATTCCTCGTTAATAGATTTTTTAAATTAAATTCATTAAAAGATTCATTCGAGGGATAAAAACCATTTGAAATTGAAAAATTCATGATAAGACCTAAATTATACGAGGTATCTTATATTATTTAAATATAATAATCAAATGTTTATTTATTAAATTATTTTTTTATTTACGACAAAAAAATTAGCAAATCGATTGCAATTTTTCTTATTATAGATTACAATCGATGTAAAAAATCTTTTAGTTACTCATGAAAACAGATGAATGCAAATATTTTGGTCTTCAGACGTGTTTAACCCTTTGGGAAACGAGATCTGAGGATGTGATCCGAGTTTGGGTTGAAAAATCAAAATTAAATCTTCTTAAATCGGTTCTAAAGTGGTGTTCAGAAAAGAAAAGAGGGTATAGCGTCACAACAAACGAGGAGCTTGAAAAGGTTTCGGGGTCTGTTCATCACGAAGGGGTTTGCTTCCTTGCGAAGGAAAAGAAGAGTATTTCGGAAGAGGTTTTTCTTAAAAGGGGAAAAAACGAAGGGTTTCTTTATTTAGATGGGGTTGAAAACCCTCACAATTTAGGTTCAATCGTGAGAACGTGTGCTCATTTTGATTTCCCTTTTATTTTAGGAGAGGCAAAAAAAATGCCAAACCTTTCTGCTTCAGCTTGCCGAGTGGCTAAGGGTGGGGCAGAATTTGTCGATCTGATTCACTTAAAACAGCCTAAAAAAACTTTAGAGACTTTAAAAAAACAGGGCTACTCAATCATTAGCACCTCATCTCACAAAGGGGAATCGCTCTTTAGTTTCTGCTTCCCGAAAAAAAGTATCATTATTTTGGGTTCGGAATCTTTTGGCGTGAGCGAGGCTCTTGAATCACTAACAACACACCATGTGCAAATTCCCGGATCAAATAAGATTGAGAGCCTTAACGTTTCGGTCGCTGCGTCCCTTTTTCTTGCCGAATATTTTAGACAACATAAGGGTTCGAAGTGAAACAAACGGGTTATCTTGCTAAAACGGGTTTAGAGAATGAACTTGAGAGAGAGCTTAAAGGGATCATAGGAAGATATGGGCCTCTTTTCATCACAAAAGGTGAACCTCAAAACGTCTATTTTGCCCAAGACATCTGGTACGACCCCGAAGTGATTTCTTTCACTTCAATAAATGACGGGGCCAACCAACTAAAAGCTAAACAAAAACTTTGGGGCTATCTTCCCTTTCAAAATTTCAGAAGGGGGGAGCTGATCCAGAAAAAGCTGGCTTACTTTTCTCCAAAACCTATTCATTTTTTTTCAAAACTACCGACAACCCCTTTGGGTTCTTGGACTTTAATCGACGAAAATACAATGATAGCTTCCGCCCACTCAAAAAGCCCCTTTGCTTTGGGGGAAGTCCATTTTCACGAGGATAAGACGCCTCCAAGCCGCGCCTATTTAAAGCTTTGGGAAGCTTTTTTAAGAACACAAAGGGTTCCATCAAAAGGGGAAGAGTGCCTAGAACTTGGGGCATCTCCTGGAAGCTGGACGTGGGTACTGCAGGGACTGGGACTTAAAGTCACGGCTGTAGACAAAGCGCCCCTTGCAGATCACATTCAAGCGCTTCCGAACGTGACTTTTTTAAAAAAAGATGCTTTTTCCTTAAAACCTACTGATTTTCCTGAAGTGACGTGGGTTTTTAGCGACCTGATCTGCACTCCTGAAAAGCTTTACTCTTTTGTAATGAACTGGCTTGAATTAAGCCCTTCAACCCGTTTTGTGTGCACGTTAAAGTTTTTAGGGGATGCCGACTTTGAAATCGTGGATCGCTTTGCAAAAATTAAGGGTAGCGAAATCATCCATCTTTACCACAATAAACACGAATTGACTTGGATCTATTAGTCCTTCCCCAAACTTGCCCTTGCCCAGTAAGCGTCAAACGAGGCCATGTATAAAAAACCGCGAAGCGGTTGCCGGAAGGGGTAAAGGGGAAACCGCGCAGGGGTTTCCCCACTTAGATGAAATCATTACAATTGATCAAAAAGATTCGAGATTATAGTTTGCTCTTCGATGTTTACAACTTAAAGCATCTTTAAAGGGGGAACCCCTGCGCGGTTCCCCCTTTACCCCCTCCGGCAACCGCTTCGCGGTTTTTTATGCATGGCCTCGTTTGACGCTTACAGGGCAAGGGTAAGTTGGGGGGGGAGGGCAAGGGCAAATTTGGGTTAACCCTCCACAGGAATAACAAGAGGTTCTATTACCGCAGGTTTTTCTAAAGGGATCTCCTCTTCGTGGTTTGAAACCAGTTTTTTGGCCTTTGCAAGAGCCTTTTGGATGTGCAAGTTGGGGTATCTCTCATCAAATAAAAATAAGTTTTCCTTACCCAATAGATCGACAAGACCTGCATCGCTTAACACTTCCCAAATGTGAAGCGTTAATCCACAAGCAATCAAATACCTTTTTGAACTGACTAAGTAGTCGTGCAGTTGTTTCAAAGCAAGGCAAGCTGTCGCATCGATATCCCTTGCATTTTTCAACTGTAACACAATCACGCGAGTTGTCGTGTCATCCTCCGCTATTGACTTAAGCGTCGTTTGAAACAGGTCGGCTGCCCCAAAGAAAAGCTCCCCATTCACTTTAATCACCCGGATCTTTTGCCTCTCCCCCCGAATCCCGGCTTCCCTGTTTTTTAAACTCCCCTGCTCATCGATTGTATACTCGATCAATTGAGGAATAGCCGCCTTCTTTAAGTAAAGCGCAATCGAAAGAATCACCCCAATATAAAAAGCCACATCAAGGCTTAAGAAAAGGCAGGCAAGAAACGTCGTTACCAATACAAACCCGTCCGATCTCGTCGCCTTTAAACAGAGACGCAAATGGGACCTGTTCACAATCCCCAATGCACTCATGATCAAAATCGCCGAAAGAGCGGCAAGAGGCACTTTGGAAATCAATGGGCCAAATAAATAAAGAGTCAATCCCACAAAAACAGAACCGATAATCGACGAAAGACGCGTTTTAGCCCCATGCTCGTAGCTAAAAGATGTTCTTGAAGCACTCCCCGCAACTGGCATCGCTCCAATAAAGGAAGAGAGCAAGTTTGATAATCCAAGTCCGAAAATCTCCTGGTTGACACTCAATCTCTGCCCTGAACTTGCAGCTGTCGATTTAGCCACCGACGTCGTCTCCATAATCGACAATAACGCTATCGCAAAAGAAACTGACAAAATATTATTTAAAAGACCAAAGTGAAGTGTTGGCCATGAAATCCTAGGAATAATTCCATAAACATCGCCAGTATCTCCAACAACCATCACCTTTTGAACGACCCCTTCAGAAAAACAAGGGTATTCGCAAGAAGCGCCTTGATAAAAATACTGGTCTGCCACAAAAAGCGCTAAACTTGCAATCACAATAGTAAGAACAGCACTTGGTATTTTTTTACTAATTCCCCTAAAAAATATCATCAAAAACATACTACCAAATCCAACAAAGAGAGTATGGATATGCACTTTACTCAAGTGAGTGAAAAGATAGTATAATTTATCTGAAACGGAGTGAACATTATAACTCTTAGCAAGACCCATAAATGTAAATAATTGATTGACTACTAGAGAAACCGCAACCCCTGCCAAATATCCGACAACTACAGAGTGACTCACAAACTGAGTCAAGCGCCCTAGACGAAAAAAGGCTGCCAGCAGTTGAAGAACCCCGACAACAAGGGTGATCTGAATCATGATTTGAAGAGCGATTATATCCCGTTCAGATCCCACAATTCCCCGATAATAGGTAAATAATATTTCAGAAGTTGCCACCTGAATCAAAATGGCGACTGCATTGCTAGGTCCTACGATTAAATGGCGAGAAGATCCAAAAAAAGCGGCTATCATGGAGGTAAACACGGCAGCGAAAAGGCCGCAATAAAGAGGCAATCCCGCTAAAAGAGCACAAGCCATCGCTTGGGGAACAGCTAAAAATGAAACAGAAAAACCGGCTAAAAGATCTTGTTTAAAGGTTGAAAAGGAGTAACCTGCAAGCTCTAGCTTGATGGGAAATAAACTAACATCGTCATTATAAGCATTCTGAACCATAAAAGTGCCTCAAACTTCCTTTATATATTAATGTTTAATAAAAATCAACCCTAATAAAACTTGAATTTAGACCTTTACATTTTTAACCCGTATCGTTTAAAATCTTCCCTTCAACTCTTAAGGAATAGAATGAAAAGACTGCCAAAGCTTGCTATCGTCGGCCGCCCCAACGTGGGAAAATCAGCTCTTTTTAACAAAATTTGCGGTAGAAGGATTGCGATTGTCGACGAGGCTGAAGGGGTGACGAGGGATCGTCTCTACCACGAAGCTAACCTCTTTGGTCGCCCCTTTTTAGCAATCGACACTGGGGGGATCAATGCCAAATCGCAAGCTCTCTTCAATGAAGAGGTCAAAAGGCAGGCTGAAATTGCCATCGAAGAGGCGGACAGTCTGATTATGGTGGTCGATGCAAAAGTGGGCCCGACTCTTCTTGATAGAGACGTTGCGAACCTTCTTCTTCGGACTAAAAAGCCGCTTATTCTTGCTATCAATAAAGTGGATAATAGGGAAAGAGAAGAGAGTTTCGAATTTCAATCGCTTGGGATCCAAACAATGGTCCCGGTCTCTGCGACTCAAAACTGGCATATTGCAGAACTTTTAGAGGCGGCTCTCGATCCTATTGCCAAAGAGGAGACCGAACAGGAATCTTTAGGCACTCAAGTGGCTATCCTTGGACGCCCAAACGTCGGAAAATCATCTCTCATCAATAAAATCTTGAATGAAGAGAGATGTATAGTGAGCGATATACCCGGAACGACAAGGGACAGTATCGACACTCACCTTGAAGTTGAGGAGAAGCCTTATACCTTTATCGATACAGCGGGAATCAGACGGAAAGGGGCCGAGCACGATGTGGTGGACAAATTTGCCTACATTAGGACAAAGGAAACGATAGAGCGCTCAGATATTTGCCTATTGATTTTGGATGCAAACGATGGGATTACAACGCAAGAGAAACGGATAGCAAACGACATTGAAGCGGCCGGTAAGGGGTGTATTTTACTGCTTAACAAATGGGATTTAATCAAAGGGTTTCAACAGGAACACGTGATTCGTGCCATTACTGAAGAGGTCCCCTTCTTAAAACACTGCCCGATTATTTGCATCTCAGCAAAAACAGGGCGAAACTTAGAGAAGATTTTTCCTGCCATCGAAGAGGTGATGGAGAACACACAGAAAAGAATGCCGACTCACCAACTGAATAAGTTTGTGGGAGATTGTCTCCAAAAGATTAGCCCACCGATGATTCAGGGCAAACGGTTAAGAATCTACTATATGGCTCAAGTGGATATCTCACCTCCCAAATTTGTTCTTTTTGTGAACAATCCGAATTTGATGACGGAGAGTTATAGAAGGTACCTCTATAATCAATTTCGTAAAGAGTACCATTTCACAGGCGCGCCTATCCTTCTTCTGCTAAAGGGAAAAGCGCAAAGATCCGTTGATAACTCTTGATACAGCTTTTTTAATTCTGCCGGAACATGCACTTAATAAAGGGTATTAACGGAAAAGTTCAGAGTGAGAGCCGATTCTTTCTAAGAATTTATATCCGAGGAGATTCAGAGGAATTTAGCTGGAGATAACGAGATTTTTTTCGAAGGAAATAACCAAAGTGCTATTTCCAAGAAAAAAAGATCGTCAGATACAGCTAAAATCCCTGAATATCAAGGAGATAAACCCATAAATCAGGTGTTTAATATGACACCCCTCATTCCGTTATAGTTTCCTCCAAGATAGTGATCTAGTACCATCCCCAATAATTAGTCGGCCCTGAAAAAGTCCTCTCCAATAAAAAGTGCCCCTTTTGACAAAAAATGCGTTTTACTCCTCACCAAACCTTGGCAAGTGGGGGAAGCGTCGTTCACCGCTTTTTTTGTTGCAAAAGGATCACTTTTTCTTTGGAGAGTGCGTGTTCCATTCGCGAAATTTTTAAGTTTTTCTCATTGTCATATAATTAAACCTTGCAAAATAGGCTATGTCTCTCTTCCTCGTTAACTGCAAATTTTTCTCTAGGAACCATTACTTTTTCAGGACCGACTAATTAATTCCTATTTGGCCGAGCAACAAACTTTTAGCCCTCACACGGGTCTATCCATAATAAATTTATTTTTAGAGAATTGGATCTATTCCTAACTAACTACATTTCTTTAAAAGAAATTAACACGACAACACATATATTTATGTATTATAATTAGATTTAATTAAAATGGTTTATTTATGACAGTTAGATTTGAAAATGGTTTTATCTGCATAGGTAATAATAAATTTAAGATCGAATCCACTATTAATGGACAACAAGCCAATTTAAGTGACACTGAGGTGCAAAAAAAATTGGTCGGAATGATACAAAATCTTGCACAAAATATCGATGATTTCTCTCAAAACAAAAAAATAGAGATCGAACACCTCAAAAATAAAGTAGAAGTCAAAGAAATATCCTCGAAAAATGTCCAAAAACTGCATCTTTTTGAAATAAAAAGTAAAAAACTACAAAGAATTTTAATCCCCCCACGATTTATCGATCTTCCAAAAGTCGATCAGCCCTTTAAAGAGGAAACTCTTGAACGAACTTATAAAATTAATGGCCAAGAAAAAGGAAAACAAACTTGCGAAAGAATCCCTGTCGTCTTTAATGATCTTAGCTATGTCGAAAATGAACTCAAACGAACAGACCTCAACGAAAAAGAGAGAGATTTCCTACTCAATCAACAACTCTCCATCTATTCTCTTTTCGAACAAGGATATCGAGATCAGTTAAAAAAATCACTTGATGATCTGACCGGTACTGAAAGAGAGGATGCCGAAAAAATCTTGCTAAGCCCTGATATCTTCACTCTTAAAATGAGGCATCCCGAGATCAAATTAGATCAATACATGAACGATCTTAAAAATTTTTGTTTAGATAATAAACTACAATCGTGGCTTTCTGCTTCTTATACAAGAAGTAGTCTTTTAAAACCCTTTAAATACGAAGAGGGATGGAAGAGGTATATATCGGCCCCGATCAATGCCCGATGGCATAAGCTCGAAGTAGGAAATACCTCTCAAGAATTCTTGCGCATGGGTATTTTTTCCGATATGAGAAACGGGTACGTCTCTCTAAAAAGGCTTAAGAAAATAAATAAATCCTCCAATAAAAGGAAAGAAATCGCTCATTTAAAAAGAGAATTATTTAATAAAACCTACTTCTCCTCCGCCACAAAAGGGGGATTAAAAAAGCTTAAAAATCACTTTCTCGATCAGATCACACCTGATAATATCCCTCAACTTATAGAAGAGAGAGAAAGATACTTAACTAAACAGATGGGTCATCTTATTGCCACACAAATTGAAAGAAAATCTCATTTAATAAAAGATGGAAAATTTCACCTTCTTCACCTCTCTTTTTTAAACGAAAATAGACACGAAGTTAATTCTAACGGTTGGATTATCGATGAAAAAACTGAAATGGAAGATATGGCTGAAATTTTTAAACAATTTAACGGGAAAAAAGTGATCTTTGATTTAGATCCAACAGAGGGTCCCTTCTCTATAAAAGGGGATGGGATTCATCTGCCAAAAAATGGACAAGATCCCATAACGCTTAAAACAACTTTCATCAACATCTCCGTCCAGGGAAATACAAAAAATACTCCTGCACAAAATGAAATTAATAAAGACAATATCAACCATTTAGACGACGAGTCAAAAAAACTATTTAAAGAAAAAACAAGAAAATTAAGCCACGCTGTCGTCGAAGGAAAAAAAGCCTATACTCTTGCAGAGGATCTAACTTTAAATATTTTAAAGGCAAACCTGGCCGCTGTCTCAATTGGTTGTTTAAGCGCAAAAGACAGAACCGGTGAAGTGGTCGAAACGATTTTTCAAAATCTTATGAATACTCAAATAGGGAAAGAAAAAAACCCCTTTAAAGAAGATTTTGCCTTTCAAACAAGAATTGCTCAAGAAAGCGCTCCTGGACAAACAGAGCTTAAACTTCATCTAAAACAAGCTTTTGCGAAAAAAGAACTTATTAGAACAATTTCCGGCTTTGGAAAAACCATTTATTATCAACAAACAAAAAAAGCGGCACCGCTCGCTTGTGAAGCGATCAGCGAAACGGATATCACTCAATAGGACCCATCTTAATCTCTTCCAAAAGTTCGATCAATTCATCGCGGCTAAAAGTCTTTAAAATCGTGTGATCATCCCTTCCAACAATCTCCTCCATAAGACGCCCCTTTCTTTTAATCATCTCATCGATCCTCTCCTCAAAGGTGTTTTTTGTCACAAGTTTAAAAACCTGAACCCCTCTGACTTGTCCAATCCGATGAATCCTATCAGTTGCCTGATTCTCTCTTGCGGCATTCCACCATCTATCGTAGTGAATTACAACGGAGGCCCCAGTTAAATCAATTCCAAGACCTGCAGCTCCTAATGAGCCTAAAAATACTTTGCATTCAGGATCTTTGTTAAATCGCTTAACCTCTGCTCCTCTATCTTTTGTCGCCCCCCGGATAGAGGCAAAAGGGATCTTTCTTTCGTTTAAATAATTTTGAAAAATATCTAACATCGTCAAGAATTGGGAATAAACCACCACCTTTTGGTCTGACTCTAATGCCTCTTCTAAAAGTTCCACAAAAAGGTCCCATTTCCCAGAAGCGTAATTTTTATATTGAGAGGCCTCTTTTAAATAGACTGCCGGGTGATTACAAATCTCTTTTAAATGACTTAAAATAGCAAAGATGTGGATATAAGGGATACTTGTTCCCTCCCTTAAATCTCTTAAGACCCCTTCTCTTGAACGAAAAAGAACATCGTTGTAGAGAAGTTGTTGCTCATAAGACAGATCACAATGAGCGATCTCTTCAGTTTTTGGAGGCAAATCGAGAAGAACCTCCCCTTTTTTTCTTCTTAAGAGAAAAGGTTTAATAAACCGTCCAAGAAGAGCCCGTTTTTCAATATCACCCTGTTTTTCAATCGGACGCACGAAAAGGCGTCTAAAATCGGTGTGGTTTGGCATATAGGTGGGAAGAACCACATCGAAGAGAGCTTTTAACTCTTTTAATTCATTCTCAATCGGTGTTCCTGTCAATCCAAGAAACATCTCAGCCTTAATCGATCGAAGCGCCTTATGTACAAGACTTCCACTATTTTTAGCGATTTGAACCTCATCAAAAATAGCTAAATTAAAAGGGATCTCTTTTAAAAGATCCTTATCTAATCGAAGAATCCCGTAGGAGGTTAAAAGAACATCGCTCCCCTCAAAAAAAGGTTCAATCGCCCTTGCCCCTCCATGATACCTAAAAATCTTTAATTCGGGAAAAAACTGCTCTAGCTTCTCTTCCCAATGGTAAAGAACCGAGGTTGGACAAACAATGATTGTTTTTAAGTTTTTATTTTCGTGCCGAATAGCTGCAATCAACCCCATAGCCTGATGCGTTTTTCCAAGCCCCATATCGTCGCAAAGAAGCCCTGAAAGATGGTGATGGTAAAGAAACCAAAGCCATTTAACTCCAAGAATCTGATAGGGACGCAAGTTGGAAGAGAACCCCTCTAAAACGGGATCCTGTGGAACGGTGAAATCGGTTAACTCTTGTATGAGGGCTTTTGAGCTTAAGACGACCAGGTCGTCCAATACCTTAAGACGAATCAACTCTAGAGTGGTTAAAAAGACAAACTCATCTGAAAAACGCTCTTTTCCCAAACCCCTTAAAAAATCAAATACATGATGGGTCAAATGAAGCCGTCCCGCAGAAGTCAGCTCGATCCCCTTTTTCTCATCGATACTTTTTTTTATTCGATTGACTAAAACAGAACCAAGCTCAGTTTTTAACATGAGTTTCAACTTATACCAGTTGCGTCCCCTTTCAGGCGCTTTAAAAAGCTTTTCAGCAACATATTGAAAATAAGAGGGCTCTATTAAAGAGCGGTCTAAAGGGAAAAGCCATTCCCTTATTTTCTCAAAATCTAAAAGAAAAAAGGGAAGAACCCCTTTCTCTTTGATCTCTTTAACATCTCTAAACCCCTCTGGAAGACGCATTTGACCTGTTAACTGGAAAAAACCCCTTCCTTCAAAGTAAACAAAATCATCAAAGAATTGAAATGGCACTTCATGAAATTCAGGTGTGGTTTGATATTCAGGGGTTAAAAGAAGCCCCTCTTTAGTTTTTTCTAATTGAATTCCGATCTTTTGAAAAGGGCACTGCTCTAAAAAGAATTTAGGGATCGATTCAAGCTCCTCTCGCCTTTCCCTAATAAAGCTCCCAACATTTATGGGAGAAATCTCTCTTTCCTCAAAAGAAAGGTGTACCCCCTCTTGCGCTTTTGGGTAAAATCCTTTACCCGGAACATAATCAAAAGTGCCGAGATCAACTAAATTCTCAACATCCAATTCTTTAAAAAAACGCAATCCCCCCCTTTTTGTAACGAGATAACCGATTTGACTTTTTAAACTTTTAAGTTGAATATGAAACCCCTCTTGCGAATTGAGCCATCCTCTATTATGGTGAATAAAATCGGAAATTTCTTTTTTTGATACACTCATATTCAAAGGAAAAAGGCGCTCCTCAACAGGATAGAACCCTCTTTCGTGTAGAAAGACCCAACTGCCAAAATCAGCGCTCAACTCCTCCTCAAGATCTTGTGGCGAGAAAAGATAGGTAGAGATCATCAAATCTCCATTAGGGCTAAATGTCAGGTTGTAATGTAGCTCCTTTCTTTCTTTATTAACTGGCACATTTAAAGAGGGCAGAGTGTTTAAAAACTCACCTACTCCTTTTCCCCTCAACACTTTCTCAGAAACTAACTCCTCCGCTCCTCGAATATAAAACCCATCCCCCTTAAAGTACTCATACTCTCCAAACCAAATACCCTCTCCTTTAGGATGCGGAACTGTCGTTTTTTCATACCTCAGATGAATCGCTTTTTCCTTTTCATCGTAAATGGCATCGATCAAACCACCTCGCTTACCTGAAAAGACTTTAAGAGGTGTGGGAAGTGTCTCAAAAGAGGGAATAAGAGAGGTAAACTCTTCTTTGTCGAGAACACTTGAAAAAAACAGCTCTTGAAACGACACAGAAAATCCAGAAGGTATCCCTTCCCTTTCTAAAAATTCAAATGTAAAGGGAAGCTTTTCTTCCTGTTTTTTCATAAAAAGCTTAGCTAAATCGTTCCAAAACGATAACTCATACCGCAGTCTCGGAGTGGGACGCCCCTGACGCCAGGCATTTAACTCGTGGGGAGGAAGATTTGAAAACTTAATCGACGTCTCTTCCGATTCTTGTTTCCTAAAAGCTAAAATATCTTGTAACTCCTTGATAACAGGTGGCGTTTTCCCCTCGATGTAAAATAACTCATTAATAGCCTGAGTTATGGGTTTATCACCTTGATCTTCAGCTAAATGGCTCTTAATCGCCTCGGATCTAAACCCAGAGCTTAGGTTAATATGAAAACACCCCTCTTTCTTCTCCTTAAGAACATCGGGATGGTATCCAAAACGGGTGGCTAAAAGAAAAAAAAGATGGTTCCAAAAAGAGGTGGAGAACCTGTCGTGTAACAGCTCCCCCTTATCATTAATAATCCTAAGATAAGAAGCTGCTAAGTGAGAACACCCTCCCATCTCTTCAGATTCAATGCAGGAACAAAAAAAATCTTTTAAACGATTTTCCTCATCAAACTGAAAAAAAGTCCACTCAGACTTATTTATTTGAGGATCAAAAACTTGCACCTGATAGGTTCCTAAAGCAAATTCTAAATCAGAAACAACAAGTTCATTAGCTTTTTTAACAAATGGGCGGAACTGTTTAGGAAGAAAAACCATGCATCCCTTTAATTGAGGACTTCTAATGGATCGACAAATGGGTAATTTAAATCTAGAGCCACATTTTTATTTGTCACTTTCCCAAAATAGACATTAAGTCCGTCTCTCAATCCCTTATGTTCTATTAATGCCCTTTTAACGCCAAGATTTGCAATTGTCAAGGCTGGATCCATAGTGGCATTTGTTAAGGCTTGAGTTGCAGTTCTTGCGCAAGCGCCCGGCATATTGGTGACACAATAGTGGATAACCCCATCGACGACATAAGTTGGATTTTCATGTGTAGTGGGTAAAGAGGTTTCAGAGCATCCCCCTTGATCGATAGCGACATCGACCAAAACACTTCCCGGACTCATCTTTTTCAAATACTCTTTTCGAATCAGTTTTGGCGCTCTTTTCCCTGGTATGAGAACAGAACCAATGACGAGATCTGCCGCTTGAATAGAATCTTCAATCGAAGTGGCTGTTGAATAAAGGGTTTTAAGGGGGGGCCCAAAAAGAGCATCTAACTCTCTTAAGCGATTGATATTCTTATCGATAACAGTGACAATACTTCCAAGACCTAAGGCCATTCTGGCAGCCTCAGTACCGACAACTCCCCCACCAATAACGACGACAGAGGCGGGAATCACACCAGGAACTCCTCCTAAAAGGACGCCCTTGCCCCCTTGATTCATTTGCAAACAAGTGGCTCCCACCTGAATCGAGAGACGTCCTGCAATTTCACTCATAGGGATCAAAAGGGGGAGACGCCCAAAAGAGTCGGTAACGGTCTCATAAGCGATGGCGATACAACCACTATCAATTAAATGCTTTGTTTGAATCGGATCTGGTGCTAAATGGAGATAACAAAAGAGGATTTGCCCTTTTTTTAGGAGGGGAAACTCCTCATTTTGAGGCTCTTTAACTTTAATGATCATCTCAGCTTCATACACCTCTTCAGGAGTTGAAACTAAAGTAGCGCCAGCCTCTTTAAAGAGAGCATCGGTGTAACCGATCTTTTCACCTGCCCCTCTTTGAACAAGAACCTTGTGTTTAGCTTCGACTAAAAGGCGCACCATCGCAGGAGTGGCCCCCATTCTGTACTCGTGATTCTTTCTTTCTTTTGGGATTCCTATTAACATAGAGCTCTTCCTTCTCTTTGAGGCCGGATTATCTCACCTTACGCGATTTTTAGCGAGTCAAAATTAAACCAAAACCTCGATAGTCTCCTTTTTAAAGGAGACCGTCAAAATCTTAGAAACTCCCCGCTCCTCCATTGAGACCCCAAAAAGACGATCCGCCTGTTTCATCGTCACTTTGTTGTGGGTGATGATGATAAATTGAGAATTCTTTTGAAATTCTTGTATTAACCTATTTAGCCTTAAGACGTTTGAATCATCTAGCGGCGCATCGATCTCATCTAAAATACAAAAGGGAGCAGGCTTGACGGAAAAAATCGCAAAAAGTAGAGCCATAGCCGTCAAACACTTCTCTCCTCCAGAGAGAAGCTGAATCGATTGCGTCTGTTTACCTGGAGGTCTTGCAATAATGTCAATCCCCGCCTCCAACACTCCTTTCTCAGTATCCACCAGAGTTAAATCGGCAAATCCTCCCTGAAAAAGTGTCTGAAAGTTCGTCTGAAAATGGGTGCGAATCGCTTCAAAAGTTTCCTTAAACGCTTTTTTACTTCTCCCTTCAAGCTCTGAAATAATCGCGGTTAATTCCTCTTTAGAACTCGTTAAATCATACATCTGCGTTTTAAGAAATAAAGCTCTTTCTTTTTGTTCATCAAAAGCAACAATCGCTGTAAAATTTATTTCACCTGCCTCTTGTAACTTTCTGTTAAGCTCCAAAACTTTTCTCTCAGCTGTTGCAAGGGATATTTTTAAAGGGTCTACTGGATCATCTATTAGCCTTTTCTCAAAACGCTCCAGATACTGCTTCTCTAAAGCCTCAAGACGCACCGAAAGTAAAACCCTTTCCCTATCTTGCTCCCGAAATGACTGACTTAAGCGCTCCCCCTCTTCCTTAATTGCTTCGATCTCTTTTTCAAAATTCTTTAAATTCTCTTTTTTCTTAGAAACCTCTTCCTCTTTCTCTTTCAATAAAAAAGTCACTTGCAAGAAGCGCTTCTCAAGAGTTTCTAAAGAGTTTTGAAACTGAACCTGATTGTCTTGAAAAAGAGTCAATTTTCCTTCGCTCTCTTTGATTTCAAACTCAAGCCGCTCTTTTAACCGTTTAAGCTCCTCTTGTTTTAATCGAACAACCTCTTTCTCATGCTTTAATTTGAGAATTTGAGCCTGCTTTTGTTGAAAATCTAAATCGATCAATTTGAGCTCTTCTCTCTTCTCAAGAACTACCCCTTTTTGTTTTATTAAAAGCGACTCTTTTTGTTTCTCCTCTTCCTCAAAAAAAACGATCTCCTCCAGAAGGGCTTTCAAATCTCTCTCCTTTTCCAAAAGAGAACTCCTTACAAGCGCCTCCTCCTCTTCCAGAATGTTAAGCTCGCTCTTTAAGGAGTCCTCCTTTTTTTTCGATCCTTGGATATCTAAATTAAGCCTTTTTAAATCGATCTCTTCTTGAAAAAGAGCCCTTTCAACACTTTTTAACTGCCCTTCAATCTCCCCTTTTTCTCGAACAACACCCTCCTGAATCTGTTTGCATTGAGCTTCTCTCTCTTGAAGATGACTCTCTTTCTCCTCAAGCTCTTTTAAGGAACTTTTAAGAGTTTGGAGCTCTTTTTGCCTCAAAAAGACCCTATTTTCACCGCTGACTCCATAAAAAAGAACGCCAAGACTGTCGACTAATCCGAGATCCTTTACGAAGGTGGCTACCCCTTCTTCCACCTGAAACGATTCTTTAAAAATAACTTGGGATAAAAAATACTCTTCCAACGATTGGTTTTCTTTTAGTCTCGAGAGGGAAAAAAATGAGAGCTCTTTTAATTGTTTTGCCTTGGCAAACTCCAATACCTCTTCAAGTTCTTTATCGCTTGGAACAAGAAGTGTTTGAGTATAAGGACGAAGCGCTTGAACCAATCGCTCATCTTGATTTAAGTCAAACGCCTCGCTAAGTAGTGTGGCTTTTTTTTCTTTGAGAATTATTTTTGAAGAGTGAGAGAGCCCCTCAAACTCCTCTTTTAGACGCAAAAGGGCTTGTAGACGCATTTTTTTCTCAACACACAAGGATAAAACAGATTGCCACTCTTGAGTTGCTGTCAATAAATCGGCTTTAGCCTTTTTAAGCTCCCCCTCCAAAGTGACAAATGCTTCCTTCATCTGAGACTCTTCATTTTTAAGCCTCTCAACAACCCCTCTTTTTCTTGAGCCGTTTCCACAAATTTTAAAGAAAGCGCTTGAGCATTTTGAATCTCTTGAAGTGCTTTTGCACGCCTCTCACCCCCAATAGATAATTTTAAATGACATTGCTTAACTTCGCTCTCAAGTCCCCACTGCTTCCTTGATAGGGAAAAGCGCAATTTGCGACACCTCTCCTCCTCCTCTAAAAGTGTTTTTAACTCCTGATCCAAAGAAGAGAGATTAGCTCTTTTAAGCTCTGCCTTGACCTCTACCTCTTTCAACTGCTCTAATCCGAAGAGAAGCTTCTCTTCAAACCGTTTCTCCTCTAAAGCATAATTCTCAAACTTTTCAGCAAGTTGATGTAACTCCTGTACCCCTTTTTGAACCTTTGCTAAAAGCTCTAAAGACCACTTTTTTTCACTCTCTTTCTCTTGAATCAGTAAGGAGCGCTCGCTTTCAACCTTAAAAACGTCCTCCCTGTTTTTTTTTAAATCGTAATACGCCTCATCAAGCCTTTTCTTTTGTTTTTCATATAACACAAGACGCTCAAGCTTAACACGTTCCAATTCTGCCATTTGAAGAGAAAGACCTCTTAACTTTTCGTTTAATTCAAAAAGTTGCTGATTTAATGAGAGAGCCTCAGTTTGAGCTATTTGTTTTTCTAAAAGATGTTTTGATGCTTTTAATTCATTAAAGTTTTTGGCCTTTTCTGCCTGCTTTTCTAAAGAAGCCACCTGTTTTTCCACTTCCTGAACAATATCGTTTAAGCGAAGAAGGTTCTCCTCGACAAGAGAGAGCTTTTTTAAAGACTCCCGCTTCCTTTGTAAAAAGCGCAAAATGCCGGCTGTTTCTTCGAAAATGATCCTGCGCTCTAAGGGAGAATCTTGGATCACCTGATCGATTTTACCTTGTTCAAAAATGGCAAACGAATCTCTTCCAATTCCTGAATCCAAAAAAAGATCCAAAACATCTTTGAGACGACACTTCTGCTGATTGATGAAATACTCCGATTCACCACTTCTTAGAAGACGCCTTGTGACCTCGACATCCTCTTTATCGATCAAAAGGGCTCCTTTTGCATCTGTAAAGCAAATGGTGACTTCAGCCAGATTTTGAGGTTTTCTCGAAGCGGTTCCTGCAAAGATCACATCTTGCATTTTGTCGCCTCTTAAAGATTTTAGCGACTGCTCCCCAAAAAGCCATCGAAAGGCATCCAAGATATTCGATTTGCCACAACCATTTGGCCCCACAATCCCGGTAATCCCCTCGTGAAACTCTAACTTGGTGCGATCGGCAAACGACTTAAATCCAAAAAGGGTGATGCTTTTAACGCGCAAAACAAAAACTCCAGAGAAAGTCACTATTCTCCCAAAGTTTTCCCCACAAAAGACTTATTTATCAACGGAAATTATCTTCTATTTTTTTCCGTAATGCATTTCAAGGGCTTCAAGCGCATTCCCAATTTCTTTAAATCTTTTTTCCGCTGCAATGTTCAATTCTTTAAGTTTATCCTTTTCCTCTTGATTCAAAGAATCCTCCATTTTTTTTCCTATGCTACCAAGAAACTTTTGAAAGACCTTATCCGGATGAACCTCTAAAGCGATCTTCCTGTATTTTTTTTTGATCTCTTCGAAAGTCAACCCTTCGGTATAATTAAGGCCCAAAATGTTTAAATATTTTTGAATCTTTTCTGGCTTTAAAGTTGGCCTGGGATTAAAATCACTTTCATTCTCCACCCTCTCAAAACTCTCAAAACCGTATTTTATTTTATCTTGAGGACTCATCTTATTCAAAGTCTGTTCTGAACAAAAGTAGGCTTGTCCTCCAACAACTGCTAAAAAAATTTTCTTATCTTTTAACGCTTTGTGAAGAATCGGGTTATCAAAATCTAAATTTTTGATGGGATGAGTGAAAACATGTCCGTCATCAACCCCTTTAATAATCTTGTCCATCTCAAATGAACTAAGAACATCCTCTTTTGCCTTGCTCATCTTATCGTACACTGCCTGGTAAAGAGGTTCATCTTCCGGTTTTGAATCGATAAACTCCTTCAAATTCACCAGAGCTTCATCAAAACCTTCAAACTTCACAAACAGTTCATTATGATCTTGAAAAATATTAAAACCAAAAGGTCTTAAACATCTCGAACTGAAATCGCGAATGGTTTCTTCATTAAATTCATCAACATGCTGACTTGAAGTTTTTTCTCCTGTGAAGAAAATAAAGCGATCTTGACTCAAATCAACTCTTGGAAGAGGAAAATCAACAATTGTTTGATTTTTTAATAGAAATCTATCATTTTTAATTTTAAACTCATCTAATTTAGAACTATCAAATGAATTATTTTTTAAAGTTATAACTTCAACAAATTCATCATTTTTAAAAGAAGAACTCGTTTTTAAAACAGTACATCCTTTTTCTAATAGCAGCCTGTTAAAAAGTGATAAATCTTCAGGTTTTACAAAAACCTTGACACCTTCAAGAAAAGCATTCCTTTTGCACTCATTAAAAAAGCTACGAAATTGGCTGTTAACTCTTTCATTTTGCTCTTGTTCCTTCCTTTCTTTTAGCTGTTTATTTTGATTAGCCTTTAAATTCTCCGTCTGATATTTATTTTTCAAATCAATTCGAACCATTCCATTTTCAAGCAGAGTAAATTCAGTACCATTTTCCGCTACAAATTCCAAATTCTTTAACAAATCATCTTTGGTTTCATCATTATTTTCCAATAAACCAAAGATCAAACCATTTTCACTAATAGAATTCTTGATCACTTCAAGAGGATCCATTATCACAACAACCCGCTCCCCTGTAGAACCATTATTGGGAACGTTTTGTTCAAGTTGATTTCTTAATAAATTAGCTACAGCCACCAGTTTTTTCTCATTCCAGGTAGACTTTAATGCTTCTATACTTTGGAGAGCTGTCGTTACAACTGTTGGGGTTTTACTAAATACTTTTACTAAACTCCATTTAGTTTCAAACGCTGCTAGCTTGCCCTGATAACTTGCTTCAAGCTTATTAAAGACCTCTTCAACATCACCGTTTACAGAACAAACAGAGTTTCTATCAAGATTTCTTAAAATCCTACCCAATTCTTTTATAACTTCCTCATTATTTTGGGGTATATTCTTTTGTGCAGTTGGAACTGGAGCTCCCTCAATACGATAGGCTAAAGACTTAAAAGAAGAAGATAAATTACTGGATTCAGAAAACATAAATCACCTATTAAATAATTACCTATTTCTTATATTAACAAAATTAAATATTAAACAAACTTAATTATCATTTCTTAATATTAAATTAATTAAGCGATGGAGCACTTTCGAAAAGAGTCGTCAAAAAGCTCGCCAGAAATCTACCGTTCCCCATATAATCTTATAATTAAAACCAGATTGGAGAGCTCCCATGATCGACATCAACTTGATCCGAAAAGACCGCACTAGAATGGAAACACTCTTGAAGTCAAAAGACCCAAACGCCGATGTTTATAAGATTTTTGCCTTAGATGAGCACCTAAGAGAGCTTAAAACTAAAACCGAACTTCTAAAATCGACTAGAAACCAGCTCTCAAAAAAAATTGGGGAACACAAGAGAGAGGGACTCGATACCACCGACCTTATGCAACAAGCTGACTCATTTTCCGCAGATGTAAAAAACCTGGATAACGAGGTAGCCTTAGTTGAGGCTGAGTTTGAAAAAGAGCTCTCAAAACTGCCCAACCCTCCCTTCCACGATATAAAAGTTTCTCAGGAAGCAAAAGAAAACGTTGTTTTAAAAGAGTGGGGAACAAAGCCCGCATTCTCATTTGAGAGCAAAAACCACGTCGAACTCAACGAGAAGCTGAACCTGTTCGATTTCCCAAGAGCTGCCAAACTTTCAGGAACAGGCTGGCCCCTTTACAAGGGAATGGGCGCAAGACTTGAGTGGGCGCTGATCAACTATATGCTCAACATCCATATCAAAAATGGATTTACCCAAATCATTCCTCCCCTTTTGGTCCGTCCTGAAATCTTATTCGGTTCTGGACAACTTCCAAAATTTGAAAATCAACAGTACAAAATCACTGATGACGACTATAAACTCTACCTGATCCCAACAGCTGAAGTCCCTCTAAACGGAATGTTTTTCGACGAAATTTTGACCGAAAAAGAGCTTCCTCTAAAATACGTCGCTTATACCCCTTGTTTTAGACGGGAAGCTGGCGCCGCGGGATCTCAGGAGAGAGGGCTCATCAGAGTCCATCAATTCAATAAAGTGGAGATGTTTGCTTTCACAAAGCCCGACCAGGCAGATAAAGTATTCCAGGAGTTTATCGCCTCGGCCGAGGAAATTTTACAGGGATTAAAACTCCACTACAGAAATATGCTCTTAGTCACAGGGGATATGTCGTTTGCAGCGGCAAAAACCGTAGATGTCGAGGTTTGGCTCCCAGGACAAAACCGCTACTACGAGGTCTCTTCGGTCTCTAACTGCACCGATTTCCAAGCAAGACGCTCAAAAATTCGTTATAGAAGCGAAGAAACGAATAAGCCTGAGTTTGTCTACACTTTAAATGGTTCGGGACTTGCAACCTCTCGCCTGATGGTGGCTTTGCTTGAAAACAATCAAAATGCCGACGGTACAGTGAACATCCCAGAAGTATTGCACCCTTACTTAAACGGTCAATCCGTATTATCTTGATTTTTTTATTAAGATATGTTAAAATATTAGTGCATTTCTTTTAAAAAAGGGATTTTTATGTCTTCATCGGGTACCAAAACAATAGCCTGGATAGTTTGGGTAATCGCGTCGGTCTTTTACGCATATCAGTACATATTGCGCGTGATGCCAAGCATCATGTTAAACGACATCATCACCGATTTTGGGATTAGCGCCGCGACTTTCGGCCAATTTTCAGGGGTTTACTACCTTGGGTACTCAGCTCTTCATCTCCCGGTTGGGATAATGCTCGATCGATTTGGTCCAAAAAAAGTGATGACAGGATGTATTCTTTTGACTGTTTTAGGGTTAATGCCTCTTCTCTTTGCCAACCATTTTATCTACCCGATTATTGGAAGATTTTTAATTGGAATCGGTTCTTCTGCTGCTATTTTAGGTCTTTTTAAAATCATTCGTATGACATTTAGCGAAAAAAACTTCCCAAGAATGTTGAGCTTTTCTGTGATGATTGGTCTACTTGGAGCGATCTACGGGGGAGCGCCCGTCAGTCTTTTGCAGGAGACGTTTGGCTACAAGGTTGTGATACAAATTTTTGCAGCGATGGGGGTTGTTTTAGCGGCTCTGACTTATGCGATTGTTCCTGGAACAAAGGCGACTTCGGAGGCCACAGTCATTGGGGATATCAAAGAGGTTCTCCGCAATAAAAAAGTGATTTTATCTTGTTTTTTTGCAGGTCTCATGGTGGGCCCATTGGAAGGATTCGCCGATGTTTGGGGTACAACCTTTTTAAGGGAAGTGTACCATTTTGACAAAACAATCGCAGCCTCTCTTCCCTCGATGATTTTTGTTGGGATGTGTTTTGGCTCGCCCGTTTTGAGTTTTCTTGCGGAGAAAGCTGGGGGATACTTGGCAACGATAGTAGCTGCTGGCGCATTAATGGCGATAAGCTTTATTTTGCTCTTAAGTTTCCCTCTTGAATCTTATATGGTCACAACTCTTTTCGTATTAACGGGGATGTGCTCTGCGTATCAAATTTTGGCGATCTACAAGGCCTCGACATTTGTTGCCGAAAGAGTGGCAGGTCTTACAACGGCTGTTGCCAACATGATCATCATGATTTTTGGCTACGCGTTTCACGCCATCATCGGTAACGTCGTCAATGCAATGGGCGGCCCAACAACTTCTAAAGCGCTACTTTACGGGGTGGGTGTGATACCTGCCCTTTTGGTCGTGGGAACTATTGGATTTACCTACCTTTTCGTACAGGAAAAACAAGAAGCTAAAGCGCTCATCAAGGCCGACTAAATAAACCGGATCAATCGAATAAGGGGCAAGAGACTAAGAGTCCTTTTCGTAAAGGAAAAACAAGAAGCTAAAGCGCTTATCAAAGCCGACCACTTAAAAAAAAGAGGCGATAGCTCAAATCTACACCTTCTTGCCACCGCGTTCAGAAGACTTAACTACTTCTTCAAATGAGTGCCTAGTAAACCAGACAGCTTCATCATATCGACAGGATCTTTCGTTTTAAGCACCTTTGCAAGTTTAGCATCGGGACAAATCAAACGCTTATTCTCTTTGCCTTGTAAATCGTGCTCTTTAATGTAAGCCCAAACCCCTTTCAATACATCAGCCCGTGTCGCTTCCTTCAATTGAAGAAGATTTTGCAAATCAGAAGAGAGTTCATACGTTGGCATCTGTCTTGGTGTCTTTGATGAAGTTTTTGTACTCTTTGCCTTAACTGTTTTTGGCTTTGGCTCAACGGGTTTCTTCCCCTTAGTAAAAGCTGCCTTTTTAGCAGCGACCTTCTTCTTTTTGACGTAAGCTGTCTTCGGATGATTTTGATACTTCTCCTCTAATTGAGACAATTCGTTCACAATCACATCGCAATCGGGAAAGTTTGAACAAGAATAAAACGTTTTCCCAAAACGAGATTTTCGTTTCTGAAGTTTCCCATCACACCCAACAGCTACGCAAGAGGGAGCATCCTCCCACGCTTCCACCGTTTCACCCTTCTTAGGTATATTCACAATTCCCTTACACTCAGGATAGGTCACACAACCAAGAAACGGACCAAAACGGCCATGTCTTAACTTCATCTCCTTTTGGCAAAGAGGACACGGTTGCTCCCAATTAAAATCTTCTGCAAAATCAGCTTTGTTAAAATCGAGCTCCTCTAATTGAGCTGAATAATCACACTCTGGATAACGGCTGCAACCATAAAAATACTTCGATTTATACCAAATCTTCTGTAAATGCCCCTCTTGACATTTAGGACAAGGAAGCTGCGTCAAAACTTTAGGCACAAATGCTTCTTTTTCAGCCACTTCAATTGTTGGAGCAAAATCTTTCCAAAACTCACCTATTAAATCGCGCCACGCTTTCTTATCTTCAGCGACCATCTCAAGTTCATCTTCCATTCTCGCCGTAAACCCAATATCCATAATCTGATGGAAATTGTTTTCAAGCATCAGGGCAATCACTTCTCCAAGCTCTGTCGGCTTCAAACGCCCCGCCTCTTTTACCGTATAGTCGCGGCTTTGAATCTTATTCATAATAGCAGCATAAGTTGATGGTCTTCCAATACCTAGCTTTTCAAGCTCCTTAACCAATGAGGCCTCAGTAAATCTTGGAGGAGGGCGGGTAAAGGCTTGTTCTGCAAAAATATCTTGCACTTTCAGGTTTTGACCCGCTTTTAAATCGGGAAGCAAACGATCCTCATCGCTCTTATCCTCTTCATCAACTTTTTCCTCATAGACGGCTAAGTAGCCTGCAAACTTTAAAACTGAACCTGTTGCCCGAAGGATAAGCCCCTCTCCACACGCAATATCAGCGCTCACCGTGTCGTAGATTGCAGAACTCATTTGTGAAGCAACAAATCGCCTCCAAATAAGCTGGTAGAGCATAAATTGCTCTTTCGTTAAATAAGGTTTTACCTTCTCAGGAGGGTGACTTAAATTCGTTGGACGAATCGCTTCGTGAGCATCTTGAGCTGCCTTTTTTGCCGTGTAGAACCTTGGCGATTCAGGCAAATACTCCTTGCCAAAGGTTTGCAAAATCAAAGCTCTTGCTTCATGGATCGCCTCAGGCTCAACTCTTACAGAATCAGTACGCATATAGGTGATTAATCCCTCTTGTCCCTCGTTGCCAAGGTCCACCCCTTCGTAAAGGGTTTGAGCAATACTCATCGTTCGAGCAGATGAAAATCCCGCATGGCGGCTCGCTTCCTGCTGGAGTGTGGATGTAATAAAGGGAGGCACCGGGTGTCTTTTTTTCTCCTTTCTCACCACGTCGACAACTTCATAACCCGTCTTCTTCATCCTGGCAACAATCTTATCGGCCACAGCTTTATTCGGAATTAGGAAAATGTCTTTTTCTTGCGTCTCTTCCTTTTCAACTCGTTTTCCATCCACTGTAAAAAGATTTGCCTTAAACGATTTACCATCAGTATCTAACAAAAGATAAGCCCCTAAATTCCAGTATTCAACCGGCTTAAAAGCTTGAATCTCTTTTTCCCTATCGACAACTAATTTAAGAGCGACCGACTGAACGCGTCCTGCAGAAACCGCAGCCCCTTTTCCCCTCTGAATCCGCCGATTTAAAATAGGAGAGATTTTATACCCCACGATCCTGTCTAAAATACGTCTTGCTTGCTGCGCATCGACAAGCGCTGCATCAATTTCTCGAGGATGTTCCAAAGCATTTAACACTTCCCTCTTCGTAATCGATGTGAATGAAACGCGCTTCATCACGGTGTCTTTTGGCAAAATTTGGGAAATGTGCCAGGCAATTGCTTCCCCTTCCCGGTCAGGGTCAGGTGAGAGATACACGATGTCGACCTTTTTGGCAGCTTTTATCAGATGATCGATCACATCGGACTTGTCGGGCATCACAACGTACTGAGGTTCAAAATTATTGTTAAAATCGATGCCAAAATCTTTTTGGGGCAAGTCTCTAATATGACCAATAGAGGATTCAAACAAAAACTCTGGTCCTAAAAATTTTTTTAGGGTCTTGATCTTTGCAGGAGACTCCACAATGATCAACGATTTTTTTTTCATACAGTGACCCTCTTTTTTTTTACTGGCAAGTATAACGATCCCTTAACAAAAAATCCATATGATATGCAACTTTTAGACAGGATAGTGAAAAAGTTCGACCGAACCTATCCGTTTTGGCAAGACAAATCCCACCTTTTCACTTAAGTTTTTTTTGTCTTTTTTTAAAAAGGGGATTAGCTCCTCAAACGAAGAGTACTCTGTTGGCAGATGAAACTTTTGACAAAGAGCTTTGAGGCGGTGATACTCATCGAGGGTAAACATCCCCTTATCACAACTCATCTTAGCTTCCAAACACATCCCAATCGCCACCGCTTCTCCGTGAAAAAAAGTGTTATAATGAGTTACAGCTTCAATAGCATGCCCGATGGTGTGTCCAAAATTGAGGTAGGCTCTTACCGATTTCTCTTTTTCATCTTTTAAGACAAACTTTTCTTTTATTTTTAAACTTTTCTCAATCAAGGGGGTCAACTCTTTAAAATCGAGGGCGAGAAGAGACTCCGCCTTTTCTTCAAGAGTCTCAAAAAAAGACACATCATCGATAACGGCATACTTAATCATTTCTGCAAATCCTGAGCGAAACGAGCGCTTCTCTTGAGTTGCGAGGAAGGGTGGGTAAATCCAAATTTGATTGGCTTGATGAAAAACCCCCACGAGATTTTTTCCAGAAGTTAAATTAACCCCGGTCTTTCCCCCATAACACGCATCGATTTGGGAAAGTAATGTGGTTGGAATGGAAAAAAAAGGGATACCCCGCATAAAGAGGGCCGATACAAACCCTGTTAAATCAAGAAGTGCCCCACCCCCCACACCCAAAACAGCCGAGTGTCTATCGAGGCCAAGCTCCGCCATCTCTTCAAAAAGGGTTTCTGCCATTTTTAAGGTTTTTAACCCCTCTCCCCCCTCAACGACTTTCACGTGAAATGGGGAAAAAGAGTCTTGAAGGTGAGAAACTGCCCGTTCGATTAGGACAAACACCTTGGAAAATGATTTAAGCTCTTGAATAACTTGAGCAAAAGGAAAGGGGGCAAACGGATTTAAAACTATCAATCTGCTTTTGCCTTAAAAATTTTATCCAAATCTTGTTGAGTTCTGTTCACATACTCTTGATAACTTTTTTCAGAGTTATGCAAATTAATCACTCCCTTCGAATACTCTAAAATATTTTTTTCAATTTCCGTATTTGGACACGTAATACTTAATGCATCAAATTTTTTATTTAATAAATCGTGATAAGCATTGTGATAATTAGCTTGTTCCTCGTTATATTCATTACCAACAGAAACTTGTCTAAATAACTTACAAATTTCGATATCGTTTGTAATGGCATCATTTTTTGATTTGATTCTAGAAGCCCAAATACCCGACAAAATGACAGAAACAGTCCAACCGACAAAGGCTCCCACGATCATCCAAGCGGGAAGTCCTACGACTGAACTTGTCACAAACACAAGGACTCCAATAGTATAAAGAGCGATATTTAAGACTTTGGATGCCGTCTGTTTCCAAGGTTTTGGCCTCTCTTTCTCAAGAGTTTTTATGTAGCCATCCATGACGCTTTGCGCGTAAGAAAAATTCAAAGTCACATCTGCCATTACTTAACTCCTTTAAACAAAGAAAGAATGATAACAAATATCCACTTTTAAAGACAATTAAAAATAAATCCGATTAATTAAACAATAATACCTTAAAATCAGACACTTAGATGAATCAACAATAGACTTCTTAACCTAAAGGCTATAAACTTAAAAAAAATAATAATATGATATAATGATAGTTCGGCCCTGAAAAAGTAAGGGTTCCCTGAGAAAAATTTGCAGTTAAAGAGGAGAAGAGACATAGCCTATTTTGCAAAGTTTAATTTTATGGCAATGAGAAAAGCTTAAAAATTTTGCGAATGGAACACGCACTCTCCAAAGAAAAAGTGATCCTTTTGCAACAAAAAATGCGGTGAACGACGCTCCCCCCTTGAGGGGTTTGGTGAGGAGTAAAACGCCTTTTTTGTCAAAAGGGGAACTTTTTATTGGAGAGGACTTTTTCAGGGCCGACTCATTTAACTAAAATGAGATGGTTAAGCGCCCTGTCACAACAACGGGTTTAAGAGCCTCTTCCTTTAATGAATCGACAACGAGGTTGAGTTGAGGCTTATGCACCTCTTCCTCAGAAGGATCAAAGGATTCAAGCGGAGATTGTGAAACTTGACTTAACTGCAAAATAAAACCTGGTGCTTATCTTTTTCATTTCATAACAACTGAGGTCCGTTTTTTGCAAGAATAAAGGTTACTGCAGATTTTTTAATCTTTGTTCCATATAAGTCGCTAAATTCTCCTTACCAGAATTAAATTCAGCAGCCACCCTTTGAAAAGCCTCTCGGGAAAGAGACTCTTTTGGAGGAGGTGCACCCGCAAAACCCACGTAGGATGAAAACTCTTGCCAGGCCCGCTTTTCCCCAGCCTTATCCCCAACTTGTTGCATTAAGAAAACTTCTCTCAATAAGTTAAAAGCAAACAAGACGTCACCAAACTTCTTGGGTTGTTTCTTCAACTTAAACTCAGCTAAATTTTGCAACATCTGTGCTTTGAGAACCAATGTCTTGTCGAGCGCTTGCCGGTAATCTCCTTTACTCGTCATCAATGTGACTTCAGAAAAATCGCTGTAAAAAGGCAAAAAATCGTTTGTTGCTCGTAAAATCGCAAGATCTGCAAAGGCCTCCGCCTCTTTACCACGCCCTTCGTTTAAAAGCTCTTGAGCTATCTTAGAGTCGTATTCACTGTGTAAATGGGGATTGTTTTTAACAATAGTCATTAATTGATCAAGCGCTTTCTGCCGACTCTCTACAGAGCCTACCCCTTTATCGATCAAAAGAGAGATCTGACGCGCTTTAATATACTCAACTTCTTGTCTCTCAAGCCCTTTTTGAGTCATCTTATAAGCCAAAAGAGCGCCAATAAAAAGCCCGATGAGGGCAAGCAGGGCATAAAAACCAAATTTTTTGACCCGCTCTAAAAACGGATCCCCTTCTGTAGTCATCGCATTCATGTTCATCTCATTATCTTGTTGAAAACACTTCTCTTGCAAAGATGTTTAAGAAAAAGGAGAATAATAACAGCTAGACGTTGGAGTTGTAAAGAGGTTTTCTAATGAATCAGCACGAAATCACTGAAATTGAAGCACATCAAATTTCGTTTAATCCCAATCAACCTCGAAAGCAATTCGAAAGAGAAGCTTTAGAGGAGCTTGCTTCTTCCATTAAAGCCGTTGGCTTAATTCACCCCCCCGTTGTAAGACCCCTACCAGGCACCCCCGGACAGTATGAACTCATCTCGGGTGAAAGACGTCTAAAAGCACTCATGCTTACAGGTTGCACAAAAATCCCTGTCATCATTAAAGAGAGCACCAGCTGCCTTTCTGCACAGGCAGCCCTCATAGAAAACATCCAACGTGTCGACTTAAATCCTTTAGAGATTGCCGAAGCGCTTAAAAAACTAATTTCAGAATTTGGATTCACTCAGGAGTTACTCTCTCAAAGAGTCGCCAAAAGCCGCCCCTCAATAGCCAATCACCTAAGACTGCTCAACTTACCCCAAGAAATCCAAGAAAGCCTCTCTAAAAATGAGATCACCATGGGGCATGCCAAAGCGCTTCTTTCTCTTGACACTCCCCAAGAACAGAGCGATCTTCACAAACTGATTCTTCAGAACCATTTAAGCGTGAGACAGGTCGAAGAGCTCGTCAAAAAAAAGCCACCCAAAATCGTTGAGAAAAAAAATCCAAATCCTCACCTTAACGATTTGAAAAAAAAGCTTGAAGAGCACCTGGGAACTAGTGTCTCCCTTTCGTTAAATGGACACAAGGGACGCCTCACCATCGATTACTACAGCTTAAATGATCTACAGCGCCTTTTAGATCTCATAGGAATTTCAACAGATGAAACTTAACCTTATTTTAAGTCTTTTAGCCACTCTTCCCCTCGTTTTAAAGATGGTGATACCCCTTCCGATAACTGCTCAAATGGACGCGTTACTCACCTCGTTTGTCTTATTCGTAGCGGGATTTGCTGTTTATAAAAGCGCTTTTCTTGCCCTTCTTAAAAAAAAATGCAATATGAACACCCTTATTGCACTAGGAACACTTTCCGCTTTCCTGATGAGCCTTGCAACTCTTTACTTTCATCTCGATATTCCCCTAAACTTCGATACGGCCGCCATCATCATGACTCTTGTCTTAACGGGACGCTTTCTAGAGGAAAAGGCTGAAAATCAGGCCACTTCCGCTTTAGAAAAGCTCTCTGAATTAGCCCCAAAAATGGCCAAAGTCAAAAGGGGGCTTCGGTTTGTCGATGTAGAGGCCAATCAAATCAAAGAGGGGGATGAGTTTTTAGTACGAGCTGGCGATACTGTTCCAGTCGATGGCGTTGTCCTCTTAGGTGACTCCTCTGTTAACGAAGCGATGTTAACCGGTGAGAGCCTACCAATCTACAAGGGTGTTGGAGACTCCATTTTTCAAGCGACAGTCAATTTAAGCTCCCCCTTGACCGCAAAAGCGGTTTACGTCGGGGAAGCGACTTCCCTCTCCCGGATCATGCGCCTCATCAAGCAAGCCCAAAGTTCAAAAGCTCCCATTCAAACAACAGCTGATCGCGTGGCCTCCCTCTTTGTCCCCTTGGTACTTCTGATAAGCTTGTTTACCTTTATCGGTTGGATTTGCCTAAAAACCCCGATAAACCAAGCTCTTCTTCACGCCATCTCTGTCCTCGTCGTCTCGTGCCCCTGCGCTTTGGGACTTGCCACCCCAATGGTGATTTTCGTGGCAAGTGGCTTAAGTGCCTCAATTGGAATTCTTTTTAAAGATATCAAAGCGCTAGAACAGGTGAGAAAAATGAAGACCCTTCTCATCGATAAAACAGGCACATTGACCGAAGGAAAACCTGAACTTGCTGCCATTTACACTGATTTGAATGAAAACGAGATGTTACAAATGGCTTACAATTTAGAAGTTTTTGAAACAAACCCCGTAGCAGAAGCGATTTGCAAAAAAGCAAAAGAAGCAAATCTTACCCCAAAGCCGCTAGTTCGCTGCGAATCGATTCCAGGAAAAGGGGTTAAGGGCTTAATCGATGGGATCACCTACTCGCTCGGATCAGTGCGATTTGCAAAAGAGGAAGGGGTGATCCTTCAATTACATCAGATCGCACTTCTTGAAAAAGCTGGGATGAGCATCAACGTTCTATTCAAAGGACAAGAACCACTCGCCTATTTTGCCCTCTCTGATCGTTTGAGAAAAACATCAAAAGAGGCCATCGAAACTCTTAAAAAACTAAACGTCAACCCCGTTTTAGTGACTGGGGATCATAAAAAAATAGCTGAAACGATTGCAAACACCTTAAAACTAGAGACTTTCTTTGCAGAGATTCTTCCCGAAGAAAAAGGGCAAATTGTTAAAGAGTTTCAAAAAAATAAAGGTGTTGTGGGGATGGTAGGAGATGGAATCAACGACGCTCTTGCCCTGCAACAAGCCGACATCTCATTTGCCATGGGAAGCGGCAACACCATCGCAGAGGAAGTCTCCCAAATCGTTTTGATGAAAAACGATCTTAATGCCATACCCGATGCGATCCTCCTTTCAAGAGAAACCTTTAAAAAGATCTGGCAAAATTTAAGTATCGCTTTTCTTTACAATATCATAGCGATCCCTCTTGCAGCCTTTGGGTATATCAGTCCCATCATGGCAGCCCTTGCAATGTCTTTAAGCTCAAATCTTGTGGTCTTAAACGCCCTCACCCTAAAACGGTTTAAAAGTAGAAACACCCATGTTTGAGTTTAGCTTTATAGGAGCTTTAGCTAGCCTCCCCTTCCTTTTAGCCCTCATTTTTACAAAGGAAAAAAAAAGGGAAACTCTTCCCTTCTCAACTCTAAAACCGTTTCAAAATCTGCCGAAAACTTTTAAAGTCAAATGGGCAGATGCCCCCAAAAAACTCTATCAGTTAAGCTTTCTTTTACTTGCCCTCTCCCTTTGGGATTTTCGATTGGTTAAAATCACTGAAAACCTCTCTTCAAAAGAGGGAATCGCCCTTTTTTTGGTCTTAGATACCTCAGGCTCGATGAATGAGCGCTCCTTTTACTCAAGGCAATTGAGTAAACTCGATGAACTCAAGGAAGTCGCGACTCAATTTGTTAAAAAAAGGCCACAAGACTTAATCGGTCTAATAGCCTTCGCAAGAGGCGCTGATGTGATTTCACCGCTGACTCTAAACCACTCATATATCTTAAGCCGTATCCCACTGCTTTCCGCAACAAGACAAGCCGATCAAGACGCCACCTCAATCGGCTATGCGCTTTTAAAAACGCTCAACCTTATCGAAACAACTGAGGAAGCTAATAAAGAGTATAAAATCTTATCAAAAGTGATCATCTTAGTCACCGATGGGTTTGAAAACCCCTCCAAAGACGACTTGAACAACCCTTTGAGAAGCGCCTCGCTTGCCACAGCTGCCGAAAGAATGAAAAACGCTCATATCAGACTCTATATTGTCAACGTCGAGGCCGATTTTAGTTTAAACAAGGAATTGGAACCACAAAAAAAACAGGAGATTGAAGCGGCTCAAAGTACGGGGGGGGATGTGTTTTTTGTGAATGGGGATCAATCGCTTGAAGAGATTTTTAACACCCTTAATGCACTAGAAAAAAGCCCCCTTCCAGAACAAACCGAAGAGCGGCTCGTCTCTTTGAGCCCCACTTTGTTAAGTCTAGCTCTTCTTCTTTTAATTTGCGCCTTTCTTCTTGAAAACACCTACCTTAAAAGAGCCCCATGATGTCATTTAAAAACCCTTACATTTTTTTTCTCCTTTTAACACTTATTCCATTAGGGGCTCTTTTTCTTTACAATTTGAAAAAAAAAGAGACACTTCTCTCTCTTTTTCAAGTAAAAAATTTACAATCGAAGCAAATGGGGGCCTTTTTAGCTCTCACGTTTTTATTGATCGTATTAGCTCTTGCTGAACCTAACGAAGAAGAAAAGGAAGCGAGTATACCCAAAGAAGAGATCTACTTCCTTTTAGACACCTCTTCTTCGATGGGCGTGACAGATACTGCCTCAAAAGCCACCAGATTTGAAGAAGGGGTTTCCTTTATCAATCAAAATCTTTCAAATAAAAATTTAAAGAGTCTTATTCTCTTTAATGAAACAGCAGAAGTTGCCATCCCCTTAACATTCGACACACCTTATTTTCAACTACAGCTCGATCAATTGAAAGTGGAGGTGGGCCGATCGACAAATATAGCAGAAGCTTTAAAAGCACTCCTTAATACCCCAAACTCCTCTAATAAAAAAAAGGCTATACTTGTCTCCGACGGGGAGAATCAAAGTAAAGAATCTCTTATACCTTTGATCGAGAGCTTGAAAAAAAAGGGAGTGGATCTTTCCGCAAAGATTGTCGGTTCAAAAGAGGGAGGGGTGGTGCCGGGAGTCTCTTTTCATGGAGAGGCGGGATATTCAAGAGCAAACCCGGATGTTTTAAACCCCACCCCTTGACTAATACGATCATAAAAAGTTATAATCGTTCTCTTAAACCTTGTAGGTGTTAAAAGTGCATATCACATCAAAAGTTTTGAGTTTACCTCCTTTCAT
Source organism: uncultured Chlamydiae bacterium (assembly GCA_963697995.1). GTDB lineage: Bacteria > Chlamydiota > Chlamydiia > Chlamydiales > JAJFMB01 > MFD00082-c5. The sequence goes on along the minus strand of OY969110.1, from coordinate 1,132,866 downwards.
TTCCACTAGTTGGAATAGAGTGGCCTCAATCCGTTTACAAGGCCCACTCCTTTTCATTACTTTAAAAAATGAAGAACGGATCGAGATCCCCAACTTGCCGCTCCACATTTTGGAGTCTATTTTTGTAGCTCACGCGGCTTACCTTGAGCAGCAACAGATTGCAGAAAAGATGAATCACCTTCTTCCCCCTCCCCTTTTCCCTATAAATGAAAACGATGTCTCGTTTAGGCTCGCCTTTGGGAATATGGAAGGGATAGGGAATGCCATGCAACACAACCCCGAGCAAGCCCACACCCCAGACCTTCCCAAAGAGATGCTGGAAAAGATTGCCTCTATCACTAAAATTTTGATACCTGAAGAAGCTGGCGGCTTTCCAAAACCTGAACCTCACTGCAATTGCATGCACTGTCAAATTGCAAGGGCGATCTCAGCGGAAACAAAAGAGAGTTTGGAAGAGATAGAAGAGAGTATCGTTTCTCAAGAGGAACTGCAGTTTTCTGAGTGGAGTATAGAACCCGTCGGAGACCATCTTTACACTGTCAAAAATAAATTGACTCTTGAGACCCAAAGCGTCTATTTAGGCTCTCCTGTGGGTTGTACTTGTGGAAAACCTGGTTGCGAACATATTCTTGCGGTATTAAGAGACTAGCACTTGAGTACTAGGCTTGAAGTTTTTAGCTCCGATTCTAAGACGTTTTACTCCACTGTACCGAGCCCCATTGTGGCCAAGTCATTGAAGGGAGGATTTCTCTTAAGCGTTACTGGGCTAACTCTCATTTTAATTCCAGGGTTAATTTCCCTCTCCCCAATAATTGCTTTAACCCTCCTCTTTTCTGGACTTTTTCTCATCACAAGAGGGCTTCTTTCCTATAAAAAGCTAAAAAAACTTCAAACCAAACCGTATAAACTGGTTGTAACAGAGACCTCAATGACCCTTTTTCAAGAAAACAAACCTCTACTCGCTCTAAATTTTTCTCAAATCGAAAAAATAACTTACGAAGAGAATGAAAAAGGATTTGGAATAAGAATAAATAATAACCTCTTCCTCCCATTTTTTAAAAAAAACTGTTACGAAGAAATTCTACAAATTATGAGTGATAACTGAAGGACCTGCATCTTCTTGGGGAAGAGAGAGAGTTTCAACTAAATCCCATTTAGTCAGTAATTTTCTATAAGTGCCATCCTTAATCAATTGATTTAGCCCTTTATCAAAAAGGGCCACAAGACGACCACCCTTATTATCTGACTTTGCGACGACTCGTAACCCATCAATTGTTAATGGACGCCCCAAAAGCTTCAATTGCCCCCCATATTGCCCTCTTAAATAAGCATAAGCTGGCAGTACATCCATCACAACCGCATCGAGCTTCTCATCGACAAGATCGTCTATTGCATTCCGAATATTGGGATAGTAGGAAAAAAGAAGAAGCGGGAAATTTTTTGTCCGATACGCAAGCGTTGATCCACTTTGAATCCCGATCGATTTGCCCTGCAACTCCTGTAAAGACTCTAAAGGGGAATCCTTTCTGACAATCACCACAGGACCTAAAAGATAAAACGGCTCTGAAAATTTAAAATACTCCTGATTCATGCTAGTTGGCGTTATTGAACTTAAAACACCATCGTAGCGCCCCTCATTTAACCCTTGAAACAATCCATCTGAACTGACGTTATGAACGGTCAAATTCACATTCTCTCGCTTTGCAATCTCGAGGATAAGCTCATTTGTAAACCCTACCATAAGAGAGTCTTTGCCCAAAAGATTAAGAGGGTACCAGCTTGGATCTCTCGCTACGACAAATTGATTTGGATGGCCTTCACTCCCCTTAAAAAAACACCCTTTCAAGAGGAAAAGAGAGATAAGAAAAAGAAACAAAAGAGTCAAAGCAATTTTAACTCCCTTTTTCGCCGAGATATTTTCTAAATCTTCCTTAAGATCAGCCATTTTCTTTAAATATTGCTAAATTGGTTACACTTTATGTAGAATTATTTTACTGCATTATCAACTAAAAAGCTAGAAATTTTCATGCCTCTTATTTTAGCAAACTTTGGCGGACCCCGAAATTTAAAAGAAGTTTATCCCTTTTTAAAAGAACTTCTTACAGACAGAGATGTCGTTAGAACACCACTGCCTGCATTTTTTGACAAAGCCCTTTTCACTTTCATAGCAAAGAGGCGGACAAAAAAAATTGAGGAGCAATACAAATTGATAGGAGGCGCCTCCCCGATCTTTAAAGACACAGAGGAGCTTGCCAAAGAGCTTGAAATAAAACTTAAAACTCAAGTGATCCCTTTTCATCGCTACTTAAAAAGCACCCACCCCGATTTCATTGAGCAAATTTTATCCTTAAAAGGGGAAAAATTCACTGTTTTCCCCCTTTTCCCCCAATTTACCTATGCAACAACCGGAAGTGCTGCCAGATGGCTTAACACCTTTTTGCCAAACACCCCCCTTCAATGGATAAAGTCGTACCCCACGCACAAAACTTTTATTGAAGCGTATCAAACCCAAATAGAAAACACCTTAAAAGCGAATCAGTTGAAAGAAGAGGAGTGTTTTTTACTCTTTTCTGCTCACGGTATCCCAAAATCTTACGTTAAAAAGGGAGACCCTTACCAACAAGAGTGCGAGGCTTCCTTCCAGGAAATAAAGAAGAAGTTTCACACAGAGTCCCTTCTTTGCTACCAATCCCGTTTTGGCCCCGAAGAGTGGTTAACCCCTTATACATCAGATGTTTGTGAAAATATCACCGAGTATTCTAAGGATAAAAAAACAATCCTTTTTATACCCCTTGCCTTCACATCAGATCATGTCGAAACTCTTTTTGAAATCGAATATGAGTATCTTCCAATAGTCAAAAGTAAGGGATTACAAGCCCTTCGAGTCGACGCCCTTCAAACAAGTGACGTTTGGAAAGAGGGGATTTGCAAAATTATCGAAGAGTCTTCTCTTGTGACAACCACCTCTTTAATTAGAAACCGCCCTTAATTAAATCTTATTTAATTATTAAATATAATTTTAATTAACGTAATATTAAAAAGCAGCTTTAATATGAGTATTCCATTTGTTGGCGGCGGCAATGAATACATACAAAATTACAATTTAGTGAAAGATCCATTAGGTAGTCGGCCCTAATAGGGATATCCAATCGATCGACAATGAGGCAAGAAATGACCTAAAAGAGTGTTTTTATAAACTTCTTTCAGTCATAAATGGTAATTTTGACTCCTCTTATAATTTTGATAATGAAACGGAAGATTACATCACAGACCTAGAGGTTTTAATAAGAGATAATTCTTGACAAAAAACAAATTATAGTTTAACATAATCATAACTTTTAATAAAAAGGAGTTCGTGATTATGATGTCTTCTGTTAGCAAACTTCCGGAATGTTCCATCTGCCTAGATGATGTTCAAAAAAAACAAGCAAAAACGCTTGATTGTAATCACACGTTCCACAAAAAATGCTTTAAAGGGTGGGATAAAATGACTCTACCAAGACACAACACCCTATGCCCCAATTGCAGATTTGTTGTTAAGAAAGAGGAAAAAAAATCCCTTTTCTCCTTTTTTCAAAGAAAAAGGGAACCTCAACTTACTAACATCCATCTAGAGGGGTCAATGCCATTGAATATCACCCGCCGCGATGAGGTTGCAACACGAAGAAGAGCTCTTGAGCTCGATCCCCGGACAATCTCCTAGAATTAATGGATATTTCCTTCTTGATACCGCTTGAGGTATTTTTCAAACAGATCGGGGAAACGGCTTTGAACTAGCCCATCAACCTCTTCTACAACCTCTTTCGGAAACGACTTGCTGTGAAAAAGGGGTTGATTATTTGAAGGGGGCCCCCTATCTTTGTGTTGTTCATGATAGGACGAGAGCATTTTCTGATTCCACTCCTCATAGTTTTCAAAAAAGTTCGGGACACCATCCAAACTTTCCCCTAAAAACTTAAGTAAATCTATCACAACCTTCTCGGGATCTGAAATGATCTCTTCATAAACCAGAAGGTGTTTGGTTTTAGGGTCACTCCATCCCGAATCAAAAAAACGCAAATTATCAAAGTATTGTTCGACAAGATCATTATTTGACCGGAAAGCTTCTAAAAACTCTTCAGCATCGTATTTTCCCTCTTTGACAATACACTCCTTGTAGTTGCGAAGCGTAAAGAGGAGACGAAACTGAGACTGATCTAACTCTTTTATCCCTTTATAGAGAGTATGTGTTCTATAGATAACGGGCAAACTCTCATCGGTTTCAAAACCCAACCGGTTAACGCCCAAATGCTCCTTTAAAGTGGGTTTATGGAGAAACCTAACTGGGCGCTTGGTTAATGTTTGCAAAACTCCAATCGTCCAATTGGTTCCAGACCTTGGAAAAGTAAGCAGTAAATCGCCACTCTCTGGCAAACAATCCTGTTGTTTAAAGCTAAAAAGACCAAAAGAAAGACCCGCTAAAACACATCCCAAAAGAGCTACTTTTTTCACAATTCTCAAGCCTCGTTCATTATTATAACGTCGCTTAAGATAAAACCGGAAAATCAAAAAAAATACAAGAAAAATAAGCCCTAAACCCCAAAAGTTTCGACGCTCGTCTCCTCGACAGCTTTAATCTGTTCGATCGCTTTTTGCCCGTCTAAAAGATCCCCTAGGGGCGGTTTACTGTCGACATAGGCCAAAATCCGCTCGATCAAAAGAGCTTTTACCGGAGTTGAAATTTGCGCTAAATTTTGTTGAATAGCAGCTGCTAACTGCGATTTAATATCCGTTTCTGGAATATCTTTAAATTCTTGTAAAAGAAGGCTTTTCATCTCATGAGAGGTCATTCCTTCTCTACCTTTAATATCTGTACCTCCCGTTTCAAAACGGTAACTTAGCATTAAAGGAAGTACTAACATAGCAACTTTTACTAAAGCGACGGCCTCTTCTCCCTCTTTACCAGGGCCGGCAGCTGCCTTTAAAAGCACATCGGCATCAGGACTTGTGACAAACTTAAGCATTTTCTTCCCATACTCCTCGGGCACCTTTTCATCAATTTTTGTCTGTCTTTGAGCTCCAAGTCTTGAAAGATTTGCCAAAACCTGAACGCCATACATCATCGTAGCTCCAATATAGCCTGCAGCTATCGATTGAGACGTCACTTCACTTCCTCCGACCTCTGAAACGGTCCGAACTGTTATTCCAAGAGCTTTGTCCAAAGGTGAAATTGTTCCTCCAACAAAACCTGCCATCACAACGGGGGCAAAGCTTAAAGCTCCCATGACAAACACGGGTTGAGTGGCCTGACCTGATTCCAAAAGAGTTTTATACGCCTCAACAGCCTTGATTTGCCCCTCCCGAATATCGCTTATCAGTTGTGTATGCTTATCTTCTTCTCTTTTAATTCCCTCTAAAAGGTCTGCCTTTTTTGACTCTTTTGCTTGCTCTTGAACAGAGTTTGACCAGCTCGTGAGGACAGAAAGAATAATTTTGTGTATATCGTTATTGATCGCAAGCCCAAAAGCTTCAGGATCTATAACGCTTCCTCCCCCCGTCTGATTCACTCCTGATAGTGCCCCAATACCGGCAGCGGCTTTAATAAACGTGTTAATATCGACAAGCACATAACCGGGAAGTGGGGGTTGAGGTAAATCTGGCGGCGGCATCATTTTTTCCATCGCTTTAACAGTCGAGAGGCCAAGCTCGTCTACCGCCCTTCCTTCTTCAACTTGAACATAAACCTGCCCATTGATCTCTACGACCTGTATTGGAAAAGAAGTAGAACCTGTTCCGGCTCCCTCTGGCATTACACTAGACATCTAAAACCTCCCTTATTTCAGTAAGGACTCTCCACTTTTCTAGAGGATTTCTCAGCTTTTTCTAATTCGATTATAACATAGTTTGATTTAAATCCACATTTAGTTTACATTAACATTAACTTTACAAAGATTTGGTGAAAATGAACAACCACTATAAAGGGAAAGACCCCTTACTCCACGTCGTCGAGAAGCAAGCTCAAGGAATTTTCTCCTCATCAGAGATTCACGGAGCTGAAATTCCAGGAGCCATCAACGCCTTTAGCGATGCTTTAAGAGAAACTTGTGTCTTTTTGTCTCTTTTATGGCTCATTTTAAGTAAAATCATCCCCGCAAATCCTTATCCCTATCTCCTTATCTTTTCTTTTGGCTTACTTTTTTGGAAAACCGGAAGAAGTGGGTGGCTTGGCTGGTCTCGCCTCGAAAGGCTCCATCGGATCTTAAACGAGGAGAAATGGGAAATCGAGCACCATAGGGAGCAAGAAAAAGAGGAGCTTGCCACTCTTTATCGAGCAAGGGGATTTGAAGGAAAACTTCTCAACGATGTTATCGAAGTCTTGATGGCAGACAAGGACCGAGCTCTTAAGGTGATGTTAGAAGAGGAGCTTCAACTGACCCTTGAAACTAACGAACACCCACTTAAACAGGCCTTTGGAGCCCTTTTGGGAGTGGCAACAGGAGCATTTTTCACTCTATTATTTCCTCCACTTGCCCTCTTTGGAGTCGGCATTGGAGCCCTCCTCTCCGCGCTTTACGAAAAAAATAACCCGATCGGAGCCCTTGTTTGGAATGTAAGCCTTTTTGGTTTATGCTTCGGTTCTGTTTATTTTCTTTTATGACGACAACAACCTCTTTAAAAACCTTTTTTCAAGGGGGACAAGAGGAGACTGAAAGTCCCTTTTTAACACCTGAAACTAGATGGCTTGGAAAAAACTTAAGCTTAAAAGCTTCAAGCCTTGGAGCTCTTCTTCTAACCCTCTCTTTTGCCCTTTCGTTTAAAGAGGAGTTTCTGTGGTTATCTCATTTTCTCTTAGTCATTGTCTACTTTTTGGTGGGCCCCCCTTCTCTCATCGAGGCTATCGAAGATTTACTTGCTCTTGAAGTCAACATCGACGTTTTGATGACTCTTGCGGCCTTCTCATCGGTTTTTATCGGCAATGGGTTTGAAGGAGCGCTTCTTTTGGTTCTTTTCTCCTTATCGCACGCAATGGAAGATGCTGTAACCACAAAAGCCAAATCCGCGATTAGCGATTTAAGCGAACTGTCCCCCTCAAAAGCGTTTATTAAAGAACCTGACGGGTCCCTCATTGAAAAGGCCCTGACAGAGATCAAACCTCAAGAGCTTATTCTTGTAAAAGCTGGGGAAGTGATCCCATTAGATGGGGTCATCACATCGGGAACCTCTTCGGTTAACTTAGTTCACCTCACTGGCGAAAACTTTCCTATACGAAAAACTGTAGGGGATGAAGTAGCCGCAGGGGCAAGGAATTTGGAGGGATCTCTTACAGTGCGCGTCTTAAGAACGAGCAGCGATTCCACCCTTGCAAAAATCATTGAGCTTGTGACAAAAGCGCAAGATGCCAAACCTAAAATGCAAAGAACCTTCGATGCGTTAAGTAAAGGCTACGCTATTGGGATCATTTCCCTCTCTTTTCTCTTTGCCATCACCCTTCCTTTTTTGTTTCACATCCCCTTTCTAAAAGAGATGGGCTCAATTTATCGCGCTCTTGCCTTTTTAATTGCGGCCTCTCCCTGCGCGCTTATTCTAGCGATTCCTACAGCTTACCTAAGCGCTATAAGTGCCCTTGCAAAGAAGGGGATCGTCTTAAAAGGAGGAACGGTTCTCGATGCTCTTGAGATGTGTAAAACAATTGCCTTTGACAAGACGGGGACTCTGACGACAGGAGATTTAAACCTTGAATCGATCAAAGTTTTTAGGGAAAAAAACTTAATCGAAGCTTCTGAAACAGAGGCTGTTTTAGCTCTTCAAATCGCTTATGGATTAGAGCAACACGCGGTCCACCCGATTGGAAAAGCGCTCATTGAAAAAGCGAAGGAAAAAAAACTACTTCCGATTGAGATTAAAAATTTCCACTCAGTTCCAGGATCTGGTATCGAAGGCTTTATCGACAGTTCCTCTCCCTCCTCCTCTGACAGCTCATATGTCTTTTTAGGAAGGGCTGAGGCGCTTGATGGGATGGCAAAAGAGCCTCTCGAGTCTTTAAAAGAGGCAGGTTTTTTAATTGCAGCTCTAAAACATGACAAAGAGATAACCCTTTTTTGTTTCACTGACACACCAAGAGCCAAAATTAAAGAAACCATCGATTCTCTTAAGCAAAAAGGGTTAAACCTTGTGATGCTGACAGGAGATCACGAAACGTCGGCTAAAAGAGTGGCTAAAGAGCTTGGGTTGAGCCACTATTTTGCTAACTTACGCCCTGATGAAAAACTTGAACACGTTTCAAAACTTTCCGAGGAAGGGGGGCTTGTGATGGTAGGGGATGGGATCAACGATGCACCAGCTCTTGCAAGAGCGACAGTTGGGATCTCGATGGGTCAAGTGGGATCAGCCGCAGCGATCGATGCTTCTGACATTGTTCTCTTAAGAGACAACATCGAACTTTTAGACTGGCTAATAGGAAAGGCCCAAATGACTAAAAGAATTGTAAGGCAAAACCTCACATTGGCTTTTAGCGCAATTATTTTAGCAAGCTTGCCGGCACTTTTAGGATTTGTCCCTCTCTGGCTTGCTGTGGTGCTACACGAAGGAGGCACAGTTCTCGTCGGCCTTAACGCTCTAAGGCTTTTAAAATCAAATAACTAATAAATGAAAAAGTCGATTGAGTGGTAAGCTCAAGACGTTTTTTTTAACTTTCTTGCTATGGACAACTTGAAAAAACGCTTCTAAGCCTTTAAAAAAGCCTCTCCAAGCTGTTTTTACCTTAAAGTTTAAACCGGTCTGTTCCGACGAAAATCAATTTAAGGGGTCTACAATTAAATAGAAATCATTTAAGATTGGAAAAGAATTTTAAAGAATGAGCTCTGCCCCGTGGAAAAACAACGAAAAGATTTGCTAATCAAAGCGATAGATCGAGAAACGGCTAAATTTCAAGAAACCTACCTCTGGCTACAAAATGAGATGTCTCCCACTTTCTTTGAAGAGGTTGACCACGAAGATATCCTTCTTATAGTCCACAACCTCATGGGATTTCAGCACCAGTCGTATTTTTCACAAATTCAACTCAAACAAAAAGCTATCGTGCTTACCCTAAATACCTTAGATGCTGATCTCTCGATATTAAAATCGTATGCCCTTTTTGGGATCAAAACTTATGAAACTTACATTTCAAAAACCCCCTTCAAAGGTACTGATACCCAACTTAGAATTGCAGTTATCGATTTCACCGAGGCTTTAAATGAAAACAGCAAAGAGATCGACAAAAGATTTTTAAAAGCTCTTCCGAACCTAACAAAACAGACGATGCTTTCGATGTTCTCAAGAGCTGAAACAAGAGATAATTGCCAGTACGAAATCGAAACAAGAGAAGGATGGAAAGAGAATAAAGAACCCTCACTTCAAATTGTGCTTGCGTGGAGAAACACACCCAAACACAACTTTATGTACAGGATAGCTCGCGTCGTCCACAGAAATAAACTCGTTCTTACAAATATGAAGGCCACCTACTACAACCCCTATGGCCGGCAAAATATCCTCCTCATGGTCTTAAATCTTCACGGTGCTGAAGGAAAGGCCGCCTGGGAGAGCTGCTCTCTTCCTGACTTCTTAAGAGAGCTCACCACCTTAAAATATTTCGCAAGTTTTGACATCATCGATGAAGAACTCGTCTCTAAAAATGTGATCTCAGGTTCTCAAGGAAATCTCATAAGAGCCATGAGCCATTTTATTCATCAAGGGCTTGTTCACTTAGACGCTAACCTCTACACCATCGAGTCGATCGAAGAAGCGCTTTGCCACCACGAAGAGCTCACCTCACTGATTTGCCAGGCGTTTGCCTTCAAGTTTGATCCCAATATCGTCGATTATGAGAAGTACTTAAACTTAAGAAAAGAGGTCTTAAACGACGTCAAAAAGTTAGATACCGGGCAAGAAGTGGAAGATGCCAGAAGGAAAAACGTCCTTCTACAAGCGATGAGTTTTGTGCACCACACCCTAAAAACCAACTTCTATCGTTTAAACTACACCGCTTTAAGCTTTAGGCTAGATCCTAAATACTTAGATGAAATCCCCTTCGATCGCTCCCAAAAGTTTCCGAGGCTACCCTACGCGATCTTCTTCATCAAAGGAATGCACTTTTTCGGATTTCATATCCGCTTCAAAGACCTGGCAAGAGGGGGCCTTCGAACCGTTTTTCCCGAACGGATCGAACAAGTGGCCCAAGAAAGAAATAACGTTTTTACCGAGTGTTACAACTTAAGCTATACACAGCACCTCAAAAATAAAGACATTCCCGAAGGGGGAGCTAAAGGGGTTATCTTCTTAAGGCCTTATGAAAGGTTAGAATCAGAGTCGCTTATTTTAAAAAAAGAGCTTAAAGAGGCAGGACGCACCCCCGAAGAGGTTGAAGCGACTTTGACTGAATTTCACAAAGAGCAATCACTTGAGTACCTCCACCAGTCACAGCGCTCTTATATCGAAAGTTTATTGACCCTCATCAACTGCGAGCCCGATGGCACTCTTAAAGCAAAACGGATCATCGATTACTTAAAAAAGCCTGAATACATCTACTTAGGGCCAGACGAGAACATGCACGACGACATGATCGATTGGATCGCTAACATCAGCGTCAAATATGGGTATAAGCCAGGAAGCTGTTTCATCTCTGGAAAACCTGAAACGGGAATCAATCACAAAGAGTTTGGGGTCACCTCGCGAGGCGTTAACGTCTACATGGAGCACGTTTTAAACTACCTCGAAATTGACCCAAAAACTGACCCTTTCACGGTGAAAATGACGGGTGGCCCAAGTGGCGACGTTGCAGGCAATCAAATTTTGAACCTTTATCACCACTACCCAAAAACTGCTAAACTACTCGCTTTAACAGATGGATCGGGCACGATTTATGACAAAGAAGGCTTAGATCTTAAACTCTTAGCTGACCTTTTTGAAAAAAAACAATCGATTAACGCCTACCCGTTGACCTCCTTAAATGAGGGCGCTTTTTTACTCGACCGCACGAGAAAAAAAGAAAAAACAGCTTTTGCCACTCAAACTCTTTTAACAAAAAAAGTGAACGGAAAACTTGTTGAAGAGTGGCTCTCTGGAAGCGACATGAACACCCTTTTTCGCAATAACGTGCATCAAACTAAAACCGATATTTTTATTCCGGGAGGAGGGCGTCCAAAAACTCTTAATCAAAACAACATTCACGAATTTTTAGATTCAACCGGCCAACCAACTGCTAAGGCCATTATTGAAGGCGCAAACCTTTACTTAACAGCTGAAGCTAGAATCTTCCTTGAAAAACTGGGATGCTTGATCATCAAGGATAGCTCCGCCAACAAAACGGGCGTGATCTGTTCCTCATTTGAAGTGCTCTCGGGACTGGCTCTTGGAGATCGCCTCTTTTTGGAAAATAAGCAAAAGCTTGTGGAGGAAATTTTAGAGCGCTTAAGCCTATCTGCAAAAAAAGAGGCTCTTCTTCTTTTAAAAACTCACAAAGAGACAGGTAGATATTTAACGGAAATTTCAGATGAAATCTCCCTAAAAATTAACCAGTACACCGATCAACTGCTCGCCCATTTTGAAGAGATTTCATTGAATAAAGACCCAAAAGATCCTTTCATGAAGGCGTATTTAGCCTATTGCTTGCCCACTTTAAGGGAAAAGTACCGGGATAGGGTCTTGTCGGAGCTTCCAGATAGCCACATAAAAGCGGTAATCGCCTGCTATTTGGCTGCCAATATTGTGTATAAGAAGGGCTTAAGCTGGTCTCCTTCAATTGTGGAGATTCTACCAGTTCTTCTCGTAGATTAGCTTTTCAAAATTAGAGCTTTTCTTGAATTTTCTCCCCGAAGAGCAATGACTCCATTTTTGATTTTTTCTAATTGTGCTCTTATTGTTTCATCTAGTGTGAGATCCTTTAGGGCCTCAGCGATCATCTTAGCCTGATCGTCATCGATAAAAATAAGAAAGGCTTTTACCAACATCTGATCAGAGTTTTGAATAAATTCGGGATGGTATCCTACTTGAGGTAGTTTCCTATAATTGTTTAACAGATCAGTGATATTCTCATTTTTTTTGGCAATAAAGGCATACTTATTATCTGCCAATATGATTTTTTGTATCGAATCTTTATGCCCTCTCCAATCGTCCATCATACCCATAAATCTCGAAGTCAATTTATTTTTTTCAGCAGTTCTTACATTTTCATTGATTTGAGCCGCGGATCTTTTTGCTTTTTCATACGATTCAAGAGCTTTCTCGTGGTTCGGATCCCCTTCGGGTGTATTTTTCAAAACCCCCGACATCAACATTTCAAAACGGGGAAATCTTTGAACAGGCGTTATTAAAAAAGATTCAATACTTTTTCCAAGGTTAGCTTTTTGAAATTCGTTTTTGAAATTTTCAAATGACTTATCTTCTTTTAAAGCCTCCATTTCATTCAAAAGGTCCATATAATCGTTTGCAATGTCAGAGCAAGCCGCCGCTAAAAAATCTGATAACTTCATAAAAGAATCAAGCGGATCCTCGCCCGCCTCAAGTTTAACATAAAATTCTTTTGAATAATTTAGTATCACTTCGTATTTTGAAATAAGTTTCTCTACTAATTTTAAAGCTTCTGGACTTAAATTATTTTTATTTGTCTTTAGAAAATTAACCAGAACTTCAAGATCATCACTAAAGGTCTTCTCTGTTGTCTTTAGCTCTTCAATAAATTTATCTCTTTCGGTTGAAGATATGGTGGAAGCTTTTTTTGGGGCTTCAATATTTGAAACAGAGCGTTCTCTTCTAGGTAAAACCACTTTTTTTTTATTAAGATCTTCCACTTTTTTATTAAGATCTTCCACTTTTTTATTAAGATCTTCCACTTTTTTATTAAATTCTTTATCAGAAACCACATTCTTTTTCGAAACAAGCGCCCCCATTTTATAAAGAGCTACAGCTCTTCCTTGGGCTCTTGCTTCCGCAGTACTCAATCCCAAAGCATTTGCTAAATTCATTACCTTTTTGGAAAGTTTAGGATTTTTTTTTACATCGACTGTCGTTTCGGTCCCATCCTTTTTTTTCATGATTATTTTTCCAGGTGAGTAACGAAAACCAACGACATCCCCTTTAACGACATCCCCTTTTTGTTGTTTATCAAGTTCTTTAAAAACTTCAATGGCGGCCCTTACCACAAGCTCTACCTGTTTAAACCTAATCTCCGCCTCACCACTCCCCACCCCAACCATACCCGTCGGAACCCTGACTTTTACTGGAAAATACGATTTGCTCCCATCATCATTATGTCTGATAATTTGTGAGTTTTCGGGATCATACTCGTATTGACCATCCACTATTGGTTTGTAGCCGGCAGCTTTCTGACTGCTATCGCCAGAAAATCCAAGATTCGAACTCATTCTTCCGAAAAAACTACTTATACCCATAAAAACCAAATTAAATTTCATTCTTAATTATAACATAATTTAAATTTTTTATTATTTAATTTTTTATATAGATTCAGCACTTTCGGTATTTGAGTGCTAATTTTTATTGACTTCTCCGTTCTTCATTTGCTAGACTGAAGGGCAATTGAGAGACTAAAAGTTGAGCTTCAAGATGAAACACCTAACACCTAAGCAAAATAGAGAACTCAAAGTCCTCATGGGTCTTGTGGAGGAGTACATCAAATCGGCAAAGCCCGTGGGTTCAAACACCTTAAAAGAGGCGGGATTTGATGACTTAAGCTCTGCGACGATAAGAAATTATTTCGCTAACTTAGAAGAGCTTGGATTACTCAAGCAGCAACACACCTCAGGGGGAAGAATCCCGACCGACAAAGCGTACCGTCTTTTTGCAAAAGAGTGTTTAGAATCAAAAACTTACGACAAAGAAGATCGTAAGGGAGAGTTCATTGAAGAGCTTCGACAGATTGCGAGTTTCCTTCAAACGGCAGCCGATCAGTTCAGTCAAAAAATAGGGTATCCCCTCTTTTTTTCCTCTCCAAGATTTGACCACGATTTTGTTCTTGCTATGCGTCTTGTCCCCATCGACGCCAAAAGAGTCCTGGTGGTACTCATCACCGATTTTGGGGTGATTAAAACAGAACAAATGACGACAAAACGAGCTTTAAATCGAGAGGATGCCCTAGAGATCGAATCGTATTTTGAGAAGCGTCTTCAGGGGGAGGAGGAGAGTTTTAAGCTCTCTTCTGAAATGAAACAGATTGCAGACGCCCTCTATAACGAAGCTTTAATCAGGTTTGTCTCAGGTTACGCAAGTTTTACAGAAGAGGAGATCTATCGAACGGGAATTTCTCATTTGCTCAAATACCCCGACTTTTTTGATTCAACCACTTTAACCGCCCCTTTAACTTTTTTTGAAAACACCTCTTCGATGAGAGCTTTTTTAAGAGAGTGTCGCAAATTAAATCGGTTATCGTATTGGATTGGAGATGATCTCGCCCCTTTTGGCGCCAAAAGAGAGTGTCTTTTTACATCACTTGCGATCCCTTACTACATCAATAAACAACCAGTTGGAGCCATCGCTCTGCTTGGCCCTTCTCGCATGCCCTACGACGCCCTTTTTCAAGCTTTAACAGAATTTAGCCAAAAAATTTCGTCCACACTCACAGCAAGCCTATACAAATATCAAATCACCTTTCGCCAACCTAAGGAAGGAAACTACAGCCTCTCTTTTGAGGAGCAATCTTTCCTTGGAAAATCTCGCGGAGCCCTTTTGGAGGATAAAACAGATGACAGAAGAGATTAAAGAAGAAGATGAGCCTGTTGCTCAGGCAGTGACTATTACAGATTTAGAATTAAACGCCTTAAAAATTGAGCGAGACTCTTTTAAAGATAAATATTTAAGAGCCCTTGCGGACTCTGAAAATACTCACAAGCGGTTATACAAGGAGAGACAAGAAGCGATTCAATTTGCAACGCAAAATGTGATTATCGACTTTTTAACTCCACTCGATCACTTAGAAAACGCCCTGTCCCACACAGAAAAAACTTCAAAAGAAGTACAACACTGGGCTGAGGGGTTTAAAATGATCCTCGCACAATTTAAAGAGGCGCTTAACTCACACGGTGTCAAAGCGGTCTCTTCACTAGGAGAGATCTTTGATCCCCACCTACACGAAGCCATCGAAATGGTTGAAAGAGCAGATGTTAAACCAGGAACGATCGTTTCAGAAAGTTTAAAAGGGTATAAAATTGGCGAAAGAACAATGCGACCTGCCCGAGTGAAAGTCGCCAAAGCCCCAGTAATAAAAGAAGATGAAAACAACAAGGAGTCAAACAATGAGTGATTCTCAAAAATCTAGCAAAAAAATTATTGGTATCGATCTTGGGACCACCAACTCGTGCGTCGCTGTAATGGAGGGGGGATCACCTAAGGTGATCGCCTCTGCGGAAGGATCGAGAACAACCCCATCTGTTGTCGCTTTTAAAGGTAACGACAGAATTATCGGGATTCCGGCTAAAAGACAGGCCGTAACAAACCCAGAAAACACCATCAGCTCGTCCAAAAGATTTATTGGAAGAAAGAGAAAAGAGGTGGACTCTGAAATTGCTACTGTGCCGTTTAAAGTCGTGGCAAGTAGCAACGGAGACGCAGTTTTCGAAGCTAATGGAAAGGTTTACACACCAGAAGAGATCGCAGCTCAAATTTTGATCAAAATGAAGGAAACGGCTGAGGCTTATCTTGGAGAAAAAGTGACTGAAGCTGTGATCACAGTTCCTGCCTACTTTAACGACTCGCAAAGACAATCGACTAAAGATGCCGGGCGAATTGCTGGGTTAGACGTTAAAAGGATTATTCCAGAACCAACAGCTGCAGCTCTTGCTTACGGTCTTGACAAAGAGCACACGGACAAAAAAATTGCCGTCTTTGACTTAGGAGGAGGAACCTTTGATATTTCGATCCTCGAAATTGGCGATGGGGTTTTTGAAGTGCTCTCGACTAACGGGGACACTCACTTAGGGGGCGATGACTTTGACAATATCATTCTCAAGTGGATTTTGGAGGAGTTTAAAAAAGAGCACGGCATCGATTTAACCCAAGACAAAATGGCGCTTCAACGCTTAAGAGATGCCGCTGAGAAGGCAAAAATTGAGCTTTCAGGAACTCAGTCGACAGAGATCAACCAACCATTTATTACAATGGATGCTACAGGTCCAAAACACTTAAGCTTAACTCTTACAAGAGCTAAACTTGAGAATCTTACAGCTGACTTGATCGAGAGATGTAAAGAGCCTTGCTTAAAAGCATTGAAAGATGCAGGAGTCACAAAAGAGAACATCGGCGATGTTATTTTAGTGGGTGGAATGACCCGTATGCCAGCAGTTCAAGAGATGGTTAAAAATCTTTTTGGCAAAGAGCCGCATAAAGGGGTGAATCCAGATGAAGTGGTAGCTATCGGAGCTGCAATTCAAGGAGGCGTTTTAAGTGGTACAGTAAAAGACGTGCTTCTTCTCGACGTGATCCCATTAACTCTTGGAATCGAAACTTTAGGGGGCGTTTTAACACCTCTTGTGGAGAGAAATACGACGATTCCAACGCAAAAGAAGCAGATTTTCTCAACTGCTGCCGATAACCAACCAGCGGTGACCATTCGCGTGCTCCAAGGAGAGAGAAAAATGGCCAACGACAATAAGGAGATCGGGCGTTTTGATTTGACAGACATCCCCCCTTCGCCAAGAGGAATGCCTCAAATCGAAGTCTCATTTGACATCGATGCCGACGGTATTCTTCACGTCTCTGCCAAGGATTTATCCTCTGGAAAGACTCAAAAAATCAGAATTGAAGCCCAATCTGGTTTGAAAGAAGAGGACATCAAGAGAATGGTACAAGATGCCGAGCTTCATGCCGAAGAGGACAAAAAGAAAAAAGAAGAAGTTGAAGTTAAAAACGAAGCTGATTCTTTAGCCTTTAGAGCTGAAAAAGCTCTGAAAGAGTACCAAGATCGTTTGCCACAAGATGTGAAAACAGATGTGCAAAGTAAAATTGACGCTGTTAAAAAAGCACTTGAGGGCAATGATATGGGACGAATCAAGCAAGCGAAAGAGGAGCTTGAAGCCCATATGCAACACATTGGTGAGGCGATGAGTAAAGCTCAAGCCGAGCAACCTCAGCAGCAACAGCAACAACAAGACTCCTATACAAATAGAGAAGAGCCTCGTCAATCATCGCCAAACAATAGCGATGATATTGAAGAAGCTGAAGTTGAGATCGTTGACGATCAAAAGTAATCAGTAATAAAAGAATCCCCTTTAAAAGGGGATTCTTTTTATTTAAACGGCCCTGAAAAAGTCCTCTCCAATAAAAAGTGCCCCTTTTGACAAAAAATGTGTTTTACTCCTCACCAAACCCTGAGAACGGGGGTGGGAAGCGTCGTTCACCGCTTTTTTTGTTGCAAAAGGATCACTTTTTCTTTGGAGAGCTTGTGTTCCATTCGCAAAATTTTTAAGTTTTTCTACCTTGCAAAATAGGCTATGTCTCTCTTCCTCGTTAACTGCAAATTTTTCTCAAGGAACCCTTACTTTTTCAAGGCCGACTATTTAAACTCTACAATTCTTAAATTATTTTCTGCAGAATAAGCATTGTCAAAAGCGACTGCAAGTTTAAGGGGGACAGATGGTCTCATCACAAGCGAGTGAAGCGTGCGATTATTATTGACCTCTTCTAGAGCAAGCGCGTTTTCAAGAGGCCTCATTCTCCTATCCTTCATAAAATCCTCTAAATGAAAATCCCTCAATTCCTTTTTGCAAAGGCCATTTTCCATATAAGGGTTATTAAAGGTGATTAAAGGCTTACCCTCTTCAAGCTTCCTGACAAGGTAGCTCGATTCCCCTTGGAAGAGATGGAACGATGCCCCGCCATCACGATCGGCAACAATTAAATGGTAGGGTCCCGCAAAGGGATTTTCCTCGATAAACTCTTCAACATCGGCAATATTTTTACACTTTGCAAGGCAAGCCCTTGTATAGAACCCTATCGGCATTCCTTGAGTTCTCTCCTCAAGCGATCGCTTCTCATTTTCTATAAAATCGGTGCAGCTGTTGATGGCGATCGCAAGGCCATGTTGATTCATTCCTGTGGGAACCCCAATAAAACCTCCAATCGTCGAACTGACTAAAACATTGCCTTCCTCCACACGGTGTGTGACAAGGCTACAGGCGCCCACAAAGCTAAGAGACAACCAATCCATGTTTCTTGCAAAAACGATATTTCCATCAGCGTCTTTTTCGATAATTGAGGTACAGGCAACCTGTGTTTGCGCCTGTTCTTCCAAAAGATAAGTGGAGTCGACAACTAAATTGAGTCGCAAAACTTCTTCGGCTGTGACCTTTAGTTCATTTAAAAAACAACCTTTTCTCCTTTCATTGCACCCATCTGCAATTCCTTGCATCTCTTTTCTATATTTTTCCGGAATCTTACTCTCTAACCTCTCGATCACACTTTGGGGGATTTCTTTTGAAAGAAAAATTGGCGAGAGGCGTATGAGCCAAAAAATGGCATCTCCACAAAGAAAACCTTGAGCAAAACCTGCTTTATAGGGGTCTTTCATATCCAATCGAAGAATAGGTACATCATTTTCATACTTGAGCTCACCCGATTCACAAGATCCCTCTGTATATTTGTGATGTTTCATGTTATAGCGGTAGGGCGTTAAAATAGGGAAAGTCAGAAGCATTACCAGGGAAGCTAAACCGATTAAAGGAGCAGACACAGCCCTAACTGCGATCCCGCTTAAGCCAAGGGAAGATACTCTAAAAGGCAAAGAAAGAAACGATCCTACTGAATAGATGATGCTTGCGCAAAGCAAAGTATTGACTGTTTTAGGGTTTTTACCAACCCACATTCCAAACCTTCGAAAAGTCGAGGTCATTTGTAATCCCGGATCAATCTTATTACTTTGTACTGACATATACCACCTAAATAAAACAGTAATCTTATCAAAAATTTAAAATAACGTCAATTATAAACAAAAACACATATAATAAACTTTTTAATTTTATCTATTATTTTTCTTTATTGTTTTAAGTAAAAAAACATGACAAATTTTAAACAATCGTTAATTATTTGAAAAGTAAATAATCCCTGACACTTTAAAAATAAACTTAAACTGTGTGAAAATGTAGAGTTTTCAAGATGGAAATTGATAAAAAAAACTTATAGTGCGCTCAGAAGAGCGCACTATAAGCAAGCTTTTTTTAAGCCTTAATTTTGATATCGACACCAGCTGGAAGTGTCAATGTCTTTAATGCATCAATTGTTTCACCACGTGGGTTCACAATGTCAATAAGACGTTTGTGCGTGCGGATCTCAAATTGTTCGCGCGACTTCTTGTCGATGTTAGGGGAACGAAGAACTGTAAAAACCTCTTTCCTTGTAGGAAGTGGAATCGGACCTGCAACTGCAGCTCCCGTTCTCTTTGCCGTCTCGACAATGTCCAGGGTCGAACGATCTAAAACTCTTTGATCATACCCTTTTAAACGGATACGGATCTTCGTTCTACTCTGTGGACGCGTGGACGATTTTGTCTGCTTTTCTTGTTTGCTCATGATTTCAACCACCCTTCTTAATAATTTCTTCTTGTAACTTAGCCGGAATCTTCTCGAAATGGCTAGGTTCCATCACATAGGTCGCACGGCCAGAGGAGAGGGAACGCACTGTTGTCGAATACCCAAACATCTCGCTCAAAGGAACTTGTGCACTGATAATCACTTGCCCTTTGTGCGTCTCTTGACCTAAAATTTGACCACGTCGTCTGTTTAAGTCTCCGATCACATCTCCCATATGAGCTTCAGGTGTTGTCACCGTAACGGCCATAATAGGTTCTAAAATGATCGCTTTTGCCTTTCTAGCAGCATCTTTAATAGCCATCGATCCGCAAATCTTAAACGCCATCTCACTCGAGTCAACCTCGTGGTAAGATCCGTAAACAATCGCAACTTTGACATCGACTAAGCTAAAGCCTGCAAGAACTCCGGTAGCAAGACCCTCTGTCACCCCGTTGATCACAGCAGGAATGTACTCTTTTGGAATCACCCCTCCCACGATCTTACTGACAACTTCGTTCCCTTTACCTTTCTCATTCGGCTCAATTTCAAGCTCAACGTGCGCGTATTGACCGCGACCACCCGTTTGTTTGACATACTTCATTTGAATTTTGCTAGGCTCGGTAATCGTCTCTTTGTAGGACACTTGAGGCTTACCAACGTTTGCTTCTACGCCAAACTCACGTCTCATACGGTCTGTAAGAACGTCTAAGTGAAGCTCTCCCATCCCTGAGATGATCGTCTGTCCTGTCTCTTCGTTTGTCGAAACGCGGAAAGTAGGATCCTCCTCAGACAACGCTCTAAGAGCATTTGATAATTTTTCCCGATCAGGTTTCGATTTAGGCTCAATCGCCATCGAAATCACAGGCTCAGGAAACTCCATTTTCTCTAAAACGATACGATTCTCAAGAGCACAAAGAGTATCCCCTGTTGTGGTGTCTTTTAAGCCAACGCAAGCTGCAATATCGCCTGCATAAAACTCATCTCTTTCAATTCGTTGGTTAGCATGCATCTCTAAGAGTCTTGAAATACGCTCTTTTTTGTCTTTAGTACTGTTGAGAAGAGTCACACCCTTTGTCAAAGTTCCACCATAAATACGGATAAAGGTTAGACGACCAACATACGGGTCTGTCATCACTTTAAACGCCAAAGCAGCTAAAGGCGCGCTATCATCAGGAAGCACTTCAAGAGGCTCGTTTGTATCGACATGGTGTCCTTTAACAGCACCACGATCCAAAGGAGAAGGCATCCAGTTCATAACAGCATCTAGAAGCTGTTGTACACCTTTGTTTTTAAAGGCAGAACCGCAAAGAACTGGGTTAAATTTGTTTCGGCAAACGCCCATTCGGATCACTCTGTGGATCTCTTCTGCTGTCAAAGAATCGGGATCTTCAAGAACCTTTGTCAAGAATTCCTCGTTTTGATCGTCGATTGTTGCAAGCTCTTCTAAAAGCTCTTGACGCATCTTTTTACACTTTTCTTTGAGGTCATCTGGAATTTCAGTCTCTTCCCACTCAGCACCAAGAGTTTCGTCTTTAAAGACAAGTGCTTTTTGGGTCACGAGGTCGACCATTCCAATAAAATCAGCCTCAGCTCCTATCGGACAGTGAACCGGAATCGCATTGGCGTGAAGTTTTTCGCGCATTGTCTTAACAGCATCGAAAAAGTCAGCTCCCATTCTATCCATTTTGTTCACGAACGCGATACGAGGAACGCCATACTTGTCTGCTTGTCTCCAAACAGTTTCTGATTGAGGTTCCACTCCAGAAACAGAGCAGAAAACTGCGACAGAGCCGTCCAAAACGCGAAGAGAGCGCTCCACTTCGATAGTAAAGTCGACGTGGCCCGGGGTATCGATAATATTGATTTTTCCCCCTTTCCAGTGAACGGTTGTTGCAGCAGAAGTGATCGTGATCCCACGCTCCTGCTCCTGCACCATCCAGTCCATAGTAGCTGCTCCCTCGTGCACCTCTCCGATGCGGTGAGTTCGCCCAGAATAGTAAAGAATACGTTCCGTAGTCGTCGTTTTCCCAGCATCGATGTGAGCCATGATACCGATATTGCGAACGTTTTTGAGTTGATCTTCCTTGGGTCTTGCCATGTTGTTTCCTTACCTTACCATTTGTAGTGGGCAAAAGCTCTGTTAGCCTCAGCCATTCTATGCGTATCGTCTTTCTTCTTGATCGTACTTCCCTGATTGTTGTAGCAATCGATAAGCTCTTGAGTCAATCCATCTTCCATATTGCGTCCCACTTTGGCACGAGAGTAATTGATGATCCAACTCATTGCCATCGATGTGCGTCTTGTCGCAGGAATTTCAATAGGAACTTGATAAGTGGCTCCCCCAATTCTTCTCGATTTGACTTCGAGAGTGGGTTTTGCATTTTCAAGGGCAATTTCGAAAGCTTCCAAAGGATTTTCCACATTCACTTTTTTAGCAAATTTTTCAATGGCATTATAAACGATGCCTCTTGCAACAGACTTTTTGCCTTGCATCATCACTTTGTTGATGAATTTAGCCAAGACTTCACTGTTGTAGATCGGATCTGGGTCTATTCGGCGCTTTTCAGCGCAATGTCTACGTGACATATATTTTTTTCCTTATCTTTTATCGTTTTTTCAGAAAAAAGAAAATCGAATCCATTCACTGGCGACTTCTTTTAGCCGCCTGTTCGTGGTTGCTACTTTAAAAAAAAGATTTTAAGCAGTAAACACGAACAAGAAAGCGCATATTTATCTAGCGCCTTCTGCACGGTTACTTAGGACGTTTAGCCCCGTATTTCGATCTTCCTTGTTTACGGTCTTTAACAGCCGCACAGTCTAGCGTTCCACGAACGATATGGTATCTTACCCCTGGCAAGTCTTTAACACGTCCGCCTCTTACGAGTACGATGCTGTGTTCTTGTAAGTTATGTCCTTCACCGCCGATATAGGCAATGACTTCTTGTCCAGTCGATAACCGAACCCAAGCCACTTTTCTTAGAGCTGAGTTTGGTTTTTTTGGTGTTTTTGTTTTAACTTGGACACACACGCCACGTCTTTGCGGGCAGCCTTTTAGAGCAGGAGACTTAGTCTTCTGTATTTTAGGCACGCGTGGTTTGCGGACCAATTGGTTTGTTGTCGGCATATTTCGCTTCTCTCCTTAATGGTTTCATGCAAAAAATAAGGTCATTATAGGTTAAGCGCCGATTTTACACAAGGGGTATATAAAGATTCGCTCGATTTCATTACATGATATGCAAAAAATGTTTTGATTATCTTGAGTTTCGTAAAAGGA
Source organism: uncultured Chlamydiae bacterium (assembly GCA_963697995.1). Classification (GTDB taxonomy): domain Bacteria; phylum Chlamydiota; class Chlamydiia; order Chlamydiales; family JAJFMB01; genus MFD00082-c5. The sequence continues at coordinate 1,110,063 of OY969110.1, read as the reverse complement.
GCTGATCGACTTGACTACTCTAAAAAAATCTAATTTGAAACTTTTGTGATCCCCGGTACTAGATTTTATATGAAGTTTATGATACCATACTGTCTTTTGACTAGTAACATTACCTAGGAAATCACATGTTGACAACCTTCATTTATATTATCATAGCCATTTTGTGCTTAACTTTCCTGATTTTCATCCATGAGTTGGCACACTTTTTGATGGCAAAACGTGTGGGCATGAAGGTTGAAACTTTTTCTATTGGCTTTGGAAAGCCTATTTTCTCCTGGGTTCGCGACGGCGTCAAATGGCAAATTGGTTGTCTTCCCTTTGGAGGTTTCGTCAAAATCGCGGGGATGGATGCGGAGGGAAACGAAGACCCTTACCAACTATCTGATGGGTTCTTCGGTAAAACTCCTTGGGAAAGAATCAAGGTCTTGGCTATCGCTCCTATAACAAATATTTTATTTGCTTTTTTAGCTTTCTCAGCTCTTTGGTTTATGGGGGGAAGAGAAAAATCGTATATGGAATTGACTCCCAAATTTGGTTGGATCGATCCTCAATCTGCCCTTTACGAACAAGGAATAAGACCTGGCGATGAAGTTACAGCCTATAATGGGAAACCGTTTTCTGGTGCAAAAGATCATTTGACACAAGCGATGATGGCTGGAGACTCGCTCGATATAGCCCTTCAAAAGGTGGACTATCTCAAAAACACAAAAGAGCCATTAAATCTCACCATTAAGCCCTACCCTCATCCTTTTGCTTTAGACCCAGGCATCAAAACTTCGGGTGTTTTAAATCCAGCTTCCTTTTTAGTTTTCGATCCAAAAGTTAAAGAGGGAGAGGAGATTATCCCTAAAGAGTCAGCTATGGTCGAGAGTGGGATTTTACCAAAAGATCGCGTTATTTGGGCTGGCGGCGAGTTAATTTTTTCACTACAACAACTGGGAAACCTTTTAAATGACGATGAGATTCTTCTCACAATTCAAAGAGGGCAAGAGACACTTTTAAGACGTGTGCCAAGAGTGAAATTTGGAGAGCTTCGATTCACCCCTGATTACAGGGAAGAGCTAATCGATCTTTTTTACTCAATTTCACAAGACAGAACGCAAATGGGTCAATTTTACACCATCCCTTATGAAGTAGGGTCTCAGAATGTGATCGAAAGAGCCCTCCCTTTCTTCGAAAAAGAGAATTCAGATAAAGCTTTCCCAAAAACGCTTTTCTCATCCCTTAACGAAGCGCTTCGTCCAGGCGATAGAATTATTGCAGTCAGCGGCACTCCCGTGACAACGTTGCTTTCTCTTTTTGAAGGGATTCAAAAAGACCAGATTAACCTGATCGTGGCACGTTCAAACCCGGAGACAAAACCTTTATCATTAACAGAGGCTAACGCCCGCTTTGAAAAAGAGATCGAGCCTGAGTCACTTGAAAAAATTGTGTCAACCCTTGGTACAAATCAACCGGTAAAAGAAGCGGGTCACCTAGTTTTGTTAAATCCTGTTGTGCCAAAAGTAAGAGCTGAACAAAATCTAAAGTATTTAGGGCTTCCAGGAGTACAAGACGTGAAAGTGGTCTACAACCCTAATCCTTTTGAGCAGCTTAAAGAGTCTGTTTCTGAGATTTGGAAAACGCTTTCATCGCTTGTTATGGGCAATTTTAACCCCAAGTGGATGAGTGGTCCTGTCGGCATTATCCAGGTGGTTCAACAACAATCACAAACAGGCAGCAAAGAGATGCTCTTCTGGCTTGGCTTTATCAGCTTCAACTTGGGAGTGCTTAACCTTTTACCAATCCCCGTGCTTGACGGCGGTGGAATTATGATGGCGATCTACGAGTGGGTCACTGGAAGACGCATTCCTCCGAAAGTGATGGAAAAGGTCATCCTTCCATTTGCACTCTTGCTGATCGGCTTCTTCGTATTCGTAACCTTCTACGATTTAAGCCGCCTCTTTGGTAAGTTCTTTTAAAAGAGAGAGCTTCAAACTCTCTCTTTTCACAAAAAAACTAATGTCCCCACACGATTTCCATATATAAACTTTAGTCTAAGATCTGCTCACATCTTAAGTGGGAACTATCTGAAAGTCGTTTATCATCAACTGGATGCTCTACCCTTAGTAGTTGTTGATCTAAGGTGTAAAGGCTATTGCCTCTGGCATCCGGTCTTCTTTTTCTAAAAAAGCTTTAATAAGATTAAAGCCGCCTCTTTGGTAAGTTCTTTTAAAAGAGAGAGCTTCAAACTCCCCTACACGATTTGGATATAAAAAAACATTAATCTAGTCGGCCCTGAAAAAGTAAGGATTCCTTGAGAAAAATTTGCAGTTAACGAGGAAGGGAGACATAGCCTATTTTGCAAGGTTCAATTATATGACAATGAGAAAAGCTGCAAAAATTTCGCGAATGGAAAACGCACTCTCCAAAGAAAAAGTGATCCTTTTGCAACAAAAAAACGGTGAACGACGCTTCCCCCCCCTTCTCAAGGTTTGGTGAGGAGTAAAACGCAATTTTTGTCAAAAGGGGCACTTTTTAATGGAGAGGACTTTTTCAGGGCCGACTAATCTAAGACCTGCTTAGGTCTTAAGTGGGAACTATCTGAAAGTCCCTTATCATCAGCTGGATGCTCTGCCCTTGGTAGTTATTGATCTGGGGTGTAAAGGCCACTCTTAGGGTCAAATCTTTTCTTCTTAAGTGAGGGCTTAAGTGCCCTTTACCAAACGCTATTCCCTCTAGCATCCGGTCCCCTTGCTCTAAAAATAGCTTTAAATGGAATTTGCCAACCACCTTAGGTGGCCAAGCTTGTTTCGCTTCGCAGTAAAGAACTGGCTGCGGGTTTTCGTTTCCATACGGCTCGAATAGATTAAGCGCTTCCATAAAATCAAAGGTCAAATCTTTGAAGCGCACTTCAGCATCCAAATAGAGTTTACTTGCCACATCGTGCTCTTCAAGTCTTGAATCGGCCATCTCGATAAAACGGCGCTTAAATTCTGGAATATTCTCTTTTTTAATCGTTAAACCTGCTGCAAAATCGTGTCCACCATAGTTGATCAGAAGATCTGCACACTCTTTAAAGACGGCTAAAAGGGGAAATTCAGGAATGGAGCGAGCTGATCCTTTTCCAACATCGTTATCGACAGCAATCATTATCGTAGGGCGGTTGTAAAGACGAGAAATTCTTGTCGAAATGATCGCAATAACCCCCGGATGCCAACCAGGCGAAGACATGACGACTGCTTTACTTTGCAAAGTTTCCGGATGTTCACTTAACGTATTTTCCACATCCAAAAGCATCGTCTTCTCAATCTTTTGCCTTTCGATATTGTTTAAATCAAGCTCAATCGCCATCTTTTCAGCTATTGCTTGTTGCCTTACGAGAAGCATCTCGACCCCTTTTTGGGGATCATCTATTCTGCCTAAGCTATTGAGGCGAGGAGCTAGTTTTGAAGCAATTGTAAATGTCGACAAATCGTTTAAATCAACATTGGCAATCTTTATCAGCTGAGTCAAACCAATACGCTTATGCTTCGGTTTTTTAAGTTGTTTGATCCCATAGCGCACTAAAATGCGGTTCTCATCGGTTAGCGCTCCCATATCTGAAATTGTTCCTAGAGCCACTAAGTCCAAATAGCGCTTCATGTCGATTTTCTTTAAAGAAAGCTTCCCCTCTTCGACAAGCTGATTGGCAATCGCATGAGCTAATTTAAAAGCAACCCCGACACCCGTAAGCTCTCTATTGGGATAGGTATTTCCTGAAAGCTTTGGATTTAAAATAGCTACGCAAGAAGGGATCTCCTCCGTCGGTTCGTGGTGATCAGTGATAATGACATCGATCCCTTCAGCTACAACTTTTGCGACCTCTAAAGCCGCCGTTATTCCACAGTCGACTGTGATAAGAAGCTTGACCCCTTTCTCATGGGCTGATTTTAGGGCCTCGATTATAAGATTTTGTCTCAAGGCTCCTCGATTCGACACAAAGAAATGTACTTTAGCTCCAACGTGTTGCAAAAACTCTGCCAAAAGTGCTGTCCCCGTCATTCCATCGACATCGTTGTCGCCATAGATCATGATATCTTCACCCTGATCGATAGCCTTCACGACGCGAGTCACCGCTTGAGGCATTTGATTGAACAAAAAAGGATCGTGTAAATCGGGCAGCTTTGCGTAAAAATAGTCGTGCACTTGTTTTAAACTCTTAAACCCGCGCGACACCAAAATTTGTGCCGTCACGGGATGAATTTTAAACTCTTTGACTATTTTTTCAAGCAGCTCCACGTCACGCTTAGGCTCGATCCAAAGAGGACCTTCACCTGGCTCTTGCATTTTCTCTAGCATACACTCCTTCTAAGCATGTCTTGCTGTAACTGAACCACTCTCTTCACGATCGTGAAAATAGAGCATAGCAGGACTTGCAATGAAGAGCGAGGACAATGTTCCTACAAACACCCCAATCGTCATTACGAGTGAAAATGCAAAGATCGATTGTCCCCCAAGGGTCACAAGTGCGATCAATACCAGAAGAGTCGTTCCCGAGGTCATTAAAGTACGACTTAAGGTCACGTTTAGTGCATGGTTCACAACATCTTTAAAAGCCCACTTCTTATTTACGCGAACATCTTCCCGAATTCTATCGAAAACGATGATCGTGTCGTTAAGAGAGTAACCAATGATCGTCATAATAGCTGCGACAACCTGTAAATCGATCTGCACAGGGAATCCAAATTTATGGATGATAGCAAAGACGCCAAGTGTAATAAAGACGTCGTGCGCCAATCCAAGAACTGCTGCAATGGCATACTTAAACTCAAAGCGAACTGTGATGTAAATCAAAATACCTAAGAAAGCAAGCGCTAATGCGAGGATCGCGTTATTTCTCATCGTATCAGAGAATTGAGCTCCCATCGCGTTCCACTGCTGGTCAAGAGTGGAGAGCTGTGATGATTGCACAACCAGCCCCGATTTTTTTAAGGCATCGATCACCCACACAATTCGTGGGTTTCTTTCATACTCATTTGCCACAAATTGGGGGTTAGTAAACTCAGGCATTTGGTAGAAGGGGTGCCCTTTTTCCTCAATTCCCATCCCTAGTTGAATGAGCAACTGATTTGGACGGCTAAGTTCCCTAACGTCGATATCGTTTGGTGTGGCTCCTGCGCTTAAAAGAGCATTTATCGCCTCCATTCTATACGAAGGATTCCCTGGTTTATCCTCGACATCCAACTGAAGAGAGTAACCTCCGGTAAAATCCATACCAAAAAGGGTTCTAAACTGATCATAGAAACAGTATCCCCCAACAGCCATGATAAGAGCTGAGGCAATAATTGCAGCCTTTGCTTTTCCTAAGAAATCAAAGTTCGTGTTGTGGATCCACTCAGACATTGTCAAATGGTCGTTTTTGGGATTTTGGACCCAACCTGCAAAAAAGTACCTTGTCATAAAGAGGGCTGTAAACATCGAGGAGGCAATACCCACAATCAATGTCACCGCAAACCCTTTAATAGGCCCTGAGTCAAATTGGATCAAAATAAGCGCTGCCAAAATAGTTGTGAGGTTTGAATCCAAAATCGCTGTAAAGGCTTTACTATAACCTGCCTGCATCGCCTGAGGCAAGCGCCCTGAGATCTTAAACTCTTCTCGCACTCTTTCAAATACTAATACGTTAGCATCAACCGCCATACCAATCGTTAGAACAATCGCTGCAATTCCAGGTAGAGTTAATGCTGCATCGAGGTTTTGTAAAACACCCCACATAATAAGTAAGTTAAAAAGAACAGCAATAGAGGCGACAACTCCTGCAAACCGGTAATAACCGACCATAGCAGCCACAACTAAGACAAGAGCGATTAAAGAAGCGATAATTCCGCGACTTCTCTCCTCTTTTCCAAGCTCTGCGCTCACGTTCTGCTCCGAGAGAATTTTCGGTGTAAAACTCAAGGATCCCGCTTTCAAATCAGCGGCTAACTTATTCACTTCTCTTTGAGAGAAGCGACCACTAATAGAGCCTCCATCTCGAAGAGCTGCATTGAGCGTTGGCGCCGTTATAACTCTGTCGTTTAAAACAACGGCCATTCTCCAACCAAAACCTTTTGAAGCAGACTCTTTAGGTGTCCCTATAATTTTATCTTGTGCAAAAAGAGAGGTCCAATCGTGGAAATTATCTCTTGGTGAGCCAGAAGTTCCCCCTTGTCTTTTCACTCCAAAGTTCAAAACATTTCCTTGTTCAGGATCGTAACCCGGAATGACATCTTGAAGGCTTGAGCCTTCTAGAGCATAATTAAAGAAAGTGATCATTAAAGGATGTGTTTGGCCGTGCCAATCGGTGTAGTCAGAACCTGGATACATTACTATACGAGATAAAGTATCATCGACATTGCTAGAGGCTGAATCTTTTTTCACATCGGCAAGTCTTAAACCATGCTCGTAAAGGATTTTAGCCCCTTCAGATCGAGGTTGTGTTTGCCACTCCCCAACTTGCTGTCCCCCAAGGTGTTGCCAAGCAATTTCATTGATACTATCGATATCTTTTCGATTCGTAACAACAGCTTCGTTCCAAACACCTTGCAAAAACTCTTGAACCGATTTTTGAAGCTCAGGATTTTGAAGGGAATAAGTTTCGTTCACAATATAGAAATACATGGCAGAGGCTTTAATTAGATCCTGCGCACTTAAATTTTGAGAACCAGGGAAGTCTAAAACGATATTCTCATTTTCAACTCGAATGGTCGTTTCAGAAACACCGAGCTTATTCACTCTTGTATAGAGCTCGTTTAGGGCCTGTTTTAAATCATCGGGATTTGTGACAGGGCGATTATTTTGATCTTTAAGACCAATCCTCACTGTCTTTCCTCCTGAAAGATCAAGCCCAAGCTTTAACACTTTGTCGCTATCACCCCTAAAATACTTCCTAGTACTTAACAAAATATTTTGCCATAAAGGACTCTTAGTTGGAGGAGGCACTAAAAATTTATTTGTTCCATTAAGATCGACTTTTGCAAGGCGATACTCCTCTTCAGATGTCACAAGCTCGTCCTGAATTTTGTCTTCAATTTTGTTTTCGGTCAAAATTCTTTGTTCAACATCAGTAAAATCGAGAACTGCAAACCGTTTACTGCCCTTTGCAACAAAATTTTCTCTTGATGCCAAAAGTAAATCACCAAAGTAATCATCTAATTCGAAAATATAATCTTTTTTAAACTGAGGATCAATTCCATAAAGGGCGCCAGAGTAGGCAATGAAGCCATTTTTTCTCATGATATTTTCTAACTCTTGAGCGTCGGAAAAGAAGTTTTGGGCAGATTCCCCTTTAAGATCTTTATATCTTTCAGCTAATCCGACCAAACCTTTGGCTATAACATAGACTGATCCTTTTCTAAAACCTTGTGGAGGTGCACCAGCTTCCCGAACAGGAGCATAAAGAACGAGTCCTAACTGTTTGTCCTCTAAAGAAAGAGATTTATACTCCTCAAACTCTCTTAGTGGGTAAGCAGTTGCACTCAAATCTTGGTGACTTGGCTTCCAAAGGGTCGCGATTTGCCCTTTAACTTGCTCTTCGACTTGTTTTGCAATTGTTGCCAAATCTAATTTCAAAAAGCTTTTCGTGTCCGTTAATGTGTTTAGCGCAATTGAAAAATCGAGGTTATCCGGAACAATTGATTCATCGGCCATTCTCGAAACTCTTGCGATGTCTGAGATTAACAAAAGATTTAAACGATCTCTTGCAACAGCGTCTGACTCACTCGTAGCCTTTCTAAGACGAAGTTCATCAACATCTTTGTAAAATTTAAGCAAAATCCGATCGTTACCCCAATCGATCACTAAAGCTTCGACAAAAGGGCTGGTCCCCTGAAGAGAAATCACTTGTTGTAGATCTTTTGGATTGACTTTGGCTTCGCTCTCTTTTAGAGATTTTTCAATAGCTGCAATTTGTAAAGGCTTAACCGTTTGATCAAAAAGGGATTTATTTTGTTTAATAAGGTTTTGAGCTCTTTCAAGAGCGGCAATATCTTGTTTATTTTGAGCTGTTTCCTGAAGTTTTTTAGCCTCTGTTGTGAATTGATCCAAAAGTTTTTTAGGATCAGCTGCTGAGATTTTCGTCGTATTTGCAAAAAGGCGCTTAGATAAGGGCGTTTTTAATCCAAAAACACTCGCCAACTCATTTAGCTCCTGAGATAGCGCAAGAACGAGTTCGTTCTTTTCTTCCCCTTTCTGCAGACCAATCGCCTGAAGTTCCAGCGCAGCAGTTCCTTCTGAACCAAATCCTAAAGCGAGTTCCTTAACGCGATCATAAACCAATTCTCTATACTCTGGAGTCACCTGCCCCTTATCGTCAAATTTCTTTGCAAACTGGTATAACCCGTCTGTTTGAAGATGAACGTTGATCTCTCTCTTTACTGTAACCGTTTTCCCTTCGATGTCAGAGAGTTGAAGTTTTGAAGGAGCAAAAGGGATCCGATTGCCAGCTTTTGGCAAAAACTTTGCAAAAAGTTCGGCGTCAGCATCTGTTTTAAAGGTCAATTGGTAAAATCCCGGAGTTGCCGGATTAAATGTAAGAGTTAAGGGTTTGACTCCAAGCTGCTTACAAAAAGCGTTTAACCACTCTTGAGAATCGGTTTCTAAACTGTTCACTCTATTAGTGATCGAGTGAGCAATACCCTTAGCTCTTTGTTCGTCGATAGGACTTGAAAGAGGTTTAGTATAGTAAAAAACTGTTGGTAAAATATTGTAGAGCGTTAGAGCTAAAACTGTAACGATCAGGGCCAACTGCCATTTTTTTTGTTTTTCCATGAAGATGCCTGCTCTTTAAACTTTAAGATAAAGAACATCATACCAAAGGAGGTAACTTCTGTCAAACCTGAACGACAGCAACAGCCGATTCTTTTTGTTTCGGCTCCCCAACAACCAACAGGTCAAACTCTTTACCCAAAATAAGAGTCGTTACAATCCATGCCCCAATGACCAAAATCACGACACAAGCCATTAAGGGGGCACTACTTGAGAGCGTGACAAATATCATCAGAAGTCCCTGATGGATGAGAGATCCACCCGATTTACCAAGACGAGAGCCAACTCCATCGATAGCGGCTTTTCCCTTAAGTTTTGACTCGTGATCTAAAGGAATAAAAGCCATCTCTTTGGTCGCATCAAAGACTGAATGTTTTGCAGCGCGGCTCAAAACATTCTGAGCACCGCCAAAAAAGACGGCGATTGCAAGAGGAGAAAAACCGAGAGTCAAAGCAGGATAAGATGCTAACTGCTCCTTAAAGATAATACAAAAGAAAAAACCAATTGAGGTGATCAACATGCTGATTGGTGTCACAAGAGCTGTTCTTGTCCATCCAATCGATCCCATGATCTGTCCCATAAAAAGAGAGGCGGTCGTCGATATCACGCCCACAACAGCTAATAAATAGTTTAAATAACTGAACAATTCACCTGGCTGAGGATAAAGCAGTCTTAATTGATCTTTCCAAACAACTTCTACGCTATTAATGACAAAGTTGTAAGAAACCACTAAAATAGCGATACACTGCAAATAACGGGATTTTGATAAATAGACAAAACTTTCGGTAATCGATAATTTTTTCTTCTTTTTTGGAGAAAAAGAACTCTTATGAAAACTCTCATACTCAGCCGTATTTAACACGTTTTGACAAACCCAACGGTAAAGCGCCATTGTGATTAAACCGCTTATCGAGACTAAAGTAACAAATAGCATAAGAGTTTGTTCCCAAGAGCTTCCAAAAGGCAAAAACCTTTTGATAAGAACCGATTGCGTCAAGGTATTCGCAGTAATTCCTGCAAAGATCGAAGAGAGGTTCGCAGCTGCTCCTAAAGCGCCATAAAAGCGGGGAGCTTCTTGAACTTTAGTGACCTCATTGGCAAATCCCCAAAAAAGAACAGTCATAATGACAATGCCCCAAAGCTCGCTTAAAACATAAAACAATGTATGAGTCCAATACCTAAAAAGACTAATCATTCCTCTAAAACCTGCCGGTAAAAGACTCTCCATCCAATCAGCTAATCGATGAGGGTGTAGCTTATCTCCTAAAGGGTAGATAACAAAGGCAAAAAGAAGAAATGCTAAAATAAAACCTAAAGTAAAAATGTAAAAGACTCTTTCTTGACTAAATCGATTGGTAAGCTTTGTAAAAAGAAATGTCATGGCAAAAGCTGATGGCAACATGACCCAGACTTTTATAAACGGGATCACTTCAGCTCCAGAGGCGGTAACGACAATTGAATCCTTTAAACATTTTAAAATACTGTAGTTAAAACCAATAAAGAAAAGCATACCTAACATTGGTAGGATTTTTCTTTGCTCTTGAGCACTATAAGGCCAAAAAAAGGAGATAAACGAGGTACCCTTGTGTTTAATTCGATCTAACATAACAAAGCCTTCAGATAAAGAAAGCATTGTAGCAAATAAGAGTGATAATCATCAAGAAATTAAAGGTCATCTCTTTTTGCTCTCGCAAAAAGAGACCTTCTTAGCGCCATATAAAGGCTTTTCCAAAACTTTTAGACACCAAAAAGAGTCTACATATCCCCCCCTTCTTTTTGGTTTAAAAACTTTCCAAAATTTCTAGATAAAATCTACTTTGGAAAATTTACCAATAAATCAGGGGGAATACAGAGTACTAATAGGAAAGAACCTCTGATTCCCTTTTCTGTTAAGCAATTAAAGGGGCAAGTTCTCTTTGTTCAGGAGCTGGGGGCACTTCTAGTTTAGTGTCTGAAAGTGATAACTCGTTAAATTGCTTTCCAAGAACTCTTGTGGCCAAAATCCATGCAATGATAACCGCTATCAAAAATATGGCGACAAAAGGAGCGCTTGCATTGATCGTTGAGAAAATAAGCAATAGGCCTTGATGAATTAAAGCTCCACCTGACTTTCCTAGACGGGAACAAACACCGTCAATCGCAGCTTTCCCTTTTAGCTTAGATTCATCGCTTAAAGGAACAAAAGCCATCTCTTTTGTGGCATCAAATACTGTGTATTTTGATGCGCGACTCATCGCATTTTGAGCTGAACCAAAAAAGACAACAATTGCTAATGGACTTAAGCCAAAAGCAGAAATCATCTGAATCGAATAGTACTCTTTAACGAAGAAAAAGGAGAAAAATCCAATACTTGTAATTAATAACACAACTGGAGTCAATAAAGCTGTAAATGTCCACCCATATTTTCTAATCGAACTTCCCGACACAAAAACCGCCATAAATGTCGCAATCACACCGATAATCGTTGTCACTTGGTTCATGTAGAGATTAAACTCTTTTGGATTCGAATAAAGCTCGTGAATCTCATGTTTCCAAACAACCTCTGTTAAATTAATAACGATATTGTAAGACAAAACAATAACAGCTAAAGCCAAAAGATAAGGAGAGCGGAAAAGATAAGAAAAAGTCTCTCTCATAGAAAGTTTTGGACGCTTTTTCTTGTTCAACGAAACTTTATCGGGGGTTGGGCTATACTGCTCATCACTCAAAACATGGGTGTGCATCCAGCGAAAAAGAAAAAGAGCTGCAAAACCTGAAACTAGTATCAATGACACAAGCGACATCATCGCCTGCTCCCAGGCGTCGTGACCGAATAAAAGGTTTGGATTATAGGGCAAACTACAAAAATAAATAGAGATCTGTCCTGCAACAATGCCCGAAATATTTACGGCAATCCCAAAAAGACTATAAAAACGTTTAGCTTCGCTAAGTCTCGTCACTTCGTTGGCAAACCCCCAAAAAAGCATTGTCACGACAATGGCTCCCCAAAGCTCGCTCATCACATAAAACGAAGTGAAGGTCCAATTGCGAAACATAGCAACTAATCCTTTACAACCAACAGGCAGTAAGGCCTGCATTTTATCGGCAAAAGCGTGGCAGTGAAGTGCATCCCTGTAGGGATAAATGAAAAAAGCGAAGATAAAAAAATAAGTTAAAAAAATTGTTGTCATTAAGTAAAACACTTTTTCTCGACTATACCGATTCGAAAGACGAGTAAAGAGGAAAGTCATCAGAAGAGCGCCTGGGAACATCACCCAAACCTTTATAAACGGGATCGCTTCTGCGCCTGATGATTTAGCAGTGACGACTAAAGCGTCTTTCAAAGGTCTTAAAATGTTATAATTTAAAAAGAAGAGAAAAAAGATACCGAGCATGGGAAGCAGTTTTTTGAGTTCGTGACGATAAACGGGCCATAAAAAAGCGCGCCACGTACTAAACTCTTTCGTTTTCACATCTAAGGTTGCCGACATACCATTCCTTTTGCTAGCTGAAAACAAGATTTGCAATGATTCTACAAAAAAGTAAGAATTGGTGCAAATGTTTTCTCCTTTACAGGAGAAGTTCGCTTATTTGTAAACAAATAGTAAATTTTCACACTTTTAAAGTCAATTAATTTTATCACTTAAGACTTTTATACCTGGTAATTCTCCTTTTTCAATAAATTCTAAAGTTGCACCTCCACCGGTGGAAATGTGAGACATTTTTTGAGAAAGCCCCATTTGATTGACAGCTCCCACAGAATCGCCCCCTCCAACAATAGTGATCGCATCAAGGAAAGAGAGGGTTTTTGCAATCTCTAGCGTGCCGCTCGCATAATTTGGGTTTTCAAAAATACCCATCGGACCATTCCAAAAAACTATTTGACTACCCAAAAGAGCTTTTTTATAATTTTTTATTGTCTCTTTTCCAATATCGACCCCAATAAACCCTTCTGGAATTATTGCGACATTTTCCCCAATATCTCCTATTTTTTTGACGACCAGATGATCAACTGGCAAAAAGAGAGAGTTTCCCAAAGCTTCAATCATTTGCTTGGCTTGTGGAATAAACTCTTTTTCAACAAGACTTTTACCAACATCAATCCCTTTTGCTGCTAAAAAAGTGTAGGCCATAGCACCACCGATCAAAAGGGTATCTACTTTTTGAGAAAGGGCTAACAAAACACCTAATTTACTCGAAACTTTAGAACCGCCAATGATGGCGACAAAAGGGCTTTTAGGCTTATCAAGCATTTCATTTAAAAAATGAATCTCTTCTTCTAAAAGAAAGCCACAAACAGCTTTGCCGGGAAAACATTTAGGCAAATCATAAACGCTTGCATCTTCTCTGTGAACGACCCCAAAGGCATCTGAGACATAAAATTCGCCTAAAGACTTTAGGGTTTTCACAAATTCGGGGTGATTTTTTGGATCTTTTTCCCCTTCGTAAAAGCGTAAATTTTCAAGAAGACACAAGGGGGATACTGGTTTAAAATCGGCGACTAGAGGCACTTTTCGTTTTAGAAGCTCCTCCAACCTTTTAGCAACAGGGGCAAGAGAGCAAGAGGGGTCAAAAGCGCTTTTAGGGCGCCCCAAATGGCTCATCAATACAATAGAGGCGCCATGATCTAATAAATAATTGATTGTGGGAAGTGCTTTTTGAATTCTTGTATCATCAGAAATGGAGAGATCATCTTTTAAAGGTGTATTGAGATCAAGCCTTACAAGAGCTTTTTTCCCTTTCCAGTCGATATCTCTCAAAGAAAGTTTCTGACTCATCTTAATTCAATTTATAGGGGATATGCCCTTTTTTGGTCAAACCTTTAAGACATATGTATGAGGGGCTTTTTTGAACTGAAAAGAAAAACAGGGAAAATCATTGGCTATTTAAATGTAAGGCCTTCCTCATCTTTGCGTTGAATAATATAAATTCGCAAAAAAAAACTGCTTATTCAGAAGGAGGACTTTCAACAACCTTCTCATCGACAAGCTTTCTATAGGCAAAAACGTTTCCTAAACCCAATACCGGATTGAAAAGCAAACACCCTATAAGAGTCATCAAAAAAGCTGGCAAGTTTAACAAGCTTATCGCTACAAAGAAAAAGCCTAACAAAGCTAGGCCAAAAATGACCCATCTAAAAAGGGCCCATCGCTCCTCTTTTGTCGCCTTGATGCTTTCTTTCAAAGATTCAATCGGTCCCATGCCTTTCTCGATCACAAAATAGGGAGCAAACATAAATATGGTCATCACAATCACCCCTGGGATAATAAAAAAAAGAAGACCAAAACCTACAGAGGTCGTGTAAAGAATACCCATGATCGCATACGACACAAAAGGTTTGTAAGTTGTAAAAAGATCCAAAAATTTAGGAGTCTCTCCTCGGGAAATCTTTAAATAAATCTCGTTTTGACCAATTGCTAAAATAATAGCCAATAGACCAAAAAGAGCCCAGAATAAAAGAGCCCCACTCATTTTAAGAATTGAGGGTCCACCTTCATCACTCACATCTGTGGTAAACCACTGACCGACTTGATTAACAAAATAATTATATCCCAAGGTAAACGCAAAAATAGTAAATCCCACAGCCAAAAGCAACAATATATTTTTCTTATACCAATCCCATCCCGTATTCAATAGCTCCAAAACAGTGATCTTCTTTTCCATATTACAATACCTTCTCCTGATTCTCTATTAGCAAAGAAAGGGCTTCGTTGGAATAACTCAAATGCTTTAAATCATCGTCATCTTCCAAGGAAAGCATATCTTGTCCCATGCAAATCCCTAAATTTTTTGCGTTAATGTTGTTTTCCTTGTAATCTGCTACTTTTTTCAGTAAAGGTAACACGACCTGCAATATTTGTCGATTGTCTTCAGGCAAGTTTTGAACCGCAAGCATTAACCGATTTAACCTCTCCCATTGGTTCTCCTCCGTATTGCCAGCTGCAATAAAATTCTCATCTTGTTTAAAAAGCACAAGTTTTTTTAAAAACGATTTTAATAAAGTAGCCCTAAGTAATGGATTTAAAGTCGAAATATCCCCTTTTGGATTATTAAGCAGAGCCTTAGACCACCTCTCCACATCAGCTTTTGAAGAGGAAACTCTAAAAATTCCCGGAACCTCGATGTCTTCTTGAGAAAAAGAATTGATCAGATTTGTGATGATCTCTTTTTTCTTCATCTGCAAAGTCGTTTTCTCGATCTGCTCGTCAATTGAAGCTATACCTTTCTCAACCCATTCAGTATCAATGAAATAATCGTCTGAAAAACGCGATAACACGTTTAGTAAGAACATCTTTTGATACTCTTTAGAGATCTCAAGGGTCTTTTGAAGATTTTGTCTCACACACTCAAGGGATTTTAAATCGAGCGATTCAATCGGCAACCTTTCAAATTGCTTTTGTAACTGGTTCATAACAAGCTTCCAGGAGTAATTCGGCTCAATGTCTGATAAAAACCAACCTAACCATCTTGTTTTAAACGGAATACGACTAAAACGCCCTTCTGTAAGCTTAAGTTCAGTGCCCCCATGACTCGTGGATAAATTATTTTGCTTAAAAAATGAAGGAATCAACCAAATAGATTGCTCCATATAAAACCCCCAATATATATAATTAATCAATAACGTAATTATATATATAGTTTATTTTATAAATCAATAGATATCTATTACCAGCCGCGCTTCTCTGCGAGAATCTCTTGCTGCATCTCTTCCCCTTGGGACTCCTTCTCCAAAATGCCAGCAGATAAATCCGCAAGCTTCTCAGGATCAGTATAATGGATAACTGCCGATGTGAGTGCTTTTACTTTTTTTAATGCCTCCTTTTCCTCAAAAATTTGAGAGCCAACAAAGACACTCGAAGCACCAAGTTGCATTAAAAGGGCCACATCTGCGACGGTTTCTACCCCTCCAAATCCAAAGAGAGGAACCGGTAGGGCAGAAGCTTTTGCTACTTGCTCAACTAAATGGTAAGGAGCCATCAATCGATGCGCTTCCGTCATGAGTTCTGAACTGTCCTTGCACGCCAAGGCTTTAATCTGCCCCATAAGAGTGCGAAGCTCTGTGACAGTCCCATTTAAAGTGGCAGATTCCGTTCTAAGAAGAGCAGCTCCCTCCCCAATTCGTCTTAAAGCGTGTCCTAAATCGGAACAGCCGGAAATAAAAGGGATTCTAAACTGGTGTTTATCGATATGATTAAAATCGTCGACTCGTTTTAACTTCTCGCTCTCATCGATAAAATCTAAGAAAAGCGCCTCTAAAACTTGCGCTTCGACAAAGTGCCCTATGCGGCATCTGGCAATCACAGGAATCGAAACCGCTTCTTGAATTTTTTGAATCGTTTCAGCAGAAGCCATTTTTGTCACAAGCCCCTCTTCTATAGCCACAACCGCAACAGCCCCCCCATCCTCTGCAATTCTTGCTGTTGTAGCGCTTGTCACATCGACGATAACTCCCCCCTTCAACATTTCTGCTAAAGTGACTTTAACTTCGTATGAAGCTTGCTCTTTTGTCATACCATTCTCTTTTCTCAAACGACACACCCCTTATAGGATTGAAAACGGGTTGGCGGCCTGCTTAAACTGCCCACCCTGCTTTCTGCGATTAATCTCTGATCTAATGGTGAATAATAGGTCCTGATCAAAATCTTTATCAGCTGCCCAATGCAAGTACTTTATAGGCACTTCGCTCATAGGGCGCCCTTTGTGTTTGCCAAGAGGCATCTCTTTGAGTAAAATGGGCTTTGATAAAATCTTCTCGAGTTGCTCAAGAGTCTGAAACCTTGCCACAAGATGTTTAAAAACCTCTATATTCATCATGACATCTGCGAGAGCCCGATGAGTCTCATCACAGGGAATGTGAAAATGTTGACACAGTCTCTGAAGTGAGTTTGTCGGGCTTTCCCCATAATGGCGGGCAAGTCTTAGAGTGTCAAGAGTTAAATTGTTTTGAATTCTCGTGGGTATTCCAGCACGCTTACACGCTTGTACAATTAAGTTGACGTCGTACAAAACCCCATGCCCCACAATGATATTTGTTCCAATTAATTTAATGATTTCCTGGAGAAGAGTCTCTATGGTAGGGGCATCTTTAATCATTTCAGAGGTGATTTTATGAATTTCAATCGATTCCTCAGGAATTTCACAAAGGGGATTAACTAAAGATGAAAAAGAGTTCAAAATCTCTTTTAAAGTGAATTTAACGACTGCTACCTCTAATATCTTATCATTATCGGAATCTAAACCAGTGGCTTCACAATCGATACAAACAAATGTTAAATCAGCTAATTTTGGCAATCTGTAGTTTCCTCTTGAATAGCTTCAGTTAATAAAGAGATGAGCTCTTTTCTTCCCTGATTTTTTGTAACTGAGTAATGAATATAATGCAGATTTTCTACATTAAAAGCCGCTAAAATCTTTCGCGTGTTAGCTTCTTTCTCATTATTTTTAACTTTATCCACTTTCGTCAATATTAGTATCACAGCTTTCTGATTGTGAACTGCCCATTGCATTAAAGTAAGATCCTCTTCAGCTGGAATTCTTCTGATATCGACTAAAAATAAAACAACCTTAAGAGCTTCCCTTTTATCAAAATACTCTTGAACCATAGGTCCCCATTGGGCTCTTACAGCCACAGGAACTTTTGCATACCCATAACCTGGAAGATCGACAAACGAGACACTCTCTGCGGCCACAAAAAAATTTAGAGCTTGCGTTTTACCAGGAGTTGAAGAGGTTTTAACTAACCCTTTTACCTGAAACAGATCGTTAAGAAGGCTCGATTTTCCAACGTTAGATCTCCCAGCAACCGCCACCTCAGGAAGGGGTTGCCCAAACGAAGAGACCGCTTTTGGAAATTGAGTAAACTTTACAGCGGTCTTGATAAAGATTGCGGGACTAAATTTTAACGTTTTGACCAAGTGATCTGCCTCCTTGACTCACCAATTGCCTTAAGATACACCTCAATTCTTTGGGAAGGCAGAAGCGAAGCTATTCTCTCAGACCATTCGATAAGACAGAGCTTAACCCCAAAAAATTCATCAAAACCTGCCTCCAAAAATTCGAGGCCATTTTTTAACCTATACAAATCAAAGTGGTGGACCCCTTCATAAATTTGAAGATAAACAAAGGTGGGGCTTGATACCACAAGGGAATGATCGTTTAAGTACCCCTGAATAACCCCCTGAATGAAGGTGGTCTTTCCTGCGCCTAAGTCACCAAAAAAACAAACGACTTCATCCCCTCGAAGCTCTTTGGCAAATGCTCTTCCGAGTTGCCTTGTCTCTTCATCCGACTCCGTCAACATAAGGAGATTACCCCAGCCATCTTTGCACGTGAGGCAAGAAGTCCTCCTCCTCGGCAAGCGCTTCAATAAATGCTGTCACCTTCTCTTCGATAAGTTGTGCTTGGATAAACTCTAACAAACTCTCCTCAATTTGGAACTTGTTCTGGTTTTGCACTTCAATAAGAGTCATTGGCTTTATATAATTTTTTCTAAAATCCTCAACAACAGCTTCTTTACTGTTAAACAGCTTCCCACTTAAAACAGAAGAGTAAACAACTTTTTTAACCGGTTCTTTCACTTTATTTTTGGAAATATAATTTTTAATCACTTCGGGATCTTCAGAAACAAAAAAGCGTTTCACTTTAACGCCCCCTTGTCTTTCAGTATTTTCAGGGCAACGAGAAACCCAATCGTAAATGGCATCTTGCGGATTTGGATGAGTATTATCGCCAAAAACCTTTCCAGTAAAAGGGCAAATATAAACCTTTTTCGTTTGTTCATTTACACTTGCAGTACCGAAGACAATTTTAATCTCAGTCTCTTTCCAAAGCTCCCCTTTCCCTTCCAGTTGTCTGATCAACTCATCAGTACCCTTGTAAATAAGTTTTTCCTTAGGAAACAAAACAGGCTGAATATTAAACTTAACTTGAAGATAGAAAAGATACGCATTGACGAGTTCAACTTGAGGATTTTCGTTAAAAAATTTCCTAAGTTTAGAACGGGTCTGATCTGTAAGGGCCATTGTCGTCATGGGATTTCCTTATAAAAATTAGTATAATTCGTCGCTAATCATAACTTAATGGGTTCATAAAAATCAAGTGCGATTTCAATTTGCAAAAATCATCACGTTTAAGTTAAAATAGCAGCTTATGCAAACGATTCAAAACGATCTTATCACTCTCTTAAAAGAGGCCACACTAAAGGCTTTTCCCGAAGTGGGAGTGGAAGCGCCAATAGATGTGACCCAGAGCACTCAAAAAAACTTTGGTCATTATCAATTTAATTCAGCTTTAAAGTTAAGTAAACCTTTAAAATTACCCCCGCGGAAAATTGCTGAAGAAATTGCAGCTATTTTAGTTAAAGAAAATAGTGGAATAATCAATACCGTTGAAATTGCAGGCCCCGGATTTCTCAATATCACGATCCATCCAAATTATCTTGCAAAAATTTTAACGACAAAACCCTCAATTCATAAAACAAACAAAAAAGTGATTATCGACTTTTCTTCTCCAAATACAGCAAAAGAGATGCATGTTGGACACTTAAGGTCGACAGTGATTGGAGATGCTTTATCAAGACTCTTCGAGTATTTAGGAGATACCACCTTAAGACTCAACCATATTGGGGATTGGGGTACGGCATTTGGAATGTTAATTGCTTATATGAAAGAGAATTGCCCAAACATTATCGAGGGGGATGAAGGGACTGATTTACCTCATCTGGTTCAATGGTATAAGGCTTCAAAAATGGCTTTTGACTTAAACCCTGAATTTAAGAAGAGGGCACAACTTGAAGTCGTTGCCCTTCAAGGGGGAAACCCTGATTCGTTAAAAGCATGGAAAAAGATTTGTGCAATTTCAAGAAAGGCGTACCAGGAGATCTACGATCTTTTAGACGTCAAACTCGTCGAAAGAGGGGAATCGTTTTATAACCCTTTTCTTAAAAGTACGGTCGACGATCTTGAAAAAAAGGGGCTTCTGACCCACTCTGACGGGGCAAAATGCGTTTTTGTGGAAGGATTTGAGACAAAAGAGGGAACGCCTCTTCCCCTTATCGTCCAAAAATCGGATGGGGGTTACACCTATGCTACGACTGATCTGGCTGCCATTCGGCACCGAATTGAAGAAGAAAAAGCAGACACTCTCATTTATGTGATTGACCAAGGGCAAAGCACTCATATCCAAATGGTGTTTAAAACCGCTGAAATGGCTCAAATTTTGGATCCCAAAAAAGTGGAGGCGCATCATGTGGGCTTTGGACTTGTTTTGGGGGCCGATGGGAAAAAGTTTAGAACACGCTCCGGAGATACGGAGCGTTTAATCGATCTGTTGAACACTGGGATTGAAAGAGCAGAGCAAGTTATCGAAGAAAAAAATCCCACTCTTCCGGAGGGGGAGAAAAAGTTACTTGCAAAAGCTTTAGGTATTGGAGCCATTAAGTACGCAGATCTTTCATGTAGCCGCACTCAAGATTACACTTTTAGTTACGAAAGAATGTTAAAATTCGAGGGAAATACGGCGGCCTTTCTGATGTATGCTTACGTTAGGATCTCAGGGATTAAAAGGAAATTAAATAGGGAGCTTCCAAAAGAGCTTCATCTTGAACACGCACAAGAGATTGCTCTTGCATTAAAGCTTGCTCAATTTAACGAAGCTCTTATGCAAATGAGGTCTGAGCTTGCCCCAAACCGCCTTTGCGAGTATCTTTTTACCCTTGCTGAGACCTTTAACGGTTTTTACCGCGATTGCCAAGTCGAAGGTGACGAAAATGAGGGCTCTCGCCTTCTTCTCTGTGAATTGAGCGCATCAACTCTTAAAACCGGTCTTAATCTATTGGGACTGCACACAGTCGAAAGAATGTAGAGAAGCCTACCAACGATACACTCAAATTAACCTTATTTTTTTACCAAACGCGGATTCAAGGGGTTGCTTAAGTCCCTCTCCCCTTTAACATTTCGCATAAAACTTTTTTCCCGATACGGATAAGCAATCCGTTGTTCTTCAAAGGGTTTGTTAAACCTTTAAATGTTTGAAACAATATAAATAGTCGGCCCTGAAAAAGTCCTCTCCAATAAAAAGTGCCCCTTTTGACAAAAAATGTGTTTTACTCCTCACCAAACCCCTCAAGAGGGTTTGGGTCGTCGTTCACCGCTTTTTTTTTACAAAAGGATCACTTTTTCTTTGGAGAAAGCGTGTTCCATTCGCGAAATTTTTGCAGCTTTTCTCATTATCACATAATTAAACCTTTCAAAATAAGCTATGTCTCTCATCCTCGTTAACTGCAAATTTTTCTCAAGGAACCCTTACTTTTTCAGGGCCGACTAAATAAAAACACTAGAGTTTGACTTTATCAAATTAGATTGACACCGAAAGGGCAAAAAAAGAGACTTTAGGTCAATTTAGACCTAAAGTCTTAAAAAATTAACTTTTTGAAATAACCGCTACGTATAGACCATTCCAATAGTTTTCTAAGTCACCATTATACCTTGAAGGCAAATGCTTCTCAAAAACCACTCGATATCCTAGTTTTTTAAAAGCTGTAAAAGTGCCATCTCTTACAAAATGCCAGTTCCAATCGTCCACTACTGCAATAAACAAATCATCCAGAACTTCATTAAAATAGGTAAAGGCCTTCTCTTGCGCCTCTTCTGAATGATTCCCATCGTAAAAATAGATTTTTACCGGATGAGCAATAGCCTTTAAATCGAGATCAAAACAATTGCAATCATGAATGGTGAACGGATAACCACTTAAATTTTTTTCACAATTGTCGAGAAATTGATCGCGAGGTCCATCAAATAGAGACCAATCATCACAAACGGTTGCTTCAACAATAGACTCATAATTGCCATATAGCGCTGAAATAAAAGTTGAACCCTTGTGAGCACCAATCTCAAAGTAAGTACAACCATTAAGCGAGCAGAGACCATTTAATAAATGTCTAACTTTACTACTAGACATGCCTACAATATCAAGCTGTTGTTGTTCGAGCTTAGATTTTAAAGCCTCAGCTTTGGCAATACTTGCTTCGACATGCTCGACCAAAAATAACTCTTCCTCGGTTTGGGGTTTTCTTTCTTCTTCGTTGTAAAGCGTTAGAAATGAAGAGGACTCCACAAGGCTACAAGAAAGCATAACACTTCCAAGTAAAGTCATCCATTTATTCATATTTTCTCCTAAGATTAAAATTCAATTTTTAGAAATGTTATCAATTAAAAAACAGATTAACAAAGAACCTCATTTCGTGACAAGTTCCAAAAGAGTCACTAAAATAGTCGACCCTGAAGTCTCAACCTCTTAGGACTCTAAACTGTTGAGAGAGTGAAGGGTCTTTAAGCTTCTTAGAGCCTAAAGACCTTAATTGAATTAACTTTTTGAAATAACCGCTACGTATAGACCATTCCAATAGTTTTCTAAGTCACCATTATGTCTTGCGGAAAGGTTCTTTTCGAAAACAACTCTATATCCAAGCTTTTTAAAGGCTGCGAAGGTTCCTTCTCTTACAAAATCCCAGTTCCAGTCATCTACAACTGCAATAAACAAATCATCCAGAACTTCATTAAAATAGGTAAAAGCCTTTTCGTGGGCCTCTAAAGTGTTCTCTCCATCGTAAAAAAACACTTTAATAGGATGAGAAATAGATTTCAAATCGAGAGCAAAACAATCACATTCGTGAATAGCAAATGGATAGCCACTTAAGTGCTTTTCACAGTTATCTAAAAACTGACTACGTGGGGCATCAAACTGAGACCAGTTATCACAAACGATCGCTTCTGCAAGCGTCTCAAGATTTCCATAAAGTGCTGAAACAAAAGTAGATCCCTTGTAAGCACCAATTTCTAAATAAGTGCACTCAGAAAGAGAGCAAAGACCATTCAAGACATGCCTTACCTTATTGCTACTCATACCACCAATTTCAAGTTGAGAAGATTCAAGCTTAGAATCAAGAACCTCAGCTTTTGCAAGACTTGCTTCAACATGCTCAACCAAAAAACTCTCTTCCTCAGTTTGTGGTCTTCTAAATCCTTCATTGTAAAGAGGTACAAATGAAGCTGCCTGGACATAACCACAAGAAAGAACAACACTTCCAATAAATGCGACCATTTTCTGTTTCATACTTTTCTCCATAAGTTAAAAACCATTTTTCCCTTTTTTTCACATTCAACTAAAAAATAGATTAACAGACAAGTCCCTTTCTTGACAACTTCCAAAAGACTTAACTAGTCCGCCCTGAAAAAGTAAGGGGTCCTTGAGAAAAATTTGCAGTTAACGAGGAGAAAAGACATAGCCTATTTTGCAAGGTTTAATTATATGACAATGAGAAAAACTTAAAAATTTCGCGAATGGAACACGCACTCTCCAAAGAAAAAGCGATCCTTTTGCAACAAAAAAAGCGGTAAACGACGCTTACCCCTCCTTGAGGGGTTTGGTGAGGAGTAAAACGCCTTTTTTGTCAAAAGGGGCACTTTTTATGGGAGAGGACTTTTTTAAGGGCCGACTATTTATATCGACGCTTCTCACGCGGAAGGAAATGTATACAAAAATATTATCGCTTGGTCAAAGCACTTAAGAGAAGATGGGATCATGTGCGGGGATGACTGGTATTGGGAATCGGTTAGGAAAGGAGTCACAAGAGCTGCCGAGGAGCTTAGAATGAGTGTTCATGCTAGCAGCAACTTTTAGTAAGCCCTTTTTAAGGAAATAGCCAAAAGGCTATTTCCTTAGTTCATCCCTCACTTTATTGATCCAATAAGTGTTTGTTAGTTTTTCTCTATATTTCGGATTTGTAAAAGCATCTTTGTATTGTTCGAGCCATTTTTTCATATTCTCTTCAGTAATCTCATCCCAATCTGTTACAATCACTACAGGCAACCCCTCATATAAAGGGTCCAAAGGGGAAGTTTTTACAATCACAATACAACCCAACACCAAATCTTCCCAAGT
Organism: uncultured Chlamydiae bacterium; assembly: GCA_963697995.1. GTDB lineage: Bacteria > Chlamydiota > Chlamydiia > Chlamydiales > JAJFMB01 > MFD00082-c5. The sequence continues at coordinate 1,086,375 of OY969110.1, read as the reverse complement.
TCTGTGACAATCAAGACCATTTCCAATGGGGCTTATAGAAAAAGCGTACTCCCCCTTTTTTTGCCAAAGCTCTCTTCGCTTCATGGGACACTCAGGATAATCTATCATTTTTAAGCATCCGATACGGTTAAAAATAGAAGTGCGATCTTCACCAAACTCTAGATACCTTTGGTTATCACCCGATCTCATGGTATCGTTTAATTGAAAATCGACAAAGGCACCCAATTTTCGCTGATCCGTGGGCTTCAAAGTAGACAAAATACCTTTAAGAACGGCTTCTTGCTCCTTAGAAGTTGATTTTTCATCCCAAATATTGAGATTTTTAAACGCTATCGTGTGAAAATCAATCCCTATTGGAAATCGGGAAACTTTAGAACTTTCTCCCCTATAATCGCAATTTTGAGCAAAAATATGGAGAATATTTTTATTTTCAATGAGCTGACACATCTCAAAAGGAGAGATCGACTGAGAGGGAAATGACAAATCTCCATCCCCTATCACTAAGACGATCGGTTTTTTAAGTTTTGGCAACACCTCACTACAAAAGAGCTTCATAAAACAAGCTCTTGTCCAGACGACTTGTGAAGACTCATCAATATCAAAACGAGGTGTTCCTATCGATCCCTGAAAATAAGCGATTGGATCTTTATCTAAACCTTCATCACAAAGGGAAGCCAAACCTAAATTCCAAACAAATTCGGTGGGCTCCCATCGATTTTCTCCTCTTAAAGGCTGAATAAAAATAAGAAATAAGAAAAAATACTTTAGACTCATTTTTTACTCAATCTTCCCCTCATTCACAAAGAGCAAAACCTGCTTCATCTCCCGATGGGGATCTGGTGCTTGATAGTTAAAGACAACCATCGCCTTTAAAGAGAAAGGGGGATTTCTTAAATCCAAAAGCCTGTATCCCCCGCTGGCAATATCCCTATTCTCACTTGTTAAAGTATCTCGGTCGACATCGTTGACCAAAATAGCGTACTTAAATTTAGGAAGTTGTTTTAAAAACAAAGCAATCTCTTTATTGGACAAATGCTGCAAAACTTCCTTACATATCAACAAATCAGCTTCAGGCAGATCGATTTTGATAGCATTGCCATGGATGAAAGAGATTGTATCTGTTTCAAACTGGATTTTGTTTTTTTCAATTATCGGTTTAACAATATCATAACCTGTATACTTGATATTTCTCCAATTGATCAGTTTAGAAAATTCCCAATCACCACACCCCACATCAATAACAGAAGTGATTTTATTCTCCTCCATAAAATGCTGTAAAAAAGCACGATATTCAGCAGTCACTTCAACAGTCGATCCTCCCCCTGAAGACCCTTCCCCATTTTCATTTTTTCCCCAATGGGCCTTCTTATAAATGCTAGTAAAAACATCTTCCAGGCTCTTACCAAAAAGAGACTCCCCCTTAAAAAGAGACACCGTTAATATAAAAAACAAAACAAAAGACTTCATTTTACCTCTCCATTTTATATTGAGCCTCACACCAAACTCGAATATCATTTTTATTTTGAGAATGATGAATAGCTAAAATTTTTATCAACCCGTTCTCGACCGCTTTAGACACGGCCTCGTGAACAGAATCTGTATAATTGTTAATCCACAAAATAGTTTCAGAATCAGCCAAGAAACGGATCTTTTCAAGGTCAGATAAACACCCCTTATCACCTCTATGAGAATCGATATAAATAAGATCAAAAGGCTTATCCGCAACTAAAGTTTCTTCTAAACAATCTTTTTCACAAAAAACAAACTTTTCTCTATATTTTCGAGAAAAAAACTCCTTGGCCACTAGTGTCTCAGGACAAGAAATAGCATCGAAACTCAATAAAATATCTAAATCACGACACCTTCTAAAAAAAATATCAGTGACCCCTCCCCGATGTAATCCCCAGCAGGCAATCCGTTTAATAGAGGATTTTCCCAAAAGACACTCCCTCATTTGTCGCCTCTTAGGCCTTGTTAAGACTTTCTCCCCCAGATAAAAATTTATCGATTCTTTCTGAAATCCATAAAGCTTAAAATAATTACCTAAAGTCAAAAAATCGTAAGAATTAACAACTTTCTTAACATAAGTATCAATACACTTTTTCAAATACTCCCCTTTCAAGGAAGGAAAATGAATAATAAAGTCTCCTTTCTTATGTATACAAATATCTGGTTTGTCACTATGTAGAAGCAGTTCGGGAGGGTATGAATTGATCAAACGTTGAGGTATCAACTTTGTAAATGCCCTCACTTCAGGTTTTTCTCGATATTCGCAAATAAAAGCCATCTGTTCCGCCCATTCATGAGAGACACACTCTTCTCTTGCATACATGTCTCTTAATAGCTGTTTTGCCCTTTCACAATTCCGAATAAAAAAATGACCCGTATTAATATCGTAAACATCTTTACTAACTATAAAAAGATAGTTTTCATCTATAAATTCTTCTAACTTATAAGCAAAATTAGTAAATAAAGCATCGGCATCTGTCCAAAAAATCCACTGATGCTCAGAATTTTCCATAGCTTTTAAAATTGCTGGAATTTTGCTCCAAAGGGGGGATCGAGAGGAGTCTAAAGAGTGTTCGGGACAATAAAAGTCGTAACCGTGAAGCTGACAGTATTGCACTTTATTTTTTATCGCATTCTCGACAAGGGCCTTATACGAGTCTCCAATAGCTAAAGAAACGACACCTATTGAACTTGCCGCATTTAAAAATTGTATTCCTAAAATCCCAAAACAGAGAAAAAAAAATCTAAATGACATAAGACCGCCTAGAAGAGATTTTAAAGGTTGCAATCATTCATAAAGATTTTTAAAAAAATCACCTTTTATTAAAAATTTTTCTAAAAGAAATTGCTCATTTGAGCTTAAATCAAGTAGAGATTTTAAAGCCACACTTTTCCAGGTTTTGCTGGAATCTCTTGGACAAAACGGGGCAGAGCATAACCTGAGAGCTCTTTTGCCACTTGCGCCAAAAGTTCTTTGCCTCTCTCAATAGAAACCTCAAAGTGAGAAACCCGCTTAGCTCGGTCTAATTGATGAAGGTAATAGGGAGTCACTCCCTCGTTGACTAGAGTTTCAAAAAGGTTTTTTAAAGCCTCTTTTGAATCGTTTACACCCTTTAACAAAACCGTTTGACTTAAAATAATGGCACCCCTCTTTCGAAGAGCCGTCAATTTCTTAAAAATCTCCTCGTCCATCTCTTCTGCCACATTGACATGGACAACGAAAAAAACAGTGAAAGGAGCCGTCTCAATCAAATTTAAAAACTCCTCATCGATCCTCTCTGGAATGCCTATTGGAAAACGGGTATGAAATCTGACTCTTTTAACGTGGGACATTTTTGAAATTTTAAAAAAAAGTTCACCCAATGTACGATTAGAGAGAGAAAGAGGGTCTCCCCCACTTAAAATCACTTCGGAAAGGCTTTTTTGAGAGTCAATATACTTAAGCTCTTTATCAAAACTCTTATCCTCAACTTCGTAATCAAAATCTTGCCGAAAACAGTAGCGACAATGCATAGCGCAGGCACTTGTACACACAAGAAGAGCGCGCCCTTCATACTTATGCAATAATTTAGCTTCTTTTCGACAACTCATCTCTTGAAGAGGATCTGTTGTAAAACCTGAAAGGGTCACTTCTTCATCGATCAAAGGAAGAAACTGCCTTACAATAGGACACTCAAGAGAGCGCTTCTTCATCTTAAGAGCTAGCCGTAAGGGCACATTTAGAGCAAAATGAGACTTTTTAGAAATTAAGGGAAGCTCTTTCTCCGTTAACTCTAAAAATGAGAGCAACGAATGGAGATTGCGAAAATTTTTCTGATAAATTTTTCGCCAATCGGTATGAGAATCTAGAAAAGCTTGACAGTTAGACATCTGAGTTTTAATGTTATATCAAAAAACCTTTAAAATAACAAGAGGAATAACATGTTTCCCTTCAATTTTAAAAAGGAAAATTTAGACTAAATATGAATGAACTCTTAGACGATTACCTGACCTTCCTTACCTTCAAAACAATCAGTGCCGATAAATCATTGCAATCTGAAATGGAAAAGGCCGCGCTTTGGTTAAAGGAAAAACTTGAAGAATCATCTCTTGACGTAGAGATTTGGCAAACGGAGGGTCCACCAGTCGTTTTTGCCAAAAATTTAAAAGCAGGTCCCGATAAACCGACTATTCTCATCTACAACCACTACGATGTTCAACCAGTCGATCCATTAGAACTTTGGAAAAGCCCCCCTTTTACCCCAACGATCGAGAATGATCTCGTCTTTGCAAGGGGAGCCCAGGACAATAAAGGGCAATGCCTCTATACTATCAAAGCGGTCAAAGAATTCTTAAAAAATAACCCAAAAAACGTCAACATCAAACTGATCATCGAAGGGGAAGAGGAGAGTGCCAGTCATGAGTTATCAAAACTTCTCCCCCAAAAAAAAGAGGCTCTTCAAGCGGACACTTTGGCGATTGTCGACTTAAGCCTAAAAAACGAAGAGAGACCTGCGATCACTTTAGGGGTTCGGGGAATATTAACATGCGACGTCGTCATTACGGGATCTCACACCGACTTACACTCGGGGCAACACGGCGGAATTGCCTACAATCCCCTACACGCCTTAGTCGAAATTTTAAGTCATCTTCGGGATAAAGAGGGGCGCGTTATGGTTCCCCATTTCTACGACGATGTGATCCCCCTTAAAGAGGAGGAGAGAAAACTTTTGGCCTTAGACTTTGATGAAAACGAGTATATGGCTCTTTTTGGAGCTGTGGCCAATGGGGGTGAGAAGGCTTTTTCTCCCGGAGAGCGCGTGGGAGCAAGACCTACGCTTGAGATCAATGGCCTTTCAGGCGGCTATAGCGGTGAGGGATTTAAGACAGTGATCCCTGCCAAGGCGTTTGCAAAACTGTCTTGTCGGTTGGTTGAAAAGCAGGATCCTAAAAAAATTGGGGAGAGTTTAAAGAAGTTTCTCATTCAACTAACTCCCCCAGGGCTTGGGATCGACATCAAAATCCACGAGGGGTGTGGAAAAGCGATTCGAGCCAATCCAAACTCCCGAGGGGCTCTTGCATTTAAACGTGCATTTGAAAAAGTATTTCAAAAACCGTGCGAATCTCTTCTGCAAGGAGGATCAATTCCAATAGTCTCAGAACTTGCCGAAATTAGCGGTGCCGAAGTGATCCTGCTCGGGTTAGGTCTTCCAGGGGATCAGATCCATGCACCAAACGAACATTTTTCCATAAGCCGTTTAAAAAAAGGGTTTTCCGTAATAGTAGAAGCGCTTAAAAACCTTTGACTTTTTAAGCCTGTTTTTGAGAGAATTCTTCCTGAAACTATTTATACACTAATAGTTTTTTTCTAATAAGGAAGAGTGGCAGAGTGGCCGATTGCGTCTGTTTCGAAAACAGATTTACCGTAAGGTAACGGGGGTTCGAATCCCTCCTCTTCCGATTCCCTCTTTTATCAAATCATTTTCTTATTTCAATACTAGTACAGTTGAACAAAAGTTTTTAGCTTAAATTTCGATTTCAAAGCCCCGGGGTCGCAGATGAAAATGGGGTTGTATTAACTCCATACTAGCCCCATTTTCGATACACGAACCGCGGGAGCTTTCAAATTAAAATTTTCAGTAAAAACTTTTTTCAACTGTACTAGCCTTGTTCGATAAAATCAGTGATTTTTATTCAGATTGTCAAAAATATTTAGCTTTCATGCTAACGAAAAGGGTGAAATTAGCAAGCGATTAGAGTTTTGAAAGAAGTCTATTGATAATAAAAACCCCCTTAAGCCACAATCGCTTCGATGGAGAGATTTTAGCAATACCATTTGCAGAAATAAATTCACAAAATAAAAAGAAATTTGGCTGCGATCAAAGCCCGGAGAACGAAAGTTACTTCTTGTGATTATAAGTCCCCATAGCGAAGATCGACACTAAAAGATCCGAACAGTTTTTGAAATTATTTCCTGCAAATGGCGTCATCTCTCAAATAAAAAAAAACTCCTTTAAGGATAACAAATGAAAAAAATATTCTTTCTTATACTTTCATGTGTCTTAAGCTTTAGTGAAACTTTTGCAGTTAACTATAAAACCCACATCATTGGTGGAGGAATTGTTGGAGCCCTCGAATCGTATTATGCGCATAAAGAGGCTGAAAAAAATGGTGAAAAAATTTGCATAACAGTTTACGAGAAAGGAGACAGCCTTTCTCAATCAAACGGTGGAAAATCCTCAACTAACACTTCATATAACATTGTTCCGAGCCTTACAATTGATGAGATATTGAGTGTTGTGCCTCGTGGATCTGAATTAGTGGAAAAACTCTCCATCCTTTTTAGTCAGCCAGGTGGAATACGTGTAGATGATGTGGCAGGAGTTAATGATTCGGAAGCTGCCATCCATTTTAAAGAAGCTGTAGCGATTTACGGTTCCGATAAAAATCATGACGACCGCACGCTCTCATTATTGATGCTCGGCAAAAAAAGTATGGATTTGTGGCAACAGATGTATGATGAAGGGGATGCTGAACTTAAGGGTATTTTAGAAGCCTCTAATTTTAATCCTTGCCGAGAACCAAGAAACGATTCTAAAAAAACTCTCCATGATGGCTATCGAATTGACCTTATCTACGGAATCCCAAATGCTAAGAATCGCGCTCTCAATATGCAGGCTGACTATGAAAAATTAGGGTATAAAAACTGCGCTATTTTATCACCTGATGAAGTGATCGCAATCGATCCATTCCTCGCCGATTTTTGCGATCATCACTCCGTTTTAGATAACAATAAAGTTCGCATTTGGAAAAACGACTCTGTCGCTTTATGGAGACCAGGTGGGTGCATCGACACAGGCTCTTTCCTGCCTAAATTCTACGCTTACCTAAAAAAAACGATGGGACAATACAAAGACTCTAACAATCAAATCCGAGATTGTTTTGAGCTTCAGTTTGGTAAAGAAGTCACAGCAATAATGTTTGATCCCAATTCGGACGATTTGCGCATCATCGGTTTAAAGTTTAGCAATGGAACAGAGCAAATTGAAACTCAATCCAAAATCGAATCTCGCTATGTTTTTTGCCCTGGGGAATCTATTGGAACTCTCCATCATTTGGGATTTAATGAACCGGCTTATGCAGGTTTTGCAGGGGCTTCCCTTTTAATCACTATCCCACTTTCAAAGGATCAGATTGAAATGTATAAAAACTTTTCACACTGCATGGAAGTGCATAATGAGGGTATTGTTTTGGCTTGGCAAGCTCGATTTAAAGAAAACTCTATTTTTATTGGAGTGGCCGGCACAAAAGCGTTTTATGGCGACAAGGAGCCAAATAAAGAGGAAGAGTTTGCTAAAAATAGGAATCTCGTTCAATTGAACATGGTCAACGATGTTCTTCCTGAATTTGTTTCATTAGCTCAAGGATACCACACGAAGGGCAAAACAATTTCTTCTGAAGAGTTGTCATCTTTAGAAAATAAGGGTATTGCACGCCGCTGGGTAGGAAGAAGAGCTGTGGCATACGATGGGTTTCCCACTATTGGCTCCCTCTATTGCAATGAGCGCAAAGTTTGTAACGCTCGTTGTACAACTCATTTGGGATCAGGTGGCGTTTCATTTGGCCCTGGAGCCGTTTTTATAAGCCGTCATTCGGAACAAAGTAAAAATGATCCCTTTGTCGAAAAGATTTTAACGTATGCCGATTCTAGACGCATAGCAGAATAATTATTTATCGGGAAGGTAAGGCCACCCCTTACCTTCCCTTTTAATACTTCATAATCAATTTTGGATTGATATAAAATTTCCCATGTCCCTGGAGAGCCATCGAAGCATGAAATGGGACATGCTCGCAACAAGTGATTTTAAAATAGTTATCAGCAGAATACCACTGGCTATTTTGTCTAAAAATAACTGCATATTTACCTAGATCAAAACCTCTACGAAACCCATTTAATTCACAATATTTCTTAAATTGAGGATTATCGATTGAAACTAGTTTGAATATATAGCTGTAGTACTTTTTTAAGTCACTTGTGACTAAACCCGAATAACTCGCTTTTAAGAGGCTTTTTCTCTTATAAATAGCCAATCCGCCAAAGGCAGAATAAACTGAAACCCAAGACTTCTCTTCTTTAAAATGAATCTTAGGGCCAGAACTCACCTCGTCCCAAAATGTAATTCCAATCAATTCAGGACCAAAAGGGTAATCTGTTCCCCTATAAGCATAACGATCATAATAATACCCTTCCGCGTGAAGACCATTAGCTCCGACCACATCCCAATGACCTTTAGTCTCAATCGTTTTGCAAATCTCCTCTATTGGCCAAGGAGTGATAAAGTCAAGAATCTACCATCACCACGTATTGAAACTCATCGTATTGAGGCTCTTTAATCCATGAAAGGAGGTGATTGCGACTATTGGCTATTCTTTCAGTGCGCGAAAGCGCAAGATCGGCCTCCAAAATCACCTCTGATTGAAAAACGACACGATTATTTTGTTGAGCCCACTCCTTGTAAATAAAATCTGTTCCATCTGTTGAATTATTTTCATAAATTAAAGCCCGATAATCGGAAAATTTAGCACCCAATTTTTCAATATTGTCGATCGAATTTACCGCTGCAAACGCGGTATCTTTACAAACCCCACAGATCAGTATTTTTTTCTGACTGACACTCTCTCCCATCAAAGCCGTCTCAAAAAAAACACAAAAGAGAAAAATTTGAGCAAACTTCATCGATCCTCCCTTATCCTTGAACCGTTTTCAAAAAAGCCTCGCGAACAAAAAGAAGATCAAAATGGTTTCTTTCAATACATCGATATCCTTTAGATTCTAAAAAAGGAATAAAACGGGAATCATGATAGTTATCCTCTAGGGTTATCACATCAATCTCAAACTTGCTAAAATCGATCGAGGAAATAATTTCAAACTCTCCCCCTTCGGTATCTAAACTCAATAGATCTATATGATTAAAACCCATTTTATTTAAAAGATCATTTATGAGATAGCAATCAACTTTAATGATTTCATAAGAACCCCCATAAGTCTCAATCTCCCTTTTGACTCTCTCCATATGACGAGGATCGTATTTTTGGAGTAAACCAGAAAGCATCTCGGTGTTCACAAAGGGAGACTTAATCCTGACAAAATCCCCAGGTCCCGTAAAATCTGTGATGCAGCCCCTAACACACTCACAAGTGCGGTTTTTCTTTAATTCTTCATAAACCTCAGAAATTGGTTCGACTGCAATACCTTTCCATCCAAGTGCCCTTTCAAAAAAACAGCTGTTGCTAAAGGTCACTCCATTGTGAGCCCCAATATCGACAAAAACCCCATCCCTTTTATTTTTGAAATACCTCGAATTGACGGTCTCATCTTGCCCAATCTGACTGTAGTATTGAGAAAAACAACTAGATGCCATCAACAAAAAACTGATTAAATAACTTATTCTAAACATGCAATACTTTCCTCTCTATTATCGGAATATTTCTTCATCGGAATATTTCATCACCATTTTCGGATTAATGTAAAAATTTCCATGCCCTTGCAAACTCATCAAAGCATGAAATGGCAAATGTTCACAACAGGTGACCCATGGAGAATTTTCCGCTGTACCGATAGAATTATATCGAAAAACTATAGGTACATCTTTTAAATCTAAATCAAGATTGATGCCATTTATTTCAGCATAATACTTTAAATCTTTATTTTCCTTAGAGGTTTTTTGGATGATTTGAGACATATACTTTTGTAAATCCCAGGTCGCAAGACCCGAATATAAAGCGTTTAAAAGGCTTTGTCTCTTATAAATCCCAAGTCCTCCAAAAGCTGAATAAACAGGATGCCAAGGTTGATCAGCTTTAAAAACAATCCCTCTTTCCCAATCAGTGACTTCTGTCCACCAAGAATTTGCCAGTAATTCAGGACCAAAAGGGTGCTCTTTATCCCGGAAAGCATACCGATCGTAATAGACTCCAGAAGAGAGTATCCCATTTGCAAAAACTCCATCCCAATCCCCTGGAGTGTTAATTGTTTCACAAATTGCATCTATTGGCCAATCGGTTTTAAAATCAAGATCTGCAATAACAACGGTTTCAAACTCATTATATTGTGACTCTTTTATACAAGACAAAAGCTTATTTCTCGCGTTTGAAATTTTCTCTGTTCTAGAAGAGGCCACATCATCTATTATTTCAGAAATCACTTTCACTTTTGGATCACGCCTTGCCCACTCAGCTAAAAGAAGAGGCGTAGCATCTGATGAGTTATTTTCATAAATAACGACTCTATAATCGAAGAAACGACTCGCTAAAGACTTCGATGTTCTCAATCGTTTTCTTCAAACAGGATTCCACATTTTTGCAAACGCCCCCAATCACGATTTTTTTAAAGCGATCCTCTAAACATTTCTCGTGCATTTTGCCTAAATTTTCAAGTTGCTTCTCGAGAGAAAATTTCGTTACAAATAAATTATGAGCTCTTTTTGCAAGATCTTCAGCTTCCTTAGGATTAGCAAAAATCCAACGCATATGAGCATCGACTTGAGAAAACATCTCTTCACCCCTTAAATAATCATCAACATAAAGAACAGAATCGCCAAAATGTTCCATAATAAAAGGGTGTCTGTCTGAAATGGCAACGCTACAAGCAGCAGCGGCCTCAAAAATCCTAGAAGAGGGAGCTGCCAAATAAATATGGGGTTGTGAGTGTAATACAAGAGTTATTCCAGCCTCTCTAATCGCGTTCTGAAGAAAATCTCCCCCAAAAGGAATAAAACCTCGATACGATCGAGGCAAATAAGACCAGGAACTCTCAGGACCCCAAACCTCAAAATATCCTTTCCCACTCAAAAGAGTGTACAAAGTTAAAAAAGCAGGACTTGTTCTTTTTGGATCCCACTGAAATCCACAATAAAAAAGGGTCTGATGCCCAATAGGTTGATAGTCAGTCTTAGGGCAAGAAACATACCAAAGTAACCCATTAAATTTTCGTCCGGAAGACTCAAAAAAACTCTTTAAAGAATTGACTCTTGGACTCGAATATAAAAACCCATCATATTTAAATAACTCTTCATTTACAGCAAAATGCCCATCAAAAAACTCAATTGAACAACCTGTAACAGCTAAGTAATTCGGAGCATAAGGATAAATTTTCATATTTTCTTTTAAATGAAGACAAAAATCGGGTTGAAAATGCTCTATCAAGGAAGATGGGTCTTGAGGATTTTCAAGATCGGCAAACGTCTTATGAAAATCATTCGCTGGATCTCCCCCATAGACCACAAGACATTGCCACCCTAAATTGTGACAAGACTTTTCAATTCTTTGTGCCAGCTCAAACTCTCCAAGACCTGTCCAGATGACAGCAACCTTGTAGGGCACGGCTTCAAGATAGGAAAAGAAAAAAAGACTCAACACTAGATGAAAAAGTTTCAAATGAGACTCCTTAAAAAAGATTGTTTTCAACAATACCCAAACGCTTCTTTTTTTTCCTATTTAAATTTTTATAGCTAAAAAAATTTAAGAGCTTTAAAATGGCTCACTTTAATTGAGGAGAGTGGTGGTGATGATGCCCATTTTGTTTTTTTTCTTATTCGTAACGCTTAACGCCGTGGAGACCACAAAAACCACACTCTTTTATCCTCTTTTTTGGGGAGACCATCTTTTTGAAGGGGAAGGCCCTCCCATATACTACAATCAGGATGCGACCCGGCAATTCTATCGGGTTGCAAAAAATGAGGAGTTTAATCTCCAAGTAGGTAACCCCTATTCTCCCCCTCCGCATCACTCGCAAGTCGACTATTTGATCTCATTTGATAGATCAGTTCCAGAACAGTTTTTGATCCAATATCCGAAAGAAAAACTCATCTTATTTCTTTGGGAGCCCCCAGCGACAATGCCGCAAGATTACGATGTTGAATACCACAAATATTTCGGAAAAATTTACACAGTCCTCGACACCTTAGTCGACAATAATAAATACTTCAAAATTCACTACCCTGTCCTCTACCCTATGACGAAGGACATCGTCCCTTTTGAAAACAAAAAACTTTGCGCAATGGTCGCAAGTTTTGGATACTCCCGAGCTCCAAATGCGCTCTACGCGTGAAAGAAAAATTCTGGCTGATTTTTTTGAAACACACCACAAGCAAGATTTTGAACTTTTCGGCTCAAGTGGATGGGCGCCTCTTGGCTTAAGTATCTACAAGGGAATGATCCCAGGAGGACCACAAAGAGAAAATCGAAGTCTTAAAAAATTACCGGTTTGCTTTTGCCTACGAAAACTGTAAAGGGATTCCAGGATATATCACAGAAAAAATCTTCGCCTGTTTTCAAGCAGGAGTCGTTCCTATCTATTACGGCGCTCCAAATATCACTTCCTATATTCCTAAAAATTGCTTCATTGCAAGAGAAGATTTTGAGAGCCAAGAAGATCTTTATACCTTCTTAAAGACCATGGATAAAGAGGAGTATGAAGAGTACCTCACTCATATTAGAGCGTATCTTGAAAGTGAAGAAGCAAAAGTATTTACTATAGATCATTTTATCACCACAATGATGACACTCATTAAAACGCCCCCTTCTGAACCCTCCTCGAAAAAGCTCACTCCAAGCCGCCTCTTTTTGCCGATGGAAGAGTTTCAAGCTAAAATTGTTCCCATTCCCCTCAATCCAGAGTACCCCTTTTTTGCAACAAACCCCTCTATCAAAAAAACAGAAACGGGGTACGACATCAATTACCGCCTTGTCAACTATGACCACAAAAATGGGATGGATTATTGGCCAATAGGAGGACGCATCTTTATCAACAAAAACATTCTAGTCTCAACTGACAAAGAATTCACTCCTCTTATAAAAAGAGAGATCGTCGACAACGCAGTTTATGAAAGGTTTCCATACTATCCCGTCATTGGACAAGAGGATTATCATCTCTTTGATTTTAAAGGAGATGATTGGTTTACTTGCTCAATTAGTGACGGCAATTTTCTTAATACCACGCAAATGGCTCTTGGGAAAATCTCAAAAGATCACACCTGTTGCGATAAACTGACACCTCTTGTCAGCCCCAATCCTTTGAGAAAAGAAAAAAACTGGTTACCCTTCGCTTTTCAAAACGAAATCTTTGCCATTTATAAATACGAGCCGCTCACTATTTATAAACTCGATCCCAACACGGGCTCCCATACAATTGCCTACCAAACCGACTCAAAGTTTGATTGCTCAAATTTTAGTGGCTCTGCCGGCCCAATCCCTTTTGACGATGGATACTTGGTCTTGATACACGAGCTCAACATCACCGACAGAAGAAACTACCTCCACCGATTCCTCTTTCTAAACAAAGAGTTTCAAATCACCAAAATCTCCCCTCTTTTCTACTTTACAGCTCCAGGAATTGAATTTGCTTGTGGAATGACTTGGAGCCACAACGAAAATGAGATCATTGTTTCGTTTGGAAAAGAGGATAAAGAGGCGTATCTTGCTATTTTCCCAAAAGAATCGATTGAAAAACATCTTTCCATAAAATGAGGTCACTACATGCTACGAACTTTTCTTCTCCTTTCAACCTTCTCATCTCTTCTTCTAGCTACAACGGAGGACGATCTTCTAGCGCTCCTAAAAAAGCAAGATTGCGACCCCAAAAATGCTCATCTGATGGAAGAGATTGCTGAAACGTACAAAAATTTGGGTCTAACAGACCTTTCGTTAAAGTGGATCCAAAAAAAAATTGACCTAGGAGGCACTCCAAAGGAACTTTTGCTCTCCTATCTTGCCCTTGGAAAAGCCTATGAGGAGAAAAAAGATTTCGATAAGGCCAATGGGTTTTATCTTAAAGCAAGAGAAGTCGCTCCCAAATTTGCTGAGCCATTCTATCATTTGGCAAAACTTGCCAGGAAAAAAGAGCAAAATGAACTTTGCACTTATTATGCCCTTGAAGGAAAAAAAATCTCCCTACCAGAGGAGGAGTCATCGATCATTTCTAGGGAAGTGTCTAGCTACCTCTTAGATGAGGAGCTCTCGATTGCCGCCTTCTACTCCCCTCAAAAAGAGGAGGGGCTTCATGCGATCAACAGACTACTTTTAAACAAAGAGGCTCCCCTCCACATCAAAAATCAAGCTTTTAGCAATCTTCGCTATTATATCAAACCTATCGATGCCACCTATATTCCCTTAAATGTCACCTGTCCAAAAATCGATGAAAAAGAATCGTATTATCCTATTAACCCTTCGATCCAGAGAACAGAATCAGGGTATGAACTGATTTGCCGCTTAGTCAATTATGAAAAAATCAATGAAGAGAACAATCAAAGCTTACTAACCCGCGATCCCAAACGATACATCTTTATAAGTCGCAACCTTTTTGTCACAACGGATAAAGAGTTTCTCATCACGTCAGAAGAAGAGATCTTTGATCACTCCACCTACACCAAATTCCCTTGGGAAATGGAAGGCAATGAGGATTGCCGCCTTTTCTCTTATCATGGGGAGAACTTTTTTAGTTGTGCTGTTACAGAAGCTAATCCCACTCATACGCCTCAAGTAGCCTTAGGAAAACTTAAGACGGGACAAGTGATTCCTTTAAATAGCCCCAATCCCAAAAGAGCGGAAAAAAACTGGTTACCCTTTGTTCACAACGATCGGATCCAAATGATTTACTCATACGATCCAACCATTATCTTAGAACCCGATCTTGACACAGGAAAATGTGAAAAAGTGGTAGAACACAAGTGTCCCTTTGATGGAACCAGATTTCAAGGATCTTCTGGACCCATCCCTTTTGAAGAGGGCTATCTTGTCATCGTGCACGAAAGAGCTCTTGCAGGAAAATTTTTCTACTACCACAGATTTCTCTTTTTAGACCAAGAGTTCCGCATCACAAAAGCTTCTCCCCTCTTTTACTTTAAAACAATTGGGGTTGAGTACTGTTCAGGAATGACTTTAGACCACGAGGAAAAAAACGTTGTCCTCACCTTAGGAGTTGAAGACAAAACGTCTTTTATAGCTCTTATTCCTGTTGAGTCTGTAATAAATAATCTTTCAATCAAATGAGGCTTTTTTTCATGTACCGCATCCTTCTTTTACTTGTAATACCAGGACTTCTCTTAGCAGATACCGACAAGACGGAAAAAAATCTTGTCAAACTCTTAAACCTGATTGAGAAGGATCCAAACAATCCCCATACGATGTTTTACTTGGGGGAAACAAGTAAAAAATTAGGTCTCATCAATACTTCGATGAAATGGCTTGAGAAGAGAGTTGAAAGGGGAGATTTAAGTGAAGAGGTGTGGCGAAGCTATTTGACCCTTGGAAAATGTTATGAAGAGAAAAAGGAGCTTAACCGCGCAGAAGAGGCGTTTACCAAAGCATTTCAACTCAATCCCAAAAGAGCTGAAGCTCTCTACGAGCTGGCACGTTTTTTTAGGTATAAAGGTCAAAATGAGATGGCCACTTTTTATGCAAGACAAGGAAAAGCTCTTCCAAAACCTAAAACTTTTACCCCGTTAATGTCAAAAGAAGTTTACAGCTACCTTCTCGACGAGGAACTCTCGATTGCAAGCTTTTACACTCCTTACAAAGAGGAGGGGTATCAAGCGCTCAATCGCCTTCTTGTCAACAAGGAGGCTCCCTGGTACACAAAAAACCAGGCTCTCAACAACGCGATTTTCTATTCAAAGCAGCTTAAGGCAACCCTTATCCCAGTCGATGTGCAGCTTCCTAAAATCACTGACACTGAATACTTCAATCCCATGAACCCTTCGATCCAAAAGACGGAGAATGGGTACGATGTGATTTGTAGAACCGTCAACTATGGGCAAAAAAATGCAAAACACTTCTGGTCCCGCGATCCTAATAACAAGAAAATCGTCACCCGCAATTTTCTTATTTCGATGGATAAATCATTTAAGCGCCTCTCGCAAGAAGAGATTCTCGATAAATCAAACTACCCCAAATTTCCCTGGTGGTACGCCGAAGGGAAAGAGGATTGCCGCCTGTTTAAGTTCAATGGGGAGAATTGGTTCACAAGCTCGCTTGTCGATGCCAATCCAAACAACACGATTCAGATAGGTCTTGGTAAAATTGGAGAAGATGCAAGCATTACGCAAATGACTCCTCTTAAAGGACCCGATCCAAAACGGTGTGAAAAAAACTGGCTTCCATTTGTCCTAAACCAACAAATTCATGCGATCTATTCATACGATCCCTTAATTGTCTTTAAAGTGGATCCCATCACGGGAACCACAAAAAAAGTAATCGAAACAAACTCATTTTTAGACACTTCCCGATTTAGAGGATCAGCCGGCCCTGTTCCCTTCGATGACGGCTACCTAGTTATTGTACACGAAGTGGCCTACACCGATAGACGCTACTACCTTCATCGCTTTATTTTCCTCAATAAAAAATTCGAAATCACAAAAGCCTCCCCCTTATTTTACATCAAAACTATTGGCATCGAATACTGCGCAGGGATGAGTTTAGATCACGAAGGAAAACATATAGCTGTAACGCTCGGCGTTGAAGACAAAGAAGCGTATATTGCCCTTGTGGATGTGGACGAAGTTAAAAAATCGCTCACCTTAACGCAATAACTTAAGCTCATATTAGGAATAAAATAGACCTCTCTCGAAAGGGTACTCTATCTACAAAGGTTTCAATTTGAGTTTCAAAAATTTTGCTAAATATCACAAATGGGCGCACGTTTTTTTACTCCTCAAGAAGTAAAAACATGATAAATCGGATACACTTGATAGGCTTGATAAAGGAAAAGAGAATTTACCCTATTTCGCATCTACCCAAGCTCTTTTCGGGTGCTTGTCACTATTGAAGTAGCAAAGGTGTCCCTAAAGCTTAGGAACTACCCCCCTGGCGCAAACCGCGCCACACTAAAGGAAAGGAAAAGTTTTTAAAAAAGCAACGAAGCTTTATTGAGCCCCTCTCGATTTTGCTTTTTTAAAAAACTTTTCCTTTCCTTTAGTGTTTTTGGGCTCTGCCCAAAAAAGGGGGGGCATGCAAACATACACTTTTCGTTCGACAGCTCCCAAGTCTTAAAGTACATGAAGCGTTTAGGTTGGATTAATAGCATCATCCCGACACAAAGGTTATCCTTCATATCATGTTTATCCTATCAATCATGTTTTTTTTGCGGCAAAACCTTCAATTTACTTGGCAACTTTGCCAAGTTGAAAGAATGATTCCATCACTTCAACACAATCTCTTGTTAAAAAACTCAAAACAGATGTCTATTTTATGGCCACTTTAAAGAGAGGATCACTATTCATCTTTTCCTTAGCAAATTTTAAGTTTCCCTCAACATACCCTCTTAAACAATCGGGAAGATCCTTATCGTTTGCAAGCTTCTCGCAAAGCTTAAACGACTCGTCGTATTTGCCAAGCCAGTAAGCTGAAATCGAAGCCTCAAAGGGAGGCCAATAAGTACACAAATCAGTCTCGACAAACAAAATATCATCCGATGGGGGCGTTTGCATCGCATGGGTTGCCACCAAATAACTTAACAAGTACTGGTTGCGAATGCGGTAAAAGCTCGATAAACGGGCCAAAGGCTCAACTCGACTTGGACGGTAATGGTACGCCTTTAAATAAGCATCGATAATCTCGTTATCAGGTACACCAGGACGGTCTTTCATTCTCGCCACTTGGTAGAGCGACCAAAAGACCTCCTGGTCCCATCCCCCCATCTTTGCCCTCTTCTCGTACCATTCGATCCCCTTCTCCATATTTCCTGCATCTTTATAACTTTGCGCTAAATAAAACATATACCTCACATTGTCCGGTTCATCTATAAGAGCTTTCTCAAGCACAGCAGCATCCTTCTCATATTTTTTCGGATCTAAGGACCTGGCTCCCTCTGAGCGGTAAATCGTCGAAATCCCATCGATCTTACCCTCCGTTTTTGCTAAGGGACAGTCCAAATACTCGTGCAAAACCCCCTTCCAGCACCAATTTAACTTGTTGTTGATCAACTGCCTGCGAAAATAGTGACTTCCCCCATGATCGATCACCATAAGGTAGCTGTCTTGCGATAAATTGCGAAACTTAAAGCCAGGATCAAAGGCAAACTCCTCATCGGCATCGACAAAAAGAACATAATCGCCCTTTCCTTTTGCCAAATCTAAAGCCTCACTCCGGTTGTGCCCAAAATTTACCCAAGGACGCTCGTAAAGCTCCCCAGGAATGCCTTTCATAAACTCCTTAATAATGGCTTGAGTGCCATCAGTAGACCCTGTATCCACAATGACCCAGTGATCGATTAAAGGTTTAGCTGAAGCTAAACATCTCTTAATCACATGCGCTTCATTTTTAACAATCATATTAAGGCAAATCGTTTTCTCTTTACCTTGTAAAAAAGAAAATAACAAAATAAGACATAAAAACACGTTTCGCATAAGCTGAACCCCTTTTGTGAAAGAGGAAATTTTAACTTAAAAATGAGATTTTAACGAAGAAAAAACTCTTTTTATCAATCAAAAGATCAAACCTCCGTCACTTTTTTTAACGGCGGCTATTAAAAACCTTTTGCGCCCCTTCAAAAGCGAAAAAAAGAAAAATCGCCCCCGCAAATAAAAGCCCCTTCATGAAAAAATAAAGACTCACAAAGGCAGCTACCAAAACCCCTATGATCCACGAGAGAGTCACTCCGGCCGATCCAAATAAAGAGCAAAGCACGATCATCGCAAGTTTTCCCCCATCAAGCGGTTGAATTGGAAGCAAATTGAGCAAAGTCCAGTACAAATTGACGAAAATCGTGGCCCCCAAAATATAGACTAAAGGATCAGGAATTAGGGGAAATCTTTGATAGAGCTGAAAAGCTAAAATAAACAACAAAAAACCAAAAAGAGGGCCGTTAAATACTATGAAAAACTCTTTCCAAAGGGGTAGAGAGTTGCCCCTTCTCTCAGTCACCCCTCCAGACATTTGAAGGGTAATTTCAGCATCTTGGCCAAAATAAAGAGCTGTTAGGGCATGTCCAAGCTCGTGAAAAAGAACGGAGTAAAAAATCACAATCACCCAAAGAAGAGTCCCTACAATAGAGTAAGAGCTTAAATACCCAATCAATAGGGCCAAAATCCAAAAATGGGGTTGGATTCTCACCGGAATGTTCCCTAAATAAAATTCAATCATCCTTTCCCTCTCTTCTCTTTAATGCTTCTAAAACAGCCTCTGCCATATCGGCAGAAGTTTTGGCTACAACAACCCCCGCTTTTTCAAGAGCCTCAATCTTCTCAAGAGCTCCTCCCACTCGATCTGAAATGATCGCTCCGGCATGACCCATTCTCTTATTTGGAGGAGCTGTTACCCCTGCGATAAATGCGGCAACAGGCTTTGTTCATGTGTCGCTTAATGTATTCAGCGGCCTCCTCTTCTGCCTCTCCCCCAATCTCCCCAATCATCAAAATCACCTCAGTTTGAGGGTCATTTTCAAAAAGCTTTAGACAATCGATAAAACTCGTCCCATTTAACGGATCTCCTCCAATCCCCACACAAGTCGATTGCCCAAGTTTTGCCTCTGTCGTCTGAAAAACAGCCTCATACGTCAGTGTTCCAGAGCGCGATACAATCCCCACTTTCCCCTTTTGGTGAATATACCCTGGCATAATCCCAATTTTACACTCTCCCGGCGTAATAATTCCAGGACAGTTTGGGCCAATTAAGCGGCTCTCGCTTTTACTCATGATAAAGGAGACTTCTAACATATCGCGAACAGCAATTCCCTCGGTAATACACACGATAAGAGGAATTTTAGCCTCCTCTGCCTCCAAAATAGCCTCCATAGCAAATGGGGCCGGAACAAAAATCATCGTTGCATCACAAGAGGTGTATTTTTTTGCCTCTAGGACACTATCAAAAATCGGGAGACCAAAAATCGTCTCTCCCCCCTTACCAGGAGTCACCCCTCCAACAAATCGAGAGCCATACTTAAGACACTCCTCTGTGTGAAACCGCCCCGCTTTTCCGGTAATCCCTTGAGTGATCACTTTCGTCTTTTTATTAATTAAAATACTCATGCCTTAACTCCTGAGAGCATTACAGATGCTTTGGCTGCTTCCCTTAAAGACAAAAAACTCTTTATCTCAAGATTAGATTTTGCAAAAATAGCTCTTCCCCCCTCCACATCTGTCCCTTCCATTCTCACGACAAGAGGAATCTTTAAACCAACTTCATCTGCCGCCTCAACAATCCCTTCTGCTAACGTTTTGCAGTTCATGATTCCCCCAAAAATATTGACAAAGATCACTTTCACTTTTTTGTCTGAAAGCAAAATTTTAAACGCTTCAGCAACCCTCTCTTTTGGGGCTGATCCCCCGACATCTAAAAAGTTTGCAGGAGAGCCCCCAAAATATTTAATCAGGTCCATCGTGGCCATCGCAAGACCTGCCCCATTGACCATACACCCAATAGTGCCCTCTAAAGCGACATACTCTAGATGATGTCTTTTAGCATCAGCTTCAAGGGGGGACAATTGCGATTCATCGTAATACTCGAAGATTTTTTTTTGCCTAAAGGAGGCATTATCATCAATTGTCATTTTGGCATCCAACACCAAAAGCTCTCCCTCCTCAGTCAACACCAAAGGATTGATCTCTATTAATGAAGCATCTAATGTGATAAAGGCTTTTGCCAAAGAAAGAAGAAACTTTTTTCCAACCTCTTTTAAATCCTCTTTCCAATCCAAAAATTTTAACACCGCTTCAATGTTGTAACCCCTAATCGACCCATTCAACAAGATTGGTACTTTTTTTATCGCCTCTTTTGAACTTGCAGCCACCTCTTCAATGTCAACTCCCCCATGAGAAGATACCATCAAAAGCGGCATCTTAAGTTTTCTGTCGATAAGAGCTGCCACGTAATATTCTTTTTTAATTTTAACAAGAGGGGTAATCAATACTTTATCTATAAACTGCCCCTCTTTTCCTGTCTGTTTTGTCACAAGATAGGTCTTTAAAAGCTGTTTAGAGAATAATAGAATCTCCTCCGGGTTTTTAGCGATTTTTACCCCCCCCGCCTTTCCTCTTCCACCAGCGTGCACTTGAGCTTTTACGACAGCTTGCTTTAATCCCTTATCTTTAATGATCTGTTCTACTTCTTCCAGTGTCGATGCGACAAAAAAAGGAGGCACAGGGATATCAAAGTCTGATAAAATCTCTTTTGTCTGAAATTCGTGTATATGCATACCACCTTCCCTTAAAACAATTTATCCGATATAATCACTATTCCTTTCAAGGTGTATCGATGGTTTTTCAGTTCTTAAAAAGTCGTTTTGAAAAAATAAAGAGAATGCTTTCTCAAACGGGAGCGCTTCTTGGGCAAAAAATGCGCTCCCTTTTTTCTAAAGGTATAGATCCCAATACGTTAGATGAACTTGAACGCCTTTTTTACGAAGCAGACCTCGGAGTCAATACGGCAACACTTCTCTCAAAAAAAGCGACAGCACTCTACAACGAAAATCCCAATATCACCACAGAGGAGTTGATTGAAAAGGTCAAAGAAACACTTAAAAGAGGGTTTAAAAGAAAACTCCAATGGGATTAATACCCCTGAAAAACCCCCTCTTGTCATACTCGTCGTCGGCGTCAATGGGAATGGAAAAACAACCACAACTGCAAAACTTGCTCACAAATTTCAAACTGAGGGGAAAAAAGTTCTTATAGGAGCTGCCGATACTTTTAGAGCAGCAGCTACTGAACAGCTTGAAATTTGGTCTGAAAGACTTAAGATCGATCTTGTCAAGGGGGTTGCCGGAAGCGACCCGGCCTCTGTGGCCTTTGATGCTGTAAGCGCCGGAAAATCAAGGGGTTGCGATGTTGTCATTATAGATACGGCAGGAAGGCTTCACACTAAAGCTCCTCTTATGGAGGAATTAAAAAAAGTGGCTAAAGTGATCAAAAAAGTGATTCCAGATGCGCCACACGAGACTCTTCTCGTGCTCGATGCCACCGCCGGGCAAAATGGGATCGACCAAGCCCATGTTTTCCACTCCTTTGTTCCCTTAAGTGGCTTAGTCTTAACAAAGCTCGATGGGACTGCTAAGGGAGGGATTGTCTTCTCTATCCAAAAACAACTTCACACACCTGTCAAATTTATCGGTATCGGTGAAGGTATTGAAGATTTAGAACCTTTTGACGTAAATCAATTTGTTTCAGCACTTTTTGATTAGTTAATTAAATTATTAGAATTAATTAAATTGACTTAATTAAAATATCGTTTATATAATTAAGCCATAAACCCAAAAAACAATATAAGGGGGATTATATGAACAAACTTTTAACTATTATGACAGTATGTGCAGGTGTTTTTTATGCTGGTAACGTATCAGCTCAATTCGGTTGGGGAACAACTACAGCAGACAGACCTAAAACTGAGGCTCTTAAAACTGCTGATCAAAATATGAATGCGGGTCAAAACATGAACGCAGGACAAAACATGAATGCAGGGATGGCACAAGATCCTACAAGAGCTGCAACTGATGTAGCGGCTCCTGCTGATGCTAATGCAATGACACCTGCAACAACTGATAAAGCAGCAGCTACAAAAGCTACTGATGAAACAATGATGAAAAAAGGTGACGATGAGGCCATGATGAAAGGTCAAGATCAAACAACTTCTCCAGAGGGAAAAGCTGCTTTGACACCTGCACCTGAGGCTAAAACTTGCACATCTGATCTCTGCAAATAATTAAAATGGCAAAGAAGGAGCTTTTGTTTATGAATTTCATAACAAAGTCCGCTTTAACATTGATGTTAAGCTTACCACTTGGTTTTGCCAGTGCCCCTTTCGAGGGGCACATTAAGAGGCCTCAATTAGAGGACTCTAAGGAAGTCGCACAACATGTACGTGTTCGAGCAAGTTACGGTTATCCAAGAGGGCGGTTTTACCGCGACGGCGCTGTAGGTTGGTACGGAAGAGACGTAAGGTATGGTGGCTATAATGGCTATTACGGTTATCCCGGCTATGGTTATTATAATGGACCATATACTTACTATGATCCTTACTACTACCGTTATTACAGCCCAGTAGAAGATACCGATGACTCTGAATACTACTATTATGGCTATTAATGCCAAGATTTCCTAGTACAGTTGAACAAAAGTTTTTACTGAAAATTTTAATTTGAAAGCTCCCGCGTTTCGTGTATCGAAAATGGGGCTAGTATGGATTTAATACAACCCCATTTTCGATCCGCGAACCCCGGGGCTTTGAAATCGAAATTTAAGCTAAAAACTTTTGTTCAACTGTACTAGTTCGGCCCTAAAGACCTTTAAAAGGACTTTAGGGCCGTTTTACTTTACACAATATTATTATTTATAATTAAAAATAAATATTGACCATTAAAATTAAAAATGTATAATTAAGTTATAACCCAAAACCAAGAAAAGGGGATAATATGAATAATAAATATATAATCGCTTTAACATTAATGTTAGGAGTCGTTTTTGCAGGACACGTTTCTGCACAAATGGGATCCATGACAATGGAACCTGCTAAAACTGAAGCTGTTAAAACAACAACTGATGCAACAAAAACGGCTGAAGAAGCTGCTAAAACGGCTGATCAAACAGCAAAAACGGCTGACGAAGCTGCTAAAACAGCAGACCAAACAGCAAAAACTGCTGAAGATAAAGCTAAAACTGCCGATGATGCTGCTAAAACTAAAGATGTGAAAAAAGAGGCTGCTGTACAAACTTGTGGCCAACCTGTTGGATCATCGACTTCAGATGAAGGGGAAGACGAGTAATCGCTTCTCTTACCTTTTAAGCTCTAAAGAACTCTCTTTAGAGCTTTTTTTTTATCCCTTCTGCTTTCATTTTTAATCACTTATCAAATCTTTACACTAAAATAGTTGACGATATCGTTTCTTTTCATAGAATCCAGGTTAGGATGTAAATAATTTTTTGACGAGGAATCGATGAAACCGTTTAATAAATCGGTCAATTACATGGCTTTATTTGGGGCCATTTCAGCTGTTAGTCTGCTAACGGCAGAAACTGTGAACATGAGAAAATCTGATCGTTTAAGAAATATCACGAGACTCTCTAATTGTTCAGTACCTTTACATCCAGAAGTTTTAAACGAGGGGGAAAATAGACAAGAGCCTCCTTTAGCGCTGACTCCTTCTGAATATAAAAAACAACAAGAAGAAGCAGCAGAGACTGAAAAAACAAATAAGGAGAACACAGGCTCATGAAAAAATTAACTTTATTGTTCCTTGGATGCTTTACATGTATTCAAATGGCTTACGGTGCAGCTGCTGGAGTAGGAAGTGCCTGCAACCAAGGACCTGCCACATTTACTCAGAAAGGAAAGTGTGGGGGAACAGATCAAAAACACGTCCCTTACGTCAGAGATCGCAATACGAGAATGCAACGATTTGATAATGCGGTTTCCTTTAATGAAAAAAGAAATCTACATGCCCCATTAAACTACTCTGATTGTTATAAACCAGACACTCAATGCACACCTTATGAGTATGTAACCAATTGTGATTCATGCTCATACCAAGACAACTGCATAAGCTGCCAACCAAGTTGCTCTTCTTGCTACTCTCAACCCTGCCCTCCTAGCTGTCCACCACCTTGCGCAAGCTTTTCGCAACCTTGTGGTTCAAGCTGTTCACAACCTTGCACTCCTTGTTTCTCGCAACCTTGCACTCCTTGCTTTTCACAATCTTGTGGTTCAAGTTGTTCACAACCTTGTGCTCCAAGCTGCCCACCACCTTGTGCTCCTTGCTTTTCACAATCTTGTGGTTCAAGTTGTTCACAACCTTGTGCTCCAAGCTGCCCACCACCTTGTGCTCCTTGCTTTTCACAATCTTGTGGTTCAAGTTGTTCACAACCTTGCGCTCCAAGCTGCCCACAAATGTGCACTCCTTGCAACTCACAACCTTGTGTAACAACCTGCCCACAAATGTGCACTCCTTGCAATTCACAACCTTGCGTAACAACCTGCCCACAAATGTGCACTCCTTGCAATTCACAACCTTGCGTAACAACCTGCCCACAAATGTGCACTCCTTGCTACTCACAACCTTGTGTAACAACCTGCCCACAACATTGCGGCCCTTGCCACTATACTATCAATTGCCAAACCCCATGCACGATTAACATCTGCTTGCCTAACTGCGGCTCTTCTTGCGGTTCTTGCTCAATCGGATGCTCTCCTTGCGACAATTGCTACGATTCTTGCTGCTACCCAGGCTCCTACTCTGGCTACCCAGAAGTTTATCCTCCAACAAATGCCAAAATCATCGACTCATCTGCAAAATCAGCACCGACACCACAACCGACACAAAAAAATGGGGATGAAAACGGAAATGATTCCGATAATACTCTTAAACCTCAAACAAGAACTTTAAGAAGACCTTAATATCATGAATATAATCACTCGTAACGGATTACTTTTGATTGTGGTGACTCTTCTAGCTTTCATGAGAGAGAGCGTTTTTGCAGACACGCAAAGACAAGAGATAAGCCGCAAAGTTCGTTACGAGTGCAAATGTCAACAAAAATACCAACAGAAACCGAAAAAAGGGTACATCCAGTGCGCAAAACACAAGTACCGCTACTATGAGCGCCCCTATTGCAAAAACTGCTGCTTTGCAGCCAATAAAAGTTACCACTACACTCCCTACTACGACCCAAGCTACTACTACTTCAATGAACAGGGGTGTTCAAACAAAGAGTGTGAACCGTATTTCTACTTTAATAATTAGACCTCTTTTAAAAGAGGCCTACTAAAAGAAATTCTTTAGAAAAACGTGCCTAAGCTCGATCATAAGCTCGAAAAAAACAAATGCCATCAAAGCTAATAAAAGAGGCTTTCCTCCGGGAAGTGAAAAGGACGATTTAAGTCCCATCTTATAACGCCCTGACCAAACCATTAGAATGGGTAAAAGCCCCAAAAGAAGCGCAGAACCAAATCCCCCTGCAAAATCGAGAGCCTGTAGAAACACATGAGGGTGGGTGAGAGAAAAAACAAGAGGGGGAATATAAATTAGAGCGCAAAGAAGTAAGCGTCCTTTAGTGGTTTTCTCAACTTGTAACCCATCGGCTAAAAAATCGAGCATCCCAAGAGTCACTCCAAAAAAGGAGGTGGCTAATGCAAAAAAGGCAAAGAACTCTCCCAAAAGAGTCAGACTCGAATGAGGTATAAAATGCTTTAAGGGGTAAACCGCGTTATTGCCAAGCGTAAGCGTCTCTTGAAGGCCATGAGGCCCCTCTGTTGGCACAATCCCTAAAATAAGCCACTGCCAGATCACGTAGGTGAGTAATGGAATAAAACTGCCAATCAAAATCGCCTTTCTTAATTTGCGAACATCAAAGTCCATATAATGAACAAGTGTCGGCACAATTCCTTGATACCCAAAGGCTGCAAATGCTACAGGAAGCCCAAGAAACATTTGAGACCAATCGAGCTGTTTTAAATTTTCAGGTTTCACATACGGAAAACCAACTAAAACAAAAAGAAGATAGCTCAAAACTAAACCAATCATCAAAAAGACGTTGATTTTATCGACGACAAAGGCGCCTGCGAACACGAAGGGCGCAAAAAGAAGGACAAAAAGAAGTGTAGCTGCCCATGAAGGAATCGAATCACCAAAGGCTGTTGCGACTAAATTTCCTCCACCAACCATGTAAGCTAAAGTAACGCAGTAAAAAAAGAATAGGTAGACAAACCAAGCAAACAACTTTCCGGGAGTACCTAAAGTCTTGTTTGCCATCGAAACGATATTAGACTCTCCCCCCATCCAAAGGCAAACCTCTAAAAATAGAAGGCCTGTACTTGCCATAAAGAGCCAACACATAAGGTAAAGAATAAGCGATGGGACAAAACCAGAAAGGCTCGTCAGCACAGGAAGCGCAAGCATTCCTCCGCCAATCGTCGTTCCAGCAATCAGGAGAGATCCTCCAAAAACAGTTCCTTTCTTCATGACTTAGGATTGTACTTTATTGAGTCAATTTATTCAACTGTTACCGATTTCGCCAAATTTCTCGGCTGATCGATTTCAGCGCCCCTCTCTAACGCAACAAAGTAGGCAAAAAGTTGCATCGCAACAGTTGTTGGAATGGCGCTTAACTCATCGATCACATGAGGCACAACAATCACATCATTTGCAATTTTCTCTAAAGAGCCCTTTTCTTGATCAGTTACAGCAATCACCTTTCCACCTCTTGCCCGAATCTCCATAATATTGCTGACAATTTTTGCAAAAGTGGCTTTATCAGCACACAACGCAACCGTTGGACAAAGCTCGTTAATCAACGCAATGGGCCCATGCTTCATCTCTCCTGCCGGATACCCGTTGGCATTGATGTAGGAAATCTCTTTTAACTTTAGAGCGGCCTCAAGACTTGTCGGATACATATAACGGCGCCCCACATAAAAAAAACTCTCATATTTGGCATACTCTTTTGCAATTTTTTGAATTTGAGATGAAAGGGCCAACACTTCCTCTATTTGAGAGGGCAACTTTTTCAAAGCTTTTAAGAGCTCTTGCCCCTCTAAACGGCTTAAATTCCCTTTTCTTCCAATTAAAACGGCAAGTAAAAAGAGCAGAACCACTTGATTGGTAAACCCTTTTGTCGAACACACCCCCATCTCTTTTCCCGCTCTTAAAAAAAGAGTGCTATCAGACTCTCTTGCTAAACTCGATCCATGCACATTGCAAAGAGAAATCACTTTAGCGTGTTTAGCTTTTAACTCTCGAACGGCTGCTAAAGTATCCGCCGTTTCACCCGATTGACTAATCGCAATGGCTAAAGTCCCTTCGGCTACGATCGGATTTTTGTATCTAAATTCAGAGGAGATTTCAACCTGGGCTGAAATTCTTGCAATCTCTTCAAACATATAGGCGCCCAAACAACCTGCATTCCAGGAGCTACCACATCCTAAGATAAGAATTCTTTTAGCATTTGCGATCTCATCGACAGCACTGTTCAACTCTTCAAAATGAACACTTCCATACTCCTCGTCGAGACGCCCTTTTAAAGCAAACTCCAAAACAGTGGGCTGCTCAAAAATTTCTTTTAAAGTGAAGTGCTCAAAATCGCCTTTAGAGACTTCAGTCTCTCTCACTTCAATCTTTTCTTTCTCTTTCTCGATCATTTGGTGGGATTGATCAAAAATCTCGATGTGACCTGGCCTTACAAGGGCAATTTCGTTATTGTTTAGAAAAATCACGTCGGAAGTGTAGGCAGCAAAGGCATGAGAATCAGAAGAGAGGAACATCTCTTGATGGCCTATTCCTAAGGCTAGGGGAGATTTGTGAGCAATCGCAATGATTTGGTTGGGATAATCTCTGTGAACAAGGGCAATGGCATAAGAGCCACTTAATCTAGAGACCGCACTTCTGACAGCACTCATCAAATCTCCCTTATAGAGACTTGCAATGAGGTGAGCGACAACCTCTGTATCTGTTTGTGATTCAAACACAGAGCCTTGTGCTAAAAGCTCTTGTTTTAGAGTCTCGTAATTTTCGATAATCCCGTTGTGAACAATCGCTAAAGTGTGTGCTTGATCAAATTGAGGGTGAGCATTGATTTTACTTGGTTTGCCGTGAGTTGCCCATCTCGTGTGTCCAATCGCTGTTCTTAAATCGAAGTGAAGCCCTTTAAGTTCTGCCTCAAGTTTTGGGATTTTCCCCTCCTCTTTGCAGAAAAAAAGCTTTCCATCCTTAACGCCGGCAATCCCTGCCGAATCGTATCCCCTATACTCTAACTTTTTTAAGCCTTCGATAACGACATTTTCAGCTCTCTTCCCTCCAACGTACCCAAAAATCCCACACATACTAGCTCCCTAACTCTTCTTCAATCACTTTTGCAAGTCGCTCAGCCAAAAGCTTATTGACTCTCTCGTCGATCCCTTCACACATGATACGGCAAAGCGGCTCAGTTCCCGAATACCGTATCAAAATCCTTCCCGAAGACGCAAGCTCCTTTTCACAGGCTGCAAGCTCTTGTTGAAAACGGATAACTTTTTCAAGAGGGGGTTTTGATACGACGGGAACATTAATGAGAATTTGAGGAAACTGCTTAATTTGTTTTTTTAAAGAGGAGAGAGTCTCATCCCTCTCTTTCATGATCCTCAAAATTTGCAGAGCTGTCACTAACCCATCCCCTGTTGTGATATGATCTAAAAAGATCAAATGACCACTTTGCTCCCCTCCTAGGCACGCTTTAGATTCAATCATTTTTTGAATCACATACCGATCCCCAACATCTGAAAGGATCACCTCAATTCCTGCACTTTTAAGAGTTTGAATGACGCCATAATTTGTCATCACAGTACCGACGACGATGTTATTTTTAAGGAGCCCCTTCTTTTTTAAATCGAGAGCTAAGATTGCCAAAATTTGATCTCCATCGACAACGGCTCCTGTTTCATCGATCAGCATGACCCTGTCGGCATCCCCATCTAAAGCTATTCCGATATCAGCTTTTAAGGCGTTGACTTCCGATCTGATGAGATCCAAATGGAGAGCGCCACAATTGTCGTTGATATTTAACCCGTTTGGTTTATTGCCCACAGAGGAGACTTGGGCTTCTAGCTCCCAAAATATTTGAGGAGCCACGCGGTACCCAGCCCCATTGGCACAATCCAAAACAATAGAGAGTCCTTTTAGGGACAAATGTTTTGGAAAGGTCGCTTTGACAAACTCTATATAGCGCCCATCGGCGTCGTTGATACGGGTATTGCGCCCTATAGCGCTATCCTCTGGCAAGTAGTTTTGAAATTTGTTTTCCGAAACAAACCTCTCAAGCTCCTCTTCAAACGCCCTAGGAAATTTAAACCCTTCGGCATCAAAAAACTTTATCCCGTTATCCCTGAAGGGATTATGCGAAGCTGAAATCACAATACCAGCATCTGCCCTATAAGCTGTTGTGATAAAAGCGACCCCTGGAGTTGGCAGCGGTCCCACCATAAGGGTATCGACACCCATTGAGCAAAGCCCTGCAACTAAAGCGTTTTCGTACATATAGCAGGAGAGCCTCGTGTCTTTTCCGATCACGACCCTATGCTTGCCTCCTCTTTGTGAGAGCATTAATCCAAGAGCGCGCCCTAAGAGAAGAGCTGTTTCAATTTCGATGGGGGCTTGGTTGGCACGCCCTCTAACGCCATCGGTACCAAATAATTTTTTGTGTTTCACATCAACCATAAGAAGCCTTAAATTTGGGGATCAGAAAACAGGTTAGAGGTTTGGCAAAAAGGTTTGCAACAAGATTCTCTTTCTCGCGATTTGTTTTGACTTTCAACTCCTTTTAAGCGATGATTTTTGAGTAGTTTTTGATATTCTCTTGTTCCCGTAGCTCAGTGGATAGAGCGGTCGCCTCCTAAGCGACAGGTCGCGCGTTCAAGTCGCGCCGGGGACGCTTTTCTCAAGTTCTCAAGGCCAGTTTTTTTTGTACGTTCGACACAAAGGCCGTCCATTTTTCTTCCCCATTCAAGAAATGAAGCACCATTTGAGTCGTGTAAAGGGGAAGAGGCAAATCAAGCGGCTCATCAAACTTCACCCGATCCTTTTCGGTACAAATAAGCGCTTCTGCCCCAAGTCGTTTAGCTTCCCTTGCAAATAGAGTAAGTTCGGTTTTATTAAAAGGCATATGATCTGAATTGGCAAGCTTATTTACTAAATTTAATTTTAAAGCTTCAAGTGATGAAAAAAATCTTTCAGGATTTGCGATAGCACAAAAGGCTCCCACAGGACACCCCTCTCTTAAAGACACCTTCTGCCCATCAAAGTCGATAAAAGATTCTATCAAAGCTTTTGCTCGGACAATAGGGGCTTTTGTGAACTGTTTTAACTCTTGAGATAAAGACAAAAACCGCTCATCGCTATCGGCATGATTTAAGATGATAAGATCAGCTCTTTCAAGTTCCTCTAATTCGTCCCTCAGAAACCCTCTTGGCAAAAAATACCCTTGTCCAAAAGGGTCTTCAGCATCTAGAACTACAACTTCAAAATCGCGGCTCAAAGCCCTGTGTTGCATCCCATCGTCTAAAACTATGATCTGTATCCCTTCTCTTGCAGCCAAATTGGAGGCTTTTTGCCTATTTTTTCCAGATATTACAAAAACTCCCGGCAATTTCTTAGCTAAAAGATACGCTTCATCACCACAAACAACAGCACTTTTACAGGGCCCAAAACCACGGCTCACAACAAAAGGCTCCTTCTGATTTTCAGCGTGGGAGCGGTACCCCCTTGAAAGAATCGCAAGAGGAGCTAATCGAAAAAGTTCACTTGCCAATTTCATCGTAATAGGAGTCTTGCCTGAGCCTCCAGCAACAATATTGCCAACACTTATGACGACTGGCACAGGTGAGGAGTAGGCTGGAATCCAACCTTGCTTAAAAAGACGGGAGCGGAATTTAACAAGAAAAGCGTACACAAGGCTTAAGAGAAAGAGGATAAATCTTGCAAAAGAGGAAAAAACGCCCCGTGGAGAGCGCCTAATCCAACTCGTAAATATGATCTCAAATCTCTTAAACATCAGTTAAGAACACACTCCTTTAAAGAAAAAAGGCGCTCCTCGACAAGTTCAATCACAATATGAATGGCCGCCATATGAGCTTCCTGAATCCTATCAGAGGTTTTAAACCCCTCTATCACAAGCTCTATATCTGCAACCCCCTTTAATTTTCCACCCCCCTTCCCCAAAAAAGCGATTGTTTTAAGCCCCATTTTTTTAGCCTTAAGAAACGCATTAACGATGCTAGGAGAGTTGCCACTTGTCGTAAGCCCTATGAAGATATCCTGAGGGGTGCCAAGCGCTTCTACACCCCTTGAAAACACGAATTCAAAGCCCAAATCATTTGCTACGCAACTCATGTGGCCAGAGTCTGAAAGGCAAATGGCAGGAAGAGCACGTCTTGGCTCCCTAAAAAAAGCCCGTAAGTTCCTCAGCAAAATGAGAAGCATCGCACAAACTCCCCCCATTTCCTGCAATCAACAACTTTCCACCCCTCTCAAAACACGCTGCAATGGCCTCAGCAGCAGATTCGATAAAGATAAGGGAAGTCTCATCTAAAAGTTTTGTAACGGCCTCTATAGCCTCTTGAACAGACTTACGACTTTTTTTCAACATGCAAAACATCTCTCTTCAATAATGCTTCAATACCATACTGAAAATGGGAATTTATTGGGTAGCGGATTGATCTTAAAAAGTCGGCCCTGAAAAAGTAAGGGTTCTTTGAGAAAAATTTGCAGTTAACGAGGAAGAGAGACATAGCCTATTTTGCAAACTTTAATTATATGGCAATGAGAAAAGCTTAAAAATTTCGCGAATGGAACGCGCACTCTCCAAAGAAAAAGTGATCCTTTTGCAACAAAAAAAGCGGTGAACGACGATCTAAACCCTCTTGAGGGGTTTGGTGAGGAGTAAAACGCATTTTTTGTCAAAAGGGGCCCTTTTTCTTGGAGAGGACTTTTTTAAGGGCCGACTAAATAGTCGGCCCTGAAAAAGTAAGGGTTCCTTGAGAAAAATTTGCAGTTAACGAGGAAGAGAGACATAGCCTATTTTGCAAACTTTAATTATGTGACAATGAGAAAAGCTTAAAAATTTTGCGAATGGAACACGCACTCTCCAAAGAAAAAGTGATCCTTTTGCAACAAAAAAAGCGGTGAACGACGATCTAAACCCTCTTGAGGGGTTTGGTGAGGAGTAAAACGCATTTTTTGTCAAAAGGGGCCCTTTTTCTTGGAGAGGACTTTTTTAAGGGCCGACTAAATAGTCGGCCCTTAAAAAGTAAGGGTTCTTTGAGAAAAATTTGCAGTTAACGAGGAAGAGAGACATAGCCTATTTTGCAAACTTTAATTATATGGCAATGAGAAAAGCTTAAAAATTTCGCGAATGGAACGCGCACTCTCCAAAGAAAAAGTGATCCTTTTGCAACAAAAAACGCGGTGAACGACGATCTAAACCCTCTTGAGGGGTTTGGTGAGGAGTAAAACGCATTTTTTGTCAAAAGGGGCCCTTTTTTCTTGGAGAGGACTTTTTTAAGGGCCGACTAAAAAATATCTCTTCCCTTATCGAGTTTAAAAGGGTAAAAATGGATGAAAGGCAAAAAAGAACTAAAAAAGGGGCCTCTCTTGGGAAAGAATATCGACTTAAACGATCCTAAATACTTAAATCCCATACATAAGCTTATTGAATCATTAGAAAAAAACCCGACACCTTTTGCACAAGATCTTATAGCGCAACAGATTCAAACCTCTCTTCGCCTCCTCGTCGATAACCACGATATGGGGCAAATTAAGCTCATGACAAGAGCCTTAAAAGAGATGCGGTACGCATTTAATATCTTCAATCAGTACCAAGACAGACTAAAAATTAGCATCTTTGGATCGGCAAGAACACCCGAAAATGACCCTAACTACCAAACCGCCAAACGGCTCAGCGAAAAAATGGGAGAGCTTAACTGGATGTGCATGACGGGAGCTGCCAAAGGAATCATGCTTGCAGGGCTTGAGGGGGCAGAAGAGCACAACCGGTTTGGGCTTGCCATTCGCCTCCCCTTCGAAGAACCCCTTTTCGAACTTTTTGGCGACGATAACAAACACATCTTATTTCGCTATTTTTTTACAAGAAAGCTGATGTTTTTAAGCCAGTCCCACGCCGTGGCCGCTTTCCCAGGAGGGCTTGGCACCTGCGATGAGCTCTTTGAAATTCTAACCCTTATGCAAACGGGGAAAAACAATATCATTCCCTTAGTCCTTGTCGAAGCTGAAGGAGGAACTTACTGGAAAGGATGGGAAAGGTTTCTCAAAGAGACCCTTCTTACCCACAAAACCATCAGTGAAGATGATCTCTCCTTTTACAAAATTTGCTACGGAGAAGATGAAGCGGTTGATACCATCAAACTGTTTTACAAAAGATACCACTCGAGCCGCTATGTGAAAGATCATTTTGTGATTAGATTAAAAGAGGCCCTAAATTCTGAGCAAATCGCCTTTTTAAATCAAAAATATAAAAAACTTCTAGATAACGGAGAGATTGCTGAAGTTGAAACTCATCCAGAAGACAAAGATCACGAAGATTTGCCTCGGATCTCATTTCCTCACAACAGAAAAAACTTTGGGTTACTGAGACAACTCATCGACGATATCAACAGGTTTTAACGCTTTTAAAGCATCGACCAAATGATCTAACCCCTCACCGGTAAGAGCTGAAACTTGAAAAATCGTCTCGTTTTTCACTTTTTTCAAAAATGCTTTGATGTTTGGTTTTGACTCATCATCATCGATCTTGTTTAAAAGAATATAACGGGGACGCTCTAAAAGCTCTTCGTTATAGGAAGAGAGTTCATTGAGAAGGACTTTATAGTCACTTAAAGGATCTCGACCATCAATCCCAGAGCTATCTAAAACAAAAAGCAGAAGCTTCGTTCTTTCGATATGGCGCAAAAACTCAAGGCCAAGCCCTTTATCTTTGTGGGCATTCTCGATAATTCCAGGAATATCGGCAATATAAAGACGGGTTTGATCGGGGTATTTAATAAAACCGATATTGGGTTGAAGAGTGGTGAAGGGGTAAGCTGCGCTTTTCACACGTAAATTCGCAAGAGAATTGATAAGGGTTGACTTACCTGCATTTGGGAATCCGACAAGACCCACATCTGCAATAATTTTCAACTCAAGCTCGACCTCAAGCTCCTCCCCATCTTACCTGGAGTACAAAAATTGGGTGCCTGTCTTGTTGGCGATTTAAAATGATCGTTTCCAAGCCCCCCTTTTCCTCCCTTACAAAGGACCACTTTCTGCCCGTGTTCAGTCAAATCGTGAAGAATTTCATTGGTTTCCAATGAGCGAACGAGAGTGCCGCAAGGAACTTTCAAAAGGAGCTCTTTTCCCCGACGCCCCTGACACTTGTTTGGGCCCCCTTGTTGTCCATTTTCAGCTTTAATTAAACGTCGATTCCGAAACCAATCAAGCGATGAGATCTCAGCATCAGCCTGGAGGACAATAGAGCCACCAAAACCGCCATTACCACCGCAGGGCCCCCCCTTCGGAATATATTTTTGCCGAATCCATGCGACAACACCGTTGCCACCTTTACCTGCAGTAAATTTTACTTTTACTCGATCGATAAACACTAAAAACCCCCCAAGCGCTTTTTAAGCACCTGTTTCGACTGAGACGTAAGTTTTGTCACTCTTTAAAAAAGAGACGATCCCGTCAGCTAATGCAAACAAAGTATCATCTTTTCCAAGACCAACATTTTTCTTAGGATGCCACTTGGTTCCTCTTTGTCTTACGAGAATTTGTCCCGTTTTAACAATTTGACCAGCTCCTACTTTAATTCCTAAACGCTGTGAGTGAGAATCGCGTCCGTTACGGGTTGACCCCTGCCCTTTCTTATGTGCCATAAATCATTACCCCTTTGTCTTAATATCGGTAATTTCCACACGAGTGTAACGCTGACGGTGACCGAATTTACGATAGTTACGCTGACGTGGTGTGTATTTCATACCAACTTTTTTCTTGTCATATACAGTATCGACGATCTTTGCTTTGATTGAGCATCCTTTAATAAAAGGGGCGCCCATTTGAGAGATTGTTTCCTCTCCTAAGCAAAGGACATCGTTAAACTCTACAGTGCTACCAGCTTCGGCATCAATGAGATCGACATCGACTACAGAACCGACCTCTACGCGAAACTGCTTACTTCCTTTTTTAAAAATGGCGAACATGTTTGCTCCAAATAGCTTCAATGGTTGGATTCGATCATAAAGGAATAACCCTTTGAATTCAATGAGAAAATCAAGATAATGACAATAGCCTCAAAAAAAACTGAAAAAAGGCTAAAGTTCATGAACATCATACTCCTCCAAACAAAGCTTATCGAGAAGGAAATCAATCAACTTTTTAAAGAATTTCCTCACCATTTATACCTTTCGATGCCGGGAACGACCTATAAGGACTTGACTCGAGAACAATGGGCTCTTGTGGAGATCATCTATGGAAACCGATTAACGAGAGAAGAGCTTAATTTAGCCCCCCAACTTCGCTGGATTCACTGCCCAACCCCTCATTTAAATCAAATCTGTTACGAAGATATTTTAGAAAAAGAAACCGTTTTAGTGACAATAACACAAGAGGAGAACACGAGACAAATAGGGGAGTACGTGATGAGCGGCGTGTTCGCTTTCTCAAAAAATTTGTTTGAGTGGTTTAAAATCGACCAAGGGTCCCACTTTATTTGGGACAGCAAGCTTAGGGATTCTATGAAGGAGGTACACGGGCAAACCTTTTTACAAATTGGATTAAACACTCAAGGAGGAGAGATTGCAAGACAAGCCTCATCTAATGGAATGAGGGTGTTTGGAGCTGATGAAAAGGGGGGATTTCATCCCTATTGTAAAAAAACTTATAACTTCGATGAGATTAAAGAAGTTTTGCCGATTGCTGATGTGGTTTGCCTTTCATTGCCTTTAAACCGCGATTTCGAGGGGTGGTTTACAAAAGAGTACCTCGATTTGATGAAGGAGGGGTCCCTTTTGATTCTGATAGGATCTAGCAATATCATCAACGAGGAGGATTTGCTTAAAGTCGCTCTTGAGGGAAAACTTAAAGGGGTGATGATCGACGCTTTTTACCAAATTCCGATACCGCCAAATTCCCCTCTTTGGAAGATACCCAACGTGATCATTACCCCAGAAGTCTCTCCGAGGCCAAAATCGGAGGAGAAAGCTTCTTTCCAGATTTTTCGTTTCAACTTAAGGCAATATTTGATCGGCAATTTTGCCGAAATGAAAAACGTCACAGATGAAACAAGCCACCTAAAAATAAAGCCTACAATTTAATCTTTAATCAATTTAGCAACTTCCCCTACAACTTTTTGAGAGTAGAGGAGAAAAAGGTGGCCAAGAGAGGAGAATTTGATCCCTTTACCAAAAGGGTTTGCCGAGTCTCTTGGGAGAATAATAAAATCCCCAGAAGATCCAAAAAAAGTGTATTTACCCTCTGATTGAACGATTTTTTCCTTCAATTTTTCGATCAAGGGGTGATTTTGTTTCATTTCTTTTATGCAGGCTCCAACTCCAATAAACGCCAATTTTGTGCCTTCTAAAGGAGAACCCAAAGTGATCACATGGGAGACTGATTCATTTTCAACAAAAGCGCTTACAACTCCCCCCATCGAATGACCAATCAATATAACACTTTTAGAACCTGTATCCCTTTTAATCTCTTCAATTTTTTTTCTTACTTTTTCACCATAAGCCTCTATTGATTGAAAGGGTGAACCTAAATCGATCGTATAGAAGGGGTGATTGACCCCAAGTTTTTTAAGCCTTTTTCTAAAGGCGAGCCATCCGGAACTGTTGTGAAGGTAGCCGTGAATAAATAAAATCGGCTCTTTTCCATTATACGGATCATCTTTTTCTCTTTTAAAATAGGTAAAGATAGCTCGAAAAATAGCAAACAATTCCCAATCGATTGCCCCAGGGATTCCTGGATCTTTTAACAACCTGCGAAAAGCTTCAGAGGCTAATAAAAAAACTAAAAAAAGAGTTAAAACTAGAGGTGAAAAACCTGCAACTAACCCTAAAAGAGTCATAACGACAACTACTACCCAAATTGCATTGGCTTCCCTTTCAATTTCAAAATCTTTTGGGATGATAATAGTCAAAAATCTTGATCTCCAAAGGTAAAGGCGTAAAGAGAAACTCCTTCAGGAACCACTAAAGTCACTTTGTGGCGCCCGTATTCTTTTTTAAGATCCAGGATGTCGTATTTGCGAGCCCCCTGAACAAGAATTTGCCCCTTATCGTTCATATCTTGGGTAAAATAGGTGCTTGGAAGTGGCTTTCCATCCAATAAAACCGTAACTAATTGTGGCTTTTCAGAATCCATAACGAGATACACATTACCTGCAATAAAATTTAAACTCAAGGTGCTTTCTTGACTCTTCGAGGTGATCTTTTCCTTACCCACAAACCATTTTCCCGTTAAACCAACAAAGTCTTCTTTCAAAGGCGTTTGGTCGTTATAAGAGGCCTCTTCATCTTTTTTGATCATCGACTGGTACCGCTCACCACGAGAGAATCCCAAATAGGTTTCATGAGTTAGAGGACGAGAGAGTTGGGACTTCTCCTCTTTAACTAGAGGAGCCATTCCAAGAAGCTCTCGAATCCCGTTTTCTGTCTCAAGATACCCCCCTTCTCCAAAATGAACCTGCTTAATAATCCCGTTTTGATCGATCAAGTAGTGAGCTGGCCAGTAGTTATTGCTATACGCCTGCCATGTTTTATAATCGTTATCCAAAACAACAGGATAAGTCACATGAAACCGCTCGGTTGCTTTTTTAACATTGGCCACATCTTTTTCAAATTCAAATTCAGGTGTATGAACGCCAATGATCACAAGCCCTTTATCCTTATAAGTGTCATACCATTTTGTCAAAATAGGAAGTGTCCTAATACAATTGATACAACTGTAGGTCCAAAAGTCGACCAAAACGACCTTACCCTTAAGACTGTTAATGCTTAAAGGGGGTGTGTTAATCCACTCCTTCCCCACAATTTCTGGCGCTACACTTTTTTCTTTAACAAGAGATGGGGGTCTTAATTTTTCAAGCTCTTTTGCAACGATTTCGCTATTTTCAACATGAAGCGTTGGCAAGTATTTTATGAGGGTTTGTTGCAAATACGACTCTAAATTAAAGGCAAGTCCAATCGCTGTCAAAATCATTAAAGCCCCAAAAAAGCGTCGAATCTGTTCGGTATGCTTCGCTAAATAAGGCGATTTTGTCAAGGCTTGCTGCCCGCCGTAGGCTATTAAAAAAAGGGGTAAACCTGTTCCTAGGGTGTAAGCTAAAGTGATAAAGACGACATCTAAACTTAAGCGGTGCGTTGCGACAAGGGTGGTAACAGCTGCCAAAATGGGACCTGCACAAGGAGTCCAAATCAGCCCAAGAGCTATCCCAAGAAGAAAACCACTTCCAAAACCACTCTCCTTCTTCCGCGATTGTTGTTGAATCTCTAAACCTAAATTTCCAAAAGAAGAGGTGAATTTGGCAAACTGATCACTTAAAAAAGGAAAAAGCATCACCATTCCAAAAAGGGCGATAATCACAATAGCTGCATAGCGCAAAACATTTGCCGAGATTCCAAAAAGAGAGACGAGAAATGTCAGACTTAAAGTAAAAAAGGCAAAGCTACCCATAAGTCCGATAATGATTCCTAAGGGACGATATCGCCCCTTTCCTACACCTCCCGACAAAATCGCCGGCAAAACGGGAAGCACACATGGGGACAATACAGTTGCGATCCCCGCCAAAAAAGCAAATAAACAAAGAAGAAGCATCTTAATACCCAAAATAACTTTTCTTACCAATAAATCTTTGAAAGGTTATTCATCCACTAAATAAGTCTTATCTACTCAAAAATTTCGAATCGTAAAAAAGTTCAATACTAGAGATTAACCCCTCTTGAAAGCTTAAGAGAGAAACTGCTTGCAACTTTTTAGAAAGACCTGGAATTTCCACCTCATAAACAATAGCTGCTTGCTCATCCGAGCCAAATTTAGCACGAATCGTTAACGTTTTAAAAACCTTCATAAACCCTTCCGCAGCTTTAAGAACAGCCTCTTGACCTCTAAGCGTTTCTTGTGGATCGGTAAATTGAATATTTGGATGCAAACATTTTTTAACTTGATCAATTCTCTTGTCACCTAGCGCTTTATAATAAGCTACCCCTAGATCTTGCGTTACCATCGTTAAACTCCTATTTTTTTGACAAACAAAATTGATTATAGTAAACTATATTCAATAAGTCAATATTAAATAGAGTGAACTATAACGAATATGTCAGAAAACAGCAAAAGAGCCTACCGTTCAACGACTAGAGACTCAAAAGCTCAAGCGACCAAAGAGCGCATTTTGAGTGAAGCCAAAACACTTTTCGCCACTTTTGGTTTTGAAGCAGTCACGATTGAAAAAATTGCTGAGTCAGCCGGTGTTTCGATCCCCACAGTTTACGCTCTTTTTCAGTCGAAGCGGGGTGTGCTTCGCGCGGCTTTAGATGAGGCGCTTCCCAAAGAGCAGTTTCATCAGCTAGTAGAACAAAGCGTAAGAGAGAAATGTCCTAAAAAACGGCTTGCGTTTTCAGCCAAAATTGCTCGTGAGATGTATGATGCAGAGAATGCTCAAATGGATATTTTTCGAGGAGCTTCTGTTTTAAGCCCTGAATTTAAAGAGCTTGAAAAAATAAGAGAGATGCGTCGTTACGAAAGGCAAGAGGTGACGATCAAGGCGATGATTAAAGAAAAATCCCTTGCTGAAGGATTAGATCAAACAAAAGCTCGGGATATTCTTTGGGCTTTTACGGGCCGCGATCTCTACCGTATGTTTGTGATAGAGAAAGGATGGACATCAGATGAGTACGAGTTATGGTTAACAAAGTCGCTAATCAACTTTTTGCTCAACAAAGAATTAAAATAGAGGCACTTATTCATTCCCAAGAGCCTATCCCACTATTCGAACAATGCGATTTTTGATGATTTTTTGCGTAGGCTGCAGTGCCGATTCGTAGGGCGTAACTTGGCTTAAAGTTGACCAAGAATCTGCATTACAGACCATGCAAAAAGGCGCAAAAAGCGGTTGTTTTGAATAGTGGGATAGTCTCAAGAGGTTTAATCAAGTTTGAATTCTTGACTTGAAATCATCTGATTCTTATAATGTGACAAATTTATTGTGTTCTTAACTAATTTTAAAAAATATGGAGATCTCAAACCATGAATAAATATGAAGGAAATAATTTCTCGCCTCAAATAACTTATAATCTATCTCCTACCTTTTACAAAACAGAGCATGTGATATCCACAACAATTACAAATATTTGCAAAGATTCGTTGAAATTATCGACACAAACCTCTACAGAGAAAACAAAAACTCCTCTAGTCACACTCTATTCTACTGAGTCTTGTTATAAAGGGCATTCCGTCTTTGCCCAACACTCAACCTCTTACAAAAATCCCGTTAAACATTTACAAATTTTTGGGTTTAACGATGTGCTCCTAACCCTAAATAACAACGAAAAAGTGGTCGTTTCCCCTTGCTTTATAAAATGCACTAAAATGAAAGCAGAAAAGCTTGCCATATACCTTAGACAAACTCATGTCCTCGTCACCGGGCTATCTGATGGGAGTTATCAAGTGACTATCAATCCGAATTTATTAGGTGGGGGGCCTAAGAGAGAAATCCATACAGCCGCAATAAGGCAAGACGTGGCTTTGATGAAGTCAGTATTAACTAAAAAAGTACCATCCCGTTATCCAATTGACATTGTAGATGATGAAGGGACAACCGCTCTTCATTATTGTTGCCTTAATGGTAATGTCGAAATGGTAAATATGCTACTTGCAAAAGGGGCTGATATTGAAAAGCCCTTAGAAGCTAGCACCGGAAACCAACCGATTCATATGGCCTGTTTTAACGGTCATTTAGAGGTAGTAAAAATAATTTTTGAAAAAAAAGGATCTTCTGCTCTTAAATCACAAAATAAAGACGGAATAACCCCTCTAAGGTTCGCTGCAGGGTGGGGTCATATCGACATTGTCACTTTCCTTCTTTCCAAAGGAGTTGAAATTGATGTCATTGATAATGATTGCTATACGCCACTAGCTTGCGCCTGTCTAGCTGGGAACAAGGGTATTATCAATCTTTTAGTAAAATATGGCGCGGATCCCGAAAAAATTTTACCAAGCGTCTATAACGAACTAAGTGATGATATAAAGCACATACTTGGCGGTTTCAAAAGGCAGACCTATACAAGCTCCTCTTCATCTAATAACACAACAAATACGACCACTACAACTCGTTCAAATTCTGCCATGAATGCAATGGGTACGGCATTTGGTAAAGAATTAGCTAGTGACATTTTTAAACTCGCTCTAAACAATAATGGTTCACCGTTCTAGGGCCTGTCCCTAAACTTTTGTTGTGGAGTTTTTTAGTCTTTTTCTCCATCTTGCAAAAGGGCAAAACAGGCCTACATAATCTATGTAGTCGGCCCTGAAAAAGTAAGGGTTCCTTGAGAAAAATTTGCAGTTAACGAGGAAGAGAGACATAGCCTATTTTGCAAGGTTTAATTATATGACAATGAGAAAAACTTAAAAATTTCGCGAATGGAACACGCACTCTCCAAAGAAAAAGTGATCCTTTTGCAAGAAAAAAAGCGGTGAACGACGCTTCCCCCCCTTCTCAAGGTTTGGTGAGGAGTAAAACGCATTTTTTGTCAAAAGGGGCACTTTTTATTGGAGAGGACTTTTTCAGGGCCGACTAAGTAAAGTTTTTTTCGAAATTCACTTTCACGCCTAACATTTAATCATTAGAACACTTATTTCTTCATCTACGTTCAATAATTATATATAATTTACGGAGTATTAGTGACTACCGTTTTATTATGATGCATAAACTGTCGTAAAAGTGGATACCGAAAATCTCCTCCCGATAAATATTGAGTTCGCTTTTAATTGAGCTCAAATCTCTATCTGCGGCTCGATTCACCGGTTCTAGCTCCCACAAAATTCACCTCATCTACGAGGTCTTTAAAAAACTCAATCGCAGTATTGGGGCCTGCAAGAGGCGCTTCTTTAGACCCATTTCCCCCATGAGATTTCCAGTAAGAGGTGTGCAAATCCTCAACGATATACATCCCTCCACTATTTAAATAAGGGAAAAGAGTGGTGAAATTGACAATTTGTTGGGTCATAGTATGCCCACCATCATCAATAATTATGTCAAATTTACCGCCGACCTTACGAACCACCTCCAAAAGTTGTTCTGGGTTAGCTTGATCAGCAATATGATATTGGGATCTGTCTGAAAAGTAGTTCACATGATCCAAGCTAATATCTATAAAATGCAATTCAGCATTTTCAAAATAACTCTCCCAAAGCCGCACTCCCGATCCCTTATTGATACCAATTTCAAGAAATTTAAAAGGTTTATTTTTGATATTTTTAAAATAATAGGAATAAATCTCTGTATAGTTGTGCCAATTAGAGCTTTTTCCCGAATCACGGTTTGGATCGAGGGAAAGAGCCAATTTATCCATAATTTTATACTCTTTTTCATCAATTTTAAAGACTTTTTCAGCCTTTAACAAGCAAGGGAGCAAAAGAAAAAAAACAAAATATCTCATAATTTTTAACATCCATTCTTAGAGATTTATACACCGCTAAACAAATCAATTTTAAGATAAAACACCGATTGTCAAATTGCAATTTTTTATTGATTAGAGCAAACGTGCTATAAAGTCACCCTTTTAGAAAGTTAAAGTAAGGGGCAATCTCACAAGCTTCTACCCTATTGGGGTTTATACTATCGATATAAGGGCGAGACTTTAAAGAGCTGCCAAAACTAAAGTTATTAAAAGAAACGACCACCACGGTTTTTTTTAGGCGATAACCAAAATCTAACTCAAGCATTTTCTCAAGATCTCTTAAAAAGTCTACATAGTATTTGTATTCATCGTTTGGCAAAACGAAGGCCACATTTATAGGATTTCTCCCCTCTTTTAACCCTCTTTCGACCGACTCACGGAGAAGGTAATACCCTTCAACATAATGCATAAAACCATAAGCTAAACCAAGATCCCAATTATCGAGGGGAGTGAAAAGAGAAATATCTTCACCGAAGAGATCTTTGATGCTCTTACCGCTATTTTTGAGCTGCGCCGAAAGGGCCATTAACCCCTTTTTTTTCGGAAGCTCTTCGATTAAAAACTCATGAAGAGCGCTCTTTTCTAATGGTTTTGCACAGTACTGAAAAAAGGAAGCTGAATCAATAAGCTCAAGGCGGGTATTATCGATCCGGTTCACAACATCTGCTAAAGGATTGTTACAATTCATTTCAGACACTCTGTTTTTAAAGCTCCAAGCCTTTAATGAGTATAAAAACACTTTAGTGTCCTTTTTTGCTGCAAAAAGAGGCTTAAGGATCTCATCACTCATAAAATGAGCACCAGACTCTGGCAACCCCTCTACTCCTTCATACCAACAATAAACATCTAAAGGCCCTGTGATATAGCTCACATCTTGAATCACAAGGCGCGGGGGCTTCACTTCATTTTGACACAACACAGTCGTTGAAGTTGTCGTCTGTTGAACAGAATTCAGAAACATATATTTCCTTTGTTACACCCAAAAGGGGTCTATTTTTTTTAGCTAAAAGATCTAACGAACAAGAACAAATTTTCCCTCCACAAAAATCTCTATTGATTAACTCACTTTCTGTAGAGGAGAAAGATCCCCTTTTTAAAGCAGCATCGATCAATTCATTAGTCTCTTTACCCTGAAACTCGCATGGGACAAACGTCTTATAAAGAGATGTGGGCGCCGAAGCCGCTTTAGGCAAATGAATCAGCCCTAGAATTTGCGAACCTTCATTTAAGAAAACATGCCATGTGCTACAGGCAGTTTCAAGAAGCTCTTCTTTTAAAGCTTTACTCTTTAGGTAAGAAGGCCTCAAAAGGACTACTTCAGCAAAAGAGCCCCCGCCTTCGACAATTCCTATAGGTTTTTGTTTCACTGAAATAAACCTTAACTTGCCAAAAAGATCTCACAAATTAAAACTTTCTCCCCTTTTTATGCAAATAAAAAACATTACAACTTTTTATTTCAATTCCTACAAAAGGCGATAGATAAATTAGTCGGCCCTGAAAAAGTCCTCTCCAATAAAAAGGCCCCTTTTGACAAAAAATGCGTTTTACTCCTCAACAAACCCCTCAAGGGGGGGGGGAAGCGTCGTTCACCGCTTTTTTTTTGCAAAAGGATCACTTTTTCTTTGGAGAGTGCGTCTTCCATTCGCG
Source organism: uncultured Chlamydiae bacterium (assembly GCA_963697995.1). Taxonomy (GTDB): domain Bacteria; phylum Chlamydiota; class Chlamydiia; order Chlamydiales; family JAJFMB01; genus MFD00082-c5. Next base: position 1,041,567 of record OY969110.1, on the reverse strand, counting down.
AAATTTTTAAGTTTTTCTCAATGTCATATAATTAAACCTTGCAAAATAGGCTATGTCTCCCTTCCTCGTTAACTGCAGATTTTCCTCAAGGAATCCTTACTTTTTCAGGGCCGACTAAATATTAGTGAATCCAGAGGCGTGGAGTGCATTTGCCAAAAAGATCCCCATATTTTTATCAAATTGCTCTTGATCTTTGCAATGTGCCCCCACATCGAGTGTGAAAAAGCAGGTGTGAGACGTCGGTACAAAACCTTCTTCCCGATTAAGAATTTTAATCCCTACAGGTTTTGAACAAAGAGCGCGAATACCGGTCACGGCATACACAAATTTTTGAAGTTCTGTTTCATGAGTATTTATCCAAGTGGTTAAATAGTTTTTTGTTCTCTGAATGAGAGCGTTACCTAAAAGTTGTTCATCGTCACCATCTTCCCATTGCAATTTTTTTATTAGCGATTCTTTATCCAAAACACCCTCAACTCGTCTTTGGAGATCGTTTTTATTGACTTGTACTCTTTTTGTCAATTCCTCACCCATCCAGCGTATGGCTTTAAGATTTAGGTCTTCCATTGCATACTTAAGAATGGTTTTTCTTACTTTTTTCCGATTTTCTTGACTTGATAAATAGGTTTGATTGTATATTGAAGGATCTAAATTTTCAGGGTCCAGGATGTAGGGTAACTTTGACAAATCAGCCTCTTCTAATGTTGGACACTCTTTATTTAAGTTAACGAGTTGAAGAACAGCTTTTGAGACACCAACCTTGTCTAGGTAATTTGTTAAAAACCAGTCTTCTGGCGCTAAATTTATTTCCCCCAAATACTGATAGACATTTGGATCGAAAAGGGGTCCTGTTTTGTAAAAGGAATTTTGCGGGTAAGAGAGGGCCATTAAGCAGCCAAGAGTGCGATAAGCTGTTTCGTTTGTTTCGTTACTCGGCGCGGCAACAGGAAAACTACCCTCCATTTTCAGGCCATTTTCTTGAAATATATGCATGAAAATTTTCGAGAAAAAGTCCCTTCGAACGCCCCCAACATCAATTGCGCTATTGCGTTCCCCCTTTTCAAAGTAATAGATGTTTGGCATCGGTTTATTTTGGAGCAGATGTTCACCTACTTGAAGGAGAAGAGACTTGGGATCGGTCGTAAATTTCTCTATATCGATATTGAGCGATGTGAAAGGGAGGCCTTGAACCCCTTCTTCTACTGATATGACTTCAGCCCCAAAGGGAAGCTCTGGCAACTCATTTAGAGGGCAGCCATAGCACTCAAGTTCTTGGCAGCGGGGCAATCCCGGTAAAGAGGTTAAATTAGTGCAATCTTGGCAGTGAAGCTTTTTGCAGAGGGGTAATTGCGGCAGAGAGGTTAAATGAGTGCAATCTTGGCAGTAAAGCTCTTCGCAGAGGGACAATTGCGGCAGAGAGGTTAAATGAGTACAACCATAGCAGTAAAGCTTTTTGCAAAGGGGTAATTGCGGCAGAGAGCTTAAATGAGTGCAACCATAGCAGTAAAGCTCTTCGCAGAGGGACAATTCCGGTAGAGAGGTTAAGCGAGTGCAATCTCCGCAGTAAAGCTCTTTGCACATGGGTAATTTAGGCAGAGAGGTTAAATGAGTGCAACCATAGCAGTAAAGCTCTTCGCAGAGGGACAATTCCGGTAGAGAGGTTAAGCGAGTGCAATCTTTGCAGAAAAGCACTTTGCAGTGGGGTAATTTAGGGAGAGAGGTTAAATCAGTGCAATTTGAGCAATCAAGTTTTTCGCAAAGAGGCAATTCCGGCAGAGAGGTTAAATGAGTGCTACCTTTGCAGAAAAGCTCTTTGCACATGGGTAATTTAGGTAGAGCGGTTAAATTGGTGCACTTTAAGCAACTAAGTTTTTGGCAGAAGGGCAGCTCTATTAGGCCCTCTAAAATTCTACCATCCGCAACCCTTAAATAATTTAAATATTTACATTTTTTTAATATATTTTTACCTAATTCAACATCAAAATCTTTCAAATTAACATAGCGCAGATAAGGAGCTAGTTTTAAAAGCTTTTCGTCACTTAAAATACCTTTAAGGTCTTTTAAAGGTATCTCATGGCGCTCGATATAATGGGCCATCAGGCTGTTTTTTTCCTCTTCGTTTAACCCATCGACTGCATTGATTTTGTCTATTGCGGTTCGTAAATCTTCCTCTTTTTTTTCAAGAAATTCTGTTAATGCTATCGCAAAAGGAGGCAGAGTGGCTTTATCTTGATTTTTTGGTAAAGCCGCTGTTAATCTGATCAACTGCTGTTTGGTGAGGGCCTGAGGGATATCCCCTACAGGTGGACTAATGCTTAAAATATCTCCGATATCTTGAGTAGATGCATGATCTAGCAGAACAGGTAAAAGTTTTCGGATATCATTTTCGCTCAAAGTTTTTAACTCTATATGCATCTTAATCAAATCGATATGTCCTAAGAATTCCTTTGGAGATTTATTAAAAAAATCGATTAATTCATCAATATTTTGATTTAAGATCTTATTTTCTATATTCAAAGCGGAAAAAAAAATGGGAGTGACCTCGCTGGCTTCAGAAGAAGGCGCTCTTATTCGATTTTGTAACTTGGAGATCATAGGGCTTATGTGCGCTACAGTTCGGTGAGAGTTAAGCCAAGTTTGAATCACTTTGCAGGTATCTTCGTCTGATAATAGGATATCTACTTCTCTGGTAATTGTTTCGTCATTATGAGTTTTGTAAATATCTAAATATGTTTGTATTGGATTCATATTGATTTATTCTCCCAAAAGGATTGTATAATCGAGAGGACATAATTGTCAATTAAGTGAAATTATCGGATGAGGCCTTAAACGTTTGTGAAGCCAGAGGCGTGGAGTGCATTTGCCAAAAAGATCCCCATATTTTTATCAAATTGCTCTTGATCTTTGCAATGTGCCCCCACATCGAGTGTGAAAAAGCAGGTGTGAGACGTCGGTACAAAACCTTCTTCCCGATTAAGAATTTTAATCCCTACAGGTTTTGAACAAAGAGCGCGAATACCGGTCACGGCATACACAAATTTTTGAAGTTCTGTTTCATGAGTATTTATCCAAGTGGTTAAATAGTTTTTTGTTCTCTGAATGAGAGCGTTACCTAAAAGTTGTTCATCGTCACCATCTTCCCATTGCAATTTTTTTATTAGCGATTCTTTATCCAAAACACCCTCAACTCGTCTTTGGAGATCGTTTTTATTGACCTCTACTCTTTTTGTCAATTCCTCACCCATCCAGCGTATGGCTTTAAGATTTAGGTCTTCCATTGCGTACTTAAGAATGGTTTTTCTTACCTTTTGCCGATTATTTGATAAATAGGTTTGATTGTATATTGAAGGATCTAAATTTTCAGGGTCCAGGATGTAAGGTAACTTTGACAAATCAGCCTCTTCTAATGTTGGACACTCTTTATTTAAGTTAACGAGTTGAAGAACAGCTTTTGAGACACCAACTTTGTCTAGGTAGTTTGTTAAAAACCAGTCTTCTGGCGCTAAATTTATTTCCCCCAAATACTGATAGACATTTGGATCGAAAAGGGGTCCTGTTTTGTAAAAGGAATTTTGCGGGTAAGAGAGGGCCATTAAGCAGCCAAGAGTGCGGTAAGCTGTTTCTTCACTCGGCGCGGCAACAGGAAAACTACCCTCCATTTTCAGGCCATTTTCTTGAAATATATGCATGAAAATTTTCGAGAAAAAGTCCCTTCGAACGCCCCCAACATCAATTGCGCTATTGCGTTCCCCCTTTTCAAAGTAATAGATGTTTGGCATCGGTTTATTTTGGAGCAGATGTTCACCTACTTGAAGGAGAAGAGACTTGGGATCGGTCGTAAATTTCTCTATATCGATATTGAGCGATGTGAAAGGGAGGCCTTGAACCCCTTCTTCTACTGATATGACTTCAGCCCCAAAGGGAAGCTCCGGCAACTCAATTAGAGGGCAGCCATAGCACCTTAGATATTCGCAGCGGGGTAAAGGAGGCAGCACTGCTAGACGAGTGCAATTTGGGCACTTAAGTCTTTCGCAAAGAGGTAATTCCGGCAGAGAGGTTAAATTAGTGCAACCGTAGCAGTCAAGCTTTTCGCAGAGGGGTAATTCCGGCAGAGAGGTTAAATTGGTACAACCGAAGCAGTAAAGCTTTTCGCAGAGGGGTAATTGAGGCAGAGAGGTTAAATTGGTACAACCGAAGCACCAAAGCTCTTTGCAGAGGGGTAATTCCGGCAGAGAGGTTAAATGAGTGCAACCGTCGCAGAAAAGCCCTTCGCAGAGGGGGAATTCCGGTAGAGAGGTTAAACGAGTGCAACCTTCGCAGATAAGCTTTTTACAGAGGGGTAATTGAGGCAGAGAGGTTAAATTGGTGCATAATGAGCAAACAAGTTCTTGGCAGAAGGGCAGCTTTATTAGGCCCCCTAGAAAGCTAGCATCCGCAACCCTTAAATAATTTAAATATTTACACTCTTTTAATATATTTTTACCTAATTCAACATCAAAATCTTTCAAATTAACATAGCGCAGATAAGGAGCTAGTTTTAAAAGCTTTTCGTCACTTAAAATACCTTTAAGGTCTTTTAAAGGTATCTCATGGCGCTCGATATAATGGGCCATCAGGCTGTTTTTTTCCTCTTCATTTAACCCCTCAACTGCATTGATTTTGTCTATTGCGGTTTGTAAATGTTCCTCTTTTTTTTGAAGAAGTTCCACTAATACTATCGCAAAAGGAGGCAGAGTGGTTTTATCTTGATTATTTGGTAAAGCCGCTGTTAATCTGATTAACTGCTGTTTGGTGAGGGCCTGAGGGATATCCCCTACGGGTGGACTAATGCTTAAAATATCTCCGATATTCTGAGTAGATGCATGATCTAGCAGAACAGGTAAAAGTTTTCGGATATCATTCTCGCTCAAAGTTTTTAACTCTATATGCATTTTAAGCAAATCGATATTTCTTAAGAGTTCCTTTGGGGATTTATTAAAAAAATCGATTAATTCATCAATATTTTGATTTAAGATCTTATTTTCTATATTCAAAGCGGAAAAAAAAATGAAAGTGATCTCGCTGGCTTCAGAAGAAGGCGCTCTTATTCGATTTTGTAACTTGGAGATCATAGGGCTTATGTGCGCTACATTTCGGTGAGAGTTAAGCCATGTTTGAATCACTTTGTACGTATCTTCGTCTGATAATAGGATATCTACTTCTCTGGTAATTGTTTCGTCATTATGAGTTTTGTAAATATCTAAATATGTTTTTATTGGATTCATATTGATTCATTCTCCCAAAAGAATTGTATAATCGAGGGAACATAATTGTCAATTAAGTGAAATTATGAAACAAAGACTTAAATAGTCGGCCCTGAAAAAGTAAGGGTTTCTTGAGAAAAATTTGCAGTTAACGAGGAAGAGAGACGTAGCCTATTTTGCAAAGTTTAATTATATGACAATGAGAAAAACTTAAAAATTTCGCGAATGGAACACGCACTCTCCAAAGAAAAAGTGATCCTTTTGCAACAAAAAAAACGGTGAACGACACTCCCCCCCCCTTGAGGGGTTTGGTGAGGAGTAAAACGCATTTTTTGTCCAAAGGGACACTTTTTATTGGAGAGGACTTTTTCAGGGCCGACTACAATATTCTGAAAAAACTTATCGAAAATGGGGGAAATGTAAATCAAGAAACACCGAATGGACATCATTTCATACATTTTTTGATTAAAGCAAATTTAGACCTCCGGCAAAAACTTGAGTTGGTAAAACTCTCTGTCAATCGAGGGGCAAATATTACCTCCTCTGATACAAGCAACTTATCTGCATTTGCTACCGCGATCTCGATCGGAGATAAGGAGATTGCTGATTTCCTACACTCTAAAGGTGCTTCAAATAAAGTCCCTTTATATTTGGGAACCCAGTATTATAACATATATCGCCAGTTTCCGAATTAAAACGATTTGCAATTCGATCTTTGAGTAATGAAAGCATTAGGCAGAAATGGTGTAGAGAATTAAATAAAAAAGGTTAGGGTCAAAGGTAGTTGAACGTCCAGCATTCAACTAAGCCGACACCTTCCCTGGACTTGCGGATTTTTCAAAAAGAGATTTAGAGTTAATGTGGTCATTTACTGAAAGCGACCAAAGAAGTTTATTATTTTTCAAAAATATCGTAATTTAAAGCAGCCCCAAAAGGGGATCAAAGGATGATGTGATCGATATATCGGGATGCAATTGAAGGAAAAAGAGTGGCCAGAACTGGAATCGAACCAGCGACACAAGGATTTTCAGTCCTCTGCTCTACCGACTGAGCTATCTGGCCATCTTGAGATGCAACCAGAATAACCAACTTGCTTATTTTTAAGCAACATCTATCGAGATTTTCCCTTTTTATCTCTCTGCTATCAATCCTCTCTCTAGCTCATTTTCAATAAAAATCATGTCCTTTACCACGTTCAAAGCCTCCTCAAACTGAATATCACCCACACCAAAATTCCTCGGAATCTTTGTGCCTTCCTCCTCGTCGTCCTCTTCCTTTACCGCCACCGTGTTCGGCAAATCGTGCTGCTTTAAATACCATTGGTAATTTTTATTTTTAGAAAGTCTACCTAAACTGTTTTTTTGAAGTTGAGGAACCATCTCTTTCCATTTACTTACCTTAGATTGAAGATGAGGCAAGTAGTAGGTCGAATACCAGCTTCGATCCTCCTCTGGCAATTGGCTCATCGTTTCCTCAAAGCGCGGGGGAATGGTATCGCTTGCCAATGAGAGGGACTCTCCCCTTAAATCTGGTGCAAGTAAAAGACTTGGAACGACGATATCTGCTAACACTCCTCTATCTTGAGGCGTCTTTCCAGAAACCGTATAATACTTACCCACAGTCACTTTAAAGAATGCTTGCCCCTCGTTTCCCGTAACGGTTTGTCTTTGAATAGTTCCTTTACCAAAAGTTGTTGGATCTCCAACCACTAGAGCGACCCCCCAATCCTGAAGGCTTTGGGCCACTATTTCCGCAGCAGAAGCTGTTGCCTTAGACGTTAATACAATGAGAGGTCCTCTATAAATTCTCTCTCCCTCAACATCCCGGTAAACCACTTCTCGTCCATCTCCATATTTGGCTGTTGCGATCACTCCGTTTGAAATAAAAAGACCTGCAACCTTAATCGCTTCTGTCAAATAACCACCGCTATTCTCCCTTAAATCGAGAACTAAGCCCTTCACATTGTATTTGCTTTTCAAATCAAGAACGGCTTCTCGCACATCTTTTTCAGAGGAGATTCCCCCCTCTCCTCGATAAAATGAATTTAAAACAACAGTACCTATGACACCGTTTCCCAATTGTTCTACTTTAACAACAACTCTTTCCTCTCCTCTTGTCGGGGTACGCTCAAGGGTGACATTAAGTGTTTTATCTAAATACTTAGCCCCCTCTTTTACACGTCTCTTTAATTTTAAAGAGACCGATGAACCAGCAGACCCTTTAAGAAGCTCATACACATCAGCTTCCTCTTTTCCCTTAACAGGCTTATCATCCACGCTGAGAAGCTGATCGTTCACTTTAACCTGTCCACTCTTTGCAGCGACACCCTCTTTCTCAAGAAAACTGATCAAAAATCCTGTATCGCTCTTCTTAATCTGCAAACCTACTTGAGGAAGCCCTTTTTCAAGCAGCGTTTGCATCTCTTTGGCTTGAGAGGCTGTAAGTAACTCTGTTTGAGCATCTAGGCTTCTTGCAAACGCTTTTATGACAAACATCGAAAACTGATGCTCTCTTGCGGCCTTAGAAAGAGGCTTCTCTTCTTGGGTCTCAAACAAATAGGGTATTTCTGCTTGGGTTAAAAGCTCTTTATACTCCTCGATCACCCCTCTTGTCGATCGCATCACAAGGGGCTCTCCTCGACTAAGTTTAATCTCTTGAATAAACTTCATCAAAGCAAGCGCATTTCTTTGTTTAAGTTGATAGATACTTTTAGCAAATCCTTTATTTTCTACAAACTTCTGATCTTTTTGAAAAAATGAAGCTCTTTCCTGATCCCATTCAGCGCGAAATTCCCGATTTCTCAAAATAGCTGTTTGAAATAAAGCATTTAAGCGATGAAACGGAACAAACTCTTTTCTCTGATAGTAGGTCAACCAAGAGGAGAGCTCCTCTTTTTTCGGATTAAGATACGGTTCGACTTCGGAGTCTAATAGGTAAAGCCGTTTTGGATCAAACTGATCGATATACGCTTTGATCGCCCCTAAAAACACCTGTTCGTCGACTCTTTTTTCCCCCACCTGTTGAGAGGTGATCTCTTGCATCACTCTTTGAATATCCTGAGGTTTAAGAAGAGAATCCTTGTCATTCGGAAGGCTTGGAAGAACAAAACTCAGTAATCCAACACCTAAAATAGACGCTACACAAAGACCCCTCATACGACACCCCCCAGTGACCCTCTTAGTAACTTGCTGCTCTAAATTATTTCAAGCATCTTGTGGAATTTAAAAAGAGTCAGTTATAATATAAGGACTTATGTCGACATTTCATTTAGATACATTTCAGGGCTCTTTAGATTTTTTATTGCAACTCATTCAACGAAAAGAAGTTGACTTAACAGAGCTTCCATTAAAACAAATCATCGAACAGTTTCAAAAGTCAGAAGACTCTCCTTTAGAAGAGGGAGCAGAATTTATTGGATCGACCTCCCTTTTGCTTTTTCTTAAGAGCAAGCTTTTACTCCCCTCCCTACTTCAAGAAACTCAAGTGATTGAAGAAGAAGGAATTAAAACTCTTTTCACTCATCTTGCAGACTACTTAAAGATGAGAGAGTTTTCAAAAGAGCTCGAGAGAAGGGAGGAGAGCTTAAGTTTAACGTACGATAAGGGGTACACCCCTTTTGCCATGAGACCCACCTCATTTCCCTCGATCTCTCTTGACGAATTGAAGCAGGTTTTGGACAAAATTTTAGAGAGAAAGACCCAAAAAACAAGAGAGATCGAAGAAGAAACCTGGCAAGTTGCAGACAAAATCGTGGAACTTAAAAAGCTTCTTTTAGAAAATGAGGTGATCTGCCTTACAGAGCTTTTAGACAGAGGGCGATGCAAAGAGGAAGTGATTGCAACCTTTTTAGCCATTTTAGAGTTAATTAAAGGGGAAGAATTAAGGGTGACACGCGATTTAAAGATAAGGAGAGTCAACTTTGAAAGAGGAGATTAAAGCCCTATTAGAAGCTCTTCTTTTTGCGACGACAGAGCCTCTCTCTTTAGACAAATTAGAAGCCCTTCTAAAAGAGGATTTTTCTTTAAAAAAGAAAGAGATTTTATCCCTTTTGAAAGAGTGGGAAAACGAGAGAGAAAGATCGGTCTGTCTCCACGAAGTTGCAGGGGGATTTTGCCTAAAAACTCACCCTAAATTTGCCCCTTATATCGAAAAATTACACCAGAAAAAAAAGGAGAAACTCTCCAAAAGTTTAAAGGAAGTTTTGGCAATCATTGCATATAAGCAACCGATTACAAGAGCTGAAGTGGAACTGATTCGAGGTGTCGATTGCTCATCTCACATTCAGTTGCTAATCGAGAAAGACTTAGTCGAAACGAAGGGGAAACTGAATGCTCCGGGAAATCCTACTCTGCTTCAGGTCACAGAGACTTTTTTGAAACATTTTGGTTTGTCATCCACAAAAGAACTAATTGAGAGCCCATACGCCCACGTTGAGGCTGAGTGCATAAGTGACCCAAAGCAGATAAGGGATTAAGAGAAGAGCGGCAAGTTTTGAGAAGCGATAAAAAGAAAATATTGTAGCTACCAAGGAAAGCCAAAGCAGAGCAATCACAACAAGTCCGTAGTAGGGGCTTTTAAGACCGAAGAAGACTGGAGTCCACAGTATATTCAAAAAGAGCTGCACGAAAAATATGGAAAACACCCCTTTTTTGGGATGAGGTTTTCCCGGATAGGTCCATATGAGCCAAAAAGAAATAGCCATCATAAGATAGAGAAGAGGCCAAACGACTCCAAAAATCCAGTTGGGGGGTGTCCAGAATGGTTTAATCAAATTCTGGTACCATTCCATAGATGCCGCGGTGGAGAAATAGGCGCCTACCAGTTGAATTAAGAAGCAAAAACCTATAGAAACAAGAAGTTTAAGTCCTTTATAGGAATTCAAAACCATACCTCATAAAAACTTATTCATAAATTTTATGATTATTTTTGTCAATTATTTGATTTATTTATTAATAGAATTTCTGCTTAATTTCATTCGGTGGTTAAATTTTTTAAGACGCATAAAAAGTTAAAATAGCACAACCTGCTCCACCAGCGGCAGGTGAACCAGAGGTCAATCCACCACTGTACTCAGTTCCACCCCCCCCTCCAGCCCCTGCAACCCCTGCGGTCGCATTAACACCTGTTGTCGTGGTTCCATTGTAAAAGAGCACAGCTCCCTCCCCTCCGATTGCGTTTGGCAAAAATGGAATCCCTCCTTGACCTCCAAATAGGTTATAACCGTTGCCTTTCAAACCTGGATTACCAGTAAAACTGTAGTAATAGCCTCCAGTAGCAGGTGTGACAGTTGGGAGAATTCCTCCAGCCCCACCAGCTCCGAATGGGACTCCTGCACCTCCAAATACTCCACCACTACCGCCGGGACAACTAACGGAAGCTGAGGGGTTTGTGAAAGTCACTGTCGTGGTTCCACCATTGCCTCCAGAAGTTCCAGAATTTCCATTTGTCCCTGCAACGCCCCCGGCAGTGATTGTGACACTAATTGTCGTCGATCCAGACAATCCATTTTGGTAGAGGAGGGCATAAGAACCTGCACCACCACCACCGCCACCACCATTGGTTCCTGCACCGCCACCGCCACCGCCTGCACCACAAGTTTGCACCTGAACTGCCACAGAACCTGTCGGAATCGTCACAGATGTTGTGCCAACGGAAGTGACGACCACATAACCTAACACATCGGGACTGATGCCTTTAGGTCCTGTGGCTCCTGTGGGGCCTGTAAAGCCTGTGGCTCCTACTAAACCTGCAATTCCTGTTGGACCGGTAAAGCCCGTAGCCCCTACTAAACCTGCAATTCCTGTTGGACCGGTAAAGCCCGTAGCCCCTACTAAACCTGCAATCCCTGTAGGACCGGTAAAGCCCGTAGCCCCTACTGAACCTGCTGCACCAGTTCTCCCTGTAGGACCTGTAAAGCCTGTGGCTCCTACTGAACCTGCAATCCCTGTAGGACCGGTAAAGCCTGTGGCACCTACTGAACCTGCAATCCCTGTAGGACCGGTAAAGCCTGTGGCACCTACTGAACCTGCAATTCCTGTAGGACCTGTAAAGCCTGTGGCTCCTACTGAACCTGCAATTCCTGTAGGACCTGTAAAGCCTGTGGCTCCTACTGAACCTGCAATTCCTGTAGGACCTGTAGAGCCCGTGGCTCCTACTGAACCTGCAATTCCTGTAGGACCTGTAGAGCCCGTGGCTCCTACTGAACCTGCTGAACCTGCAATTCCTGTAGGACCTGTAGAGCCCGTGGCTCCTACTGAACCTGCTGAACCTGCAATTCCTGTAGGACCCGTCACTCCTCCTGGACCGGTTGCCCCCGTTGGACCTGGACAACAAGGACCTGTCGGGCCAACAATCAATTTACATGGCACACATGGACTTAAAAAATTCCCCCAATCATCAAGCTCTAAGGGAATAACACCATTGCTTTGAAACAAATCGTTTTCGCGCGACAAAAGTTCTTCAAAAAAAGAGGTTTCTAAAAAATACCCTGAAATACCCTCTGCAGGAGACGTTAAACAGTAGGAAACTTTCTTTATCAACTTATTATTAAGATAAGTCTCTTTCTCAACAAAACCACCCTCCTGAGGGTCAAACAAATACACAAAGCGTATACCGTTCTCTTCCTCCACTTTTAAGACTATTTTTTTCACCTCTGTTTCAAATTCGTTGGAAAAAAGACCTCCAACTAGTAATAAACAGACAATAAAAAAAACTGAAGTTATTTTTAGTTTCATTTTTGTAACGCAATTCCGCTAAAAATGTACGATTAAATCCTCTCTTTTTTTCAAAAATTAATCAAGTCAAAGGATAAAGTACATTAAAATCTTTTTTTTATAATCGAAGTTCTTTTTTTTGTCAATTAAATAATAAATTTGAATGGATATTGAGCGCAATCACAAAAAAATACAATTTTTTACACTCTTTGATGTTTCGTTTTACAATTTATTTAAGTAATATTAAAATAAAAAATAAACATATTGGTAAACTACATGAACATTGAAAGCTATATAAATTCTTTAAATATAGAAAAGAAAACCTGTGAACAATGTGAAAATTATTACGAAACAGAAGAATCACAAGAGAAATTACATTTTGTATTTAAAATACTCTTCACATCAACCGATTTTGGAATTTCCATAAGAGATATTATTCCTTTGGCTCATGAAATTTGTGAACTCTCAAAAAATGAAGACCTTTTAAATTTAAGTAAAAAAGATGATGCGGATTTGCCAAAAAAAATCATCAAAATGGCAAAGATTTTTGAGAAAGTCTTTGCCGAAAAAGAGACTTCAAGCTATCGCGAGGAAGATTTTTCATTTACACCTCTTTCTTTACCCACTATTCCTACAGATTTTTCTCCAAAAAACAGACCTTTATCAATGACCACTATGAATGAATTTTTAGACGCTCTTGAAAAAGATACCGTAAATACATATCAAACGCTTGTCAATCAAGTGGATCAGAAAGGAGAAGATTTTCCCTTCCCACCCTATAAAGAAATATTAGATCGGTTAATAAGATTTTTAGATAAGGTGGAGAATAAAAATCACCCTCAAGTTTCTCAACTTCGTGCAGAAATTGAACAAGAACTTCAACAAGTCAATGGTCCTAGATTTTCGAAGACCGCCCTTTTAACTCAAAAACTTTTTGAACTCTTTCCAAATTCAGACAAAGTCATGAGCACAAAAAACACTGATCAAGATTGGTTAAAACCTGTATTTTATAGACAAGAAGATGGTGCATTGGTCTTTAATTTTCTTTGCGATAAAGAAGTTGATTTAATGTTTTTTATCAACCTCAGGGTAGCTCCAATTTTTATTCGAGGCATTCCAGGAAACGATGATCTAGTTCCCTCGAGTTATGATAATAAAGCTGAACCTCAAAAACGATTATCTTTTATTGATCACGATGACCAACACGCTCGTCTCATGATGAGACAAGAATCCAAGTTTTACCATCCTAATTTAGCCAAAAAAATCCATGTGACAAAGCCTCTTTGGGATCAACTTCCTCAACGGTTCTACCCCATAAATTTTTATGCGGCTGTTTTAGAAAAATTAAAATTAAATTTAAATAAAGTTGACGATGAGGATCTAAAAAAAGCGATGATACTTCTCCTTTTTTTTCTTCTCCATGAAGATGAGGGGGGAGGATACAACCTTGATCTCGAATTTATAAATCACCAATTTATTATTCATCAAGAAATAAATAATAATAATATGCTTAACTATCTTTTAGATAACCCACTAACATCCGCAGAAAATGGGAAGGGGTTAGAAGCTGCGCTCCTTTTTGCAAGCACGATGATAGATCATCGATTTGACACCTTTGCTTTTCCGAAAGAATATCTTGAAAACGAAGTTAGAATGAAGCTTACAGAGGCTCGAAAGCGCCTCTTCGAGATTTTAAATGACATAAGACTTAACACAAAAGAAGAAAACGTTGAAACAGGGACAACTGAAATTGAGTGTGCCCTTGCGCAAGAAAAACTGAACAAAAATCTCCAAATGGCTCCATTATCGTTAATTTAACTACCATAAAAAGTTAAAAGAACACATCCCGCTCCTCCAGCTGATGGGGAACCACTTAACAGACCGGTTGAGACAAAAGTACCACCCCCACCTCCTGTTCCTGAAACACCCGCAACAGCATTAGATACAACTGTTACTGTAGTTCCATTATCATAAAGCATGGCTCCCTGACCGCCACTTGCTAAGGCAATAAAAGGCACTCCCCCTTGTCCTCCGATTTGGGCATACCCATTTCCGATATTTCCGACAGGTCCTACAACGCGATAAAAATAACCTCCTGTTGCAGGTGTTATTGTTGGTAAGGCACCTCCTACTCCTCCTGCCCCAAACGGATTAGCACCTGTTGAAGCAGCCCCGCCATTACCTCCAGGACAAGTCATGGTAGCTGAGGGGGTACTCATAGTGACTGTTGTCGTGCCTCCGATATTTCCTCCGGTAGCGGCTGTACCGTTTGTTCCTGCGGTTCCTCCCGCGGTAATAGTTACGTTTATTGTTGTAGAAGCTGACAACCCATTTTGATAGAGCACAGCAAAAGAACCACCACCGCCTCCACCGCCGCCGCCATCTGTAGAGGCACCACCGCCGCCACCTCCGGCGCCACAAGCTTGTATTTCAACGGCAACAGCACCCGTTGGAATAGTAACAGATGTTGTCCCCACTGTAGTTACGGTAACGTATCCTAAGACATCGTGGCTAGATCCTTTTGGTCCGGTGAAGCCTGTTGCACCTGTAGGACCAGTGAATCCCGTCGCACCTGTAGGACCTGTGAATCCAGTCGCACCCGTTGGACCTGTAAAGCCAGTACTACCTGTAGGTCCGGTGAAGCCTGTTGCACCTGTAGGACCAGTAAATCCAGTTGCTCCTGTAGCACCTGTAGAACCAGTAGCTCCTGTTGGTCCGGTAGGTCCGGTGAATCCTGTACTACCCGTTGGCCCTGTGAACCCTGTAGCACCTGTAGGACCAGTAAATCCTGTGGCTCCTGTAGGACCAGTAAATCCTGTGGCTCCTGTAGGACCAGTAAATCCTGTTGCACCAGTAGGTCCAGTAAATCCAGTCGCACCTGTTGGACCAGTGAATCCGGTCGCACCAGTCGGTCCGGTGAATCCGGTCGCACCAGTCGGTCCGGTGAACCCAGTGGCTCCTGTTGCACCTGTCGGACCTGTACTACCAGTCGCACCAGTAGGTCCAGTGAACCCTGTTGCACCCATTGGACCAGTGAATCCCGTCGCACCTGTCGGACCTGTAAAGCCTGTACTACCTGTTGGACCCGTAAATCCAGTGGCTCCTGTTGGGCCTGTACGACCGGTCGCTCCAGTCGGTCCAGTGAATCCAGTCGAACCTGTAGGACCAGTGAATCCTGTACTACCCGTTGGCCCCGTGAACCCTGTAGCACCTGTAGGACCAGTAAAGCCCGTACTACCTGTAGGTCCTGTGAACCCTGTAGCACCTGTAGAACCAGTAGCTCCTGTTGGTCCGGTAGGTCCGGTGAATCCTGTACTACCCGTTGGCCCCGTGAACCCTGTAGCACCTGTAGGACCAGTAAAGCCCGTACTACCTGTAGGTCCTGTGAACCCTGTAGCACCTGTAGAACCAGTAGCTCCTGTTGGTCCGGTAGGTCCGGTGAATCCTGTACTACCCGTTGGCCCTGTGAACCCTGTAGCGCCTGTTGGACCTGTAAAGCCCGTACTACCTGTAGGTCCTGTGAAGCCTGTTGCACCTGTAGGACCAGTAAATCCAGTCGCGCCAGTAGGGCCTGTGAAACCTGTCGCACCTGTCGGACCTGTACTACCGGTAGCTCCTGTTGGACCAGTGAATCCAGTAGCACCCGTAGGACCAGTAAACCCTGTAGCGCCAGTAGGACCTGTGAATCCTGTACTACCTGTTGGGCCTGTGAAACCTGTCGCTCCAGTCGATCCGGTGAATCCAGTCGCACCCGTAGGTCCAGTAAACCCTGTTGCACCAGTCGGTCCAGTGAATCCTGTGGCTCCTGTTGGACCCGTAAATCCAGTGGCTCCAGTTGGTCCTGTCGAGCCGGTTGATCCTGTTGGCCCTGTGAACCCTGTAGCCCCTGTAGCACCTGTTGGTCCTGTAAATCCTGTACTACCCGTTGGGCCTGTACTACCGGTTGCTCCATTAGGACCAGTAAATCCTGTGGCTCCTGTAGGACCAGTGAATCCGGTTGCACCATTCGGTCCGGTGAACCCAGTGGCACCAGTAGGTCCGGTAAATCCTGTTGCACCATTCAGTCCGGTGAACCCAGTGGCACCAGTAGGTCCGGTAAATCCTGTTGCACCAGTAGGGCCTGTGAATCCAGTGGCTCCTGTTGGGCCTGTACGACCGGTCGCTCCAGTCGGTCCGGTGAATCCAGTCGCACCTGTTGGACCAGTAAATCCTGTGGCTCCAGTTGGTCCGGTGAATCCAGTAGCTCCAGTTGGGCCGGTAAAGCCGGTGGTTCCTGTTGCACCTGTCGGACCTGTACTACCGGTCGCACCAGTCGCTCCAGTAAATCCAGTCGCACCTGTTGGACCAGTAAATCCTGTGGCTCCTGTTGGGCCTGTCGAGCCGGTTGATCCTGTTGGCCCTGTGAACCCTGTAGCCCCTGTTGGTCCTGTAAATCCTGTACTACCTGTAGGTCCTGTGGCTCCTGTTGCACCTGTCGGTCCAGTGAATCCAGTAGCTCCTGTTGGACCCGTAAATCCAGTGGCTCCTGTTGGTCCTGTCGAGCCGGTTGATCCTGTTGGCCCTGTGAACCCTGTAGCCCCTATTGGTCCTGTAAATCCTGTACTACCTGTAGGTCCTGTGGCTCCTGTTGCACCTGTCGGTCCAGTGAATCCAGTAGCTCCTGTTGGACCCGTAAATCCAGTGGCTCCTGTTGGTCCTGTCGAGCCGGTTGATCCTGTTGGTCCTGTCGAGCCGGTTGATCCTGTTGGTCCTGTCGAGCCGGTTGATCCTGTTGGCCCTGTGAACCCTGTAGCCCCTATTGGTCCTGTAAATCCTGTACTACCTGTAGGTCCTGTGGCTCCTGTTGCACCTGTCGGACCTGTACTACCGGGCGCACCAGTAGGTCCAGTGAACCCAGTACTACCCGTCGGTCCAGTGAACCCTGTTGCACCTGTTGGACCAGTAAATCCAGTTGCACCTGTATTGCCTGTCGCACCAATCGGTCCAGTAAATCCAGTTGCACCTGTATTGCCTGTCGCACCAATCGGTCCAGTAAATCCTGTAGCGCCAGTCGATCCAGTGAACCCTGTAGCTCCAGTTGGACCAGTGAAACCTGTGGCTCCAGTCGGACCTGTAAATCCAGTCGCACCCGTTGGGCCTGTACTACCTGTTGCTCCAGTTGGACCCGTAAATCCAGTTGGGCCAGTAGGGCCGGTGAATCCGGTCGCACCAGTAGGTCCGGTGAATCCAGTGGCTCCTGTTGCACCTGTTGGACCTGTAGCACCTGTTGGACCAGTGAAACCTGTGGCTCCAGTCGGACCTGTAAATCCAGTAGCTCCTGTTGGACCTGTACTACCTGTTGGGCCTGTACTACCGGTTGCTCCGGTTGGTCCGGTGAATCCTGTGCTACCCGTTGGTCCAGTGAACCCAGTCTACCTGTAGGTCCGGTGGATCCTGTACTACCCGTTGGCCCTGTGAACCCTGTAGCACCTGTCGGACCGGTAAATCCTGTGGCTCCTGTTGGGCCTGTACGACCGGTTGCTCCAGTCGGTCCGGTAAATCCTGTGCTACCCGTGGTCCAGTGAACCCTGTTGCACCTGTTGAACCAGTAAACCTGTGGCTCCAGTCGGACCTGTAAATCCAGTGGCACCCGTTGGGCCTGTGAAGCCTGTTGCACCTGTAAATCCAGTAGCTCCTGTTGGGCCTGTAGAGCCTGTTGCACCTGTCGGACCAGTAAATCCGGTGGCACCTGTCGGTCCAGTGAACCCTGTAGCTCCAGTTGGACCAGTGAAACCTGTGGCTCCAGTTGGACCTGTAGATCCAGTCGCACCCGTTGGGCCTGTGAAGCCTGTTGCACCTGTAAATCCAGTAGCTCCTGTTGGGCCTGTAGATCCTGTTGCACCTGTCGGACCTGTGAATCCCGTACTACCTGTCGGACCAGTAGATCCAGTGGCACCCGTTGGGCCTGTGAAGCCTGTTGCACCTGTAAATCCAGTAGCTCCTGTTGGACCAGTGAAACCTGTGGCTCCAGTCGGACCTGTAAATCCAGTCGCACCCGTTGGACCTGTGAAGCCTGTTGCACCTGTAAATCCAGTAGCTCCTGTTGGGCCTGTAGAGCCTGTTGCACCTGTCGGACCTGTGAATCCCGTACTACCTGTCGGACCAGTAAATCCAGTAGCACCTGTTGGTCCGGTGAATCCTGTACTACCCGTTGGTCCAGTAAACCCTGTAGCACCTGTTGGACCAGTGAAACCTGTGGCTCCAGTCGGACCTGTAAATCCAGTCGCACCGTGGGCCTGTGAAGCCTGTTGCACCTGTTGGCCCCGTAAATCCAGTTGCACCAGTCGGACCTGTACTACCAGTCGGTCCAGTTGGACCTGTGGAGCCGGTAGCACCAGTTGGACCAGTGAAACCTGTTGCACCTGTGGTCCGGTAAATCCTGTGCTACCCGTTGGTCCTGTGAAGCCTGTTGCACCTGTACTGCCGGTCGCACCAGTCGGTCCAGTAAATCCAGTTGCTCCTGTGGGCCTGTAAATCCTGTAGCACCTGTTGGACCTGTGCTACCGGTTGCTCCCGTTGGTCCTGTGAATCCTGTGGCTCCTGTGGCTCCTGTTGGCCCCGTAAATCCAGTCGCACCAGTCGGACCTGTACTACCAGTCGGTCCAGTTGGACCTGTGGAGCCGGTAGCACCTGTCGGACCGGTAAATCCTGTTGCACCCATTGCACCAGTAAACCCTGTAGCTCCTGTTGGTCCAGTGAAGCCAGTACTACCTGTAGGTCCGGTAAATCCTGTTGCACCCATTGCACCAGTAA
This sequence comes from uncultured Chlamydiae bacterium, assembly GCA_963697995.1. GTDB lineage: Bacteria > Chlamydiota > Chlamydiia > Chlamydiales > JAJFMB01 > MFD00082-c5. Next base: position 1,022,819 of record OY969110.1, on the reverse strand, counting down.
ACCCTGTAGCTCCTGTTGGTCCAGTGAAGCCAGTACTACCTGTAGGTCCGGTAAATCCTGTGCTACCCGTTGGTCCTGTAAGCCTGTTGCACCTGTTGGTCCGGTAAACCCTGTCGCTCCTGTAGGTCCAGTAAAGCCAGTTGCACCAGTGAATCCTGTCGCACCTGTTGGGCCTGTACGACCGGTAGCTCCAGTCGGTCCTGTGAACCCTGTTGCACCCGTTGGACCAGTAAAGCCTGTACTACCTGTAGGGCCTGTGAACCCTGTAGCGCCTGTTGGCCCCGTAAATCCAGTCGCTCCTGTTGGTCCTGTGAAGCCAGTCGCACCCATCGGACCTGTCGCACCTGTACTGCCGGTCGCACCAGTCGGTCCAGTGAACCCTGTTGGTCCAGTGAACCCTGTTGGTCCAGTGAAACCTGTCGCTCCTGTAGGTCCAGTAAACCCTGTTGCACCAGTCGGTCCAGTAAACCCAGTACTACCTGTAGGGCCTGTGGATCCTGTACTACCTGTTGGCCCTGTGAAACCTGTGGCACCTGTAGGACCTGTGAATCCAATAGCACCCGTAGAACCTGTAATCCTGTACTACCCGTTGGGCCTGTAAAGCCAGTTGCTCCAGTAGGTCCTGTGAAGCCTGTTGCACCCGTTGGGCCAGTAAAGCCTGTACTACCTGTTGGGCCTGTAAAGCCTGTTGCACCTGTTGGCCCTGTGAACCCTGTAGCGCCTGTTGGACCGGTAAAACCTGTAGCACCAGTTGTACCAGTAAATCCAGTCGCTCCTGTTGGTCCAGTGAATCCTGTACTACCCGTTGGCCCTGTGAACCCTGTAGCACCTGTCGGACCAGTTGGACCTGTGGAGCCAGTAGCACCTGTCGGACCGGTAAATCCTGTTGCACCCATTGCACCAGTAAACCCTGTAGCTCCTGTTGGTCCAGTGAAGCCAGTACTACCAGTCGGTCCAGTTGGACCTGTGGAGCCGGTAGCACCTGTTGGTCCGGTAAACCCTGTCGCTCCAGTCGGTCCAGTAAACCCAGTACTACCTGTAGGTCCGGTGAATCCTGTACTACCCGTTGGTCCAGTTAACCCTGTAGCACCTGTTGGACCTGTGGATCCTGTCGCACCAGTAGGACCAGTAAAACCTGTGCTACCCGTTGGTCCAGTGAATCCAGTCGCACCTGTTGGACCTGTAAAACCAGTAGCACCTGTCGCTCCTGTGAAGCCTGTATTACCTGTAGGGCCTGTGAAGCCAGTTGCTCCCGTTGGACCAGTGAACCCTGTAGCGCCTGTTGGACCAGTAAAGCCAGTAGCTCCGGTAGAACCAGTAAATCCAGTCGCTCCTGTTGGGCCAGTGAAACCTGTACTACCCGTTGGCCTGTGAAGCCAGTGGCTCCTGTTGGTCCGGTAAAGCCAGTAGCTCCAGTCGGACCTGTGGAACCGGTAGCACCGGTAGGCCCTGTGAAGCCTGTGCTACCCGTTGGTCCAGTGAACCCTGTCGCACCAGTAGGACCAGTGAATCCGGTCGAACCTGTTGGGCCTGTACTACCGGTTGCTCCTGTCGGTCCAGTAAACCCCGTAGCTCCTGTTGGCCCCGTGAATCCAGTCGCGCCAGTAGGTCCAGTGAACCCTGTGGCTCCGGTAGCTCCTGTAGGACCTGTAAATCCAGTCGCACCCGTAGGGCCTGTGAATCCTGTGCTACCCGTTGACCCTGTGAACCCTGTAGCTCCCGTTGGTCCTGTAAAGCCAGTTGCTCCGGTTGGGCCAGTATCACCTGTCGCGCCATTAGGACCAGTAAATCCTGTGCTACCTGTAGGTCCAGTAAAGCCAGTTGCTCCCATAGGACCTGTGAAACCAGTAGCTCCTGTTGGCCCTGTGAACCCTGTTGCACCTGTCGGACCGGTGAATCCAGTGGCTCCTGTTGGGCCAGTATCACCTGTCGCGCCATTAAGACCAGTAAATCCTGTGCTACCTGTTGGCCCTGTGAAACCTGTAGCTCCAGTCGGTCCGGTAAATCCTGTACTACCTGTAGGGCCTGTGAATCCAGTGACTCCTGTTGGGCCTGTAAATCCAGTTGTTCCCATAGGACCTGTGAACCCTGTAGCACCAGTCGGTCCGGTGAATCCTGTACTACCTGTTGGGCCTGTGAATCCTGTAGCACCTGTAGGACCCGTACGGCCTGTCGCTCCCGTTGGTCCTGTACGACCTGTCGCTCCTGTTGGACCAGTAAAGCCTGTGCTACCTGTAGGTCCGGTGAATCCTGTTGAACCAGTTGGTCCAGTAAAACCTGTACTACCTGTTGGGCCTGTGAATCCTGTACTACCTGTTGGGCCTGTAGAGCCTGTTGGACCGGTAAATCCAGTGGCTCCTGTTGGGCCTGTCGAGCCTGTTGCGCCGGTAGGTCCTGTAAAACCTGTGCTACCCGTTGGTCCAGTGAACCCTGTAGCGCCAGTCGGGCCAGTGAATCCTGTCGCACCTGTAGATCCAGTAAATCCTGTTGCACCGGTAGGCCCTGTGAACCCTGTAGCGCCTGTTGGACCTGTAAAGCCAGTGGCTCCATTAGGTCCAGTAAATCCTGTTGGGCCTGTCGAACCGGTAGCTCCTGTTGGACCAGTGGACCCTGTTGCTCCCGTTGGTCCAGTAAAGCCAGTAGCACCGGTAGGCCCTGTGAATCCAGTAGCACCTGTTGGTCCTGTACTACCAGTCGCTCCAGTTGGACCTGTGAAGCCAGTGGCTCCGGTAGGTCCAGTAAATCCCGTACTACCTGTTGAGCCAGTGAACCCTGTAGCGCCTGTTGGACCAGTAAACCCTGTTGCCCCCGTTGGTCCAGTAAAACCTGTAGCTCCTGTTGGGCCTGTCGAACCGGTAGCTCCTGTCGGACCGGTAAATCCAGTCGCACCTGTCGGGCCTGTAGATCCAGTTGCTCCCGTTGGACCAGTGAACCCTGTAGCACCTGTTGGACCAGTAAAGCCAGTGCTCCTGTCGGACCTGTGGCACCGGTAGATCCAGTAGGTCCTGTAAACCCTGTTGCACCTGTAGGTCCTGTAAATCCGGTACTACCCGTCGGTCCAGTAAAACCCGTGGCCCCTGTTGGGCCTGTCGGACCGGTAAATCCAGTAGCACCTGTCGGACCAGTGGATCCTGTCGCACCAGTAGGACCGGTGAAGCCAGTGGCACCCGTTAGTCCGGTGAATCCTGTTGCACCTGTCAGACCTGTGGAACCGGTAGCTCCTGTTGGTCCAGTAAACCCTGTCGCGCCTGTTGGACCAGTAAACCCTGTTGCCCCTGTGGTCCAGTAAAACCTGTAGCTCCTGTTGGGCCTGTAGATCCAGTTGCTCCCGTTGGACCAGTGAACCCTGTAGCGCCTGTTGGACCAGTAAAGCCAGTAGCTCCTGTCGGACCTGTGGCACCGGTAGCTCCAGTAGGTCCAGTAAAACCTGTGGCCCCTGTTGGGCCTGTCGGACCGGTAAATCCAGTAGCACCAGTTGGACCTGTAAATCCAGTAGCTCCGTTGAGCCTGTGAAACCTGTACTACCCGTTGGGCCTGTATAGCCTGTGGCTCCAGTCGCACCTGTCGCACCAGTAGGACCGGTGAAGCCAGTGGCACCGTTAGTCCGGTGAATCCTGTTGCACCTGTCGGACCTGTGGAACCGGTAGCTCCAGTTGGTCCAGTAAACCCTGTCGCGCCTGTTGGTCCAGTAAACCCTGTCGCGCCTGTTGGACCAGTAAACCCTGTTGCGCCTGTTGGACCAGTAAACCCTGTTGCCCCCGTTGGTCCAGTAAACCCTGTTGCCCCGTTGGTCCAGTAAAACCTGTAGCTCCTGTTGGGCCTGTCGGACCGGTAAATCCAGTCGCACCTGTCGGGCCTGTAGATCCAGTTGCTCCCGTTGGACCAGTAAAGCCAGTAGCTCCTGTCGGACCAGTAAAGCCAGTAGCTCCTGTCGGACCTGTGGCACCGGTAGCTCCATTAGGTCCAGTAAACCCTGTCGCACCTGTAGGACCTGTAGGACCTGTAAATCCTGTACTACCCGTCGGTCCAGTGAACCCTGTCGCACCTGTAGGACCTGTAAATCCGGTACTACCCGTCGGTCCAGTAAATCCCGTACTCCTATAGGTCCGGTAAATCCAGTGGCTCCTGTTGGGCCTGTCGAGCCTGTTGCGCCGGTAGGTCCGGTAAATCCAGTCGCACCTGTCGGGCCAGTGAATCCGGTCGAACCTGTTGGGCCTGTACTACCGGTTGTTCCTGTCGGTCCAGTAAACCCTGTTGCCCCCGTTGGTCCAGTAAAACCTGTGGCCCCTGTTGGGCCTGTCGGACCGGTAAATCCAGTAGCACCAGTTGGACCTGTAAATCCAGTCGCTCCCGTTGGCCTTACCTGTCTACCCGTTGGGCCTGTATAGCCTGTGGCTCCAGTCGGACCTGTGGAACCGGTAGCTCCGGTAGGTCCTGTAAAACCAGTAGCACCTGTTGGTCCAGTAAATCCTGTTACCGTTGGGCCGTGAATCCAGTGGCACCAGTGGGCCAGTATCACCTTTAGCTCCTGTTGGGCCGGTATCACCTGTCGCGCCATTAGGACCAGTAAATCCAGTCGCTCCTGTTGGCCCAGTGAAGCCTGTTGCACCTGTAGGGCCAGTGAATCCAGTCGCTCCTATTGGTCCGGTAAAGCCAGTAGCTCCAGTCGGACCTGTGGAACCGGTAGCACCGGTAGGCCCTGTGAAGCCTGTGCTACCCGTTGGTCCAGTGAACCCTGTCGCACCAGTAGGACCAGTGAATCCAGTCGAACCTGTTGGGCCTGTACTACCAGTTGCTCCCGTTGGTCCGGTGAATCCTGTGGCTCCGGTAGGGCCAGTAAATCCAGTCGCGCCAGTAGGTCCGGTGAATCCAGTAGCTCCTGCCGGACCTGTGGAACCGGTAGCTCCAGTTGGTCCAGTGAATCCTGTGGCTCCTGTTGGGCCTGTAAATCCAGTCGCGCCAGTAGGTCCAGTGAACCCTGTAGCTCCAGTTGGTCCCGTAAACCCTGTTGCGCCTGTTAGACCTGTGAAGCCTGTAGCTCCGGTAATCCTGTAAAACCTGTGGCCCCTGTTGGGCCTGTCGGACCGGTAAATCCAGTAGCACCAGTTGGACCTGTAAATCCAGTTGCACCAGTCGGACCAGTGAACCCTGTTGCACCTGTGGACCTGTAAAACCAGTAGCACCGGTAGGTCCAGTGAATCCTGTGGCTCCTGTTGGTCCAGTAGATCCTGTTGCACCTGTTGGGCCTGTCGAACCGGTAGCTCCATTTGGACCGGTAAATCCTGTTGCACCAGTCGGACCAGTGAACCCTGTTGCACCTGTGGACCTGTAAAACCAGTAGCACCGGTAGGTCCAGTGAATCCTGTGGCTCCTGTTGAGCCAGTAGATCCTGTTGCTCCTGTTGGACCTGTTGGACCTGTAAATCCTGTACTCCTGTAGGACCTGTGGAACCAGTAGCTCCCGTTGGTCCTGTAAATCCAGTTGATCCAGTAGGTCCGGTAAATCCAGTCGCACCTGTAGGGCCAGTAAACCCTGTAGCTCCCGTTGGGCCTGTAGAGCCTGTTGGCCCAGTGAATCCAGTAGCGCCAGTGGTCCAGTGAACCCTGTGGCACCTGTCGGGCCTGTACTACCAGTTGCTCCTGTTGGTCCTGTAAAACCCGTGCTACCCGTTGGTCCAGTGAACCCTGTAGCGCCAGTCGGGCCAGTGAATCCCGTCGCACCTGTAGATCCAGTAAATCCTGTTGCACCGGTAGGCCGTGAACCCTGTAGCGCCTGTTGGACCTGTAAAGCCAGTGGCTCCATTAGGTCCAGTAAATCCTGTTGCACCTGTCGGCCCAGTAAACCTGTAGCACCGGTAGGCCCTGTGAAGCCAGTAGCACCTGTTGGTCCTGTACTACCAGTCGCTCCAGTTGGACCTGTGGAGCCAGTGGCTCCGGTAGGTCCAGTAAATCCCGTACTACCTGTTGAGCCAGTGAACCCTGTAGCGCCTGTTGGACCAGTAAAGCCAGTAGCTCCTGTCGGGCCTGTGACACCGGTAGCACCAGTAGGTCCTGTGAATCCTGTAGCTCCAGTTGGTCCAGTGAACCCTGTCGCACCTGTCGGGCCTGTAGATCCAGTTGCTCCCGTTGGACCAGTAAACCCTGTAGCGCCTGTTGGACCAGTAAAGCCAGTAGCTCCTGTCGGACCTGTGGCACCAGTAGCTCCGGTAGGTCCAGTAAACCCTGTTGCACCTGTAGGTCCTGTGAAGCCTGTTGCACCCGTTGGTCCAGTAAAACCTGTGGCCCCTGTTGGGCCTGTCGGACCGGTAAATCCAGTAGCACCAGTTGGACCAGTGAATCCGGTCGAACCTGTTGGGCCAGTGAAACCTGTACTACCCGTTGGGCCAGTGAATCCAGTCGCACCTGTAGGGCCGGTAAATCCAGTCGCACCAGTCGCACCAGTCGCACCTGTACTACCAGTCGGTCCAGTTGGACCTGTGGAGCCGGTAGCACCTGTCGGACCGGTTGATCCTGTTGGCCCTGTGAACCCTGTAGCCCCTGTTGGTCCTGTAAATCCTGTACTACCTGTAGGTCCTGTGAAGCCTGTTGCACCCGTTGGACCAGTAAATCCAGTAGCACCTGTCGGTCCGGTAAATCCTGTACTACCCGTAGGTCCTGTAAAACCCGTTGCACCTGTTGGGCCAGTGAACCCTGTTGCACCTGTCGGACCTGTCGGGCCGGTTGCTCCCGTTGGTCCGGTGAATCCAGTGGCTCCAGTCGAACCTGTGGAACCGGTAGGCCCTGTGAAGCCTGTGCTACCCGTCGGTCCAGTAAACCCTGTTGCCCCCGTTGGTCCAGTAAAACCTGTAGCTCCTGTTGGGCCTGTCGAGCCGGTTGCTCCCGTTGAACCTGTACTACCAGTTGCTCCTGTTGGACCTGTAAATCCAGTAGCTCCTGTTGGGCCTGTCGAGCCTGTTGCACCGGTAGGTCCTGTAAAACCTGTGCTACCCGTTGGTCCAGTGAACCCTGTCGCACCAGTCGGGCCAGTATCACCTTTAGCTCCTGTTGGGCCGGTATCACCTGTCGCGCCATTAGGACCAGTAAATCCAGTCGCTCCTGTTGGGCCAGTGAAGCCTGTTGCACCTGTCGGGCCAGTAAATCCAGTCGCTCCTGTTGGCCCAGTGAAGCCTGTTGCACCTGTCGGGCCAGTGAATCCAGTCGCTCCTGTAGGACCTGTACGGCCTGTCGCTCCCGTCGGTCCTGTAAAACCCGTAGCACCTGTAGGACCTGTACGGCCTGTCGCTCCCGTCGGTCCTGTAAAACCCGTAGCACCTGTAGGACCTGTACGGCCTGTCGCTCCCGTTGGACCAGTAAATCCTGTGCTACCTGTAGGGCCGGTAAATCCTGTGGCTCCTGTTGGTCCAGTAAATCCTGTACTACCCGTTGGACCTGTAAATCCAGTAGCGCCTGTAGGACCAGTGAATCCTGTTGAACCAGTTGATCCAGTAAATCCAGTAGCGCCGGTAGGTCCTGTAAAGCCAGTCGCACCCGTTAGACCCGTCGGCCCTACACTACCTGTTGGACCCGATTCTCCCGTAGCTCCAATAGCCCCTGTGTCCCCCTTAGAACCCATAGGACCAGTAAAGCCAGTTGCACCCGTTAGACCCGTCGGCCCTACACTACCTGTTGGGCCGATTTCTCCCGTAGCTCCAGTCGGACCTGTATCTCCGGTAGCTCCCGTTGGCCCTGTAAAGCCAGTCGCACCTGTAGAGCCGGTAAATCCTGTAGGTCCGGTAGCCCCAGTGTTTCCCGTAGAACCCATAGGACCAGTAAAGCCAGTCGCACCTGTTGGACCCATCGGTCCTATACTACCTGTTGGGCCAATTTCTCCCGTAGCCCCAGTCGGACCTGTATCTCCGGTAGCTCCCGTTGGCCCTGTAAAGCCAGTCGCACCCGTTAGACCCGTCGGCCCTACACTACCTGTTGGACCCGGTTCTCCCGTAGCTCCAATAGCCCCAGTGTCCCCCGTAGAACCCATAGGACCAGTAAAGCCAGTCGCACCCGTTAGACCCGTCGGCCCTATACTACCTGTTGGGCCGATTTCTCCCGGAGCTCCTGTCGGACCTGTATCTCCGTCAGCTCCCGTTGGTCCTGTAAAGCCAGTCGCACCTGTAGAGCCAGTCGCACCTGTAGAGCCAGTAAATCCTGTAGGTCCGGCATTTCCCGTAGAACCCATAGGCCCTGTAAAGCCAGTCGCACCCGTTGGACCCATCGGTCCTATACTACCTGTTGGGCCGATTTCTCCCGTAGCACCAGTCGGACCCGTTTCTCCCGTAGCTCCCGTTGGACCTGTAAAACCAGTCGGACCCGTAGCTCCAGTAGCCCCAGCATCCCCTGTAGCTCCCGTTGGACCTGTATCCCCTATAGGCCCCAATGGCCCTGTTGGACCTGTGGAACCTGTCGCTCCCGTTGGGCCTGTAGCTCCTGTAGAACCTGGATCTGGAGGAGGAGGAGGATCGGGACCCGTTGGACCCGTCGGACCCGTAGGGCCTTGAATGGAAGCTCCCGGAGGACCAGGAGGACCCGTTGGACCCATGATAAGTTTGCAAGGAACGCATTGACCAAAAATTTGCCCCCACTCCTTATCAACTAGCCGTTTCTCAACCTCTAAAGGAATCACAAGACCGTTTTTAGCAAAATCAGCACTCGAAATACCAAGAGTCTCAAGGCACGAAGTCTCTAAAAAATAACCCTCTACACTTTCACCTAATGACTCCTCAAGACCCCTCCCCTCATCAAAAACATCTACCCTCACCCCATCTTTACTTAAATAATAGTAAACCCTCTTCCTTAACTCATCCCCCACAAAAACTTGCTTCTCTATTATCGCTTGCCCCTCAGGATCGTAATAATAAACAGCCCGTTCATTCCCCTTTTTTTCTTCTCGTAAAGCAATTTTTGTTTCGCCGTTACCCTTGTCTAAAAAAGTGGCTTCGTCAAGATAACACCCTTTTTCAGACTCAAGAACATTAAGTGAATAGCCCGCTTTCTCAGAAAAAAGAGCGCAAGGCAACATCGAAAAAACAAAAAAAAGAGATGAGACAAATTTTTTGTTACTCAAAAAAATACCCAATTTTATCAAATAACTAAAATAAAAATTAAATAACCACACGGCTTAAAAATAAATTTACCAATAGTCAAAATCCCTAAAAAAAAAAGAGACTGGTTAGAATCTATCAAAATCCCTATTGAAATACAATTTAAATTTAGCTTATACGTCATGTTTTAGCCTACAACACCAAAAGAAGACGCGAAAAAATAATGAAATTGATCTTAATTTTTTTAGCTATTTCCTCGTTGGCGTTTTGCAAAAACCCCAAAAAGCACTTCCGCCCCATCAAACCATCAAAAAATGAGATTCAAAAAACAGTCCAGATCGATTTCAAGAAAAAGGAAACAAGCCCATCTTTTGCTAAAAATGAAAAACTCGTCCTTATGAGAAACCCTTTGCCTCCAGAAATAAAGGAAGAACCTCAACCCACAACCCAAGAATTAGCTCAAGATTTCATCTCATTAAATGAAAAAACACAATTCTTTACAAACTGCTGCATGTGTTTAGATAATTGTGCTTATTGTAGCAACTGCTGCTGCATCGAAACGACCTATTCCGCCTCCTCAACGACCGCTTCTTGCACCACTCCAAAAATGATAACAGCTAAACTCTCCTCCCCAATGCCCGCTTTAAGCTGTTTTTATGTAAAATGCGATGTTCCTCAAGATTCTTGCGGAACAACTCTTGGTCTCATCGATCTTACAAACAGTTTATCACCTAAACCACTTGTGAAATGTTTAACTTGCCCTTTTAGTGATTTTAACATCACTATCACCTATGTTTTTTGCGCAAATCTTTGCATCCCCCCTCAAGATTTCCAAAACATATTCACTTTATCTATTGTTGATGACTTAAGCGGTAGTTGCTGCCCTTAATTAACAATGACGTAAAAAATAAAAGACTCATCAGCGTCACCACAAGTCCACCCGTCGAAAGCGCTAAATGATGCGCTGTAAACAAATGACGAGAAAGGGCCACAGCGATGAGTGAAATTAAAGACCCAATACCACATGAAAGTAAAAGGAGCGCCTTTAAACTTTTTACAAATTGCTTAGCGATGAGGGGCGGCGCGGTCATAAATGAAAGAACCATCAACACTCCAACAGAACGAAAGGCACCAACCGCTGTCAAAGAGCAAAGAAACACCATCAAAGCGTTCATCGCAAATGTCGACACACCAAGCACTACGGCATACTCGGGATCAAAAGTTGTTAAAAGAAGCTCCTTATAAAACAAAAAGATCAAAATCAGATTCACAAGCAAAACAAAAAAAGAGAGGTGTAAATCACTGATATGCAAAGCATCGACATTCCCCATCACAGCCTCTTGACTCACATGACTGTTTTTTGAGTAAATGTTAATCAAGATAATCCCGAGAGCAAAAAGACTAGAAAACACCACCCCAATACTGGCATCCTCTTGGAGTCTTGCTGTTTTTGTTAAAAATACGGTCAGGGTCGCCGTCAAAAGGCTTGAAAGAAATGAAGCCAATACAAAAGATCCAAGTGACAATGAGCTTAAATCTTTAGCGCTCGACAAAAGATACGCAAGCACAATCCCAAAAAGAAGCGTATGAGATAAACTATTGGCAAGCATTGTCATTTTTCTAAAAATCAAAAACGTCCCCACAAGAGAGCAAGAGATTGCAACAGCTATCAAAGTTAAAAGTTGAAGCTCATCCTCTGCAAGCGATAAAGGTTTACCCCAAAAAAATAGGCCCAATCTCTCAAAAAGAGTTTTAAAAAAATGAAAAAAAGTGGTCTCAAAATAAGGATTCACAAAAGACCCCCTGAAGGTGGAATAGGACTGTTATGAGGATCTAATTTGGGATTGTTTAACTCTTTTGTTAATTTAAGTTCAATTTCTGGTGTCAAAATATGCTCCATCTCCTCGGCACTGCTGTGAACAACCTCCTCGCCAAGCCCCATATTTGTCACAAGGTAAAGCTCCCAAAGTCTGTGTAGCCTCACAATATGGGCAGCCCTCTTCTCCCCATCTTTAGTCAATTGATAATACTTCCCATTTTTCCTGACAAATCCTAGACGAATTAACTGATGAAGTAAAAACCATTGAAACACTTTAGGAAGCTTTTCAAACCGTACAATCTGGTCCAAAGTCGCTTCGGTTCGGTAAAAATGTTTCCACAACGTTTTTAAAAGATTTTCTAAAACTCTTTTTTTACGAAAGTTTAAAACGCGCAAATACCTAAAAACAACCCCTTTTTTAGGGGAAAAAAAGAGGGAAAACAAACAAATTGAAGCTGCAATGATCACAATCATCGGCCCTAAAGGCAAAGGAGGGTGATTGCCAAAATATATCGATATAACGTTGCCCAAAAAACCACTCAAAACACCAAAAAAACTGGAGAGAAGTAATAGGGAAGAAAAATGGTTTGTCCACTGCCTTGCGGCAGCTGCTGGACAAAAAAGCATGGCAGAAATCAATACGACCCCAACTGAACGGATCCCTACAATAAGACTTAAAACGAGCACGAGAAAAAAAAGCCCCTCTAAAAAAGAAACCGGCACCCCTAATGTCTTTGCATAGGAAGGATCAAACAAAAAAAGCTTCCACTCTTTGTAAAAAAGGCACACTACCAAAACAATCATTAAACTTAATAAAGCAAAAAGAACGATATGTACATCGGTCATCGTCGCAGCCTGCCCAAAAAGATACAAAAGACTTTGCTGGTAAAGGGTTGTTTTCACAAATTGAAGAAAGGATGCTAAAAGCACACCTACCCCAAAAAAACTCGATAAAACAAAACAAAGGGAGGCGTCTTGCGGAATGTTTAAGGAGCGCAAAACAGAAAGGAGATACCCTCCCAAAAGGGCTGTACAAAAAGCACCAGCTAAGACAAACAGAGGAAAAGATTCGGTAGGAAATGAGAAGGCTGCAAAAAAAAGCGCTCCCAACATAATTCCAGGGTAAGCTGCGTGGGAAAGGGCTTCCCCCAAAAGAGAGCTTTTTCTTAAAAAAACAAAAACACCGATTAAGGAGACCCCTAAACTCATCAACATCGTTCCCAAAAGAGGTGCCCTAAAAACAGGATCCAAAATCAAGAGAGCCCCCCTGCTTTTATTCTTGCCAATTTTAACGCTTCACCAAAAATATCAGAAGGAGCCCCGTAGGCTTCCTCTAAGAATTTTTCTGTAAATGTTAATTCTGTTGGTCCGGAAGCGATTAAGCGCAAATTTAACAAAATGACCCAATCAAATGTATTTTTTATAGCACCTAAATCGTGATGCACGACAAATAAAGTTTTGCCCATATTTCTTAACTCTTTAAAAAGAGTCAACAAATCAGCCTCCGTTTTAGCATCCACTCCCGTAAAAGGCTCATCTAAAAAATAGATCTCAGCCTCTTGAATAAGGGCTCTTGCCAAAAATGCCCTCTGTTGTTGCCCCCCAGAGAGCTCCCTTATTTGCCTATCTTTCAAATCGGTTAACTTCATCACTTCAAGAATCCTCTCAACTGCCTCATAATCTGCAGCCTTTGGTCTTCTAAACAAACCAATCTCTTGAAACCGCCCCATTAAGACAAGTTCTTTCACGGTGATAGGAAAATCCCAGTCGACGCTCTCCCTTTGCGGCACATAAGCGACCTCTTTTCTGATTTGATTTAAGGGGCACCCAAACAAACTCACCGATCCTGAGATCGATGGGACAAGTTGCAAGATGGCTTTAATAAACGTGCTTTTACCAGCCCCGTTTGGGCCAATGATAGCAACAAGCTTCCCCTTCGGCACCTTTAAACTAATATCCCAAAGTGCCGCCTTCTTCTCATAGTTCACAGAAAGCTGATGAACAGTTAATGCCGTGTCACTCTCCACTTTTATCCCCTAAAGTTTTAACAATGGTGTCAACGTTGTGATGAATCATTTTAAGATAAGTATCCCCAGATGACCCTTTGGGACCCATAGCATCGCCGTAAAGAGGGGTATCTGCAATATTAATGTGAAGTCCCATTTCATTTCCTGAGGAAACAATTTTTTTAATAGAATCCGGGCTCACGTTCGATTCTGTAAAAAGAGTAGAAATATTATATTTTTTTAAATGCTCAATAATTTCCTTAATATCTGTCCCACTTAAATGGCTGTTTGGAGAAAGCCCCTCAGGCGCTGCAAATCTTTTGTGCCAACTACCCGATTCGATCTCATCTTTCTCTGCCATATACGCTCTTGTAAAATAGTTGAACGCATCGTGACTTGTGACAAGAAATCTTTTATCTTCAGGTAAAGTGTGCATTTTTTTTTGAAGAGCGAGATGCGTCTCTTCCATTTTTTTTAACAGAGCCTTTGAGCGCTCTTTAACTTCTCCCTCAAGATCTGCCCTTTTTGAAAGGATAGCTTGCTCTATATAAGGAACACACTTCATAAAGAGTGAAATATCCATCCAAAAATGGGGATCTCTTTGACCTGAATCATCGACTAAAATTTTTTCTGGATAATCTAATTCTATTTTTTCCCCAAGACTGACCGATTTTTGCTGATTCAAATAAATATTCCAACTTGGCCCATGCTCCAAACCCAAACCATTAAAAAAGACGAGATCTGCGATTTGAAACATCTCCCCATCCCCTTTGACAAGCTGATAAGAGTGGGGATCGATATCTCCTTGAATAAGAGTTATCGTATCAACTGAATCCCCTCCAATCTCTTTGACAATGTCTTCAATCATGGCCGTTGTACAAAGAATTTTAAGTTTACCATTCGGCTTTGCAAAAGCCTTAACAGCCTGAACGTGCCCATCATTTAATTGACAACCGACAATAAAAAACAATGCTAAGAAAAGATATTTCAAGGTTAAATCTCCACCCTATTTAAAATAGTTTCTGCCAAAAGATCGAATGCTAAAGAGGCCTCTCCCCCTGTTAAAGAGCGCCCCTCGTCTGATGCAAGAGAGACCTCCCTTTCTAAAGGAATCTGCCCAAGAAACGGAATTCCTAATTGATCTGAAAGCTTTCGCCCTCCTCCTTCACCAAAGGGAAATATTTTCTGACCAGCTTCTGATAAATAACTCATATTCTCAACAATGCCAAAAATAGGAACTTTCATTTCAAGAAAAAGATGATACGCCTTTCTCACATCCAATTGGACAAGCTCTTGGGGCGTCGTCACAAGAATCACTCCCGAGAGAGGTACCATTTGACAAAGAGTCATTTGAATGTCGCCAGTTCCCGGTGGTAAATCGTATAAAACTAAGTCTCGATCTGAAAAATCAGTTTCTTTACAAAAATACTGAATCCATTTGTGAATAACTGGAGCTCTTACAAAAAATCCTTGTTCTGCTCCCTGGAAAAAGGAGGGGCTCATCAAAGATATTTCTTGACTTTTAGCTGGAACTAAACGGTTCTCTTCCATTATAGGCATGACATCTTCTGGAAGCATATGCCTAATTGAAGGACCATAAATATCTGCATCTAAAACCCCAACTTTTTTACCTCTTTTTGTTAAACTTCTTGCAAGGTAAGCCGCGACAGTTGATTTACCAACGCCCCCTTTTCCAGAAGCCACTGCAATTTGAATATTAAGCAAGGACAAGAATCGCACTCATTTAAAATTTGTTAAAAAAGCTATTCTAACAATCAACACGATTATCTACAACCTAAGAGATATCCATTTTACGAACCGATTGAAAAAAAAATAGATAAAATGATGGACAATAAATCATGAAGTTTTTTAGTATCTTTCCTAAAGGCTAAATTCGAGAATTATTCGAAGAACATCAAGAAAAACAACATAGGTGAAAAACATGGTATTAGTACAAGACAAGATACAAGAAGAATTAGAATCTCTTATCAAAAAAGCCATTCAAAAATTGGGCGTCCCTAAAGAAAACGACATCTGCCGTTTTATACCAAGCGCAACGGGTGGTTACATTCACCATTTTACGATGAGAAAAATGAAACACGAAAATCCTGTTGCTCTAATCGAAATGATTAAAAAAAGTATCGTCAATGTACAAGGAATGCCACAAGGCGTGCCACCAAAACAAAGAGCCGCTAGAGGATCTCGCAAGAAAAGAGACCAACCTTTATTTACAAAACAAGACATCGACAGAATGTTGCAAATGGCAAGAACTGCAAACGATAAAGAAATGATTCGCAAATTAACTCCTAAAAAAGATTTGAAAACTCTAAAGAGAGAATTAACTGCTTCTATCCGTCGTAGTGAAGTAGATCAAGATCTTTGGGAACTCTACGCAGATGCTGTCAAAGCCCACAAAGAGGGCGTAGATTTTTTAGCATCTACATCACAAAACTAATTAAACAACAGTAAAAATGGATTGATTATTGTGATCGATCCATTTAAAAATTAACTAGAGGTTATCCTTATATGTCACAACAGCCGAAACAAGAATTTGGCAAGCTCCGGTCCCTTTTTTGGCCGGTTTACGCTTTCGAATTGAAGAAAATACTTCCAATGTATATTATTTTCTTCTGTATTTCATTCAACTATACAATATTGCGCGATACAAAAGACTCATTAGTGGTTAGTTTTTCAGGTGCTGAAACAATTCCATTCCTCAAATTTTGGGGCGTTGTTCCAGCAGCGATTATCTTTACTCTTTGCTACGCTAAATTGAGCAACATGGTTAGTAAAGAAAGACTTTTTTATACAACAGTTATTCCATTTTTAGTGTTTTTTGCAGCGTTTGCGCTCTTTTTGTACCCAAACAGAGAAGCTCTCCACCCAACAACTTCAGCTGATGCACTCCTTGCATTCCTACCTGCTGGAATGAGTGGACTTGTTTCTTGCTACAGAGACTGGACATTCTCATTGTTCTACATCCTTTCAGAGCTTTGGGGAAGTGCGATTCTTTCCTTAGCCTTCTGGGGATTTGCAAACGATATCACTCCTGTATCAGAAGCTAAAAGAATTTATCCTCTTTTCGCTCTCGGAGCAAACATCGCTCTTATGGTTTCAGGCCCAACTGTTTACTACTTTTCAAAAGTTGGTGAAAACCTACCACAAGGGGTTGACCCATGGCAAGTTTCATTGAACTGGATGATGGGAGCTGTAGCTGTCTCAGGTGTGATTATTGTTGCCGCTTACCGTTGGATGCAAGTTAACGTCTTGACAGACGAGCGTTTCTTGGTACCACAGGAGCAAAAGAAAGAGAAAAAATCAAAACCGAAATTGTCTATTCTTGATAGCTTCAAATTCATTTTGAGCTCAAAATACCTCCTTTGCTTGACAACACTTGTCATGGCTTACGGTATTTCGATCAACTTAGTCGAAGTGACCTGGAAAGGACAACTTAAGATTCAGTATCCAAATCCTAACGACTACAGCGCGTTCATGGGTATTTTCTCAACATGCACAGGTCTTGTCACATCGATCATGGTGTTTGTTGGCGGTTACGTTTTGAGAACACGTGGCTGGGGCTTTGCAGCTCTTGCAACACCTGTGATTCTCTTCGTCACTGGAGCTGGTTTCTTCTTCTTCGTGATTTTTAGAGATTCAATGAGCGCCTCTATCGCAGCACTTGGCACAACACCTGTGTTCTTGGCTGTGATCATTGGTATGATCCAAAATATCATGAGTAAGTCGACAAAATACACCTTGTTCGACCCCACAAAAGAGATGGCCTACATTCCTCTTGACCAAGAGTCAAAAGTGAAAGGTAAAGCGGCTATCGACGTTGTCGGAGCGCGTCTTGGTAAGTCTGGTGGATCTTTGATTCAACAAGGATTGCTTGTTTGGCTTGGAAGCTTAGCGGCGATTACACCATACATTGCTGTCGTTCTATTCTTCATCATTGGAGCATGGATTGTCGCAGCAAAAGCGTTGAGCATTCAATTCAACGAGCTCACAAAAGAGCCAAAGAGTGCGCCAGCGGCGTCTCAAACACCAGTTTCTGCTTAATACTCAAAAGCAAAACGGCAGCTTACAAAAAGCCTCACATCGAAAGATGTGGGGCTTTTTTCTTTTAAAATAATTAATTCTATTCCAAAAAAATTTCTTCTTTGGCATACTCTCTTATCGATTTTTAAATGAGAGTGAAACATGAGTACTTCCGAAATAAAATATGCCCTAAAAGAAGAGTGGATCGAAGCTACTGACGGGGCTAATGCCAAAGCTATTGCCTCTCAAAAAAATGGGGCAAATATACTCAACTCCACCCAGTTTGTCTCTGCTAAAGCTTTTTGCCTTTATATCAAAAATGACACAAACAACCACTTTGAATGGCGTGTGCGAGTACAAACACTCCATTTTCGACAAAAAAAAGCTCAAGGGTGGACTATCCTTAATTTATTAAATTTACAAGGAACAGAGAGTTCAAGCGATGAAGAGGCCTTGTATTCGATACATCAAGAGTTTTTACCTCTTTTAATTGCCATCAGATCAGTTATTGCCTCAATCGAAAATCACAAAAATCAATTAATCGAACCAGAGCGGATCCACCATAAGCTACAAAAGTTAGTGATCTATTTAGCCCAAGCTAAAGAGTGGCCCTACCAGAAAGAAATAAATTCCATCGATAAAGTGACTAAACTATTTACCGAATATAAAAAAAAAATAGAGGAAAAACATTGGCTAGAACAAAATCAAACCGATTTTCAGCGCTCTGTTAGCGATTTAAAAAAACACATCCATAACAAATTTATTCCTCTAGAAGAGATCACCTATAAAATCGCCTCCAAAACACAAAAAACTCCCACTGGAGGAGAAGAGTATGCTGAGAGGATTCAGAAACTTGTTAAACAAGGCACTGAAAGGATCTATTTCAACCCCACGACGACGGAAGAAAACATCGATTTGTTTTGCCGCGTTTTTGCTCTTCACGCTTTTGTTTATAAAAAAGATGCCAATACGACGCAAACAAGAACAGATCTACAAAACAGCATAAAAAGACTTGTCGAGTTAACGGCAGAGTATGATCATAAAAATGGCACATGGACTTTACTCAATTTTTTCAAAGGGCTCTTAGAGGAAATCAATAAGTGTTACGAAAAAAAGGCCACTTCTGGTTTTCATCACAAAAATTTTTCTTCCCTTGTATGGACTTTTGAAGCTCTCGTTAAAAACCCAGAATTTTTGGTCTATATGCAAAAATCTGGATGCAGGGATGACAAACTAGTCTCTCTTCTCTCCTCTCTTTTTTTAGAGGATAAAACTTGGGAACCAGTTGCCAACTTTATCTCATTTTTAGGAGACAAAAAACTCTTCGATCTCGTCTTAGGAAAAAGATTAAATGTCTCTTCCAAGCAATACCATCTTAACTTAACTCAAATCAACCACATCTTCCACAACATCAACCTCAAACTCGATAAGAATCCTAAATATAAAGAAATAGCCTTAGAGCTTTTCTTCAAGTTAATGCAACTAGAAAAACTCCACTTCCTGATCCCTTATGCCCAAGAGCCCACTCACTCTCCCCTTCTCAAAACCAATTTCAAAAAACTCGATTTCAGTTTTATGGAAGGGGCTCTCCCAGTGGAGTACTTTTTTGGCAATGCCACTTACACTATCTTAAAAGATAATGAGTACGTCTCGGAAACTGACTTAAAGAGTCACATTGTCAAACTTTTCTGTCGCCAAAGAGAAAATCCGGTTGGCAATAAAGTAGAATTTGATAATATTTTCTTTAAACTGCTTGATGATTTCAATTCAGGTTTTGAAGCTCTTTGGAAAGAGATCATCCCGAAAATTGGGGAATCTGCTGCCCCAAGTGTAGAAAAAGATGGCACGTTAAAACCTGTGGACAAATGGCTTTTGGATGCGATCTGCGTTTATCAAGCTCTAAAAACTTATGTCTTAAAATCTCTCCCCCTCAATTGGACCGAAGAGAAACTCAAAGGAAAAACGGATCCCATAGACCGTCTTGTGTGGTATAACGATCAACTCTACTTAATTAAGAAAAATAATGAAGATACCTTGCAACTTCTTAATTTGCACACAAACGATCCTGTAGACACGATGCCGAGCGAAGTGCAAGCAACCCATTTAATAAGCGAAATCAAAGCTCTATTAGAAGAGCTTCTTACACATCAAGAAAATAGAGATGCTGTTTCCCGTTTAACTGAAAATTACATGTCTTTTCATAATAATAAAAACGTGCAAGGGGAAATCGATAAACTGATCCCTAGCATCTTTAACAAAATGAAAGAAGAGGGAGCCTCAGGCTCCTTTAATGAGCGATTGATCATTTTAGCAAACTTTTTACTTGCTATATCCCCTTTTTTCAAAAAGTTAGAAGAGGTTGTTGTAGCACGCTTTTTTGTTAAAGAAATACTAAAAAAAACAGCAGCTCAAGATTTAATTAAAATCCATTCAAAAGAGGCAACTAGCCTTAATTTCGACACCCCAGATTCTATCAATAAAGATGATCATATCGTCCTGGAACTTTCCCGATTAATTTCAAAAATCTGTATGGAACAGGTTGAAATGGTACTTAGCCACTGCACCTTAAGACAGCTCACATCTGCAACTGCGCAACTAGAATATGTGATTTTCCGAAAAGTTGACGATCTTTCCTATCCAAAAAGCGAATTTATCCAAAAATTTTGCAGTTATCCAAATAATAAAAGTCAGGTTGCAGAGGGGACTCTCGAGAGAGTCATTGGCACCTTATCTATTAAGGATGACGTGATTAATAATTACGGAGAATTCTTAAGATCAAAAGATAGAGAAGTTCCGATCTACTTCATTCTACCAAACCAAGCCCTCGCAATGCAGCTTTGCCTTGATAAGGAGTTTGAGAACAAAAATCTCTTGTTAAAAATGGGAACGGGTCAAGGGAAAAGCTTAGTGATCGCTTTAGCTGCAATCAACGAGGCTAAAAAAATCAAAGGGGGGCGCGTCTTTGTTTTTACAAGCTACGATCATTTAGCAAAGCGGGATCACGCCCTCGGTAAAAAGATGTTTGAAAAAGAGGGAATGCCAAGCGTTTGCATCTCAACAATCAAAAATCTCGAAGATTTCACTCAAGAAACCAAAATCATCTACGCCGATATAGAAAATATCGAAAATATTATCCGAGAAGTGATGTTAGAATTACTTAGGGGTAAAGCGACCCAAAATCAAAAACTTTTCCTAAACACCATTTATGGAAACAGTTCCGAACCGATCCGAATCATCTTAGATGAGTACGATTTACTTTTAAGAGATTTAGAACAAAAAGAGCCTTTTGTCACCAAAATACCAAACGATCTTCTAGATATCCCATTTGTCAGAAATAATAGTGTTTACTATCCCGATTTACCCGGTTTCACGAGAAATTACTCCCCCAATACAACGAAAGTGACCGATCCTAGCACCGGAAAGAGTTTCTCTCTTGTACAACCTTTTCAAGGCGCATCGGGTGACTTCTCCGGCTTTAATCTCTTCGTCTCCGTTATGAGACTAAGAAAGTTAATCGATAGAGCAGAAAGAGTGATTGGACTGTCCGGAACGGCCCTTAAAGAAGAGCCACACAATTTAAATAATGTGCACTTTTTCGAAATCCCCTCTTCTCAAAATCCAGACGTTTTCGGCACTAAAATTCAGGAAGAACCGGGAACTGCTATGAGCGAAGGGATTTCATGCGTGCAAAAAAAGAAAATTCCCTTAGATAGAGGTCAGCCACTCGATGCCTTAAAAATAAAAACTTATTGCAAAGCAATCGTAGATGAAATCATCGAAGTGCGAAAGGCAAAACAAAAAGAGGACATTACCTATCAAAGACCGATCATGATTTTTGCAGATCCTGATAAAACCTATGCTGTTCACTCCTCTAATACCCGAGTCAATTTATGGGACGCGTTAAAAGATGCTATCTTAAATGAGCATCTTCCCCTAATTGAATTAAAGGAGGATGTGTTAGATGCCGATCTTCAACAAATTGCAAGGTCTGGAGCCATCACTCTCACCACTATCAAATATGGCAGAGGCGCCGATGTGCGGGTCAGCTTCGACATCGATGAAGGACTGCATGTGATCGTTGCCACTTCTGTTATTCATCGAAGGCTTCTCGAACAGTTGATAGGGCGAACAGGAAGAATGGGACGAAAAGGGTCGTATTCAGCCATTACTATAGGAGAATTAGAGGAAAACCCTGGACAAAATGGCTTGCAAGATGCTGAATTTTTTGCAGCTATGCACGAAATCACACGAATGTTTGTCAAAAATGTGACAAATGGGGTGTTTAATCAGGAGAATTGCAAGAAATGGATCATGATGTTAAGCCACTCCAAACGGGAAAAGAAATTTATTAAGAATCACGTCACTCAACTTTGCGGCACCGCCTTTGAGGAAAACGGTAACATGAATAAATTTTATGTATGAGTATCGGACCCTTTTTAGATCTTCCGCAATTTGCCTTAAATAGAGAGCCCCTTGAAAGGGAAGAGGAGGAGATTCCTTTTATTCATCTTCCCGACTTTCAACCCCCTCCCAAACTAGAGGAGAACAGGCAAGATGAGCCAGAGCTTCCCTTGCCCGAACTCACCTCACTTGAGGCTCCCCAAGAGCTACAAAATGAGGAAACAACCTTATTTGTTCCAGATCTTCAAGAGGTTCCTAATCTCCAAAGAGTTCCCGAGGAAGGAACAACTTTATTGGTTCCAAATCTTCAAAGGGTTGCCGATGAGGAAACAACCTTATTCGTTCCAGGTCTTCGAGAAGTTCCCCCTCCTCAAGGAGTTCTTGAGGAGGACAGAACATTATTCCTTCCAGAGTTTCAGGAGGGTACTTCTCACCAAAGGGTTGCCGATGAGGAAACAACCTTATTCGTTCCAGGTCTTCGAGAAGTTCCCCCTCCTCAAGGAGTTCTTGAGGAGGACAGAACATTATTCCTTCCAGAGTTTCAGGAGGGTACTTCTCACCAAAGGGTTCCCGATGAGGAAACAACCTTATTCGTTCCAGGTCTTCGAGAAGTTCCCCCTCCTCAAGGAGTTCTTGAGGAGGACAGAACATTATTCCTTCCAGAGTTTCAGGAGGGTACTTCTCACCAAAGGGTTCCCGATGAGGAAACAACCTTTTTCGTTCCAGGTCTTCGAGAAGTTCCCCCTCTTCAAGGAGTTCTTGAGGAGGACAAAGCATTATTCCTTCCAGAGTTTCAGGAGGGTACCTCTCTCCAAAGAGTTCCCGAGGAAGACACAACCTTGTTCGTTCCAAATCTTCAAGAGGTCCCCCATCTACAGAGAGTTCCCGAGGAGGACACTACTTTATTCGTTCCAGGTCTTCGAGAGGTTCCCCATCTACAGGGAGTTCCCGAGGAAGACACAACCTTGTTCGTTCCAAATCTTCAAGAGGTTCCCCATCTACAGAGAGTTCCCGAGGAGGACACTACTTTATTCGTTCCAGATCTTCGAGAAGTTCCCCATCTACAGGGAGTTCCCGATGAGGAAACAACCTTATTCGTTCCAGATCTTCAAGAAGTTCCCCATCTACAGGGAGTTCCCGATGAGGAAACAACTTTATTCGTTCCACAATTTAGAGCTCTTCCCCCAATAGAAAAAAATCAGGAAGAAGCACCAACACTCTCTTTTCCCCGCTTTAATACTCTAAACAAGCCTGGACGCCCTTTATTTAATGAGGAGATGACCCTTTCGATTCCAGTTTTTGAAAACTCAGCCCTCCCAAAAGAGCGCCCCTACCATCTCAATCCCTTTAAATCCACGCTCTCTTTTACCTATCACCCCATCATGAAACAATTCAATTTTTTAGCGAAGCATCTCTCTTTCGAAGAGATTAAAAAGAGAGCTATCAAAAGCGGGGCGCTAAATGATTACAGAATGTTAAAACACCGGGAATTAATTGGGGAAAAGTTCATCAAATCGCTTATCAAGGAAAATAACTCTTTTCCTGCAGTCCTTATGCCCCGGTCACCTGATTTCTTCACCAAAATGGAGAATAGTCAAAAGCAAATCGATTTATTGGCCAAATTTGGACTCGATCTGATCAAAGTAAAAAATTTGTACACCCTTAAGAAAATATTCCCCTCCCTCTTCGTCGACAGACTCATCGAAGCTAAGCCTAACAATCAAACCTCAATTGAGGCACTCCTCCAATTCAAAGACTTCGTCTATTGCTTTCTTCTGGAAATCTATGCCCTTGATAAGGAAAAAGACTTAAGCCGTTTAGCCCACGCCATCTCCTCCTTAAAAAACCATATTCAAGAAGAGATGATGACTCTACGCATGAACCAGATTCGAAGAGCTCTCTATCTTGACTTCTCAAAAGATGAGGATCGCACTCCCTTAAAGCCCATCAACTCCGATCGAAAAAATCCAGGTGAAAAGATCGATCGAGAAAAAATCAAGACCCTTTTAAAGGCCATTCAAGAAACAAAACCTTTCGCCTATCAACTGATCGATTTCACCAATCAAATCTTATCTCTTCCCGATGGACGGGAAAAAGCGGGCTATTTTTTAGCCTTAGGAGAGATTTACGCTAAATTTCCCACCCTCTCTGCCCTAAAAACGGCCATCACATGGATCGATGCAGCAATCCTTACCGATCCTGGTTTGCGCTCCTACGAAAAAAGGGGTGTCGTCTGGTTAAAAATGGCCGAGTTCGAAAAAAAAGATGAAACAGCACTTCGTAAAAGAGTCGACTTAAGTTATCGCGATTTTCACAAGTCCTCCGCCCATTTTGTCAAAAAAATGCAGGAGGGAAAAGAAAAAAAAGAGTTGGAACCTAAAGAGCTTGCTGAAGCGATAGAGATCGATGACGATTTTGCCGAAGCTCGCTTCATTCAGCTAATCAAACAGTTTGAACTCTTTGAGCTAGACGGCGAAGATCTTATCCACGAAGACTTTAAAGAGCTATTATCAGATCCGCAAAAGATATTAGAAGCCTTCCTTGCGCTCCTGCAAAATAAAGCTAAAAAACAAGGGGCTACTCAATTTAAAGTGGTTTTAACAAGAGGAACCGCTTACCTCAAAATTGATGAGGAAGGGGTACATTGCAGTCGGCAGGGGTTCCTAAAGTCCCTTTTGACCCAAGGGATTAAAAGAGTGACCACTGACTCCCCTTCAAATAAAATTTACTATTGTCCTCCTATCACCCAAAATGAGTTTTCTGAAATGGTAAACCGTTTGGCAGACTTTGAGGCCAGATTGAGTCAAATGGAAAAGGTGATCTATAAT
This sequence comes from uncultured Chlamydiae bacterium, assembly GCA_963697995.1. GTDB lineage: Bacteria > Chlamydiota > Chlamydiia > Chlamydiales > JAJFMB01 > MFD00082-c5. The sequence continues at coordinate 998,651 of OY969110.1, read as the reverse complement.
TTTCACCGCTTTGAGCTCGCTTACTTTTACAAAACTTCTCTTCTCGCTGTTGAAGAGGAACTAAAATCCGACTTTGTCCGGCGCCGGGTCAATAAAGAGTTCCATAAGAGTTTGGCAGATCTTCATTTGAAGTGCATGAAAGGGTATGAACAAAGTAACAAAATTCCCGAAGCCCTTGCCCATCTTTCAAAAGCCATCGTTGAGTATGAGCATCTAGAACTAAAAACTGAAAAGTTAGATCTCTTGATAAAACGGGCACTCCTCCTAAGAAAACTGAACCTTTACCAGGCTGAAGCCGATCAGCTAGAGGAAGCCATTGCGTTTGGTTTAAGCTTAAATCCCCATTTCTTAAATCCCTCGCTCCACCTCAATCTAGGATCGGTTTATCAAAGGCTTGGGCAAAAAAGAGAAGCCGAAGAGCAGTTCAACATTGTCCTTACAAGAAGTGCTTACCACAAAGATAAATCGATCGTCGCGAAAGCCAATAAATACCTTAATACCGTTTTTGCCCCCCTTGAAAAACAAAGCTCAGAAGCTGATTTCATCCCCACATTTCAAGACGAAAACATCCAAAACGAATGTATCCAGATTCTTCGAGCCCATTACCTGGCCAACTCGATGAGATATCCTCACCGAAAAGCCCCTCTCTGGGATGAATTTATCCTAAAAGTCAACCAAACAACTTCCCTCAAAGCCTTTTCCGAACTTATTCTCTCATCGATAGTGATTAAGGGGATAAAATCGGAAAATCTTTTACGCATTGCCCAATTGGCAAACTTTAAAGGGAATATCAAGTTTCTCGATAAGATAAAAGCTTATGTCTTAGATGCCGTCGACGCTTATCGGGAGGAGGAGGCGTGTGAACAAGATAAGATTTTACTAAAACTTGAGGAAGTCAAAAAAGAAAGAAAGAAAGTTGAGGCGTTCGATAATTACAAAAAAAAACTTACCGAAAGCTTAAGAGAAGGGGAGCGGATACGCCCGGGGAGCAAAAGCCGCACTCAAATCGTAGATCTTGCCGCACAACTTGGGGGAGCTACGGTATCAGCTGATTTCCTTCTCGATTCCCTCCAAAAGGTCACTCAAGAGGCTGTCGAAGAGGTAGCCTCTCAATACATCAGAGACCATCTCGATTTTGCCCTCCCTGAACTCTCTGAAATCTTCTCCAATGCTCTTGCCGAAAACATCAAGGTGATGCCGATAGAAAAGAACATCCTCACCATCAAGGGATCGAACATCTTTGTTAGTGAAATTAAGAAGCACATCCCAAAAGAGGGGCTTTACGATGTGCATATCATCGGGGTCAACGTCTATGTGGATGAGAGCATTTTAGCCCCAAGTCTCAACATTGCAATCGGTGGAGAATACATCGAATTTATTAAAGATAAAAATGGGGGAAAGATCACCCTCAATCTGGCAGGTGAACCGGGATCTCCTGGAGAGGTCCACACTAAAATTAAAGCAGACAATGGCAAAAACGACTGCGACAGTGGTTCCGATGGGCTGGCTGGCCGAGATGGGGAAGGGGGAGGGTGTGGAGGCGATCTCCACTTTAGCGCCCCTATTGTGAAAGGATTTAATAATACCATCGTCCAAAAAGTCAGCTTGGACGGCGCGATTGGGGGGCTTGGCAGCAAAGGACAAAATGGGGGAGATGGGGGGAAAGGAATTAAAGGAGAAGATGCCCGTACGACAATCGAAAAAGGGGACCCTGCAGATACGTGTTGGGGACATATCGATATTAGGCGAGGCAAAAAGGGGAAGCAAAGTGGAGATGGAGGGGAAGGAGGCGAGGGAGGAAAAGGGGGGGGAGGGGGAGTCGCTGGGGAGTTTACTTTTGACAAACCGCACGATGTCACCGTGTCAAAAAATAATGCCAAAAATGGAGAGGATGGAGCCAACGGGGAGGGGGGGGTAGCCGGACCTGGAGTGGTCGATGGATTAGATCATGTGATCGTGAAAGGTGGCCTCTGTTAATGAACAACACCACATACCTGGCTACGAATTGTATCAACACAACTTCAAAAGAGATGAAGATAGTTTTAAAGATGGGATCACTAAAGATGAGATGATAACCCGCAACCAGGGTAAGACAAAACAAAAAACTTCCAATCAACAAACAAGAGAGCGAAAAGCTAAAGAAAAACACAAATTACAACAACAGGTGTTCGCTCTTAATCTCGCAAAACATCTCCATACCGAATCCCCAAGCAATAAAGCTTACGCGTTCGAGGCTGTGACAAACCACAAAGCTCAAGTCCTAGACACCGAAAGTTTGCTTAAAACTCAATTGGAAGCTAAACAAAATAAACTAAAAGACATCGACACGTTGCGAGAGACGACTAAGACAGTACTGCAACAAACAGAAGCTCAAAGAACAGTTCAACAAGAACACACCAGGATCGCAAGTTTTTCTCAAAAGAAGACAAAAGAAAGCCTTCAAAAACAGATCGACCAGTTTTTCAAAAACCCAAGAGCCGATAAAGAAAATATAATTTCTTTCATCACCTACTGCCCCACCCGCTCCCCAGAAATAGAATTAGCTCTCTTTGAAATTAACGCGACTCGGGGAGAACATATGGGAGCAATCGCTCAATTGATCCCTTTAATCGATAATAACGCTCCCCTAATAGATAAACTTGCCGAGCTCATTAAAAAAGCCCCTGTTAAGGGAGCCTTAGAGGGTTTTGACCTCTTAATAGAGACAAGCAAAAAATTTGAAATTTTGAAAAAAGTTGTCGAGGAAAAAGAGCCTCTTATAAGAGATTTCCAAAAAAAAATAGCCGATGAAAAGGCTCATCTCTTAAAGGTTTATGAGGAAGAAACAGAATCTCTTTTAGTGAAAAAAGGGATCTACCGCTTCTTTTGCCAGGATAGACTCCTCTACATTTTGCTTACAAAAAAGATCGATAAGAATCATAAAAAATGGAGCTGGTTTTACAACCGTCTTCACTTAAAAGTTAGCTCCCTACTCAAAAAACCAACAATTGAGGAGATTAACCGATTTGTCGCCTTCGGCAAAGACGCTATTGAAAAAAGCTCAAACAAAAAGTTTTCTAAAAGTCTCAAAGAAACCCAAACTTCCTACAAAGAACTACACCAAAGATCGCTCTTGGATTTTAGATCATCTCACAGATCTCGTGGAGGGAAATATTTTACCATCAGAGCTTCTCAAAGCTCATCCCTTAAACCAGCTTCGACAAGAGTGCGTCAAAAAGTGGGCGAATCTACCCTCTGCAAAAATAGAGGAGGAACAGCCCCAAGAGATTGCCCCTCCTGAATCCTCTTTTGCCAAATGGCTCGAAGAGAAAAGGAGTGAGGTGGAAGACCCTGACACTTTCACTGAACTTCAGATGCTCGTAAAACAACTTATCGATCACTTTACTTTCACAGAAATTAAAGATGACCTTGAACGTTTAAAACATATCCTTAAAGAAAAGGAGCATGAAGGCTTAGCAGATGTGTACGTCTCTCTTCTCTCAAATCCTAATCTTAATCGAGAACAAGCCCAAGAGCTTCTCTACGATTTGAAAACTGATGATCCAGAAGTGGTGTTTCGTTTACGGCAAACTTATTCTTCAACAGACGTCATAAGTACTTATTTGCAAAAGAGAAACATTATTTTAATAAAAAATGAGTGTGTCGAACTCTTGAAGAAGGTTGTACCCAATGAGAGCGCGCATCTTGAACAACTCATGATGGATTTGCTGATTAAAGCCGATGCACTTTACCGGTTCCAAAAATTCCTCCCTTATGTCGATTTTTTAGCGATTGTCAAACAAGTCGTAATAGAGAATCCTCAGAGCGTTCTTGAGAATTTTTCATTTGAAACCATTATTCAAAAAGCTACCAAGGGGAACAATTCTTTAAACGCCCGCCTCTTTTCTTTGCTAAATCGAAACCTCTCTTTAAGTGAAACGACAAAAGAAATCAAAAAGCTTGAGGGAAATAAAAAGGTTATCGTCAAAGAAACTATTCGCCATTTAAAACAAAAAGTGACTGCTGCAAAAATTGTCTTTGATCACGGGTGGCAAGCCGCAATTGAAAAGGCAGAGTTATACGATTATTTAAGAAAGCAAGTGCAAAGAGACGACACCGAATCGATCGGATCTCTCCTTAAACAAATGTTTGAAGATGGAGAGCACCTAGAGCTCGACGAGAGGATAAAAAATCTTAACCAAGTCACTAAGATTCTCGAAAAAGAGGGGTGTTTTACGGCAATTGCTGAGTTAAAACTTTTGCAGAATCAATGGATTATTCAAACGGGAAAAATAAAAAAAAAGGGGGAGTATAACCGTGCCCTAGAGGAGGCCTTTGCTCCCGGTGGGGAAAAGAAAAAGGAGACGCTTGGAGCCCTTTTTATAAAAGAATTTAACCAAGATCACTGTTTAGTCGCTTTGAATCATTTGCCCATGTCAGCGGATGAGTTGATCTGCCTCTACAGCAAAGTGAAAGATAAAAAAGTTTTAAATAAGATCAAAGCCCTGCTTAAAAAGGAGCTCAATAACAATTATCAGCTACTCTTGAAAGAAAAGTTAGCAAGTGAAACAACCCTTTTTGAAGCTGAATCAAAACTCTTAAACAAGACCCGCGATGTGATCCGTGACTCAAAAACGCTCCATCAAGAGCGGCAATATCGGAAAAATAGCTCTTTTTGTCAACTTTTTGAATACTCATTTTGCCTCTAACAGAAACGATGAGTTGCAAAGGCAGCTCTATAAAAGTGCTGAGGAGGCTTTCATCGAAGCGATGAAAGCACCAGATACTGAAGTGGGGATGAAGAATTTCACCATTTGGCTCATGAAAAAAGCAAACGAAGTGAAAGGGGCCGTTGCAAGTATCGATCATCTTAAAACTCTTATAGGTGAACTCAACGAAAAAAACGAAACCCTTCCAAAAGGTTGGGATCTTTACTGGCGAGGAGTGATTCCTTATAGGGCAGAGGAGCCTGAAACCTCCCTCCTAGGGCTCCTGGGAGAAAAAAAAATCAGCGACAATGTAGCCAAAGAGCTAAAACTCAAATTCGATGACGCGATGATTAACGAAGAGAGTTACGAACTTAAAAAAAATCTTCAAACCATTAAACAAAAAGAGGAAGAGAGTTTAGCTCAAAAAATCCAGGACTTAAATGAGTGGCTAGATTCCTATGAGATCACTCCTAAAGAGCTTCAAAAGCACTATCCTAAAAACATAACAAATGAGATGGCTCAAGTTAAAAAACTTGGGAACGTTAAAGAGAAAACGATTGAGCCAGGAGATGTGGGAACTTATCTTAAAAAATTAGAAGAGCGACTTGATTTAGGGCAACCTGAAGAAAATGATGGGATCATTTTGAAAATGCTCGAAAAGTCCAAAAACATACAAGTAACAGAATTTGAACTCAAACTGATCAAAGCACAAGATCGACAACAAGAGACCAAAAATAAGGCGATCGAAGAGGTAACTCGGGAAATCATCGACAAAGATGACTCATTTTTTGAGCCTCTGAAAAATGCCCTCTCCTCTTGTAGTTTAAGTTTAGGAGACAGGGCCTTCTATCCCTTAGTTGAGAAACTGACTGCCTACTTTAAAAAATATAAAGAACCCATCGATGTTAAGTCTCTTATACAACTTTTTTGGGTGATTCCAAGATTGAACGATCCTAAACTCTTTTACTCTTTTATGGAGAGCACACTACCAGACAACTGGGCCATCTCTGTCTTAGAGCAGCATTGTATGGAGGAGTTTGCCGCATCTCTTTCCAAAAGCGCCTACACCTTCTCCCCTATGAAATTTGAGAAACACACTCCAAGGCAAAAACAAGATCTATTCGATGAAGCCCTCAGTAAAAAAGATCAATTAAACCGCATTTGTTTTGACGAATTCGAAGAGGCGCTTCAAAAATTATTAGCATCAAAAAAGATTAACCGCAAAAATAAGGTGGTGTTGCTAAGGCTCATCGCTGAGAAGCTTTCCCTATTAAACCAAGGGAAACTTAAATTTCCAGTTGATGAGTTTACTCATCTATTAGCAACTTATCTTTCCGCTCCTTGTGTGCTTGAAAAACTCTCTCTTGAGCTCTCTAAAGAGCAATCTAACATCGGACTACACCTCTTGCAACCCTCTTTTGAGTCATTCAAATATAGTCTGATGCTAGCCTGGATCGAAGGAATGATAGGTCAAGATTTTGCCGACCGCCCCCGATTGATCAACGCTCTCTTCGAGATTGAATCGGCTAAAAAAGAGGCGGCGATGCAAAAGGTCGGGATGAGTCTTAAAGACGGTTTTATCACAAAAGCTGTTGTAGATACAGTAGAACATTTTGCAAACGAATCGTGGGAATTAGATGATAATACCTTAACCCTTTTGAAAAACAGAACCCCAACGGGGGATTGGTACACCCAGATTGAAGACTACACTAAAGAGAAGCGCTCAATAGAGAGAACGCTTCCCTTACTAATCGATCTGATGGCAGATGAGAGCCAAGGAATTAACAGCTCAATTGAGCATTTGCTTAAACGGCAAGATCCTCAATTACTTAAAGATATTCAACAAATTGAGAAAGAATTTAAGACGGTTGAGACGTGGGGACCAGAAGAGATTAAAACATGGGTAAGAGATAATAGAGGTGAGAATTTTGCCGAAGATCAGGACCGCTTAAAAAGGGGGATCGCCATTGTTTCTCGCGCGCATCAAATTGCAGATACTTATCCCCTTCGCTATACCCAAATGATCGCTCTTTGGCTGATGCTTAGAAAGGGTTCTAAGCCTGAGGGGAGGATCTGCAAAATGTTTACAGGAGAGGGTAAATCGATCACCTTTGCTTGTCTTGCAGTTTTAAAAGTGATGTCAAAATCGCATGTCGATCTGATCACCACCTCTTATGTTTTGGCAAAAAGGGATGCCGATAGTAAAGAAAAGCTGTTTAAGCTCTTCGATTTTACCGTTTCAAACAACTGCGACGTTGAGTGTGAAGGTAGTGAAGAGGTGAGAAAGACCCGCTACTTTAAAGATGGAAAACCTATCGATATCATCTATGGGGATGTGGCAAGTTTTGAGCGGGACCTGTTATTGACAGAGTTTCACGGACAAGAGATCATCCATCAAAAACGGATGGGAGAGAATCGAAGTGTTTTGATCGATGAAGTCGATGGTCTCTTCTTAGATAGCGCCGGCATGGTACTCTATTTGTCTCACAATGTCGATGCCCTTCGCTTTTTAGAGCGGATCTTTGTCGAAATCTGGACCATGGCTAACAGCCAACACTTAAAATCGGTAAATTCTGACGATGGGGTGGTTGAGAGTATTATCAAAGCCATAAAAGGGAAAATTGAAGAGGGGCACATCATACTCCCCACCTACCAAATGACTCACGCCAATTATATGGAGATGAAGAGCGTGATCGATAGGAAAATAGCCATCTGGGTCAGGTTTGCTCTCTATGCTAAAACCTTAAGGGTCAATAATGAGTACGTGATCGCCGATCAGGTCGTCGGGGGAAAGAAGAAAAAATCGATCACCGTAATGGACAAGGGAACAGGGCTTGAGCAGTTCTCGATGAAATGGAGCAATGGTCTGCACCAATTTTTACAATTAAAACACGGGTTAGAACTCTCCCCTGAGAGCTTAAAAGCGGTCTTTCTCTCAAACTTTTTCTTCTTTAAGCGGTACGGCACTCACATTTACGGCTTGTCGGGCACGCTTGGCTCCGATGTTGAGCAAAAATATTTGCGCGACCTCTATGAAGTCGAACTGTGTAAAATTCCCCGTTATTTTGGAGAAAAGTATCTTCAATGCAAACCGGTTGTCACAGGGGATGGGAAAGAATGGCTAGAAAAGATCACTTTGAGCGTAGACAAGCAAATTCAGGAGAATAAAAGAGCCTGCTTAATCATTTGCGAATCGATAGAAGAAGTAAACCTTTTACAAGAGAACTTTAAAAATAAATATCCGCTTCTTCGGATCTATACGAGCTCTTTGCAAGAGCTTGACATCTTAAACCCGGAAAATCAAACGGCCGTTGCCCCAGGCGATTTGATCATTGCAACCAATTTAGCCGGGCGTGGCACCGACTTAAAAACTAATAAATTGCTCGAGAAACATGGGGGGCTTCATGTGATCTTAAGCTATCTTCCCGAAAATATCAGGATTCAGGAGCAGGCGTTTGGACGCACGGCGAGATCGGGAAATGAAGGGACCGGAGAGTTTATTATTTTAGACCCTAAGCGGCGCTCTCTTGCCGAACAGTGCCAGGAGAGGGACCTAAAAGAGAAGCAGCGCCTCGAAGGGGTTGCGATGAAAGAGATCGAAAAGATCCGATTTGAACAGCAGCTTTTGCGAGGCTTTTACGACGAGAATGGGGAGTATATCGAAGGCTTTCAGCACACTTTCGAGTCGATTAAAGGACACCTTAAAAATGAAGACCCCTTCTACATCGAAGCCCAACTTAATAGTTTAAAAAACCGGTGGGCCTTTTGGATCGATCATATGGAAGAGAAGATCGCCCTTGTCCACGTGATAGGTAAACAGATCGTGATCGCCTCGTTTAAGGAGTTTAAAGCTGGAGTTGAGAAGGATTTCCATGCGGGGGGTTTAAGGCTTATCAAAGAGCCGATCGAGCTGATTAAACTTGGAGGAGAGTTTAGAAGAAGAGAGAAGTGGTCAGAGGCTGAAAACTGCTACAAAGAGGCCGCCAAAGACCCCCACTACGAATATGTTCTGTACTACCAAGCTGCATGCCAATTGATCAAAGCGCCCTCCTCCTCTCTTAATGCCAAGCTTTTATTCAAAAAAATGGCAAAACAAGCAAAACAGGCGATCAAGCCGGAAATTAACCAACTCCAAACAGGTATACAAAACATCACTCCTCTTGTTGAAAAGGGTCGAGTCGAAGGACATGCCGATTACGGCGTCCCTTATAAGAAAAGGAGTGAAGAGAAAATCCAGGTGTGGTCGCTTTTCCAAAACGCGATCGACTCGTGCCTTGGCGCCCCTCTCTCCGAGGAAGGATTGAAAAAAAGCCCTTTTGTGCAAGACAACAATATTCAAAATATTCTTAAAACTCTTAGCCCTCACTACAAAAAAGGGCGCATAAGCAAGAAACTGAAAGTAGAGGGGGAGGCCATTTTTCTAAATGGTAAAAAAATCTCAATTCCTGCCATGTATCGACCAGTTTTGGAAAAATTTAAACAAAAGAGAGAAATCGATAAAACAATCCTAAAAAAACATTGTAGTGACATCATCACTCAAGAATCTGCAAAAAAATTTCTTTCAGGACAAAAGAGTACCGTCTACAAGGTGAATCCTTTGGCAGGAATGAAAGAGTGGCCAAAAGAGTATTCTGCTGGCACACAGCTTAGCCTCGAAGTCATTATGAATGAACTAACCTACGATTATTTCCCCTCACACGAAGCGATCAAACTTAAGCTCAAAGAGAGCAAAGAAGAGATTCAATGGCCTCATGGGATTGATGGTTTTTTTAGTCTCCTTCTGCAACATAAAATCGTGACAGAAGACACCAAGATTGATTTAACAGGCACTCTTATCAAGGAAGGGGAAAACCGGTTTAAAAGCTTAAATGAGATCAAAGAGGGATTCACCGACGCTTACAAAAAACTCCCAATCGAGCTGCAAGAAGCTTTAGCCTCTGCTTGCATAGAAAAGAAAGTGGAAGAGGAGAGGGTTTACTGGTATTTAAAACCAACAATCCACTTAGGGGATCTGTCTTTGCTCAAATCGACCGATGATGCAGCGGACTCACTTTGGGTCCTCTTAGAGGAGCAAGAGGCGATCAAGCCCGCCAAGATCAAACTTAACGATACCGGATTTAAAGAACAGACCAAGCAAATCAAAGAAAAACTGGAAGAGTTCTTTAAAGGCGATCCAAAAATGGAGGAGGCTGTCGAATCGGTGATGCAGATCATCGAGGGAAGCTTCGGAATGATCTACAAGCTTGACGAAAAAAAGACCACCGCCAAATTTGCCGACATTATTCGGAAGTTTTTTCACGACCACAAGGAGCATGCGCCTGAGGGACTCAACTTTTTTATCGAGCTTGGATTAGAGGTTGTCGCCGATTTAATCGAGAAAAAGGATCCTCCTGCCTGGTTTGAAGTGGCTGCTGTCACCCTACTTGGAGTGGTCCAGATGGTAGCTGGAGCGATCATCAAAGCGTACCTTCCGATTGTAGGTGATCTGATCGGAAATGCGCTCATCAATTCCGGAATGGACGATATCCTCTTTGCGATCACAAGCGCTGTCAACGGACAATTCAGCTGGGAAGATTATGGAGAGCACAAAGTGGAATCGCTTAAGCGCTCGATCATTTCCTCTACCATAAGCTGTGGAGTCTCTTTTGGAATCAGCACAGTGCAATTAGGTTCTTTAGAAAAAGCGTGGGATGTGCAAAAACTCTCCAATGTTGAAAAAGCCATTAAAGCGGGAAAAGTGGTAGAGGGTTCGTTTAATATAGGCTCTTATGTGCTAAAAGAGGTGGGACGAAGCTTTGTGAGTATGGGCATTTCCCAAGTAGTAAGTCGCGGACTTGAAGGGATGACCAATTTAATCGCAAGTTCCTACGATAAGGAGATTGAGCTTGGCATTAGTAAAACTGTAGAGGATCACTTTGGGGAGGTTGAAGCTCAGGCGAAAGAACTTTTTAATACTTTAAACAAAAGCCAAACGAGTATCGCTAAATTAGAGGGGTGTATCACCCTGGCGTTAAAAAAATTACAAGAGTCAAGCGGTTTAGACGAAGCTATTCGTACAAGTCAACAATTGCTTCCCCAAGCTGGTAACGCCATCGCCGATAGGGGTTGGGGATCCTTTATCAGCCATGCGCCCTCAATTGCCAAACTCGGAGTCTCAATTCCCAAGCTAATCACTTTAGTCGAAAGAAATGTGAAGCAATTGGCAAGAGAAGTGTATGAAACAAAGGAGCGAAATAAAGACTCCAATGCAGCAGAACGAACGATTACGGAACAAGAATTTACAGAAGCTTTGGCCGCACAAAAGGCAAGGTATACAAAACAACTGACAGAAGCCTTTAAGGGGACGCTCAATAGTAGCGTCTATGGCCCGCTAGTTGCGATGGGGACGCAGTATTTAGTAGAAAAAGGGCAAGAGTTTTTAATCCCATTAACTGAGCAAGAGAAAGTCGCAAGATCTGCCGAAAAAATGTCTGATATTCTAGAAACGGAGAGCCAATTCGAAAAAGCGTTCTTCGATGAAAAGCTTAGAAAATGGGAAGGAGCGACGGAAGAGGTCACCGATTTGAGCGATGATGAGATGAAACAAACGGCTGTAAACAGTAAAGTGCCGATTGAAACCCTTAAAAAGCAATATGGCAGCCTCTTAAAGGTGTATCACGACAAAGCGGGGCATCTCTACGTACAAAGACCTAACAGAGAGGATTATGCTAAGGGAATCATGGAGGGAAAACTTGGGGGGGATCCTGAAATCATCATGCTGGCCAAAATTACAGGTCATCCTATAGCTCTTAAATTGCCTGACGGAACAATCAAAACATACTCTGCCAATGGGGTCATTAATAAAGCTGGGGCCCCAGGAGATGCCAATACGATCTACCTCAATGTCACAAACAGCGATGAGAAAGGCATTAGCCACGTGACTTTAGAGGGATCGGTAGATAAAAAAGGGTACCAGGGGCAAGACTGCCTCTATGAGGCTATTTTAAAGGCTACTAACCTTCCTGGAAACAGTTTAAGTCTTAGAAAAGAAACGGCCGATGCACTTAAAACAGATGATGTGGGCAAAAAATTCTATCATGATTGGAGCTTAAGTGCCGATGAGAAGCTCTTTGCAGGAAAAAATTCGTGGGAATTTTATTTTGGCAAAACGGTTCAAGCAGGGTTTGCCTTAGGGGAGTTTGCTTCAGGAGCTGCAATAACATTTACAAGTGGGGGGACAGCCTCACCTTTAGGGATTCCCATTATGTTGGATGGGTATGATCGGTTAAACGCAGCTATTCAGTCCATGGCAAGAGGTGAAAACGTAGACACTTATCTTACCCAAATATTTCAAGATAGCGGCCTTTCCCACGATAAAGCGGTGTTAGCCGGCGATATGCTAAACATGGGTTTAACGATGGGTCCTCAAGTTGCCCGTACAGCTGTCCATGCGACTAAAATCACTTATGAAAGGATTTTTATAAGGCCAGATATTGCTAAAATGAGCGGCATGCTCAGGGATGCAGCAAGAGGAAAAGGAGATTTCGGTGTAGGTACTGCGACAACAAGAGAGGTCCAGTTAATGGGCGAAGCATGGGTGGGAAAAGGAGCGAGATTATCTAGTGACGGCGTAGCTTATGTCAGCAAAGATGGCCTAAGGATCTATCGTCCTCCGAGTTTCAAACCTTATTGGGGGAATGTACAAGCAAATTTTGAACAAAAATTTCTCGGTCAAACTATTAGAGAATCATATTCAAATGCTCACGTGACTCTTAAATAGTCGGCCCTGAAAAAGTCCTCTCCAATAAAAAGGGCGTTTTACTCCTCACCAAACCTCTCAAGGGGGGGGAAGCGTCGTTCACCGCTTTTTTTGTTGCAAAAGGATCACTTTTTCTTTGGAGAGTGCCTGTTCCATTCGCGAAATTTTTGCAGCTTTTCTCATTGTCATATGATTAAACCTTGCAAAATAGCTATGTCTCTCTTCCTCGTTAACTGCAAATTTTTCTCATTGTCATATGATTAAACCTTGCAAAATAGGCTATGCCTCTCTTTCTCGTTAACTGCAAATTTTTCTCATTGTCATATGATTAAACCTTGCAAAATAGCTACGTCTCTCTTTCTCGTTAACTGCAAATTTTTTTCAATGTCATATGATTAAACCTTGCAAAATAGCTACGTCTCTCTTTCTCGTTAACTGCAAATTTTTCTCTTATTCATATGATTAAACCTTGCAAAATAGCTACGTCTCTCTTTCTCGTTAACTGCAAATTTTTTTCAAGGAACCCTTACTTTTTCAGGGCCGACTATTTAACCTCTTGTACTTGGGATATTAAATTTTGTTTCCTCCCCTTGATTGAAAGCCCTCCAATCTTTTAAAATGGATCCTCAATCAAATCAGGAGAAGTCTAATGTCTTGCGTTAAATCATTTTTATTAAGTTTTCTCTTATTAACAACCCCTCTTTTTTCTGAAACAGCTGACACGATCTCTAAAAGCTTTATTGAGGCTGCAAAAATAGCGACGCCCGCAGTCGTGTCTATAAAAGTCAAAGGACGGGCAAAAGAAAAATCAATTGGAAATGTCCCTTTTACAGAGGATTTTTTTCGGCAATTTTTTGGAACGCCAAAACAAAATAACCCTCCTGAGAGAAGCCCTGAAATGCTTGGGCAAGGCTCCGGTTTCTTGGTCTCCCCAGATGGGTATATCCTGACCAATAGCCATGTCATCAGAGAAGCTGATACCATTTCAGTCCTCTTCAATGATGGGCAAGAGTTAGAAGGAAAAGTGATCGGTCACGATCCTAATACTGACCTTGCCGTTATCAAAGTTGAGGGTAAAGAGTTTCCCTTTCTTAAACTTGGCGATTCCTCTGATCTCGAAGTGGGTCAGTGGGTGTTAGCCATCGGTAACCCCTTAGGGCTTCAGGCTTCTGTAACGGCAGGTATTGTAAGTGCCAAAGGGCGAAGTGAGCTCGATATTTTAAAAATTGAGGACTTTATTCAAACAGATGCCGCCATTAATATGGGAAACTCGGGAGGCCCATTAGTTGATTTAAATGGCAATGTCGTTGGCATTAATACAGCTATTGTTTCTAATGCCGGAGGCTATATGGGAATTGGATTTGCCATCCCAAGTAACATTGCTTTACACATTATGGATCAACTGATCTCATCTGGAGAAGTGACAAGAGGATTTCTTGGCGTCAACCTCCAAAGAGTTGATTCTAACTTAGCGATAAGTTTTGGGCTTAAAAAAGCTGAAGGCGCCCTTGTTGCCGATGTCTCTCACAACTCACCTGCTGAGCAAGGAGGTCTTAAACAGGGGGATGTGATCTTAAAAATAAACAACACACCTGTTCAAAACCGCACGAGCTTTAGAAACCAAATTGCCCTTATGAAACCTGGCACCAAACTCTCTTTAGAAATTTCAAGAAACGGACAAATCCAAAATCTCGCAGTTGTTTTAGGGGCTTTTCCTCAAGCTGAAGCTGTTCTTGCAAATAATAAATTAGGACTTGAGTTTGAAAATCTAACGAAAGAAACAGCGAAAAATTTGGACTTACTCAATGAACAAGGTGTTTTGATCTCAAAAGTCAACCCAGGAAGCATTGCAGCTCTTGCCGGAATTAGAAAAGGAGGAGTTCTCATCGCCGTTAACCACGTGAAAGTTTCAAAGGTTTCTGAAGTGAAAGAACTGATTGAAAAAACAGATAAAAATAAACCGTTATTGCTCTTAATCAAGGAGGGTGAACAAACCCGTTTTGTCTCCTTAAAATTCTAAAAGGGAGGCGAGATTGTCACAGATGGCGTTGAGCATTCAATTCAATGAGCTCACAAGCACAAGTTTCAGCATAAACTCTCGTTTAGCTAAATCAATAAAAGCCTCAAACACATAAAGTTTGGGGCTTTTTTTTGCTCTCAATAAATACCAATACCATTTATCACAAATAAAATTAAAAAATTATTTTTCCATAACAATATAGAATTTTAGCGAAGAGGTCACTTCAGTAAGTAGTCGGCCCAATTCAAGTTTAATACCACTTTTAATAAACATTGTAACAATAAATTAATTTTATTGATTTAAAAAACTAAAACAATTATAATCGCTTAAAAATCTAACAAATGGGTTCAAATGAATGCAGGAGAAATCAGTAGTAACAGAAATTTATCTATAAATCCGATCGTTAGTGCGATCGAAAACCCCACTTCAAATAAGGTTTTGACAGTTTGTCAAGAAGGGATCTTCCATCTCAACGAAGAACTGGGTGTCGAAAAAATACTGATCTCTTTTAATACAAATTTGACTGTTGGTTTACCTTGTAACCCAATACTTAGAAACATCAAAGCTATTAAAATCACTGATACCCTTTCAAACGACCCTTTTCTAGAAGTTTTTTTTACAGTTTTGGGACAAATTCATTTGATGACAGCACAACATATTACTTATCTCGACTTTTCACCGTATTTTGAAGAAGATCCAGATGATGTTTTAAAGAATACACCAAACTTAAGCTCTATTAAATTATCTTTTTGCCCTGTTGACAAAATTAACAAAATGGGTGCTATCCTCGAATCACTTGGACGCAACTGTCCAAAACTTTCAGCGATTGAATTACCAGAGACAAAAATCACGACTGAATTCATTTCCCAATTAAAAAGATGTTGCCCAAACCTTAAAGATATTAATTTTTCTAAATGCACAGATTTTATTACTGATCATCTTTTGCAAGTTGTTCAAAGTTTTCCAAACCTTAACTCGATTAACTTACCAGTTATAAGAAGAAATCAAATCTCCCATCTAGACATCCTTGATATGTGGAAATTCTTCGAAAAAGAGCAAAAAGATCTTGCCAATGATAAAAATACCGATCCCTTTTTACCACTAGCTCAATTAAATCATCTGACAACCATTGATCAAGAGCCATTTGGCGTAAACGCTATTGATCATGAGCCCTTTGGCTTAAACGCTATAGATTTTATGGAGTTGCTCAAAAAACACAATGATTGGAAAAAAATTCATTTATCTTCAACTCAGAAACTTCCAGTTAAAGATCTTGTCGCCCTCTTCACGAAATTTACAAAACTTCAATCGGTCAATTTCGGTAGATTACCATTAACAAATACCGACTTAAAAATTATCCAAGAAAATTGCACTCAACTCAAATCTGTAAGAATGTTCGAAATTAATGGCATTACTGATGAAGGGTTGTCTTATCTATCCGGATGTAAAGATCTTTCAAATTTAGAGCTTGAAGATATGCAAAATATCTCTGATCTATCGATCAGAACAATCGTTAAAAATTGCAATCTGATTTCTATTTTTTTAAACGGTTGTGAAAAAATAAAAGATACATTCACAAATGAATTATTCAAAAAAGGGGTTAAAAAAATTCATTTTAGTGCAATGGAAAACTTCCTTGAAAATCACACTCAAATTTGCCTGACTCTAGAGGATGTGTTTTTGGATAACCATTCAAAAACCATTTCTAATGACATAAGACGCCTGTCGCTTCTTTGCCCAAACATTAGAAATTTAAGTATTTCATCGCATAAATTAATAAATAGGGATGTTAATTTAATGACATTGAATTTAAATAAATTGATTACTCTTTACTTATTTAGCGAAAAAATTAAATCTGAATGTTTTACCTATTTTTCTAGAGTAAAAACACTTCGAATTATCGACATTAGCAATTGTGGAGGTGCAGAATTAAATAACGTCGATAAAATAGCTCAATTTAGACGTGAAAATCCACACATCAAATTAACAACTTTTCCCTATCGTATTCGAGGAGCCCATCTTAGTCAATCGGGCATGCCTCCCCTCCAACAATAGTTGATGGCTCAAAGGATTCTCAAACGTCGTTTCTTCAAGGCAATGAACCTATCCCACTAATCAATTCATGCCTTTTTGACCAATTTGCACAAAATTGTAGACACGACCAAAAAAAGGGTAAACGATGATCCAAACCCCCTTCTCAAGGTTTAGTGAGGAGTAAAACGCATTTTTTGTCAAAAGGGACACTTTTTATTGGAGAGGACTTTTTCAGGGCCGACTAAGTAAATCTCTAAAAACCATATATTTATCTGATGATAAAATTGACGAGGATGACATCATAAATTTTAATATTAACTATCCAACGGTCAATATCATTTGTTAGTTTCTCTAAATTGTTTGATGGTCGATAAATGTAAGCTCAAAAAGGGCAAGAATACCAAGCACTAAAAAAAGGGCATAGACAACGCTTGGAACTGCTATTCCGAGTGTCAAAGCTAATAAAACCATAAATTGCAGAAATGTTGTCACCTTTCCACACCAGATCGCACGAAGCTCGTAGTTTGTAAATAAACCTCTCGCGATGAGATAGAGACCGAACAAAAGCACCGAAAAATCGCGGCAGATAAAGAGGGCTGCATCGCTTAATGTCAGATCCCCATTCGTCAGAAAAACAGATAGGGCCATGAAGACAAAAAATTTGTCAGTGACCGGATCTATTAAGGTCCCAAGGGGACTTACCGAGGAAGTGCGCCTCGCAATCCACCCATCCAAGCCATCGCTTACCAAGGCCAAAAGAAGCGCAATAATACGAAAAGTCAAATCTGCTTTTAAAAAAAGAAAAGCTAAAGGAATCCGGCAAAGTGATATCATGTTTGGAAGTGTCAACATGACTTATAGTTTACTATTTCTCTTGATTGAACGCCAGATTTTTGGTAGAAAATGGATAAAAAGTGGAACTGTGATCAGTAAAGACAACACAGTGAAGCTCGCCACCTTATACACCCTAAATAAATGATCTAGCTCTGCAGAGTAGTAGTATAGCTGCATGCCAATATAAAAAAGAGTCGCGCTAGAAAAAAGACACCCCAAGCCATCCCGCATAATAAACTTCAAAAAGGGCATTTTGCCAAGACCTGCTCCCATGAAAATGACGTTTCTTACGCCGCCTGGAATAAAACGACCTACAATAAATGTAAATATCCCAAAATGCTCTAAATAATCATTAAACTTTTTAACCCGAGATCTGGTGATCATATGCTTTAAAAAAGGCAAGTCGTACACCTTAGGTCCCAGATAGCGCCCCAGAGCATACGCCTCCCAAGCAGAGATCCAACACCCCAAATACATCGTCAAATAAAAAGGAATGATCTGTTCTGGCGGTCCTGATGCCGCCAAAAAACCTGCCAAAATAAGAAGCACATCCTCGCTAATGGGTAAGCTTAACCCTGCAAGTAAAAGAAGGCAGAAAAAAATAAGGCGTGTAAACGCCTCATTCTCTGCAACAAACTGGATCAACAGATCGATCATTGACCGCCTCTTTCAACAGCTCTTGCTTGCCACTTATTTTTAAGACTCTCAAGCCTTTTAGAAGAGATGCCCCCTAAAAACTCAATCGTATTTAAAAATCTAGCCCGGCAAATATCTTTCCCTAAAATCTCGGCAGAATCAAATAAGGGGGGGCCTTGATGCTTACCCGTTAAACTTGCAAAGAGGACCGGCATCAACCCTTTTTTGTGATTAATATCTAAAAATGTCGCCACTTCTTTAGAGCCTAAATAAAAAGCGGGACTTGTCCAATCATCTTTTTCTTCCAAATGCCAAATCATACATTGCAAAATCTCTTTTGCACTCTCTTCCGTCACTTGTTTTACTTCGAAAAGCTCTTTCGTATAGGGAATATGATTGATAAAGAAGAAATCGCAAAGGGCCATAAAATCCCCAAAAGTCTTAATTCTGGAGTGGCAAAGAGGCATCAATCGTTGCATAAACGCATCGCTGAAATTCCACTGTTTTAAACGCTCCCAAAGCTTCTCCTCAGGAATATTATTGATCAAGTACTGTTGATTGATCCAATCGAGCTTTTGAACATCAAAAACTGCCCCAGAAACACCAATTCTCGTCGGGTCAAACGCTTTAATAATCTCCTCTAGCGAGTAGATTTCCCGATCCCCCGGCATACTATAACCCATTAGGGTGAGAAAGTTAATAAAAGCCTCTTTTAAATAACCGCTATCTCTATAAAAAAAGATCGATGTAGGATTTTTTCTTTTCGACAATTTTTTTCCATCACGACCTAAAAGAAGAGGCATATGCATAAAAACAGGAGGCTGCCACCCAAAATGCTCATAGAGAAGAACGTGTTTAGGTGTTGAACTCATCCACTCATCTCCCCGAATCACATGGGTAATTTTCATCAAATGGTCATCAACCACGTTTGCTAAGTGATAAGTTGGGAAACGATCCGATTTTAAAAGCACCTGATCGTCGATGTCTGCATAGGGAAACACGATACGCCCTTTAATTTGATCGTGGTAAACACACTCTCCCTTCAAAGGAACTTTTAAACGAATTACGTAAGGCAAATTTTGAGCCTCTTTCTCTTTAATCTCCGCTTCGCTTAAATTGCGGCAACGCCTGTCGTAACCTTGCCTCTGAGCTCCTTGCTGCAGCTCTCTCATCTCTTTTAGATCATCTGCGGTACAAAAACACTTATACGCTTTCCCATCTTCCAAAAGTTTGTCTGCATACTCCCGATAAATTTCGGTTCTCTCAGACTGTCTATAAGGCGCATAAGGGCCCCCCACATCGGGACCTTCATCCCACTCAATTCCACACCAATGAAGAGCCTTGTAAATGTTTTGCTCATATTCAGCACGACTACGGGTCTGATCGGTATCCTCGATTCTAAGGATAAACTGCCCCCCTTGACTTCTTGCAAAAATCAAATTAAATAGGGCCATATAAGCTGTTCCCACATGGGGGTCCCCGGTTGGCGATGGGGCAATTCTTACGCGAACTGACATAAAAACATTCCTTCTATTGTGTCAATAATATCAAATCTTTCATAACGCAGTAACTCTCCTGAAGCTGCAAATCATTTTGCCCAAATTGTTCAGGATCATCCTCTTCGTCTAAATGTTTCTTCTTTAACTCTTTTAAAAAATTTTGATAATTGGGGTTATTCTCAATCCTCTCGTGTGAATTGGCAGAAAGAACCCCAATAAATCTGTTATAAGTGTCGATTTTTGGCTGAAGATCAAACTTATAGAGCATTCTGACCTTATCTCTTTGGAAAAAGGGAACGTCCGATAAATCATCGTTAAAGTTTTCCTTAATTCTATCTCCTTCCAGAGGATATTTGGCAAACTGCTCCCCAATTTCAGACTGGGACAAGACTCCGGGAACCACAACATCTGATAAAACCCCTGTCAACTGAGGTGATTTACCAGATACCGTATAATAGCGTCCCCTTGTGACTTTATACTCCCCTTGGGGATTTACTCCTCCAGCCTTGCTACTGCTTAAGGTAAACGTTTGAAACGAGCCCTTTCCATAGGTATGATCATCTCCAACGATGATGGCGCGTCCATAATCTTGAAGTGTTTGGGCAACAATTTCAGATGCTGAAGCCGAAGCTCTGTTAACTAAGACAATTAAAGGGCCATCCCAAACAGATTTTCCCTCTAAGTTACGCAAATGCTGTACAGCTCCCGTGTCATCTTTAATCGAGACAATAATCCCCTTTTTTGTGAAAAGACCTGTCACATCGACAGCCTGAGTTAACATGCCGCCAGAGTTAAAGCGCAAATCGAGGATCAACCCTCTTAATTTGTGCTCTTCTTTCAATTTTTTAATCTCATTGGCCAAATCTTGAGCTGAAGAGCTGCCTTGATCCTGATAGAATGAGAAGAGCTTCAAATATCCAATAGCTCCATCTCCAAAAGGTTCAAAAGAGGACTCGTAGCGACTCTCCTTTAAGACCACTTCCCCTCTTGGGACGACGATCTCTTTTTTCTCCTCTTTTTTAGAGTCTTCCTCTCCTGGAATCTCTCTCATGACTGTCAAACGTACGGGGGTATTTTGCTCTCCTCGAATCAAATCGACAGCGTCTACGATATCCATACCAACAACGGGCTCACAATCGATCGCTACAATCCTGTCCTTTAATTTAAGTTGCTTTCCATTGGCAGCAGGCCCCCCTTCGATAATTTTAACGACTGTAAAACCATTTAAGTCATCCCTTAACTGAGCTCCAATTCCAAAAAGACGCTGCTGAACATTAATGACAAATTGAGCGGCTTCATCTGGGGTAAAGTATGAAGTGTGAGTATCTAAAGAGGAGGCGGTTGCCTTCAAAACGTTTGATAAAATAAACGATTGCCTAAACTTGGTGTTTGTATTGAGGATATCCTCCTCAAATTTAGCCTGTCTTTTGGCAATTCTTTGAAGAGAGCGCTCCTTTAGCTCATCGTTTAACTTAGACACTGTATCGACCTGAAGAGCGCGAATCTTCATTAATCTTGACTTAAGCTCATCTAAATTCTTTGCCCAGGCCATATCCTTTAGCTCATCGGGATTTACTTTTTTAGGCAAATCGTTCAAATCGATCCCTTTTTCAAGGCCTTGTCTTCGCAAGACCGCATCGACCATTTTTTTATGAATTTCTTCAAAAATAGAATAGTTGTGAGTTTTATACCCCAAAATGACCTTATTTAACTCAGCATCCGTAGGATTTGTCCAACAAGTCACATCAGATTCAATAAAATACACCTTACTTGGATCGAGCTCTTCTAAGTAATTTTGCAAAATTCTCTTAGCAAGCTCCGGAGTTAGATTTTTTTGAGAGACATGAGCCCTCATAATCTCATTCACCTTTTGGGTGGTGACCACAGGAGTTAAATCGGGAAGTTTCCCTTCGAGATTCGCACAAAGAATTAGAACGCAAATGATTCTAATTAAGGGAGTTAGGATATTGATCATAGAAATAAGGCCATTTTTTTTAGTAAGACTTCACCTATTCTATACGCTTTTGCTTCTTTTCTTCCAGCAAATAACCGAAACTCCCTAGGAAAATAAGGGTTTTTAAAAAAAACGTAAAAATCTGTTGATTTCAAAACCTTTTTATGTAAGAATAGACTTTCGCGCACTGTAATTTAGACTCAAACGACGCTGATCAAAACCTCGAGCGACTTCAAAAAAAGATTTTTTAAGCGAAAGCTTAAAGTAAAGTAAAGCAAATTAATAAAAACCTCAAGTGAAAATGGTTCATGATGGATCGCGTGCACTGGCTATCACTTTTGAGGATTAAAATAAGAATTAATTAACCTTAATTAGGAGGATGAATATGAACAACAACGAGTCCGTTAAAAATAATACGGAAGATAAAAAAGTAGTTTCTATTACAGAAGCTGCTAAAATCAACGATGTTACAAGACAAGCGATCTATGTCGCGATTAAATTGAAGAAATTGCGTGCAGAGAAGACAACGACCCGTTGGACGATCAACTTGGATGATCTTGAGGCTTACCGCAAGTCTAAATATTCTCGCGAGAAGTCCGTATTTGACGGAGAACTTTTGTTTAACAACAACAAAGGTTACTATTCAGTGAACCAAACGGCGAAGTTTTTAAATGTGCCAGCTCAAAAGATCTACTACGCCACAAGAACTGGTGTTTTGAAAGCGCATCGCAAAGGTGCTGCGTGGGTCATTCACAAAGACGATATCGAAGCTTATCGTGCATCACATGTTGAGAGAAGCCAAGAGGCTCAAAAAGCAAGCTAAGTCTATTCTAAATCGATTTTAGGATAAGCTAAGAGAGGAAGTTTGAAAAAGCTTCCTCTTTTTTTTGTGCTTAAAAAGGGTGTGGGGCTTTAAGTGAACGACGATTCTCTTTCATAACAAAAAACATGATTCATAAGATATATATGATATACAAGATAAGGATTCGTAAAACCTCCCCTTAATGGCAAAAGTTATAAAGATGTTTGACGCGAAGGCACGGAGAGGCTATCCAATGAAAGTGTATAGTTCAATCACCCCTTTTTTTTGGCAGAGCCAAAAAAAGCACTAAATAAGAGGAGCAGTTTTTTAAAAAACAACTAAACTTTACTAATCCTGTATAGCCTTTGTTTTTTTAAAAACTGCTCCTTTCATTTAGTGAGGCGCGTTCGCGCCAGGGGTGATTTCCTTGATTGGGTACTTAAGCTCTTTCTCTGCAAGATCACTGCAAATTAGAGTAGAGTCAAGCCTTCAATTAGCTGATGAGTCTTCTATGCAGCTTACGCGTGATCTTTCAATCGATACATAACGTGTGTTGTTCGCAAGGGTTAATCTCCTTGATTGGGTACTTAAGCTCTTTCTCTGCAAGATCACTGCAAAATAGAGTAGAGTCAAGCCTTCTCTGCAGCTTACGCGTGATCTTTCAATCGATACATAACGTGTGTTGTTCGCAAGGGTTAATCTCCTTGATTGGGTACTTAAGCTCTTTCTCTGCAAGATCACTGCAAAATAGAGTAGAGTCAAGTCTTCTCTGCAGCTTACGCGTGATCTTTCAATCGATACATAACGTGTGTTGTTCGCAAGGGTTAATCTCCTTGATTGGGTACTTAAGCTTTTTCTCTGCAAGATCACTGCAAAATAGAGTAGAGTCAAGTCTTCTCTGCAGCTTACGCGTGATCTTTCAATCGATACATAACGTGTGTTGTTCGCAAGGGTTAATCTCCTTGATTGGGTACTTAAGCTCTTTCTCTGCAAGATCACTGCAAAATAGAGTAGAGTCAAGTCTTCTCTGCAGCTTATGCGTGATCTTTCAATCGATACATAACTTCAAGGGAAGTGTTAAGGCAACTTGCAAGGCATACTTAAGGGCTAAAAGTCAGGAAGGGTGAGGAAAAAGATAGGTGGTAAAAAAAAAGCCGCTTAAAGCTATCGCTTCAAGCGGCTTCGAGGTTCCTAAAGACGGTAGTCCTTAGAATGTAAATTCAGCACCAAGGAATAATCCATGGAATCCAAATGTACGCTCGTTTGTTCCAGAGGAGTAACCAATAGAACATGGAGCTATGATATCATCCGCAATTGCTGATGAAAATCTTCTTGGGTTTGGAAGATTCAACCAGTAGAGGAATTCGTAACCTGCACGAATACCATAGTTAAATCCACAAACGTTAGAAGCATATTTAAATCCTGCTTGGATATGGTATCCAGGCACGAAGCTTCCACAACCACAATCTTTGAATGTCAATGTATTGTAGTCGCAGTTGTTGTAGCATCCACAATCATTGTTGCAGCTGTCGCCACAAGCTCTTGCTAATGGTGCATCTTGAAACAACTTAATTACTGAAGTCTGGTTAATAGCTTTGCTAGTTTTTCCAGCCAAAAGTGTTGCGTTTGCATTAGCAAATACGCTCAAGCAATCCCAGCAACGTTGTTCGATAGATGATCCCATTTCAAGGCCAACGCCCCAGTAGTTAACATCCCACAATGATGATGCCAATGGGCAGCTATTGTAGTTATATCCAAAGAAATCTCCAACATAAGCTGAGCTTTCTTGTTGTTGCTTTAAGTAGATCGCAGCAATACCGAAGTAAGGTGTGACATCTAAGCATGGATTCATGTTAATTTTGTAGCTCAATAGAGCATCAAAATTGTAGTAAGTTGCACGCCAGTCAGCACTAATCGATTTTACACTACCAGTAGTAAATTCTTCGAAAAGAGTGTTTACTATTGGGTGAATCAATGTGTTAACTACACAACCTGTTTCTCCACAATTGTCTGCTGATGAATTAGCACTATGTTTCGACTTAATCCATGTGAAAGAAGCACTAGCATCCCAGTTGCAAAGAACGCCAGGTGCGGATACATTCACGCGAACGCCTGGTTCCCATTTTGTGCAAATAGCTTGGTATTGCACAACGCCTCCACTCAAATTTCCTTTAGAAAAAGGAAGATTTGAATCAAAGTTAGTTGTGTATCCAAAATCCAGATCATCGACCAAGGGTTTCCACCAGAGGAAATCCACGCCGACTCCAAAATTGCCCGTGCCACAACCACAGCCATCAAAGCTTGGCGCGCTGCATGGGTCGTATGAACAGCAGCTGTCATACGCAGAAACCGTACTAAGCGGCATCATTAGCAAGCTTGTGCCTGCCAACAACTTTCTTATTGTTGTTTTCCAGTTACTCATTACATACTCCTTATGAGGGTAACAGTTTTTGAAACTTCATTTAACATCATTTGCGAGTTTCTCAGCAATTTTTTTCCTAAGCTCTTGACGGATCAAGTCTTAGTAATTCCCCGATTTGAAGCGCATCTCACTGATAATCAGTGGAATTCGTTTCAATCCCCCTCTTGATTTTTTTTTCATCAATCATGTCCCATATGATATCCAAAACGCTTTGTGAATGCAATCACTTCGTTATTTATTCTCATAAGTTATGAAAAAATCCTCCAAAAAGTGAGGAAAAACCGATTTTTGCAAGTCCCCTTTTTGAACCCCTTTTTTGATTTTCAGAAAAAGTTGATCGACAAAAATAGGACATTAAACCTCTTTCTAAAAAGGTCTAATTAATCAAAAACACCTTAAAGCCCATTTATAGACTTCCAAAAAAAAAGCCTCTCCCATAAGGAGAGGCTTTTTTTAGCGATTCTGTCTTAAAAATAAGACTCTAGTCACTAATTCTAACCATCGTCAAACTCACTAAAGGTGCAGCGATTGACGTTGGACCTGCTAAAGATACCACTCCAGGTGATAAGTTCTGCAGCGCAATGATATCGCCAGCATTCAAGTACAAAATTGATTGCCTTGCCAGAATAAATGGCTCTAAATAGAAATCAGTCTGATAGACTATAACTGAATTAGTCCAAAAAGGTTGCTCTACTGTTGAAACATTATATAATCCTACGCTCACTACTGTGTTGGCAAAATTAAATGGTCCAGCGCTGTGGTTTGCATCGATATTTACTTGGTACTCAATAAGATATGTACCTGATAAAGCCACTTCCAAACCTGTTCCTGGCGCCAAATTGACACGAGAAATGTTTAATGGTCCAGGGATGGTCGCTCCAGTCAATGGGAAGAAGGCTTGTGGTTGAACACCTGTGGCACTATTCATCTCAAAGAAGTTACCATAAGCCGTTGCTAAAGCAGGTCCTACCGCTCCTGTGGCTCCTGGGGCTCCTGTAGGCCCTGTAAGACCTGTAGCTCCTGTAAATCCTGTAGGTCCTTCAATTCCAGTAGCTCCTGTTGGGCCAGTCGCACCTGTAGAGCCCGTAGGTCCTGTCGCCCCTGTTGCACCTGTCGCTCCTGGATCACCAGTAGCTCCTGTCGCTCCTATCGCTCCTATCGCTCCTGTCGCTCCTGTTGGACCGGTAGCACCTGTCGCTCCTATAGCACCATTAGCTCCTGTCGCTCCTGTTGAGCCAGTCGCTCCTGTTGAGCCAGTCGCACCTGTAGAACCAGTCGCACCAGTTGATCCTGTCGGTCCTGTAGCACCAGTTGACCCTGTAGGTCCTGTCGAGCCTGTCGGACCTGTTGATCCCGTAGGTCCTGTCGAGCCTGTTGGGCCAGTCGGTCCTGTAGGTCCTGTTGAGCCTGTTGGACCAGTCGGTCCTGTAGGGCCTGTTGGGCCAGTCGGTCCTGTTGGTCCTGTTGGACCTTGAGGTCCTTGCTCTGGTCGTTTACAATCGAAGCAATCTTTGTTCAAAAGATCCCCATCGACTAAATCACGAACTGCAATCTCATTCTCGGCTTGTAAACTCACAAGCTCTGATAAATCATTGACATCGTATGATGCCGCACCAACAGCCCCCATAAAGGCCATTGCAAATATCACATTCGTTAAATACAGTTTTTTCATAGAATCACTCTTACCTCACGTTAAGCTTTAAGAGAGTCGTTTTCCACTTTTTAGAAAAAAACCTCTCAAGCCTTTGGTTAATTAGCCAAAAGATTTCGACCTCTTACAAGGCTTAGATTTCTTCCGGCAAAACAAAATAGCTATCACTTTAAAATTTTAGGTTTTGATTAGTCAAGATATTTTTAAGAGAAATGAAAAAAAGTCTGCAGGGTTTTGCCCTACAGACTTTTTTTAAAAGTTATCTGCAACCGCAGCCGTTACAGCCACACGAGTTGCAATCATCATCTTTGCGACCGATCGAATCATCAAAGTTGAAATCCCAACAGCAACCGTTTCTCAACACGATCCAATCGTTTCTATAAACACGTTTGTAGCAAGGGTTACAAGGGGTTTGGCAACAAGAGTTACACCCTCTTCTTTGGGAAGAGAAACAAGAGAATGGCAAGCTGATATAAAACTCACCCCACACTCTGTTGCGGAATAACTTATCTGTCGTCGCATAAATATCAAAGCCCACTTTGTCGGTGTAACGAAGGCTTAAATGACCTCTAGCTCCCATAGCGTACATGTTGAGACGGTTGTTAAAATAGTAACCACCAGCTCCCACAAACACTCTAAAATTCTTTTGACCAAACAACACAACGCCTGCCTCTCCATCAGCACCTGTTAATGGGAACTGACAAGGTTGGAAAGAGACAAAATAATTTCCTACATAATCATCAAATACGACTTTGTTATGACAAGCCTCGGTTTGGATAGGAAAATAGCCGTTGACACGAACTTCAACGCAACGAGAGTACGCTTCCATTCCAACCCCAATTTGGTGAAGATCCCCATAACAACCATCGCGGTAGTCGTAGTAAACGTTTCCACCAAAGGTCACCCCTGTACAATCGGGACGAAGACGGATACCGATCCCTGTATTCACTGCAGTCAAACGATCGGTATTGTAGTGCCACTTAAAATCGACAAAAGGTTGAAGCTTTGCAGCTGAGTTTCCAGAAACAAACATGACCCCAAGAGTGGTGTAATCTCTGTCCCAACCAATACCTCTTCCCCCCGTTGCTCCAAGATAAGGAAACACTCCGCAACAAACACCCGCTTTAGAATTGCTTGTTTCGCAAAAATCGCCACAAGGATTGCAACTTCCACACTCCTGATTAGAATAAGAGGGTGATTCACAGCCTGAGCAAGATTCATTTAATGAGCATTGGGAATTCTCTAGCCCTAATTGTGGCACCGTTTGAACAGGCTGAGGCACCTGCTTTGGCGCGCAACTTGTAATAAGAGAGGCATCCGGAGCATCTTTTGGCAACTTTGGCAAAGCACCCGCCATTTTGTCTTTCTCTTGAACTACCAAAACGTTTTCTGTGCTTAAGATTTGATCCACTAAATAATCGAGAGAAGCCACATCGGTTTCACTCGTCGTCAAAATCTCTTGAGCCGCTGGTGAAGACTCTTCTGAAAAGAGTTCGGAACAGCTTAACGTCATGGCTACGACACTAAGGCAAATCCCCCATTTTTTTGAGTACATCGCTATCTGACTTTGATTAAACATCGTCCCCCGTCCTTATACGTTGAGAGTGGTTTCTTTATATATTCTTCACATTAGAATTTTTCAAAAAGAATTGTCAAGGGGATTTTTAAACTTTCTTTAAAGATGTGTTATTTTAAAGAAGAAATCTAGCTAGACACTTCGGCTAAAGGACGAATGACAGCTTCCTTTGCCGACTCAATTTCCTTTAAAAGAGCTTCGATATCCTCATCAGGATTTTTTAATCTATTCTCAAAAGAGACACGAAGTTTATTATCTAACTCTTTTAATCCAAGAATGTTATACAAATGGTCAAAATTTTGATTATTTAGAGCTTCTTCACGAACTTTCATCGCATAATCTCGATCAAATCCCGAGTAGAGGGCTCCGATCATCCCTTTCTCTTGTTTAATACCGGCAACACCTGTGTTCTCTTTAGTGATAGCAAGCCCCATAAGGACGGCGTTTCGTCTATTCGCTTTGATAGTATTCGCTCTTTCCAAATTTTCCTTCTCATCATAGATCGATGGCTCCATAAGGCCTGCATTCAAAACAACTGAAGGGTCTGAATCTCTTTTAGGAGTCGTTTCCTCAATCCCTTCAAGATTCATCTTAAGTTTATGGGAAGAGTAGGGTCTTACATCAATTTCTTTCGGATCAAACGGACCTCTTTGATTCTCCTTAAGATTTAAATGCTGCCTTATATCATCGATTTTATGTTTAACCCGGGCTTTGAGAAAATCATGGTGATCAACAGTTGATTTTGTTACAATTTCTATTATTTCTTTTTCAGTAAAGAGCCCGGAAGTCAGCGCCTCTTTTTCCTCCTCCGAAAAATCTTGATGAGCTCCTTGAACATTCTCCAAAAACTTCCTGTAATTTTGCCTTTTCATTTCCATCTCGAGGTGAACTTTTGTCCCATACCCCTCTGCTACGCTTCCCCTATCCTTACAGCTTTTACAATGCTGATTCACGGTAAACCCAAGTTTCTCCATAAGCACCCTTGCAGTGCCGGGAAGCTTGGCTGGATTGTCTCCTACATCAGCTCTTGCATAATCGTTTTTTGCCCAAATGGCTTCCATCTCTAAAGTCAATTGATAAACCGCAGCAGCTTCTTTAACTTTATTAAGATCTCGCTCGGCATCTTTAAACCATTCAATTAGTCTCTCATTCACTTTTTCAACAAAAGGGTTGTTGTAATCAACAAGAGATGAGTGCCATCCCATCACAAGCCCCTCTATTTTATACCCCTTTGTGGCTCCCACATTAATTCCGAAATTACTTTGAAGAAGTTCATACCTTTTATCTGTGGCCACTTCATTCGAAAAGGCCACATGATTTTCGAGAAGTTTTCGATCCTCGTGAATAAAATTGGGCACAGAACTTGGGGTCAAAAGACTATCGTCATAGATCGGTTTACCAGCTCTCGCCATCTC
The DNA here is from genome assembly GCA_963697995.1 of uncultured Chlamydiae bacterium. GTDB lineage: Bacteria > Chlamydiota > Chlamydiia > Chlamydiales > JAJFMB01 > MFD00082-c5. The sequence continues at coordinate 969,382 of OY969110.1, read as the reverse complement.
TTCAAGCGCTTTTTCTGCCGATTTTTTACTTGCAAACACTCCACACCTATAACAAACGCTGACAGAACTTTCGATCTTATTGCCATCCTCATCTAAAATATAGGTCTCTGTTTTTTGAAAATTAGGGGGGGTTGTTGGATTCCGTTTTCTTTGCCCGGAAGGGCTATACTTACCCTCAATCTCAACCGGTGACACTTCAGTCACATTCACATAAGCGTTATCACCTGAAATGCCTAAGCTGATCTCTCTTTTATTTAGCCAGTTGCCAGGCAAACAAAGGGCGCGATTTAATCCGTTGATATCGAGAGCCACTAGTTTAACTGGGCTCCACCCTTTTTGCTCAACAAGGTACATATCGTTACATTTTTGGTACTCTTTTTTGGCTTCATCAATACTTAAGAGTTCCGCTTTTCTGGCTGTCGGCGTCTTTTTCGAATGCTCTTCAATTAATTTTATTCTCTTCTCTACCGATTTAATTTCGCGACTGTTTTTTTTAAGATCTAATTTTAACTCCTCAAGCTCACTTTTAAGCTCTAAGAGACGAAACTTAGCTGCGACATGAAGAGAGCATCGGTAGTGATCTATACTTACGGTGCTCGTTGAAAAATGGGATTGTAAGTGATGGGAATTCACATCCTGAATGGCTTGCTGGTACTTAAGTTTATCTTGAGAGGAGGCGTCGCTAAACGCTTTCCCTAAAGCTGCAAGGGCTTTTTCATACTCTTCGTAGGAGTCCTTTAAATCCTTATTAGCAGCTATTTGTAGAGCTCTATCCTGATTTTCTAAATCAGAAAGGGAAGTGGCGGCGTTTGCGTTTTCCATCCTTTTATGGTCGTGAGTGATCAAGAGATCTCTAATTTTATTGGAAGCGTCTCGAGCTTTAATTTTAAGATTCTCTAAAACAGGATCTTGTGACACTCGGGTTAAAGCGATCGTTATATCGTGGTTTACAGGAGCTGCTGTATGTATGGCTGGTGGTGGAGGTGGTGGCTGATTTGCCACAGGGGGTTGTTGAGGGTGCATCGCCTGAAAACTTTGAAGCGCTGTGTTATAAACAGCTTTATCCGTAAAGGTATAGGTTTTTGGATTATTATCATTACTATGTTTATACGTAACAATATGGTTTTCTGTAATGTTCGCTTTAGCAAACGGAACATCCTCATACTTGACCTTATCAAAGGCTGCTTCGAGGAGTGACTTTAAAGCTAAAAGACCCTCTTTTGTGTCAACTTTAATATTTCCAACTTTAACGTCATACGTCCTACCCTTCCATTGGACCGTTCCGTTCGTATTGAAATAAAGTACCGGCTCGACAAAAGGCTGGCTACCTTGCGTAACTGGCGTAGAACTCATGAGATTCCCCCCTCATTAAGTATAATTTTACCAAGGGGAAAGAATTCAGGTCAAGAAATGTTTTGCTTCCAAATCCGACCGTGTATCATGCTCCTAAATTGGTCAGGGGAAGCGTACTCAGCTTTTACCTGATACTCCCCATTCTCCTGTTGCTGAAACGTCTCAAATCCCTCAAGGCCACTGCCCCCTCGAAACTCCCAGCCCACCGTATCCCCCTCTATGACCCCTTTTCCCTCGCAAGAACCGATTAAATCGTTTTCCAAGACGATATCAAATCCGGAGTCGGTGATATTATTTAAAGTAAACTGGTTGATCACCTTTTCATTAACTCCTTGCATTTCAACAAGTTGCTCCAAAATAAGCCGATCTTTTACCCTTTCTTTAACAATCCATTTCGTGTAAAAATGCAGGCTCTCAAGAGTTGTGCTAAAAGAAACTTTTCCCTCTCCGATCCAATTTCCCGGCTCAAAAATGAAGTGTTTGCCCATTAAAATGTAAACCTCCGACTATAAATACTTTGTAAAATTCCAAGAGCTGTCATCGTCGATAAGATCGATGAGCCTCCATAGCTTAAAAAAACCAAAGGAACCCCCGTAATGGGCAAAAAACCGCACATCATGCCCACATTTACCAGAATATGCATCATCAAGTAAACTGTTATTCCAGCAGCCAGTAGGCGTCCAAACTCATCCTTTGCAAGAGCACTCACTTGAAAACAGAAAAAAATTAAGGCGTAGTAGAGTAAAAGAACTAAAACTTCCCCTAAAAAGCCAAACTCCTCTCCAAAGGCTGGAAAAATTGAATCGGTATAGGCTGCTGGTAACCATCCATGTTTTGTAAACTCGCTTTGCCGCCACCCTTTCCCAAAGATTCCTCCAAGAGCGATAGCACTACAAGCAGCTCTTTGATGAGGAGTATTTGGGTTAAGTCTTTCAAACTGATACTCTTTCAAAACTTTTGATGCATAAGGGCGAAGAGTCTCATATTTTACTCCCCCTAAAAAAATAAGCGCGACCACAACTAATAGAAATGCCATAAAAATGGTTTGAATCTTCACAACTATAGGGTGTAAATTGCCAATATAGCAGATCACACAGGTCACGGGTAATAAAACAAGGGCTGTCCCAAGATCCGGCTGCTTTAAGATTAAAAAAAACGGAATTCCTGCGATTAAAAAAACTCCGAAAGCTGTCCCAAATGACTGGGAATTTTGCTTTTTTCGCTCAAGGTACCAACTTAAAGCGATCACGACAATCAGTTTGGCATACTCGGAGGGCTGGAAACTGACGCCAATTAAGGGGATTTTGTACCATCGGTGAACGCGTTGAATCGAATCGACAAAAAAAAGGCCAATCAGGGATAAAATCATCAAAGTGTAGAGAATCCAGGTCCACTCTCTTAGCTTATTGTAATCAAAAGAGGCAAAAAAGAGGTAAACTCCCATCCCACAGGCGTACCATTTGATTTGACTCAATGTGAGAGTTGTAAAAAAAATCCCCTCCTCTTCCTGGGTGTACGAAGAGATCGTGAGCAAACTGACACACATAAGCAAAAATAAAATAGGGAAGACTCTCATGTCGATTTGAGAGAGCCGTTTGAGTTGCCACATAAAAGTAAAATCCTTATAATTTTAGGATACTCTATTTGTGTTGTTTTTGTGAATATCCACTTTGATTCAATCGAATCTACCAACGGTTTTTGTAAAAAATTTCCCTCTCTTTTTTCAAAAAAACACCTCTCTTTTGTCTCAGCAGATGTTCAAACAAAAGGAAGGGGGCGCTTTGAAAGGGTCTGGAGATCTGAAAAAGGGGCAACTCTTCTTCTCTCTTCAGCTTTTTATCTTAAACCTCAAAATAATTTACATCTTCTACCACAAATTTTAGCCCTTTCTGTTTGCGAAGTCTTAAAAGAGATCCCATTAAAAATCAAATGGCCAAACGATTTGGTTTTAAACCTCAAAAAAGTGGGAGGGATTCTTTGCGAAGTGATTAGCGATCAAGAAGAGCATTTTGTTATCCTTGGGATAGGGCTTAACTTAAACCAAAAAGCTGCCTTTTTCTCCTCCCTTCCCGAAGGGACCTCCCTTTTTTTAGAAGGTTTTGCAATTAATAGAGATGTCTTAAAAAAAGAGCTAAAAACCGCTTTTGAAAAAAACCTTTTCCGTTTCCTTCAAGAGGGATTTTCCCCCTTTTACTCTCTTTTCAACGACTTTTCCGCTTTTTCAAAAGGGGAAATGTTATACTCAAAAAAAGAGCCTATAGCAGGGCGTTATTTAGGGATCACTTCAGAGGGGGCTCTTATTCTTGAAATGGAGAACGGAGAGATAAAACACTTTTTTTCACAAGAATTCTCCTCAAAAAAAAGTTGAGGAATCTGGGGTAACAGATAAATTAGGGTGAACTGCAGTCCTTAAAACCTGTTGAATATACGAAAGAGTCGTTCCAATCGAGGAGTAACAAGAGGTGCAATTGCCCTCATAGGCAATCTTGAGCTCTAATTGCTCGCTTAACGAGACTACAGAAATGCCACCCCCATCTAAAGCAATATAGGGGCGAATATCCCTCTCAATCACCTCTTCGATCACTTTTAGCTTATCTTCTTTTGCCAATCCCAAGAACCCAGGATACCCTCCAGAAAGGGCTTCTGACATTTCAAAGGGCACAGGAGGGCTCACATACCCTTTCGGAACGGGCAAATCGGAAACAGCCTCACAAATGGCTTCAAGCGCTTCAAGACAGATGTTTAAACGGGAATTGGTCTCTTCTGGAAATGCTTGCGTCTCTTTCTTATCCCTTACAGCTTTATCGATAAGATCTGAGGATAAACGTGCTGCTTGCTCATAATGCTTTCTTAAAATCGTCTCGCAAAGCACCTCCAAAGCCCCAATTAAGCTTGAATCGCCAAACATTTGGTATTTGGCATCGACGATCACCCCATCTTCAGGATCGAAAAGAACAAACAATTTAAGAAATTGTCCCGTTGAGAGGGATCCCCACTCTCCAACCTCTAGCCGAAGCCCCTTTAGCTTAGCCTCCTCGGCAGTAAATGAGCCCCCACTCTTCGGATTGATAATTTTTGAAATCAGTTTTTTGCTGTATTGTGATTGGGGATGAGGAGAAATAAACCGGTTCATGAAGGCTCCAGGAGTAAGGGTTGATACTTCACATAAACCTCTTTTATTGTCTTAACTGCTCTTCTGATCTCCTCATCTGTTGTCTCGCGGCAAAGGGAAGCACTAAGAGCTGACTGGCTAATTTCTCTTGGATAGGAAAGAGAGGAGAGAAGAGAGGAGAGCGTTTGAAAAGCCCCTCCTCCAAAGGTAAGATAAACTCCTGCTTGGGAAAGGGCAAAAGAAAACGCCTCTGAACTTATGTGGGGAACGACAAACGAGGAAATATGAGGCGCTCTTCTTTGTTCTTTAAAGAGAATTTTTACCTCGGGTAAAGCTTCGGTGAGTAACAACTCAAAGAGATCCCTTAACCTAGCAATTTCAGTTCCTAGATAATCTTCAGCATCTTTAGCTTCGATGGCCGCTTGACTTAAAGCAATAAGCAGACCTGGATTAAACGCTCCCCCTTTAATTCCCGCTTGCTCTAAAGAGCCTGTGACAAGTGATGAGAAAGGAACCCCTTCTTTGATAATAACCCCGGCGGTTCCTAAAGGAGCATGTATCGCTTCTCCCCCAAAAGTTAAAAAAGTCGCTCCAGTATTTTCAAAATTCACTTCCATTTTCCCAAGCGCATGGGTCACATCGAGGTGAAGCCATACGCCCCTCTCCTCGCAAACAGTAGCGATCTCTGAAATTTTCTGCATTACTCCCGTCAAACCATTCACAAGAGAGAGACTAAGTAAAAGAGTGCGTGGGGTCATCGCATCGATCAAACTCTCTTCACTCATAAGGCCATCCTGACCTAAAGAGACAAAACGCCCTTTAACTCCAAGCGTTTGCATCTTATCGATCGCCGAATAAAAAGGGGCCATCTCAACAGAGGTGGTCAAAATCTGATTTTTTCCCGTTTTCACCATCCCTTCAAAGTAAGCATGGTGAATCACTCGATTAACCGCCTCCTCATGTGAAGAGGCAAAAACAAAATGTCCCCCTCCTCCCACTAAAGAGAGAATCGAGCGACTAGCCTCCTCTAAATCTGGAATTATTTTTTGACAAAAAGGGTGAAGTTGATAGGGGGAGCCCCACTTTTCTGTCAAAAAAGGGAGCATGCGGGAGATGGCCCTCTCTGAGGGTTTTGTCACTGTAGAATTATCTAAATAAATGGATCTCATATGACACGAGAGTATACCCCATTTACCAAATAATCGTATAGTAAAGGCTCACCTGTCGCTATTTCTAACTGAACCACTTCTGTTTCTGTTAAACCTTCAATGTCCATCACGATCGATCGAAGAGAGTTGCCATGAGCTGAGACAAAAACGTTAAAACCTTGCTTTAAAAGAGGCTCTATCTGTTGTTCAAAATAGGGAATCGTCCTTGCAGCGGTCATTTTAAGACTCTCACCTTGAGGAGGAGCGGTATCGAAACTTCTTCTCCAAATTTTAACTTGGTCTTCCCCATATTTTTTCCGAGTCTCATTTTTATTTAATCCTTGAAGCGCGCCGTAATACCTTTCATTAAGCTCTTCAGCTCTCTTAACAGGTATAATCGTTTTTTTAACCTCTTCGCTAAAAATTTGGCTCCACTCTTGTTGATGCCCCCCATTTTCGTGCAACACAACAGGAACTTTTCCCGATTTATGGTTTATTAGGGCTAAAAGGGCCGTCATTTCAGCTCGTACAAGAGTTGATGTGAAGACAAAATCGATAGGAATATCTTGAATAAGAACCCCTCCCTTAAGAGCCTCATTTATCCCCTTTTCACTTAAGGGAACATCGACCCAACCGGTAAAGAGGTTCTGTTTGTTCCAAACCGACTCCCCGTGACGCATTAATATGAGCTTTGCCATTAGAACCTCTTAAAATCTCTTAAAAGCCAATACTACTTAAGATTCGAGATGATTTCAAAAGGATTTTTGATGCGTGTTCCTCTTTAAAAAAAGGTAAGGCTAATAGCACTTTAAATCGAAAATGTGATATCCTGGAGCTAAAATTTTGAGGAGTTTCATGAGTAAGCAGAGATTAAGTAAGGTTCTTGCCGCTTGCGGTACCGCCTCAAGAAGGGCCTGCGAAGAGCTTATTTTCTCAGGAAAAGTCACTGTTAATGGTAAAATTTGCCTTATTCCCCAAACCCTTGTCGATCCAGCAAAAGACAAATTAAGCGTGGATGGGATTGCAGTCCACAAGGTTGAGGAAAAAAAATATTTTATCTTAAACAAACCGAAGGGTTACATTTGTTCTGCGAGAAAAAATGGAAAATCCCCTATCGTTTTGGAGCTTTTTGAAGGGGTAAAAGAGCGTGTTTTTACTGTGGGGCGGTTAGACAAGGACACTGAAGGGCTTCTTATCGTGACAAACGATGGTCATTTTGCAAATCAGGTGATTCACCCCTCCTCAAATATCAAAAAAGAGTATATCGCCAAAACCAACCAAGAGATTTCTGACCAACATTTAAAAAAGATTTCAGCAGGAGTTCGCGTAGAAGATACATACGTGACGCCAAACCACGTCAGTAAAGTGAGAAGAGGGACTGTTAAAGTGGTTGTAACTGAGGGAAAAAAAAGAGAAGTGCGACTTTTGCTTGAAAATGCAGGTCTTGAAGTGCAAGAATTGAAACGTGTTCGTATCGGTTCCTTAAGATTAAATGAATTACCAACGGGACACTTTAGAGAAATGACTGAAAAAGAGAAAACACTTCCCTTTGAGGACTCATGAAAATCCCTCCCCAAGAACTCGATCCATTTATTCTTAAAGGAATCCATCTCTTAAGGAATAGTAATCTTCCCGTTCCAAACTTAAGAAAGGTTCCGATTGAAACAAAAGTGGAGGATAAAGTTAAAACTTTAATTCAGAAGTTTTCCCATCTTCCCGGCGAAAAGTACATTCTTACAGGATCTTTTAAATACAACCCGAACTTAAAATTTCCGATACCGCTTCAATTCAAATTGATCTCCCGTTCAAATCAGACGGCTTATCCTCACCCGACTCAAGGGCTTGGACTTCCCCTTTGCGATGCCCTCATACCCCCTCTTGGAGGATACCCAGAAAGAACACCCAACTTTTCTCTCATCATTCAACAAAAAGTGATCTTTGCAAGGCTACTACTGCCTGGAAGAAAGCTCAACTCCATTGCCAAAGAGCAGTACGCCGCAAGACAGAGAGTTTTTGCTGAAAACAGAGAGGCCATTTTAGAGGCTCACAAACATCTCATGGGACATTTTGTCGAAGAGGAGTTGTTGGATTTATTTTATTTCAATCTTTCTAAAGCAGAAGATCCCTATCAGACGCTAACCAAAACCCTTAAACTCTACAGCGACTTATTTTTAAAGAAATTGAAGCCAAACGAAGACCCGACAACCATGCAAAATGAGGGAAGGGAGCGGCTAAAAAGTAAGCTTGCTTTACCTCAGACACCTCTTAAAAGAGTGCTTTTTGAGTTTGTCATGGCTCTTGACAGGAGTTTAACGACCGATTTAACCGCCCTTGTCGTTTCAAAAAAACTTACGGAAAAGCAAAAAAGGCTTCAAATCATTTCGCTTAAACAATTGACGACTTTCTTAAAAGAGTTAGAAAAGAAACCACCCATAACCCTGTTAACTTTTTTAACCCCCATTGAAGAAGATTGCCAAATTTTAACTAAAGGAATTGGAGATAACTGGACCGCTTTAAGCGATGAACTCAATACATCTTTAATCGACTAACACATTTGTTTTGTTAAGGGCAAATTTCAATTTTTCTTAATTGAAAAAAAGTGACTTAAGAGACTTTAAGATCTGGTGCCTTGTGCCTGACGTGGTAGTACAAAAACCGCTCGGTTGCAAAAAGACAAAGCGCTCCCCCAAAAACTAATGCAAAAAAGGGAGCGAAAAAGCTACAAATACAGCACCCAATTAATGGCGCAAAAGCCCCTCGAACTCCGACTGTCAATACATTCACATTGCTATACGCCGTACTATCCTCATCCCTCGAAAATAAAGGACCCGATAAATGCCAAATCAACTCGCTACCCGCTTGCATTACGCCGTAAATAAAATAACTCATATAAAGAAAGGCAATATGAAGCCCCGATTGTAAGAAAAATACGGGGAAAAAAATCGCAAGTCCTGTTACCAAACCACTAAAATAAAACGGATTAAATCTCTTATACGCCGTTGAGAAAAAAGGACTGGCTAATAAAAATCCAAGACCTTTAAAAAAACAGGTCGCTAAGGTAATCTCCATATAATTTAATTTAAAAATATCGACTAAATAAATTTGGATCGCCGGCTGCATCACCATCAGTCCTGCACCACCTAACATAAAACCTATTTGGAAAAACCTAAAATCATCCCGTTTTTTTAAAATCTCAAACGAGGTCTTCCAGGGACCCATCACGGAAAAGGGGACCCCTTCCATCTTTTCCCCTTTGGGAAGTGAAATTTTCATTTGAAACAGAATCGAAAGGCAAGAAATCACCGCTGTTACAGGAAACACGATCCTCCAAGAACCGGGGATTAAATCCATGTAGTAGCCAAATACCAAGGGTAAAAAACAATTGCCCAAATACCCCATCAGCGACCCTAAACTCACCACATGTCCTCTCGTCGTTTCAGGAACATTTAGCTTCAAAACCTCCATCCAACCAGGAACCATCCCCCGGGCAATCCCAATATAGAGGCCAAAGGCTAAAATAAAATAAGAAGGGTGATCGATAAATGGGCAAAACAAAAAGGGCAAATGTCCCAAAATCGTGGCAAGCACTATTCCCGGAATAAGCCACTCCCTTCTCTTTTGAAGAGCCGCCCCAAGATAGAGAGATAAAAGAGAGACTAAAGGACGAATCGCTGTCAAAATCGCAATATCAAACGCCGTCGCCCCCAAATCTTTATAAATAATAGTTGGCAATAAACTATAAATACCCCAAAAAGGAGAATTTAATAGGCGCGTCCACATATAAGCTTTGCTTGTGATTTCTGAACTCATCATTATTTCAGGATAATATCAAAAAAATGAATGTAAAGCAAGGAAACAGAATTAGACTCTTAATCTGTCTTGGGTTTTGGGTACATTCTCGGTATCGACTCGATCAGGGTTCTTGTATACAACTCTTGCGGATTTTTAAATAGCGCCTCCGTATCCCCCTCCTCTACCGCCTTCCCCCTGTACATCACTAATATCTTATCGCAAAAATAACGCACCACTGATAAATCATGGGAAATAAATAAATAACTTAAATTAAACTCATTTTTTAAATCTTGTAATAAATTTAAGATTTGAGCTCTAACGGAAACATCTAGAGATGAAACGGCCTCATCGCAAATAATAAGCTTTGGCTTAAGGGCAAGGCAGCGACCAATACAGACTCTTTGCTGCTGCCCCCCTGAGAACTCGTGAGGATACCTATCGTAGACAGTCTCTGAGAGCCCAACCTGCTCTAAAACCTCAATGACGCGAAATCTCTCCTCTTTTTTACTCTTAACAAGACCATGATAAGTGAGAGGCTCCCCAATACTATCCCCAATACTCTTTCTCGGATTTAAAGAACTAAACGGATCCTGAAAAACAATCTGGATCTCACGCCTGATATTCTTCAACTCTTTTTTTGAATACTTCAAAAGATTATTACCCAAAAAAGTGATTTCTCCACTTGTCGGATCGATCAAGCGGCAGATGACCCTGGCAATCGTGCTTTTCCCCGATCCCGATTCCCCCACGATTCCCAAAACTTCTCCTCTCTCAAGGGTAAAACTCACATCATCAACCGCCTTGATGTCCCCTATTTTTCGCTTAAAAAACCCTTGTGTAATCGGAAAATATTTTTTTAAATTTTGGACGATTAAAATGGGATCAGATGTCATACGTCTCCAAAATGGTTTGGCTCTCTAAGGAGCCATCAAATATTTGGCAGGCGACTAAATGGTTCTTCTCTAAAACGGAAAATTCGGGAATCTCCCCCTTTTTACATTTTTCCATAACATAGGGGCACCTGACATGAAATCGACAACCTGAAGGAAAATGGGTTGATAGGGGAACTGTCCCTTGGATGACGGGTAGCCTTTCCCCTTTTTTGGCAAGTTCGGGCCTTGAATAAAAAAGGCCTCGAGTATACGGGTGGGCCATGTGATCAAAAATGGCATAATTAGAGCCTTTCTCAACGCTTTTAGCAGCATACATGACCATCACGTCATCTGCCATTTCAGCGACAATCCCCATGTCGTGAGTAATGATGAGAAGGCAGAGCCCTTTCTTTTTTTGAAGCTCTCTTATGAGGTTTAAAACTTGAGCCTGAATCGTCACATCAAGAGCTGTTGTCGGCTCATCGGCAATCAAAATATCGGGCTCTGAAATAAGGGCCTGAGCAATCATCACCCTTTGCCTCATTCCTCCGGAAAGCTCATGCGGGTATTGATCAAAACAGGTTTTAGAATCTTTAATCCCCACCTCATCTAAAGCCTTTAAAACAAGAGTGGTCGCTTCTTCATCAAAAAGGTTTAAGTGGATATTAACAACTTCTAAAAGCTGATTGCCAATCGTGTAGACAGGATTTAAGGCGCTCATCGGATCCTGGAAGATCATAGCAATTTTACACCCTCTAATCCGGCACATCTGTTTTTCAGAAAGAGTTAAAAGATTTTCTCCTTGATAAATCACCTCGCCAGTGCAACTCTCTAAGTTAGATTCTGGCAAAATCCTCATGATGGAGAGAGCTGTCATGGTTTTCCCAGAACCCGATTCTCCAACAATTGCTAAAGTTTTCCCTTTGAGAAGATCAAAAGAGAGGTGATCCACTACGACAAACGATTCCTTCCCTTTTTTTAGGCGAGTCGTCAATCCCCTAACTCTTAGTGCAAACTCATCCAAACTCTTTTTTCCTTGTTCTATTCAGTCATTATCAGGGACAAAAAAGCTAAAGTCAAAACAATTTTCAGTCATAGTTTTCACAATTCCCCTTGTCTTTAATTCGTTTTTCAATAAAAAATGGGAAGGAAAAAACCTTTAAGGGGATTGATATGTTAAAAATAATTCTTCTGTTTTGTTGTTTTACTCTATCAGCTTACAATTATAAGGTCAGTATTGCGACCGTGTTTCAAAATGAGGGTCCCTACTTAAAGGAGTGGATCGAATTCCACAGATTAGTTGGGGTGGAGCACTTCTTTCTCTACAACAACAATAGCGAAGATGAGTTTAGAGATGTTCTTGCACCTTATATCGAGGAAGGGATCGTTGAATTAATCGAATGGGAAGAAAGAGCGACCTCTCAAATCCACTGGAAAGCAATTCAAAGAAAAGCCCTCATAGATGCTACAGAAAGGGGTTTAGGAATCTCCGAATGGATCGCCTACATCGATGCCGACGAATTTATTTTTCCCGTAAAAGATAAAACAATCCCAGAATTTCTTAACTCTTTTTCAAACTTTCCCGCAGTATCGATCAACTGGCAAGTTTTTGGTACATCTCATGTGAAATGCTTAAAACAAAATCGACTGATGATCGAACAACTTGTTTACAGAATGCAAAAGAGCCACGTCTACAACTACTTTGTAAAAACAATTGCAAAACCTGAATATGTTAATTTGGATGCAAGCCTTGCCAGATGGAATCCTCACACGATTCCCTTGAAACCGGGACATTTGATCGTAAACGCCAATAAAAAGCCGTTAAAAATCTCTAAGATGGACCCATCGATCCCTATCGAAAGAATTCGGATCCATCATTACTCATTCCGCGATGAGAACTTCTTTTTCAACGTCAAACTCAACAGAGCTGATGCCAATAATGAGAAAACAAAACTACTCAAGGAGCATGCAAAAGATGCTAATGACGTTCAAGACAAAAGTATCTTAATCTATGCGGAAGAACTGAAAAAAAATTTAAATAGTCGCCCCTGAAAAAGTAAGGGTTACTTGAGAAAAATTTGCAGTTAACGAGGAAGAGAGACATAGCCTATTTTGCAAGGTTTAATTAAAAGCTCTAAAATTTCGCGAATGGAACACGCACTCTCCAAAGAAAAAGTGATCCTTTTGCAACAAAAAAAGCGATGAACGACGCCTCCCCCCCCCCTTGCGGGGTTAGGTGTGGAGTAAAACGCCTTTTTTGGAGAGGACTTTTTCAGGGCCGACTAATTAATACCCTTTTAAAAGAGAAACGGGACGTTTTTCCCCTTCAGTATACTCTCTGATGGGGTTTTCGGTATCAAAGTCTATTTTAACCCAATCCTTTGGAATGATCGCATTTGATCGCTCCAAATCACCCGCTATCCAAAGGGAAGGGGCTACTACGATCTTCTCAGGGTTTTGGTTAAGATAAGCGCTCCACCAGGAGTAGGTCGAATTTGAGATGATATTGTGATTACAAAGGCTCATCATATAAAAATCGTCTATTCCATCTTGCCCCTCAATAAAACGAGCATTTTTCACACTATCGCGAAACAATTTTTTGCAAAGTTCAATATCATCGGAAAAAAAGACAAACAAAGTATCCTCGGGAAAAAGAGCCATCGCTTTTAAAAAATAATCTTTCGACAAAATCCCCCAAGTCATTCTTACATTGATATCCTCGCGAAAATAACAACGCAAATGGACCGCTACGGTCGTTTTTTCTAAAAGCCAGGGGTGCTTAGCATAAAGCTTTTTAACTCTTTTCTCCGTTGGTAAAAAATAGGGCAAAATCTTCTCTTTATGCTTTTTAAAATACTCCTCAGATTGGAAATACCCCACCAACCTTGTGTTATCGATTAAAGGAATTTCTTTATATTCATACCCTTTCTCTTTAAATGTGTTCTCCTCCGGGTAGCGAGTGCGTCTCAATTTGATATTTGGAAAAACCTCTTTGTAATTTCTCTCAAGTTCCTCCTGCACGTTATGGTGCGGCGTTCTTAAATAAAAAACAGAGTCAGTGTTTAACTCTTCTGCAAGGCACATCGTGGCAGCGATCTGAAAAAGCTCATTTCCAAGACGCCCCTTAAAGGTGCAAGTCACTGAGCTAAAAAGAGATACTGGAAACAAAAATAAGAAAATAAATAAATTATTACTTTTCACTAATTGAATCCTCTCTTAAGGGGTTTTTATAATCAAAATCGATCTTGATCCAATCTTTCGGAATAATGACATTAGCTCTCTCAAAATCATTTAATCCCCAAAGAGAGGGCGCGACAACCTTCTTTTCACTGTTTTGATTAAGATAAGCAGCCCACCAGGAAAAACTTGAGTTCGAAATGATATTATCTCGACAAAGACCCATCATATAAAAATCATCAACCCAAGTCTGCCCTTTAATAAAATGAGCATTCTCAACCTCATCCTTAAAAAGTTTTTTACAATATTCGATATCATCGGAGAAAAAGACAAAATGAGACTCCTTTGGAAAAAGAGCCATTGCTTTTAAAAAATAATCTTTAGAAAGAACGGCCCAATAATTTATGACTTCTTCACCTTCCTTAAAATAGCACCTTAAATGAACAGATACGGTATTTTCTTTTTTAAGCCAGGGGTGCTTAGCATAAAGAGCATCAACTCGTCTTTTTGTGGGCAAAAAGTACGGAATAATTTTTTCTTTGTGTTTTTTAAAGTACTCTTCCGACTGAAAAAACCCCACGATTCTCATATCATCGATTAAAGGAATTTCGCTGTAATGGTAATCGAGCTCTTTATACTCGAAAGAGGCTGGGTAGCGCAAGTTGCGAAGGGGAATCTTGGGATAAACCCATTGATAATTTCTCATCAAATCATTCTGTAAATCAGGATTTTTGAGTTTTAAAAAGAAAATGGGCTCTGTTTTAAGCTCCTCTGCCAGGTTCATCGTGGCAGCTATTTGAAAAAGCTGATTTCCAAGACGCCCCTGAAAATCACAAGTAACGACTCCAAAAAGAGAGATCGGAATAAAGAAAAGAAAAAAAATGAGCACAGCAAACCTCTAGATCTTCTAAAAAGGGCAAATTTTAGTGATCTCGTTCTTTATTATCAAGATTTATGAATTGATAAAAATAGCAATTCATGCAATAATCGGGACGAAATGTATTTTAAGGATTCACTCATGCGAGCTCTTTCCAATTTATTTGGACGCTCCCCTTTTACTCCTTTGAGATCTCATATGGAGAAAGTAGCTAGCTGTGTCCACAAACTCCCCGCTCTTTTTTCCTTCCTTGAAAAAGATGATCCTGAAGGAATGAACCGCGTTGCAAACGAAATCTCAAATCTTGAGCATGAAGCTGACATTACAAGAGACGCTATCCAGACTGAGCTTCCGAAGAGCCTTTTTATGCCGATCGAAAGACGTGACTTACTAGAGATATTAAAACTTCAAGACCAAATAGCAGACAGCGTGGAAGACGTAGCTGTGATGATGGGGCTCAAATCGCTTTCTCTACCCTTTGCCGTGAAACCTGATTTCGAACTTTTTTTAACAAAAAACATTGAAGCTTTCGATACTGTTGTGCTTATTGTCAAAGAGTTACACGAGCTTTTAGAATCTTCTTTTGGAGGTATTGAGGCTGATAAAGTGAGACAACTCTCGCGGACCGTAGCTGCAAAAGAGAGGGAAGGGGATCAAATCCAAAAGAAATTAGTGAAAGGTCTTATCGATTACGAACATGAGATGAGTTACTCGACCTTTTTTCTTTGGATGAAAATTTTTGAAAAAATAGCTGCTGTTTCGAATATATCTGAACGATTAGGCAACCAAATAAGGATGACATTAGAACACAAATAATTTGTGAATTAAAGCAAAACATGCTAAAACACAATTAGTTTCGCCATTTATGGATCTTATTTTATTTACTTCACTTCTCATTGCTGGATTTTACATGGCCTGGAGCATCGGGGCAAACGATGTTGCAAACGCCATGGGAACCTCTGTGGGCTCAAAAGCCCTTACCTTAAAACAAGCGGTTATTATTGCTGCAATTTTAGAGTTTTGTGGGGCTTTCTTTTTTGGTTCCTACGTCTCTGAAACGGTGCAAAGCGGGATCATCGACCAAGGATTTTTCACACTTAAACCTATAATTTTTGTTTTGGGAATGCTTTCAGCGCTTTTAGCTACAGGTTTTTGGCTACAGGTAGCTTCCTACATGGGTTGGCCGGTATCGACAACCCATTCTATCGTTGGAGCTCTTGTTGGATTTGGAGTCTTAGCGGGGGGATCAGAGGCGATTTACTGGGGAAATGTGATCACGATTGTTTTTAGCTGGATCCTCTCTCCTCTTTTTGGAGGAGTGATAGCCTACTGCCTCTTCACTCTTTTAAGACGAGAAATTCTCTACAAACCAAGCCCTGCTGCGGCAGCCAAAAAACTAACTCCCTGGCTCGTCTTATTTGTATTTTTTACTTTAACCTTAACTCTTATTTACAAGGGGTTGCACAACTTACCCTTTGAGCTCTCACTTTTTCCTTCGATTTTGGCAAGTCTTTTAATAGCTTCAGCTACAGCTTTTTTGAGTCATATTTTATTAAAAAAAATTCCTCATCACCATTCACCAGCTCTTGCAAAGCTTGAACAAGTGGCGACTCTTTCGAGGGGTTTGAGAAAAGCTGAGAAACACTTAAGCCGTGTTCAAGCGTCGGCTCAAGGGGCGATGCAAACAAAAGTGACAGCTTTGCTAGACGAGATCAAACTTTTAAACGAGAACGTCTCTGAAAAAAATTCACTCGATTACATCCACTCAGAGTATGACGAAGTGGAAAAAATCTTTGGATACCTCCAAATATTTACTGCCTGTATGATGGCTTTTGCTCATGGGGCAAACGATGTAGCGAATGCGATTGGTCCGATCGCAGCTGCGGTTTCATTTTTACAAACGAGTTATTTAAACGCGCAAGAGACACCCAACTGGATTTTAGCCCTTGGGGGATTTGGAATTGTGTTAGGTTTAGCGACCTGGGGCTGGCGAGTGATTGAAACGGTGGGTAAGAAGATTACGGAGCTGACGCCTACGAGGGGATTTGCAGCAGAGTTTGGAGCGGCAGCGACGATTCTCATTGCCTCAAGACTTGGCCTTCCGATCTCGACGACCCACACACTTGTGGGAGCGGTTATTGGCGTTGGAATGGCGAGAGGAATTGAAGCGATCAATTTGGGTACGATAAGAGATATTATCACCTCTTGGATTGTGACAATTCCGATTGGGGCTTTATTAACTTGCGTCTTTTTCCTAGGATTAAAAACTCTTTTTACATAATTCTTCTACCTACCTTTGCCGTTGCCCAAATGAATCCAGTCTTTACCTATTCCTTCAAACAACCTTGCCCTGTAAGCGTCAAACGAGGTCATGTATTTAAAACCGCGAAGCGGTTGCCGGAGGTAAGGGGAACCGCGGGTCCCCCTTTAAAGATGCTTTAAGTAGTAAACATCGAAGAACAAACTATAATCTCGAATCTTCTTGATCAATTGTAATGATTTTATCTAAGTGGGGAAACCCCTGCGCGGTTCCCCCTTTTAAATATGCTTTAAGTTGTAAACATCGAAGAACAAACTGTAATCTCGAATCTTCTTGATCAATTGTAATGATTTCATCTAAGTGGGGAAACCCCTGCGAGATTTCCCCTTTAAAGATGCTTTAAGTTGTAAACATCAAAGAACAAACTGTAATCTCGAATCATCTTGATCAATTGTAATGATTTCATCTAAGTGGGGAAACCCCTGCGAGATTTCCCCTTTAAAGATGCTTTAAGTTGTAAACATCAAAGAACAAACTATAATCTCGAATCTTCTTGATCAATTGTAATGATTTCATCTAAGTGGGGAAACCCCTGCGCGGTTCCCCCTTTTAAAGATGCTTTAAGTTGTAAACATCAAATAACAAACTATAATCGAATCTTCTTGATCAATTGTAATGATTCCATCTAAGTGGGAAACCCCTGCGCGGTTTCCCCTTACCCCTTCCGGCAACCGCTTCGCGGTTTTAAATACACGGCCTTGTTTGACGCTTAATGGGCAAGGGCAAGGGCAAGTTTAGGGCAGGGCAAGGGCTAGTTTTTTTAAGGCAGTTCGAATGGGACTTGAAGTTTAAACGTCCTTTTCATATAAGGTAAAGTCTCGTCAAAAAGGAGCTAAAAATATGCGTTTCCTTCTCTTTTTCCTTCTCACCACCTCGTTAATCGCAGATGAACAAAAATGGACTTCACTACAAGCTAAACTCATCCCCAATCCCGATAACGATAACAAAGTCTCAAAAATCACTCCAGGCACCCCCATGAAGATCGTCGCCGTTATCAAAAACGTCGGCGACTTCACAAGCTCTCCAGGAAAACTCTACCTAAAATTCATCTTCCCCGAACCCCTAGAAAAAGAACCCAATAGCCTACTCTTTGTCTCAGACAAACTCCCCATACCCGCTCTCCTTCCAGGACAAGAAATCTCCATCCCCTTTAACTTTTCAAAATATTGGCCCTCCCTCTTCGATTTCGTACGATACGATTGGGGTGTTAGACAGTTTCAAGCCTCTTTAATTGCCGATGGAAAAGAATCAATCATTGGAACCCTCTCTATTGTCTTCTCAGCCTACTACTACGATGGACCCACAAAAGAAATCCCACAAAAAATCCCCGCTAAAATTGAAACCAAAAAAATTAAAAACCAAAAACCAACACCTTGATCTCCTCTGTCTCTTCCTCCGATTCTCAAATATTATTAATTAAAAAAATTTATTCTATTGATGAGGGACTCGAAGCCTTTATCAATGCAGGGCTTATCAACTCCTCAGGTGAACTCCTCCGTCTACCCAAAATCAGCTTTCCTAAAGAGCTCGTCGAAAAAAAAATCTCCGCCCTCCTCTCTAACACTTTTCAATTAAGCTCAACAGACAATAAACACAGCTTCACGCTCTCTTTTAACGAACTCATCTCTTTTCTTGAAATTAACCCCGATAAAATCTGTTTGGTCGGTAGCTCAGTCCCCTACCTCTTTGGAAAAACCTTTGTCAAACAAATGTTTCTCTCATTGGGATTCGACATCGATGATTCCCTTTTAGAAGAGTTCGATACCCCTCCAAACGATTACGATTTAAGAGTGTATACAAGTAAGGAACTAGATCCACTTAAAAAAAAAGTTATCGATAAACTTGCAGAACAAAAACTCCCATCCGTTTTTCAAGATAAACAAAAAAAACAGATCGTCAAAGAGACCTTTTTTAAAAAACTTCACATCCAAAAAGATGGAGACAACAGCTACGCCACGATAACACTTGGGCCCCTCGAACTTCTAGTTGTCAACTCGATAAAACGAAAAGCTCTTTTTTCAAGAGATGCTACTGAGCTTGACATCCAACAAATCCCCGATACCCTTCCCGAAAATCTCTTCCAGGCCTTTACAGCTATCGTCTTAAAAATTATTCAAGCAAAAAACCCCGAAACGATCGATCTCTCAGGCATTTTTATCTACCAGGCACTTCTTTGCAAAGGATACCGCACTCTTGACACATCTGTTCAAACAAAGCTTGTCAAAACAATTCAAAATGAGGAGATTCCGAAACATTTTCAAAAAGTTGTCTCGCAAAGATTTAAAAATAATCCCGATTCAAGCGTGGCTTTAAAAAAACATCTTCTTCATTGGTACCCCAACACCCCTTTTCTCGAACCCCAAAACTTAGATGGATGGATTTTAGACACCCATCTTAAGTATTGCCTCCACGCAGATAAAACCATTCAACCAGTACTCCATCTCTCAGAATTTTTCCTCTCAAGGGCTGTTAATCCGGAAAATAAACACTCCCAAACCTTAATCCCCCCATTGAACAAAGAAACATTAATTCGACTTGAAAAACAAAAATGGGAAACCCCTCCAAAAGGAAAAGATCGTTTTTTTAGACAAAGCCGCCTTAAAAAAAGTGTTACCCGACAGAGAAGCGGCCCTAAATACAAAAGGTTTTTGGGGAATTATCGTCAAAACTTTGCTCTCAAAATTGGAAGAGATCGATCACTTTCCTTTAGAGGAGTTGCCAAAACTGCTCGAAGAGGCTCCCAGACCTTTGGCCCTCTACCTACTCGAAATCACCAAAGCTCACTACAAAATTCCCATCTCGTTTTCAAACACAAAAGCTAATCTCAAAAAAAACGTCTTGTTTTCATTGATCAAAGATTTTTCAGGGTTTCATACGCTCTCCCCCTTTTTAACCTTTTTTATACTCGTTTTAAAAACACCTGTTACCCATCCTCAACCCTTTCTTGATCTCCTCGATTTATTAGCTAAGGAGCATGAAGAGCTTTTCCAAAAACTCTTTATCAAGCTCCAACAGGCTAACGTATTGACCCCAACGCAACATATCACCTACTTTTTAATGTTTCCCCCTCTTAAGTTTTTACCTCTTCGCTTAATCTCAGCTAAACTCTTGATACAAGAACACCAAAAAATAACTCCAAAGGAAGAGGTGTATCAAGCACTTCTAACCCTTCTTAAAGCACTTGAAAATGAAGGGCTTGATGAAAAAACCGAAGAGATCTTTCTTTTTCTTAAAAAAACTGAGCCCTACAATGTGAAGGCGCTTCAAATTTTCTCTCGCTCCAATCATCCGTTATTTGAAAAACATATTAAAACGGTTTCGACAAAAACAGAAGAGGGGAAAAAAATAAAAGAAGAACTTAGTTTCAAGATATTTCAGAAAACAAAAAGAGAGGATTTTGAAGGGGCTTACTCTCTGGGAAAAAAAATTGAGCGGCGCTACTTACCTCTTAAAGAAAATTTAGAGCTCGATCTCTATTTTCTCGAAATTGCAAAAAACTTAAACGATTTAACCCATTCCCCAGAAGGAGCAGAGTATTTCCTCACTTTAACTGCTTTCCGCAAAGAAAAAACACCAAAACTTTTTTTAAAACTAACTGAAATTGCAAAAACACCCTCGCAAAAAGAGGAACTAAAAAAATTATTTAAAGATAGTTTCCCAAAATACGTCTCCCTTCTTACAGAAAAAACGGTCTTTAACCTCTTTAAAAATGCCCTTCACGAACTTGTTCAAGATCCGATTCCCCCTTCTCTTTTTACTCTTATATTAAAAAACCCTTCAGAAAAATTGGTTGAAGCGCTTCAAACAGCCCTTAAAACCCTTAATTGGAGCGACGATTTGAAAGAAACCCTAAGAACCCATTTAGGGCGCTGGATACTTCTTATAAAGCATTTAGATGATTTAACTTACTTAAATATTGCCTTTCAAATCCATTTATTAAATATTCCGATCAACGATCCTTCTCTTGAGGAAGTACTTATTCGACAAGCACAGATCGAAAAAAACAAAGTTCACGAGCTTGCCAAAACAATAGAGAAACCCTCCCTCCCCTTAATAGAATCGCTTCTTGAACAAAATTGCTTTCGAATTTTTTGGCTTAAAAGGAAAGCTAAATCGCACGAGCTCACAAAAGAAATAGCCGTTGACCTTGTCTATGAGTTAAAAAAGGAGAATGAGTTTGATTTGTGTTTTGAACTCATCGAAAAATTTGAGATAGACGACGAAACGCTCCTTTTGGAGCTTTTACCCCACAAAAATAAATCTCTACCTCTCTTAATGTCTCTTTTTCCAAGAGGTCCAAGCACGCATCTTGCGATCAGTTTTGCAAATCAACTCATCAAAACAGACGACCCCCTGATGGCTCTTCTTTGGGTTAAGAAAAACAAAGCAGCTAAAATTGACGCCCTGTTTAAAACACATCTTTTGTTTGAGTTAAAAAAGAGCACTCTTCCATTAAAAACCCTTTCGATCATCATGAGGGAAGCTCTTATTGAAGAGGAGGAGATCCTAAACGAGCTTTTAAGACACCACATCGCTCATTTTAGTGACACTCCCCTCCCACAAAACGAGTCTCTCCTAAACGACATCTTAAATCTGATAAAAAAAACAAAAACATTTCCTTTCCCTTTTTTAAAACATCGAGAGAAAATCAAATCTCAAAAAGCGCTTTTAGAGCTTTATCAACTAGTTAAAGAGCTACAAATTCCAGAAAATGATTTGAGTGATTTTATCCTCTTTATCAAACAGGTAGTTCCTTATTTAAACACTGAAGAAAAATTAGTCCTTGTTGAAAAATACAAAGAGACATTCTCAAAAGAGATGTTAGAG
The DNA here is from genome assembly GCA_963697995.1 of uncultured Chlamydiae bacterium. Lineage (GTDB taxonomy): Bacteria > Chlamydiota > Chlamydiia > Chlamydiales > JAJFMB01 > MFD00082-c5. The sequence goes on along the minus strand of OY969110.1, from coordinate 947,904 downwards.
AAAATAGCCACCGATGAAATTCTCTCTTTATTAAAAAAGAGGGGTGTCAAAACGGCAGATCTCTTACCCTTTATCAAGCTCATTAACAGGGAAAAAGCGCATGAAAATCTTGCCTTAAGAGCTCTCATCCACACCTTTTTAGAGGATTTTCCCGAATTAGAAAACGCTATTGTGGCAATTGCTGAGCACTTAAACCTTTTTACTGAACTCAACTTCCCTCTTTCAAAAATGCTTTTTCCTCAACTTGAAAAAAATTACCCAACGGGTGGGAATGTGACCTTTAAGGAGGATCCCCTTTTACACCTCTATTGTTTTTGGCTAGAGGAGGTTATCGAAGATGTTGAAAAATTTCCATTAATTATTACCCTTGGAGATGGATTGATTTTAGCATCTCAAAAAGAGCCCTCTTTAGAAAAAAAGCTCTTTAAACTTATAGAAAGAATCATTTCTCTTAAAGTTGAACACGTCAAACAGTTTGTAAAAATGAAATTCGCCTTTTTAGACAAACCATCGACAAAAGCCTTTTTAAAAACGGAGCAACAAAATTCCGATGTAGTGGATGGCAAAGGGCTCAAAACGACTAAAGAGTTACTCCAACAAGTCAAATCATCTCTTAAAGCAGCAAATGGGGAAAAAATTTTAGAGTTATTAGACAGTTTAACGAAAATTTCTTTTTCTTTAACAACAAATGAAAAGCAACAAATCATACAAATCTCAATCACAACAATAGAAACAGCTGAGCTTTACTTTTTAACCTCGAAAAATAATGGGTTTTATTACGAAATGATGGGTGAAATTATTACAAAAATTGGACGATTTATACAAGACAAGAACCATGAGATTATCCTTTACTACTTTGAAAAATTAGCCACTCTTTTAATCACCTATCACGACAATTGTTTAACTTTTGCCTGGGAAAAACAGGAGCTTTTAACCCCTTACCTCAATATGTGTTCAAAGATGCTAAAAGAGAATGACTTAAATTTAAAAAAAGATCTTTTTTTAAGAAAAACGATTGATAAAATATACCTCTATTTTTCCCAATTCTGCCTTAAAAACAAAACTAAAATCGGAACATACGAGTACTTCTACCCAAAATTCTATCTTCTGATAAAAGAACACACACTACCAAATCGGATCATAGAGCAAATGGCAGCAGATAGAATTAAAATGCAGTCTTAAGAAGGACACAAATACTGATAAGCATTAGAAATTTCTTGGAAATTTGCGGCCGCTTTAGGATTACCCAGATCCTTATCCGGATGGTATTTCAAAGATAACTTACGATATGCCTTTTTAATTTCAGCATCCGAAGCACCTTCTTTAAGTCCCAAAACTTTTAAATAATCCGATCTATTTTTTACGCAATCATTGGGATTTCCCGTTTGATAAGAACTTGAATGATAATGTTGATGATTGTTCCTTGAACTTTGACTTTGTCTATAGCCTTGGCTATTAAAATTATTTTGCGAAGAAGGTTTTGATTGCTGACCTCCGCTACTAGAGCTGCTAAAGTTTGGGGGGGTATAATTGAAATTAAAATTTTCTTTCTTTAAAAGATCGTCAACGGTTTGGCCCGCTGTCGCAAAGCGCATTTGCGACTTACAAGTTTCTACCATGTTAGAAAGTACTAATCCATCATATATTGTCGGAAGGCGTGACACTTGAAATAAGATTTTTCCATCGATAGCCAATCCCATCTCACCTTCCTTAATATCCTCTAATTGCTTTACCAATTGACGACGGTTCCAAGCATTTCTTATTTTATCGTATCTATAGAGCAAAATACCAGAAAAGGGCACAAACTCAACAAGCCCCCGGCCAATATTTTTAAATTCGTTAACACAGTCTTTAATTTTAAAGTTTTTACTAGCTTTTTTTTTAAAAATATCTTGAACCGCAACAATTATCCGAAACACACCAACGAAACTACCAAAGAAAAAGACTTCCCTTCCAATAATATTTGTACTGTTTTCAAGTTCGAAAAATTCAATTTTCCCAAATTGATTTTTAACAAAAACCGATATCACATCAGGAGCTTTTCTATTTCCTGTAGAAAAACTATGATTTTCTCGGCTTTGAGCAAAAAAATAACAACCTAAAAGAACAGAGGGTGAACCCATTATATTCATCCTTTTTTTTAAAAACCAATTTTAAAACAAATAGTAATTAAAATCAACACTATAAGATTAATTTAGAATAAATTTAAGCAATTACAGGGAACTTCTCTTTCGTAAGCTCAAAAAAGAACGCTTGCCTACTAAATTCTTTGTTTGCTAGCCTCTTTGTCTTAATCTAAAACGTGGGCAAGACTATTTTTTGCCCCTTAACAAAAAGAGAGATGTTTTTATGTTAAAAAGATGCTTATTGCTTGCGACTCTAACAGTCTGTTCGCTCCAAAACTCGTTATTTTCCTCAACAATTGCAGAGGAAAAAAGGGGTTTTTTTGATTTCTTTTTGCCTAAGAAAGAGGAAAATACGACACCAAAACTCTACAACCTAGTGGTTATTGGGTGCATCAGAAGCGGAACCACCTATACAAAGAAGCTATTTTCAAAACTAGAGCTACCGATTACAGAGGAAACCTCTAAATTCGATTACTTGGTTTCCTGGACGATGGGAGATGATATCGTGGCGATCCACGCTAGAAAAAGCGTACCTTGCTCTGATTACGCCAATGTTTTCCACCAAGTCAGAAACCCATTAAAGACGATCTCTTCCCTTTATGCCAATTTCCCACAACTTAAAAGAGGGATCTGGCCATTTGTTAGAGCTCACGTGCCAGAAATCAAAGAGGAAGATGATCTTCTAACCTCTTGTGCTAAATACTACTACTATTGGAACAAAAAATGTGAAGAAAGAGCCACCTTTAGATTCCAAATCGAACAAATCGAAAAAGCGGCTCCTGAATTTGAAAAAGACGCTGGTATCACAATCGCTCCGGAAGCTTTTGATGGGATTTCCAAGACAAGTGGACACCACGTTGAAGTGGTTCACTCATTTACGTGGAAAGATTTGGAAGAGTCTCTTCCAAAAGATCTTGTTAAGAATTTGAAAGCACAAGCTAAAGAGTACGGCTATCCGACTAAGTAGTCGTTGTCACCTTAAGGTGCCTCTTAACGAGGCACCTCACTTCTTTTGAATTTAAGAAAAAAATATCTCTTAAAAAGAACGGATCTTTAAACTAGTCGGCCCTGAAAAAGTAAGGGTTCCTTGAGAAAAATTTGCAGTTAACGAGGAAGAGAGACATAGGCTATTTTGCAAGGTTCCATTATATGGCAATGAGAAAAGCTGCAAAAATTTCGCGAATGGAACACGCACTCTCCAAAGAAAAAGTGATCCTTTTGCAACAAAAAAAGCGGTGAACGACGCTTCCCCCCCCCCCCCTTGAGGGGTTTGGTGAGGAGTAAAACGCATTTTTTGTCAAAAGGGACACTTTTTATTGGAGAGGACTTTTTCAGGGCCGACTAGATTACTTAAGATGGGACTAAGTCTGAGAGAATAGAACAAACAAAAAACAAGATACGCTTAATAGGCATGATAAAAGAAAAAAGAATTTACCGTACTTCGAACTTAAAATCATCCCCCCTGGCGCTACCGCGCCTCACTAAAGGAGAGGAAAGTTTTTTTAAAAAGCAACGAAGCTTTATTAAACATATCTAGTTTTTGCTTTTTAAAAAAACTTTCCTCTCCTTTAGTAATTTTTAAGCTCTGCTTAAAAAAAAGGGGGTGATTAAAACCAACTTTCATGGTATTCTGCTCTGTTTCTCAAGCGCTTTAAGCGTTTAGAAATCTTTTTAATGCTGTTATTACAGATCAATATCCTAAATATCATGTTTATTGTTGTAAGGAAAGATCGTCGTTCACTTCATTTCTTATGTTAAAAAGATCTATTGAAAATATTTTTTCAAGTGGCCTTGGGATCTAAGGCATCCCTTAAAGAGTCCCCAACAAGGGCTATAGCCGTTAAAAGGATCACCAGAAGAATTGCTGGAGGCCAAAGTAAGTAACTCTCTGCCGGAAACGCCTGTCTTCCCTCATCCATTAAAACACCCCAAGAGGTCGATCCCTCCTCCCCTAAACCCAAAAACGAGAGTCCCGCCTCGCTCGTAATCGCTCCCATAACTGCAAACGGAAGAAGAGTCAACAAGGGAGGAATTGCATTGGGCAAAATATGCTTAAAAATAATCCTTCCATCGTTAAATCCCAAAGCATGCAACGCTTCGACGTAACTTAAACGTCTCTGCTTTAAAAACTCTCCTCTAATGTAGCGGCTAAACGTTGTCCAACCAAACACACCAATTACCAAAACGACTAAAAAAATCGATTTGCTAGCTGTCATCGCAACCACAAAGAGAAGCATGAAAAAAGTCGGCATCGTCTCCCATATCTCTAAAAGACGACAAGTGATGATATCAAAGCGCCCCCCATAGTAGCCCGCCAAAGCCCCCACAGGGACGCCGATTATAAGGGCGATTAAAACAGCTGTAATACCGACAACAAGGGAGATCCTCACGCCAAAAATAAGGGCCGCTACAAGATCTTTCCTATTAATCCTGGTCAGTTCCATAAAAGGGACCACCTGATTTAAATTAGCCGCTCCTCCGGCATCCTCCTCCCAGTGAAAATCTCGAATCAGAGGCCAAATCACAAATTTAAGTTTTTGATCCCTCATCCACTTCTCCCTCTCTTGCAAATAAGGGCTTTTAACCTGTAACCGGTCGATATTCCAAAGCGTTGGCATCTCATCCCCATATCTCTTCAAATACTCCTCTTTATAAGGAGCAAGTCTTAAGTTTTGAGCCTCCCTCTGCTTCTCTTTCACTAAAAGCTGCACTCTCCCATAGGGGGGAATAAACGCCAAATCGTCTTGAAATGATAAATTCGAATTCTTTTGAAGCGCCTCTTGCCTCTTTTTATTCAAAATAGGATCAAAAGAGGGATCTTTTATACCCCATTTTAACAACGCAAAAAAAAGAAGAAACTGCAAGGCTAAAAAGGTGACAATAACTACCCCCTTTCTCTTGAAAAACCAAAGAGCAAGCACGCAAAGGGGCAAAGTAAACATCATGAGGTTAAAAAACAGATCCAATGGCTTTGTGTAAAAACCTGAAAAAAAAAGGGAGCGGAAAAGAGGAAAGTAGGGTTTTCCCTCATAAATTAAAAAAAGGGGGCGACTTGATGCAAGAAGTGGGGCATAGATCCCCACAAGACAAAAAAACAAAATCACTAAAAGGGCAAACACCCCAAGTTTGTGCTCTTTAAATCGTTTCCACAAAGTGGCCAAATCGCTCATTCTAACGTTACCCTCGGGTCTAATAGCATATACGCTATATCTGCCACTAAATACCCCACAAGAGATAAAAAGGCAGAAGCTATTGCCGAAAACATAATCACATTGTAATCCCTATTTAATATCGCCTGATAAAAAAAACGACCAAACCCATCGATGTCAAAAAGAGTCTCCACAATCAAAGATCCCCCAAAATCACCCCTAAAGAGCCTGCAATCGATGTGACTAAAGTAATACTTGCATTTCTTCCAATGTGTTTGACCCAAATTGTCCAAAAAGGAACCCCTTTGGCCCTTGCTGTTCTCACAAAATCTTGTTTAGATACCTCTAGAAGCGCCCCCCTGGCAAGTCGAGACTGCACTGCCAATCCCCCATAAAACACCGCAACTAAAGGTAAAAAAATATGCCTTAAGGTATCGAACACCCTTTGATATGAGTTTAAAGACCCATAAATGCTCTCAGGACTTGTAAAACCACTGTAGGGTATTGGAATTGAGGTGAAAGGAAACGTGTGATTCCAAGCCACTTTTTCAATCAAAAAAGGGGCCACAACAAATACGGGAATAGAGTAGAGAATCAAAAAGAGAATATTTAGGAGAAAATCGGGTGTCTTATTTTGGTACACAGCCATTAACCCCCCAAAAAAAAGACACAAAAAAAACGTCAAAAACATCGGAATCACCGAAAGTGTCAATGAGTATTTAAACCGTTTACTCACCTCGGAAATCACCGTTTTGTTTTGATCATCCCGCATCGACCCAAAATCAAGAGTTAAAACTTTTGAAAAATACTGAAAAAAACGGGTTTTAAAAAAGAATATTTTAATTTTTTGTGAAAAAGTGGGCTGAAACTCGTAGAACTCTTTATTATTTTGGTACCAGTTTTGAAGAGCTTTCACTTTTTGCTCCACTGTTTCTTTAGAATCATCGACCTGAATCGTTTCAGCCCTTAAAAACTCGCTGTCTTGCCCCACTTTTTTGTTATAAGCCTTCTCCTCTTGGCTAAGATTGGGATGCACAAGCGATTGAAAACTGCCCCCTCTTGCAAAAAACCTCGAACTTAAAGCCCGAAGAGACAATGGGGCATTTGGATCCTCTATCACATTTAAAAGCTTCGGCATGATAAACCTGGCCTGATCGCCAAACAACACTCTTAAGGCATCATAATCTTTAACACTCATCTCTTCCCCCCCTTTTTGACGGGTGTTAAGAGCGATAAGAGTGCTCATGACCTCATCTGATGAGATGTTTGTCCACGTATTAAACAAAATAGGAAGGGTCAACCCGTAGTGTTCTCGAAACTGGAGGTATCTCTCATCCGATCCAAACGCTTGAGAGCTGTCTTGCCGTCTCACAGGCTGCCCCTCGCTCGACAACTCCCCAACCGTTGTGGGGTCGCCAGGAGCTAAATTGATGATCACAAAGTTAACCAGAATGATCGCAAAAAGGGTCAGTGGCAAAAGGCTTAAGCGTCTTAAAAGATAATGAATCAAGATCCTTTTTCCTGAAGGTAGAAGAGCTGACTTAAGGGTTCATCGACGTTGGCACCCGGAATAAGCTCTTGGTGTTCTGAAGGAATAAACACATTTTTCAAACGCTCTCTATAGAGAAAAACAATCTTTGGGATATAGAGAAACGTATAAGGCTGCTCCTCGTGTAAAATTTCGTTAAACCGAAAGTAAAGCGCCTGTCTTTTCTTCGGATTGTACTCGTAAACCAGTTTATCGATAATCTCATCGACTTCCTTGTTCATGAAGGAGATCGCGTTTGAGGAGCCCTTCTCTTTGGCTTGTGAAGAGTGCCAAAGCTGTCTTGGATCCTCAGGAGGAGAGCCTTGCCCCCATCCCATATACAACGCATCGAAATTCTTATCCTGAAAAGCGCTTGTCAAATCGGCGATATCAACCCCATTCAACCGGCACTGCACCCCAATCTCTTTTAAACAGGTCGACACAAATTCAGCTATTGCTTTCGCTGTAGGATTCTTGACGTAATAAGTCAAAGCAAACGAAAAAGGCACTCTTTTACCTTCCATTTCTTTGTCTAAAATCCCATCGCCATCGCTATCATACCACCCCTCTTCATTCAATATCTTTACCGCAAGCTCTCTATCAAAAGGCCAGGGTGCGATACTCTTATCAAAAGAGGGAGAGGATGGGGGGAAAGGACCTGTCGTTTCAACCCCTAACCCATTTAGGTTCTGTTTGATAATCCTTTTTCGATCAATCGCAAGGGTCATTGCCTGTCTTACGCGCTTGTTTGCAAAAAGAGGTCTTGCCTGATTCCAACCGATAAAAAAGAACATTCTTCCTAAATAATCGAGCCTATTGATCTGTCCCACCTTATCTATTTGAGAGGTGTAGTTAGAGGAGTTTTTAAAATTCTCAAGCTCCTGAAGTTGTTGAGGCTGTAAATTGTAACTGTCTGTTTTTCCCGCCTTAAAATCTTGCCACGATGCATCTGGAGAATCTTTAAATTGTAACACCCTTTTTGAAACAAGAACTGCAAGAGGATTATAAAAGTCGGAATTTCTTTTAAAACTGATTTGCCTATCTTGTAACCCTTCAAATATCCAAGGGCCGCATGAAACAATCGCGTTTTTTGAAAAATGTTGCATAAACTGCTGCGCAAAAAGAGCACTTTTTCGGTAAACACTTCTATCGGTGTCATCCTCGATGATTTTAGTTCCATCGGGGTAATATTGATAAACAAATGAAGCCAAAGGACTTAATGAACCCGTCAAAAATTTTGCCATATATTTGACCCTTTTTATCGGGTGGGAATCGGCATCTAATACATCTGCGACCTTCCACCGAACGACAAACGTCCTCTCATCGATCACTTCTAACGATTCAATATCAGAGAGATACGTTCTTAAAGCAACTGCTGCGGGTTCTTGAACATAAGGGTTCATCAAAGCGTTTAAATAAAATTCATAATCATAGGCTGTGACGGGGTATTTTTTTGAAAAGTGAGGGGAGAGCTTAAAATCGGAAGAGATTTGGCTTGCCTCTAGAGGAGACCAAAAAATATCGTTTCTTAAATGGACCCAATACTCAGGATTTTGAGTTTTTTCATTCACTCGCTCTTCAATTTTATAAGCGCCAAAAGGGCTTAAAGTTTCAAATATCCCGGTCTTCATCTGAGATAACGAGACATTGCACATGCTGGTCCAGTTAGAAATATCGGACCAATTATTAAACGGGTGGAGATTATTTGGACGCCCGACAAAAGTATTTTGAAGAACACCTAAGGGTTGAAATGAGGGGCCTAAAATTTGAGGAAGGGTCACTTGATAAAAGGGGTCTTCCTCCAAAAGGTTTGGAAGCTCATTTTTCACTTGAGACGACTCAATAGAAGAGAGCTTCATCGCGTCTGTTTGAGGGCGATTTTTTATATCCTCTTGAAGTTTAAGCACTTGATCGTTTAAGCGCCTCACCTCTGCCTTCAAAGCGATCACCCCATTCTCAACAAGAACAGAGGACCAATACATCATTGCGAAAAGAAAGAGGATAGCAAGACCTAAAAGAATTTTGAATAGACGATAAAAAAATGACTCTCTTTGCATAAGGCCCGATTTTACCACACCAAACTCACCCATTTCAAGGAATTTAAAAGTTTACAAAATAAGAGAGCATCGGATATAGCAACAATAAGAGACACCTTGGGGGAAAAACGTGGAATTTAGCATTGCCATTCAGGCAGATAAGCTTGCAGCGAAAACGAAACACTATCTCATCACTACCATGGGTCGAGTTCTCGAAGAAGCCAATGCGGATGAGTTTTATCGCGCTCTTTCTTACACTTTAAGGGAAGAGATCATGATCAATTGGCTTGCGACTTCCAAAACAATCGCTAAAGTTGACGCAAGACAGCTCTATTTCCTCTCAATGGAGTATTTGCCAGGGCGCATCATGAGCAACAACATCACAAACCTCCATGCTCAAGAAGTAGTCCAGGTGGTTCTTCAGAAAATGAACCGCACCTTTGAAGATATCATGCAAATTGAAAGAGAACCAGGACTTGGTAACGGGGGTTTAGGACGTTTAGCCTCCTGCTTCCTCGATTCTCTTGCAACTCTTCACTTCCCCTCTATCGCTTATGGACTTAGATACCAGTATGGTATTTTTGAGCAACAAATCTGGGATGGCGTACAGATCGAAGCACCAGACACCTGGCTTGCCAACGAGTACCCTTGGGAATTTAGACGCGATTTAAGAAAAGTGTTCGTCAAATTTGGGGGAAAAATCAAACCTAAAAACAACATTCATGGGGACGAAATTTTTCAAGTCAAAGATTATGAACAAGTTTGGGCGCTCCCCTTCGATATCCCCATCATTGGGTACAACAGGGACAACAGATTTTCAGTTTCAACTTTAAGGCTGTGGTCAACAAAAGAATCGCCGAGAAACTTTCAGCTTCAGCGCTACAACGCCGGTCGCTTAGATGAAGCTGCTGAAAACTCGACCCTAACGGACGTTCTCTACCCAAGCGATAACCATCAAACGGGAAGAAGGATTCGCCTAAAACAAGAGTTTCTCTTAGTTTCAGCCTCCTTACAAGATATCGTCAGGCACTACCTTCACAACCACCACAACTTCCGCGAATTTTCCGATAAAGTCAGAATTCAAATCAACGACACTCACCCCTCTCTCATCATTGCAGAGCTGATCAGGCAACTTCTCCAAACGTATGATTTACCTTGGAAAACGGCTGTTGAGATCACAAGAACTTGCGTCGGGTACACAAACCACACGATCTTAAAAGAGGCGCTTGAGCAGTGGGATAGTAACCTCATGTATTACCTTTTGCCTCAGCAACACAAAATCATCGAACGATTAAACCAAGAGTTTTGCGACCAAATCCGAGTCCGTTTTCCAGGAGATGAAGAGAGGGTCAGACGAATGACGATCATCGACGACCAGGGAACCATCAAAATGGCTAACCTTGCCGTTTACGGATCCCACAGCGTCAATGGGGTTGCTGCCCTTCACACAAAAATCTTAAAAGAGACCCTTTTCAAAGATTTTGACGAGATGTTCCCCGAAAGAATCACCAATGTGACAAATGGGGTCACCCAAAGGCGCTGGCTTTTACACTGTAACCCAGAGCTTGCAGCCCTTATTACAAAACTGATCGGCGATAGCTGGATCACAGATTTTATGCAGATCGAAAGATTGCAACAATACGCCTCCATGCCAAGCGTTCAAGAAGAATTTTTAGCCATTAAGAAAAAAAACAAACAACAACTCATAAAGAAAATTTTTAAAACTGATAAGATACGAGACGATTCCGGAATTCCAACGACCCCCTACCCCTTAATCGACCAAAACTCCCTTTTTGATGTACAAATTAAGAGATTTCACGAGTATAAAAGACAACTTCTCAATTTAATTCACGCCATTATTCTCTACCAGGAAATCGTATCGAATCCTCAATCGACAAGGATCAAGAGAACTATTATTTTAGCAGGAAAAGCAGCGGCAGGTTACGAAACAGCAAAAGATATTATTTTACTCACCTATTGTCTTGGCAGAAAAATCAACAGGGATCCCAACGTCAGAGGGATTCTCAAACTTGTGTTTATTGAGAACTACAACGTCTCACATGCCGAATTGATCATTCCGGCAGCAGATCTTTCCGAGCAAATCTCGACTGCGGGTACTGAAGCTTCAGGTACTGGCAACATGAAACTTGCGATGAATGGCGCTTTAACGATTGGGACAAACGATGGAGCTAACATTGAAATGAGAGAAGAGGTCACAGACAAGTGGTGGCCTTTTTCATTTGGAGCCTCAAGTGAAGAATTAAAACAGCTAAGAGATGAGCAATCTTACCACCCTGAAAGTTTGTATAATGAAAACCCTAAATTTAAAGCAGCACTAGACACCTTAATCGATGGCACCTTCGCTGAGAAAGACAATGAAAAACAAGCTTTAGAGAGGCTTTACCATAAAATCACAACCGGTGATAATTATTTTATTTTAAAGGACTTAGACTCTTACTACAATACCCAGTTAAAAGTGGAAGAGCTCTATTCTCAACCTCAAAAGTGGGCAGAATACGCTCTGCACAACATCGCAAAAATGGGCAAATTTAGTACCGATTACTCGATAAAGAACTACTGCGAAAAAATTTGGGGGCTTCAACCCGTTGAAATAGACGATGAAATTTTAGAAAGGGTAAGAAGCGACTACAGCGAACACGATCAATGTAGGATCTATTAACAACCACAGAAAATGATTACCCATTTGCTTTGTTGATATTTTTTTCCTTTTAAGGTATACTCACCTCATCATCATTTCTTAAAAAAAATTTACAAAACACGTGCAGCCAAATATTTACAAAGCAGAGACACATCGAATTGACATCCGATTAATCGACGAAGATGCCATTTTAGTCATTCAACGATTAAGGGAAGCGGGATATTCAGCTTACCTTGTTGGGGGCTCTGTTCGAGATCTCTTACTCAATCATATCCCAAAAGATTACGATATTTCCACCTCAGCAACCCCCGAAGAGATCAAGCGCCTTTTTCAAAGACGCTGCATTTTGATCGGCAGGCGATTTAGACTCGCCCATATTCGCTTTGGAAAAAAAGTGTTTGAAGTTGCCACCTTCCGATCGGGTGAAGATGAAGCCGATCTCATCGTTCGAGACAACCAATGGGGAACAGAAGAGAGCGATGTTTCAAGAAGAGACTTTACCATCAATGGCCTCTTCTACGATCCTTTAGAGCAAACTGTGATCGATTATATCGATGGACTAAAGGATGTCCAATCAAAACTTTTGCGCACCATTGGAAACCCGTTCATTCGCTTTAGGCAAGATCCCGTGAGAATGATTCGCCTACTTAAATTTAGAGCGAGGTTTGGATTTTCAATCGAACAAGAGTCGAGAAAAGCTCTTCTTTCCCTAAGAGAAGAGATTCTTAAAAGCTCACCTGCAAGAATTTTAGAAGAACTTTTAAGAATGCTCGAATCGAGTGCTGCCTCTCCATTTTTTAAGCTCATGACAGACACTTGCCTCTTAGAGCTTCTTCTTCCAAGTTTAAGCGCACTTTTAAAGGGAGAACATGGAAAAAAAATCTTCAATCTCTTAAGTGCTGCTGATAAAGTGAACCTTAAAAGAGAAAAACACCCTTTAAGCCGAGAAGTGCTCCTTACCTGTTTTGTTTCCACTTTAGTTGATCAAAAGCTTAAACACCTTCAAGAAAAAAACCAAAAAGATCCAAACTTAGGAGACGTGATCCTGATTGTGTCCCACGTGATTCACGATCTTTTCATTACCCCGTTCCATCAATTTCCAAGGCGATTAAGTTCTGGTATTCAATACATCTTAACCACGCAATACAGACTGACACCTTTGTCGAAGAAAAAACATTTTAAACCTCAATTCTTCGACCACCACGAGTTTCCGAACGCTTTTTCCTTTTATCAACTAAGAGCTATTTGCGACGAATCCCTAAGAGAAGGATACCTCGAGTGGAAAAAACACTATGAAAACCACCTCCACAGAAAAACCCCTATCGACTAAAAAAAGTAATAAAAGAATTTTTCTAGTCGCCGGGGAAAAAAGCGGCGATCTTCACGGGGCTCATCTTATTCGTGCTTTAAAAAGGGAAGATCCTTCCCTTCTGTTTTATGGAGTCGCGGGACCCTTGATGAGAGAAGAAGGGGTGGAGACGATTCTACCTTTAGAATCGTTTGAATTGATGGGCTTTACAGCAATTGCTCTCTCCCTTCCGAAAATTTTTTCAGATCTAAAACGGGTGGCAAAATCGATTTTCGATCTTAAGATCGATACGGTGATTTTAATCGATTACCCGGGATTTAATCTAAGACTTGCAAAGACATTAAGAGACGCTCAATTCAAAAACCCCATCATCCAGTACATCTCGCCCACGTTTTGGGCCTGGGGAAAGGGGCGAAAAGAAAAAATGATCAAAACACTCGATCATCTTTTTACAATCTACCCTTTTGAGGCTGAACATTTTATAAACACACCTCTTAAGGCTACCTACGTGGGGCACCCCGTATTTGATGCTTTAAAAGAACACATCTACGACCCCGATTGGGCCAAAAGGTTGGGGCTTGATGAATCACTGCCGATCATTTCGGTGTTCCCAGGGAGTCGAAAAGGGGAAGTCGAAAGAAATTTACCTCTACAGCTTAAAGCACTCTCTTACTTAAAAGAGGAGGTTCAAATTGCGATCTCGACGATCGATGAGAGTTTCAAATACCCAAAACATTTAAAAAACATCACCTTTGTTCCTAAAAAATACCGGTACGAGTTGATGAAGGCTTCCCGAGCATCGATTGCAAAATCGGGAACAGTGACGCTAGAACTTGCCCTCCATAACTGCCCTACAGCTGTTTGTTATGCCATTTCCCCCCTCAATCGATTGATTGCAAAATACTTACTCAAAGTAAAACTTCCCTTCTATTCGACCGCAAATATCGTCTTAAATGAATTAGTTTTTCCAGAACTTATCGAAAAAAAACCGACTCCTAAACAGCTTTTTGACGCTTTTTACCCTCTATACAAAGAAGGTGATGAAAGAAAAGCGTGCCTAAAAAAGCTTTTGGAGTTATCTTCTCTATTTTCACATGAACCTGCCTGTGAGAAAATGGCTCAAATTCTTAAAAGAGACTACTTATGAAATTTTTAATTTTTTTGCTTTTTAGTTTGTCGCTTTACGGAAGCGGACCCGATTTTCTTGTGATTGGGTGTCAAAAAGGGGGAACAACATCCCTTTACACTTACTTAAAGGATCATCCTCTTATTGAAATGCCTAAAAAAAAAGAGCTTCACTTTTTTGATCAAAACTACTCTAAAGGATTAAAGTACTATCTCAAAGCGTTTCCAAAAATCACCAAAAAAAACGTCCTTACTGGCGATATCACACCAAGATACCTCTCGTACAAAAAAACGGCAAAAAGAGCTTACACCCACTTTCCAAAAGCTAAAATCATTCTCCTCTTAAGGAATCCGATTGATCGCGCTTTTTCAAGATACAAAAACGATTATGAAATGAAAATGACAACGGAGAGCTTTGAAGAGTGTGTTGAAAATGAATTGGCCGAAATCGGTTTAAAACAGGAAAACTCGGACGGCTATCTTCAAAGAGGGTTTTACGCCAAACAACTCAAAAAGTGGCTTAAATACTACCCAAAAGAGCAATTTCTTATTTTGATATCGGAAGATTTTTTCAAAAACACCCAGGAGTGTATGAATAAAATTTACACTTTCCTTGAATTACCTCATCATAAACATAGGAGCTTTCCTGTTCTTTATAAAGGAACCTCTGATTTAAAATTAAAAACTGAAACGAGAAAACTTTTAGAAGAGTTTTATCGTCCTTACAACGATGAACTACAAGAGTTATTTAACGATTTAGACTTAAACATTCAACTTAAATGGAATCCTTTATGAAGCACCTCATTTTTTTATTAATTTTTACTTCTCTCCACGCTTCAAAACCTGACTTTTTAATCCTCGGGGCTCAAAAAGGGGGGACCACCTCTCTTTTTTCCTATTTAAAAGATCACCCCATGATTGAGATGCCCCAAGATAAAGAACCTAGATTTTTTAGCACACGCTATTTTGATGGATTCAAATCGTACAAGAAAAACTTCCCTAAAAAAAACAAGGATCGGTTACCTATCACCGGAGAGGCTTCCGCAAACTACCTTTATTGGAAGGAAGCTCCAATAAGAGCCTTTAAACATATACCGAAAGCTAAACTGATTGTTCTTTTACGAAATCCAATCGACAGAGCCTTTTCAAGATACAAAAAATATTTCTCAAAAGGGCATTATACTCGAAGCTTTGATGGTCTCGTTAAAGAGGAGTGTGCCTATATTAGCAATGGAGAAAAGGGGGAGAAGCCCGAGTCTGATATGATTCAAGCGGGTCTTTATGAGAGACAGTTAAGTAACTGGCTGAAAAAGTATCCAAAAGAGCAGTTACTGATTCTTCTTTCGGAGGATTTTTTTTCAAACACGCAACAAGAGATGGATAAAATATACACGTTTTTAGGATTACCCCCTCATATCCACGAAAGCTTTCCGATATCTAATACAAGTGATAAAACTATAAAGATGGACCCTAAAACAAGGGAATTTTTGATAGAATTCTATCGACCCTATAACGATCAGCTTCAAACACTTTTCGATAAATTAGGTTTAGATCTTCAGATAAATTGGAACAACTCATGAAATATTTTCTTTTTTTACTTCTCTCTTCCCCTTTGGCTGCCACTGTTGGTCCTGACTTTTTTGTTATTGGAACTCAAAAAGGGGGAACGACCTCGCTACATGCCTATCTCAATGAGCACCCCCAAATTCACTTACCCAAATCAAAAGAGCTCCATTTTTTTGACCTCTATTTTTCAAGAGGGGTTGAATACTACTTAAAACGTTTTCTTCCAAAAAAAAATGGTCTACCGATCACGGGAGATATTACCCCAAGATACTTACCCCACCCCCAAGCCGCAGAAAGAGCTTTTACCTATTTTCCAGATGCTAAAATCATTTTGCTCTTAAGAAACCCTGTTGATCGCGCCTTTTCTAGATACAAATTCGATATTGCATTTAAAAACACGACAAAAACCTTTGAGGAGTACATAGCCTACGAAATGAAGGAGATGAAGCTGAATCGTTCGAACTTTGATTTTTGTCTTGAAAGGGGATTCTACGCAAAACAGCTCAAAAATTGGCTTCAATACTACCCAAAAGAGCAGTTTCTGATACTTATTTCAGAAGATTTTTTTAAAAATACTCAAGCGTGTATGGATAGAATCTATGAGTTTCTAGGGGTTCTGCCGCACAAACACACCCATTTTCCTGTGGCCCTTAAAGGGGACCCCGATCTAAAGCTTACCCCTGAAATGCGCAAACTTTTAGAGGAGTTTTACGCTCCCTATAATAGCGATTTGCAACAGCTTTTCGACGAATTGGAACTCAATATCAAGCTTAATTGGTAAATGATGAAAACAACAAGAGTAACGAGAAAACTTTAGATTCCCTCATTTATTAGGGCCTGTCCCTAAACTTTTTTTACGGAATTTTTAAAGATTTTTTTTCAGGTTACAAAAGGGCAAAACTGGACATACATAGATCATGTAGGCCTGTTTTGCCCTTTTGCAAGATGGAGAAAAAGACTAAAAAGCTCCACAACAAAAGTTTAGGGACAGGCCCTAGATTTCATTCAAAACCTCAAGAGTATTAATCACAAAGACACGAAGACTCTAAGGCACTAAGAAGTGTTACCTATGTGGGTGAATTGCACCCTTTTTCGTGTCTTTGTCTCTTTGTATTGCATTTTTCTAAACTTATCGGCCCAACTCCAAATGTCTCATTTGAAATAAGGGTCATATTTGAAGAATAAAAAAGAAAAAGCGGGACTTAACTTGCTTTTTAGCAAGCTTGCCTCCGCTTTTAAAAGCTGATCATTTGGACACTAATACCCAAAACTAGTCGTTCTTAGCGACGATGGTCTTCCCGTTGTAAGTACCGCAAGAGGTACACATCGAATGGGGAAGGCGCGCTTTTCCACAAGAACACGTAGCTAGTTGGCGTGGTTGAAGCGCCATGTGGGATCTACGTGAGTTTTTACGAGCATTTGACGTACGATTACGTGGAACTGCCATGAGGTTTATCTCCTTAATCTAAATCTGCAAAGGGGCGGTAGGATTCAGGTTTCTCTTCCTTTTCCGCTTCCGGTTTTTTAAAATATTTTTCTAATTCAGCCCGACTTTTACAATTTCCCCCAGAACATTCGATAAAATGGGGAACTTCTAAAAGAAGGGAATCTCTCAAAAGAGGTTTAAAATCGTAAACGGCTCCCTTGATCTCACTTAAAGGTTCGGCAAAATAAAGGTCCTCTAAGCACACTTCAACTTCTTGCGGCTCATTGCAAATCAAGCAAGGTATAGTCGCCTTGGTTGATGCCGACATATCAATCACAAGCTCTTGGTCAGCAACGTACGCTTCAACCTTTAATTCGATCGGATCGTGAAAAGCTAAATCTTCCTCGACAGGAAGCTCTACCAGTTCAGGGGAGACCTTTTCGTCAATATGAGCCGTTTTTCCCTGTCTTAACTGATCGATATAAAGTTTAAATAAATCTGTAACAGGGGCCATCTCTTTATCCATCATCTCAACTTGGGAACTATCTTAAGCGAAACCCCTCTATTAATTCAACCCTAAATTTAGTCAGAAAGTCGCCCTGTTGACAAAAACTTAGCAAATACGTAACATCCTGCTCCCTAAAGAGAGGTAAAATAAATTGAGCTCAACAACTATTCCCGCAACAAATACCCCTTCCGCTACCACATGTTATCCTAAAATACAAAAAGTGGTAAAACCACTAAAAATTGTTTTTTTTGAGGCGATTGCCACCATAAGATATGTCGTTCCCTCCCTTTTTTGTTTCATCACAAGAGTTTACCTCTTAAAAACAATAAAATCTGAAAAAGTATCAAAAACGGCAGATAAAGTCACAAAAGTTGCCACCCTTTACATTCACGGCAAAACAAACAAAGAAAAAGAAAGTATTCTTTTTTGTCACGGCGATTTTTCTCACCCCTTCTCCTTACTTCCCTTAATTGACATCGCAAAAAAAACTGATAAAAATGTTTTTAGTCTCTACATCCCCAGCTGCCAAAATAATAAACAGTTTGATCTTCACATCCAACTCGTCGAGGAAACGATCTCTAAAATAAAAACTATATCTAGTAGCGCGCTAACGGGCGTTGGTCACTCAAAAGGAGCGATTCTTTTAGCTCATACCCATTTTGTAGAGAAAAACAATAATCTCGATAAAGTGGTGACTCTCGCTGGACGAATTCGTGCCCCAAAACCAGAGGATTGTAAAGAAAAAGCTTTAATGGATATTGTCGATAAGATCTCAGAAGGTATCACAAATTGCCCAAACCGCCCCCTTTACCAAATCGTCCCAAAAGATGATTGGAACGCCTCACAAGAATCGATGATCGCAAGACAAGAGAGCGCGTTTGTCGTACCAGGAATGCACTTAAGCGGAATCTACACAAAAGAGGCAAAAGAGGTTTTAAGTAAAATATTGACTTAACAAAAAGAATAACTTAAACTTTCTTAAAATAAATCTAGCGTAGATCACCCCATTTAGATTATACTACCGTTTTCTGAAAAATAAGAGACCATTGAATGCAAGAAATTCTTATAAATGTCGAATCAAAAGAGATCCGGGTCGCAAAACTAAAAAACGGGCAACTTTTTGACTTAACAGTTGAAAGAAAAAAAGAGCGACAACTGACCGGAAACATCTATAGAGGTCGAGTCACCAATATTCTCCACAATATTCAATCGGCTTTCATCGATATTAGCGAAGGGGAAAACGGCTTTATCCATATTTCCGATATCTTAGAAAACACAAAGAAATTTGAGCTTCTCTACAACCTCGACTTCGAGCTTGACTACGACATCTCGACAATTGATGAGAAAAACAAAAAAAATCTCGATATCGAAGAGGTTTTAAAACCTGATCAACCCGTTCTCGTACAAGTGGTCAAAGAGCCGATTGGTACAAAAGGGGCACGGCTAACTTCAAATATCTCAGTCGCCGGAAGATACCTCGTTTTGCTTCCAAACTCGACACACAGAGGTGTTTCAAGAAAAATCGAGGATCGGAATGCAAGAGAAAAGCTAAAAAAACTGATCCGCTCGTTCGAGATGCCAAAAGATATGGGGCTCATTTGCCGCACTTCAAGCTGCTTTGCAACAGCTGAGCAAATCATCGAGGAGGCCAACGACCTTCTCAAAACATGGGAACAAATCGTCGAAAACTTCCACAAATCGCAAGAGCCAACCCTCCTTTTTGCAGAATCAGATCTTATTAAAAGAGCTCTTATCTCAGCGATCGACAAACAATGCGACAGATTACTTGTAGACGACTATCAGACTTATCAAAATTTAAAAAACATGTTTAAGCGCTACAGCGCAGAGCACCCTTTAAGAATTGAATACTACAGGGATAAGCTCCCGATCTTCGAACGATTTAACGTCGAAAAAGAGATCGAGAAAACACTTAGACGAAAAATCTGGCTCCCTTCAGGAGGTTATCTCTTCTTTGAAAGAACTGAAGCGATGTACACGATCGACGTCAACTCAGGAAGAAGCTCTAAAAATGCAGGTGATGTCGAAGAGTCGCTCGTTCGGATCAACTTAGAGGCCGCCGAAGAGATTGGAAGGCAACTTCGTTTGCGCAATATCGGAGGACTCATCATCTGCGACTTTATCGATATGCGATCAAAAAGAAACCAAAGGCGCGTTCTTGAGCGTCTTAAAGATTGCATGAAAGACGACTCGGCAAAATGCACCATTTTGGGAATGAGTGAATTCGGACTTGTCGAAATGACAAGACAGCGGAACCGAGGCTCTCTTATACAGACCATTTTCACCGAGTGCCCCTACTGCCAGGGCTCTGGAATGGTTAAAACGTTTGAGAGCACAAGCATCGAAATTGAAAGGGCTTTAAAAAAGACGATCAATTTAAGCCAACAGTTTGGCTTAAAGCTAGTCACTCACCCTCAATTGATGAGCTATTTAGAAAAACTAGACAAAGCGTATTTAATAGAAATCGCTCAAGAAATGAATGCAGCTCTCTCATTTGAAACTGACGACAGGCTCCATTTAAACCACTTTGAATTTTACTCTTCAATCACTGAGGAACTTCTCTTAGTATGAGTTTTTTGAAGGCGCTAGGTGATGCCCAGCTTCCAGATAAAATGATCGACAACTTAAGAGTGTTTGGGGAAAGCTTTAAAGAAGCTCTTAAAGACAAAATTTCACTTAAGGATGATCGAGGAAAAGCTTTTACTCTTCTTAAAGCTTGTCGAGAAGGAAGTGGCCTCCCCCAAGGCGTTTGAGCCATTTCACGAAAAAGAGCCCTCCTACACCACTTTTGGAAAAGAGTTTTTAAGGCCCTTAATCGATTTAAAAAACTCAACTATTTTGGGAAAAAACAATTTAAAAAAACTCGTGGCGCAAGTAAAGGCCCGGGAGAATGTGATCCTATTTGCAAACCACCAAACAGAACCTGATCCTCAAGCTATCAGTCTTTTGCTTGAGCAGGATTACAAGGAATTTTCCGAATCGATCATCTATGTGGCAGGCCACAGAGTGACTCAAGACCCCTTAGCCATTCCCTTTAGCCGCGGTTGTAATCTTCTTTGTATTTATTCAAAAAAATACATCGAGACACCGCCTGAAGAGAAATCGGAAAAACTTCTTCACAACATGCGCACGATGAAAAAATTAAAAGAGCTTTTGCAAGAAGGGGGAAAATGCATTTTTGTCGCCCCTAGTGGGGGAAGAGATCGAAAAAATGATTTAGGAGAGGTAGAACTTGCTCCCTTTGATCCTCAAAGCTTAGAGATCATGATCTTAATGGGGAAAGAGGGGAAAAAAACTCACTTCTACCCTCTTTCCCTTCTTACGTACGATCTATTACCTCCTCCTCAAAGTGTCGAGACTGATCTTGGTGAAATACGCCTGACTCAAACAACTTCCGTTCACATAAACTTTGGCGATGAGATCGATATCCAAACGGAAGGGAATAAAAAAGAATTGCGCCAAAAAAGGGCTGAGAGTATCTTCTGCCTTGTCAAAAATGGGTATCAAAAAATTTTGGAGACTCTACACACGTGAAATGGTTAATCGTATTTATTTTCTTCACTCCTCTTTTCGCACTTGAGCATCTCGAAGAGAAGCTCGAACTTAAAAGTGTTAACACCTTCTCTTGCTAAAAGAGAGATGGCAAGAATTAGGCTTGAAAATGGCCTTGAAGCCCTTGTGATCTCAGACCCAAAAACTGATTTTTCAGGCGCAATGCTTGGGGTCTCGGTGGGAAGCTTCGACGAACCAAAAGAGATCCCGGGCCTCGCTCATTTCTTAGAACACATGCTCTTTCTTGGCACGAAAACCTACCCTGAAGAGGCAGGTTTTCAAAAGTTTATCTCAGAGGGAGGAGGGCAAACCAATGCCTACACTGCCCCTGATGCCACCTGCTATGTCTTTTCGATAAAAAATGAACTTTTTACAGAAGGGCTAGACCGGTTTTCAAGCTTCTTTAAAGAACCTCTTTTTAACCCCTCGGGAGTTAAAAGGGAACTTAAAGCAATCGACCAGGAATTTGCTAAGAATGTTGAGGATGATCAGTTTAGACAACACTACATCGAAAAAGAGCTTTCAAATCCAAACCACCCCTTTAGACAATTTAGCATAGGAAACAGCAAAACTTTAAGCCACATCACGCAAGAGGAGCTTAAAACTTTTTGGGAAGAGTCTTATAGCGCAGATCTCATGAAAGTGGTTGTTCTTTCAAACCAACCTTTAAGCGAACTTATTCCCTTAACCGACAAATTATTTTCTAAAATTAAAACAGTTCCTCAAAAACCTAAATCTCCTCTTGGTAAAACCTTTCAATACGAAGGGCATTTGGTAGCCATTGAACCGATTAAACAACAACACTCGTTAAACATCATTTTCGAACTTCCTGCCTCTTTTGTTTCTTTAAAAAGAAGCAAGCCTGAGAGAATTTTATCCTACCTATTAGGGCACGAAGGGGAGGGCAGTTTGATTGCCACCTTAAGAGAGGAGCACCTTGCTGAAACGCTCTCTTGTGGAGCTATGCGCCTTTCAAAGGATAATGTTTTTTTTGTCATCGATATCGATTTGACCCCCCAAGGATTAAAAAACTTAAAAGAGGTGTACGAAAGAGTGTTTCAGGCTCTTTACCTTTTAAAAACAGAAACACCCCCCTCATTTTTGTTTGAAGAAATGCATCAAAATGAGCGATTAAACTATCAGTACCAGCAAAAAATGCCTGTATTTGCTGAGCTGATGACCCATGCTCACTACCTTTTGCAAGAAAGTAGCCTTTCAACTTATCCAGAAGAAACAATGCTCGTAAAAGAGATACGACCAGAAGAAGTTAAAGCTCTTGCGGAGGCCCTTAAACCAAGAGAGGCCCGATTTGAGATCAAAGCCCCTCTTAAAGATTTGGGACTTACAGCTGACAGGGAAGAGCAGTGGATGGGATGTGCTTACACGGTGCAAAAAATAGAAGAAGCGGATCTGTTGAATCTAGAAAATGTTAAAAAGCATCCTCATATCCATTTTCCTAACAAGAATCACTATATCTCTCAAAACTTTTCCCTCTTCAACGAAGTGGAATCGGAGGCCTTCCTTAAGCCTAAAATTTTAATCGACAATGCATTTGGTAAATTTTTCTTCTCCCAAGACACCCACTACTTCCTGCCAAAAATCCATTCGATCATTGATATTAAAACACCTCTTATCGTAGCTACAACCCCTGAAAAACTAGTGATGGGTGATCTTTTTGTCAAACACGTCACCGAAAAGCTGCAAAGAATTAAATCCTCTGCAAATGCTGCCGATTTAGATTTTCTTATGACAAGACAACACAATGGGATACGCCTTACTATCGAAGGATTAAGCGATAAAGCGCCTCTTCTTCTCAAGGATATTTTAGAAGAGGTGACAAAAGGGGCTCCTTCTCAAGAAAAATTTCAGATCTATAAAAACTCAATTTTGCGCGAATATCAAAACTTTAAAAAAGAACCCCCTTTGACGCAATGTGTGGAGCTGTTAAAGAAAACTCTGTTTAAAGATTTCGTACAAAACCAGGAGAAAGTACGCGCTTTAAAAACATTAAGCCTTAAAAAATACAAAGAGTTTGTCGACTCCCTCTTTAAGGAGACGTACCTCGAAGGGATGCTTTTTGGCAACTTTAACGAAGAGAGTGCCCTCCAATTTGCTAACATTTTACTCAAAACGTTTAGCGAGGCTCCCTACCAGGAGAGGGAAAAAGAGGTGATTCAATCGCTTCCCCAAACACCTTCGCTTGCTCAAACCACCTCTAAAACGATGGGTCATGCCCTGATTCTTTGCATCGAAGAGGGCTACTCCCCTAAAGCTAGGGCAGCTCAGACGATCCTAATGCAAGGATTAAAAGAGCCATTTTTCTCAACTCTTCGAACAAAACAACAAACGGGCTACATCGTCCAATCAGCTGATGAGTGCTTAGACAAACACCTATTCAATCTTTTTCTTGTTCAATCAAATACTCACGAGCCAAACGATTTACTCTACCGCTTTGAGCTCTTTTTAGAGGAGTTTTTACAGGAACTGACGACAGCATCTATTCCTGAAGAGCGGTTTGAAGCCTTAAAACACTCAGAGATCACCCTATTGAAGGCGCCCCCTAAGAATATGAGCCAGCTAGGATTTGTTTTACACAAGCTAGCTTTTAAAGAGGAAGAGCGATTTGAAAAGAATGCCGAAGAGATCGAAGCTTTAAAAGAGCTGACGTATGAAGAGTTTGTCAAACTTGCTAAGTCGGCTTTAGGAAGACAAAACAAAAGACGTTTAGCCTCTGTTTTAAAAGGAGTGATCGATAATCCCTTTGAGTATACTCATATTAAATAGTTAAGTTTTTTCGAAACCTCAGAGCGATTAAACATAAAAGACAAAAAAAGGGTTAGGCTTCCCCCCTCCCTGCCGTTGCCCTTCCCAAACTTGCCCGTGCCCTCCCTTTTTCCCAAACTTGCCCTTGCACGGTAAGCGTCAAACGAGACCATGTATTAAAAACCGCGAAGCGGTTGCCGGAGGGGGTAAAGGGGGAACCGCGCAGGGGTTCCCCCTTTAAAGATGCTTTAAGTTGTAAACATCGAAGAACAAACTATAATATCGAATCATCTTGATCAATTGTAATGATTTCATCTAAGTGGGGAAACCCCTTCCGGCAACCGCTTCGCGGTTTAAAAGTTAACGTTGAAAATTTTTAAGCCAATTATGAACCTATCCCACTAATCAATTCATGCCTTTTCACCCTTTTTGGCCAATTTTTCCTCCACTTTTTCGACTAACTTTTTAAGTTGCTCTCAAAAATGGTAGAAAAATCCATTGAATGCATTAGTGGGATAGGTTCATGAAGTAAAAGGTCTTCTATTTTTTGTGAATTATAATCAAGAATTCGGGGCATGACACTTTCACTGTCCTAGCCCTTAAACCGTTTAATAAGAGTTTTCACTTTTTAGACATAAATCTATCCAGAAAAAATGATATGAAACCGCAAGGGCAAGTTTAGGGGGAAGGAAGGAGGGCAAGGGCAAGGGCACGGGCAAGTTTGGGAAGGGAAAGTTGGGGAATCAGTGCAGAATCGAACCGTTAAGTTCTTCCAAATCCTTTAAAATCGCACTCTCCTCTTTTGATAAAATAAAAAAGTGATCCATCGCCTTTTCAATCACCCTCTTTAACATAAACTTTTCCTCTTGAGTTGCTGTTTTAAGCCCCTCTTTTAATGTTTGAAAAAAATAGTAGACGTTAACAGGATCCCCCTCCCCAAGCTTTAAAAGCTCAAGACATGAGGAAAAATTCCCCCTCCACCCCTCTACAAGAAGGTAGTAATCTTTTGGCTCAAAATAACACACCGTATCTAAAGCTTTTCTTACCCCTTCAGACCCCTCTCCCAAAACCCCCACCGTGGTCCCAAAAACAAATGAAGGGTCTTTTGATAAAAATGAAACTCCCCCCTTCTCATTGAAAAAATTCGCAAGAGACATATGGTTCACAGCAACAGAAAACGTTTTGTGACGGCAAATTTGCGGCTTCCAATTAAGAAGCTGCTCCTGATTGGAAACCCCTTGATCCCCAGATATCAAAAGCATCTCTTGATCCGACCAATTAGCAAAAAAATCCAAAACGTCTAAAGCTCCCGTCGGATAAAAAAATGTTCCCTCGTTTAAATAAGGAAACCTCTTTTCTGTTTTACAAAACGTCTCTAAAACTTCACACGTCTCAATCTTTTCTGCAGGACTCATTTTTGGGTCCCCCTTTAATGTCAGCTTCCCCTCCTCAACAACTCCCCCTATTTTCCGGTATAAATCACATGGAATGGTATTAAAAAAATAATTAGCTAAAACAATGGTAGGATTGCTATTTTTTTCAACCGGAATGGAGTTCTGATCGTGGTCTAAATAAAATAAATTCTATATCAAATTTTTTTAACTGAGGATGCTCTTTCCAATAGGCTATCGTTTCTTCGGAAATATCTGTCATCACATATCTGATTTTAAAATCGCTTAACTTTTTCATCTCTTTTAAAAAAAGGAAAGAAAAACGTCCTGAGCCTGCCCCTAAGTCAAAAATCGTGACCGGCTCTTTTGAGTTAATTGGTCTACTCTTCAAATAATAAATAACTAAATTAGCCATCCATTTAGCAGTAAACGGATTACTTGTGATATAGGAGGGGACAAATCCTTGACTCCAGGCTTTCGGTCCCAAAGAGAGATACGCCTCTCTTTGCCAAACCCAAAGCTGACTCTTAGAGAAGGGGACCAAACATTCAATTTCCATTTTAATTCCTTTTTTGTTACAATCCTATATTTAACATTTTTTTAAAGGCAATATGTTTCTCGAACAAAACAAAGAAAAGAAAATTCACGAACTTATTCTTGAAAACGAGCGTTTTAGAAAAGAAATGGATAAGTTTTTTTCAATGATTGAAAACTTAGATACTGAATCGACCAACGAAACAGAGTCTCTTTTTAACGATTTTAAACAGCTGATTGATAAAAAAATGAACCAGGTGACAGCTAAGTTTCATGAAAAGAAAGCTCCTTCTTTGCCACAAAACCACTGGTTATTCGTGCGGTAGTTCAACCTTTTTAGCTTCCCCTTTTTTGGTGAAATAAAGGAAGGGGATGATGCACAAGAGTGCAAAAGCTGAAAGCCACGAAAGGTCGTTTGTAGAGAGCATATACGCCTCCCTTTCCACTTGCATGTCAACAATTCCGTTAATCACATCTTTATCAAACTGAGGCCCTAAAGCTTGCATCTGTCTATAAAACTGATTAATGACCTCTCTTCCATCGTTGATCTGTTCTGATAACCGGCTATAGCTAAATCTGGCGCGGCGCCACCAAAGATAAATCGAAAGGGATGTTCCAAAACCACTTCCTATTAAAATACGGATAAAATGGTACAGCCCCGAAGCACTCGCATATTTCTCTTTCGGTAAATCTGCAAAAGAGAGTTGTAAAATAGGCAAAAAAAACAAAGCAATTCCAAATCCTTGAAAAAGCCTAGCCAACATGATCGTCTTGAGATCGATAGCGGTCGTAAAGTTGGCTTGATAAAAAAAGGAAGCTGATAAAATAACAAAACAAAGAGTAATGACCCATCTGATATCGAATCTATAGAGATTATTTCCTATAGTGGTTGAGAAAAGAAACGGGGCTATCCCTACTGGAGCAATAGCTATACCTGCCAAAAGAGCTGTGTACCCCATCTGAGTTTGCAACCACAGGGGCACCGTCACTGTGCTTCCAAAATAGACTAAAAAACCCAAAGTGATGGCGATGGTCCCAATTGTAAAATTCCTATTTTTAAAAAAGGAAAAATCGACAATCGGGTATTTTTGATAATAATTCCAAATGATAAAGTAGGAAAACGAGATCACAGAAACTAAAGTTAAACCAATGATCACCTTGGAATCGAACCAATCGAGATCTTGCCCTTTGTCCAGCATAATTTGTAAAGACCCCACGCTTAAAGCAAGTAAAAAAAGCCCCACCCAATCGATTGGATCGCGCACGATGGGGCTTTCCCTGTCTTGTAAGAAAAACCAAACGATAAAAGCTGCCAAAATCCCTATGGGAACATTGATATAAAAGATCCAGGGCCAAGAATAAACATAAGTTAAATACCCCCCAATAATGGGGCCTAAAATTGGTGCTGCGACAACAACAGTTGCCCAAAAGCCAAGGGCTCCCCCCTGCTTATCTTTTGGGTTATGTTGCACGATTAAGTTTTGCGACAAAGGGATGAGACAGCCTGCGACAGCCCCCTGAATCACCCTTAAAACAACAAGCATGGTGAGGGTTGTCGACAAGCCGCAAAGAAAAGAGACTAATGAGAATAAAAGAACAGACCACACAAAGAGGCGAACAGAGCCAAAATAGTTGGAAAGCCACCCCGTTAGAGGTAAAACGATCGCATTACTTGCTGCAAAAGAGGTGATCACCCATGTTCCCTCATCTGGGCTTACGCTTAAATTCCCTGCAATATACGGGACAGCGACATTAGCAATCGAGGAATCGAGGATTTGGATAAACGTGCCAAGTCCAATACCGATATTGAGTAGAGCTAATTTCCAGCCCTTGTAATACTCTTTTGACATGTTATCATTTTTTCCATTAGTGTATTGAGAGGTTCCATATCGATATCAAAAACTTCAGTCTTTGTCACAACTTTTGTACTTGGCACTTCTGCAAGCATCGGCAAATCTTGATCGGTAACATCGACATAAACTTCCGCTGATATTCCAAGCCTTGTCGGATATTTTTCCAAAGTTTCAGGATCTAAGCTAATTCTTACAGCCAAGCGCTGTAAAATTTTGATCCAGTTTCCTGTAGCATTCTGAGGAGGAATGATCGAAAAAACACTTCCAGAACCAGAAGCAATTCCTAGCACTTTTCCCTTATACTCAACTTTTGAGCCGTAAAGATCAAACCAAACCCTTGCCGGCTGTCCAATCCTCATCTTTGTCAACTGCGTCTCTTTAAAGTTCGCATCAACCCAGACATAATCTTTTGGAATAATGCTCATCAAATTGGTATTTTGCAAAGCCCACTGCCCCACATCGACAACTCTCTTCGCCACGTACCCTGTTATGGGAGCATAAATCGAACAATGAGAGAGTTGATAAAAAGCGTTTCGCACTTTATTTTTTTGACTTTCGATAAGAGGGTGTTTCTCAAACGGATGTCCTCCCACCGCATCTAATGCCCCTTGCAGTTTGGCTTGAGCTTCATCAAGCTCAAACTGAGCAATCCTCAAATCCTCCTCGGCATGAACAAACTCCTCATCAGAGATCGCTTTCGAGCCGATTAACCCCTTGCGGTTATCAAAATCGTACTGAGCCCTAGAAACTGCAACTTTCTTGCTATTGACATAGGCCCTATTTTCTATCACGGCATCGTAGAGTTGTTTTACTTTAAGAATAGTCGCTCCTAAATCCGCAAGTTCCCTCTCATAATCAACTCGGTAAGGGGTCGGGTCTAAAGAGATCAGTAATTGCCCCTCTTTAACCAAATCGGTATTGTCCGCATAAAAAGCGATCACGGAACCAGAAACTGCCGCATTGATATTCACAAGGCTACCATTGGCATACGCATCGTCTGTGTATTGGTGATACCGCGAATAGAAAAACCAGTAACAAAACCAACAAATTGCTAAAAAAAGAATAAGAAGAGTAAAATAAATGATTTTATTATTCTTATGATTATTGTGATTTTCAATCTCTTCAGTCACAACTAAATCCTCCCCCAAGTGCTTTAATAAGAGATAAAGAGGCGTCGATTCTCTGTGCTAAAACTTGAATTTCCTGATCTTGTGCTATTAACATATTTTGCCGGCTCTTGATCATGTCTAACTGTGAATTTAAATGATTTTTAACACGCATTTCCATTAGTTGTAAAAGATTCTCCTGAAGTTCAAACCGTTTTATGGCTTGCCTTTCTTGCTTTTCATAGCTTGAGATTAAGGAAAGAGCATCTAAAACCTCTCTTGTGGCCTTAAGCACAAGTTCGTTATATTTAAAAACTGCAAGATCGTAGTTGACTTCGCTTATGCGCAAATTAGCCATCAACCGTCCCCCATCAAAAAAGGGGAGAGTCACCGCCGGGTTCACGTTGTAGTAAACACTTGGTCCCTCAAACAGTTTTGAGAGATGAATCGTCTGATAACCAAAGAGAGCCGCTAAATTAAAATCGGGATAAAACCCCGCCTTTGCCACATCGATTTGTTTACCCGCCGATTCGATAATCCAAAGCTGCGAGGAGATATCTGGACGATTGGATAAAAGATGGAGGGGCAAATTTTCTGGAACAGGTATTTTTGGCAATTCTACCTTTTCAACAGCAAAAATAGACTCAGTAAAATCTGCTGCAAGATACGTTTTAAGCTGATCTTCTTTTAAAAAAATATCTTGTTGTATAGTTAAAAGGGTCTGTTTTAGAGTGGTAAGCTCAACTTCAATGGTATTTATAGAAATGCGGCTATCGAGATTGTCTAACAATCTCTTTTTGGTCAGATCGAGAAACTCTTCTTGTAGAGCCACCAAAGTTTTAGCAATCTCCTCTCGTCTATAATTGATTTGGAGCTCATAATAACTTTTTGCAACCTCGATCCCAAGCTCTAATTGAGCAAACGCCATGTCTGCCACTTTTGCAAACATTTCCCCCTTAGCCGCTTTTAGAGCGTTGCGGTTTTTACCCCAAAGATCAAACTCATACGTTAGAATAAACTCTGTTTCTGTTTGGGTAAAGTAGACAGGAATGTGATCAAAGCCTGCCGGGAACACCAAAGGGGTATTCGCAGCTGTCGGAGGAGGATTTAAGTTAAAAGGAACAAGCCCTGTTTCACTTAATTTTTGAGAAGAAACATCAGCTCCCCATAAAATATTTGGGAAAAGATTGGCCCGAATATTTTTAGCTTTGGCAGCTGCAAGTAAAATACGAGCTCTTGCCGCATGGAGTGTGGGATTATTTTGAAAAGCTTTTTCAATAAATTGTGTTAACTGAGGGTCTTGAAAAACTCTCCACCAATCGAGTGGCAACTCCCCCCTTTGAAATCCCTTGTTCTGAACAGACTCCTCAAGAGCCACTTTTGGAGCATCGATCCGTTTGGCTCTTGGGCACAAACAACAGCCAAAAAGTAGAAAACACACACAAAGCAGGGTAAAATTTTGATAAACCATTTTCTTATCGATTGTGTCCATTCTGAACACATACTCAATTTCAAGAAAATAGTATATCTTTTTTTTGAAACAAGAATTCTAAATCAAAATTTTTAAACGCTCTTTTTAATATGATTTAGCAAAAATAGCATCTAAAGTGGCTGGCCTTCCCGTTAAAATGCACTTCCCTTCAGTCCCTGATTGCTCTATGGGCAAGCATCGAATCGAGACTTTAAGATCGGAGAGCATCTCCTCAGTCGCTTCATCGCCACACCATTTGGCTTTCACAAACCCCCCGTGAATTTCTGGCTTATCCTTATTTTTTGGGGTGAAAAACGCCTTTAACTCCTCGAAAGTTTTTAAAGAGTCAACAATGTTGGCATCTCTTAAATTTTTTGCCTTTTCAAACATATTTGATTGAATCTGCTCTAAATAAGAAGGAATCACTTTTGGAAGATCGGTTATTAATACGGATTGTCTCTCTTTGTGCCCCTTGTCTCGTCTTAAAAGAGATACCGATTGACTCTCCAAATCTCTTGGACCAACCTCAATGCGGATAGGAACCCCTTTCTTAATCCACTCCCAAGACTTTTCCCCTCCCCGAAGATCCCGCTTATCGACAAAGACTCGAACGCCTGGAAGTTTTTTAACAAGTTCGTCACAAGCTTTTAAAATCTGCTCTCTCATCTCCTCTTTTGGAATCACAGGAATGATCACCACCTGTTTTGGAGCAATCCGAGGAGGAAGACAGAGCCCATCGTCATCTGAGTGGACCATGATCACAGCGCCAATCATTCTTGTCGTCACACCCCAAGAGGTCGTATACGCATACTCTAACTGTCCCTCTTTGTTGCTAAATTTTATCTCGGAAGCTTTTGAAAAACTTTGTCCTAAATAGTGGGAGGTTCCTGCCTGAAGCGCTTTTCTGTCTTGCATCATGGCCTCAAGGGTAAAAGTACTCACAGCTCCTGGAAACCGCTCACCTGGAGATTTCTCTCCCACGATGACTGGAAGCGCCAAAGTCTCTTCCATAAACTTTCTATACTCATTAAGCATCAATTGAGACTCAGCTAAAGCCTCTTCAGCATTTGCGTGCGCGGTATGCCCCTCTTGCCATAAAAATTCGGTCGTCCTCAAAAATATACGAGGACGCATTTCCCAGCGCACCACGTTTGCCCATTGGTTGATCAAAAGAGGCAAATCCCTATAAGACTTAACCCATCTGGCAAACGCATCGCCAATAATCGTCTCCGAGGTGGGTCTTACGATGAGAGGCTCTTCAAGCTCTCCTGTCGGAATAAGCTTCCCATCCTTTTCAGATAACCTGTGATGTGTAACCACGGCACACTCTTTGGCAAACCCTTCGACGTGTTTTGCTTCCTTTTCAAAAAAACTAAGAGGAATAAACAAGGGAAAATACGCATTTTCATGCCCTGTGGCCTTGATTCTTTCATCCAACCCCTTCTGAATAATTTCCCAGATCCCATAGCCCCAGGGCTTAATCACCATACAACCGCGAACGGGGGCATTTTCAGCCAAATCCGCTGCCACAATCACCTGTTGGTACCACTCTGGATAATCTTCTTGTCTTGTTGGAGAAATCGCCGATGTCATTTTATTTTTTTCCTTATCAATTATTCCATATTATGAAAAACGGCATCGACATCGTCTAAAGCCTCTAACCAATCGATCAAATCTTGGTTAGCTTTTCCTATTTCGTCGTCGACTGCCACTAAAGTCTTAGGAATCATCTCAAGAGCGACCTCTTGTGAAACAATTCCTTTTGAAAGCAATGCTTCCTTCACTTGATATAGCGATTGAGGATCCGTTGTCACAATAAAGGCCCCATCTTCCACTTCAAAATCTTCAGCTCCTGCCTCAGTGGCCATTAAAAAAAGCTCATCTTCGTTGTGAGACCCTTTAAGAATCGTGATGATCCCTTTTCTCTCAAAATTGAAAGCCACCGAACCGGGAGTGGCTACAGTGCCCCCTCTCTTATTCGTTGCAATCCGCATATCGGAGGAGATGCGATTTTTGTTGTCTGTCATGACGTCGACAATCAAACCCACTCCCCCATGCCCATAAAGCTCATACGTCATCTCGCTAAAATCGGCCTGGTCGATATTGGCTCCTTTTTTGATGTTTCTGTCGATCACATCATTTGGAACGTTCGCCTCTTTAGCTTTGGCTAAAACGACTCTAAGACGAGGATTTGACTGAGGATCTGCCCCCCCTAATTTCACGGCACTAATAATCTCTTTGGCAATTCTTGAAAAAACCTTCCCCTTTTTAGCATCGGCCTTTTCTTTTCTAAATTTTATATTGGCCCATTTACTATGTCCTGCCATCTTTTACTCCTTAAACAACAATCCTCAAAAAAAGTAGTGCTTATTATAACTGAAAGAATTACTTTTTTTCAATCTCGGGTTTCAAAAATTTCTCCATAAAAATTCTTGCCTGATAAACCCCTTCCTCCTCTTTGATCCAATGAGTTTGCCGCCCAAACTCCTTAAAACCAAATTTTTCATAAAGATGAATTGCAGGATTTTGGTCGTATACCTGTAAATGCAACAACTCAATGTTAAAATAATCTTTTCCTAAATGGATCAAGTTTTTAAGAAGTTCCGTCCCAACGCCCTTCCCTCTATAATCTTTTCCCACAATAATTCCAAATTCACACTGATGAGCAATTTTTTTATAAGGATTCAAATAAAGAGTTGTCAATCCAATGGGTAAACCATTTAAAACGGCAGTTAAACTACACTTATACCGAGCGAAGCTTAGCCAACGATTAACAGCATCCTCGACTTCAATTTCTCCAAACATAGGAAACCACCTACCGACGTCTTTTTGCAAAAGCCACTCTTTAAGATATTTTCCATCAGAGGGTTCTGTATACCGAATATCGATTTCCAACTTTTCTTTTTCTTTCATAAACTCACCCAAACTCTTTTAAATACGCATTGACAAACAGATCAATTTCTCCATCCATGACGGCTTGAATATTACCCGATTCCACTTTAGTGCGCGTATCCTTGACCAAAGTGTAGGGCTGAAATACATAATTGCGGATTTGACTGCCCCAAGCAATATCTTTTTTCTCTCCCCCCATTTTTTCCAAAGCTTTTTCCCTTTCAGAGACTTGAATCTCATAAAGCTTTGACCGCAGCATTTTAAAGCACGACTCTTTGTTTTGCAATTGGGAGCGTTGACTTTGACAAGAAACCACAATATTTGAAGGAATGTGCGTGATTCTAACGGCAGAATCGGTTCTATTGACGTGTTGTCCTCCAGCACCAGACGCTCTAAACGTGTCTATTCTAATATCTTCGGGGCGAATATCAACGACGATGTCATCTGTAATTTCTGGCGTGACATCAACAGAGGCAAAACTTGTGTGACGCCTAGCTCCGCTATCGAAAGGAGAAATTCTTACAAGCCTGTGGACACCCTTCTCAGCTTTGGCATACCCGTAGGCAAAAGGACCCATCAGCTTCAAGGTAGTGCTTTTAATACCAGCCACGTCCCCATCCACTACATCGACCACTTCAACCTTCCATTTTCGAAGAAGAGCCCATCTCTCATACATCCGAGAGAGCATTAAAACCCAATCACAAGCCTCAGTGCCCCCGGCACCTGCATTGATGCTTAAATAGCACGATTTATCATCGAGCTCACCTGAAAGCATTTTTCTTATTTCAAGCTCATTTAAACCCGAAGTGATCTCGACAATCTCTTTTTCTAAAGCGTTTAAAAGCTCTTGGTCTTCTAGCAAAATGGCATCATCTAAGATGCCTTTAACAGATTCAAACCGACTTTTAAGTTCGTAATATGGAATAAGCCAGGCCTTCAAAGCCTGACAAGAAGCGATCACTTTTTTGGCTTCTGTATTATCGTCCCAAAAATCGGCAGCCTCAGTTTTTGACTCTAACTCCTTTAACAAACTCTCTTTGTTAGCGAGGTCAAAGATACCTCCACATGTGAGAGAGCCTTTTAAAGATATCTGCAGCTGCTTCTTGCATCTCTTGACCTGTCATTTAAGAACTCCTTTTTTTGTTCATAAGTACATATTACCAAAACACCGTTTTTTTTTCTTGCTCATAAAAAATAAAAAAGATAAACTACCGATTTTAAAAATTTTATTTTAATACCATTAATTTTTTAGGAGGCGGTATGTCAACAACAATTGGAGCAACATTTTCAACATCGTTTACGGCGTGCAAAGAAACAATCGTAAACAGCGCCAGATGGTGCGGAAAGAAAATCAGTGTCAACTTTACAAATCATGTCGTCCCAACAACAAGAGCTGTTTGGACAAGCTCAATAGCTTTCCTTTCAACAGGAGCTGGCGCCGGAACATTGACGATGCTTTTGGGTTTCAGCTTAATTCTTATTGCAGAAAAAAACTTGAAATCTCAAAAAGAGGCAAGAATTGCTTTAAATATCTTGGGAGTAGCGCTAATCGTTGCGGCAGTTGCATCTATTGCACTTATTGGTCCTGCGGCACTTATTTAAGAGTTAGGAGAAGCTTACATTTTAAGTAGTTGGCCCTGAAAAAGCGATCCTTTTGCAACAAAAAAAGCGGTGAGCGATCCAAACCCCCTTGTGGGGTTTGGTGAGGAGTAAAACGCTTTTTTTGTCAAAAGGGGCACTTTTTATTGGAGAGGACTTTTTCAGGGCCGACTAAATAAGTTTCCCCTTTTTCAAAACGATTTCATCTAGTTCATTAAACGAGTAGACCCAAGGGGAAATCTGTAATTTCTCTTCGACAAAGACCACTTTTCCATCCCTCATCTTAGCCCTCACGCAGGTGTTCTCTTTGACGACAATTTCAAATGTTCCTTCGAAAACGACATTTTCCGCAAAAAACTCCCCATTCCCTAAAATTTTTATGTGAAGAGACTCAAGTCGGTTAACTTCACCCCTTGCCACCTCTTGAACACCCATAGAAGAAACGCCCCGATTCACAATCTTGCAATGATTCATATAACATCTACCAGTAAGCTCTTCTGCCTCCACAATAAAAGAGCCTTTCAAGTCAAAATCCCTCATCTCAAGCTCTGCAATCTCCAAGACCAACTCACTTCCAAAACTTATATGTCCCCGCTGTATCTTTTGGGCTATCACATCATAAAGGGGACCTAAAGCGGGATGATAAGTTATCATAAAAGGGGCGACCCCTTCACAAAAATGCCCCTCTTCAGGAAGTTTGGGGAGATCAACTAATAACTTTTCTTTGAAAAGCTCTCTTGCCAATTGAAGCGTGTCGTAAAGAGCGGCAAAGGGAGTCTCCAGAATCGATTCGGTAAACCCCCTTTTGATCGGGGAAATTGTTTTATGCCTTTTGTTAAACATCACAAAAGTGGGACACTCTTTTTGATTTAAAGGTACTGTAAAAATATCTCCTATATGTTGCATGGCACTCTCAAGCCTTCCTCCCATTACCCCTTGACTTACCTCAAGCTTTGGATTTAACAAAAGCCCTGGATGGGGATTTGCTAAAGCTGCCTCTTTCACACTCTTTAAGTTTGCAAACAAAATGTTGGTATTGGCAGGAAAGGCAGAATAAGAGCTTGAACTTTTTTCGGGCTCATCTTGAATTCCCCTTTTTTTAAAATCGGTATATTCAATATTTCCAATCCACTCAACTTTCCCCATTTCTATTCTGGCAACCATCCCCTCATGCGATTTGACACGCCTCTCACAAACAGAAAAACCAAACGCCTTTTGCTCAAAAATCCCTTGCCCCAAAAGGGCTATAAGATGCTTATCCACCCCACCAATCGGGTTATTGATCTGCCTTAGAAAGAAATAAGAGACGCCCCTCTTCTCAAACCACTCAAAGGCTTTGTGCTGAAGGGCCACTTTCCAGATGGCACCATGCCCTCCGGGCTTTAGGAAAAGCTTTAAAGGGGCTGTTAAAACAAAATGTCCCTCCTCATCGATCACAGGGACTAAAGGTTGAGAGGCAACTAAAAAGTCTTGTGGTGACTTACCGAAGAAATTGTGTAGAGTCAAACATTTCACCACCTGCTCATGGTTCTGTTTTTCTAAAGAAGTCATAAACATCAAAGGGATCTTATGGGGGCGCCCCGTCAATTTTTCTGCCAGATACTCTAAGCCCCTCACATCCCTCACAAGCGCTTCTAAAAGGGAGCGCCCCATAAAGGGATACATCGCAACTGACTGACAAGCTCCTGTCTCCTCATCCCTGAAATCGAGCCTATCACCTGCCCCTCCAACAGGATAAAGCGCTCCTATCCGATCTAAAGAGAGAAGCGCTTCTTTGATAAGGTGTCTTGGACACTCTTTAGAGATATCTAACCCCGAAGGCTTAAAATAAGCACACTCTTCGCTCTTAGTCTCAAGATAGAGCTCAAGCACTTTGACATAATACCCAACAAGCCCCCCAATCTCTTTGTAAAACTCTTCAACCGCAACAAGACTTTTTACAAAAGGAATAAACTCCTCTTCCGTCCCATCGACCCCTTGAAGTAAAGTGGCCTCTTGATCAAGGGCAATAAGCGCTTTTAAAACGAGAATTTCGATCGGTTTTGTGATAAGAACAAACTTAAAAGGAGCCCCATGAATAAAAGCTTCAACCCTCTCTAACCTCTCTTCGACACTCTTAGATTGAATCAATTGCTCGACAAGAGATAACCACTTATCAACCTTTAAAACGACCATTTTGACACCTAAAAGGAATTGGCTTCAAGAGTACCTGAGAAAGCTTCTTTCTTTCAACTTAAAGAAAGAAAAGGTCGATGGCATCACAAATTGTTTTGACTATAAATTCCCAGTCGAGCTAAAAGATATACCTTAAGGGACGTGCAACTACAGATGTACCCTACTACTTCTTTTAACATATCACTCAATCTAAGGAGTCAAAATGACCACAAAGAAAGAACCATCAGCGTTCATGAAGCCTGTTAAATTATCTGAGGCTTTACAAGTTATCGTTGGAAAAGGCCCAATGCCTCGTACAGAAGTCACAAAAAAACTTTGGGACTACATTAAAAAAAATAAATTGCAAGATCAAACAAAGAAAAGAATCATCAACCCAGATGCGAACCTTGCAAAAGTTTTGGGAAGCAAAAACCCAATCGACATGTTTCAAATGACTAGCAAAGTGTCACAACACTTAAGCTAACATTTTAAAGAAAATCCCCAAAAGATTGGGGATTTTCTTTTTCAATAGAATCTGATATAATCGGTGCCTTATGGCACAAAAGACTGAATTTTCATTTTATTTTAAACAACTTCCCTCCTCTCTTGAGGGGTTAAAGTTGGTGCATCTCACCGATCTCCACATGGGATTTTGGACTTCCCCCCATAGACTAAAAAAAATAATTGATAAAATAACTGAATTTAAACCCGATATCATCTGTTTTACAGGAGATTTTTTAATACGATCTCGGCTAAAAAAAGAAAACGAACTATTTATTTTTTTAAATTCATTAAAAGCGCCCTACTGTTTTGCCACCCTTGGCAATCACGACTATAACGGAACCAATCCCCACGAAAAATTAGTTTCTCTTCTATCTAAAACTTCTTTTAAACTTCTTCATAATGAGACTTGCCTACTAAAATCGTTAGGTTTGCAAATCGTCGGTTTAGGAGACATAAAAGCTTCAGCGTGCTTGCCCAAAAAGGCATTTGAAGAGGCAAATCAAGAGATTTTCACCCTAGTTTTAACTCATAATCCCGATACGGTCCCACAAATGGAGGGGTTTCGTAAAGACTTGATTCTTGCGGGGCACACCCACGGGGGGCAGATTAACTTGCCTTTAGTCTGGAATTTTCACACAAGGCTTAAGAACAAGGAGTTCAAGAGGGGACTTGTAAAACATTCAAATTGGCAAATGTATGTGAACCGAGGCCTTGGACGCCACACCCTTTTTCGTCTTTTTTCACCCCCAGAACTGCTTTTTGCGAGATTGGAGAGGGAATGAAAACGTATCGTTTAGATTTAAGCTACGTGGGAACGAACTTTTCTGGTTGGCAAATACAACCAAATGGTCGCTCGATTCAAGAGGAGCTGCAAAAAGCTCTCAAAGTGATTTGTAGAGGGGAGACGATCAGGGTGATTGGCTCGGGAAGAACCGACGCGGGAGTGCACGCATTAAACCAGGTGGCACATTTTAGATGTGCCGCTGATTTAGAGGGAAAACATCTGCAATCTCTAAATGGACTTCTTCCCCAAGAGATTCGGGTGAAAGGGTTGAAGCTTGTTGAAAACGATTTTCACGCGCAAATTTCAGCCAAAAAAAAGATGTATCGTTACCACGTTTACCGCAACAGAACGGAAAACCCGTTTAATGCTCCTTACCACTGGCACCTTTTTGACTCTTTGTCTCTTGAGAAAATGAAGCAAGCAGCAGCTCTTTTTGTAGGGACCCACGATTTTACCACTTTTGCAAACCAAGCAAACTGTGGAGCTGCTGCTAAAAATGGGGTGAGAACTCTTTACTCGGTCACGGTTGAAGAGGTAGGGGATCATCTAACATTTGAATTTGTTGGGAACGGCTTTCTCTACAAGATGGTGAGAAATATTGTGGGAACGCTTATCGATGTCGGAAGGGGCAAAGTCCAGATCGAAGAGATTTTAACTTTTTTTGAGCAAAAAGACAGACGCCTTGCAAGCCAGGCAGCTCCTGCGCAGGGGCTTTTCCTAGTGTCAGTTACTTATAATTGAAAAGATCGGGATAGTGAATGTACCCTGCGCTTTCAACTCCTCAAGTTCCTTATAGAGGCTGGTATCAGTTACTTATAACAAGATCGGGATAGAGAATGCACCCTGTGCTTTCAACTCCTTAAGCTCCTTATAGGCGCTTGTGTCAGTTACTTATAATTGAGAAGATCGGGATAGTGAATGTACCCTGCACTTTCAACTGCTCAAGTTCCTTATAGAGGCTGGTATCAGTTACTTATAACAAGATCGGGATAGTGAATGACGCCTTGCGCTTTCAACTCCTAAAGCTCCTTATAGGCGCTTGTGTCAGTTACTTATAATTGAAAAGATCGGGATAGTGAATGTACCCTGTGCTTTCAACTCCTAAAGCTCCTTATAGGCGCTTGTGTCAGTTACTTATAATTGAGAAGATCGGAATAGTGAATGTACCCTGCGCTTTTAACCCCTCAAGTTCCTTATAGAGGCTGGTATCAGTTACTTATAATTGAGAAGATCGGAATAGTGAATGTACCCTGTGCTTTCAACTCCTAAAGCTCCTTATAGGCGCTTGTGTCAGTTCCTTTAATTGAAAAGATCGGGATAGTGAATGACGCCTTGCGCTTTCAACTCCTGAAGCTCCTTATAGGCGCTGGTGTCAGTTACTTATAATTGAAAAGATCGGGATAGTGAATGACGCCTTGCGCTTTCAACTGCTGAAGCTCCTGGTAGGGGATTTTTGAGATCAATACAGGTTGTGCTTTAGTTTGCAAAAGGGCAGAAATCCCTTTTGGCGTATCCTCAAACCCTATAATCTTATCAGAGGGTTTTGCATAAAGTGCTATCGCCTTTAAATACCCTTCAGGAGAGGGTTTACTCTCTTTATAATCCTCTCTTGTGATCCAGTAATTGATCTTATTTAAAAGGGGCAGATCGGCAACCACCTGTTCGATAAAGGGTTTAGGAGAATTTGTGACAACACATGTTGGGGTCCCATTAAACCTTTCCAAAAAAGAAGCGACTCCAGGCATGAGCTGAACGCCACTTTCTTCTAATTCTAAGTAAAGGCTCTCCTTTTTTTTTCGATAAAGCTCATCCCAAGAGACCTCTAAACGGGGACACCGAGAAAAAATGGCCGAGAAAAGCACCTCGTGACTGATGTGCGCTTTTAAGCAAAATTCCTCAAAGCTCCAAGGCAAATGCTCTTTATAAAATTCTACAGCCCTTTGATAGGCTCTATAGTGTAGTTTTTCGGTATCGACTAAAAGGCCATCAAAATCTAATAAAACAAAATCCCAATCCACAAACCAAAATCTCCTTGCACCATTTTAAAGAGTAGTCGCTTAATGCTCAAATCCTTTATCATCGACTCATGAAATACATCATTTGTTTCTTATTTTTTATTTCATTTCTAACAGCTGAGCCGATCACTCGGGAGTCGTCTGATTTTCACTACCTTGAAATCGAGCCGAAAACAAACCCCGCTCCTCTCTACCCTTGGACGCGAACAGCCAAGCTTTCTCCAATCACTAAAGAACATTTCAGATGCCGTGGAAACAAGGGAAATCCCATACGAGATGGGGTAAAAGATTGTGGAGAGCACAGTTTGCCGATAAGAGATGGAGAAGAGTTTATTTATCCGATTTTGATCAAAATTTTAAATAGCCTACAAGAGGAAACGGGGCATAAAGTGATCATCACATCTGGCCACAGATGTCCCGAACACAACGCTTACATCGACGATTCCCCCCAAAATGAGGTCTCAAAACACCAAATCGGCGCAGAAGTTTCATTTTTTGTCGAAGGGCTCGAATCTTCCCCCGAAAAAATAGTCGACCTGATCATCCAATTTTACAAAGACCACAAAGACTCAGCGTATAAAACTTTTAAACGGTACGAAAAAACAGATACCAATGTTTCGACCCTTCCCTGGTACAATAAAGAAATTTTTATAAAGCTTTTTAAAGCGACCGAGGGAAGGAGCTTAGACAACAAACATCACTACCCTTACGTATCGATACAAGTGAGATTTGATTCTGAGAGGGAGGAGAATGTGGTGTACTCTTGGCCTTCAGCGCACCGGAAGTATTATCGTTATTAAAATTATTTTGAGAGAATATTTCTTCAAAAAAAAGGGAACTTACAGTAGAATGGTGACATCGCTTTTTTTGCCGACGTGGCGAAATCGGTAGACGCGGTAGACTCAAAATCTACTCTTGGCAACAAGGTGCTGGTTCGAGTCCGGTCGTCGGCAATCCACCGGACAAACTCTCTTCAAAGATTGTTTGTCCGGTTTTTTCTTTTTCTAACCCTTTGTTTTTCTGCAGGATAAGTGCAAGCGCCGGGTTCAACGGGGTGGTCCGATAACTATTTTCCTGAAAATGCAGTTTTGCAGGGAATATCGAACCTAGCAACTTTTGCTTAATTTCCACATTTGCATTCATGTAGAATCCACTCAAATTGCTCAACAACGGAATACCAAATCGGCAGTATTTCATGAACCCTGTTTCGCAGCTTTCTTGAAATTCGATCTTCTTACGCAATAGCGCAATCTCTTCTTTCAATTTTGAAATCATAAGTTGATGAGTTTCTCTATCTATGTCCCGATTCAAAAGCATCTCATCGCATCTTGCTGTCTTGTCTTCTTGATCTTTGATGCGTTGCTTTAGCCCTTGAGTTTGCATTTTTCGATCTCCCTCATTGGATTTGAAGGTATCTTCCAAAACAACCATATAAAGTTCTTTAATCTCAGGAGGGATCGTTAAAGACTTTAGATAGTCTTCAAGTTTCTCATGCAAAAAATCAGCTCTAAATCTTGTCTTGCAAGAATTTTGACAGTGATAGTAATCGTAATAGCTACCGTTGCGACTTCTGGAGGGACTTCCAGTCAAATTTCGATTGCAAGCAGGACAAAGGAGAATTCCTCGAAGTGTATATTCTTCTCGTTGCTTGTTTTTTACAGCAGGAATGCAATTTTTTTCTTCAATCTTCTTTAATACAGACTGAACCTGATGAAAAAGATCTTCGCTTATAAGAGCTTCATGTAAACCTGGTACATAATATTCTTATTCATCACCAAACTTAGGCACTTTTGTAAACCCCATATAAGTAGGATTTCGCAACAGATCATAAAAGGCACTTCTTCCTATCTTCAAGCCCTTTTCTGAAAGAATTTTTCGAATGTTGTCTATCGCATATAAACCTAAGGATACAATTTCGAAAGCCTCTTTGATAAGAACTGCGCTTTCATCAGGCACTATGATTGATTTTCCACTTGAATTTCGGTCTCTTTTATAGTCCTTTGGTGGAGGTCCCGTATATCTTCCTTCTTTTCTTGCTCGAACAATCCCCGAAGAGGTATTAAGAGCCCTCCGCATGTTATCGGATCGTCCTTCAGCTATTTTAAGGGCTCGAACATAAGGAAAAACAGGATCTCTTGGAGAAACTGTCTCTTCTAAGCATTTGACTTGAACACCTAATTTTTCAAGTCTATCTATTTCTACGTAAGCTTGAGTCATATTACGAGAAAAACGATCCCAGCGAATGATATAAACATAATCAATTGTTTTCGGATGAGCAAGAACGTATTCATAGAGTTCTTTAAAAGCTGGACGATGTTTAAAGTCTTTCGCCGAATAGCCATCATCTTGAAAATGTTTAACAACCTCGATGCCCTCTTTTTGACAATGCAATCTAATTATTTCCTCCTGATGTCTCAAGCTGTACCCATGTGCAGCTTGTTCCTCGGTGGAAAC
Organism: uncultured Chlamydiae bacterium; assembly: GCA_963697995.1. Taxonomy (GTDB): domain Bacteria; phylum Chlamydiota; class Chlamydiia; order Chlamydiales; family JAJFMB01; genus MFD00082-c5. The sequence goes on along the minus strand of OY969110.1, from coordinate 905,382 downwards.
TCTCGTATAGATCAGAGCTCGCTTGATCCCTTTGGGTTTGCCTGTAATGTTCATATTCAATTTGACTTAAGTTTGTTAATTGTTCTCGAATAATTTTAATTTCAGCTTCGCTGTATTTTTTACCATTTTTTTGGAGAATCTCCTGGCAAGTCTTCAATGAAATCATCACTATATCCATAGTGGATGACGATGATTCCGTGGTCAGCGTGAAACACAGTCCGTTTTTGAAGCACGATGGTCAATCTATGCATTTATAAAATCCTCTTCATTATCCAATTTAATTTTTTTTGCTCGCTTAGTTGAAACCACTAAGCTATTGGAAATTTTTGTAGTCACAAGAACATCTGTTTCGTCCTTGATAATTTCGCGATAAGGGACTTTCCCTGAAAACCCTTTTTCAAATTCCATCTCTGTAATTTTGCCATTTCCCTTTATAATCCTCATAGAATCAAAATCTTCTTGATTCATAAAATCACAAACTATGTTTTGGTCATTAGTCACTGGTCGTTTAAATGAAAAATTTGATCCAACTTCAATTTTTTTGAAAATTTTATTGAGAAGTGGATTGAGATGAGTCAATACAGCATTGTTGAGAAGGCCGACTTCCATTGCACTAGTCAATTCTTCATACGATAAAAACTCTGAACCATAATCTGAGTGCATTACGAAGAATGCTGGCTGTTTAAAATATAAAGCTCCTACTAAGTAATATTCGACGTATTTCAATTCTATTCCGGGAATCTTTTCGAAGAAAAGAGTCTTAGCATCTCTAATTTTTTCTAGAGAAATACCCATGTCTCGAAATTTTATGATAACGTTTAACCAAAGGACTTCGACTAAATTGAATTTCCGCCAACCGGATTTGGAAGACTCACGACCACACTCAATTAATCCCATTGAATCCCAATGGTGCAAAGTTCGATATGAAACCAAATTTACGTCAAGTTGGCATGTTCTCTGAGAGAGCTCGTTAAGGTTTTTTAAAACCTGTTTTGACGCCATCAATTTGCTAAGATTAGAAGCAAATGTTCCTCCCCTAAAAATGGTAAACATTGAGTTTCTGATCGTAGTTGGCTCTTCTTCACTCTCTTTTTGCATAAGTCCCTCCATAAAGAAAAAAACATACATATATGTAAGATTTATGAAAAGAAAAAAGAGATTCTCCCGAAAAAAAGGAAAAATTTTGGTAAAAGATCAGTAAAGAATCGGAACGGTTTTTTCTTTCGGTAAAGTTTCATCATCAAAAAAACTTTCCGTGATTCCTGTGTAGCATTCGATTCCTGACACGCTTTCTTTTAGCTTGTCTTCGAGAGAAAAAGCGATGGATATCAGATCTTTTGTACTAACATTTTCAAAATTGCGCTTCGAAATCTCTTCCAGAACACGATTTAGAGTGCGCGACAACGATTCAATCTTATGAATTCTCAATAACTTGAATTCTTCGATTAATTTTTCTGAATGAAAAAAGATTAAATTTGAAATTTCCTGGGAATATTCCTGATTCCATTTAATTAGCGTTGGTTTCGAGACATTGATTTCTTTGGAAATTTTCTCAAAGGAAAGTCCTTGCGACCTTAACTCTATAAATTTTTCTTTGCATTGCATCTCTTTCATACAAACTCCTTAATTAAATTATTAGTTTAAATACAAAGCTAATTTCTTTCCCTTAAACAGTTAATAAATGACTGGTGAAGAAGTATTTAAGGTTGCAAATTCCATCATATTGAAGTAAAATACACCAAAAATATGCAACCTGGAGTGACCGATGACAAGTGATACAGCAAAAACTGCTCGAACCTCTGTAATTTTATCAGAAGAAAAGCATGAGCTCATTTCAAAGTTAGCTTCAATGAATGGAGTATCAACAGCTTGGATAATCCGTTATGCCCTTAACGAATTTTTAGAAAAATATGGCAGTGAGAAAGGGCTAAAAATCAAGCCCGTGAAGGAGTAACAAATGAAAGTGAATTCGACATCAGGTGCTAACATTGGCTTTGAGCAACAATTATGGGCTGCTGCCGATAAAATGCGCGGCCACATGGACCCAGCAGAATACAAACATGTCGCTTTAGGTTTGATTTTCCTTAAGTACATCTCAGATGCTTTCGAGGAAAAATACAATAAGCTCAAAAATGAAGAAGGGGCTGATCCTGAAGACCGCGACGAATACCTTGCAGAAAATGTCTTTTGGGTTCCAAAACCCGCTCGTTGGGACAACATTAAATCTAATGCGCGTTCTGTAAAAATCGGGACGATCATCGATGAAGCCATGTCAGAACTCGAAAAAAAGAACAGCGCACTCAAAGGCATTTTACCTAAAGACTATGCAAGACCTGCGTTAAATAAAGAAAAACTTGGTGATCTCGTTGATTTAATGAGCACAATCAGCATGCACACACAGGGACAGAAAGACGTTCTTGGTCGTGTTTATGAATACTTCCTTTCCCGATTTGCCAGTGCAGAAGGTAAGGGCGGAGGAGAATTCTACACTCCTCAATCCATTGTACGACTCCTTGTCGAAATGCTGAAACCCTATAAAGGGCGAGTATATGATCCTTGCTGTGGCTCAGGAGGAATGTTTGTCCAATCAGAAAAATTCGTCGAGCTTCATGGCGGTCGTATCGGTGATATTTCTATCTACGGTCAAGAATCCAACCCCACGACTTGGCGTCTCTGCAAGATGAATCTAGCTATACGTCAAATTGAAGGTAACATTGGTTCAAAAAATGCTGACACCTTTCACAACGACTTACATAAAGACCTAAAAGCAGACTACATCATTGCAAACCCACCTTTCAATATTTCTGATTGGGGCGGTGAAAACCTTCGTGAAGATATGCGCTGGAAATTCGGTATTCCTCCAGCAGGAAATGCCAATTATGCTTGGCTTCAGCATATGGTTCATCATCTTGCACCTCATGGTGTAGCTGGGATTGTTCTCGCCAACGGTTCTATGAGTTCGAATACAAGTGGTGAGGGTGAAATTCGCAAACGCCTTATTGAAGACGATTTAGTTGATTGCATGGTAGCTCTTCCTGGACAGCTATTTTATTCAACACAGATCCCTGTTTGTCTTTGGTTTTTAGCCAAAGATCGAAGTGGTGGTTTAGCCGCTAAAAATAAACTTAGAGATCGTAGGGGTGAAATTCTATTTATCGATGCTCGTAAGTTAGGTTTTATGGCAGATCGTACTCATAAAGATCTCGATTTAGAAAAAGACATTAACTATATCACCAGCGCCTACCATTCTTGGCGTGGAGAAAAAGTCGATCATCTTTCTTTCTTAGATGGCTATCAAGATGTTCCTGGATTCTGTAAATCAACGAAATTAGAAGAAGTTAAAGAACATGGATATGTTCTTACTCCTGGACGTTATGTAGGCGCCGAAGAGATTGAGGAAGAAGAAAGCTCTTTTAATGAGAAAATGCTTGAGTTGACAAAGACGCTTGCTGAACAGATGGCTAAATCCCAAGAAATGGACAACGAAATTCGTAGGCAGCTAGAGAGGATTGGATATGGAAAATAAAGATAAGGTACTTTTCAAAGATTTACTCTTCTATACACGTGATGGAGAGTGGGGTGAAGCAGAGATTGTCGAAGACTCTATTCCGATGAAAGTCATTCGTGGTACTGATTTTAAGGCAATAAGAGAAGGACAGTTAGCAAACGTCCCCATAAGGTTTATTCAACATAAAAAAGCCCTCCTAAAATCACTTAAAGCATGGGATATACTTATAGAAACAGCGGGTGGCACAAAAGATCAACCCACTGGAAGAACTGCTATTATTACTCCCAAGATCTTAGAAAATGAAAGTTTGCCTCTTACATGTTCCAGCTTTGCCAGAATATTACGAATCAAGGATGAAATTGTAAATCCCCAATACGTTTTTTGGTTTTTGCAAAATATTTATAATAGCGGTGAAATTGAAGCACATCAAGTACAACATACCGGAATTGCCAGATTCCAATTTACACGTTTTTCGGAAAGTGTTTCCCTTTCACTGCCTTCTAGAGTTACTCAAGACTCGATTGTAGACATTCTTAGTTCGCTTGACGAAAAAATCGAACTGAATCGCCAAATGAGCAAAACGCTAGAGGATATTGCTAGCTCTCTTTTCAAAAGTTGGTTCATTGACTTTGATCCTATAAAGGCTAAAACTGCTGATCGAGAGCCTGAAGGCTTAAGCGCAGAAATAGCGGAACTCTTTCCTGATAGTTTTGTTGATTCGCCTTTAGGAAAAATACCAAGTGGGTGGAAAATTGTATATCTCCACAATGTGTCAAATATAGTTTATGGCAAAAACCTCCCAACTAGTGAATTAATTGAAGATGGATTTCCTGTTTTTGGAGGAAACGGTCTAATTGGTTACTACACAACTTTTTTATATGATGAACCACAAGTAATAATTGCGTGTCGGGGTGCAGCTTCAGGCAAAATTCATCGAACAATTCCTAAATCTTTTGTTACAAACAACTCCTTAGTTTGCGAAATCTTAAAAAACAATGATATAAATCGATACTATCTTGAATACATGCTTAAATATTTAGACATGACTAGATATGCCACTGGTTCTGCACAACCTCAAATAACAATTCAAAATTTAAATAATGTTACTTTTTGGATACCTAAAAAGGAATTAATGATTGCATTCGGCAAAATAATATCGTTTCTTCACGAAAAGGAATTGTCTCTCGATATTAATGCGAAAGTTCTATCAGAAATTCGAGATACCCTTCTACCAAAACTCATCAATGGAGAAGTCAAAATTCGAGAGGCTGAAACTCTAATTTCAGCCACAATATAAGGATATTATTATGAACCATGGAAGGTTCTCAGAAGACATAGTAGAACAAGCAACACTTGCCTGGCTTGAGAGCTTGGATTATGAATTAATTCAAGGGGCTGATATTGCTCCTGATAGTCCAAACCAAGAACGCAAAAACTATTCAGACATCATTCTCGAAAAGCGGCTACTTTCCTCATTAACAACGATAAACCCAAAGTTTTCTGTAGAAATTCTAAAAGATGTATGTCGGAAAATTATCACATCGCGAGCACCCGATCTTATTGATGATAACTACCTATTCCATCGCATGCTTGTTGACGGTGTTGATGTTGAATATACAAGAGAAGACGGCAGTATCGCTGGAGATAAAGCCTACTTAATCGACTTTGAAAATGTTGCCAATAACAGTTTTATAGCCGTCAATCAATTCACAATTGTTGAAAACAAGCGCAATCGCCGACCGGATATCATCATATTCATTAATGGTATTCCCTTAGCTGTTATTGAGCTCAAAAATGCAGTCAATGAAAATACCACCCTTACTCATGCCTACAATCAGCTTCAAACATATAAGAAAGATATACCTTCTCTTTTTAGAACAAACAGTCTTTTAGTTATCTCAGATGGAATCGAAGCAAAAGTAGGCTCTTTAACTTCGAACAAAGAACGCTTTATGCCATGGAGAACAATTGATGGCAAATCGGTAGCCCCTAAAGGAACCGCAGAACTCGAAACATTGCTCAAGGGCTTGTTTCGCCATGATGTCCTTTTGGATATCATACGCAATTTTACGGTATTTGAAATTGATGCTGAAAAAATTGTCAAAAAAATTGCTGCTTACCATCAGTATCACGCGGTGAACAAAGCCATTGAATGCACGATTGATGCTTCCTCCCCTAGTGGTGATAAAAGAGCTGGCGTTATCTGGCATACCCAAGGTTCCGGCAAAAGTTTGTCTATGGCATTCTACGCGGGAAAAATTATTCAACAAAAAGCTATGCAGAATCCGACCTTGATCGTCTTGACGGATAGAAATGACTTGGACGAGCAGCTTTTTGGAACATTCTCGAGCTGCAAAGAGCTTTTACGCCAGACACCTGCTCAAGCAAATGACAGAAAACATCTTAGAGAACTTCTTTCCGTTGCTTCCGGTGGTGTAATTTTTACAACGATTCAGAAATTCTCACCTTCAAATGGAGAATCCTATCAATTACTTTCCGATCGCCGCAATATCATCGTAATTGCCGATGAAGCCCATCGCAGTCAATATGATTTTATCGATGGTTTTGCTAGACACATGCGTGATGGATTACCAAATGCTTCCTTCATTGGCTTTACAGGTACACCAATCGAACTTTCCGATAAAGACACCTATGCTGTTTTTGGTGACAATATTCACACCTACGACATTCAACAGGCTGTTGAGGATGGTGCAACCGTTCGACTTTACTACGAAAGCAGGCTCGCTAAAATCGAGCTTAACGAAAATGAACGTCCTCGTATCGAACAGGACTTTGAAGAGCTTACCGAAAAGGAAGAGGTTGACCTCAAAGAAAAACTCAAAAGTAAGTGGGCTAGACTAGAAGCACTTGTTGGAGCAGAAAACCGAATTAACCTAATTGCTGCTGATATTGTAGATCATTTTGAGCGCCGTACAGAAGCGATGGATGGTAAAGGCATGATTGTCTGCATGAGTCGTCGAATTTGCGTCGAGCTTTATAAAGCCATCATCAAACTGCGTCCAAATTGGCATAGTGATGATGACAATCAAGGATTCATCAAAGTTGTTATGACGGGATCTGCAAGCGACTCTGAAGATTTCCAGCCTCATGTAAGAAACAAGAAGGCAAGGGATCTACTAGCTAAGCGTGCCAAGAGCCCTAATGACACTTTAAAGCTCGTCATTGTGCGCGATATGTGGCAGACAGGTTTTGATGCCCCCTGCATGCACACGATGTATATCGATAAGCCGATGCAAGGGCACGGACTTATGCAAGCTATCGCCAGAGTCAACCGAGTATTCAAGGACAAACCAGGCGGATTAATTGTTGATTATTTAGGAATAGCCGATCAACTTCGAAAAGCCTTAGCTAACTACACGGAACAGGATCGAGGAGAGATTGGAGTTCCTCAAAAAGAAGCGATCGCTTTGATGCAGGAAAAATACGATGTCGTCCAGCAGCTATTTTATAAATTTGACTACTCTAAAGCGATCAATGGGACACCCCAAGAGAGGCTTTCCATAATTCCTGCAGCGATGGAGCATATTTTGTCCCAAGAAAAGGGACGAGAACGTTTCATGCAAACAACGCTTGATTTATCGAAAGCCTTTTCACTCTGTGCTGCAAGTGATGAGGCAAAGCAAATTAGGGATAGTGTTGGCTTTTTTCAAAACGTAAGATCTGCTTTTGCAAAGTCCACAACAGGGTCGGGAAAGGATATGGACGAACTCAATACAGCTCTGCAACAAATCGTTTCTAGAGCCGTAGCATCAACTGAAATGGTTGATATCTTCGCCGCCGCCGGTCTTAAAAACCCTGAAATTTCTATTCTTTCCGATGAATTCCTTGCAGAAGTCAAAGGCATGGAACGAAAAAATCTTGCTTTCGAAATGCTAAAAAAACTTTTGAAGGATCAAATTCGAAGTAGATCAAGCAAAAATGTAGTACAGGCAAAAAATTTCACTGAAATGCTTGAAAACACTATTCAGAGATATCAAGGACGCTTAATAGAAACTGCCCAGGTCATTGAAGAGCTCATTCAATTAGCTAAAGAAATCAGACAAGCCAATCAAAAAGGTCAAGATTTAGGGCTAAACGATGATGAATACGCCTTCTATGACGCCCTCGCGGATAATAAGAGCGCACGCGATGTTTTAGGAGATGATCAATTAAGAGTGATTGCTAGAGAACTTGCCAACTCTATCCGCAATAATACAACTATTGACTGGACCTTGAAGGAAAGTGTAAAAGCGAAATTGCGTGTGCTCGTAAAGCGGATTCTAAGAAAATATGGCTACCCGCCAGACCTACAAGAAAAGGCTACTCAGACTGTTCTCGAACAAGCGGAACTGCTAGCTGATCAATGGATGAATGAAATTAAATAGAGATTAACTAGTTTCTTCGAAAATGATTCATGGCTTCTAGGGTTTGTTTTCTTATCCTTTGATCTGCTGCTCTAGACCAACCCTTCCATTCACAAACAGCGCAAATCCACCGTTCGCGTTCTTCTGCTTCGGGAATACGCAGAGGAACAGCTTTTTCTTTTTCATGCATACATTTTGGACAGTATGCAAGACTATGGCCATTTTTTGGATTTATTTCCCTATAAACGCCCTCATCTTCATTAAAAAAATATGCATCCTTCATCCGCAAAAGTTCTTCTAAGCGATATTTGGATTGTTGCTCCTGCAGAAATGCCTGCTGTAAATTTAACATCTCCTGTTTCATGTCTAAAAGTTTTTGTCGGTAAGTAAGCATTTCTTCTTTGTTAGAAGCCTCTGACATTCGTTGCCCAAAATCTTCCATCCATTTGTAACCATTCCAAAAAGCTTTGCAGGCCTCTAGACCCGCGTTGATCTCATTTAGCATAGCGACCTCATTCATTTATCTGTTTTGCTTCGTCTGCACTTCTTTGCTGTAGCTCTTCTCTAGCCTGATTTTTGCGAGCTTTATGCGTTACAAATGTTACAAAACTTGCACATGCTCCTAAAAAATAAAACGCCGTTTCTTCGTCTACGCTTTCTATCCCATCAATTGAACTGTGCCTTACACCATCTTCATTGCTAGCGAAACCGTAAAGCTTTATAAATCCTTCACATAAAGCTCTATGTAAAGTGAATTTCTTACTCAATTCTCTCAATCCGTCCGAATAGTTTACACTTCTGTTGCTCGTTAAAACTCTAATTACAGATTCAACAGCATGAATACTTTCTCGAACACTTTTGCTATATTCTTTTTTAATTAAGTGATATCCTGCTTCGACCAAGTTTTTTCGAGCACCACAAAAAAGATCTGAATCTAGTGACTCTAAAGCTCTTAAGTAGGCGGTTCCTTCTTCTTTTGTAGCTCTCGGCACAAAAATTTTCTGGCTTTCATTACGTTTAATTAACAAATAAGCTACTTGTTCACGTTCAAAAAGATCAGAAATTTCGTTAGCAAAAATATGATTTATTAACATCTTGTGATTAATAAAAAATTCCAAAACATCCAGTACTTGATTATATGGAGCAGATGAGAGTAACCCTAATAATTGATATCGCGTATTGTCAGGATAAAAAGCCTCAACGGGAAGCTTTAGAAATTGGACATGCCAGTCTTTAAACACTTTTTGCCAATCAGGCAATTCAGCATTGCCTCGATAATATCCGAAATATTTATTCAACTCTTCGTCTAATATATATTTGATTTCATTACGAACTTCATAAGAAAGGTCTTCAAGCTCGTAAGCTACTGGCAATGACGTTATACCCTCTCTCTCTGAAAAACTTAGATTTCGCTCTCTAGCCATGACGGGCTTCCTTATTACTTTTTATTCTATTCTGATATAGAAACAATTAATACCTTGCTGTTTCTATGTTCGGTTAAATAATATTTTTTAGAATCGAATCACAGCTCCCTGACATCAATATAACCATCTATAAAATTAAATTTTAAGCTCATTAGAATACTTGTAGCTGATAATCTGGAATGCCTTTGTATTTTTGAAGGCCTCTTCCTCATGAGAAATATTTAAAAGTCTTTTTCCTCCATCTTTAGCAGCTAAATTAGCAACCATTTCCAATACTTCTTTTTCGGTATCGGAAAATACGCATAAATCTGGCTTATCAACGGATTTCAAGGTGTGGTTTTTGCATGCCTCTAAAATTCCATTTGAAAGAAACAATTGTATCAAGTTTTGATATTGATCAGGACATGGACCATACTCCAAATGTACATAACGGGTACCTGTTATTCCGGTACCATAAAGCTGAAAATGTTTAAAGTCGGCATAAAAAAGTGCCTTATTCAAAAATAAAGGGCTCTTTGTAAACTCACATAGATATTTCACAGCCTGTTTAAACAACTCTAAACAAAAAGATCTATTGCCACTGTAAATATCAGGTACATGACTTTTCCAGTGAACCTCAAGAGCATTAAGTTCTGCATAAGCTTCATCGCATTTCAAACGAATATGATCATCTTGAACAACATCTTGTACAAAATATGTCTCCCAACGCTTTATGCTGGCTTCTCCAACTTTTAAATAATTGGCAAAAGCAGCTTGGGACATTCCAAGCGAAGCGCGATATTTGATAATCTCTTCAGATGTCAAAAGATTATGTTGCTTGCGATATTTATCCGCAGCGCTTCTTCTAAGCACATTCATTTGCTCACCATCCATTAACGGCGTCTGACATTTTGTGCAAACAAATGAGAGCACGACCACCTCAACTTCTTCTCCTTTTATCTCAGGATTAAAGCGGATGTTTTTTGATTCAAATTTTTCACAATCACAATTTAGGCACTTCATTTAATCTTCTCCTTTTTGTTCTGTCGAACGGCTTTGATGCAGTGAGACGTAATAATATCGCTCGTTCTTCAAAACAAATTTAATATACATTTGTTTAGCACATTTAGTGCTCCACCAACTAAAAGCGAATAACTCAGATCCGGCTATTGCTTTTTCATATGACTTTTGCGGAGGTCTTGACCCCTTGTAATCCTTTGGAGAAATTTCCTCCAGCAGCTCCCTAATTAACGGCCAAACATCATTCGCATCACCGATCTCTAAATCATTTAACTCGCCCATAGCTTTTGATGGATTAGCAAATAATCCATATCTATTTTTTAGAGATTCCTTTGCTTCATTTAGTCGTTTGGTCAGCTCGTGATCCGAGGGGCGTTTATCGTGCATCTCACATCTCTTCGTATATTATTATAGCATCATATGATGCCAATGTACAGACAAAAAGTCAATAACCTAAAGCTCTAATTATTCGCTAATGGTGTTGGAGCTTTAAAACCAGCTTCTTATGATATGCATGGAAACTTTTGCTACTTCGAAGGCGAGAGGATTTTTCAAAAACCTCCCCCTCGCAACCCCCTCTGTCGTTGACTTTGTTGTTCTATTGATATGAAGGGGGTAAGGAAGAGAGACGAAAATGCCGTTTAGCTCTGCTAAACTGCTCTTTTGTAGATTTTAGGCCCTTTTTCACCTTCTTTAGTAAGTAAAGAATCCAATTTTATAAAAGGTTCAAGCTCATAGATCTTGCGCATTCCCTCAACAAAATGGTTCGATAATTGTCCGGTCGTCGGCAATACTAACCGAAGGTTTCGTAAGGAGCCTTCGGTTTTTTTTCTATAAATTCTCTTTAGGATTTCCCTTTTTCTTTCCACTAATATTTAATAAGGCCTGTCCCTAAACTTTTTTACGGAATTTTTAAAGTTTTTTTTTTAGATTACAAAAGGGCCAAAAAGAGGTTTAGGGAGACACCCTAATCTCTCATTTTAAGCTGATTTAGATTCTTACAAGAAGAGCTAAGGTGTTTTTCGAATAAATTTGTTGCGCTCTTTAATGTACACGTAATTAATTTTTTCCTCTCAAAAAAGCTGACCATAAGGAGTTGGTTTAAATTCAGTATGTTGGTGACGATCACAGCGCTCAAAATGACTTGCATGCCAAGCAGATGCCCAAGCTCTAAAATCTGCAGACTTCTCGTTGATTTTGGTTCGATAACACGAACTAATAATAGGTACAATCAATCGAGCTCCTCGAAGGATTTCATTTGCCGATTGAAAAATTTCCACTAGTATTTTTTCCATCGCCACTTCCCATTTTTCTGAATAAAAAGGGTCGATTTCCTTTTTTTCTTTGCTAGTGAATTTATATTTTATGTAGAGAAAAGTCGCTGCCAAGGTTGCTGCAAGACGTCTCAAAATCCCAATTGCGATGTTAACAATTCCTGAAACAGGAGTTAAGAGGACTGATTTTTCTATGATATCCATTGCGTCCCCTTTTTTTTCATTAGTTTGCTTATGTTTTAATTCGATTTTTGTTACTTTTGTTTTCCAACCTCTACACGTTAAGGAGCTTTTTATGATGTCTCTAACCGCAACAACTTCATCTTCCTTCATTCAATCAACCACTTTTCCTGAGGAGAATTTTTTTGATTCCACAAGCAATTCCTGGCAGTTACAATTACTAAAATGCAAACGCTTGATGAAAGAGGAGGTGTACCGTTTAATTTCATCGCAACAAAACGCTTTCAAAGAGAATACTCTTCCAAAAATTGCCGATGAAAGGATCAAAGGAATAGAGATACACGAATCAGGAGAACCGCTTACTGATATCAAGGATACCAATTACCCCAGAATAAGCTTGTTACCTGATCCAACAACTCCTTTTGCTTCCCCTGATTGCAATTCTGGATTTCCAGAGGGATCGAAAATCAGAAATGGATTATATATCAAGTTAGAGCTGATGGTTCAAGAAATTGATCGTCTAGCTTGTAAATTTGGGTTTAAACCAGGGCAAATCTCGATCAAAGTGTTTGAAGGATTGCGAAGTGTAAAAACGCAAGAACAGCTGTTTAATAATAAAGCAAAAGAGATCGAACAATCTCATCCAGAATTTACAAAAGAGCAAGTTGAACAAGAGACCTCAAAATGGGTCTCACCTGTCAAAAATAACGTGCCTGTCCATTCAACTGGTGCTGCCGTTGATATCCGCTTATACGACGAGAATAGCGGTCTATTTCTTGATATGGGGATATTTGGCGCCATCTGGGGTGTAAATCCTGCAGCCCCCACTTTTTCAGAGAATATCAGCAATGAACAGATGAAGAATAGACTCTTTTTACTTCTAGCTGCAAATAACACAGGCCTTGTCAATTACCCTTATGAGTTTTGGCATTTTTCAACGGGCGATCGGTATGCCGCCTTTTGGCAACAACCTGTTCCATTAAAAGCCATTTATGGGGGAATTTAGAAATTCTTCTCTTAAACCTTAAGATATTAATAAACATATTATCTTAAGGTTTGATTTTAAGAGACAACCCCTCAGTGAATAATTAAACCAAATAGGAGACCATATGACATCTAATACAGCAACAGTTCCAAAGGGCATGTCTTATGTAAACGCCTGGTATGCCCTCTACCAAGGGGCTACTGTAGTAGGACAGTTTTTTGAAACTCATCCAGATCAACTACTTAAACAACAAGAGCTTGTTTCCACCAGCGAAAAAGTAGCAAATCTATTTAAAAATTATCAAACCAATGGTTTTCCTTTGTATTATATGGAGTATGAAGGAGGAAAAAAAATGAAAGTGCATTTTTGTGACTTTCCTAAATTAGATGTTTACTATTACGACAAAACTTATGGAGACGGAGCAGCTCAACGGATTTTAAATCAATACAACCAAATCCCACCAGAAAATAGGTTTGATAAAAACGATAGCTACCTTTTTTCTGATCTTAAATAGTTTGAACATCAGATAAGGTTTTTATTAAGGCGCTTTTCTAATACTTTCAAAGGGCTTGTGGAGATGTTTTTAATCCCGTCGGGAGGCAGGTAAAACGTTTGCTCTAGTACATGCTGCCCACTCATCGCAGCGTGAGACACCTGATCTGTGTAAACAATCCAGGAGCTCCCAGGAGGAAACTCAAACTGAACTTGAGGAACCTCTTTCTGGTACTCTTCATCCCCTTTCATCGTGTCGTGAATCTTAAGCATGTAGTGATCATAAGGGGTGCGCAACTCCTTGGTAATCCCAAGCAATCGATAAAGAGAGGCTACTAGAGAAAAAGGAGCCCCAATTCTCGGGATCATCCTATCCACTACATCCTCAAACGGCTCACCCAAACGCCACACCCGTGGTTTTGATCCTGGATGAATATTTGTAAAAATGCGCAAAATCCTTTGTCCTTTCGTTGGATTCGAAGGGAATGCATCGACGTGTAAACGAGTATCATCCTTTCTGTATGAGCTCTTTCTTCCAAAAATCTCAACTGGGCGAAAACTCGTCTTTGCCTGAATTAAAGAGGGCGTATAGTAAGGAATTAATTGCTCTAAAAACTTACGACTTGTCGTCGCATACCTTTTCATCATCCCCTTCAACAAAGACAACTCCTCCCCCTCACAAACTGAACCACTTAAACGATCTTTTTTTCCGTCAAAGCTAATATTTTTTGACTTAGGATCTGAAATCTCGGGAGACAAAAATCGGCTCTCCTTCTCATCTAAAGAAAACTTTAGAGAAGGAAAATAAAGCACATTGCCCCTCTCTAAGCTTTGGATCGCTCTCTCCTTAAGGCTCTCATCGATCAACTCTTCCCACGACTGAATCTCAAAACGCTCTATAACCATACAACTCTCCTCATGCAACAGAGGTAATGTACAAGAGGCATGAAAAAGTTACAATATTTTTTCTTAATAATAGGGAACTAGCGAGGGATTTAATTCACTAAACCCATCCTGGTGCCAATACGGGTAGGGAAGAGGCTTTTGACTCAAACGATCAAGATAAGCCACTTGCTCTTTCGTTAAATTCCAGCCAACTGCTCCCAAATTCTCTTTAAGCTGCTCTTCGTTTCGCGCCCCTATAATCACATTAGCCACGGTAGGTCTTTGAAGAAGCCAATTAATGGCCACCTGTGGCACCGTTTTACCCGTTTGAGAAGCGATCTTTTCTAAACCATCGACCACCTTAAATAAATACTCCTCCTCAACAGGTGGGCCCATATTAGAGGTTTCATGAAGACGGCTCACACTCGGAGGTGAAGGGTGCTTCCTATCAATTTTCCCGGTAAGTCTTCCCCAACCCAAAGGGCTCCAGACAAGTAGCCCAATCCCTTGATCGTGAGCCAAAGGCATCAATTCAGCCTCATAATCTCTTCCAATAAGAGAGTAGTACCCTTGGTAAGCCACATAACGCTCTAACCCCTCTCTATCTGAAATGGCAAGCGACTTCATCACGTGCCAACCCGAAAAATTAGAGCACCCTATGTAGCGGATTTTCCCACTTTTAACCAGCTGATCTAGAGTTCTTAAAGTCTCTTCGATCGGCGTTATCGCATCAAATCCGTGAAGCTGAAAAAGATCGATATAATCGGTCCCAAGCCTTTTAAGACTTCCCTCTACAGCATTCAAAAGGTGGTATCTAGAGGACCCCACATCGTTTGGATTATCGCTAAATCTAAAAGTCGCCTTTGTGGAGATCAAAACTTTGTCGCGTCGCCCCTTTATTGCGGCCCCAAGAACCTCTTCAGAGGCCCCATTTGAGTAGATATCTGCTGTATCAAATAGACTCACGCCTTGGTCTAAACAAATATCTATAAGTCGAGAGGCTTGCTTGACGTCCGTTTCCCCCCAAGATTTAAAAAACTCCCCCTTCCCTCCAAAAGTGGCTGTTCCAAAACTCAATACAGGCACTTTAAAACCACTGCGACCAAGTTGTCTAAACTCCATAAAGTCTCGCTTTTTTAAAAGGGTTCAAAAAAACTAATGATGTCACCATTTCCTATTTAAGTCTAAAAATTTGACTTTTTCACTACTATTATTTATCATCTTACTATGAAACACTTGCCTTTAAACGAATGGAAAGAGCGTTCCAAACAACACGAAAAGCTTGTCTCAAAAATACCTAATTCTTTTTTGGCAAATCGAAGCGTTCACAAAAAACATCCAGTCTACGATTTTCTTTTTACCTACTACACCTTTTCCCCGACAAAATTGAAGCAATGGACTCCCTCAATTGAGGAAAGTTTAGAGGTCAACGACAAAATACCCACCTATTTTACCCCCTACTGGTTTGAGGTTAAAAACAACACCCTTCAATTAAATCGGAATCGGTTAAGAGATGAGACGTTTAAATTAGCTTCGTTTGTAAAAAATTTATGCCAAACAATTATTGAAAGACCTCCCCGTTTTGGTTGTTTTGGACTTCACGAGTGGGCCATGGTCTATAAACAATCACAGGGGGAATTGAGGCATGAGTTAAAGTTGAGATTAACAGAAGAGGAGTTAGCCTCATTTGTCGAAAAGCAAACACTTTGCTGCACTCACTACGATGCCTACCGCTTCTTTACCCCTCAAGCGCTACCCTTGAACCTGTTTCAACCCACCCTTGAGACGCGGCTTCAAAACGAGCAAGCCGGTTGTGTTCACGCCAATATGGACCTCTACAAATGGGGAGCCTCTCTTTGGCCCTGGATCGGCGCTGATTTTATTGGAAAAGCTTTTTTGTTAACCGTTGAGGGAAGAGAGCTCGATATGAGAGCTAGCCCCTACGATTTAAAAGAGTATGGTTTTGATCCTATTTGCATCGAAACTGAAAAGGGAAGAAAAGAGTATCAAGAGTTGCAGCTCAATTATTCTAAAAAAGTGGCTCCCTTAAGGCAGCAACTACACGACTTTTGTAAATATCTAGTCGGCCTTGAAAAAGTAAGGGTTCCTTGAGAAAAATTTGCAGTTAACGAGGAAGAGAGACATAGCCAATTTTCAAGGTTTATTTATATTAAAAATTTCGCGAATGGAACACGCACTCTCCAAAGAAAAAGTGGTCCTTTTGCAACAAAAAAAGTGGTGAACGACGCTTTCCCCCCTTCTCAAGGTTTGGTGAGGAGTAAAACGCCTTTTTTGTCAAAAGGGACACTTTTTATTGGAGAGGACTTTTTTAAGGGCCGACTATTTAGTCGGTCCTGAAAAAGTAAGGGTTCCTTGAAAAAAATTTGCGAATGAAACACGCACTCTCCAAAGAAAAAGTGATCCTTTTGCAACAAAAAAAGTGGTGAACGACGCTTTCCCCCCTTCTCAAGGTTTGGTGAGGAGTAAAACGCCTTTTTTTGTCAAAAGGGACACTTTTTATTGGAGAGGACTTTTTTAAGGGCCGACGACCTAGAGAAGCCGCTAAAAAGTGCTCAAAGAGTCTATTGGACAAAAAAAAATTCATACATTATAAACAAAGAAAAACACCACAAAGGATTTTTTTTCATGAAGTTTGTTTATGAATTTATCGGAACTTTTTTCTTAATGTTGACGGTAGGTTTGAGCGTTTTAAGCACAAATCACCCTGAATTTTGGGCTCCCCTCGCTATAGGATCAGCCCTTGCCGTAATGGTTTTTGCAGGTGGCCACGTGTCAGGTGGGCACTACAACCCCGCTGTCTCTCTTGCCGTTTTCTTGAGAAAAAAAATCTCATTCGATCATATGTTTCTCTACTGGGCAGTTCAATTCTTAGCAGGAGCTTTAGCTGCTTTTACGACTCTTTATTTAAAAGGAGAGACGTCTCATACGCCGATCCATTTAGATCCTCTTAAAGCGCTTCTAGCTGAGTTTCTCTTCACTTTTGCCCTTTGCTATGTCGTCTTAAACGTCGCGACAACAAAAGAGACAAAAGGAAACTCCTACTTTGGATTAGCGATTGGATTCACAGTTCTTGTCGGGGCTTATGCCGTTGGAGCCATCTCAGGGGGAGCCTTTAACCCGGCTGTGGCCCTCGGGATCACGCTCTTAAACTTAAGTCACTGGTCAAATCTTTGGATTTTTATCGTAGCCAACTTCCTCGGAGCTACAGCTGCAGCTTTCGTTGTTAACGCAGCACACGAAAAAGAGTAATAAAAAAAGCCCCGTTTTTTCAACGGGGCTTTTTTTTTTAATCCTTCATAGACAATAAGAACTCAACATTTGAATTGGTCTTCTTTAATCTGCCAAGAAGCAGGTTCATCGCATCGATGGCCGCTAAATCGGCAACCGCTTGTCTTAGTAAAAACACCTTCTCAAGCTCGTTTGGATGGTAAAGAAGCTCTTCCTTTCTCGTACCACTCTTAATCAGGTCGATGGCTGGGTAAACACGTCTGTCTGCCAAACGACGATCCAGAACAAGCTCCATATTACCCGTTCCCTTAAACTCCTCGAAAATCACCTCGTCCATGCGAGATCCCGTTTCGATTAGAGCGGTCGCAATAATCGTTAAAGAGCCCCCCGCTCGATGTTTCTCGCAGCTCCAAAAAACCTTTTCGGTTTATGTAAAGCGTTAGCATCGATACCCCCTGTCAAAATCTTACCAGAATGGGGTTGCACGGTGTTGTAGGCTCTTGCAAGACGGGTCATCGAGTCTAAAAGAATCACAACATCGTGACCATGCTCCACAAGACGTTTTGCTTTCTCAATCACCATCTCGGCAATCTGCACGTGACGCTCTGGCGGCTCATCAAATGTCGAGGAGATCACCTCTCCCTTCACCATCCGCTGCATATCGGTCACTTCTTCAGGACGCTCATCGATTAAGAGGACCATTAAGACCACTTCAGGGTTATTTGTCGCAATGGAGTTTGCAATGCTTTGAAGAAGCACCGTTTTACCCGTACGAGGTGGCGCAACTATGAGGCCCCTTTGCCCCTTACCAATAGGAGCTGCCAAATCAAGCACACGCATCGACAATTTGTCCTTTGTCGTCTCCATCACAATTCTTTTATCGGGATAAAGAGGCGTTAAGTTCTCAAAATGGATTCTCTCGTTCACCCTCTGAGGACGCTCGTCGTTGATCGCGTCGACCTTCAAAAGAGCAAAATACTTCTCTTTCTCTTTTGGCGATCTGATCGTACCCCGAATCGTATCCCCTTTTTTCAAATCAAGTCTTCTAATTTGCTGGGGCGATACGTAAATGTCTTCAGCACTTGGCAAATAGTTGTAGTTTGGCGATCTTAAAAAACCAAAGCCATCGGGCAAAACCTCTAAAACGCCCTCCCCATAGAGAATTTCATTTGGATTTTCTGAAATCGATTTCACAACATCAAAAACAATTTGCGATCTCGTCAGGGACCCCAAATGTTCTAAACCAATTTGCTTACCAAAATTTTTAAGCTCATCGATATTCATCCTCTGAATATCGGCAATCTTTGTCACGTTTTTTGAGGCTTGCAATAGCTCTTCTTGCTCTGAGTCGGAAAGGATGGCCGCTTCTTCATCTTGAGACCCGTAAGAAGACTGCGGGTTCTTCCCTTTTTGGTAGTACCGTTTTTTCTGTATATAATTTTGTTGACGTCTTGGTTCAGTTGCTGGACCCTGTCTTGTGTTTTGACCTTCTTGTTCCATCGAGAAAAGAAACTCCCAGTTGGTTGTAAGTTAAAGCTAATCCCCTTCTTCACTAAAAAGGGATAGCACTTGAAATTTAAGCTGCTCCAATGTGCCATTGTTTTCAATCACATTGTCTGCAAGATACGCCTTTTGTTCATCCGTAAATTGAAAAGAAGAGCGTTGATCAAAAAACTTAAGATCAGAACTTCTTTCTTCTCTTAAGGCTTTATTTGCAACCACTGCTACTGTTTTATCAAAGTAGAAAGCGAAATTTGCCTCAAAAAGAAGGGGCACCTCTACAACAAAAAGAGAAACATTTGCCTCTTCGGCCAATTGCCCCTCGCGCACTACCTCTTCAAAAACTCTCGGATGAAGTAATTCTTCTAAAGCCTTTAATGACTTCGGATCATTAAATACTTTTTTTGCAATTAAGGATCGATTGAGCTGATGGTTTTCAAACACATCGTGTCCAAGGAGCTCGATCACTTGTTGAATAAGGGTTCTGTCTTGTGAAAGAAGTCGATGGACGATCTCATCGGTACTGATTACTTTGGTGCCACTTAAGTTTTTCAATATCTTGCAAACTTCTGATTTGCCCGATGAAACTGTGCCCGTAATCGCAATTTTCCTCAATCTTAACATTCCTTCCAATTTTTGCCAACTTTCATATCAACAATAAGAGGCACTTTAAGAGAAATCACCGATTCCATCCCCTTTTTTACCACTAAACCGAACGGTTCTACCTCATTATCCGGAACTTCAAATATTAATTCGTCATGAATCTGCAAAATCATAAAACCTGAAAAAGATTTTATACGTTTATCGATCTCAATCATCGCTAATTTAATGAGATCAGCTTGTGAGCCTTGAAGGGGTGTGTTGATCGCAAACCGCTCTGCCTGAGCGCGAATCACAGGGTTACTACTCACAATTTCGGGAAGGGGACGCTCGCGACCAAAAAGAGTGACCGCTTTAAGCTCTTTTCTCGCTCGATTCTTCGATTCTTCAATATACTCCTTAACGCCGCTATAGCGCTTAAAATACGCATCGATAAACCTTGCAGCTTCCCCCAAATCGATCATCAACCCTTGGGATAAACCAAATGCTTGCTGCCCATACATCAGCCCAAAATTCACAGCCTTTGCAATCCTTCGGTCATCATCTGTCACTTGATCTAAAGGAATATTTAAGACTTGAGAGGCTGTGTGCCTGTGAATATCCTGATTGTTTTGAAACGCTTCGATCAAAATTTTATCGCCACTTAAATGGGCTAAAAGACGCAGCTCAATCTGAGAGTAGTCGCAAGAGATATAGCTCCACCCCCTCTTTTCTGGTCGAAAAGCTGCTCTAATCGTACGCCCAACCTCTGTTTTCACAGGAATATTTTGTAAATTCGGATTTTGACACGCAAGTCTTCCCGTAGCTGTTGTGATTTGACTGAAGTTACAATGAATTCGATGGGTTTTAGGATTAATTTCCTCGGGAAGAGTGTCGATATAAGTGGAACGAAGTTTTTCTAAAACCCTATACTCTAAAATTTGTGAGATGATGGGGTGTTTCTTCTCAAGTTTCACTAACACTTCTTGTGCAGTGGAGCGATTCTTTTTCAAACAGGGAATTTTTAAGTGGTCAAAAAGGATCTCCCCCACTTGCTTTGGAGAATTGATGTTAAAAGGGGTTCCGGCAAGCTCATAGATTGCCCTCTCTTTTTGACCAATCTCTTTTAAAATAGGCTCACTTGATTGTTTAAGAACCTCTTTATCTAAATAAATTCCTCGTCTCTCCATCCCCGCCAAAACAGGAATTAAGGGCAGATCGATCTCATTAAAAACAAAATCTAAATGGCGAGAGGTCAGCTCTTTTTTAAAGAGCTCTTTTAATTTAATCGTGCACTCCACATCTTCACAGCAGTAATTGGCAACCTTCTCAATCGGCACCAAGTCCATAGTGATCTGAGTTTTTCCCTTTCCAATAAGCTCTTCCGTTGGAATTTTCACTTTCCCAAGCAAATTTAACGAAAGTTGATCAAGGGAGTGATTCCTCTCCTCAGGACTTAAAACATAAGAGGCAATAATCGTATCAAAAACTATGTTTTTGAGTTCAAAACCATTTGTTTTTAAAACTTCGAGATCGTACTTAATGTTATGACCAAAAAACTTTTTCTCTTCAAAAAGAGGTTGCAATAGTTTCCGAATCTCATCTGGATGTAAAGACCCATTAAAAGGAATGTAATAGACTTTTTTTCCCCCAAGTCCAATCCCCACAAGTTTCGCCTCTAGAGGATTAAGAGAGGTCGTTTCGGTGTCTATACAGATTTCAGATTCAGATCTTAACTCTTGAATCATCTCTTTAAGGGCATCTAAAGTATCGACAATGAGTGACGTTCTTTCCTCTTTCACAAGAGGTTTCATCTCTTTCAAAAGGGAGGAGAAATTCATCTCCTTGTAAAACGAAATGAGTTCAGGTTTTGCCTCTTTTAGGTGATAAAACGAGACGTCTTGAGGCACAGAAACGCTTTTGTCCAATACGACAAGCCTGCGGCTTAAAAGAGCCTTCTCTTTTTGTTCCCTAATAAGGGCCTGTTTTTTCTCCCCTTTAACCTTTTCAGGGTGCTCTAAAATATAATCGAGAGAGCCAAACTCATTTAAAAGGGAAGCCGCCGTTTTCACCCCAAACCCTTCAATCCCAGGAACGTTGTCGGAGGAGTCCCCCATAATGGCCAAAAGATCGACAATTTTGTCGGGAGGGACGCCATAAATCTCTTCAACACCTTTTTCATCGACAATAAGATTTTCTTTGTGTGTGTTTAAAAGAAAAATCTCCTTGTCAACGATTTGACACATATCTTTATCCCCTGTCAAAAGATAGATCGGAGAAAATTTTCCCTTGGCCCACATCGCAATGCTTGCCATCACATCGTCGGCTTCTACACCTGAGACATCTAAAAAGGGGATTTGGCTTAAATCACAAAATGTTTTAGCCCACTCGATTTGAGGGTAAAGATCCTCATATTTTTCTTTCCGATTAGCTTTATATTCAGGATAAATCGCCTCTCTTTTTGCCCCATTATTGGGACCGTCAAAAACGGCCACCACATATTCAGGAGAGAAGTCTTTCAAAAATTTTTGATAAGATCTAATAAAGCCAAAAAGACCATTTGTCGACTCGCCCCTACTGTTTGTCATCCCCTTGATGGCAAAGTAGGAGCGGTAAATCGAACCTGAAACATCGACAATATAAAGCGGTTTCATGGACACATAAAGAGGGGTTGTCCCTGAAGCCGTCGATCATAAACAGTTGGCCCTGTCACTAATGAAAGGAGCGTCCTTTTACCACTCACAAGATCTGAGAGCCAATTTTTATTCTTCATCTCCATCACTTGATAGTAATCATCTGTGATACCCATCTCTTTTAGAAGGGCTTCCAAGGCCATTTTGTAAGAGTAACCATTGCCATCGATATACCCAAGCTTTGCAGCCTCTTCGGCAGCAAACACGTGAGCTCCCAATTGATTCACAAGCTCCTCTTTTGTGAGCTGCGGTCTTTCAGAAGCCACAATTTCGACGAAATCTTGGTAAAATGAATTGATTAATTTTTGCAAAGAAGCCGACTCATCCGGTTCCCATTTTTGGAAGGGATTAAGCTCAGTTTTCCCTTTTCCGGCAGAAATCATCATCGACTCAATATTGATCTTATTTAAAGCATCCTTCACGTTAAAAAAGGGGCCTGATAACACGCCAACGCTTCCAATAATACTCACATCGCTTGCATAAATTTTGTGGGCTGAGACTGCAATATAGAGGCCACCAGAGGCGCAAATCCCGTCGATATAGGCAAAAACGGGAACTTTATGCATCTCCCTATAGCTTCTTATCAAGCGGTAAATCCCATCAGAATCGGTCACGCCGCCACCTGGGCTATTAATGCAGAGCAAAATCCCCTTAACGCGATCAGAGGCTAAAATTCCTTCTCTCGACTCAATAAGCTGCTGTCCAATCGTTTCGCTATTTAAAAACTCTGTGCCAATCACTCCCTTGATATCGATCTTTAAAATGACCGGTGCTGAGGAGGAAAGTGCTTTTCTTACACCCTTGGCGTTCGGAGCAATCTCCAGTTTATACTTCATTTCAGGAGTAGGTGAGAGATGATCAGACATCAATCCTCCTAAAAGAGCAAAGAGAAAAAACGCCAAAAAGATGCCTAGAATGGCAAAAAAGGCGATGAGAAAGGAACGAAGCCCTGAGCGGATAAGAGAAGAATCCATGAAAATACCTCTATTTAGACTCCCGCAGTCTATCCTACTCCATTAATTTTATGCAAAAAAAAAGGGGCCCCGCGATAAACGGGACCCCTTTTCTAAACGGACACTCAGCTTATTTTTTTGGAGGTTTTGAAGTTGTAGCTGGTTTTTTGTTACCTTTGTTTGTTGACATATGAGACATCCTATCAATTAGAATCTGTTAGGAGCTTTGGTCGCAGGTACCGCCCTCGATCCCAAAAACTCCTGTTCAAATTCTCTTCAATTCCTGATTTTCGAGAAAGAAAAATCGTTCATTTTTGTTTTTTTTCTAAAATAGCAGCCTGAGCTGCAGATAACTTCGCTATCGGAACCCTGTAGGGGGAGCAAGAAACGTAATTTAGCCCCACTTGGCTACAAAAATAAATGCTCTTAGGATCTCCCCCATGCTCTCCGCAAATACCACAACAAAGAGAGGGTTTACTTCTCCTGCCCCTTTCAACACCCATCTTCATCATCTCACCAACCCCTTCCACATCAATTGTTTGGAAAGGATCTTCATTAAAAATATGCATGAGTTCCCCTTCATCTAAAGGAGAGGGAACACCCCTGATATAAAGAGGAACAAACTTTGCGCTATCATCGCGACTGATGCCAAAGAGAGTTTGAGTTAAATCATTTGTTCCAAAGCTAAAAAAATCAACCTCTTCGGCAATTTGCCCCGCTATCAAAACAGCTCTTGGAAGCTCTATCATCGTGCCAATGGAATAAGGGATACTATAATTCTCTTTTCGAAAGACTTCCTCGGCAGTTTGTTCAATCAAAGCTTTTTGGTGTTTTACTTCATTAATCACTGAAACTAAAGGAATCATAATCTCGACATGCACAATATGACCTTCCTTGGCCACTTGACATGCCGCCTCAAAAATGGCTCTTACCTGCATTTTGGTAAGCTCTGGAATGGTCACACCTAAACGACACCCTCTTGCTCCAAGCATTGGGTTGTGCTCCTCTAGCTGGGTTTTAAGGTTTTTTAAGTGATCAATCGTTGTGCCCATCGATAAAGCAAGCTCCTGAAGCTCATCTTGAGTTGTGGGCATAAACTCGTGAAGTGGCGGGTCTAGAAGCCGAATGGTGACGGGAAGCCCTTTCATAACTTGAAAAAGCCCCACAAAGTCTTCCCTCTGATGGGGTAGAAGCCTATTAATAGCCCCCTCTTTTTCAGCCCCATTTTGGCTAAAAAATAAGCGACGCACATCGCTTAACCGGTTCGGCTCCATAAACATGTGCTCTGTCCTACAAAGACCAATCCCTTCTGCTCCAAGAGCCCTTGCGACAAGAGCATCCCTTGGTGAATCGGCATTGGCGCGCACTTTAAGGATGCGCCTTTTTTCTGCAAGATTTAGAAGCCTTTGATAGGCAGAATTCTCAAGAAGGCGCCCTTCGAGAAGAGACATCATAATTTCTGAGGGACTAGTCTTTAAGTCACAAAAAAACACCTCACCAGTAGTTCCATCGATAGAGATAGGCTCCCCCTCTTTAATCGTTAACCCTTTTGCACTTAATGTCTTGTTCGATTCATTGATCGTCAAATCTCCACACCCAACAACACAGGGCTTTCCCATCCCCCGAGCAACTACTGCTGCATGACTGGTACTTCCTCCCCGAAGAGTTAAAATCCCTTCAGAGGCCACCATGCCTGGAAAATCTTCCGGATTGGCCTCTTTTCTTACAAGAAGGCAACGAACCCCTTTTTTTGAGAAGGCAACTGCTTGTGAGGCCGTTAAAGCAAGAACCCCTGATGCGGCCCCAGGACCTGCATGGATCCCTTTTCCTACAAGAAACTTCCGTTTCTCATTTTTCTCTTTTTCTTTAAAAACGGGCGCAAGAAGCTGTGTAAGTTGTTCTGGTTGCACTCTTAAAAGAGCTTCCTCTTCGTTAATCAAACCCTCATCCAACATATCGATCGCCATCTTCACCGAGGCAAAACCGGTCCTTTTCCCCGTCCTCGTCTGAAGCATATAAAGTTTGTTGTCTTCGATTGTAAATTCAATGTCTTGCATATCCCTGAAATGTTTTTCTAAGGCAAAGATATGGAGTTCAAGCTCTTTATACACATCGGGAAGAAGCTCTTCTAAACTCAACAAAGTCGATTGATTCAATTTTTTTTGCGCTTTATTAATAGGGTGGGGCGTTCTGACACCAGCTACGACCTCTTCCCCTTGAGCATTCAATAGAAACTCTCCATAAAAGGCGCGGTTTCCTGTCACTGGGTCCCTTGTAAACCCAACACCTGTGGCCGATTTCTCATTTTTATTCCCAAACACCATCATCTGAACAGTACAAGCTGTGCCCCACTCATCGGGAATATGTTGCAGCTGCCTGTAAAGTCTTGCCCTCTCTCCATCCCAACTATTAAACACAGCCTTTACTGCCATAAATAACTGTTCATAAGGGTTTTGAGGAAATTCAGTTCCCGTTTTTTCGAAATAGATTTTTTCAAATAATTCAACTCCTCGCTGAAGAGTCTTAAAGCTCACATCGGCATCATCAACCACATTTTCCTGCAATTTTAAAAGATGCCATGCCTCATCAAAAAGGGAGCGATTAAGCTTTGAGACAATCGAGGCAAAACTTGAAATCAATCTTCGGTAACAATCAAACGAGTGAGCATCGTTCAAACCCTTTTTATTTAACCCAAGATTGAGAACCGTATCCATCATACCGGGCATTGAGGCTCTTGCACCTGAGCGAACTGAAAGGAGTAACTCTTTTCCAAAAGTGCGACCAGTCGTCAGCTCAAGCTGTTTCACAGCTTGCCTAATCAGATCCTCAAAACCGTCTGAAAACTCGTGATGATTTTTTCGAAAGGCATTGCAAGCCTCGGTCGTCAAAATAAATCCCGGAGGTACCGGCAACCCAAGGGAACACATCTCCACAAGCCCTTTCCCCTTACCTCCGAGAAGCTTAGGATCCAAAGGAGCAATCGGTTGCTTACCTCCAAAAGGGCATACCCACATCTGTTCGCTCAATTTCATAAAAGACAAGTCCTTTTTCCAACATCTAATAAAATTTTTATTATAACAAAAGAAAAATATCGACTTGAAATTTTAATGGAAATGGGATATGATGGTTCTCTTTGAATTAATTGAGATAATTTTGCATGAGAATTGGAAATATTTCAGATTATATTTATAATTCATATTTACAGATAAAAAATAAAGATTATTCGTTTGCAATTCATGTTATAAAAGAAATGGGAAAAGGATTACTCGAGGGAGCAAAACTTGCTCTTGGAGTATCGGTGATTCTGCTGACGGTGGGGAGTGTTTTGACATTTTTCACCGTGGCATCAATGACAATGGCAGGTCTTCCGATTTCAGCAGCTCTGATCATGCTGATTTTTAAAAATGTACTTATTATTTCGGCGATAGGGTGCCTTCTTCTCGGTGGAGCCTCTGGCTTAATGAAAGGACTCTATCAAGGGGCTTAAGGTTATTGCGGCCAAGATGACTCGAACATCCACCGAGTTGCCCCGACTAGAACCTGAATCTAGCGCGTCTACCAATTCCGCCATGGCCGCAAAAGCGATAAGCATTTTACCAAACTAAAACATTCTTTTCACTCTATTACTTGACCCTTTTTGAAAAGAATGTCGAGCCATCAGCAGAAATGTAGAGAAACATCCCCTTATCAGTTGAAAAAGTCGCATCTTGAGGAGGAATCGACATAAAGTGACGAATCCCTTTTGCTCTTAAAGGTTTAATCGTCACCAAAGGCAACTTCTTCTTATCTATCTCGCTCTTAAACTTTTTCTTTACTTTATCCGAAATAGCCGTTTCTTCAGTCAATTTTTCAAAAGGCAAACTACGCACTGTTCCTTTCTCAGGGGAAATAAATAACTCATCGATTCCTACAAGTTGACCATATGAATTGTAATATGCATACCCACCTGCCAAATATAAATTTTTAAGCTGTTGGTCCGTTGTGTTTTCCGCTAATTTTCCTGCAGGATATAAAAATTGAAATTCAGTTGCGCCGGCAACTGAAAAACCAGCGATTTTACCTCTTTTAGAAGAGCACATCTCTGAAATTTCAGCATCCTTGAAATTGGCAATCGGTTTTAAATAAAGAGCATCATAGAACTGATCTTTAATATCATTTAATTTCACTCCCAAATCATACTGAGCAATCACAGGCTGACGATAGAAACGCTTCCTTTGTTCATTGCTTAAACCCATATTACAATCACTACAAGCTACCTGGCGGTATTTTTGCTCTTTGGTGCCAGGTTTTTCCGTTAGCCAAACAACGTTTGATTTATTTGGCACTCCCTTACTTCGACAAGGACCGACAATGCACTCATCTTCAATTAACGCACTAACACTTTTAGATTTCCCACAATCCATAATAGTGACATTACCGAGATGCCCTTCACTCACCTCTTCGGGATCAACACCAATAGCCAAAAAGCAATCGAGGTCTGGTTTCTTTTGGAATTTATACATAAAGAAACCGTTAGGGGCGTGATTTTCATAAAAAGTTTTATAAGAGGCCTCTAAACCCTTATCTTTTGCTTTTTTAGGCATATAACCTGGTGGAATCCAATCAAAATGTGTGGCGCCATAGCTTAACAACTCAGGAGATGTGATTTCTGTGCTATTGCCATCTTTCGGGTTGTTTTGTTCCCAATTAGACATCCAAACTACGCTTTGATTAAATTCGGAAATAATATCTTCAGGAATAATCCCTTGGTTTTTTTGAGCTTTTTTGATGGGCAAAACATCTTCAGTCAATTTTGCAACAAGCGCCTTCACTTGAACCAATTGATCCCTCTCATCAAAATAAGCATAACCCCCGATATACATTAAAGCGGCAAAATCAGGCCCATATTTCTCGTTTAGAGTCGCGATGATATCACCGATATACTTTCCTTTCTTTTCATTAATATGAAATTCATCCCTTGGCAATCCTTCCGCTCTCAACTCCTCAACAGCTTCAGTGGCAAGAGAAGCTCCTAAAGCTGAAACCGGTTTAACAAAGTAAAAATATTTGGCTCTATCATCAATTTTGAATAATTTACACTCCTCTTTAGAGAGTGTGATCTTCCCCTTTTTAGATAATGGAGCAGAAAAAGAGGGCTCGATACCTCTTTCTCTTTCAATACCATTGACACCTTTTACTCTTCTTCTTGTTTTTGCTTCATGGTAAGCTCTCACAACCCCTTTAGGATCGTAATCAAACAATTTGATCATATCATTCTCGAATAAGGGAAAAGGTTCTCCCCCAACCAATCCAAACGGAGTTTCCTCTAGAGGGCGACTGCTGTCATCCTTCCATTTAATTCTTTTCAAGTCCTTACCCTCTAAACTCACAGCACAAAAAGGCATCGGAAGCTTATCGGTAAAGCCTAAAGTTTGAGGCCCTAGCAAAATATTGAGACGCAAATCGGTAACACTTGTTTGACTATTCATTTTATCTGATTTTTCAAAATAATCTGTAAGTGATAAAGAGTCATCCCCATTGACCACTAAAGGGGGTAGGGGTGCAGAAATTGTTCCAGAAAGAGCTGTTGCGGGGGGAAGTTTTTTCCTAGGTAATTTAAGGGGAGCGGCCCCTGTAGGGGGTATAAAACCTGCACCATCCAAAATTTTTCTAATAGCTAATTTAAAATTTTTTCGACGATCTCGATCTAAACCACTAAACGATTTTATAAAAATGCTGTCTTTTTTTTCATTAAAACCGATATTAACGTTAGGTATAAGCAATCGGTACTGAGCGGCTCCACCCATGCCATAATATCCATAACCACTACTACATTTAAAATTAAGTTGATCTTTTTGATAATCTGTTAAAATGTCACGCTCTTTTGACGCATCATAACAATCACATACTCTTCCAAAGGGATGAGCCCGGTATAAATAGGCGTGAGTCCCCTCAATGGCTTCCTTTTTTGGCACGCAAATCACGTGAAGCGTTCCGACAGGGGTTGTCTTTTTCACTTCTAGAATCGTCTTAGCAAAAAGAGCTCTAATAGAGGCAAACGAAGTGGCATTGAGAGTTGGGAAAATTTGTCTAATATTTTCATCCGCTGCATTGATAATTGGGGTATCGTCAGACCAACCGGAGATACTCGTCGCATGAGATAAAAAATAGAGGGAAGATTCTGCTTGAGAAGCGCTAAAAAAGTACGTATCACAAGAAATAAGAGCTTTACGAGTCGTGGCATCATGATCGTGGGTCTCTGAATTCCTATAGGTTGCAATGTCCACCTTATCATCTTGAGGAAGACGTAAAAACTTAAAATGGTGCGTCTCTTTATATTTGTACTGATGCCTTAACAACTCTTTGTTAAGATAACTTATCATACCCCATCTGGGATCGTTCGAAGTCACGACAATCCAAAACTCATCGCCTAAATACTTTTTGATCTCTAAAGCTCTTGCGACAGCCACCTTTACCATTTCATGATTGTGCTCAGTCTCTCCACTTTTAGTCTTTTCAAGCCCATAAATACTCTCGTTCAACTTTTTGAGGATCTCTTCTGTTAAAACACCCATCTTTCTTAAACGATCAATCTCTTCCTGTAGGTCATCCTGATAATACGATTTAAGCCTATCTAGCAAATCGCCCCATTTTTTTTTCTTCTTTAAGTCTTCTAAAATTTTACAATCCTGCACAAAATCGATATACTCAGGGGATATAGTTGTAGAAGGTGTCGCTTTTACAGGTGTTGTTGAAAGCGGAGGTGTTGGGGAAGATTTCGCTTCTACAGGTGCTGTAGAAGGGGGAGTTGAAGAGATTGTCGAAGGAGGAGGTGTTACGGGCGCGGAAGAAGAAGCAGTTTTTGGGTGTGCTGCTGGAAAAAAGAACGGGTGTTTTTTTGTTTTTGATTTTTCAGCTATAAAACCAACAATTTTTTCTTTAACATGAGTTAACTTTTCCTTTTCCTCATACCTATAGACCTGTATTTCTTTAAAACGAAATTTCTTAGCGAAAAAATTATATGTTTTAACAATAACCCCTGCTAAATAGCGGGGGGATCGACTTTTATTCACCTTTTCTTCGACATGCTCTATAAATTCTTTAACTTTCGTCAATGAATTCTCATCGAGGTTTTTCAACTTTTCAAGGTTTTCGATATTTTTTAGAGCTTCATACGTTTGATACAAATTGGAATTTTGGGAAATTCTGGGTAATAGCCCTTTTGTACCTTTAATTTGAAATATTCCGTTTTTATCAACAGAGACCACCTTACGGGAAAACTTGTCGGTCGATAAAACAGAATCGTCAAAGGGGGAAGTCTCTTTAATAAATTTTTTAAGTCTTTCCTTAATATGAGTCACTTTCTCAAGGTTGTCATACTCATAAACTTCAATTTGTTTGAATGAAAACTTTCTGGCAAATGCGTTATAAACCTTTCCAAGAAGTTTTGCTAAACCATGCGGCTTTCGACTTTTTCCGATCTTCAATTCGACATGTTCAATAAAACGAAAAACATGATTCAATTCTTTAAAATTTAAATTTTTTAGCTTATCAACATCGGAATCATTAAGTTGAATTAACTTTAAATAGGTCTGATGAAGCGCGCTATTTTGAGATATTTTTAAACTAAAAATGTTTTTAGTTTTGACTCTCAAAACACCATCGGCATTAAGAGAGGCCATTTTTCGTGTAAAATCTTTTCCCTTGGACAAAATGGAAGAATCAAAAATAGCCCCGCTCATACCACCTCTTTTAAAATCTTAGCTTCGATTAAAACATCTTCAACTTCCCCGAAAGAGATATAAGGAGAAAAATAATTTTGTTGATTCTCTGTTGCTTCAGGAAGCCCCACATAGTTTTCCCCTTTATAATATCCAAAAGCTTTATTATCTTTGTAACTTTGCCACTCTTTGATTGTAAGATCGCTGATCTCTTTATTATTGACGCGAAGACAAAGATCCTTAACGAATTCTTTTAGATTAATCCTCTTTTTAAACTCTTCAACTAACTCTTTTTGGTTCAACTTAAGCTCAGGCTTATTCCTATCGCTAAGCGCCACATCTTTTCGAGGTAGCCCTAAATCATCAGCCAAAGCGACAAGGTAAGCACTTTTGACATGTGTCAATTGCTTTGAAGGAGGAAGATTTTTTTCCAAAACATAAGGCTCTCTCTGAATAATCAACTGATCCAAGATAACCATTTTATGCTGTTCCCAAAGTATTTTAAACTTAGAGGATAAGGAACCGCTCCCACAAAGTTCATTATACATATCGTTAGTCGATTCAATTTGAATATCTTGACAACTCTTGAATGCTTCAATTAGTCTTCCTTTAAGAGTCTCTTTGGCTTTGTAAGTCGAACGACCCGAAAGCATAAACATTATAAAACGAAGTTGTGTTTTAGAACGCTCTTTTTCTTGAGAATCTAGTTCTCCTTGGGAAACCATTCTTACATGTTGAAACAATTAAATCTCTGATTGTTAAAGAATGATTATACGGATACCCCTGCTTGAAACTCTTTGCCTTCTGTCAAGGCATCAATCTCATCATCGGAAATTGTAAACTCTGGAGGCTCAGAAGGTTTATTCACTTTGAAAGCTTCATCACCAAAAACTTTAAGAGAGTTCGAAGTTGTTAATAGACCACAGAAGGGTTTCTACCCGCAAAAACTTCAGGAGCGATTGCCGTTTTAACATGAGTTGTAGAAGACTTTGTTGAATCAAGCTTCTTTAAAAGCTCCTCTATTTTTCTTGTGTCGTAAACATAAGACTCGATCTGTTTACAAGACATTTTTTTTGCGATAAAGTTATACACTTTAACGGCAAAAGAGGCGAATAAACGGGGGGTTTTACTTTTGCTTATTTTTTGTTGAATGTGGTTTATATACGCGACAACATTGCTTTTCTTATCAAAGCTTTTCAAGTTTTCAACTTCTGAATTGGTAAGGCTAATCTTAGATAAGTTGCGTGTAAATCGCTATTTTGAGAAATGCGAGGCGAAAATCTTCTTTTTGCCTTCACCTGAAAAAACCCATTTTTATCTATAAAACCCGCTTTTTGAGAGAACTGACTACTTAAAAAAACAGAATCTCCAAATACTGATTTTTCTTTAATATGGTTTAAAAGGTCATTTTTAAGTGTAGTAATTTTGTTTTTTTCGTTGTAATCATAGGTCTTAATCGTTGGAAAGGGAAAAACGTTTAGCACAAGCGTCATACACTTTAACAATAAGTCCCAGAAGAGCATGAGGTGTTCGACTTTTTCCTATCTTTGAATCGATATGTTCGACAAAGCGGAACACATTGGTTAATTCATTTAAATCTAATGACTTCAGATCATTAAGACTTAAATCTTTTAACTTACAGTAGACATTAAATAAATCACCGTTTTGTGAGATTTTAGGGAAAAATCTTCTTTTAGTCTTAACGTATAAAGTATTTTCTTTCAACAAAACTGTAGGTATTAGAAAAATTTAAATGAGTATTGAGGAGAGGACCACTGAAAGCTGCGGACATACAAAATCCTATAAAATTTCTTAAAAATCAAGGATATTGTACCCTATTTATAATTAATTGTTAAGAAAAAAATGGGGCAGAAAAGGGGGAGCATAAAGGGCGATTTCCACAAATAAAAGAAGTTTATTATATTTTCTCTTGATTTTTCTTTTGATTTAGGGCATCAGATTGGTTTGGAGGGCATTTGCCGATTATGCAACGTATTATAAAACCTATTATTGTCTTTAGTATTGCGATAGGAACATTTTGGTGGGCCTACGAAAATCAACCTCAATTTAGGCGATTTGTTGAATCTTACGGACATTTTGGCGATTTGACAACTCTTGAAGCCAAGTATACGGCTGAACAGATCATGCGCGACCACAAGAAAGAGCTTTTAATCGACAAAAACCACACTTACCAGGAGCCGACGCTTAAATTTCACCCTCATTTACTTTTTGAAGTGAAGTTTACGGAGGCGAACAAATCCCCAAAAGAGGGTGTTGTTTTGTGGAGTTTAGTAGACGGTGAGATCGTATTAAACACAGATACTTGGGAAAAGACTCATGGATTTCAAGATGCGATTCAAGCATCGGCGACAAGGGCTGATTTTGCGATCATGAATGCTCTTGCGAAAGCGCGTGGCTCAATGACGAGAGAGCAGCTCTTAAAAGAGCTAAAAGTGGACCAAGATACCTTAGATCTTTGGATCGACAGCTCAAGAAAGAAGCATCTACTTTTTCAAAAGGGGAATGAAATTCAACTTCATCTTCAGAATCCGAAACTTTCGGTTCAACCGCAAACGACGATCAAGCGTTCCTTTGTGAAAAAAAGCGGTCTTCAAACATCTCGAGAGAGGATCAAATACGATCAAAAGCAAATTGAAAGGATTGCTTCGGCAGCTTTCGGGCAGGATTTTACTGTAAGGGACGTAAAAACGGTGTTTTTGCCAGTTTACAGCATCGATGTCCTAAACCCTGACGGCTCAATCCTAACAAGCGACTGGAACGCCCTTAACGGCAAAAGGATTTTCCCTACTTATTTGGGTGGCTAACCCCCCTGCCCTCCCCCTTCCCCCAAACTTGCCCTTTTAAAAAAATATTAAATAGTCGGCCCTGAAAAAGTAAGAGTTCCTTGAGAAAAATTTACAGTTAACGAGGAAGAGAGACATAGCCTATTTTGCAAGGTTTAATTATATGACAATGAGAAAAGCTCTAAAATTTCACGAATGGAACACGCACTCTCCAAAGAAAAAGTGATCCTTTTGTAACAAAAAATGCGGTGAACGACGCTTCCCCCCCTTGCCAAGGTTTGATGAGGAGTAAAACGCCTTTTTTGTCAAAAAGGGGCACTTTTTATTGGAGAGGACTTTTTCAGGGCCGACTAGATATAAGGGTCAAGTGAACCTGATGGGAGAGTAAGGGAAAAGGAGGGCAAGGGCACGGGCAAGTTTGGGGGGAGGGCAAGGGCAAGGTAAGCGTCAAACGAGACCATGTATTAAAAACCGCGAAGCGGTTGCCGGAGGGGGTAAAGGGGGAACCGCGCAGGGGTTCCCCCGCTTAGATGGAATCATTACAATTGAT
Organism: uncultured Chlamydiae bacterium; assembly: GCA_963697995.1. Classification (GTDB taxonomy): domain Bacteria; phylum Chlamydiota; class Chlamydiia; order Chlamydiales; family JAJFMB01; genus MFD00082-c5. The sequence goes on along the minus strand of OY969110.1, from coordinate 871,243 downwards.
CAAGATGATTCGAGATTATAGTTTGTTCTTCGATGTTTACAACTTAAAGCATCTTTAAAGGGGGAACCGCGCAGGGGTTTCCCCACTTAGATAAAATCATTACAATTGATAAAGATGATTCGAGATTATAGTTTGTTCTTCGATGTTTACAACTTAAAGCATCTTTAAAGGGGGAACCCCTGCGCGGTTCCCCCTTTACCCCCTCCGGCAACCGCTTCGCGGTTTTAAATACATGACCTCGTTTGACGCTTACAGGGCAAAGGCAAGTTTTAGGGAAAAGGAAAAGAGGAAGGGATAAAAACGAATCTCTTGCTTTAATCTCCAAAAACTGCTACATTGCGGGCTCAAATGAAATGCCCTTATTGCCACGCAACAGATCTAAAAGTCATTGACTCGAGAGAGACAAACGATATGACCGCCATTAGAAGACGGCGCGAATGCCTTGCTTGTCAACAACGTTTTACGACTTTCGAAACTGTTGAGCTCACCATGCAAGTGTTAAAACGAGATGGTAGGTACGAGGACTTTCAAAAAGAAAAGCTTGTTGCAGGACTTGTCGCCGCTTGTCGACACACCACCATTAGCCACGATCAAGTCATTGCTCTTGCTTCAAAAATAACTTGTGATTTATTACAGCGGCAAGCCCGCACGATCACGACTAGGGAGCTCGGAGAGATGGTAATGCAACACCTCATCGATAAAGACACCATCGCCTATATCCGGTTCGCTTGCGTGTATAAACGATTTAAAGACGTTAAAGAGCTCTATCACGACTTAGCTGAGATTTCCCATCTCGACCTCGTAAAATCGGAAAAGGGAAACAGTGATCAAGCTCTTTAAATAAACCCCCTTAAGGATTAAGAGGAGAATAAAGTGAGTTTAACTAGCCAGGAAATTGAACATTTTAAAAAGCGTCTCATCGAAATGAGAGCTCAGATCACTAATTCTTTAAGAGTCTCCTCAAAAGAAGTCAAATCCTCAGAAAAATCGTCCGGCTACAGCCAGCATCAAGCCGATGAAGGAACTGATGACTTTGACAGAACGGTCACACTAGAGCTCACTACCCAAGAGTACAACCTGCTAAAACAAATCGACCGCGCTCTTGAAAAAATCGATGAGAACACCTACGGCATTTGCGATGTTACAGAAAAACCGATTCCCATTAAGCGACTAGAAGCGATCCCTTACGCCACCATGACCGTACAAGCACAGCAACAACTGGAAAAGGGGCTGCTTTGAAAAAAGCCTTCTTTTTAGCCTTAACTGTTCTTGCCCTAGATATCGCCACCAAAGCTTTCACCCACTTTTATTTACCCGTTATGAACGAAAGCACCCCCATCTATCCTTACGGCGGAATCGGCGTCTTTCAAAACCTGGCCGGTATCGATTTCTCCATAAGTCACGCTACAAACAAAGGGGCTGCCTGGGGATTGCTTCCTGAATACCAAACACCCCTTCTTTATTTTCGGATCGCTTTTATCTCATCTCTTCTTATTTATGCCCTCTTTTTCAACAAATCCCCCGAAAAAACTATCCCCTTTACCCTCATCATCGCAGGCGCTTTCGGAAATATTTTAGACACCTTTTTCTACGGCCATGTTGTCGATATGTTTTTCTTCGTCCCTTTTAAATACCACTACCCCGTCTTTAATGTGGCCGACTCAGCGATCTTTATAGGCGTCGTTTCGCTAATGATCCTTCCCCTCTTTCACAAAAAAGTCACCCCATGAAGCCTCTACAAGCCACAAAATGGATTTCGATTCAAGCCCTATTAGAAGTAGAAGAACTCATCTCCCTATTTTCCCTCTCCCCTTTTAAAATCATACAAACCGGAAGAGTCGTTCCTATGCAAAAAAAAGAGATTCCCCATCCTCTTTTTTTTGAAATCTACAAAAGCTATATCGATGCCTTAAAAGTTGGGGAGGTGAATATGACTCAAACAATTCGAGAAACTTTCTCTTGTTGTTTGACAAAAGACGATTCAAGTATTTCTGACCAAGTCCTGCAAAATAATGTGATTGCAAGAGCCACCCTCCCTGTCGTTCAGCTCCAAGTCTCCTCGTTTCACCTCTCAAAAGAGCCTCTTAAAATTTTCCCTCAAGTGTTTGGAAAAGATACCATCAGCTGGGGGCTTTATATCTCATTTCCTCAGCTCTACCAAGATCAAGAAACAGGAGAGCCAAAAAACTCAAGAACCACTTCAAATGGGGAGCTTTTTCACCTGTTTCAAAAATGGACACGAGAAAATACCCTGCCCACAACTTTTCTTATCGACGATAAAAAATTAGCAACCCCCCTTAGACTTGGGAAAAAATGTCTCTCTTGGATCAATACCCATCCCCAATTAACCGATTTGAAGGTCGCTCTATGATTGAAATCGTCACGATTGGAGCTGAAGTTTTATCCGGCTATACAATCAACACCAATGCCGCTTTTTTGGGAAAAACTCTTTCCGAAATGGGATACCAAGTCTTAAGAGAAACCACCATCCCCGACACCGAAGACACCATCAAAGAAACGCTTCTTACAGCCCTCACAAGATCCACACTCACCCTTGTGACAGGAGGGCTTGGCATCACAACTGACGACTTAACAAAAACGGTCATCGATCATCTTTTTCAAAAAACAACTCCTGTACCAAATACCCTAGGAAATGCTCCAGGAAGGATTTTTGAGAAAGAGGGACGCTTCATCGTCTTTCTTCCTGGTGTTCCAAGGGAGATGAAAGAGATGTTCTCAAAAGAGATTGTTCCCAAAATACCCGTTTGGCTTCGAAAGGAACCCGTTTTTAAAACCCACACCCTTACTCTGTTGTCTCTAAAAGAAAAAGAGATCAACGATCAATTCACAAAATGGCAAAACGAATTCCCTCATGTCCAAATAGGGATTTACCCCTCCCTTGGTTTTTTGACCATACGACTTAAAAGCTTAGAAGAACCTAAAAAACTGATCGACCAAATCAAAGAGCGCTTTAAATCGCAAGTCTTAATAGGCAAAACTTTAGACTCTGCCCTGCACAATCTGCTTATTCAAAAAAATTTAACCCTAAGCGTTGCCGAATCGTGCACCGGAGGGGCCCTCTCGTATCGATTCACATCGCAAAGTGGCTCATCTCACTACTTCCTGGGAAGTGTTGTTTCATATAGCAACAGCATTAAAGAAAACCTCTTAAACGTTTCCCCTCAAACTCTAAAAAATCACGGCGCCGTCAGCGAAGAAACCGTGAAAGAAATGTGTACCCATATTCAAAAACTTATGAACAGCCGTATTGCCTTTGCCGTCTCAGGAATCGCAGGACCGACAGGGGGAACTGAAGAAAAACCTATAGGCACCGTCTATATCGGCCTTAAAATAGACAATTTTCCACCAGAAATTAAACGCTTAAACCTTAAAGGGAGTAGGGAGATGATCGTCACAGAAAGCATCAATACTCTTCTGTCCCAAGCATTCATTAAACTATCAAATTAATAGTAAATTAACATTCATAATTTTTTTGATCTGTTTTATGAAAAAAAAACTGGTAATACAATTATGAGTATCACTGATCCAGCAAGTTTTCCCTCATCCGATCTAGCCATTAATGAGTCGGCCCTGAAAAAGTCCCCTCCAATAAAAGTGTCCCTTTTGACAAAAAATGCGTTTTACTCCTCACCAAACCTTGAGAAGGGGGGAGGCATCGTACACCGCATTTTTTGTTACAAAAGGATCACTTTTATTGGAGGGGACTTTTTCAGGGCCGACTAAATAAAAAATTCGACAAGAGTTTTATGAATTGGACATTAGAACCTAATCAAGAAACTTTTTGAGATTTATTGCACAGCTTTAAAACAACTCATCGATTTTGCAGTGGCAATTGACCAAGACCTTGGCCCGATAGCAAAATATTTTCTAGAAGAAAATCCAACAGTTAGATTGGAAAAGATTGATGGAGAAAACCCATTAGTTTTCACAGAAAAGTTCATATAAGATCTAGCCAATAAAAGAAAATAAATCAGATAAGGTGCCCTTCAAAAACTCATGAACAGCAAAAGCAAAAACACTCTTCTCTATTACATTTATTTATTAATAATAAATTAACACTGTCATTAATTTTAATTTGTTATAATAAACAAAAAAGGGGGTAAGATTATGCAAATCGGCAATGGTTCAGAAGGTTCTCCATCCAATCAACCCATTCGTCCAAATAGAGGGTTCTTTTACAACGTTCGTAGTAAAGTGGGTAAGTTCTTAAAAAAAATGGGACTAACTTCGAATCAACAAAGGCAAAATGAGAGTTTTAACGTCACTATTTCAACACCTCATGAACCAACTCCACCAATCACCGCTCACCACATTGCCCCCCAAGAGACTGAACCTAAAGAAGAAACTCCACCAAATACCAATCACCAAAGTGACGACCAAGAAACTCGCTCAAAGACGACAACTGTTGCTACACATACTCTTGGCACAGCTCCAACCACTCCCGAAGATACAGCAGCAGCAACCAATTCGAGCACAGCTCCAACCACTCCCAAAGAGACAGCAGCGACAAATTCTGTAAGTACCTCTTCATCACAAAGTTCAGTCGAAGAGCGACAAGAGATCGATCAGTCTATCATGCGGATAGCTAATATAACGGAGGAGGAATTAAACGGGATCAAAGCTTTTGCAGAACAAAATAATCAAACACATGAAGTAACAGGACACGTTTACAGGGAACAAATTGGTACAGCCCGCTCTCTTATCGTTCATCCGGGGGGTGTTTGCCCTCCAGGAACCTATATCCTTTGTAAGGGAAAAACCGTGCCAAAGGGATCCAAGCGTGCTGAACTCGATATTGAAGGAGGCAAAAATAGAGCCACTCTTGCAGTCAACCTCGAAACCGGAAAAAAATATGTCTTCCGAAGTGGTTTTATGATCCAGCGATACGCTCAAAATGAGATAAATACAATCCAAGCAGTCAATGCGATCCAAAGCGAAAATGTGTTGGGAGGAGATGTTCATCTTTACCAAAGCAAACCAGTTAAACAGACCTCTGAAAGAGTAATAAACATGATGGAAGCACTAGACCTTAATGAAGGAGATAAGGCTAAAAAATTGGGGATTTTAAGCGAATATTGCGAAGGAGGAGCGGTTGTTGATGTATCAGGAAATTTAACAACAAAAGAAATCTACCAAATGCTTAGCGATATAGCCAAAGGGATAAAAGAATTACACGACCATAATATGGTCAACAGAGACATGAAAATTGATAACATTCTTATTAAATTAGTTAATGGTAAAAAAATATTTACAATATCAGATCACGATACTGCTTGTCCACTAAACCAATATAGTTTTGACATATCTGTTGGTACTAAGGGTTGTGTACCCCCCCCATTTAAAGAGTTGGTAAAAAACACAGATAGTACACGAGAAGATCAAGGAAGAGCCTTTGATTTCTGGACCTATGGCATGATGATTGTCGATTTGTTTTTCATAGGTAGTGATAATCCAAACAACATTGACAGTATCTATAAATTAAATAAGCAGTATGATATTGGCCTTAGAAAGGGAACAATAATAGATAATCCACAAAATTTTCAAAAGTACCAAAGGGCTTTAACAGTTCTAATTGCACAGGCAAAAACAAGAAATCCTTTGCTTGGGACAATAATAGAGCACTTACTTAATGTAGACCCAAACAAAAGATTGGAACAGATCAATGATATGCATCCGTTAGTTGCTATACAAATGCTTATGCAAAATGAAGCCAATAATGTGCTTATGCAAGATGAAGCCAATAAAGCGTGAGTCTCTATTGTTCAAAAAGTCATCAATCTGTTACAATCTTCCGGATGGTAACACCTATACAAAATTTACCTCACCATGTCACGTCTTTGCCACAGACGGAAACTCTTTTTCATCCAGCCCTTGTTTCAACGGCCATCAAAGAGCATCAACTAGATCCTCTTGAGAAAAAACATATACAAAATAATTTAAATAGAATTAGAGAGCATAACTTAAGAGATGAGATGCCCCTTGTTTTAGAACAGCTTGCTCGAGGACAGGTGTACCACTTAACGTTAAAAAATGAAACTATTTATTTGCCAATCAATAACAAGATGGTTACCTATAATATCGAAGAGATCCCTTTAGGTTTTGGACTAAATGCATTTGGTTTAACAGCTAAAAATTCCCACTCGATCCTTCTTTTTAGAGGCTGCTCCTTTTACCCGGCGGGAAGAGGAGCTTTAGCTACGCTCGTTGCCGATCTTGATCCAATGGGAGTGGGGCATCTGACGTACAAATGGAGCGCCTCAAAAATAAAGAAGTGGTGTGATACCCAAAATCAACAAGTGATCATTACAGGTCACAGCTTAGGGGCGGCCTTTGCTACTTACGCAGCCATCGACAATGCTACAAAAGTTAGTTATACCGAAACTCACGCAGGTGTTGGTGTTAGTACTTTTTACAAAAAAAAATGGGATCAATTAAAAGAGAAGCCTAAAATCACCTATCATCCCAAAGACGACATCTCAGAAATGGGACACGCAAGGATTGGAAAAGATCTCTCTGTGACCCCTAAACCCTTCGATGAGATTCGACTCAAAAACAAAACCCCGTTTAAAAGAAGAAGCCTCAATCACAGGATTTCCCTACTGGACAAAGAAGGGGAAATCAAAGAAAAAAGGATAAAGATTAGGATGCCCGCGTATCTTCAAAGAGCCCTCTCAACCATTCCTTTTATTGCATTTTCTGCTCTTTTGATCGTTTCTCGGTTACTTTTTGCAAACTATACCGATCCCCAATACTCGCAGCTTGGATCGATAAGAGTTATTTGGCATCGTGCTGTTTCTTATTATTGCTCTCGTCACCAAAAAGAAATACCAAATCTTGTATGATAATGACTATGACTGAAAAAACATACGAACTTATAGATAGTGGATTTGGGCAAAAATTTGAACGGTTTGGGCCGTATACTTTTGTCCGCCCCTGCTCTCAAGCAGTCTTTTCACCGCTCCTTCCTTCAAGTGAATGGGAAAAAGCTGATGCCAGGTTCACAAGAGAAGGGTATAGCCAATGGCTTAAACCGATCGATCAGAGCCGCCCTTGGGTGATCGAAGTGGAAGGGATCAAGTTCATTCTAAAACCCACCGATTTTGGTCACTTAGGGATCTTTCCAGAGCAAAAACCGTTTTGGAAGTGGCTTCAAGAGACTTGCCAAAAGGCCGATTCGATCTTAAACCTTTTTGCCTACTCCGGGGGAGCGACTCTTGCGGCAGCTAAAACAGGAGCCTCTGTTTGTCATCTCGACGCCTCCCATGGGATGGTCAGCTGGGCAAGAGAGAATGCTCAAGTGAATGGGTTAGAGTCAGCCCCCATTAGATGGATTGTCGATGACGTCTTTAAATTTTTAAAGAGGGAAGTCAAAAGAGGCGCTTCCTACGATGGGATCCTTCTCGACCCCCCCAGTTTTGGGAGGGGCAAAAAGGGAGAAGTGTTTAAAATTGAGAGCGATGTGATTGAACTGCTCTCTCTTTGCAAAGAGCTTTTAAGCGATAACCCCAAATTCCTTCTCTTCTCGTGCCATACTCCCGGATTTTCACCGCTGATCAACCACCATCTCGTTAAAAACACCATGAAAGAGTATGGGGGTACCATCGATTTCGGCGAGATGTGTTTGACCGGAAAAGAGGGAGTTCCTCCTCTTCCAAGTGGCACTTTTGCGAGGTGGAGAGCATGAGTCTTATCACAAGCCTTCAAAATCCTAAAGTAAAAGCCGCTTGCCGTTTAAGAGACCGACGCGACCGAGATGAGACCCAAACATTTCTGATCGAGGGGTATCGAGAGCTTTTAAGGGCAAAACAGGGGGGGATTAAACTTTTTACCCTTTTTGTCTGCGAATCGTTTTTTCTCGGAGTGAATGAACACTCTTTGATAGAGGAGTTTAAAGCCTCTCAAGCCGAAATCATTGAAGTGGCTCCCCACGTTTTTGAAAAACTCTCCTATAGAGATCGCCCCGATGGGCTTTTGGGTATTGCCCCTCAAACCCATTTCGATCTAAACAGTTTAAAACTAAAAGAAAACCCTTTCTTTATTGTGGCAGAAGGGATCGAAAAGCCGGGCAATTTAGGCACTATTTTGCGCTCCTCAGATGCAGCAGGTGTCGATGCCCTCATCGTTTGCGACAAAAAAACCGACCTATTTAATCCAAATGTCGTAAGAGCAAGCGTTGGAACCCTTTTCACTGTACAAACTCTAGAGGCCACAACGGAAGAGACCCTCGCCTATTTTAAACAACACAACATTAAAACTCTTGCCGCCACACCCCATGCCGAAAAACTCTACACAGAAGTCGATTTAAAACAACCCTTAGCCTTAATTGTTGGCACAGAGCAGGTCGGTTTGACAGACAAATGGATGAAAGAGGCGGATCTTAAAGTAAAAATCCCTATGATGGGGGTTGCAGACTCTCTTAATGTCGCCACAGCGACAACCCTTCTGCTCTTTGAAGTGGTGAGGCAGAGAAGTTGCTAAATATTCTTTACGAAGATAACCATCTCATAGCCGTTTTTAAGTGGGATAACATTCCCACTCAAAAAACAGAAGGGCATGCGACAAGTCTTGAAGAGGTTGTCAAATCGTTCATCAAAGTTCGAGATAAAAAAGAGGGGGAAGTGTATCTACACGCCATTCACCGCCTCGACAAGGCAGTTTCTGGTATTGTTCTTTTTGCAAAGACTAGCAAAGCCCTTAACCGCTTAAATGAGGAGATGAGAGAGGGAAGAATCGAAAAAATTTACACAGCGCTTCTTGAAAAAGCCCCCCCTCAAAAAAAAGGGACTTTAAGACACTATTTAAAGCACGATTCGTTTAAGTCTAAAGTCTCAGAAACCAAAAAACCTAACTACAAAGAAGCGATTCTCTCTTATGAGGCTGAGGGACTTTTAGTCACGATAAAGCTTGAAACAGGGCGTTATCACCAGATTCGAGCCCAATTTGCAGCTATTTCCTGCCCCATACAAGGGGATGTGAAATATGGCGCAAAAAAGCAAGGGGTTGTGGCTCTTATGCATACCAAGTTAAGCTTTACACACCCCACGACTAAAGAGCTTATTGTGATCGAAATTCCGAAGGAGGCATTGTTCTCATAATCACATCAAGCTCGGAAAACTCCCCTAAAATGCGAGAAAGTTCCCTTACAATCTCAGGCGTATCTTTGTGGTTTTGAAGCTTCTCTTTTTGGAAGAGAGCTAAAATTTCTTGAAATGGTTGTTTTAGCAGTTGAATATTGATCGTCTTGTCTTGCTTAAACTCCTCTTTTAAGATCTCCTCAAGTTCATGAATCAATTGGAAGAAAGGATCTTTAATTTCAAGATAAGTTAAATCGATTTTATTGACGATCTCACTTGCTACTCCAACAAGAGTGCAAGTAGCCTTATTCACCACCTCCATCAATCCCTCATTTTGAGCTTCTGCCACAATTCTACCGATTGTTTGAAGCGGATAAATGGCAACTGATGGGTCAAACTCAGCTGCAACAACAGTTAATTTTCCCAAAACATTGACTAAGTGCACTAAAGAGGGCTCGGTTTTTAAATGAACGGCCTTGTCCCCTACGAATTCAAACCTTTCGAGTAAATAAAAAAGAGGAAAAAGAAGCTCATCGTTTGATAAATTGCTTCCAGCATTCTTACCTTGAGCAAAAAGCATTTTAATTAGAGGGACTGTCTGACCCAAGGCATCGTTTGTTAAAGAGAGACTCGATCTGTCAAGACCTTTTGTCGCAATCTCCGTCAAGGCATCGATTGAGCTGCAAAGCCCTTTTGTGTCTTCAGTTTGGATTTGCTTAATTCCTTGATTAGCCAATGCATCTGTAACAAAAAAGGGATCTAAAAACTCTTGTAAGCGGTTTAAATTATGATAAATAAGGTCGATGCTAATTCCTAAAAAGATGAGCCAAACAGCAAGAGCCACAATGGGGGGCAAAACCTTTAAAAATAAAAGATCGACGGCCAAAGCGTATGAGATTAACACAAAGAAAAAGAACCAAAAAGTTGAAAACTTAAGAGAAGAATCACTTCTATAAAGCGATGAGATTTTCGGAGTAAATTTGTGCTCGGCCTGCAATAGTGGCATCATAAATTGCGATTTAATCAAAACCTGTAACACCACAAAAAGGGATGCGACAATAATCAGGGTCAGTCCCATTAGGGAACCATCCGGTATGAGATTTTTTTGAAAAGGATTGAAAAGAAGGACTAAAGCTATCAAAATGGAAAAAATGGTTCCGTACATACAACACCTAAATTTTCTTTCACTATAACAAAAATTCTGTTTATGCCTACAAAAAACGAAGTGATTAGTTACTTAAAAAACTTAAGGGATTCGATCGTTTCCCGTTTCGAAACCTTTGAAGAAAAACACAAATTTCAAAAAACGGCTTGGGAACACAAAACAGGTGGGGGAGGGGAAATCAGCCTTATTCGGGGAGATGTTTTTGAAAAGGCTGCGGTGAACTGGTCAGCTGTCTCAGGGGATAAATTTCCGATGAATGATGCTGAAGGCGCTTTTTTTGCAACAGGTGTTAGCCTAATCACCCATATGAAAAACCCTTACGCCCCAACCGTTCACATGAATGTGCGCTATATCGAAACTGAAAAAAAAACGTGGTTTGGAGGGGGATACGATTTAACCCCCATGGGATTTCCTTTTGAAGAGGATACTGCCCATTTTCACAATACAGCAAAAGCGACACTTCAACCCTTCGGCGATGAGTTCTATAAAAATTGGAGTCAGGAAGCTGCCAAATATTTCTTCATCCCTCACCGCAATAGAGAAAGAGGGGTTGGAGGACTTTTTTTTGATCACTTTCCAGCATCATCTCCTCACCATTTTGAAATCTGGAAAGCTGTTGGTTCAAGTTTTCTCGACACCTATATACCCATCTTAGAAAAAAGGGTGTTGACTTCTTTTGGAGAGGAGGAGAAACTCATTCAACAAAAATACCGCGCCTCTTACGTTGAGTTTAATCTTCTCTACGATAGAGGCACAAAGTTTGGTTTTTTATCGGGAGGCAACCCCGATGCTATCCTCTGCTCGATGCCTCCAAACGCCTCTTGGTAAAAAATAAATTTTCTGCTACAGGATAAAATTTATGAGAGCAACACTTTTTCTACTTTGTTACAACCCTTCTTTATGGAGAAGAGATTTCGAAAGAAACGGCTGTTTCAAAGATAAAACTTGCTCAAGTGATTGTCGAACCTCAAAACAATGCGATACACGAACTCATTCTTCACATAAACCACGAGAAAAAAACGACTGTTCTTGTGAGAAAACACGAAGCCTTAGAGACTCAATACCCGACAGAATCGCTAAAAAAAGGGGATGTTGTTTTAGCCAAGATCAAGGGAAAAGATGTGATTTCGATGAGTTGCCCAAACTTTGAGGAGAACAAAGGGGGTAAAATCCATGTCAAATACTTACATAACGGCTTAACTATGAGTTATAAAGCGATAACATTAGAGCTTGCAAAAGAGAATGAAACATGGGGGCTTTACACTTCAACACCTGATAAAAAACAGATCCACAAGCTCACCTTAAAACCTAGACGAATAGCCGGTCTTTTAATCGGTATTCAATCAATCGACTTTTGAAGATATCTCATAGATGAGATTGACTGAGGCTCTCACCTCAACCTCTCCTATTTGAATAGCAGGAAGATCCCCGCTCCTTGCAAAAAGAGCGCCACTCTTCATCATAAAAGGGGTCACAAAAGAATCATCTAGTGAGAGAAATAAGATTTTCTTTAAATTTTGCCCGGCTGCATTTGAGAGGTCTAAAGCATCTTTTTTACCTCTCTCAAAAGCCAATTCAATCGCTTTTTGCCGCTCCGTTTCCTGGTTTTTTAACACAAATTGCAAATCTCCCACCGCATTGGCTCCCACATCCACTAAAGTATCGATTAACTCAGGCAAGGCCTCAAGCTCCTCTAAAGCGATATTTAACGTGTTTTGCACTTGATACGCCTCAATTTGAGGCTTCCACTCAAGAGAGGTTTTTAAAGGTTTTGGCTTATAGCGAGGCTGAATTGAAAACGAACCTGTTTCAAACTTCAAACTCTTTAAAGGTAAACCCTTTAAAGACTCCACAACTTTTGCCATCTTTTTGCTGTTCTCTTCTAAAGCCTTCTTCGATGTCTCCCCTTCGGAGGTGACCCCTACGCTTAACTTAACAAGGTCAGCGCTCTTTTTAACAACCCCCTCTGCCCTTAAAGAAAGCCTGGGAGTATCTTCAATAGCACCAAACAAAGGATAAAAACAAAAAAGACAAAAAATAACTTTTAACATTATAGGAAACCTTAATTTTTTAAGTTATTATATACATAAATGATAAAATTTGGCAAACTTTTGTGCTTGAGACACGACCAAAAGGAGTTCTTGATCATGACTTATCTTTCATTTTTCAAAGCTTTCTTAAATGATTTTCAAACAGTCGGTTCGGTTTGGCCAAGCTCTGATTATCTTGTAAAAGAGATGACGACTTCAATTGCTCAAAGCCAGGAAGAGAAAAAACATATCCTCGAAGTCGGGGCTGGAACTGGGGTTATTACAAAAGATATCCTCTCTCAATTAAAGCAGGGAGACACCCTCGATATTGTCGAAATTCATCCGGAGTTTGCAAAAAATCTTAGGATATTAGTCAATGAGTCGGGAAAGGCACACCAAGTAAAAATTCACGAAGTCGGGATAGAAAAATTTCAAACAAACAAAAAATATACCCACATCGTCTCTAGCTTACCTCTTACAAATTTCGACACACCTCTTGTGATCGAAATCTATAGGCAATTTAAAAAACTTCTCAATACAAACGGGATTTTAACCTATTTTGAGTATCAAGGTTTAAATGCCAGGATTGCGTATTGTAAACTTTTTCGGCAAATTAATCACTTTAAGCGTTTAAACGGAATAAAGCGGGTTAAAGAGAATTTTCTGAAAAAAAGACACTTTAAAGTGCGTCCCATCTTTTCAAACCTACCCCCTGCAAGGGTTTTTCATGTACACACTAGTAGAGTTTAACAAAGGTTTTTACGGAAAATTTTGTTAAACTGTACTAGGGATTTACTTAAAATAAAATAGAGTATAGAGTGAATTAAAAATTTTGGAGGTTGCCCTTGGCCAGCACTATTCTCAATCAAATCAGAGCTCTACTCGGCAATGAGGGAGAAGCCCTCTTAAACTACACCTGCACCAAAATTCCGAAAGAGAGCCTCCACTTACCAGGTCCTGACAATATCGATAGGCTTTTTTCTCCAACAGATCGCTCTGTTCCCGTTTTGAGAAATTTAGCGACCCTATTTAATTCTGGACGTCTAGCAAATACCGGTTATTTATCGATTTTACCCGTCGATCAAGGGGTTGAACACTCAGCGGGCGCTTCCTTCGCTCCAAATCCGGCCTACTTTGACCCTGAGAATATCGTGAAACTTGCAATCGAAGGGGGATGTAATGCAGTGGCCTCAACACTTGGAATTTTAGGCTCTGTTGCAAGAAAATACGCTCACAAAATCCCCTTTATTTTAAAACTTAACCACAACGAGCTCTTAAGCTTTCCAAATACTTACGACCAAATTCTGTTTGCAGGGGTAAAGCAAGCATTTGACATGGGCGCTGTAGCGGTTGGGGCGACAATTTACTTCGGTTCTGAAACCTCCCACAGACAAATTCAAGAGGTTTCAAAAGCGTTTGCTTATGCCCACGAGCTTGGGCTTGCAACAATTTTGTGGTGTTACTTAAGAAATAATGCCTTTAAAGTCGATGGAGTCGACTACCACACAAGCGCCGATCTGACAGGTCAGGCCAACTATTTAGGTGCAACAATTGAGGCCGATATCATCAAACAAAAACTTCCTACCCTAAATGGTGGGTATGCTGCCATCAATCGGCAACAAAAAGGTTTTGGAAAATACTCAGAGAAGATGTACTCGGAACTTTCAACAGATCATCCTATAGACTTATGCCGCTACCAAGTACTGAATGGATTTTCGGGAAGGATTGGACTCATCAATTCGGGGGGCGAATCAGCAGGAAAAGGGGATTTTGCCGAGGTATTAACAACAGCCATTATCAATAAAAGGGCTGGCGGCATGGGGCTTATTTCTGGAAGGAAGACTTTTCAGAGGCCAATGGAAGAGGGGATAAAATTTTTTCATGCCATTCAGGATGTGTACCTTGCGAAAGAAATCACGGTTGCTTAAAACAGCTCCCTCTTTTCTTTAATGAGCAAATTCCTTAAATGAAGGCTAAAGGGATTTGTCCCTTAAATGGAGTTTATTTATGAAGTTTATTTTGAATTTTATTTTTTACGGAATCCTCTTTTATTTAATTTCTCGTTTTTTCCCAGAGGCTTTCCACACACTAGTGTCATGGGCCGACCAAGGATTTGAGTTTGCAAAAGGGCTTTTTCATACCGTTTCAGAAAAAGTAAAGACTTAAAAAGTCTTTCCCTTTTTGAAGTAAGATATTTATTGAGAAACTAGATAATTTGAACTTTCTGGATCGAGTAAAGAGTCGCCTATTTCAATGTTTAGTTTCTCATTCTTAAGAGCTGCCCTAAAAATGGCCATAGTCTCTCTAACTCCCAAAGTCTCTGAAGGAATTTGAAACGCCCCATGCAAAATTATTTCTTTTAATATTTTATTAGATTCTATCACTTCACAAAAAGGAGCCACCCAACTTTTTTTTCCTGTAAGGACAACTCCTAGATGAACCACCTTTAAAGTCGTCGAATTCTTCAATAATTCTGGCCACCCATTTAAGGTTTCATCATCGGCAGTGCATACATCTAACAAGATGACATCTTTAACATTTTTATTAACTGCTAGAGTTTCAATTAAAGCCCTACATCCTTTAGGTGTAAAACGATTAGATGAAAAATTAATACTTTTTATATGAGTGTTGGTTTTTAAATATCGTGAAAAATTAACTAAAAAATCATCGGTCAAAAAGCAACTTAATAGAGACAAACTCACTAAATAGGTGTTTGTAATTGTGTTATAGAGGGTTGAGGCATGAGAAAAATCAATCGATAGCAACGAGAGCGATAAGGGTAAGTCTCTTTTTCCTTCAAGAGGTGTTAAATCAAGTGCTCGCATGCGTCTTTGTTCATTTAATAAAGTTTCATGATTGTTACTTCCATTAGCCATCTGGTAGGTAATCTCTAAATCCTCAAGCTTTTGCCATGAAACCAAAGAAATTTTTGTGTAAACGCCTTCAACCCCACTATGAGTTGAGGTTCTAAAACCTTGAAATTCCCTACCCGTTGGATACAACCTGACACTTATGAGCGTTTGCATAAAACCTCTTTTGTTAAAGATAAAATTCTAGCTTCCCCATATCTTTAAACGCAAGGCTACTCAATATTTTAAGGTCCGCAAAATCACATTTTTGAGAAAAAAATGAGCGGGGACCAACAAGTGGTCCCCAAGCGATGGCCAAGGAAATTTAGATGACTTATAGCTGCTAAAAGATTACTGGAGTTTTATCAAAAAATTATTTACTTCGCATCTTAACTCCTTATTAGTTAAAGCTGCATCGTAAATAGATTTAACCTCTGAAGACTCCAAAAGTTCTGTTTGGCTATTGATTACTGTGTCCAAAATTAAGGTTCTTAACGTTTTGTTCTCTCTCAAAGCTTGACTAAGGGGGGCCACCCAACTCCTTCCTTTAGAAATAGCGATACCTATAATGACGACTTTCAGAGTCGTCGTCTTTTTTAAAAGATCTGGCCACCCATTTAAAGTGTCATCATCGGCTGTTAACACCTGTAAGAGCATGACCTTTTCAATAGTGGAGCTTTTTTCTAAAGCTTCGATCAAAGATCTGCATCCTGCGGGCGTAAAAGGATTACTCGATAAATTAATCTCCTTTAAGTGAATACTGCTCTTTAGAAAAGCTGAAAATTCATTTAAAAAGTCATCATTTAAAAAGCAGCCCATAAGTGTCAATGACGTCAAGTGCATCTTTTTGATTGAGTCAAAAAGAGTCGTTTGAGATGAAAAATCGACACGTTCCATTTTCAGCGAGGTGAAAGTCGGTATTTCTTCAAGAGGACTTAAATCAATGGGTGTCCCACCTCTTTGGAGTTTGATTAAATTTTTAGCTCTATTATTGTCATCCTTAGCGTTAAAAGTAATCTCTAACTCTTCAAGAGGTTGCTTACTTAAAACCGTGATTCTTTGATTCACGCTCTCCATATCCCCATAATCTAAGGTATGAAATCCATTATTATATTGGGTTCCTTCTTCGGGAGGAAAACATTTTGTACTTATGGTTACTTGCATATATTACTTATTCTCACTGTTAAAACATTTAAAAGCTGAAACATATCTTATACTATTCGGTGTCATTAAGTCATCATCAAATTCGAGGCTGACTTTATTTTTTTTGCTTGCTTGATAAACTGACATCGTTTGAATCAAATTCAATAATGTTGTAGTGCAATGAATCACTTTGTGGAAAGAGAGCTTTTTTAAAGAAGTGTTTGTTTCAAGTGCTTGAGAAAGGTGGGGTAACCAAAGAGCTTGAGAAGAGATACTTATTCCAATGCTGACAACTTTTAAAGTCGTATTCTTTGATAAAAGCTGCGGCCATCCATTTAGAGTATCATCATCGGCTGTTAACACCTGGAATAAACAGAGTTCTTCAACATGTTTGTTACTCTCTAAAGCCTTGATTAAAGAGCGGCATCCAGAAGGAGTCAATGGATTAAAGGAAAAATTGATCACCCTCAATTGAGTATTAGTTTTTAAATATTCAGAAAAATCAATTAAAACATCATCTTGAAAAAAGCATGAGAGCAGAGTTAATGACGTCAGATGCATTTTTTTTATAGATTCAAAAAGTTTCATTTGAGAAGGCAAATGAACCAATTGTAATTTAAATGAAAAAGAAGTCTTTATCTCTTCAAGTGGTGTCAGATCAAGTGGTGTCAATCCTTTTTGTAGTTCGATTAAATTTTCATAATTATTATTTCCGTCCAGGGCTTGATAAGTAATTTCCAACTCTACAAGTATCTGCCAACTTGCAAAAGTTATTCTACGGATCACGTCGTTATTATTTTCATGCTCTGTCGAGGTCTCATTTGGGGAAGATTCAATCTCACCATCTTGAGTCAATTTCGTTTTTATTATTGTTAGCATAAAACCTCCAGCTTACCCGGAAAATTCTAGCCCTCAGATTGGTTTTAAAGCAAGTTTAACCTTAATACTTTAGGTAGAGATGAGAAAAAGTTCTCAAAATATCGCTTCTAGTGATAATCCCAATGAGATTTCCAGCATTATCGACAATGGGCATTGAGCCTATGCGCTCAATTACAAAAAGCTGAGCTATTTTTTTTATGGGAGTATTGCTCTTTGATGTAAAGACGTCCTTCTTCATAACGTCGACTATTTTTTTATCTCCTCCAAAAAGATAAAGTTCGTGAAAAATGGTTCTTTCAGAAAGTATGCCGACTAACTTTCCTTGTCTTGAGATCACAGGGATGTGGTGGAAGCGACTCTTTTTAAATAACCCCCAAGCTTCTTCAAGGGTGTCATCTTCATAAAGTGTAATGACGGGAAAACTCATGATTTGAAGGGCTAAAATCTCCTCTTCATGCTCTTTCTCCTCTTCTTGAATAACGATTTCATTTTCGGGCTTAAAAAAGCGGTAATTTTTAACATGAGTGATTCTTTCGTCTTCTTTATCATCCTCTAGAACGCGATAGCGACCTTGCTGCTTAGATTGTTTAGAGTCTTGAAGAGCCTCTATAGCCTCTACGCGGCTAACCTCTCCCCAATAAGGAATCTCTCTACCTCTTGCCCAAATACTAAACATCGTCCTATACTCCTTTTGAATACCAATAAGACTATAATCCTCATGTTTTTTCAAAGTCAAACAAAAGGCCCACCAATTTTCGACAAAGAGTTCTCTCTTAAAGGGCGGTCGATCCCATTTTGCCCCATAGGAGCTACCCTTCCCATTTTTTTAACTCCTGATCAATTTGAGGAGAAATTTCAAGTTAAATACCTCCCTTTTTTAGCTTTTGAGAGCGAATCGGTTCTAAAAAAAGTGAAAAAAGAGTCTGGAAAACTTGTAAAAATCAAAATGTTTGGGGTGCAGGCCAAATGGCAGGGTATTGAATTTGACAAAGAGCTCACACAAGGTATTGTGAGGGGTGTTGTGATCAAGTGGATCAATGAAAAAATAGGGTACGGAGCGTTTGCGATTAAACCCCTTAAAAGAGGGGCCTTTATAGGGGAGTATACGGGGGTTGTTCACCCTTACACTCTGTTTTGCGCCTCCCTTAACGAGTATTGTTTTCGCTACCCCACATTCAACTTCTTCTTTAATACTTTTTTTATCGATGGGAAGAAGATGGGTAATGAAACGAGGTTTATGAACCACAGTGAAACGCCCTCATGCGAGCCTTGGGTGGCTTACCATAATGATTTGATCCACATCTATATAAAGGCCTCAAGGGATATTGAGGAAGGAGAAGAACTCACCTTCTGTTATCGTCGATAATCCCCCTTGCCCAAACTTGCCCTTGCCCTCCCTTTCCCCTCCCCCCTTTCCCAAACTTGCCCTTGCCCTGTAAGCGTCAAACGAGACCATGTATTAAAAACCGCGAAGCGGTTTAAAAGTTAACATTGAAAATTTTTAAGCCAATTATGAACCTATCCCACTAATCAATTCATGCCTTTTCACCCTTTTTGGCCAATTTTTCCTCCATTTTTTCGACTAACTTTTTAAGTTGCTCTCAAAAATGGTAGAAAAATCCATTGAATGCATTAGTGGGATAGGTTCATGAGGTAAAAGATCTTCTTTTTTTTGTGAATTATAATCATGAATTTGGGGCATGACACTTTCACTGTCCTTGCCCTTAAACCGTTTAGTAAGAGTTTTCACTTTTTTGAAATAAATCTATCCAGAAAAAATGATATGAAACCGCAAGGGCAAGTTTGGGAAAAGGGGGAAGGGAAAAGGAGGGCAAGGTAGGCGTCAAACGAGACCATGTATTAAAAACCGCGAAGCGGTTGCCGGAGGGGGTAAAGGGGGAACCGCGCAGGGGTTCCCCCTTTAAAGATGCTTTAAGTTGTAAACATCGAAGAACAAACTATAATCTCGAATCTTCCTGATCAATTGTAATGATTTCATCTAAGTGGGGGAAACCCCTGCGCGGTTTCCCCTTTACCCCTTCCGGCAACCGCTTCGCGGTTTAAAAGTTAACGTTGAAAATTTTTAAGCCAATTATGAACCTATCCCACTAATCAATTCATGCCTTTTCACCCTTTTTGGCCAATTTTTTCCTCCATTTTTTCGACTAACTTTTTAAGTTGCTCTCAAAAATGGTAGAAAAATCCATTGAATGCATTAGTGGGATAGGTTCATGAGGTAAAAGGTCTTCTATTTTTTGTGAATTATATCAAGAATTTGGGGCATGACACTTTCACTGTCCTTGCCCTTAAACCGTTTAGTAAGAGTTTTCACTTTTTAGAAATAAATCTATCCAGAAAAAATAATATGAAACCGCAAGGGCAAGTTTGGGAAAGGGGGGAGGGGAAAAGTAAATTAATCCAAAGGAACTGCTTTTTCCCCTCGAAGGGTCTTAATGGCCGCTAAAACCTCGTCAAAAGCAAAATAGGCCATCAGAAGCATGCAAAAGGCCGTTGCCAAGCACCAAAAACACCAAGCTCCCACTGCCAAAGGTTGTAGAGCAATCAAAATCATGCTCACAATGCCCACAGGGATCACCACAAACCCAAATAAAAGCACAAACCAGGGGTGAGTATGCCATCTGGAAATCCCTCCATGGCACGTCATCAAAAACTCAATCACATAGGCAAAAGCCCCCATCCCCGCATCTGAAACAGGAAAACTTTTAGATATCGCTGATGTAATCACTTTCTGAGTGCCATCGACAAAAACCGGGTCCCACATCGTATCGATAAGACCTAATTGAAAAGCCGCCATATACCTTGCAAAAGCAAAAGCTAAAAAAGAAAAAAACATAATCGGAAACCGCTCTCTCCAAACTGAAGGGTTGTAGCCCCAGCCAACGGGCGCTAAACTGATCTGCTTATGGTAAGAGGGTATAATCATCCCAAGGATGATCGCTGCGACCCCCACAAGAGTATCGTTAATGTAGACGCTTAAATCTTTTGTCCAAAAAATTAAAGGTGTTAACTGCAAAACAACCCCAATAAAAGCTGCAAAAAGAAAATAGACGTTTTTTCTTACAAAAATAAAAAGGGTTAAAAGCAAACCCAAAATCAGGTCCGTGTAAAAAAGAGAAGGCTGAGAGTATTTAAAAGTTAAAGCATAAGCTACCAACCAAAGTCCCAAAAAAAAGAGACTTATCGCAATTAAGCCTGCCCTTTCATTTTTTTCTTCCATTCTTCACTCATCTCTATTTGATTAGTTTCAAACCACTTAACTGGATCTTTCTTTAAATTGTCGATAATAACAGGTAAGGTCGTTCCTATAAAATGCTTAGGAGTCCAACCCAAAATCTCTTTGGCTTTCGAAATATCAACAGCATAGTGATCATCTGCAATATCAATCATCCAGGGCTTGATGAATTGTTCCCCAAAAAGAGGGATCTCATTTTTAACAAAGACACCAGCCTTTGCAAAAAACTTGGGCACTGAGTAAGTAGGATGAGGTTTATTATACAAAAGCTTTGAAATTTCGTTTTGTAAATCCCTGTACCCTATCGTCCTATCTTCAGCTACGATAAAAAGCTCTTCAGGATCTAATTTTTTTCGTCGGTTGATCGCAAGCTCAAACGAATCCATCAAATCGTCCATATGCAAGAAAGGATTTCCCGCATCGACATTTCCTGGATAAAAATAACTCTCAAACTCGTGCAGGTAAATTCTTTTAATATCCTGACTAATTGGAATAGAGTGACACATATCGTCGTAGCACCCAGCAATTCTTAAAATCACAGTCGGAATATCTTTTGCATGATTGCGAATAATTGCCTCAGTGCGCACTTTCGACTCAGGGTATGCCCATCTGGCATTCACGACAGAATCTTCATTGATTTTCTCACCGATTTTACAAGGTTCAAAAACAAGAAGAGTACTTGCGAACAGAAACTGCTCACATTGAAATTGTTGAAGAGCATCTAAAATATGTTTCGTCCCTTGGACAGTAATTTTTTCATAAAGAGGGGAAGATTGTTCCGAGAAGCTATAGTAGGCAGCTAAGTGAAGCATCGAGACAATTTTGTCTCCGGCAAGCTCTTTTGCCTGTTGAAAAGCAGTTTTAATACTCTCCTCTGAACCCACATCGGCAAAGA
Organism: uncultured Chlamydiae bacterium; assembly: GCA_963697995.1. Classification (GTDB taxonomy): domain Bacteria; phylum Chlamydiota; class Chlamydiia; order Chlamydiales; family JAJFMB01; genus MFD00082-c5. The sequence goes on along the minus strand of OY969110.1, from coordinate 849,934 downwards.
TATACTCCATATCCTTAGTGTGTTCACACTTATACACATCAAACCCAATGATCCTGAATCTGTCGCCAAATCGATCGACGACCGCCCGGCCAATTCGTCCACTGACGCCTGTGACTAAAAGCACGCCCTCTTTATTGTCCATAAACGACTCCCCTCGTATAAGCGTGACTTAATAGAAACTCTATTTTTTTTGCAAGAGGGAAGATCTAAAGATTTTTAACTCTTTATGTCATAAGTGGGTTCGTGAGAAATGTCCTGCACGAGCTCGACGTAAGAAATTAACCCATCAGGCTCAATCACAAAAACAGCTCTTGCTAAAAGCCCTCTTATCGGACCTGTTTCTATATGAATACCGTAATCTTTGCCAAACGAGCTGCGAAAAGCTGAGAGCGTTTCGACAGACTCACCCTTTAAAGTTTCACAAAATCTGGAAGCTGCAAAAGGTAAATCCATCGAAATATTAAGAATCTGAGTGTTTTTATCGTGACTGTATCTTTTTTGAAACTCTTTGATAGTCAGTTGACAAACAGCAGTATCCAAACTTGGAAAACAGTTAAGAATCAGGCGTTTACCCTTATAGGTTTCCAAAGAGACATCTTTTAGATCTTTGGTGGCCAGTGTAAAATCTGGCGCCTTAGCACCTAAGCGAGGAAGAGTGCCAGTTAAGGCCATCTCCTTTCCTTTCATCTTAACTGTTGTTCCCATTTTAAGACTCCGTTATATAACCATAGCGCGTTGCTAAATTTTTCAAATCTTCGTAAAGAGCCTCTTCTCCTGCCTTTTTAAGGCGGTTCTCAATCTCTTCCCAAGCATACATCTCTTTTTTTCTGTCGCGGTGATTTTTATCGCGAGAAACCGTTTCTAAAGCGGTAGCATCTAAAGTCACACCGAGTCTTTCTTCAAATTCAGCAAAAACGTCATCGATATCCTCAATTTTGTAAGTCCACTCCGCTAATTCTTCTGACATTAAATTCCAATAGATATACATCTTACAAGCTTTAACAAAAGAGGAGTCTCTTTCAGTAATTTGTGGAATATGTTGTTGAATGAAGTTCCAGGAAACAGGAGGTTCCGTTTCGATAGCCGCAATCGATTTTGTGGGCTCTCTTACCTGGTGAAAAATATGGGAATATTTGTAAGTGCGATCCTTTGGACCCCAAGGGGCAACTTTAGCTTGAACGGCCATCACCCAAGAAGCAGTGCCTCCATCGGCAACCCCTTCATGCGCAACGGGCAGGCCCGCTTTAGTTAAAAGAGATGCGATGTAATGGGTACCACTTCTTGGGCAACCTGTCACAAGGACAAGGCGTTCTTTATCTGAGGCGTGAACCCCGCGATGCCCTCCAAATAGGTTTTCAGCCCTAAAAAGAGCAATTCCGGCAAAAATAGCAATGCTTAAAAAAAACGATAAAGTAATGATACGCTTTGTCATGATAGAAAATTCCTCCAAATCTTCTATTCATACCAGATACACGACCCGTTTTGCAACTCATTTCAAACTGAATTGGATTTAAGATTAATTTAGTCGGCCCTGAAAAAGTCCTCTCCAATAAAAAGTGTCCCTTTTGACAAAAAATGCGTTTTACTCCTCACCAAACCCCAATAGGGGGGGGAAGCGTCGTTCACCGCATTTTTTGTTGCAAAAGGATCACTTTTTCTTTGGAGAGTGCGTGTTCCATTCGCGAAATTTTTAAGCTTTTCTCATTGCCATATAATTAAACCTTGCAAAATAGACTATGTCTCTCTTCCTCGTTAACTGCAAATTTTTCTCAAGGAACCCTTAATTTTTCAGGCCCGACTAATTTAACGAGTTCTTAAAAGACATTGCAACTCAAATTATTTATAGACTCAACCTTTTTAAGGACTTATGAATCATGAACTTATCTTTAGAAAACCACTTTTTTTCCAATTTGCACTTAATTATCTTCCTATTGTATAATCTGATGTTTACATTTTTTGCTGCTGTTTGGGATCGCTAAAGCTTAGCCTATCGACGATAACAATAGCTTAAGGGATCATGACGCTGAATAAACTATTTATTCAGGAAACGAACCCACCTTTTATGAGGACTTAAGTTGATGGTGCATCTTTTAGTCCCCTTACGGCGGCTCTTTTTAATTTAGTCGGCCCTGAAAAAGTCCTCTCCAATAAAAAGTGCCCCTTTTGACAAAAAAGGCGTTTTACTCCTCACCAAACCCCACTAGGGGGGGGGGAAGCGTCGTTCACCGCTTTTTTTGTTGCAAAAGGATCACTTTTTCTTTGGAGAGTGCGTGTTCCATTCGCGAAATTTTTAAGTTTTTCTCATTGTCATCTAATTAAACCTTGCAAAATAGGCTATGTCTCTCTTCCTCGTTAACTGCAAATTTTTCTCAAGGAACCCTTACTTTTTCAGGGCCGACTAATTTAAAAAACTATTAACCGCTTTAATTATTGACTTATTATATTTAATTATTTATAATACTTTTTTAATTTGGAGTAAAAACATGGATCCAACAAATCGTGTCTATTTAGAAACAGTGCACTTTTATCCTATAGAAAACCAAGAGATCTCTGAATATATCGATAAAACACATAACATTCTTCAACGAATAGAAAATGCCATTAATCATTTATATCAAAAAGAGACCGTTTGTCCAACAGAAATGATAAAACTAAAAATTATCAACTATAAAATTGAAAAATTAAATAATGACTTTAAATCTAAAACAGAAAGTTGTAAAAACGCTTTTGATTCAAAAATCTTTGTTTGTCAATCCAGACTATCACAACTCTCGATTAACATTACTACTTTAATTATTTTAAACGAAAAAAATTAGTTAAAGGGTAATTTAGTCGGCCCTGAAAAAGTCCTCTCCAATAAAAAGTGCCCCTTTTGACAAAAAAGGCGTTTTACTCCTCACGAAACCTTGGCAAGGGGGGGGGAAGCGTCGTTCACCGCATTTTTTGTTGCAAAAGAAACACTTTTTCTTTGGAGAGTGCGTGTTCCATTCGCGAAATTTTTAAGTTTTTCTCATTGTCATATAATTAAACCTTGCAAAATAGGCTATGTCTCTCTTCCTCGTTAACTGCAAATTTTTCTCAAGGAACCCTTACTTTTTCAGGGCCGACTCATTTATTGAGGTCGACTCTTTTAAAAAAAAGTCGACCCTAAAAAAAGTAAATAAATTTCTTAAGATCTTTCCATTTGATACCTTAATTTCACCAAATAAACTTCTAAAGCGATGCGACTAACCGTCGCGCCTATTGTTGCATCAATATTTTTTTCTGAAATCGAGCTTGAAAAGTAAATTGCGGTCATTATAGGAAGAGCTACGCAGTAAATCAAACTATCAAGTTTTTTTAATGGATTAGGGTAAAATTTGGAGTCTGTTTTAACTTTTCCAATCAAATCAATAATTGTTAAACCTATTTGGATAGCCCTTATCCGCTTAAAGACATCATTATTGCCTAAAACAGCGGGTACAACAGCTACTACATCGCAAATGAGCACACCGGTGGTTGCAAGATGACTAATCCTTTTATCTAAATTCTCAGGATGTGCTCGATAAACTTCTTTCGATAAAAAAGCATTCTTTAAATCCATTAAACCATTCACAAAATCTAACATCTAAAACCTCCTTATAATAATTTTTAATTGACCGCAGAAACATTTCTTGAAGTTTCTATACTACCAAATTGTAATTATTTTACAAACAAATTTTGTTAAAATTTTTTTTATAAATTAAACAAAAAGGCAAAAAATGTTTTATGAGAAAATTCCCTTAAGTTCGTGGGTTCCCCTTCTGTGAGGTCTTTTGACGACATCTTTTACCTCTTCATATGAAAGATGTCTCACTTCGAAAAACACCTTAAGTGCTTCCTCCAATTTCTCATCGAACATCTCTCTTTTAGGAAAATGAGGCAAAAGTGTTGTAATAAACTCTTCATGCTCTCGACCTTGCCGGTAATCGGGCTCTTTTGGGGGATGTTTTAAGCACGCCATTCTCTCTTTGGAGTAATCAAAAAGAAAACTTGTATGGTGTAAAAACCGATTTTTTCCAAGATACTGAGCATTTCCCCCCACCTTTTTATCGTGAAAAACATAATCATTCTCTTTGAGAGCAAAAAATGGGGGAAAAAGAGGCTTTAAAAGATTTTCAGTAAAAGCCATGAGCTCTCTTGGAAGACGAATGCCTGAGCCAATCAGTGTGAAAAAAGTCGTTCCCTGATCGACAACAACAGTCCCCCCTCCAGAAAAGCGACGAATTAGGGGCAATCCCAAATCTTTTGCCTTAAATCGATCGACACACTCCTCTACTTTACCTGAAATCCCTAAAACGATAGCGGGTTGAACACCATGAGCTACTAAGCAAAATTGCCGTTCATCGGCACGAAGAAGCGCCTCTTCCAAGTGAAGGTTATCTAAAACATTGCCATGAGGCAATTTAATGAAATGAATAAGGCTTTTATTTTCCACAAACTCTTTATCTATGAGATTGCGATTTTATCGCAATCAAAAGGACAGAAATGTCTGCAGGAGAGACTCCTGATACGCGCGAGGCTTGCCCCAACGTCTCGGGACGCTTCCTCAACAATTTGTCCAATGCTTCATTCCGTAGGCCGCGAAAGGCTAAATAATCAAAATCTTTAGGGATCACAATCGACTCAATGTGAGAAAGTTTTGCAACTTCCTGCATTTGACGAGCAATATACCCCTCGTACTTTAAGTTAAGCTCAATTTGGACATTCGTATCTTTACCAAAATCGGCAACATCTTGTGGGAAAGCTAAAAGAAGCCTTTCGTAAGTAAACTCTGGACGACAAAGCGCTTGAGCTAAACTCACCATCTTCCCTTCAACATTTCTAAAAACCGTTTTTAAGCGAACAATCTCTTGCTCGATAATCATCTCTTTTTTCTCAAGACGATCAAATTTCTCTTGGGAAATAAGCCCCACCTCGTATCCATAACGCCTTAAACGAAGATCGGCATTGTCTTGTCTTAATAAAAGCCTGTGCTCTGCGCGACTTGTAAACATCCGGTAAGGCTCATCTGATCCAATCGTGACCAAATCGTCGATCATGACCCCTATATAGGCCTCAGAGCGCTTTAAAATAAGAGGCGCTCTTCCCTTAACTTTAAGGGCAGCATTGATTCCGGCCATCAACCCTTGAGCGGCAGCCTCCTCATAACCTGACGTTCCATTAATCTGACCTGCAAAAAAGAGCCCCTCAACTTTTGTCGACTCTAAAGACAACTGAATTTGTCCCGTCTTCACGTAGTCGTATTCGATGGCATAACCTGGACGAGTGATCTCGGCATTTCTTAATGAAGGAATACTTCTGATAAACTGATACTGAACGTCAAAGGGAAGCGATGAAGACATGCCGTTGACATAAACTTCCTCAGTATTGACCCCTTCAGGCTCCAAGAAAATCTGGTGCCTCTCTTTATCTGCAAATCTTATGACTTTATCTTCGATTGAAGGGCAATATCTCGGACCAATTCCCTCAATTTTACCTGAGTAAAGAGGGGATCTCGAAATGTTGTTTTTAATAATCTCTTTAGTTTCTAAAGTTGTGTAGGTGATATGGCAAGAGACTTGAGGCAAAACCGGCTTCTCTTCTCCGTCGTAGGAGAAAAAGACCCCCTCTTCACCCGGCTGCTCCTCCGTTAAGCTAAAATCGATAGAGCGTTTATGAATCCGAACAGGTGTCCCCGTTTTTTGCCTCCCAATTACAAATCCCAAATTTTTAAGACTTGCCGAAAGACCAACAGAAGGAGGATCCCCTGCACGCCCCCCTGAATAGTTAGTCTCCCCGATATGGAGTAACCCCCTCATAAAGGTTCCAGAGGAAATGATGACTGTTTGGCCAAAATAAACGATCCCCTCTTTGGTCGCCACACCGACGACTTTCCCCTCTTCAACAATCAGCTCTTCAGTAGTGCCTTGCTTTAAAAAAAGATTTGGAGTTTTTTCTAGACGGGAGCGCATTTCAAACTGATAAGCGACCTTATCAGCCTGTGCTCTTGGTGCAAAGACGGCAGGGCCTTTAGAGGCATTCAACATCCGAAACTGAATTCCGGTTTTGTCGATCACTTTACCCATTTCGCCACCCAAGGCATCAATTTCTCGAACCATGTGCCCTTTAGCGACCCCACCGACGGCGGGATTACAGCTCATTTTGGCAATCGTATCGAGATTCATAGTGACTAGAAGGGTTTTGACACCCATTCTAGCGGAGGCCAAAGCGGCTTCGCAACCGGCGTGACCTCCTCCAATGACAATGACATCGTAGCGTTCAGGATAATTCCACATAAGCTAAAATAAAGGTTTTAGCCTTTATGCCTATCGCGTCTGCTTCTTTTTTTTCTTTTGTGCAGTGCAATTTTCTTTCTGCGTTTCTTCTTGACAGAAGACATAAATGGCTCTCCAATTTAAACTAAAAGATGAACACACATTCTAGCAATTCGCTTTCCTTTTAGTCAAGCTAAATGAAATTTAAGCCTCTGTCGAAAATTTTTTATATAATTTAAATTTGACAAGCTAAACTTTTCACGAATTTAATAAAAAATATATAATCACCCATAAGGTGATTCATGAATGAATTAAATACTCGATTAGATCAAATTGAAAGGACATTGCTTCTCTCTAAGTCAGAAGAGGTTGACCTTGTTGCATAACCCCTTTATCAAGACAGACCTAACCTTCAAGAATTATTTTCCTCTCTAATTTTATGTGGATTCCATTTTCCTTTTGGCATACCAACTTGAGTTAATCTATTCATTATCAATGAGTTAACATTTATCTCAGAACGCTGACTCCATATTGGGAGATTGTAATGATCCGCCAAAAAATCGTTTAAACCTAAACATTGCTGTTTCTCCGATTGATCTTCGATGATAGCCTCTTAGCTTTTCCCACAATTTACGTCCATCATCATCTCCTTAGGCCAGCGATTTCTAAGACGAAATCATTTCGTTCGGCAGTACCCGGGTCACTTGTTTTCTGGATAACAGCATCTCGTGACGGTGTTATAATAGCTGTGGCTCCATTTTTCTTTGCTGCGTGTCGGCTAATAATTCTCTTGATTACGTTGCGTTAGAAGACCGTAAGAGCTACCCTAATAGGGGTTATGCAAAAAGGTCAAATATTTATATAATTTTTATTATATAAATATTTATATATAATATATATTATCCTTATAGGTGTTTTATGAATTCGCTTAATAGTATTTTAGATAAAATTGAACAGACAATGCTACTTTCTCCGCCTGGCGACATTAATAAAGACCTGGAAGGGCAAATTGAGGAGCTCTCAAATTTTATCAAGGAGCATGGGGAAGAGATTAAGGAGGTGATCCAAAGAAAAGGGCATTTAAGCCTCTTTCTAAGAATCACCCATCTCAAGGACGCCAAAATTCCCTCCATCGCCACTCAACTCAACAAGATTCAAAAGACCTGCTCCTCTTTAGAGGGAGAGGCTCTATTAAAAAAAGGTAGTCCTTCCGATTTGGCCGATTGGGTGATAAAAAATAAAAAGGGGTTTTCCCGTCCAGAAGAGATGGCTCCTGCAGCTTTTTTTAATGAGATGGGGGAGATTAGGAAAAAACTTATTGCTGCCCATTTGATGACTGAGGAGATTGATACGACTCTTTCTCATTTGATGATTTCAGGTTTGGGCTTACAAAGCGAAAGCAAGGGATCGGATGTAAGAGCTGCTGCTATGAGGCTTTTCGACAACAACCAAAATAAAGCAGTTGAGGTTCTTGCTCACTGGATCAATGTCAAGCATTTTGCCTTATCTACTGCGGGTTTAGTTCTACCTGATGAGTTGAGACTGATTGCTCCCCATTTGCAATACGTCGACCTAAGTGATTTGATCAACGTGCCGGTTAGACAGGGTACATGTCGTGGCAATGAGCTTGAAAAATTTATCTCCTCCTGTTCTAACGCTTATCAGGTAGTGATTAACCTAAACTCGACGAGCGATAAGTCACACCCCATAAAAACTTTGAAGAATTTACCTCCCCTGTTACGAGTTCTTGATTTCAGCAATTCCGTTGTAGAAGAGGTCGATCTGTCAAAGAATACCAAGCTAGAGGTCTTAAGATGTCATCGTTCTGGCATAAGAAACCTAGATATTTCAAAGAATCCAAATTTAAAACACATCGATGTCGTTTCATGTGCACTAAGATCTCTTGATCTCACAAATCATACGGAATTGGAAGTGCTTAAGATTGGCTCGCGCCCCGTAGGAATAAGTAGGATTGATTTATTAAAAAATACAAAACTGAAAGAGCTTTATTGCCAAGATTCAATACAGGTTCTTGATCTGTCCAACAACTGCCAGTTAGAGACAGTCACTTGTAACGGGTGCCCAATAACGACTCTTGATATTTCAAAAAACACGAATTTGAAACACCTGAGTTACAAAAAATGTACCTCAATGCAGAATGCCGTGGATACCTCAAAAAATACAAAGTTGGAATCGCTTGATTTTAGCAATACCCAAATATTAACAGTCGACCTTTTGAAAAATACTCATTTGAAATCACTTTGCTTGAATACTACACTTATTTCGAAGATAGATCTAACGAAGAACACCGAATTGGAATCACTTGATTTTAGTAAAACCTACATAAAATCGATTGACGTTTCAAACAATATTCAATTAGAAACACTTGAATTTTCATTTACGCCAATCGAGAGAATCGATGTATCGCGTTGTACAGAATTAGAGAAATTGATCTGCAACGAGTGTCAAAAATTAAGGAGTTTAGGTGAGGCTCTTCCGAATTCAATGAGACATTTAGAGTGTCAATCCTGTTTTCTTTTAACGACTATACCTCAGTGTCCAGAAGGAATGACGATCGATTCTTTTGCAAGTGGACTGGGGGAGTTTTATTCATTTCAAGTTAACCCCGTAGAACTTGAAGAAAATCCTCTTGCCGTTCTTGGCCGTCTCGAGAAGATGTTAAGGACTAATAAGGTTTTTCCGAATATTGTCTACCTCGACCCTAAAACAAAAAAACCCGATATAGGGATTGATTGTGGGGGCTTGAGAAAACAGCTTGTGGCGACTCTTTCAGAAAACCTTTTTAGGGAAGGGTCAAGATTCCCCTTTAGGCAAGAACCCTTTCAAAAGACAGTGACGCCCCTTTTTTCTGAAGATGCTCAACCACTAAAAGCATTTGGGCACCTCATGGCTATCTCCTATTTGTCAAACCTTCGGTTAGGAACAAAGATCGATCCTAATTTCTTTCGAGGAATTTTTTGTCTGAACGCTAATGATTTACAGAAGGAGCTCGATGAAATCATCAAGAAAAAAATCTATTTTGCACGTCAAGGTTTACCCATCCCAGAAGTGGTTGATAGGAGCGATTTAGAGGGAATAAAAGAGGAAGAGGGTGTTTTACAAGCCACTTTCATCTGTGCTAAAGAGCTGCGAGGTGTTCTTAGGGAAAGATTTGAAGTGTGTGGCCAAAAAGTTGCCGAATTTATTGAGCAAGTACAGGGAAAACCTGTGACTCAAGAGGACTTTAAAGGGAGTGTCGTTTGCGATAATGAGAAGTATAAGAAATGGTTTGATGAATTTATTGAACAGTTTCCATTAAGGGTTGAAAAAAATAATAAAATGCACACTTTTGAGCTAAAACATCTTGCCATCCTTTTAACGGGCTCTTACAGCATTGAGGGGCCTATTACGCTTAACATCGTTCCAGGGGGAAAGTTTTTAACATTTTCGACAAACATCCACACTTGTTATTCGACCATAGATCTACCAGAGGACATGAACGAGGAACAGTTTAAAAACGAATTAAAAGAAAACCTTTTCCTCAAGGTCTTTAATTCAGCTTAAAGCTCTATCTTGCAGCAAAAGGACTTAAGTCGTCTTCAAAAGAGGAGGCTGGGACATGGATCGGAGTAAAATTGCCAAATTTCGCAAACTCTTTTCTGAAGGCTAAATGAACGCTACCGACACCGCCGTGTCTGTTTTTGGCCACAATCACTTCGGCCATACCAGGTTTGTCCATCGGATCGTAGTACTCTCGCCTTAAGAGAAAGACAACTAAGTCGGCATCTTGCTCGATACTTCCGCTCTCCCTTAAGTCGCTCATCATTGGTCTGTGACCTGGACGCTCCTCTACTTTCCTCGAAAGCTGCGATAGGCAGATCACAGGAATATTTAACTCTCTTGCCAAATTCTTAAGCATTCTAGAGATCTCAGAGATCTCCGTTTGCCTGTTCTCTGGACCCTTAAAAGAGCTCGCTCCTGTAATCAACTGCAAGTAGTCAATCACCAAAAGCTTGATATCGTAAGACTCCTTCATGCGGCGAGCTCTTGCGCGAAGATCTGTAATTTTTAATCCCGGCTGATCGTCGATCACCATGATGTGATTCTGCACTCGCCCCACTGTCTCCACAATCCTTTGGTAATCAGCCCCATTGATGGAACCCGTTTTGATCTTATCCGATTCCACCTCAGACTGGGAACATATGATCCTGTGAACAAGTTGCTCAGCACTCATCTCTAAAGAAAATATTCCAACAGGCAAGCCCCCCTTAAAACACACATTCTCAGCAATATTAATCGCTAATGCCGTTTTACCCATCGCAGGACGCCCCGCCAAAATCATAAGGTTTGAATTGCCAAGGCCATTGATCATTCGATCGAGATCTGTATAGTGACTTGAAATCCCCGTTACCCCACCAGACTCGGCACCAAATTCAAGAAAATGCTCCTGTCTTTGTTGTAACTCTTTTAAAAAGTTTATTTTACTCTCAGATTTAACTCCGGAGAGCACTTGTCCAATTAAAACACCTGCATGGGCATTGGCCGTTTGTCCGATTTGATAAAAAAGCTGTTGAGCCTCATCTAAAGAATTTAAAACATCTAGAGGTTCTTCAAGCGCTTTCTTCTCAATTAAGTCAGCTGCCTGGATCATCCGCCTTAAAATAGCTTTATCTTTGACGATTTGAACGTATTCTTCGATATGGGCACTCGTTCCGGCGTACTGAGCAATCGTTGTAACATAAGAGAGGCCCCCGACATTTTTAAGCCTATCCTGCCGTTTTAACTCCTCACACACCAGATGCAAATCGACTGGTTTATCATTTTTATACGCCTGTTTCATCACCTGAAACAAGATAGCGTGCTCGCTAAAATAAAAATCGGTGTCATCCAACCCATCGGCCCCAATATTGAGACCGTTGAGACTTGTCAACATGCAACCTAAAACCATCATCTCCGATTCTTTCGAATTCGGAGCCACTTTTACTTTTTCGTTCATAGTAATGACATATTAAAAGATCGCTCTCTACTTGTCTAGAAAATAACGTTTCAGGTAAGATAGTCGATCTTTAAGGAAAGATGGCTGAGTGGCCGAAAGCACGTCCCTGCTAAGGACGCATACCCCTAAAGGGTATCGAGGGTTCGAATCCCTCTCTTTCCGAATCTTTTGATTGCCGATTGTAGCAATAATACAAAAACGTAGGCTACACCCGAGACTAGTGCAATCGTCGCTCCTCCCGGCCAGTCAAAGTGAAACGCTGCAAATGTCCCCAAAAAATAGAAACAACAGCTTAAGCCAATAGCAATAGCCATCATCATCGAAAGCCTCGATGTGAACAGATTTGCAATCGCCGGAGGCAATGCAAGCATCGTAATTACTAAAATAATCCCTACAATTTGAATCAACAAAACTACAGTCACTGCTGTTAATACTAGAAGAAGTAAGTAGTATAGATTGACCGGAATCCCTTGAAGTCTTGCTTGATCTTCATCAAAACAGATCGCCAAAAACCGCTTATGTAAACAAAAAACTATCGCTAAAATAAAAACATCTAATCCCAAAAGAACCCCAATATCTTGCGGCGACACCCACAAAATATTGCCGATCAAAAAATTATTGAGCTCGACATTGAACCCTGGAGTTTGAGAAATAAAGAGTACCCCTAAAGCCATGCCAACAGACCAGAGAGCGGCGATTACTGAGTCTTCTCTCTCTTTATAATTTAAGCTGATCCAACCGATGAGAAGAGCTGAAATAATCGCGGCAATTAATGCCCCAAGTAAAGGAGAGGCCCAAGTGACCCCTTGCGTTCTTTCAAGCCAAACGCAAAAACCAATTCCCCCCAAAACGGAATGAGCAATACTTCCACTAATAAACACAATCCGTTTGACCACCACGTAGGAGCCAATAATGCCACTCACAACCGATGAAGCAAACCCGGCAAGAAGGGCTGAAAGAAGAAGGGGATGAGCTATTAAAGCTTCAAAAAAACTCAATTGAGCCTCCGATTTAAAGGATGATAAAGCCCCATCGCAAAATGCTCACACACATCTTTTGGCAAAAGGGGGGTCACTGTTTTTTGAACGAGAAACACCCGATCAACTTGATTGATTGCTCCTTCTAGATCGTGAGTCACCATAACAATTGTCATTTCTTTTTTTAACTTTGCCAAAAGGCGATAAATTTCCCCTTCCCCTTGAGCATCGATATTCGCTGTAGGCTCGTCTAAAAATAATAGTTTAGGGCGTGAAATAAGCGCTCTTGCAATCAAAACACGTTGTGCCTGGCCGCCGGATAGAGTCCCAAAAGGGCGATTCACTAAATCGCAAAGACCCACAAGGTGCAGCGCGCTTCTTGCTTCCTCTTCAACCTCCTCATTAAAACGGCCCCACCAGGAAAGCTCTCTTAAACGCCCCTGTAATACGACCTCTAAAACAGAGATAGGGAACTGCTTGTCAAAACGGATGGCCTGAGGCACGTACGCAAGTTGGCTTCTTTCTAAAGCTGGCTCCTTGCCAAAAAGAGAAATTTTTCCCCTCTTTGGTTCCAAAAATCCTAAAAGAAGCTTGAGAAGAGTCGTTTTCCCTCCCCCATTGGGACCAAAAATCGCGATGTATTCCCCTTCGGTCACACTAAAAGAAACCCCTTCTAATATGGGCTCCTCTCCATACGAAAAGAAGAGATTTTCAACCTCAACGGCTTTCATCTAAATCCTTTTTTGAAAACGCATCCCCAATCGAACTCATCATCTTAGGATAATTCTCTGCATAAGGATCGAGACTGACAATTTTTGCCCGAATCTCTTTGCCAATTAGCTGAGCTCCCTTATCGCTGTATTGGGGCTGAGTAAAGATTGTTTTGATTTGAGAGTTTTTTGCAGACTCTAAAACGCGTCCCAGTTGTTTTGGCGTGGGGTCTCTCCCCTCAAACTCAATTGGTATTTGCGTGAAACCGTAATCTCTTGCAAGATACGCATAAGCGGGATGAGAAATCATTATATTTCTATTTTGAAGCGGTTTTAATTTGCTTTCTAGATCTGCATCGATTTGATCGAGCTCTTTTAAAAGGGTCTGCTCATTTTTTCCAAATTCCTCCGCCTTATCGGGGTATCTTTTCTTTAAAGTATCCCCAATCACTCGCACCTGAATTTTAGCAACCTTGGGGCTTAGCCAAAAATGGGGATCAATACAGCCGGCATGAGGGCATCCCACTTCTTTAATTAAAGAGACTCCTTGCCTCAAATCGGCCCATTGAATAGCATTGTTGTGCCTTTTAAAGAGAGGAAAAGCTTTCGCTTCAAAAGGCTCCCCAATCACAAACCAAATATCGGCATGGGAAGCTTTGATGATTTGTTTGGGTGTGGGCTCATACGTATGGGAACTTGCACCTGAAGGGACTAAGAGTTGCACATCGACTTGCCCATCAGAAATCTTTTCGACAAAATACTTATAAGGAGCCACAGTAACTAATACTAATGGTTTTTCAGCAAAAGCAACTAAAGGTAATAAAATTAGAAATAAATACTTCATAGTTTCCCATTAAAATTCAACAATCATATGGAAAGGATAACTTTACACAAGATTTTAGTAAAGGTTTAATTTTTAGGCTTGATCTCGAAAGTTTGATGTGGTAAACTTGGCGCTCTAAAGCCCTCTGGAGGAGTGTCTGAGCGGCCGAAAGAGCACGCTTGGAAAGCGTGTGTGCGTGAAAGCGTACCGTGGGTTCGAATCCCACCTCCTCCGCCATTTGAAAAGCAATCGACTTATCAAATGCTACGATCGTGCTATTCCATTCTTTAAAAATGATTAATATATTTAATTTGCTTCTTTCTCTTAAGAAAAGTTTGCAAAAAAAGGGCAAAAAGCTAAAAATTTGACCATTCTAAGAGGTTTAATGTCAAAAATCAGTGAAATAGATGCCCTTCTCGATGCTTCTAAGAAGCCCCCTAAAGCCTCTTTTTATAAAACGGGCCCAGGTGATTACGCAGAACACGACCAGTTCTTGGGGGTTCCAAACCCTGTTTTACGAAAAATTGGAAAACAGTTTTCAAATATTTCATTACAAGAGATTAAACATCTTCTTGAGTCTCCCTACAATGAAAAACGATTGATCGCTCTTTTTATTTTAATCGAACAGTATGAGAAGGGGGACTCTGCCCTAAAGGAAAAAATTTTCAATTTTTATAAAACTCACCTTCATTTTGTAAACAACTGGAATTTAGTCGATTCCTCTGCTCATTTGATCTTTGGGGCACATCTTTCTCAAAGCAATAGAGAAGAGCTTTTGACTCTTGCAGAGTCAGAAGTGATGTGGCAGAGGCGCATTGCAATCGTATCCACATGGTATTTTATACGTAAAAACGACTTAAGTTGGACCTTTAAAATTGCAGACACTCTTTTAAACGACAAACACGACTTAATCCACAAAGCTGTCGGCTGGATGTTGAGAGAAGCTGGCAAGCGAAACGCATCTTTATTAAAGGAATTTTTAGAAAAAAAGGCCCATTTAATGCCCCGGACGATGCTCCGCTACTCGATCGAAAAGTTTTCTTTAGAGGAGCGGCACTATTTTATGAATCTAACCGGTTAACTCTAGTATACCTTAAATTTTTTGTCTTACCAATCCTTTGAATCACCCCTTCTTCAACAAGTTCAGTCAACCATCTTTGAGCTGTGGCACGAGATACGGAGCATCCCCTTATAACATCAGAAGTCGTTACCTCATTTTGAGAGTAAAAAAGAGGTAAAATTTTCTCAGAACCTAACTTTGGCCCCTTTTTCGAAAAGACTCTTGGCAAGATACATTTAACAAAATTTGCACCCTCAATAATTTGTGGCTTTTCAAGTCCCCACTCTTCGTAACTTTTAAAGATATTGATAAACCCAGTTCCCATTTTTTCAACAAGACCCATCTCCCTGAAGATCTTACAAATTGCTGGATTCCGAAGATAGGTCACTCCCTTTAACAATTGATCAGGTTCTATGGGACCTGAAAAATCACCAGGACTAAATAACTCGATCCGGTCGTCATAAATGGCAATTTTTGATGGCGCTTTTATGTTATAATTTCGATGAACAATTAAATTAACTAAAGCTTCTCTAAAAGCCACCTCCGGAATTTCCAATTTTTCCTCCCTTACCATTCCCTTAATCGAAAATGATTTAGAGAGACGACTTATAACAAAATGATGAGCCATTTCAAATTGATTTATAAGGGTTCCTTCACAATCGATGGAAGCTATAGCGTCTCTACCTTCTATTCCTCGAAAATGAGTAACAATAATCATGGCTTCTGAGAGATAAAATTGGGGAGACTTTCCAAAATTTAATAATCCCACATAAGTTGGGAAAAGTTTGGAGTGCTCCTCAACAACTAAAGAGTAAGAAGTCAAAACTCCTTGAGTAACCTTTGCAAAAGCATGATTTTTCCTATTATCCAAAAAATTCTGAATAAGCTCTTTATCGAGATCATCTAAAGTTGCGTTATAAACAGCAAACTTCTCAAAATCGATTCTTTGGGTTTGCCATTTAAGCTCTTCAATCATCCCTAAAGTTGCAAGCACTGTGCTTTTTCCAATCCGAATATAAGTCCCCTTTTCCATCCCTTCCGATTTCTTAAAATAAGGCTTATTCATCCCCGAAGAGACGCTTATGATAATGATTCTTTTATCTCCAAAAATTTGAGTCGATATCGATGGAATAATAGGAGGGTAACAAGACTCATATATAGACTTGTCCAACGATTCTAAAAGGTCATCTATTTTTTCTTCCGGAATACCAACAATAAATTGATTATCGTCGACGCCGATAATCAGCTTCCCCCCCTTTTGATTGCAAAAGCCAATAACTGTTTTGATAATTTGTTCATTTTTTGGAACTTCTCTCTTGAACTCCAATAAAACCGACTCTTGATCAGGGTAACGAAATAGGGTCATCGTTTTGCCTCATTTGCATCATTAATCTTAAAAAATAGCTCAAATGATGCAAATGATGCAAATAAAATGCCGTTTTTTAGGTTTTTTTGCATCATTTGCATCATTTGTCTTATCCTTGAGGAGAATTCACGAACGGGCCACCAGGTCCCGTGTAGTAAAATAGACGATACAACACCTCAGGTGCAAAAAAGTAAAAACCCACCAAAACGGCGATCACGACTAACCAAAAAATAAGGGCAAAAAGACGAAAACTCACTTTAACCTCTATCGTATTTAAAAAATTAAATCTATTATTTAATCCCTATTAAATCAACAGGTTAAATAATCATAGAAATCGCTCTCAGAAACGATGAGCAGACTCTTCGTCTTCTCACAAACAGGACCCAATAACTTCAATAATTTGCAGTCACCAACTCCCGGGGCACAAAGACCTAAAAGCCTCTGCAAAACTAAATCTTGTGACTCGATAAACTTTAAAGCGAAATAGTAATCTTCAAAGCTAAATCCTTCCTCTTCCACGCGAAAATAAAGGACTGATTTATCGTACAAAATCGACTGGATAGCCAGATTAACGCCGTGACTGTGTTCAGGAGGCTCCCCTAAAACGTCCAAAACTTCAGGCAAAGAGTAGAGCCAGTAAGCGTGCTTAAACTCACCCCGCTCTGCTTCCCCAAATAAAGCGATCGTATCTCTTTTCATTCCCTAAACAAAATAGCATTAATTCGTTGCACAGAAGCCGTCACCAAATCCAACGGTATTCCCAAAATTTCAAGCGCAAGCGGATGCTCCTCAAAACCCCCAAAGGTCTCGGTGATTTGATGCGAAGACTCCTCGATCTCACATTTGGCCGCAGAAAACGGATCATCGAATAGCCTAAAGGCTATCTCATTGAATTTTATAGGGTTGCGCATTTTGACCGCCTATCGTAATACTTTTTTGGCCATTTCTCGAATCAATTGAGTCGAACCTATAAGCTTCGCTAATTTTGGCATCTTATTCGCACAAGTCTCTAATCTTAACAGCTTTATATTCATCGACTTCATGACCCTACCCCCCTATTTGTAAATAAAATTATTTAAACTCAAAAAACAGCATTTTCCAGGAAATGTCAATAAATTTTTTAACATGGTGTTTTTTAAAGGAAATGGGCGATAATGGGTAGTCGGCCCTGAAAAAGTAAGGGTTCCGTGAGAAAAATTTGCAGTTAACGAGGAAAAGAGACATAGCCTATTTTGCAAGGTTTAATTATATGGCAATGAAAATGCTCAAAAATTTTGCGAATGGAACACGCACTCTCAAAAGAAAAAGTGATCCTTTTGCAACAAAAAAAGCGGTGAACGACGCTTCCCCCCCTTGAGGGGTTTGGTGAGGAGTAAAACGCCTTTTTTGTCCAAAGGGACACTTTTTATTGGAGAGGACTTTTTCAGGGCCGACTAGGGTAGTCGGTCCTGAAAAAGTAAGTGCTCCGTGAGAAAAATTTGCAGTTAACGAGGAAAAGAGACATAGCCTATTTTGCAAGGTTTAATTATATGGCAATGAAAACGCTCAAAAATTTTGCGAATGGAACACGCACTCTCCAAAGAAAAAGTGATCCTTTTGCAACAAAAAAAGCGGTGAACGACGATCTAAACCCCCTTGGGGGGTTTGGTGAGGAGTAAAACGCCTTTTTTGTCCAAAGGAACACTTTTTATTGGAGAGGACTTTTTCAGGGCCGACTAGGTAAGTTAAAAAGAGGAAATGGTAATATTAAGATGCTTAAACACCTTGCGACTGAAGTCGTTAAGCGTTTAGTAGATGAGGGGTATGTGGCGTATTTTGCCGGAGGGTGGGTGCGCGACTTTGTGATGGGGCACCCCTCGTCTGATATCGATATTGCCACAAGTGCTCCTCCAGAAAAGATTGTCTCTCTTTTTCCCCGTTCGATTTTAGTGGGGTTAAACTTTGGAACAGTGATTGTCGTTTTAGAGGGGCACCACTTTGAAGTCTCGACCTTTCGAAAAGATATCGACTACGTCGATGGGAGAAAGCCCACAAAAATCGAGCTTGCTAAATCGGCAGAAGAGGATGCCGTGAGGCGCGATTTCACCATCAACGGTCTTTTTTACGACCCTCTTAAAAATGAGCTGATCGATTTTGTCGGAGGGGTCAAAGATATCGAAAACAAAATCATCAGAACAATTGGACCGCCAAAAGAGCGGTTTAACGAAGATAGATTGAGGCTTATTCGGGCCATTCGGTTCTCTTGCCGATTTCAGTTTAAAATTGAGGAGGAGACTGAAAAAGCGATCAAGGAGTACGCCGATTCCCTTTTTCCCCCTGTTGCTATCGAACGAGTCGTTAAAGAGCTTTCAAAAATGGCAGAATTCCCTCATTTCGACGAGGCGTTGCTAAAATTACATGAACTTCATCTACTTCAAGTGATTTTCCCCCATTTAAGTCACTTGCCTCAAGAAGAGATCGCTTTAAGGGTCCGCCATTACAAAAAGTTTCCCACAAATTTTCCCTTGGTGTTCCACCTCTTTGACCTCTTTTTTGACACCTCTCTTTTTGAATTGATTGAGATTTGCCAGTACCTCAAACTTAGCCGCAAAAGTATCGACTTATTAGAGTTTGCCTTCCAGACAAGACTTCTTTTAGAGGAGGAGGAGCCTGATAAAGTCGCGCTTGTCCATTTTTTAGCAGATGAGAGGTGCGATTCTGTCCTCACTTTTTTAGCCGCCCACTTTGTCGAAAAAGCCGGACAACATTTCATCACTAAGTTTGAAGCGTATAAAAAAATGCTTGAAAGACCAATCGAAAGGCAAAAAACAAAAAATCCTTTAATCTCTGCCTCTTATTTAATGTCTCAAGGAGTCACTCCTGGCGTGCATATGGGGGCTCTTTTGGCAGAAGCTGAAAGATTATCGATCGAACAGGGTTTAGAACGCATAGAAGAAATACTCCCCTATCTCAAAGAATCACCCCACTGGATATTGGTGAAAAAATGATCACAAGTCTTCAAGCGCCTTTAGTGAAACACGCTGTTAAACTCGTACGCGAGAAAAACTGCCGAGAGGAGTTTAACGAAGTTCTCATCGAAGGAAAAACAACTATCCAAGAGTTTGAAGGAACAATTGAACACCTCCTCTTTACTGAAGAGAACCCGATTAAGGCTTTGAAAAGAACTCTCATCACAAAAGAGATTGCGAAAAAAATATCCCCTGTAGCCTCACCTGAGGGTTTTTTTGCAATTGTGAAAAAACCAACACATCATGAAAAGCCTATGAGCCACCTTCTTGTATTAGACCGAATTTCTGATCCTGGCAATTTAGGAACCCTTTTTCGATCGGCTAAAAGTTTTCAATTCGATGAGATTTTTCTGATCGGAGGATGCGATCCATTTAACGATAAGTGTTTAAGAGCAAGTAAAGGGGCTGTTTTTAAAATCCCTTTTGAGGAGGGCACTTTTGAAAGACTTAAACAGGTGATTGAAAAAAATCAATTAACCCCCCTTTTAGCAGATCTTGGAGGGGCACCCTTTGTCGATTACTTGCATCTAAAACGAGTAGCCCTTATTTTAGGATCAGAGGCCAGCGGGCCAAGTATTGAAATGAAGCAAGCGTTTCAAAAAATTGCGATTCCGATTCACGGAATGGAATCGCTTAATGTCAGCGTTGCAGGAGGGATCTTGTTACATGCCTTTAAACCATAACGTAGTAGGACGCAATATAAGATGTATTTAGACGACGAGGAGTTTCCTCTTGAAAGCAGAAAAGACAGAAAACGGGACAAAAAAGCGCTTTCTGCTAGGGGAGAGAATCGAATTCATCAAAAACAAGTCAGTCTTGACAACTTAAAAAAAGGTAGAGTTCTTTCGGTCACCCCTCAAGGGTTTAAAGTCGATTCCGATAAAGAGTTATGGAATTGCACCCTTAAAGGCGTTTTAAAAAATAACAGGCTACAAAAAAAGAACCTCGTAACAGTTGGCGATCTCGTCTTTTTCGAGCCTTGCGGAAACCAAGAAGGGGTGATTTGCCACATCGAAGAGAGAACCTCGTTTCTTTCAAGGCAGGAAGCAAGGACAGGTAAAGCAGAACAGCTCATAGCTGCAAATATCGATCAGGTGCTCATCACAACCTCTGTTGGAAACCCCCTATTAAAACCAACCCTTATCGACAGATACATTATTGCTGCCAAAAAAGGGCATATGACCCCCATCGTCGTTATCAACAAAATCGATCTTTTAAGCGAAGCGGAAGCTCTTTTTTTAAAAGAGTATTTAAAAGCGCTCGATCTTGCCAAAATCACTCATGTTTTAGTCTCTTGCAAGACAAATGTGGGGCTTGAAAAGCTCAAAGAGTTGATGGAAGGTAAAACATCTGTTTTCGCAGGGCAATCGGGTGTTGGAAAATCATCTCTTATCAACAGCGTTACAGGGACTACCCTTTTAACGGGTGACGTCACAGAAAAAACTAAAAAAGGGACTCACACCACAACCACAGCAAGTTTAATTCCCTTAACTTGCGGAGGGTTTTGTATCGACACACCGGGAATCAAAACATTTGGCGTGTGGCAACTTGAATCTGATGAGATTCACCTCTATTTCGAGGAGATTGCAAGAGAGGGAAAAAGATGCTACTACCCGAATTGTAGCCACACACACGAAGAGATCTGCGCGGTTAAACAAGCGGTTGAAAGAGGGGAAATCTCCCCTATTCGGTACGATTCGTACCTTTCACTTTTAGAAGCGACAGATGAAGAGCACTTCCACCGGTAGCCCTAAACCGATTAGCCTATATAGATTCCGTAAGGATTACGCACTCTTTTATTCGCTTCTTCTTCAAAAATTTTGGTCGTTGGATCGCAACTAAAAACAACTATCTTTTTGAAAATTTTTGCAATTGAAGACATTATACTAAAGGTAGACCAAATGGTAACAAAAAGAGCCTCACCTAAAAAACACAATCCTGTTTTAAATTCACACTTTTTAGAAACAAGAGAACCAAATAGATGAGCCAATCCCTTAAAGAGAACTTCAACAATCTGAATGATTCTAGACACAACAGTCGCAATTGTTGAAGCTATCCCCAAAAACAACCCACTAAAGCGAACAATGTTTGGGTGTTTTTTAGCAAATTCACTTATTTTGTGATAACAATTCGCTTTAAGACTTTTCTCAAACATAAAAACTTGATTAGAACATTGCATTTCTAAACGCATTTAAACCTACCTATTTAAAGCACTATTCTATCATAAAAACTCTTTAAAGTCAACTTAAAAATGGTAATTGGGAATTCGAACTCCAAATTAATTAATATTTTTATTTACAACATGAGTTGAATATTTTAGGATGAAGAAAGAAAAAAAATTATTTTTTGACTACAAATTTTAAAGGAGAAGTCATGCTCAGTACAGTGTTAATTATTATTTTAATTTTATTGCTTATTGGAGCTTTGCCCTCATGGCCTCACAGCTCAAGCTGGGGATATGGTCCCAGTGGAATTCTAGGAACGGTCTTAATTATTATTCTTATTTTGATACTCTTAGGAAAGCTTTAACATTCATTCAAGGAAAAAAAATGAAAAAATTATTTGTATTATTGAGTTTAGGATCTTTTGCATATGTTTCTGCAGATCAATTTCAGCCAAACAACAATTCTGGTGCAAGTTGGAATAATGGTAATCAACAACAATGCACTCAAACAATTGACAAAGAGCTACAAAACACAAGCACTAATTCCCAAAAAGCCGTTTCCGATCAAGACCTTAACAAAAAAATCCAAGAGAGTTTGAGTTCCGGTTGGTTTTCCAAAGGGTTCCAAAACGTCACTTCTAACGTCAATAATGGGATTGTCGACTTAAAAGGTTCTGTCGATACGATTGAGAACAAAAATAAAGTTGAAGATAGCGTAAAAAAAATTGAGGGTGTTAAACAAGTAAACAACCAGATCATAGTTGCTAAAGAGAGTGGAAATACTTATTCAGATGCTGATTTGCAAGCATCAGAAAAAAAATTCCCTCAAGATGGGGCCACAACTCCACAAGACAGACAAATAAATGCTAAAATTCGGAATAAACTGAATAATGGCCTATTTTCAAAAGGAAATGAGACCTTTACAATTAAAACCAATAACGGTGCTGTAACCATTACTGGAAATGTTAAGACACTTGCAGATGTTGAAAAATTGAGCGATCAATTTAGCGACATTCAAGGTGTTAAGTCTGTTAATAATAAAGTTACTGTAAAAAATCAGTAATTAACTATGGGAGGGGTAGCTTTTGTTACCGCTCCCAAATATATTTTTCACAAAAATAATAAAGGATATTTTATAATGGGGGATGGTAAGTCACACCACTTAAAAGGGAGGTGATCGATGCACACACAACCCAATCGTCATGCAAGAGGGGGAACCTTCTATCTCAATAACCCAAGTCGCAAAATGCTCCAAAATAAGAAAACGTCAAGAATAGAAAACTACAGGAAGGATAAAGTCAGATACACTGGGTTTACCGGCTGTAGAGGTTTATGATCAGTTTTAACAGATAGGTACCTCTTCTGTCCTTTGTTTTGCTCTTGCATAATACAAAATATCTGGATTAAACCCCATTTTTACAGTTATTGACAAAATCTTGACTGCAGACACGAAAACAGTAGGGACTAGCTTCAATAACGAGGTTCCAGCATTTGAAAATTGCCTTTTTGATCTTTTAAGCGTGCACTCCTTAAAAAGTAACGAGCCAAAAAGATGGATTAACCCTTTGAATATGGATTCGACAATGACCACTACTCTTGCAACAACAGTCATCAAAAATGAAGCAACACCAACGAATAAGCCTAAAGAGCGAACAACGTTCGGATGGGTTTTTGCCAATCGACCAACTCCTGAATACATCTTATTTTTTAGATATTCTTCTAATTTAAGCGTATCGTTAATATTACTAATATTCATCAAAACCACCTCTTTTATTAAGTTATAATTTTATAATAAAATAGAATTAATTTCAATACTATTTTGCAATTATTTCTTCTAAAGAGTATCATCTCCCTCATGGATAATAGTTTTTTCTACTTAAAAGAGGGTCTCATCGCAAAAGGGGATAAGGATTTTTTTAAAAAAATCACTAAAGCTGAGTTGATCTCAGAAATGGAGGGCCCCTTTACACCTGTTTATCCTTCTTTGGGGGAGCTTCATGTATCAAACTGGATTCTTCCTCGCTATAAAGAAGCCAAAAACTACAAACTCGTCTTAAAAGTGGGAAAAACTAACCAAGATCACTCTCTAATGGCCGGGGAGCCGATCTCCAAGAATCAAGTGGTGACCGAGTATTTAGGAGAGTGGCTCCCAGGAAAAGAGAGGAGCTCCCCCTATAAGTTTGGCCCGATCGATGGGCTTCTCAAGCGAAATTTAGGGCCCCAAATCGACGATGGGTTTCCCAATCTTGGAGCTTTTTATCTCTATCACAGCTCGGTTCCTCTCCGCATCCTCTTGATAAGCTTAGAGGATATAAAGGAAGGAGAATCGCTCAACTTCTCGTACGGCTTAAACCATTCGGTTAAACGGGGCGAGAGGGAAGAGTTTCGTTTGAAGCCCATGATCGATTTTTTTAAAACCCACACTCTTACTTCGTTAAGGGCCTTTTTAAAGCCTCTTTCCCAAACTTTGGTCCAAAATTTAAAGGAGGAGGAGTATTTTGAGTTTGAGGCCCTCCTTAATAAACTTCAATACCCTTTTCACACCCCAAAAGCCCTCTCGATACTCCTCGATGAGGGGATTTTAAAAAAAGAGGAGGTGAAAGAGTTTTGGCAAAGATTAGACAACAGACTTTATCTGCTTCAATTTCCCTTAAATCTCAATAAAAACGAGCAAATTATTTTTGACGAAATAACCTCATTATTGGACTAAAAAAGAAAAAAGCTTTATTTTTAGGAAAAAAAAGAGGGCTTATGGCGTATATTCGAAAAGTGGAAGCGATTGAAATTTTGGATTCGAGAGGGCTGCCAACAGTGGAAGTGATGGTCATGACAGACAGTGGCCTTCTAGCTAAGGCGCAAGTGCCATCGGGAGCCTCAACGGGCACTCACGAAGCCTTAGAGCTTCGAGATGAAGACCCCGCCCGCTATTTTGGGAAAGGGGTTGAGAGAGCCATCGCACACGTCAATGGTCCCATAGCTCAAATTTTAGTGGGTGAGCACGTTTTTGATCAAATGAGGCTAGACAAGCTCATGATCGAGGCGGATGGAACCGCATCAAAGGCTAAATTTGGAGCCAATGCCATTTTAGGAGCCTCTCTTGCGATCGCAAGAGCTGGAGCTTTGACAGCGGGGCTTCCTCTTTATCGCTACATTGGAGGAATAGACACTCCAACTCTTCCTTGCCCTCTAATGAATGTGATCAACGGAGGTGCCCATGCAGATAACCTCCTCGATATTCAAGAGTTTATGATACGCCCGATTGGGGCCTCAACCTTTAAGGAAGCTCTTAGATGGGGATCAGAAATTTTTCAAAACCTGAAAAAAATCTTAAAAGAGAATGGGCAAGTGACCGCCGTTGGTGATGAAGGGGGTTTTGCACCAAACTTTACCTCCAATGAAGAAGCGCTCGATGCGATCGTTTTAAGTATCGAAAAAGCTCACCTAAAACCCGGCAGAGATGTCACGATCGCCCTCGATTTGGCAGCCTCCGAATTTTACGAAAAAACCTCAAAGCGGTACATCGAAAAAAAGAAAAAACTAAAAAAACTTCCCTTCAAACAGTGGACAAGTGAAGAGCTCACCGGTTACCTTAAGACCCTTATCGAAAGCTACCCGATCGATTCGATCGAAGATCCTTTAGATGAAGAGGACTGGAAAGGGTGGGAGTACCTCACGAAAGAATTAGGGCACAAAGTTCAAATCGTAGGAGATGATATTTTTGTGACCAATCCTAAATTTTTAAAAAAAGGGATCACTTCTCACGTGGCAAATGCCATTTTGATCAAAGTGAACCAAATCGGAACTCTTTCTGAGACGTTAGAAACGATCAGGATGGCTCAGACAAATGGGTACAAAGCGATCATCTCCCACCGCTCAGGAGAGACTGAGGACACCTTTATCGCAGATATCGCCGTTGGAACAAATGCGGGACAAATCAAAACAGGATCACTTTGCAGATCGGAAAGAATTGCTAAGTATAACAGATTATTAAATATTGAAGCAGGTCTTGGAAAAGTGGGACGTTACTCTAAGGAGTAACGCCTACCACTATAAGGTTATTATTTTTCATCTCTTGGAGTGCATACGCTATCATCACAGCCGCATCCAGCCATGACAGTGTAGAGCTCTTCTGATTTTTTATCTTTTTTATCTTTCGTGCAAGGACATGCACAAAAAGCTGCCTGTGTTAAGCACATTGTCATCAAAACTGCTACTAATTTTTTCATAAATACTCCTTAATCTCATTTTCAAGTTAGCCCTACGATTTAGGACTAAAGCTCATTCTATAAATTATTCACAAATTTGCCAACTTAAAAAAAAGTGCGCCGAATATTTGACGAGCAAAATAAAAAAAGATAGACTTTTCACCTCATCACAAAAACCAAATGGGGCAAATCATGCAAGTGACCAGTTCAGATTCAAATGCAATTCAAGTTATTTCAAGACTTAACAGCTCTAACTTAAGCATAGATCAAAAGTTCAATATGATCGCGCAAGTCCTTGTCGCAGGTGTAGAACAAGTTGAGGACTTAAACCAAACAACTGAAACCCTCAAAAGGGAAGTTTCTGAACTCAAACAGAAAAATGGTGAGATAACGACTCAATTACACACCGAAAAAAAGAGGAGATTGACATCTGAGGCAGAGAAGACAGTTGAAGCGGTCAAAAAAGTGATACAAGACAATGAAAGAAATGAGAGCATTGAAACTGCAAAATTTGTGACGACTGGTACCTCTAGTGCTCTTGCCATTAGTACTTTGCCTATAATGGCTATCAACCCTCTTTTAGGGCTTATTTCGGTAGGATTAGCAATCCCAGCTATTGGGTGTGCCATTTCAAAACAATTCGATACCCCTTCATTATCGCGAGAAGAGGTCGCTGAACTGAAAATTAAGGAGTTTGTCTTTAAGCATTTTCCTGAGGCTGCAGAATCAGAAGATATCTTAGCGAGAGCAAAAGCGATCGGTAAACAAATGTACGAGGCGAATTTTGCTTATGATGAAACCATTTCGCGTTTAAAAGACGCTATTACTGAAGCTTATGTCGATGATACCAACTCAAAAGCTGATAGGCAAAGAAAGTTTTCAGCTCATTACAACCAAAAAATTGAAGGAGCCAAAGCCAAAAAGGAACTTGAAAAAGTTAAGGCTGAAGTGAATGGAAAGATTAAAGAACTACAAGCCTATATTAAGACAAATTTTTATAAGTTGAAATAATTAGCATACGTAAACAATGATTTTTTCTAGAAGTTCCTGCTAGAATTAATTGAAGGGTATATGGCAACAACAGTTTAAAATCTGCAAAAAAGGAGTTTTGACTTGTAGTTGTATAAAGTTGTTTCCCGTTAGAGCCTTTCTCGTGTATAGTGAATAACATGAGCGTTATACATAAGTTAGATGACATCACAATCAACAAGATTGCCGCCGGCGAGGTGATCGAAAACCCCTCCTCTGTAGTAAAAGAGCTTGTCGACAATGCCCTCGATGCTTTGGGAACTGAGATCCACATCGATATTAGAGGAGGTGGAAGGGAGTTGATCCGGGTCAAAGACAACGGTTCCGGAATGGGAAAAGAGGATGCTCTTCTTTGCTTAGAAAGACATGCAACCTCAAAGCTTAAAAACATCGATGACCTTCAAAACCTCTTCACAAGGGGTTTTAGGGGAGAAGCGATCCCCTCTATTGCCTCGGTCTCTAAAATGACCCTTAAAACATGTCTTAAAGGGGAAAAAATAGGCACCCTTATAGTCGTTGATGGGGGAGTTGTTACTTTAAATACAGAAGCAGCTCTTGAGGAAGGGACCCAAATCGAAGTGGAGAACTTATTTTTTAACGTTCCCGTGAGAAGAAAATTTCAAAAATCTCCCTCCTACGATGCTTCTGAAGTGGAAAAAATGCTCACTCTTTTGTCTCTTGGTCACCCGAATGTGTCGTTCCACTTGACCCACAATGGAAAAACCCTCTTTCACACAAAAAAGGAGGGAGGCCCCTTTTTAGACGCCTTGAAAGGGCGAATGGAGACCCTTCTTCCAGAGGAGTTTTCGAAATCTGTCTACAAAATCGATGAAAAACAAGGGGATTATCACCTTCAAGGGTATCTTTTACCCCCCTTTATCAATCGGCCAAACAAAACAGGGCAATACGTTTTTATCAATGGACGTGCTGTCAACTCCCCCCTTATCTCTTTTGCGGTCAAAGAGGCTTTTGGTTACTCAATGGCCCAAAACCGCTACCCTCTCTTTGTTCTTTTTCTAGAAACAGCCAAAGAGAAGGTCGATATTAACGTCCATCCTCAAAAAAAAGAGGTGCGATTCCAGCAGGAGCCTCACTTAAGAGAGTTTATTGTTAACGCTATCGAAAAGAATTTACAAATCTTTGGCGAGGCCCCTGTCGTTCAGTTTACTCCAAAAGAAAAAACCCCTTTTCCTGAAATCAAAGTCGACTTACCAAAAACGCCCTACAAACCCCTTTCGATCATGCCAAAACAGGCTACCAGTTTAAAACCTGTAGCTGCCATCACACCAACAGCTACAGTTCAAATTTTAGCATCGATTGCCCCTTATATCATCGCCTTAATCGACGAAGAGCCTTATCTTTTCGATCAGGTACGCTTAAAAAACAGACTTTTTTTCGATCAAATGACCACAGGCACACTTCAAAGCCAACACCTTCTCATTCCGTTTTCGATCCCGTGTAAGGGACTCAACTTAGATGGGTTTGAATTTTTAGGGTTTTTAATAAAGCAAGAGAGTGACACTCTTTTAGTCGAGGCTATCCCAAGCATTTTAAGCCAGGAAGAGGCTAAAACATTCCTAAATAACGCCATTCACGAGCCCGTGGAAGGAGTGATTCAAGAACAAAAAAAACAGCTCACTAAAAGGCTTGCAGGATTGACCTCAAAAAAACGTCTTCACCCTTTTGAAGCGGAAGCTCTTGTCAAAAACGTTCTCAAACTGGAGAATAATGTTCTTTGCCCCTTTGGGTTCCCCTTAAGGGTCCCTCTGACGGCAGACAAACTCAAAAACCTTATGGGGTAACATTTTATGGATTATTCAAAGCGTTTGACCAAACTACAAAACTTACTAGATCACCACGATTGTGATGCCTTTATCGTCGAAAACCCAACAGACCTTTTTTATTTGACAGGTCTCACTCTTTCAAAAGGGACTCTTCTTGTGGATAAAAAGGGAGCAACCCTTTTAGTCGACGGGCGCTACATCGAAGAAGCCGAATCGAAAAGCCCTTTCCCAGCGCTACTTTCAACCACAAACTCCCTCGAATCACTTCTTTTAAAAAAAACGGCAGCCTCCTGGAAAAGAGTCGGTTTTGATCGGATGCACACCTCGTATGATACGTTTGTCTCTCTTGTCCAAATCATTAAAAGGGCGAACAAGGAAAGAAAACACCCTGTCCAATTACCCACCCTTCCTTCTCTTGTGGAAGAGTGTCGAAGAATCAAAGATGCCGATGAGATTCAATTGTTAGAAAAAGCTGCAGACCTTGGTTCTAAAGGATTTGATTTTCTTTTGACCGAGCTAAAAGAAGGGGTCTCTGAAAAAGAGTTAACCGATGCTCTTTTAACCTTTTGGAGATCTCATGGAGGCCATTTTGCCTTTGAACCGATCATCGCTTTTGGAGAGGCAACTTCTAAACCTCACTATAGAGGCAGCGCCGGGATTTTAAAAAAAGGGGATCCCGTTTTGATCGATATTGGAGTGAATCTCAATAACTACAACTCCGATATGACCCGCACTCTATTTTTTGGGACCCCAAAAAACAAAGTTTTAGAAGAGATCTACAACATAGTGAAACAGGCTCAAGAAGACGCTTTAAAAATTGCAAAGCCTGGCACCCTAATTAAAGAGTTAGACGATAGAGCGCGTCACCTTATCCAAAAAAAGGGGTATGGAGAAAAGTTTAACCACGGCTTGGGACACGGTCTTGGCCTTTGTGTGCACGAGAGCCCCTCTTTGGGGATCAAAAGTTTAGACAGAGATTTGCCTCTTGAAGAGGGAATGGTGATCACAATTGAGCCTGGCATTTACCTTCCAAAAGTTGGCGGAGTTAGGATTGAGGACACCATTCTCATCACAAAAACAGGACACAAAAATCTCACCAACCGCGGTAAAGATCTATTAATCAAATGATTTGTAAAGTCGTGGTAGGTCCCTCTTTAAGGGATGCGAAAAGACAAATCGAATCGGTTAGTAAGGGATCTCTTCTAGAATTTCGGCTAGACCTCTTTAATGAATGGTCACTAGAGGAGATCAAATCCTTGATGAAGGGGCACAAAGTCATTTTGACGTGGAAGGGGGATCCCTCTGTTTACAAAGAGCTTGCAAGCTTAAATCCTGATTACATCGACGTCGAAAGAGAGGTTTTAGGGGCAATTTCTCCCTATTTCCCAAGTGAAAAAATAATCGCTTCGACTCACGATTTTGAAAAGACCCATTTTCCAAAACCTCTTTCAGGCCTCATCGAAAAGGTGGCAGTCACACCCCAAAGTTTTTCGGACGTAGTGGCCCTTCTCAATTGGTGCCAAGAGGGTGACAAAAGAATTGGGGTCAGCCTTGGAGAGAGGGGCTCTTTTAGCCGCCTTTTGAACTGCAAGTTTTCCTCCCTTTGGACGTACGCCCCTATCGAGGGGGTCACAGCTCCAGGACAAATCCCTTTTGAAGAGATGGCTCACGTGAACGAGAAAACAGAGCTTTTTGCTCTTATTGGAGACCCAGTTTCTCAAAGCATTGGACACATCTACCACAATAGAGTCTTTAAAGAGAGAAAAAAAAATGCGTTTTATATCAAAATTCCCATCACGAAAGAGGAGCTTCCCGAAGCGTTTTCTTTCTTAAAAAAAGTGAAATTTAAGGGACTTAGCGTAACAATGCCTTTAAAGGAAGCCATTATTCCTCTTCTTGACCGCATAAACGCACCCTCCCTCGCTGTCAACACGGTTAGCTTTTTCAATGGGGAAGCAATTGGGATCAATACCGATGGAAAAGCCGCTTTAGATGCTATTGAAACGCATACAACAGTTAAAGGTCGTAGGATTCTACTTATTGGCGCAGGGGGCGCAGCAAGAGCGTTTGCCTATGAAGCGAAGAGGCGAGGAGCGATCCTTTTTATCGAAAAAAACTGCTCAAAACGCTCTTTAGAGTTTGCCAAAGAGTTTCAAATAAGCACATCGTTTAGCGACTACGATATTTTAGTGAATGCCACGCCAGTTGATTTCCCCGAAATGATTAGAAAAGATAAATACGTCTTTGATATGCGGACAACCCCTAAATGGACCCCGTTTCTTCTCGAGGCAAAAGCTAAAAATGGGGTCCCCATTTTTGGCGAAGAGATGTTTTTTAAACAAGCGGAAGCGCAGCAAGATTTTTGGTCTTCTGGTTCATAAGCAGAGCATCAACCATAACTAAAGCGCACATCGCTGAAACTACGGGAGTTGCCCGAATCGCCACACAAGGGTCGTGTCTTCCCTCTTTGTGAGTGTTAAATGTGCCCACCTTTCCATCGATCGTCACAGAGTCTTGAGGCAAAAAAATACTCGATGTGGGCTTAAAAGCCACTTTTCCAAAAATAGGGGATCCCGTAGAAATCCCCCCTAAAAGGCCTCCTGCATGGTTTGTCTTGGTCTTAACTGCCCCCTCATTAAAGGTAAATGAATCGTTGTGAGAAGATCCCCTAAATCTTGTCGAAGAGAACCCCTCCCCAATCTCAAACCCTTTAGAAGCCGGTAAGCTCATCATCGCAAAGGCAAGTCTTGCCTCGAGCTTTTCATAAATCGGATCCCCAAGGCCGATGGGCGCCCCCTCGATCTGAAATCCCACTATCCCCCCTATCGAATCCCCCTCCTCTTTAAGCTTTTTTAAAAGTGATACCACTTCAGTTAACCGATCACTATCTCTAAAAAAAAGGGGCAAATCTCTGGCATCAAACGATGAGATCTCCCTCTCTTCAATCTCCCCTACGCTATGAAGCCAGGTGAATATCTGAATCCCCTCCCTCTCAAGAACTTTTTTTGCAACAACGCCCGCTGCCACGCGCGCCGCTGTCTCCCTTGCTGAAGCTCTTCCCCCACCCCTTGGATCAAAAATGCCATATTTACTCAAATAGGTAAAATGTGCATGCCCAGGCCTTAACATCTCTTGTGTGTAGTGATTTGATTTGAATTCCCTATTTTTAATAAACAAAGCGATCGGATGCCCCGTTGTTACCCCTTCATAGGTGCCAGATAAAATCTCTACTTTGTCTTCCTCTTCTCTTCCTGAAACAAAATCTTTACCTGGTCTTCGAGCGGCCATATCTGTAAGAAAACACTCTTCCGCTAGGGAAAAACCGGGAGGGCACCCATCGATCACAACGCCAACCCCTGCCCCGTGCGACTCCCCAAAGGTGGTGATCTTAAACAAATTGCCAAAACTATTGCTTCCCATAAGCGATCTCCCTTGCTATCTCTTCAATATCCCTGTTTTCTGTCGCTATTTTTTTTTGCGCAACCTTTTCAAAAACAGGCACTCTTGCAAAATATAACCTCTCAAAAGAGCCTCTCAAATCCTCTTTGTTCAAATAGGCAGCTTCCTTATCTATCCTGGAAAATAAACTCTCTAAAGAGCCTTCGAGGTAATAAATTTTCCCCAAAGAGTTTAAATGCTCAATCACCTCTAAAAAATAAAAAGAACCACCCCCAAGAGCAATGACGCCCCCTTTTAACTTAAGCAAAATATCCCTCTCTTTTTCCCGAAAGGCCCTCTCTCCCACCTCCTGAAATAAAACTCTCACAGGCTTTTCAAAAAGAGTGTCCGTATCAATAAAGGGAAGAGACAAAAGATCTGCCACTTTTTTTCCAATACTCGATTTTCCAGAAGAAGGCATGCCGCACAAAATTATACTTTCCACAAAGCCCCTAATTTTTGAAACGCTTCCACAAACCCAGGATACGTCTTGTCGATACAGTTTATTTCGTCGATCAAAGTGACCCCCTTGGCTCCTAAACCTGCAACGGCAAGAGACATCGCCATCCTGTGATCCGCATGAGAAGAAACAGATGCGCCTAAAAGCTTTCCCCCACTAATTGCTACCCCATCCTCCTCTTCAACAATTGAGGCTCCCATTTTGCTTAGCTCTTCACAAATCACAGCCACTCTATTGCACTCTTTTCCCCTTGCAACGGAGGCGCCATAAAACCTTGTTCTCCCTTCGGCAAACGTCGCCACCACCGACAAAATCGGCAAGGCATCGATACAATCGTTAATATCGACCTCAACCCCTTTTAAAACACCACCCTCCAAGACCTTAACCTCTGAATCGCTCTCCTCAATTTGAGCTCCCATTTGTTTGAGTAGTTTTAAGATTTTTTTGTCTCCTTGAGGATCTGTTAAATCTAACCCCTTAATAGTCAATGAAGAACCGGTAATAATTGCTGCTGCAAGAGGAAATGCAAAACTGCTTAAATCCGCGGGAACCTTATAATGAAACCCTTTAAATTGAGCCCCTCCCTTTAAAAAGTACCGCTCATAACCCTCCCTCTCTACTAAAACCCCCAATTTTTCAAGCCAATGAATCGTTAAATCGACCCAGGGCTTCTCCCCAGGGTTGATCACGTTAAGAACCGAGGGTTTTGGACTGAGCGACTGGGCAATCAAAAGGGAGGAGACTGGTTGGGAATCTTTTCCGTCGATAAGCGCTTCCCCCTTAAAAAGAGGGCCTTTAACGACGACGGGTGCGAGTCCATTGCCCCTTGTCGAAAAGGCGGTCGCCCCAAGCTGGTTTAACCCCTCTAAAAGAGGTTGAACACTCCTTTGAGATCTAATGGAAGAATCCCCTGTAAAAACCGCTCCTTCCGATTGAAGAGCCGCCAGCCCCATTAAAAACCGAAGAGTTATCCCTGAGTTTCCAACATCGATCACTTGATCAGGTGTTTTAAGAGTCCCACCCACCCCTTTGACAATTAACCGGTCTCTCCCCTCAAAATGAGCTCCAAAAAGAGTAAGCCCCCTTTTCATCGCTAAAACATCTGGCGATTCAAGCACATTTTCAATGAGACTCTCCCCGGAAGAGAGCGCCGCAAATAACAAAGCACGAAGAGTTTGAGACTTAGAGGGGGGAGGAACGATCTCGCCTTGTAAGGTGGAGGGAAAAACTTGGAGCATAAGTTAATCCCCAAGTTTATCTCAAAGAAGAGATTTCAGCAACACCTTAAGGTAACACCCCGGCTGCCAAAGAGAGGTAGGTAAGATAGAGAGTTAAAGCAGCTTTAACAGTTTTGGTGGACTTTAAGCTCGTCCCCGATTGTCTAAAGCTCTCATTTTTTTCAAGCTTCTCAGCTGCAGCTAACAACTCTAAACTTTGGGGGATAGCTGTCAAAGCCTCAACTCTTACCCCAAAAGGAACTGTCTTCTTTTTTTTCTTTTTCAAGTTGAAAATGGTGTCTTCAACCCGATCCATCGCTTTTTTTATCAATTGTCCAAGCATAATGAACCCCCTCGTTACCCAATCAAACTTCCATTCTACGACTGAATTATTAATTTAATTTTAAATTTCAGTTAATTTTATGTAATTAAATAAATAAGTTGAAACTATCCCACTAATGCATTCAATGGATTTTTCTACCATTTTTGAGAGCAACTTAAAAAGTTAGTCGAAAAAATGGCCAAAAAGGGTGAAAAAGGCATGAATTGATTAGTGGGATAGGTTCTTACAACCTACAAATTCGTCATAGGGATCTTTATCCATTTCAAGAACAATTCAAAACGACCCCACAATTGTCGATGAGTGCGATAAATGCTTAAATTTTACAAAAATAGTCGGTTAAAATCTTTTAATAAATGACTCATTTCTTTTAAAATGAGGTTATGTTCAATTTTAGACAAAAAATTTTCCTTACCTATTTAACTCTTTTTTTAGTATTTCTCCTTCTTTTGTTTCCCTTTGCCTCACAAACGGTGAAACGGATCGCTGTAAAAGCGATGGAAGACAGGGCGACTGAAATTATCGGAAGAATTCAAAATGCAAAGGATAACCAAGAACTTGTCCTCAAGTTAAAAGAGCAAAAACCGTTACTTTTTTTCAGAGTCAGCGTTATCACTAATGAAAAAAAAGTCCTTTACGACACCCACACAAAAAAAGTACTTGGAGATCAGTTTAACCCAGAGACCGTTGTTGATCACCCTGAGGTGAACGAAGCGTTTCGAAAAGGGGTTGGATACCATATCGATTTCTCGGAACTGCTCTCTCAAAAATTTGCCTACACAGCCAAAGCGTTTGATTTCCACGGTAAAACTTATGTGATCAGAACGGCTTTCCCCTACGAGTATGTTGCCGAAATGTCTCGCGACTTTGAAATTGGCTTTTTAGGGTTCTCAGGACTTGTCCTTCTGCTTTTTAGCTTGATGACTTGGTTTGTAATTAATCATTTAACTCGCCCGATTCAACAAATCATCGACGCTGTTCGCCCCTTCCAACAAGGGGCACAACAGACTATCCCAGAAATTAAACTCTCCTCTGTCAAATCATCTGACGATTTTGGAAAACTTGCCAACACTTTAAACTCGTTGTCTGAAAAAGTGCAAAAGCAGATCGACAGCCTAACCCATGAAAGAAATGAGAAGGAATCACTTTTAGAGGCCCTCACAGAGGGGGTGATTGCTGTCGATCGCTCGATGAATATCGGTTATGTCAACTCAAGTGCCCTCAATTTACTTAAACAACCAAGAGAGGCTCTTATCGACCAAAATTTGGCAGTCATCAAGCAGAAAAAAGTATACGATATGCTTTTTGATTGCCAAAAACAAAACACCATTTTAAACGATACGCTAGAGTTAAGACAAACCGGGGGAAAACAATTTTTGGACCTGATTGCGATCCCGAAAAAAAAGGGAAGCGGGGCTATTTTGGTGATTCAAGACAACTCGACACATCACAAGCTTTTGGAGATGAGAAAAGATTTTATTGCCAACGCCTCCCACGAGCTTAAAACACCCATCACGATCATCCAGGGGTTTGCCGAAATGCTTCACGATAACGATGATCTTCCAAAACCTCAGGTGGAGACCATTACAAGTAAAATCGTCTCAAACTGTTCGAGAATGACCACTCTCATCAAGGATTTACTCACTCTTTCAGATATCGAACACATTCCAGAATACCGCAAAACAGAGTGCGATTTATATCAGTTGATAGAAACTTGTATCAAGACGGTAAAAGAGCTCGATAAGGTGGCCTCAATTGAACTTATCGGGGATAAAGACCTAGGCACTTTCCTTTGTGATACAAATCTTATGGAGATGGCCATCACAAACTTAATTAGCAATGCCTGCAAATACTCAGAGCCTCCCGCAGAAGTGAAAGTTTTCCTAGAAAAAAAGGATAATATCATCCTTATCCGGATTCAAGACAAAGGGATTGGGATCTCATCAGAGCAAATCCCCCATATTTTTGAGCGTTTTAAGCGGCTTGATAACTCGTTATCAAAAAAAGTGCAAGGTTCAGGCCTTGGATTATCGATTGTCGCAATCATCATCGAAAAACATTTTGGCAAAATCCACGTGGAATCAGAGCTTGGAAAAGGCACCATATTTACGATAGAGCTTCCCTGTTAAAACTCATCTTGCTTTTTTATTTTAGAAATGCGTAAAGTTCAAATTATGCAAGACTTAAAAAACTTACAAACCCAAATCGATGCGGCAAACAAAAAAATAGAGCTTGCCAAAACAGTTCTTGGGACCGTGGTTGTTGGACAAAAACAAGTCATTGAAGCACTCTTTATCGCACTTTTAAGCGGTGGGCATCTTCTCATGGAAGGGCTGCCAGGACTTGCAAAAACACTGATTTGCAAAACATTTGCCAAAGTGACAAGTCTGCAATTTAAGCGCATTCAATTCACACCCGACTTACTACCAGCAGATCTTATTGGAACAAGCGTCTTTAATCCTAAGGAAGTCACCTTTACCATTAATAAGGGACCTGTTTTTACAAACCTTCTTCTTGCCGATGAGATCAACCGGGCGCCTGCTAAAGTGCAATCGGCGCTTCTCGAAGTGATGCAAGAAAAACAAGTTACCATCAGCGGCGAAACCTTAAAAACAGACACCCCTTACCTCGTTTTAGCTACCCAAAACCCGATCGAAAGCGAGGGAGTTTACCCCCTTCCAGAGGCTGAACTCGACCGTTTTATGATGAAAATCTTTGTCAACTACCCCACACAAGATGAAGAGATCACCATTTTAAAACGCATGGCGACACAAACACCCCCTGAAATCGATACCCCTTGCCTCACAAAAGAGGAGATCCAAGAGGCTAAAAATTTAGTCGATCAGGTATTTGTCGACGACACTATTTTAGATTATATCGTCAAAATCTCAACGGCTACAAGAGTAAAAAACCCTTTAATCCTCTCAGGAGTCTCTCCAAGAGCCTCCCTTGTGCTAAAACTTGCCGGAAAAGCTAAGGCTTTTTTAAATGGACGCCCGTTTGTTACAGCAAACGATATCAAAATGCAAGTTGCAGATGTCTTCAGGCACAGAATCCGCAGATCATTTGAAGCAGAAGCTGAAGGGATCTCAACTGACCAAATTTTAACAGACATCTTAAACACAATCCCCGTTCCTTAATATGGAAGACTTAAACACCCTTTTAAAAAAGGTTAAAAGACTTGAGCTCGAACTCAATGAGAAGGTCAACTCTTACCTTATGGGCAATTACACCTCCACTTTTAAAGGAAGAGGGCTCGAGTTTGAAGAGGTGCGACCTTTTCAGCAAGGGGATGACCCAAGAAGTATCGATTGGAACGTCACGGCAAGAGAGGGATACCCCCATATCAAACTCTACAAAGAAGAAAGGGGTTTAATAATCTATCTTGCTGTCGATCTGTCAGCCTCAATGAACTTTCACAAAAAAAGGGAGTGTTTAACAAATATCGGCAGTTTAATCGCAGCCTCTGCAATTGAAAATGGGGATAAAGTGGGCCTCTTCCTCTTTACAGATAAACTTGAGCTTATTTTACCCCCAAAACAAAATAAAGAGCATCTTTTAAGAATTATTCGGGAACTAGATGCTTTTGTTCCAACGAACAAAAAAAGTGACCTCAAAACCGTATTAACAAAAATGGCTCCCTTTCAAAAAAGTTCCACAGTCACTTTTCTTATTTCCGATTTCTTAATGGATGATTTCTCTTTGGCTTTAAAAACTGCTGCGACAAAAGGGACTCTTCTTGCTATTCAGATCGAAGATCCGATTGAAAAAGAGCTTCCTCAAGGAGTGCTTCTCGATTTAACAGACAGCGAAACAGGTGAGTCTCTTTTAATCGATCCTAGCGATCCTGAAACTAAAAACTATTTAAAAGAGTATATGCAACAACACGAGGAGAGGGTCAAGCAAATCATGGACTCTTCAAAGATCGCCTCAATTGTATTAAAAACTAATGAAGATCCTCTAAAAGCGTTTAAGCGCCTCCTCTTTTTAAAAAAGAGGGGAACATGATCTTAACTTTACTTTTAGCCTCAACTTTTGCAGCAACTATCACCCTTTCTGAAAAAAAAGATCCCCTTGAAGTGACCCTTCACGTAGAGCACCCGGAAAATACCACACTTGAAACCGAGGGGCTCTCAAACAGGCTAACGACAAACCTATTTAATGAAAATCCCCCGTTTAAACTCATCAATGAGGATTTAAACCATTTAAAATTTACACTAAAGCCTTTAAAAGAGGGAAAATATCCGATCACTTTTTATGAAATCTCCTTCCTCTCACAAGAGGGGAAAAAAACGACGATTGCCTCGCCTCTACTTTTTGTCACCATACCCTCTAAAGGAAATCAAAATAGTATGCGCCTTGTAAGAGGAGCTGTATTAATTGGTTTACCAGTCATCTACATCGGCTTATCGACACTGATGCTCCTCTCATTTTACACCCCTCGTCCACTAACAGAGGAGGAAGTGAGAGAGAGATCAAAACAGACAGCTCTTAAAACTATAAACCGCCTTTCAACTGATACTCCATCAAAGCCGTTAGTCAAATCTCTTGTAACGATTTTAAAAACTTGCCTTAATTTACCAAATACCAAAACCACGGAAGAGATATTAACGATCAATCAAAATGAAAAAGTGGCTTCTGTGCTTAAAGCCTCAGATCTCGTTACTTTCGCAGATAGCGACCTCTCAAAAGAGGAAAAACAAGATCTGATTCAAAAAGTCAAATCAATGATTTAAAGACCTCTCGTTTTTTAAACAAGAGGTCTTCGGATTTATTTATTTTAAAATTTCATCAAAGTGGTCAAGAAGGGCTTCAAAATAGCGGTTAATATCCTCTCTTTTAGAAGCTTCTGGAAGCGCTTCGCTCCAGCTCTTAATCTCTTCTGCTGAATGTTTTAAAAATCCAGAGTTTCTCATCACAAGTTTATCCAAAATCTCTTGTTGGCTCAAAGTCAGTGATGTACAAACAATGTTGTGCCATCTCTCAATCACTTCGACATCAGACTCAATCGATTTCTCCTCATCGCAAATCCGACACATGCAACTTCTTGCATAACAGTAATCGACTGCTTTTTTGAAAACGAGTTCATCTTCGATCACCTTTAAAAAGGCGCCTTTCTTGACAACAGGTAAATCTTGAATTTGATCAAAAATTCCCCAGCTGTTTTGAAACTCTGTACGAACATCGTCTACTAAGCAGTGTAACTTCAATCCTGCCCAAAAAGCATTCGGTTCATCTTGAATGCAAAGAGCTGAAAACACTTCTGGGTGAGTTTTCCCCTGAAGAGTCACATCGAGATCTTGAATATCGGGAAACACAGTTCCTATAATAAACGCTTGTTTCTCTTCCTCAGTATATTGAGGGTGGTTTTCTAAATATTTTAGTGCAAAATAGGTATGAGCCACACTATTTGAGGCAAATACCTGTAGAGGCAACATAGCCATCAAGCACATCAAAGCATATTTCAACATAAAACATCTCCTTTTGTTGAAAAAATAAATATAAAAGATTTTCTCATTAAAAAATAGGGGGTTAGATCTCTCATCGTCTCATCGCGAAGGACAATGATCACCGTATCAAAAACTCTTGCAAGAGCCTTAGCTTCTTTACTTTTTAAGGTGAGATCTATAGAGACTAATGGGGATTTTTGTTTTTCAGACAGATAAGATTTAATAGCAGTTGTTGAAAGAGGCACAAAACCTGAAAGGTCTTCAAACTCCTCCCCATTTTGCAAAAGTAAACAACTCCCTTCAAGTCTTTCAAAACAAAGCTCTTCTTTTTCAATCACTTTCATTCCTTTCAAAAGAAGAGTCTGTTTTCCAATGGGTAAATTTCCTTGAGCTCCTTGCCAAAAAAGGGCTCCGATAGCGCCTCCTGCACCTAAAAATGCTCCAAAAAGGGGCACTAAAATGAGGTGAACAGATTTGGGATGAAGAGGGGCTATCGCTAAATCTTGAGGCTCGGCCGTCACAACTTCTAAATGAGTCGTCATATTTTTAGTTTCGACTAACCGCCCAAGATCTGCCGTCATCTTTTCATTTTGAGCAAGATGCCTTTCCAATTTTTTCTCCGAAAGCCACTGACTTGGCACCCTTTCAAGCTCTTTGTTTAAAGCGATATTTTGATTTAAAAGAAGACGTTTCTCTTGCTCAAGCTCTGAAATTTTACTAAAAATGGCCTCTTCTACCTGTTTCTCTAAAAGAGTGATTTCTTCTTTCACCAAAAAGTAAGAGACTTGTTGCACCTCTTCAATTTTTTTAAACACCTCTTTTTGCTCAAGTTCGATTAAGGAAAAAGTTTGCTCCAAATGACTCTTCAAAAAGCCTTTGATCTGTAATCGCTCTTTTTCCAAACGCACAAGCTCTCCACTTGTTCGATTCCCCTCATCGTTTAAAGCTTGCCTGATCACGCTAGCCCGCTCGATCAATTTCTGCCCCACAGGATCTTTTAAAACCGAGCTCAAAGAGCTTATCTCAAACACCTCACTCTTTAATTCTTCTAAAACATGAAGAATTAACTTCTCCCTTCCCTTTAACTCTTTTAAATCTCTACAAAGGTTTAAATAAAACTCTTGAGCGCTAGAAAGAGTCAATCCCCTATACTCTGATAATACCCCTTTTTCAGCCCCTTCTCCAAGTTGTGCCTTAAGAGACTCCTTCATCTGTTTTAAAGAGCGAATCTCTCCAAAAAGAGGATTTAAATTTTTCTCATCTGCAAAAAGCACTTCTAAAGGACCTCTCTCTTTCAACCGTTTGATCTCTAAATCGATTTGAAAAAGTCTCTCTTTTTGCTTTTGAACCCCTTGTGCTAAAAATGAAAACGCTTTTTCAGAACTTACAAAACCAGAATGGGCCAAATCTTCTCTTGCCGCCAAAACATGCTCCATAAGAGTGTGATCAAGCAGATCGCTCATCTCCTCTTGCCGCTTCTCTAAATAGGAGACCTGTGCTTGAATCACCTTTGCATGACAGCTTTTCAAATACTGCCTATAAAGCTCCATTAACCCGTTCAAATACTCTTTTGCTAAGAAGCGGTCCCTCTCAGAAAAAGTAAGTAACACAAGACTTGGATCCTTTGATGTCGATTTAGCTGTTATAAAATTTTTAAGTTGAGTTGCACGTGTTTCAACTGGCCAAAGAGTTAGCTCATATTTTTTTAACAAAGGTTGATCGGTTTTTACTAAAGTGAATTGAAAAGAATCTTTATTAAACTCTTCTGAAAAGCGCCCCTTTCCTAGAAAATTTCCTTTTAAATAAACCTGATACTCCTCTTTTGAATCGGGATAAATCGTTAAGGCAAGTGGAGCATCGAGACTTGAGCGCACATTTTTAACTTCAATCGCTTCTAAGTGTCTTGGTAGTGAAGGGCTTTGCTTATTCCAAAATCTGGCCCAATCGGCAACAAGATGCTCTTTTATCGCAAGAAGAGTGGGAAAAGAGAACCATCTGACCCCTTTAATCTCTCCATTTAAATCAAATTTTTTAACAAGAGCTTGCCTTGCAGTATGAGACTTAAACCAGGAGATGGCTTCATTTGAAGAAGTATCATCCCCTAGCTGCAACCATTTAAGAGCTAATTGGGCATCATTTTCTGAAGAGGATTTTCTCTCCCGAAAGGTAGCTTCTGCTTGAAACAAAACGGGCCTTGTTAACATGTAAAGAGTCATTAGAAAGGCTGTAACAAGAGAGACTTTTAAAATAGTTTGAGATTTAACTCTCATACAATCAAAAAAATCATCCAAAGCCATGCTATTTTCCATGATCTCTCCAGCATTCTGATCGGTACACATTTTGCCACATTAAAACTCCTGAAAAACTTGGAAGGAGCTGTTCGATAAACCGGTTCCACTGAGTGATTGGCTTTTCTAAAATAAATACCGTATCTCCAGGCATCAACAAGAGAGAATCGTTTGGCAAATGGATAATCTGCTCCCAAGCTAGGCAATAAATTTTTGGACAAGGAATATTGCCTCTAATGATTTGAATATTTCGCCGATCACCCGTAAAAGGAATCCCCCCCGCTTGAACAATCGCCTCTTTTAATGGGATATATCCGTAAGGCACATTCACAGCTCTTGGGGCTGGCACCTCCCCCATAATCGTCACCACGCTATCTTGAGGATTAGCTATAAAAATTTTATCCCCGCCCCTCATCACGACGTTTTGACAAAGATCCCCAAGATTCATTAGCCTGTGGAAATCGACCCCCAATTTTTGCCCATCTCTTAGTAAATAACTTTTAAAAAGATTAGCTCCTACAGGAAGCCTGGCTTTAGATAACACTTCATAAAGACGAATTTTTCCATCGACAGGATACTCAGTGATAGCACTTAAACCTGAGAGCTCAACCCTTTTTCTTAACCGATCGGTATAAGAAAGATACACTTGAATCCCTTGAATTTCGGAGGAAAGCTTGCTTGAGATCACCTCTTTAGCCTCCATTAAACTCAAACCCACAACCTCAATCGGCGGTGTATCGGGCAACTCAATAGCCCCACACTTCACGCGAAACCCCCCAAGGGCTGCATTCAATGCTCCAATGGCATCAACCAAATCTTTTCTTGAAGGGTGGTAAAGAACGACATTTAGGATATCATCCTCTTCGATAGCATCTTTATACTCATCCAAATCCTCGCAACTGATAGGACGAAGAGGACATCCCTCCATTTCAGCAATCGCCATCTTCCCCTGCTTGATCCTGTACGAATCCATAACAAAATCGGCTGCATTACAAATAGGATAATTACAAGTCGTCCTTGTACAAGAACTTAATAAAACTAAAATAAGAAAAAGATAAGTATTCATAACAATAAAAAAATTATCTTTCATCTTACCAAAAACTCGAGTTAAAGGGAAGGGGTTAAAACCTGGCAAAAAAACCAAGCCCTTTCACGGCCAGATAAACAAAAGCATAAGGCCAATGAATTAGTGTTGTTTGTTTAAATAATTCTTTAGCAAAAGCAACCCCCCTTGATTTATCTCCTTTTCCAAAAAACTCCGGGTAAAGACGCCTCTCTCTTCCCATAGCCCTGTATCTTTTAAATTCGTTCCAAAGGGAAAATTTATGGGAGTGAACCACTAAAGCATCTGCTACGTAGGCAATAGATCCCCCTTTTTGCAAAATCTTTGCCGCAACAAGCGTATCCTCCCCAAAACAGACTTGTGAAAATCCCCCTACAGAATCAAGAGCCGAATTAAGATACGCGGCAAACACATTGGAGCAAAAATAGGTTGAAGCGCCTTTTTTTGAATAATCATTTGAAGTGCGAATCTCTCCTTTTTCAGGATAATTAAAATTTCTTAAACACTTTTCAAACGGGTGAGCCTCCTCTTTAGGAACCTGCCGCCCGTAGGAAAGAAGCGCTTTCCCTTCAATCAAGGGTTCAATTAATTTCTTAAAAGAATCTTTTCCTAAGGGAAGAGCGTCTTGGGTTAAATAGATGACGATATCTCTGTCCAATATTTTCCGCGCTTTCTCTCTTGTTAACCCGTGATTAAACTCTTTTTTTGAAATCACTTCAACTTTCACTCCAAAAGAGTTAGCCACAAGGCAAGTGGCATCTTCCGAAGAGGAATCGATGACCAACACTTCCGTTTTCGAAAACGACTCGAGCACTTTTGGCAAAAGAACTCTTAGTTCATTTTCTCCATTATAAGTTGGGATAACAACTGCTGCTTTAAGCATGTAACCTCGTGATTTCCTCTTGCAAAGCGATCTCTTCCTTAAGTAAGGGAACAATAAGAAGAGAAGGATAAGAGGTGTTTTCCCCTTTAATCAGCACTGTTTTTTCAGTAAAGAGGCGTTCTACAAAATGAAGGGCCTTATTTTGCCTAAAAAGATGAGCAAGATACGGGATCTCCTCTCTCCAATAAACATATTTTGCGCCCTCCTCTACAAAACAGACATCATCTAGTTCAAAAGACTCTAAAACTTCCCCTATAGAGTCTTCAACATTTTCAATATCAATAACAGAAGCATCAAAAAACCACCTTGCCGCAGAAAGAATCACTCTGTTGTAACGCAGTCTCGGCACGTACCGCCCTTTAAAAAAAGAGCTTTTAAAAAACAAAGAGGGGTCAACTGAAGACCTGTCTGTATTTATTTGAAAAAAATTTTTAACTATTTCTTTTTTTGAGAGGTCTAAAGCCGTTAAAAGATTAAAATCAAAGTTTTTTGAGATATTATTTAGCTGAATAAAAAACTCCCCTTCATCAATCCCTTTTTGACTTAAAGCACCAATCGATGCTTGGACCATTAAGGTATTGGGAATCTCTTCAAACCCAAGGGAAGGAAGAGTTTCCATTATTTTTTTTAAATCAAATTCTCTTTTAGGGTAGTGACTTAAAACGTGAGAAAGAAGCGATTCCTCTTCATTGATAGAGACAAGTTTTTTTCGAAAAACAGCGCTTAAACCCATAAG
Source organism: uncultured Chlamydiae bacterium (assembly GCA_963697995.1). Classification (GTDB taxonomy): domain Bacteria; phylum Chlamydiota; class Chlamydiia; order Chlamydiales; family JAJFMB01; genus MFD00082-c5. The sequence goes on along the minus strand of OY969110.1, from coordinate 805,662 downwards.
GAGGGTCGCTGCGTCTTGTAAGGCATCGGCTATTTTTCTTGTCAAAAAATGAGTTTCATCTAAACTCACCACATCGTTAAAAGCCTCTTGCCGCCCCTCTTTTCTTTGAAGAGAGGGTTTTAAGAGAGTGCGGTTAGAGAAGAGACCAAAACGGGGAGACTGATCGCTCTCAAGCCCTTTTAGCAAAAAAAAGGGTGCGCTTCGAAAATATGTTATTTCTTTCATCACAACACTTTCCTATTAAATAAAAATTAAATCAATATTTACTATAACATTTTGTTTCGGACGATCTTATACTCCTAAGCCTCATTTTGAAGCAAACGTTTTTTCTTTTTTTTTATGGAATAATTTTATTGATAAGATGATGGTGGAAGAACCATAAGATGGGAGAGGCGATCAAAAGAACCGGCTGTTGCTTCAGCGACTAGATCAAAGTAGTAATCCCCCTCTTTTAGAGGCATAATTTCTTTAACAGTTGCAACCGATAATCCTTCTGGAAACACCCCATCGAGCCCTGTGGTCACAAGTAAGTCCCCTTTTTGCAAGAGAGAGATTCCCCCTTTTTTGCCGTTAACTTCACCAGTTCTTAAATCCCTTGCAGGCCCTTTAGAGTCGGCAAAATCGTAGTTAAATCCGGAGCCAAAAAGATGAGTGCCTCTTCTTCGAAAACTCCCTTCCCGTGCCCCTAAGAGCTCTCCTTTTACCAAAAATACAGTTTCCCCTCGCTCCTCTAATAGATACCCTTTTGCCTGCTTTAAATGGTTAGAGGCCAAATCCATTCCAGGATGGTGTGAGAGCCTCTCTAAAAGGCGATCGACATCATCTATAAGGCTTGCAATCTCTAAATTTCCCCTCACGCACCTCACAGAGGGGGAAAGGGAACTGTCTGTGATTAGCCTGACGGAAGAGTGGGTTCTTCCCACATACTCGACAACCCCTACAACGCTTTTACCCGAGAGAACAGGACTTCCTTTCCCAATCACTTTTTTTTGCGCTTTTTCGTTATCTTTCTCACCGACATTGATCCAGAGAAGAGATGAAAAACTCGATTGAGGACGATAAACCACTTTCCCAACCAAAATATTAACCCCTTCCTGTCTTTCCCCTAATCGATCAATCTCTTGATAAAGTAGCTGATTCTCAAGCTCTAATTGCTTCACTTCTAAAGCCAGGGGATTCTCTCGTTTAAAAAACCAATTTCGAATACTTAATATTTTAGCGACAGGAATCACGATAATTTCCCGTAATCTCATCGATGTCTGAAACGAAAGGCTAAGAAGAGCCATCAACACAAAGGGAAGAGTTAATTTTAAGATTTTTTGTTTTGTCATAAGGTTTTAGTCTAATCCTCTTTGAAAAAAAAGAGAAGGCTTCTCGACAAAATTGACCAAATCTTCTATACTACCACCTTCCCCTTGGGGCGTTAGCTCAGCTGGTAGAGCGCAACAATGGCATTGTTGAGGCCAACGGTTCGACTCCGTTACGCTCCATTATTGACTATAGTATCTTATTATGTTATAGTTCTCCCTTATGAAAGTAGACACTGTAACATATTTAGTTAATTTTTTAACTCCAGGTTTTGCAGAAGATTTAGTATCTATTGCTAAAAAAGGGAACAGCAGCTGGAAAAACCTTAGCCTTTCTATCCTCCGATCAAGAAATGTTTTTTATACCTCATTGGCTTTATCTATAATCGCAGCAGTCGGCGTGGCGCTCTCAAGTTTTGGCACGCTACCGATGATAACATTTACGGCAGCACTTATCACAAGCCTTTGTGTGACCCTGGTAGCTCTTCGATTTCTCTTTAAAAAAACTCTCGAATTTGAAAAAAAATAATCTAGTCGGCCCTGAGAAAGTAAGGGTTCCTTGAGAAAAATTTGCAGTTAAGGAGTAAGAGAGACATAGCCTATTTTGCAAGGTTTAATTATATGACAATGAGAAAAGCTGCAAAAATTTCGCAAATAGAACACCCACTCTCCAAAGAAAAAGTGATCCTTTTGCAACAAAAAATGCGGTGAACGACGCTCCCCCCTTGCCAAGGTTTGGTGAGGAGTAAAACGTCTTTTTTGTCAAAAGGGGCACTTTTTATTAGAGAGGACTTTTTCAGGGCCGACTAACCTATTCTTTTTCAAACGTATAGAGATAATAATCAAAGCAAGCCTCTGGAGGAAAATGTTTTGGAGGCGTTTCAATTTTTTCTGTACCTTTTTTCTTGATTATTGGGGTGCCTTCTGGCTTTAGCGGTTTTTCGACCTCTTTTGGAGAGAGGCGTTTAAGAAAAAGACTAATCGTCTCTGTTTGTGCTCCTAAATGACGAGAGGCTCTTGCCAGCGATTTATCAGAGGTCACAACGACATAAGAAGAGGGTTTTCCCAATTTTAGTCTGTGTAAAATCCACTCATCTGCTGTCTCCCCTTTCGATGAGTAAAGAATTTCAAGATCTTTTGAATGAGTTCTGATCTCATCACCTGTGGATAAATGAGCATCAAAGACAAGCGTGTATTTGTTTTGAGTATCGATTGAGTCTTTTAAATAATCAATAAGCTGGTGTCGCTGCTGTTTTAAAGACAAATTATCTTTAAAAACCTTAAAAAGAAGATTATAACCATCGATGAGATAATGCAAGGAGTTAACCTTGCAACCTTAATATGGCCCCTTCAAAGTAAGTGGCAAACTTATCAAAGGCTTTTCTTCTGTGGGATATTCTATTTTTTGTGGCCTCATCGATCTCACCAAAACTCTTATCGTAGTCGTGCTTTAAAAAAATAGAATCGTACCCAAAACCGCGGCTTCCCTTCTCTTCTGTTAAAATTGTTCCCTCAGTAATCCCAGAAAACACTTTTTCCTCACCATAAGGGTGAACAAAGACCAAAACACACTGAAAAAAGGCGTGTCTTTCAACATCGGTTAACCCTTCCATCTCTTTCAAAAGCTTTTTCCGATTTTCACCATCGGTAGCATTCTCCCCAGCATATCGCTTCGAGAAGACTCCGGGAGCTCCCCCAATTGCTGGCACAACAAGACCTGAATCATCTGCAAGCACAGGTTTATTTAAAGTCTTAGCTGCATGTCTTGCCTTCTTTAAGGCATTCCCCTCAAACGTCGTCTCATCCTCAACAATCGGCAAATAATCGGGAAACTGATGGAGCGTTAAAAACTCTAATCCCGATAGGGTCTTTAACATCTCGCGAAGCTCCCTCGCCTTATGAACATTATGCGTAGCTAACACGATTTCCATCAAAAAACCTTTTTAGTAGAGATTGCGTATCGACACAACCTCATAGTTTGCCTCTCTAAATTCAAACACATCGCCTAATGAACACCCTATCATGGCCTGCGCTAAGCGCGACTGAAATGACAAAATGTTGGCATCAGGATCTGCATCCCAAGGCCCGAGTATAGTATATGTGCTCTTTTTTCCCAAAGGATCTAATATTTCGACAACAGAGCCCAAACTCACTTTGTCGTCCTGAACATCCCCTTTTGTGATCACACGAGCTCTACCGATCTGCTCAGACAACACCTTCATCTCGTTTTGTAAGCGGGAACGTCTTTCACAAGCAAATTTATACTCGCTATTCTCCCTTAAATCCCCGTAGGAGCGAGCCTTCTCGATCTCTCTTGCCACGTCCATCATCTCAACCGTGCCAATCTCGCGCACCCTCTCTTGCACCTTCCTCAATCCTTCCTCAGTTGTCCAAATAATCCTTCCATCTAAAAGGTCCCCCTCCTCTTTCTTCTTCTGAGAGAGCGACGGGTGTTGAACTGCGGTTAAAGAGTGAATGTTTTTCTTCTCAGAATCACTTAATGTGTGACACTTAGAAACTAAAAGTTGCAATTCTTTAGCATAAGATAAGCTTGTTCCCTCAAGAATCTGCCTGACAAGTTGGAATCTATTATTAACGATCAACCCATACATTTTCTTTAACAGATCTTTCTCTTGATCGTTGTTCTCAAGCTCGTAGTAAAGAATCAAAAACGCTTCAAAGAAAACACACAACCCCTCTTTTGTGCTAAACGGTAACCCTTCAGATTTTTCGGAATTAATTTTTTGAAAATACCAGACAAAAAGATCGGGATAAGCTATAGGCTTGCCAATCAATTCTTGAATTTTTTCCAAAAGCTCTTGTTTGGTCTCCTCTTGATTGAGTTCCCCCAAAAGATAATCCCTTAATTGCACTTGTGGCAATGAAAAAAAGAGTTTAAAGAAAACGTCTTTCCAATCATCTCTCTCTTCTCTTACTAGACCCATAGCACGTCTTTTAAGAGCGACAACTTCGATCGCTTCAATAAGAGAGATCACATTTTTATACTCTTTTACTCTCTCTTTTAAAGCTTTTCCAGGAACTTCCTTTCCTAAAACGTGTTCCATTATAAGAAGAATTTGAAACTCTTGGGTTTCGCTTAATTTGGGATGTGCAAGAAGATCTGATAATTTCGATTGAATCGTCTCGGCCATTCCCTGATCTTTTAAAATTTTGGGGTGATCCCTTAAGAGTTGATAAATCGCGTGAATTGTTTCGTCTGTACCAGTGATCGCTTTAAGAGCTGACTTGAAACGATCCTCGTGAGTTATCGCTTCATTCCTTAGTTGAAATGGCGCTTTAATATTTTCTGGAGCATCAATTAACGGGTGTCTTTTTAATTTTGACCTGGCCAGTTGCCACCATTTAGTCCAATCAGCCTCTGGAATCACAAGCTCGCAAAGCTCATCTTTTAACTCAGAAGCAGTTTTTGGGCCTAAATCTTTAAGAACTAACTCAACTAAAGCGACCGGATCCTCTTTTCCTCTAGCCTCTAAAGTATCAGGATCTCCAAAGCGGCAGGCCAAGAAGTGGGTTTTTTCAAGAGGTACTAACGTTTTGAAAGCATTTTGAAAAGTTAATGTTTTAACGGTTTGGACTTTTTCAAATTCAATAGAGACAGATTCCCTAACAAAAGAGACCTCCATAATCTCCCCCGTTCCCCAGCCGCTTTTGTGAAACACAAAATTGTGAGGGGCTAAATGGTTAAGAAGGACGAAATTTGACATCACCCCCCGCCCTTTTATACCACTTAATTTTAAAAAGTCTTGATAGGTCTTTTGCCCACCAAACCTTTTTTCTAAAAGACTCTGAGCAATTTCTGATAAAAGGGGGCTTTCAGAGGTCCCGATATCGACAAGTAAGCGAAACACTTCGAATGAGGGCTCTTCATCTTTGATAAGTTCCCAATGGGGAATGGCCAAATCGACACTTTTTCCAAGGCAATGGCAAGCAAAATCTGAGGCTTTGATCATTTCGAGAAGAGCGATGAATTCCTTCGGCTCCGCAACGTCATTCGTAACATACTCTTCCCAGAGAACTTGCATCTTCTGAGAGTTTCTAGTTTCAATTTGTGTCTTAAACTCTGCCAAATAACCCATAACTTTCCTTGTAAAAAATACATCACACTTACATCATGGGAAATTATAGGTTTAAAGATTGATTAATTTCAACAAGCGATTGAAAGATGAGTATTGACCCTGAACAAACTAGCCCCAAAAAAAGGCTAAAGAAAAAAAAGAAACACATCAAAAAATCAGCTGCCCCGTTTCAATTAGTCGCCAAAACAGGAGACGCAGTGGTTGATGACGCTCTTGAAAAAATGAGACAATTTTCAAATAACATTAAGGATCAACTCAACCAGGTTTTTACAAAAGGTAACATCACTTCGAAAGATGTGAAAAACTATCTGGAGAATTCAAGTAATTTTTCTCATAAGCAATACGAAAAGGTGCAACAGGAGAGACAAAAATTATTGGAAAATCTTTGGACAAAACTTGGCAAAAAAGCAAAAGAAACACATACTAAGAAACAAGAAGACGAGGCCTCCAAAAAAAGAAGTCGAAAATTTTTAGGAAGCCGAAAAAATTGGATTTCAATGAAATGATTGAACGTATAGCGCTATTTTTACCAGACAAAAAAGTCCACGAAGAGACCTATTTTCTCACCCTTTCCCTCTCAAAAGCTTTAGCTAAGCTTGGGATCGAGTGTCAAAATTTTGTTTCCGAAAGAGAAAACCCAGGACCTTTTTTAGAGAAACTCTTTAATTTTGCTCCCCAGTTGACCGTCTCCTACAACGGGCTTTTACCCGATGAGGAAGGGCGTTTTTTTGCAGATTTGATCAAAATTCCCCATCTTTGCTGTTTGATAGAAGCGCCTCACGGTTACACATCGATTGTAAGAAGCCCTCTCTCTTATGTGGGATGCAATGATCGCCTCTCAGTTGAGTATCTCTCTAACTTGGGAACATCGCGTGTCTTTTTCTTTCCTCCTGGAGCTGATTTTTCAAATGATACTACTCAGGAAAAAAGTATTGATGTTTTGCTCCCCTTTCCCTACATCGATTACGAAGCGATCGAAGGAAAATGGAAAAGACAACACAATAAAGCTCTTTTCAACGCACTAGACCTTGCGGCAAAAGAGACCCTTAACAATCCCGATAAAGGTTATGCGGCAGCACTTGCAGAAATGCTCCAATGGCCGATCCAGCAAAAGACAATCATTCCTCAAGAGATCGACTTCCACGAGCTTTTAGAGGAGCTTGATCTTTACATCAAGGGTAAAGATTTGATCGCTTTAGCAGAAGCTGCAAAAGATTTAAACCTACACGTGATCAATAAAACCCACGAAAACACCAAAAACTGGCGCGATGTGTTGAAGGGAAAAAATATCACATTCCACGACAACCCCTCTTATGATGAAATTGAACGCCTCTTAGGTCAAAGTAAAATCGTTTTGAATTCGATTCCGACATTGGCCTTTGGAGTTAACACACTTTTCTTTAGAGCTCTCACAAAAAAAGCGGCAATCGTAACGACTAAAAACCTCTACCTCTTCAACACGTTTAAAGAGGGGGAATCTCTTTTAAGTTACCATCACAAAACGGTTGCCAAAGAGCTTCCAAAACTTCTTTCAGAGTATTTAAGCGATACTAATAGAAGAGAAAAGCTTGTGAAAGAGTCAATTGAAGTGGCAAAAAAATACCACACTATCGAAATGAGAGCGAGACTTCTTAAAGAAGAAATGGACCTACTATTAGCACAAAAAATTGAAACACGAAAATAATTTTAATGGATCTTACAACACTTATCGAGCCCTTGGTCAAAAGACCAAGGAGAAACAGAAAAAGCGAAGCTATTAGGCGTTTAGTTGAGGAGACTCACCTCTCAGCACAAAATCTAATAGCCCCCCTTTTTATCGTAGAGGGGGAGAATCAGAAACAACCGATTAGAAGTTTGCCTGGTATCTACCGCCTTTCGATCGACAACCTTGTGAAAGAGGTGATTCACCTCTATGAACTTGGCATTTTTGCTGTCGATCTTTTTCCCTTTATCCCTCAGGAAAAAAAAGATCCATTCGCTAAAGAGGCTTTAAACGAAGACAATCTTCTTGTAAGAGCTCTTATGACGCTAAAAAAGGAAATCCCTGAAATGTGTCTTTTAGCAGATGTCGCTTTAGACCCTTACACAACGCACGGACACGATGGGCTTGTCAATTCTGAGGGAAGAATTTTAAACGATCCGACTCTAGATATTTTAGCCAAAGCTTCAGTCCTTGCAGCAGAAGCTGGCGCCGATATGGTCGCACCAAGCGATATGATGGATGGTAGAATATCAAAAATAAGGGCAGCTCTTGATTATGCGGGATACCAAGATGTTAATATTCTTTCCTACGCTGCCAAATACGCCTCAAGTTTTTACTCTCCTTTTAGAGAAGCACTTAACTCAGCTCCCCAATTTGGAGACAAGAAAACCTACCAGATGAATCCAGCAAACAGAAGAGAAGCCTTACTTGAAGCAGTTCTCGACGAAGAGGAAGGAGCAGACCTTCTTCTTGTGAAGCCTGCTCTTCCCTATCTCGACGTGATCTTAAAGATCAAAGAAAAGACCAATCTTCCCGTGGGAGCCTACCATGTAAGTGGTGAATACGCCCAAGTGATGGCAGCTCACCAAAACGGGTGGTTAAATGCTGATAAGGTGTTTCACGAAGTGTTACTTTGTATCAAAAGAGCTGGCGCCGATTTTATATTCACTTACGCCGCAAAAAGATGGGCTGAGAGCCACAAATCGTGATGCCGATCGATTTTACACCCCTTAAAAACTGGTTTATCAAGGTCAAACGCCCATTTCCATGGCGAGAGAATACAACAGCCTACTCAGTTCTTGTCTCTGAAATCATGCTCCAGCAAACCGTTGCAGACGTTGTGGTGCCCTACTACAACCGCTGGATGGAGAGAATGCCCACACTAAAAAGCCTCTCTAAAGCCCCTCTAGAGGAGGTTCTTAAACTTTGGGAGGGTCTTGGATACTACTCAAGGGCAAAAAACCTTCATAAAGCTGCTATCGAAATTGAAGATAAGTTTGGTGGAAAGGTTCCAGAGACATACGAGGAGCTGATTTCGATTAAAGGGATCGGTCCTTATACAGCGGGTGCTATTTTAAGTTTTGCTTTTAAAAAAAAAGCTGCGGCTCTCGATGGAAACGTTCAAAGGGTGCTCTCAAGACTTTTATGTTTAAATGATGACTTATCAAGTAGCAAAACGGCTCCTAAATTTAAAAAAATACTAGAAGAACAATTACCAGAAGAGGAGCCTTGGGTTGTTTCGGAGGCACTTATCGAACTTGGTGCCACTGTCTGCAAAAAAAAACCAAACTGCAAAGCTTGCCCTTTAAGGGGTTCATGCCTTGCAAGGAAAAATCATTTAGAGCTAGAAATTCCCGTAAAGTCAAAAAAACTCAAAATTGAACTCCTTGAGAGAGATGTGGCGGTCTTTGTTTACCAAAACGAAGTCCTGGTCAAAAAGCAACCTGAAGGGCAAATCATGGGGGGATTGTACGAGTTTTTTTATCAAGAGAGGGGAGCTTCTCTACCTGAATCATTTATCATTGAAGAGACAACAACTCTCCCGCATCAAAAACATAGCTTTACAAGGTACAAAGTGAACCTTTACCCGACACTTGTAAAAGTTAAAGAAAGGGTTTCATTTCAGGACTATGAGTGGATAGAACAGGAGAGACTCCAATCACTGCCTTTCTCATCGGGGCACAAAAAAATTCTTCACTGCCTTTCATAAAGCTTTAAATACTTATAGAAAGCGGTATTGCCGTTATAGACGGCGATAAAAAACCCCTCAAATCCATCTAAAAACCCTTTTTGGAGGAAATAAGTTTTAAAAAAAGCAAAGAAGCCATGAGTCACTGCCGTAAGTCGGGAAACTTTTTTCTTACCCTTTTTTTCTTCTGCAAAAAGGGTGCTATACGACTCCATTTTTTTTAAGAAATCCCCAATTGTTGAATACGAGTAGTGAAAAAGGGGATTTTTTAAGAGGACAATTTTTTGCCCTTTTGTTTGAACAGCTTCGTGCACTTGAATTGAGTTAAACCCTGTATCTTGACGATGATAGAGGCGAAAGACTCGATCTGGGGACCATCCTGAATACCTGATCCATTTGCCATTTAGGAAGTTTTTTCTTGGAATAGAGTAAACAGTGTTTCTTTCAAGGGTTAACTGCTGAATTTCTTCCAAAAGCTCTTGTGAAAGGACCTCATCGGTATCGATCGAAAGAATCCAATCGTGTTTAGCAAGGGCTGTGGCTTTGTTGTGGGACGGGCCAAACCCTTCAAAGGGACCCTCTTTTAGAGTCACATTAGGAAAGGTAAGAGCTATTTTTTTGGTGTTATCGGTAGAACCTGTATCGTAAAGAAGAACTTCCTCAAAAGAGGCCAAAGCGCTTAGCGTTTTGGAAAGAGTCGCTTCCCCATTTTTTGCAAGTACTGTGACACTGATCACGGGAAAAATCCTTTAGCTTCAGGTATCTTATCACTTAAAGCTAAAGGATAATAACTGACCTTGCATCAATTTGACAAGATTATCTTCCGAGGAGGATAAAAATACCTGAAATTAAAGCAAGAATTCCATAAACGATTGCCGGTAATGGAATAGGAACGATACTATTAATTCCCATAAGGATCAAATAGATCGCCAAAAGTAAAAAACCGATATTTGATGTAATGGCCATATGAGCCTCCTTTTTAAGCATTAAATTGAACTTTAATCAAACTAAGAAAAAAGATGCAATAAAAATTATTTTTGCTAAAAAAAAGGGGGTTAATCGCTATAAAATCACCTCAGCTAATGGACTTGCCAAAAGATGAATTTGAGGAAAAATAACCTTTTGAATGCTTTCTTAAATTCAATTGATCAAAATAGGCTTGGGAGCAAAATGCAGACCTCTACAGAGGACTCTGTATTGGAACATAAACAGATTGATTGTACGTCTCGGGAAAAAAAAACGGCAAAAGAGGAGAATTGCTTCCAACTTTAAGTACAACAAATTAATTTTTCGTCTCGGGAAAAATCGGAAAAAAAAGTGAAGCAGAATAGAATTTATCGCTCCTATCGTTTAATCGTGTAATAAAAAAATGGAAAAGAGAAAATTGCTCCAACTTCAAGCACAACAAATTAATTTTTCGCCTCGGGAAAAATCGGAAAAAAAAGTGACGCAGAATAGAATTTATCGTTCCTATCGTTTAATCGTGTAATAAAAAAATGGAAAAGAGAGAATTGCTCCAACTTCAAGTTGGAGAATTTCTAAGGGGGAAAGTTTTTCCCCCTTAGGATCCCCCTTTTATTTACTCTCCAAGTGGATACAGGGGGGAAAAATCTTTTTTTCCCCCCTACCCCCCCCTTGAATTACAACGGATTGATTATCCGTCTCGGGGAAAAAAAGTTTCCCCGAGACGTTAAAGGGGAGAGGGGCTTTCGCAGCCCCTCTCCCCTAACCCCTCACCCCAGCGTCAAGGGGTTAACACCCCTTGAATCCCCTTTTAATACCAAACTCATTACTAAGACGGTAAAAACAACTCTCTTTCAACTCGGTTGCACTTTTAAAATAGACCTTGCTTCCTCAAACGTCTCCGTTTCCTTGTGTTTACAAAATTTATCAGCTTCCAAAAGCCTGCCAAGATAATGTATTTTTCCTTTGTGACTAGAAACAATAGAAAAATAAGGAAAACAAACATCTTTTCCTTGAGGAACCTCTGAATAAAGGGAAATAGTGATATGACCCGCATCAAAGGGATAAGTTGCTAAGTAAGGACGAAGTTCTACATCATTATTAATATCATCTAAAAATTCTTCGACACACTTTACAAGAAGTTCACGAGCCTCCTCCTTCTTCAATGGACGATAAACCATAAAGTCAACGCCTATTTCTTTAACCGAATCCATCATCGCCCCACCAAAACCACAAATTTGTAAGCCGTATTTCTTCGCTATTTTGTTTGCTGATGCCCCTCTTACCTTACCAGCAACTATAACATGCTTAGGACTTTCATTTGCACAACATACAATCGGATTAATCAAAGAAAAAAATAAAATTAAATATCTCATATTACCTCTTTATCTTATAAAGCTTTCTATTCTATTTTGTATTGTCTTATTATATGTTGGACTTAAAAAACCATGGTCAAACCAGTGGGCGTCTGGGTGGACCGAAAGGGTGTGTAGCGTCCCCTCGATAAAGGCTTGCCTGCGCCCAATTGGATCGAGCAAAGGGACCACATCGCGCGGACTCACATAGTGCCAAACATTACCACATTCTCTCTGAGGAATATACGCCGCTCCCGCAATTGAGACAACATTTATTTTGCTCTTCATTTCATCAGGTAAAGCTTGAAGCGCAAGCTTCGTATGAAGCGCTCCCTCACTGTGACAAATATGCAAAATCTCCCCCGATTCCGGATAACGATTCAAATGATTCTCCCACGTTTCCATAAGTGTCTTAGAGGCATTCGACAAACCTCCTGTCAGTCGGTAACTGACATACCTTAACGCATCATCTAAAACCCCTTCCCCCATATTTGTCTCGTGATGCACCAAAATAAACTCCTCATCCCCTATAAGCTCTGACAAAAACAACAAATTTTGCCCTTGCGTCACCTCATCCGTGCTAATCCCATTCACAAATGTCACCAATTTATGAGGCTGCTTCCGAAATGAAGAGATCGGCGCCCGCTCAACCGACACCTCTGAAAGCTCCCTCGGAGGACCAAAAAGAGACACCGGACCTGTGAAAGGGGTCAATTGATGCGTTGTCCCGTTCGTTGAGTAACAAAGCCCTACGTGATTAAACAGAGTGAAAAAAACAGCTTGAGCTACTCGAAGCGCGTTCGAGAGGCCAAAATGATCGCAATTTTTTAAAGGATTATTCCCAGTATACGCATAAAGATTTGGCCCCTCAGCAAATCCTGAAGGATCGCAAGTTAAAAAACGACCAAGCTCTTTGTGGTAAACCCTCTGGCCAAAAAAAACTAGGGAACCCACCGTATACTTACCCTGGTAGCCAAAAGGAATTCGCTCAAGTCCCCCCTCCCCAAACGGTTTATAATACCCCCTCTCGACACTCATTCCCGTTTTAAGATCAACAAGAGCTGAAATATTGCCAAAAAGATCGGGAAGGCAAGCCAAACACTCATCTCCCTTCTCAACTAAAAGCGTGGCCCCAATCTCCTTTTTAAGTGTTGACACAACGCGGCAAACAACTTCTTTCTCGTGCCTTATCCCAAGCATGCAAGAGTGCCCATAAAAAAAAGTTTTTTCATTATGAGCAATACATCTGTTAAACGGATCGTACCGGAAATGATCTGAACCATTCACAGCCACTAACCGATTTAAGGGATCGTACTCATAATAAGAGTGCCCATCAAAAGTTAAATTTCCGTTTTTATCATACGTCAAATCGCTTCTTTCATTGAGCTCGTTATAACGGTAATTCTCTACCCCCTTCCTTAACCGATTTCCTAATGAATCATACGCATACTCACCCACCAATTGATCTAACTCATCATAAGAAAACTCCTCTGTTAACCCAAGAGTTTGATCATGCTGGCCAATAAGATTTCCCCTCTCATCAAACCCTTTTGCAAGAAGGGATAATGCGTTGTGATCGACTAAACAAGCTCTTCCCTTCTTATCTAATTGCCACTTAAGAGCGCCTCCGTTCTCTGGGAAAACCACTTCCTTAAAGCGCCCCTCTCCATTTAACTTAATTTCTATTTCAAAACTTTTCTCCCCCTTCGTTCTCAAAACCCTCTCAAGACCCCTTTTCCCATAAGCATAATCGACAAAAGAACCATCTGGGTAAACCACCTTTTTTAAGCGTCCAAAAAAGTCGTAATCAAAATCGACTCTCTCCCCCGTCTCAAAAACCTCAAAAGCCAATTCACCCCTTTGATTAAACCCTCGTTTTGTAAAAAACTTACCGTTTTTCACTTCAACAATTCTGTCACTCCTATCGTAAGTGTATTGATACGCCACTTTTTCATCCGATGACACAAGACTTAAAACGCGCTCCAGTTGATCAAATTCACTCTTAAGTAAAATCCCATCCGGCTTAATCGTAACCGATTTTTGACCAAGCTCGTTGTATTCATAAGAGGTGATTTTTGGTGTTTTAGTGTTGGCTGCCTCAATCATCCTGACCAAATGGCTCCCTTCGTACTCATAGTGTGTTTCAATTAAGGAAACAATCTCCCCTTTCGTCACGACAAAATCGTTCACTTTTGCTAAAAAACCATTCGGAAGAAACTCCTTTTCCTGCAACGAAAGAAGCTCTCCAAAGCTTGAGAGCCTCTTTAAAAGACACACCTGTTTCAACCCATTCTCCTCTGAGATCAACTTTCCCCCCTTGGGATCAGTCACCACCCTCCGAAGAACCCTCTCTCCCATCTCATAATGAAAATAGGTTTTAAGCCCCTCTTCATCCACTTTTACAAGGGGGCGCTTCAAAAAATCAAAAAGAGTCGAAGTCGTTTTTATCCCCTCATCCGATTCTGTGACTGTTTTAGTGACATTCCCATCGGCATCATACTCATACTTTTTAACAACTCCAGTTCCCCACTCCTCCCTCACAACCCTATTTAAAAAGTCGTACTCCTTTTTCAAAGAAGAATCTCCCCGAATAACTAAAGATTCTCTACCCAAATCGTCATATGAGATTTCAGTCACTTCCCCATCTCGCGCCTTTAATACCACTCTCCCCGCAAAATCGTAGGTATATCGAGTCGTGACCCCTTCAAAATCTCTCTCAGAGAGCAAATGAAATGCATTGTAGTGCCACTCCCTAAACCGATACAACTTTTTATCAATAAAATGCTCCTCCCTAACTAAACGTCCCAAATAATCGTAAGTGTACTTTATTTCAGCCCCATCAGCCGTTTTTTTCCATTTCAAGCGCCCCAAAACATCATAAGTCATCCTCTCCTCTCTCCCATCTGGCTCAATCACATGATAGGGCTTTCCTAAAAAAGTCCTCTTTGTGATCGTTTGGAGATCACAAGCATCTTTTTTTAAACAAGCGTACCCAAAAATGTCGTATTGAAATCTTTCCGTATGCCCTTCAGCATCGATTATTTTAACAGGTTTACCTCGATGATCATTCACAAATTGTGTGGTTCTTCCCAAGGTATCAGTCGTTTCAATCAAATAGCCCATGGCATCATAGGCAAAAGAGGTTGAATAACTTTTTCCGTTAACTAAAATCTCTTCTTTAACTTTTCTGTTCATCAAATCGTAAGAGAATTGCTTTATATACGATTTAAGAGAGCTTCTTTCTTCAATAAGGTTGTCATTCTCATCATACCTCCTAAAAATCTTCTGCCCCAAAGGATCAACCTCTAAAACACAGTTGCCATGAGAGTCATACTCAAAAAGAGTCTCATACTTAAACTCCCCCTCTCCGTTGTAGACAGCCTCTCTCAACAAGTGCCCTTTTTGGTTATAGTTAAACACTTTTTTAAGAAGGCGTACTTGTTCTTTTGTTTTCAAATTAAGGGCAAAATCCTCTTGAATCTCTGGTAGACCGAAGGGAGCTTGATTTCTCAAAGTAAACACTTGAGTTATCTTTTCGGTGACCCCATTTAAATTCTCTTCGCTTAAATGAAATCCATTATCTCTTACCACCTGAATCAAACAACCATTTGAATCGTATTTAAAAAAGGTTCGCATCACAATATGGCCTTCATGAAGTAGAAACTTCGAAGCCAAAAGATCGGTATTTTTGACGTAAGAATAAACAGTTTTTAGATCAATTCCATTTGTTTCACTAATTAAAAGGTTATCCTCAGAGTATTTAAAATGCTTAATTAAGACTCCTCCATTCCCTTTAAGATTTCCAATTAACTTCTCTTTAACAATATTTCCTCTTCGATCGTATTCAAAAAGGCGTTCAGCTTTAACGCTTCCTTGACTTGCCATCAAGGCCTGCCTTGTTAGTTGCCCCGAAGCATCAAAATCAAACTCCTCGTAGTAAAGAGGCTCTTTTCTTCCCCTTCCACAATGAGCAATTCTAGAGAGTTTTCCATGACGCATCTCATAGAGCGTTAAGTTTTTATTGGCATCTAAAACATGGGAATAGCAAATCCCTTCCTCCCCTTTCTTGTACCAAAATTTGTAAGTGGTCTCAAACACCCCCTCTTTTCCAGAAGGGGACTTTAAACTGCTCACTTTAGAGGTTTTCTCATCGTATTCTATTTGAAGAGAGCGCCCATCAGGCCTTCTTTTCTCGGTAATCAATTTCTTCTTGTCGTGATAAGAATACTCAGTCCAAGGAGCATTACTGGGGTCAACCTTTTTTAGTAAATAACTATCCTTGTCCTTGAATTTCTGTTTTGCAAATAAGAAGTGCACGACTTGACCATCAGAGCTCCTCACATGATAATAGTTGCCAGCCCCATGAAATGAAAGGGATCCGAACTCCTTTTTTCCGTCGGGACATAAACTAACGACACTTTTAAGCCCTCCCAAATCGGAATAATTGTAGAAGAATTGCCCCCCATTTAAAAAAGTCGACTTTAAGATCTTGTATTTTTCATAAGGGGTCTTAATTAACTTCAATCTTTGGAATAGATCTTTTTCTTCTAGTTCATCTTCTAAAATGGCTTTCCCCTCTCGGATGAGTTCGTGAGAAGCCCCACTGCCTTTTTTGACGACATATCCCGATTCTGAAGAGGTTATCTCAGCATTAAAATAGGCTGCTCTTCCCCCTGTAGGTCCTCCTAAATTGGTTTGCTTTTTATTTTTCTCAACTTTTCCCTCTTTAAAAAAGAGAGGGGACGAGAGCCCTCCCTCAAAAAGCACTTCCTTTCCTTGATTAAACACTTTAGCTTTTGCCGAATGGTTATCGCGCCATCCCAAAGAAAATGAATTCAAAGCAGTATCTTTGCTTGAATACCCTCTTTCAAAACTCAAAACAGTTGGACCGAAAACTTTAATATCGATGGCCCCATCGATAAACTCACCTGTGACCACATTGACAGCGCCTGCCACAAGAGTTGGTGATTGAGAATTTAAATCATATAAAGGTAAATCAATTTCTTCCCCAAAAAGGTATAACCCACACAGAATAAGACACAAAACCCGTTTCATAAGCCTCCTTAAGCCGATTTTTCAAAAAAAATCGCCCTTTTAAAGGATTCTTATTTTTTCGTCAATAAAATAGTCAGTCTTGAAAAAGTAAGTGTTCCTTGAGAAAAATTTGCACTTAACGTGGTAGAGATTTAACCTATTTTGCCAGGTTTAATTATATGACAATGAGAAAAACTCTAAAATTTCGCGAATGGAACACGCGCTCTCCAAAGAAAAAGTGATCCTTTTGCAACAAAAAAAGTGGTGAACGACGCTTCCCCCCCTTGAGGGGTTTGGTGATGAGTAAAACGCATTTTTTGTCAAAAGGGGCACTTTTTATTGGAGAGGACTTTTTCAGGGCCGACTAAAATAAGGAGATTTTTGCTTCTGCTAGAAATTAAATAGCGAAATAAAAAAATGTTAACGCTTTCCTAGTCGTATATTTAATCGAAGCCAATCGTTAATCGTAGCTATAACTTGAGTGAAAATTATTGGTAGAATATCAGAACTTTCTACACGTAAATTTTTTAAATACTCATTCCAATAATTTTGTAGTTGTTTCATTTCATCCTCTTTATAGATAATAGGTAAAGCAAGAGGAGTTTCTCGATGCTCAAACACTAAAGATACAACTTCTTCTAGTTTATGAAATATCAACAATTCGGAAGAAGATATCATAGAATAGAGGTCATGAAAATCTTTCATGCGGCTATTAAATGACCCTCGATGAATAATAGTTTCCAATTTTTCTGCAAAAATAAATTCCTTGGGATAACAAGATAACTTTACATCACTTTCAAAAAGGACCCCTTTAGAGTATGCTGTAAGGGGAATCGCATATTCTACAGCATTCACAATATCTCCAAAGCCAATATCAACAGCAACTTTAAACCTAGTTTTTCCAAAATAAGCCATCATTGATACTTTAGCTCCTCGATACCCCATATGTGGATGTATAAGTTCACTTACCCTAACCTCTTGAAAGACAAATCCATCCTTAAGGTCAATTTTTGCGATCTTGTCGAAAATATCTTTTAATTCTACGACTTTATTACTCAATCTTTGCGCAAGAAAATCTAAGTCGTTTGTTTCTCTACCTATTTCAATATATTTTGATAAAAGAATTCCACCTTTTAATACAAAATGCTCACGATGTTTGGAATGAGCCAAGCGAGCTAGAAAACGTTCTAAGGTAAGATTTTTCCAAATCTGATGTCATGTTGTGTAGGATAAAATGTATGGGGTTATGTTAACACGCAGTATCTTTGCATATGTACCTAGTTTTTTAGGATCAGCCTTGTATTCAGTGCTTTGAAAATATCTCTGCATTGCTTTTATTGCAATTTCCTTGCCAAGATACCGAAATGCATCAACAACAGAGCGTTCTCTATCAAAAATCTGGACCTTATATTCCCCAAGCGCAATTTCAATTTTTCCAAGCATTACATTGCGCATTCTAACAACTCTTGTATTAGGTCGTTTCGGGGGATAAGACTCGTGCGGTACAGCAATCCAAACTTGTCGCATAATTTGATCAGTCAAACCGTAATAACAAAGCGCAGAAATTAGACATATCACCCCTTCGGAAATACTTCCGGCAACCAATGCAAGGTTTTCCCATTGGAATTCAACTTCTGGTTCATATTGAGAAAAGCGATAAGTTCCAGGATAAATCCTCTCTAAAATTCCTTTTTTTACTAAGTAAGCCAGAGCTTGTCTTGGGACACCCCGTTTTTCTGCATCTACTACTTTAAAGAATGGAATATTGGTAAACTGCTCTAACTGCTTTAAGTACTTTGATTGCCTCATTCCTTAAATCTACAAAATCTACCCATTTAAGTCAAATGGGTAGATTTTGTAGAAAAACTTCATTTTCATAAAATATTTATAATCAAATACTTATTACCACTGCCGCTCTTCATTGATTTGATCGTAAAGAGACCAACCCGTGTAAGCTGTTTGACCCACGTCTCTTAGCCAGGCCCCTAAAGAGTAGCGCCACCGATCCCGCTCGCTGTGGGTGTAGAAAATATCTAAAGGCATTGAAAGAGCGATCCCCTTATCGTGATACTCCCGCCCATTAATCCTATCGCCCCCATCTGTTAAGCTAAACCAGACCAGCATGCGAAGGCCACTGCAAAAGTATCTAGAAATCTCAAATCTTGCCCCCAAATCGTTTGCCAAAAACTTACCCACCTGAATCCGAAAATCAAGTTCTAACTCTTTCCAATCGTAGTACAGATTACAAAAGTATTGAGTGCCGGTAAAAGGAACAAATGTTTTTGTAAACCCTGAGAGCTTGCGAACATTCTCTTCAAATCCAAAACCCCTTCTTTCCCTTTTTTTAACCCATGCAAACTCCCCTCCTAGGGCAAAGCGGGAGTTGACAGGAAAGTAAAGACTCTCAACTCCAACCCCCCCATACATCTGCTCGAAATAGCCCCCCGCCAGCCTAAAGAACATCCCCTTTCTTAAGCTCCACACCTTTTGCAAATAACACTCATCCAAAGTGATTCCCTTCACCTTGTAGTAGCCGATAGCATCCGTCCTAACGTTGATGATTTGAGAGGGGTTTAACTTATCGACCGAACACACCTCATTTAAATTATTAAACAAGTTAACCCCAATGCGACTTGAGTAATAAATGTCGTTAAAAGGAAAAAAACCATTCACACCTACCGTTAACCCGAGAGCATACTTAAATTTGCCTGTCGCGCTTCCAAAAAGAAGGCGAGTTTTGGGAAAAATCTCAAAATTGCAAAGTTCACGCCTTTTAGAATAAAGAATTTCACTTGGGTGGTGTGGAAAAGAGACGTTTTTCATAGGGACTAACACATCAAGTTCAGCAGAGCCCATCAGGCACATCTTCTTTTGCCTAATATAAACCATCGGAAAATCGTACTCCTGGATTGCAAACCCGTTGGCTTCTTTGACGACGGAAACCCAATCGATCTCTTCCGGGATGAGGTAGGCAAGCATGTAGTAGAGGCGGCACCTCATATCCCTTTCTGTGCGCCACTTTCTGTTAGCTACGTGAAGCCGAAGACGCTTTTGACCGAGAAAATCAGAGGATCTTGAAAGACTCAAAAGATCAAAACCTTGCTCTGACATGACGTTTTTTAATTGAAAAACTAAATCAGAATCACTTCCCGTATACCCCACCCTGTCCCCATTAAAGGGGGGACGGTACGGAACGGGGTCTTTAAGCTTTGGCAAAACACCCCGAGTATGCCCAAGGTTGTAAAATGAGGAGATAGAAAAAGCTACACTTTCCCCCTTCATATAACTTACTGTTGCATCAAAACGATCCCCCAAACGGTATTTTAAACCCACATTAAAAGGAGCTGTCTGAGTGCGGTTATCGGGATGCACTTCCCTTTTATAACAAATGGGGTCGTATTCAATTGCAAAACTCAAAGGTTTTAATAAGGAAAAAGAGGATTTCCAAAAGGGCCACCAGGAAGCGGCGGCAAAAAAACCATTCAATCGTTGAAAACCATACCCCAAACTCCACTCTAAACCTTTATCGATATGAACTTGGGTTAAAACAAGATACTGAGCCGTAAAATTTCTTGTTCCTAAAAAATCATCAAAACCAAAGGCAAATCCGGGAAGTCTATAATCGGTGTCTTCCGGAAGAAAAAGGGCTATCTTCATATTAACAGTCCGATCAGACAAATCTCCAAAACCTAAATGAGTCAAACAAGGGTCGACGACATTGTGAAAAATCCTATAGTTAAAAGAGCACTCAAATCGATCGATCACCTGAGCGCGTAAGTTGTAAAGAGAGAAGGGAGGCACACTTGAATACCCAACACCGATTTCACCAGGAAGAGCCATTCTCCCTGAGGGCATGTTAAAATAACCTCCATAGAGCTGGTAACTGAAAGTCACCGGAAGCTTTTCATTTACTTTTTTTTCCCAATACTCCGCTATAAAAAGATCGCGCATCAGCTCACTTCCCTCAAAAGAGGGGTCTTGAGCTGCTAAATAAAAGACATATAAAAGACAAAATATTGTACGACGCATGAGGTATGGAGCCATCATACAACCTTGAAACTTTTTATCCAAGAAATGCCCTTACTAAATCCAAAACTATTAGACCTCTTTCAAAACTCTATTTGTTCGAACACAGCCAGTATTGAAAGAAGTCTATTGTATTAAAAATACTAAAAAGATAAAATGAATAAAAAGGTTTTTATATGTTAATGGAAAGTGTTAATTCATCCCTATTTTTTTCTCAACAACCAAAAAAAGAAAGCTCTTGTTTTCAAAAAAGTGTTATTTCCACAAGGCAGATCGCTAAAAGGGGTTTTGAAAATTTAAAAATTTGTCATGAGGATAGAACAACAAAAAAATTGTGCTGTATGAGTGTGTGTTGTTGTGGAAAGGGGGTATTAAGTTTTGCAGTCGCACAAACGATACCAAAATTGACCACCGCGGCTGCAACAGGATCGTGCCTTTTGACAATGACCTTCTGCCTATTTGGTTGTGTTACTTGTTACATCGCTCAAGACAGATGTGAAGAGGTAAAAGAAGCTAAATATTCAGAAACTGCTTAGCTGCCTTTCCGCTCGCCAAAATACCCCTCTTTTAATGAAAGGATAACCACACTCTTTCTTGAGGTATTCGGTTTTTCCCGACCTGTAACCACTAAAGTCTCATCTAAAGACCAAACTAAATTCACATACTCAATTTTTGGCACTTCGATTAAACGAAACCCTCTATCTTTTTGCCAAACACCCAATTTTCTTGGAAAGTTACCATCGATATCTTTTTCTGCTTTGTGGGCGAAGGTGACTAAGACATTTCCATATTGATCCAAAGGGTTTGGATAAGTCAAAGATATGCTGTAATCGGGAGAATTGTTATACCTCAAAGAGACTGGTTCAAATCCCAACTGGTTAAGTTCGTCGTTAATAATATCTGAAATACAAATTTTAGCTTTTTGCAAATCGATATTAGAATAGTAATAATTGCAAAAACATTCATTTCGATACCATTCACTTTCAAATAAAATAAACTCGCCCCTCTTATTCATCGCCTCAAACGATTCACTCTCCTTAAGACTGAAAATGGTTAAAGGGGTAGCTGTCTGTTCGAGAGGGGAACTCAAAAGTGTTGATACAATGGATAAACAAAGAATGATATTTCTCATAATAAAAACGCGCCTCCCTTTTTAAGAAATCGTGCAGCATGTTAAACGAATCCTGGATTTTACTCAACGTTTAAAAAAACTTGCTTTATTAAAAAAAAAATGACAAAATCTCGAACCTCAAATCGAGGTTATTGTATGGAGCGGTATTTCTGCACACATGATTTATCAACTGAGGAGGGTTTCGCTGTTTGCACGGGATTTTTCTCCTCCCTCTTTGAGACTTTGAGGGCCCCAAATGAAACGGAAACCTGCTTTTGTCTTGTGATCTGTGACGGCAAGCACGGATTTAGTGAGTGGAACGAGGCTCTTTTTAAAACGACAGGGATCAAAAAAGAGGAACAAAAAAATGCCAAATTGACAGCGACTCAAATTTTTGAGGCTACTTTGGCCTTTTGCCTTGAATACAACAACATCCTCTCGAATGAGCTTAATAGCTTATATGAGCTTGTAAAAAATGAAACTCCTATTGTTAAAAGGCTCTTTAAAACAATGCTTGAAAAGTCTAAAGAGCGCTCCTTAGGAATCACATTTAATTGGAAAAGCGAAAAACCTAATAAACTCTCTGTTGAGCAAGGATACACCCTTTCAAGATCCTTTTTCCTCGAACTTTGGCAACGAATTGCCCCGGATATTAACCCAAAAGAATTTGATGCTCACGACTTTTTTTGCATGAATATTTGTCTTGAAGGGGAGTCGTATTTAGAGTGGAATAGCTCGGTTCTAAAAGGGGCAAAAATACCTCTTGAGGAACAAAGAAAAGCTTTCTTAACAGATGAGGAACTCCTTTCAAGTTTCACCGAATTTTGCAAAATCTTTCATGAAAAATACGATAAGAAACTTCAGTACTTGATGGATCTTCTCAAAGGCATGAAAGAGAGGCCAGAAAAATTTCAATGGGAGTGGAATCTTCTCCACAAACTTAAAGCTAAAGTGTTAGCAGACTGCATCAAAGCCCCTTTTAAATGGACGTGTTAAATCATGACAGCAACGATTAATTACCCATCTATTCAAAAAATTTTAATCGCAAGAGACATTGTTGCTAACAAAAAGCCTCTCACACCCCCCTTTAAAGACTCTGATGGCAAAGTGATTCAGATCTGGAAAGCGCACTCTTTTCTTTTTGGAACCGTTCATTGCCCAGATGGCACGATTCACATCATCTCCCAAGAAAAAATCATCAATGCTTTAGATAATAAAAGTCTCTCTTCTTTATCTCACCTCTCTTTCAGCATCGAAAAAAGATGGCGATTAACCTTTGTTCAAGAAAAAATCACTCTTTGGCCCCCATTGGTTGCTGGAATGGTTCCCTATTTTCATCCAGGGAAAACACCCCATATTTTCGATGGCCACAAAACCATCAGAGGGCATTTTCCTTTAGATAATGCAGAAAATCGGCAAAAAATCTTGGATGTTGCGAAAGATCCTAACAATTGCGTTGGCAAAGACAAGTTTGGCAACACCATTTATATGAAGACTTTTCGCAATGGGGATCAAATTTGGGTCGAAGTCAGAGCCAATGGAATGATTAACAATGG
This sequence comes from uncultured Chlamydiae bacterium, assembly GCA_963697995.1. Lineage (GTDB taxonomy): Bacteria > Chlamydiota > Chlamydiia > Chlamydiales > JAJFMB01 > MFD00082-c5. The sequence goes on along the minus strand of OY969110.1, from coordinate 782,542 downwards.
GGGAAAAAACTATCTACCCAAAAAATGGGTTGCAGATCCTCAAAACCCTCGTGGGGGCTCCTACGAGGATGTTCTTGCGATCACTCATCAACCAAGTGACTTCCGAGAAAGAGTTCAAACAAATAATCTCGTCGACAGCTACAATTCAAGCCACCCCGATGCTCCTATGCCAGAGGGAAAAGCCACAGGAGGGCATATTGGTGGTGTCGCAAATGCAGTCGGAATCATCAAAAACCTCTTTGACACAATAGAAGAAAGAAGTGAAACAGAGCATTTCTTTTACTTACCTTCAGTAAAGGGAAAATTAAGTCTTTCCAAAAAAGAGATCGATCAGCTACTTCACGAACTTGCCGTCGGAATTTTTGTTCACGATACCGTCCCTTTCTTCAGTCTCCATTTCAATGGAGACACAAATATGTACCCCGTAATTCACCCCACTTATCAAAACACCTTTGTTGGCCATGTGATTGCGTTACTTGACTACTACATGAAAGGGTTTGTCAACGGAGGATTCTTCAAGAGCGACTTTGTACTAGAATGGAATCAAAGACGGACAACTGATGAGTCTGTTTTAAAAAGAAATCTGGTGGATGTTTTTGATTATACAAAACCTTTTCTAAAACCAGAAGAGACCTACTACTCGATCAAAGAAGCGCTCCAAATGCTTAAATTATCAGGTAAAATAAAAAATGACCCAAAAGAACCTCCCATATTACAAGACTTCTCAGGCTTTAGGTCTTCTTTCCGAATTATCGCAAAACAAGATTCGATCAAAAAAACGGAAAATCTATTCATCATCGACGGAGACTTCGACGTCCTCTATACCATCTCTCCAGATCCTATCTACGAAAAAGAGCTTGAACAGTATAAGCAAGAACACGGAAAAAATCCCCCTTCATACGAAGCCTTAGAAATCGCCTACAATATCATGTGCCAACAGATCAAACAATACATGCCAAGGCTTCCTGAGTTTAAAAAAATGTTTGAAGCGCTGAACCTGATCAACTTTTTCTGTTACTACTACAACACCTTAAAAAATGAGGACAAATTCCCCCTGATTGAGCAGACCTATGAAAACAATCATCTTAAATGCCCTCCCCTCTTTCCCCATTTACCTCTTCGAGAATTCTACTACAACGAACTAAAATTAACTCTAGATGATATTCTCAATACGCTTTCACCTCAGGAAAAAAATCAACTTGCGCAAGCTTTACAAGATGGGAGACACTCAAGAGAGGCTATTCATCTCATCGTAAGAGCTATGATCACAAAAGTCAGAGGAATTACCGGTGTCTCTCTCTCTCAAAAACACTTCGAGCCCGCAACTTACCAAGAAAGGGCAGAACGTCTTTTCAACCGTTTAAAAGAGCTCTATAAAACTCTTTATAAAGAATTAAAAGAAAGAGCTGACCAAAAAGCGCTAGAGGGTTTAAGGGAACTGGCTCAAAGAGAAAGAGAATTTAATACCACTTACCAAGAAAAGGTAAATGAGTGGGAACAGAATAGAAGACACTACGACGATTTGACGAGCGGTTTTTTGTCTAGCTTTAATCCAAATTATCAAACATTTCTTTCAAATAAAAGGGTGTGCGAAGGAAATCTTGAAGGCTTTAGAACTCAAAAAACCACGTTCGATGCGGAAATTAATAAATGGCGTAAAACTTATAAAGAGTGGCAGGATAATCCAATAACGTTCTTGGAAGATCCTTCTTCGTTTCCCTTTGGTGTGATTAAATTCGAATGGCCCCTCGAGATAAGAGATACCTTTTTGCGCCTCTATAGCGAACAAACAAATGAGGAGAAAATTTTACAAAAAAGAGTCGTTGGGGGGTGCGGTGTTCATTTAGAAAACAAACCTTCGGAAGTGGCTCCTTTGGCCTATCCCATGTTAGACCACCTCCACGGGCGTCTTGTTAAACTTGCCCCAAATAAAATGCTTTCTTTAGAGGAACAGAGTGAAGAGATCCCTCCTGGAGCCTTTTTCAAAATGAGTTTTACAAATCAACCAAACGGAAATGAAGAGGGAAAGAAAACTGCTTTAGCCTATCTGTCCCCTCCATCATTTCAGATGAGCCGATCGATTGAAGACCTGCTTTATGCAATCAAATCAAACAACGAGACCCTTTTCTTTGAAGCGGCAAAAAACATCGCTCAATTTGACTTTAGAGATCAAAACGGAATAACTCCTCTCCACCTTGCAGTTATTTTTGGAAGCCATAAAATGGTTTCCTTTCTATTAGGAAAAATTTCTCCAAGGAGCCCCGATTCTTTAGGCTACACCCCTTTACACTACGCGGCAATGGAAGGATCCCTCTCTTCAATAACCACTCTACTCAACCAAGCCCCAGGTCTTGTAGAAGAAGCTCCTCCTGGAGGAGGTACACCTCTTCACACTGCTGTCCAAAATGGACAAAAAGCAGCTGTTGTAGAGCTCTTAAAAAAAGGTGCTAACCCAAACAGCAAAACAGCTCAGGGACTAACCCCCTTAATCAGCGCTCTTTATGAAGGACATGAAGAGATCGCTCTGATTCTCATAAATGATAGTAGAACCGATGTGAATATAGCTTTAGACGATAAAACAACTGCTATCCACATCGCTGCACAAACTGGTAACGAAAAAATCACACAAGCTCTGATTGCAAGAGGCGCCCAAATCAACCAAGTGAACTGGAGTGGATTTGCTCCCCTTCATTTAAGCGTAGAGAAAGGGCATTTAAAAGTGGTCTCTCTTCTTCTTAACGCCCCAGGTAATAACCCGAACATTCTTTTAAAAAATGGAAAAACAGCTCTTCACCTAGCTGCTGCTAACGACTTTTTTGAAATTGTTGAGCTTCTTCTATCTAAGAGCGCAGATCCTTGTCTCGTCGGTTGGGACAAAGAAACACCCCTTGTCACTGCCACAAAAAATGGAGCGATCAATTCAAGCCTTTGCCTCTATAATGCTCTAAAAAACCGAACGATCCAAATCAATCAAAACACTTTTGTTCCAGCTCTTCACTTCAAAAATGTTTCCGGATGGAATGCCATTAAAGTCGCTGCAACCTTTAAGATTTATGATCTTTGGTTCCACTTCTTTAATCCCTTGACCGACAACGTGGTAGAAACTCAATTAACTCCAAAAGAGCATCTTATTTTACTTTGCAAAGCAGAAATCGATCCCGACATCATATGCTCATTTATTAAAAAATATTCTCTGGAGTACTTAATTCACGAAGCGTATCAAATCAGCTTAAAACACAATAGAAAAGCCTTAAGTTCAAGCCTCAAAAAACAATTCAAAGTCGCAGAAGAGACAAATTCCGCTCAAAATCAAAAAGAGGAGTTGAAAGTTAAACTTCTTCAAAGAGATGTCGATCGAGTCGATGCTTTGATCCTACAACTTGGCTCTGCAAACTTCCCGCTAACTAAAAATGGATCGTATCCTGTTCACATAGCTGTTATTAACAACGATCTTCCCATGATAGACCTTTTAATCAAACGAGGAGCAAAGTTTGATGTTGTGGATGAAAATCAACGTACCCCTTTTGACTTGTGCGTGATTTATAAAAGGCCCAAAATACTTGAAACCCTCCTAAATCCCCTTTTAGAATTACCTATTCCACAAAACCTTCTTCACACCGCAGCAGCAGAAGGGGATGAAGAGTCACTTCGTATGGTTTTTAAAAGGATCTCAGACCTTGAGATAGAAGATGATTCGCACCAAACCCCATTAAATCTTGCTGTGGGAAAAGAAAAAATAAAAAATGTTCTCTTTCTGCTCTCAAAAGGAGCGCTAAGAAAGGGGCAGGGCCCTCACTCAACCTTAAGGTTAGCAGCTAAAAGCCACTCTCCCATACTTCTTATTTTACTAAAATTTCACCCCTTAAAAACACCAGAGGAAGGGTATGAAGCTCTAGTAGAAGCTACCCTTAGGGGAATAGAAAAAAATGTAGAGATTTTACTGCAAGAAGGGTGCGATCCCCACTTCAGAGTTGGAGTAGAATCATCTGCTTACAATCTAGCAAAAAGAGACCGTCTTCACTCCATTGTTGCCCTTTTTGAAAACAATAAAGGGCAAATAGACAAACTCAAAAGAGAGTGTATGGAAGCTCTCCAAAATGAGGAAATTGAAAAATTCTTTTTAAAATCAAGCACCCTCTCCCATGATTTTCCGATACTCTTTCCCATCTCACATAAAGGAGAGAGTCTTCAGCCCATAACACACCTGCTTTACTTAAAACTTCACGACCCAGCTTTACGGCTGATGGCTTTAAAAAACTATATTGGACAGCACCCAAAAGCGATCACTCTTCTGGACTCTGATGGGGACAATCTTCTCCATATTGTCGGACTTAGAGATCACAAAATAAAATTTACAGATCTTCCATTTAAATCGTCCCAAATTGAAGAAGGCAATAATAACAACGTAACACCACTTCATCTTTTTGGAGCTGAGGGGACTCTGGAGGATCTTAACAATCTCCTCTTCACCCACGACAACAAACTCCGCGTTAAACCAAATGCTTTCAACAAAGAGGACAATAAAGGGGAAACGCCTCTTTTCTATGCCGTCAGAAAGAATCGATTAGAAAATATTGAATTTCTTGTAAAAAATAAAGCTGATGTCAATCATCGCTCTCATGAGCTCATGACTTTGGTGGGAATTGCCATCGATAATAACTCATTGCCTATGTTGCGTCTTCTCCTCTCTCATGGAGCACATATTGAGGATCGTATCGGTTTAGAGCACGAATCCGCACTCCACGTCTCGATCAAGAAAAAACACGATGAGATCACCTTCTTCCTCTTTTCTCAAGGGGTCGATGTGACTTGTAAAGATCAAAACGGGGTTCAACCGATTCACCTGGCAGCGGCCCAAGGAAAAAGAAATTTAGTGCGATTACTCATCGCATGTGGTGCTGACCCATTAGCTCAAGATAATGAAGGCAAAACTGTCATGCACTATGCCGCTGAAAGCTCATCGAAAGAGCTGATCGATGACTTAAAAAATTCTGGAGCTTCTATAGAACCTGACTCTTTTGAAACAACTCCTGGGCAAGTGGCCTTAAAAAATGGCAATATCCCGATGGTAGCTGAGTTTGCTCTGCAAGGAGCTAAATTCCAGGGGAGTGATCCTGAAAAACCAAATGGGATCTATCAAGCCACTTTAAGCCGCAATAAGAAACTTCTTAAATTAATGGTCAGCTCTCCCCTAATCAAACATAACGAGACGATTACTCGATCTATCAGGGCAGCTCTTCAGATCGACAGTGTCGATCAGCTTGAAATACTTCTTTCTCAAATGAGTAGTGTTAACTTGCGCCTCAATCCCCATACCGGTGAAACACTTTTACATATTGCTGCTAGCCATGGTGCCATCAGATCGCTTCGCTTCTTAATCGGTAAAGGGGGAGACCTTAAAATGGTCACCACTCAAGGTTTAACCCCATTTGATTACGCCCTTTTAACGGGAGAATTGAATGTGGCTTATGCCATCTCTAAAGAGATCGAAATCGACCTCAAAAAAAAATTGCATGACGGGTCTTCTTACTTCCACGTTGCTTCAAACCAAGCCAATAGAGCCATGATAGCCTTTTTAGCGACAATTTCTTCCTCGATGAAAGAGACCATTACTGCTCTCAACGCCCCCGACTCATCGGGAAATACCCCTCTTCACCTCAGCGCTAAACTAGGAGATAGACAAAGCGCTCAACTTCTCATTCTTTTAGGAGCAAATCCCTCATTAAAAAATAACGACCAACAAACGGCATTTGACTTGGTACAATCTGCTGAAATGAAACGGATGATGTTGAATTTTAGCACGACTCTAAATAGTGAAGTGATTAAAGGAGCTCAACCTATCCATGTAGCAACACTTTTAGAGGATCTAGAAGGTGTTACTCTTCTTGGACAAATCGGGGAAATTAATGCACAGGATCGGGAAGGCAGAACCCCTTTACATCTGGCTTCCCAAAAAAACAATTTAAAACTATTGCGAAAAATTCGCACCCTCTCCTCCTCTCTTGAGATCAAGGATAACAAAGGGTATACCCCTCTTGTAGTTGCAGCTTTAGAAAACGAAAGAGTCGATGCATTAAACGACCTCATAAAAGCTGGCAGTAACCCTTCCCAAATAATTGACAAAACATCTCTTTTAGAGATGGTCTTCAAACAAGGATCCTCTAAAAAAGCTCATTTTCAAATGCTTTATAATGCCATTCCTGCAATTGGAAATGACACAACACTTCAAAGGGGAGTCCAAAATGGGAACTCAGATCTCATGTTTGATGCCTTAAACAAGGGAGCAAAAATTGGAATAAAAGAAGTGTTGACAGCTATCAAAGCGAAACAAAAAAATTTGGCGATAACTATAATTTCTTGGTTCGATTTGGAATTAGGCGATGATGCCCTTTCAACTCAGATCAGGGAGGCCCTGAGGGAATTGGGAGATTATCCCTTCCTTGACAAAGTGATTACAGGAATGAAAAGAAAATTTGAGTAAAAAAAGGCAAAAGATATGGATGTTGGTTGGAATTCATTTGTAAGCTCCTTAGCTCGGGAAGCATCCCTACCTCCAAAAAATAAGGAGGAACAAACAAAGGAGGCCTTTTTTCAAAAATATGTCTCAACTCAATCTCTCCCCTTATCGGGAAAAAAGTTCCAAGCTAGCTCAAGCAGAAGCCTGCTTGTCAAACATCCCCAAATTCAATTATTAGCGACCCCTTTTGAGCAAAATGAACAAGTCAGAATGATTCAATGCCTCGCAGCTTTTGGAGAGAAAGCTACAAACAATAAAATGCAAGAAACCCTTTTCTTTTGGAGCCAAGCGGTAAAAAAAGCAACAAATGAAACAATTCTTCATTTAATATTAGAAGCAAACTCAATAAGTAAAGACGATACCCCCCAATTATTACTCAAAGCAATGCAACTATTGGTTGAGATGAGCGATGACATTAACTCTTGTATCCCCTTTTTAAACGATTATCACTCACAAAAATTGAACTTACAGCAACTTTATTTCTTTTTAGATAGGCGAAAATCAGAAATCGATCAAGAAAGATACCCAGAAAAGCCACTTGAAACGGTCCGCAATGAATTTTTAACCCCTTCTGATCCTCATGTGCTATTTCCTTTAAAACAACAAGAAGCTCATCGTTATTTTCACCAATATAGCGAAATTCTTCAGATTGAAAACACTCTTAAACATAAGGATTTAAAAGAATGGGTAAAAGAAGTAAAAAGTATAAGAGAGCGGTGCCAAAATAGGGCCATTTTACACAAAGACTTTATTACCTTAGTCGCTATCGGACGCCTTGCAATTAGCTATAAATTTAAAATTCGCCCCTACAACACCCAAATCTTAACTGTTCTTGCCCTTTTACAATACGATCCCTCCTTCAAAGGACGTATAGCACAAGTTAGAACCGGTGAGGGCAAATCAACTGTCACAGCGCTTCTTGCGTTTGTTGAGGCTTGTCAAGGAAAAGTGGTCGATGTTGTCTCCTCCTCACGCTATTTAAGCGAAAGAGATGCTGAAAAATATGCCCCTTTCTTTGCCGATTTTGATATTGAAGTCTCCCATATTTGTACAGACAGCCCGACGATAAGCCATTTTAAAGGGCAAATCGTTTATGGTACTAATTTCGACTTTGAATTTACCTATATGCGAGACAAAGCAAGCTCCCAACCAAAAAGGGTAACAAGTATTAATGATAAAACAGGACCTCGTCCATTTCACGTCGTTATCGTTGACGAAGTGGATAACATGTTCATAGACAGTGCCCTAAACTCTGCAAGAATTGCAATTCCTTCCATTACAACAAGAGGTTGGATCTACCCGATCATCCTAAAGTTTGTTCAAGAAAGAAAGATGGAGTTGATTTTGACAAAATTATTTACTGGGACAACTAACAGTTTTGTAGAAAGCCTTATAAACCACCTAAAAGAGGTAAACAACGGTCAATTTGCAAAAGAAATTCAAGAGATTGACGAGGAAGATTTTGAGATTTGGATCTCCTCTGCTCTTAGTGCCGACCTTCATCACCAAGAGAATAAACACTATGTCGTAAAACATGAAGAAACTGATACTCATTTAATAACAAAACCAGAAAAATCGGTAGTGATTGTCGATTGGAATAACACAGGCCGTCTAAATAAAAAGTCGCGTTGGCAAGATGGGCTACACGAATTTCTCGAAGCAAAACATGAGTTAGAAGTTAAACAAGAGAGTTACACAAGCTCTTCTCTCTGTCATCCTATTTATTTTGGATTTTATGACAAAATTTTTGGGTTAACTGGGACTCTTGGCAAAAAAATTGAAAGGGAAGAGATTGAAAAAATTTATGGTATCGACACATTCGATGTGCCTCCGCATAAACAAAATTTACGGCAAATTTTAGAGCCTATAGTAGCCGATACAAAAGAAAAGCACACTGAAGCCCTCCTTAACGAACTCTACGCTATCCAAAATGCAGAAAGACCTTTGCTCATGTTATTTGAATCAATTGAAGACACGACAAAATTTTCAGATGTGCTCAAAGAAAAATCGATTCCTCACCAGGTTCTCAACGAAATGCAACAAGAGGAGGAGGATTTTATCATAGCTCGTGCAGGAATGTCAAAAGTCATCACAATAGCCACTAACACAGCAGGACGAGGAACTGATATTATTTTAGATAGGAAGAGCCGGATGGTAGGCGGACTCCATGTGGTCTTTGCCTTTTTTCCAACAAACGACCGGGTAGAACTGCAAGGGTTTGGACGGGCTGGAAGGCAAGGACAACCAGGATCTTGTCGTCTTATCATACAATCTCAAAAAAGCATCATCTCACTTTATAGGGAACGGGAAGCTCAAGTTAAAAAACTTTCAGATTCAAGAATTGAGGAAGTGAATATTGAAAGAGCTCACTACGCCTATTTAAAGAGTTATTGGACTCACCTCCAAAAGTTTTATGCGCGCTCCCCTAATGAGTTTACTGTTCAAAAATTAGATCAATGGTTAACAAAAGCAAAACTTCAATTAGATCAGAAAGACCAATTAGGTCTTGATACCATAGAAGTTTTGATCAATGCCGCAAAAGACCCTGCTAACTTCGGAATGGATCAAGAGATTTTTGGAAAAGAAGCAATGGAAAATTTAGCAACTTTTGCAGAACAACAGTGGGGCCGTCTTTTTTACAGCAGGCTTAGGCGAAAACAGAAGGGAGAAGATGCTTTAGAGGCTCTTTACGAATCAAGTAAAAGAATCTGGGGCCTTTACCTAGAATAAAATTCGAAAAAGACTTAAGTGCTCCAAAAGGTTGATTTTGGAGCTCTGTAAAAACAGGGTCACACCTCGCCAAAAACTTCCCTTTCGCAAGCGATAAGCCCCTCCTTAATGATCTCTGTCATCTCCATCTTCGAGGGACACACAAACGTCGTCAAAGCAAAATCCTCGGGAGCGACTTCTAATAGCCCCAAAGCCTCAGCCTCATCAAAATCGCCTGCCATCACCGACTTTACTAGCTGCATTGTCGGAATTTGCAGAGGTTGAACCTTGTTGTAAAGGGTGGCATCAATAAAGGGACGGTGCTCCCCATGTTGGTTCGTCGTAAAATCAAACGCTTTATCCTTTTGAAAACCGGAAAGGTAAGCACGACTGGCTGTATATTTATCACTTCCTAATCTAAAAAAATGAAGAAGTTGCCTTGATTCATTCGTTGGAATCGCACAGAAAACCCTGTCGTAAAAACCTAAAAAATCGGTTTCATCCACTTTATGCCCCATTAAAGGATCCCCTGATATTAAGCGAACAGGCTTATCCTTTAAAACAAAAGGGGCAAATGAAGCTATCGGTACCCCAAGACGCGTCTTTACAAAACAGACTTTATCAGGAGAGATCGCAGGACCCCCAACTGCCACAATTTGATCGACTAAATATCTACCCGTACGAATAAGATGCCCAATCACTACTACGTCTTGGGCTCTTAACGTCCAAACACACTCATCTGATGACCTAATCGGATCTATGTGCTGAATATGCACTGAAAAATTTCCCGCGGGATGGGGTCCCTCAATCGTATGCTTCACAGCGTGAAGGGCATTCAAAAAGGGAGCAAAAGTGGAGTTTTTTGAATACACAAGATGCAAAGAGCCTGAAGTCAAATGAGAAAGAGCCTTTAAACCAACAGCAAAATCCTCTTCGTGCCCTTTCACTTGCATCTCTTCAGACGCGGTCAAAGGGGCCGTTTCAACACCTTTCACAAAAATACTTTTAGGAATCTTGTGAGGATCAGCTAACCTGTCAAAAGGGCGACTGCGAATTAACGAAAAGGCTCCCCCTTTTTGCAAAAATGAGAGGATTTCCTCTCTTGAAGCACTCTTAAGATCTAAGGGTTTTGCCTCAATCTCCTCCTCGTTTTGAGACACTTCTATCACAATATCCAAGAGGCGCCTTTTTAATCCTCTCCGGATCTCAGTCACTACCCCTCCAGCAGGAGACACAAAAAAAGTGCCCTCAAACTTTTTGATCTCAACCAACGGCTCTCCCCTTTTCACAAGGTCACCAGGTTTCACCAAAAGCCTAAACTTAACACCCTCAAAAGAAGATAAGTTAAGAGAAACAAAATGAGGCTCCTTCAAAACAATCGGCTCCCCAACAGGCTTCCCTTTCAAGGGGATATCTAACCCCTTTTTAACTTGGATCTCCATTAAAACTACTTGGCCTCATCAGAAGATAAAAAGTATTTTAACCCAGCTACGATAAAAGCTGTGATCAATAGCCAGGGAATACTAATGAAAACGGCCAGCAAAACAGCTGCGTAAACAAGACTTTTCACTGCTCCATGCTTCTCTAAAAAATGTTTCCAAGACTTTACCCTGTTGATGATCTCATCTGAAAAGTAGTACCCTCCGACAAGACCGATCAAGATACCCCCTAAATGAGGATAGATAAATAAAAAAATCAATCCCAAAATTAGTAAAAAATAAGCAAAAGTGTCCAAAGTGTTTTCTTTTACAAAATGAGAACAAGACTCCCATTTATCTCCACTTTTTAACTCCTCAAATTTTTTTGAAAGCTTGTCGGTAAGGGATTCATCCTTCTCAGGACCCTTAAGATCGTCATTGGCCATAAAGCAACTCCTTTTTGTCTTATAATTAATATATACTTCAAAAAAACACATTTTAGCAAGAGATGTGCTGCTTTAACCTTTAGAATTCGTTGAGAACCACCAAAAATAACTTATTATTTTAAGTCGGTTTTAAAGAGTGCGAGGAGTTAAGAAAAACAGAATTGCTGTTCAAATATCGTCAAATTGTGTTATGGTAAGCTTAAGTCGTATGGGAAAAAATTGGTTATCTGCTTTAACACTTGGTTGTCTTGGGCTTGGTGCTCTTTTTGTGCTTTCGGGCATTTATTTGAATCATGATCGTCCTCAAGAAATCGCTCCAAAACCCCCTATAGGAGAAAAAACGGCGATTCCAAAAGGGGCGTTCACCATGCATGAATCGGCCTATAAAAACCTCGGGGAGCCGTATTTCCAACTAAAAAGCGTCCCTGTTACCCTTCAAATTCCAGACTTAAAGCCTCAACTCACCTATTTGGGAAAAAATAACCGCCCCGATGCTAAGGAAGAGAAGTTGATGCTCCACTTTTCCCTACCCTCCTCTCCAACCCCTGCCTCGATTGCTCCGGGAGAAAATCTCTATTTGACGTACGACACAAGAGCTGGCAAATGGACGTTTAGCAAAGACAACACACCTTCAACCCTATGGCTAAAAGCAACACCTGTTGGCGATGAAGCGAGGATTGAACTATCGATGGTCAATGAAGAGGGGATTGTCACAAAAAAGCCTGAAGAAAACTCTATTTTTACATTGAAAGAGAAAGACTCCTCAAGGGTTCAAAAATCGTTTGAACTTGGCAAGTGGAGAGTTGACGCGACCCTTCTGTCACGGCAAAAGACCCGTTGGTATGGTAGAGACCTCTTTTTAGAAAAACATGGGGGTAGCGACTTTTCTGATGCTACGGGAAGAGAGAGACTCGACTTTTTAGAGTTTGACCCCCCTTACTCAGTTTATGTTAAAGAGGGAGACTTCCTCATCTGGAAAAATGACAAGTGGCAAAAACCAAAAGAAGGAGAGGAGACCACAAAGTATCCCATTCTTCTGGTCAAAAAAATCAACGACCGGGTCATGAATTTAGAGCTTTGGGATGTGGAAGGAAGAGCTAAGTTTTGCTTAAATCTTCTTAAGAGTGGAGATGCTAAAATTGCCCCCACTTTCCTCCAATCGTTCAAATTTATGGGTGCTAAAACGCGCTCTCAATTCCTCTTTGAAGTGAACCACGAAAGATTAACTATCAAACCAAAAGATTGGCTCCTTTTCACAAAAGAGGGATGGAAAACGTTAAACACTCCAGAAGAGATCGATGACTACGTGACAAGAAAAGTAACCGGACCTCTTTTGGTGATCGATGGATTAGAACGAAAAGCTGACTCCCAAGTTTTAAATGGCACCATTTTTAACCCCTCGAGAACGGAGAGTCAACTCATCGAAATCCCTCTTCAACCAGGGCGATCAGCTCAAGCTGCAAAAGAGCCCTCTGAAATAAAAGAAAAAGAGGCCATTCCTCAAAAACAAGAGGAGAGGACTCTTCCCCCTCCTCAGGCCGCGAGGGGAAGAGACAGTGAAGAGAGAGAAGCTCTCATCATGGAAAGGGAAGAGAGACGAAGACAAGCTCTCGAAGAGCGCCGCATCATTCAAGAACAAGAGAGTCAATGATCATGAAATCAAAATCAATTTTTCTATCTCTTTGCCTAATCTTACCAGGTATGGCTTTTACTCAAACAATTGCTGAAAAAAAAGCAGGCCTCTTCGCCCCATCCAACGAAGAGCTTTCAAAAGAGGCCCAAAAGCTTTTGACAGAAGTCAACCGCGATTTAGATCAGTATCATAAACTCTTAAATGAGCTTTACAGCGAAGTCTACGACCTTTTTGAAAATTGCGCACCTGAAGGTGATTACAAAACACTTTTAGACGAGATCAACCAAGTCCGTGCGCGAATTGTTGAGACAGAAGAACACTGGAGATTAGCAATAGCTCAAGGGGCAGTCGATGAAGACTACTCCCTTTTTCACCAGCCAAGCACAACCCTTGAACAACTTGTCATCGACTACGGCTCCCAAGACTTTGTCTACTTAATCCCGCCAGAAGTTTCAAAAATTAAAGTGAGCATCAACTCAAGCGTCCCCATTCCAAGAGCCTCCTGGCAAAACATGCTAGACACCATTTTAATGCAAAACGGCGTCGGGATAAGGCAGCTCAATCCTTTTTTAAGAGAGCTTTTCCTTGCAAAAGATGATAATTCAAGCATTAAATTAATCAGCAACAACAGCTCCGACTTAGACCTTTTTCCACCAGAATCGAGAATTTGCTTTGTCTTATCACCAGAGCCTGCTGAAATCAAACGCTCGCTTACTTTCCTCGAAAAGTTTTTAAATCCCAATACGACAAGACTTCAAATCATCGGAAGAGACATCTTAATTTTAGGTCCCATATCAGATATCAAAGCCCTCTTAAAACTCTACGATTTTATGGCGATCAACCGGGGCGACAAAGAGTATAAAGTCATTCCCCTCTCTAAGGTGAAAGCAGACGATATCGCCAAAATTTTAGGCGCCATCTTTGATCAATTAGGAGGATCTGATGGAGGAAAAGGGGGCGACAAGGGAACTGTTTCTCCAAAAAAACCAGGTGAAATTGGAGCTAAATCAATTGGTTCTCCAGAGACATCCGGATTAAAAGTCGTCACTATGGGAACAATTGCAAACGCCGTGTTTCTAGTTGGCACAAAAGAAGAGATCAAAAAAGCTGAAGAGATCATCAAACGGGTCGAAGCACAAGTGGGAAGCTCTGCTGAAAAAATCGTCTTCTGGTATACAGCTAAACACTCAGATCCAGGTGAACTTGCCGATATTCTCCAAAAAATCTACGGTCTGATGGTTAAAACGGGAACCGCGACTCCAAAAGAGGAAGGTGCTCCCGGTCAAGAGGGTGTTCCTCCAGGAAAAAACGTCGACGTCAATGTGAAACAAAACGTCGAAAGCCCCAAAATTCAATGGCCTACGAGATCGACACAGCTTTACGCTGAAAGCTTCTATCAATCAGGCGGTTACATTGTCAATCCAAGACCCATTGAGCCTACGATTAGAAAACCTGAAGAATCGAGTAACGGAAGTGAAAACTTTATCGTAGATCCAAAAACTGGATCTATCGTGATGGTGATTGAAGCGAGCGTTCTTCCAAAAATTAAAGAGCTTATTCGCAAGCTCGATGTGCCAAAAAAGATGGTTCAAATTGAAACTCTTCTTTTTGAAAAGAGAGTTCACAAGCAAACAGACTTTGGACTCAACCTTTTAAAAGTGGGAGATTGTGCCTCAAATTGCAACAATAGCTGCTTAACGTTTAATGACACGGCTTCCTCACCGAATAACCGAGGGGTGCTCGAGTTCTTTTTAAGCCGCGCTAAATGCGATTCAGGGCTTCCGGCCTACGACTACTTCTATAGGTTCCTTCTTTCACAACAAGATGTGCAACTAAACGCTGCGCCCTCTGTGATCACCATCAACCAAACACCGGCTATGATTGCGATTAACGAGGAGATCTCCATCAATACAGGGATCTATAACGTCGATACGATCGGGGGTGTGACTCAAGAAAAAGCCTTCACAAGAGCTCAGTACGGGATTAACATTCAAGTCACTCCGACAATCCACATGAAGAGCGATGAAAACAATCTTGACGACGTCGCAGACTACATCACCTTAGAATCGGAACTGACATTCGATACGATTCAACCAGGCGGTCACCCAGAGCGCCCCGACGTGATTAGAAGGCAAGTAAAAAACAACGTGCGGATTGCAGATGGGCAATCAGTGATCATCGGTGGTTTAAGACGAAAGGTGAAAAACGACGATAAAAAAGCGATCCCCTTTATTGGTGAGCTTCCAGGAATTGGTAAATTCTTTAGTTTTACAGACCTTAACGAAACAAGCACTGAACTTTTTGTGATCATGACGCCAAAAATCATCGTCGATCCTGCCAAAGATTATGAGAGAATCAGAAGGCAAGATCTTTGCAAACGTCCAGGGGATATTCCAGAGTTTCTCTGCCAATTAGCCGACGCTGAACTTGCAGAGAAAAGACGCACTCTTGAAGGAACTATGACTTTCCTCTTTGGTAGACCCTTAGACCGATGCACTATGACCGAAGAGGGAGAATTTGATGGCAGAAAGTGATCTCAAAGGGATAAAAGATCCCAATCAAGCACTCGCAAAACAACTCGGCATGCCGATTGATACCGAGTTAAAAGAGATCACTCTATCAAAAGAGTTATTAAAAAAAGTCCCCTATAGCTACGTCAAGAAAAACATTGTTATCCCTTATAAAGAAGAGGGAGATCATATTTTAGTTGCCGTCGCCGACCCTCTTCACTTAGAGCCTTTAGAAGAATTAAGGCACATGCTTCAAAAGGATGTCACAGCCGTTTATAGCCCAAAAGAGATCATTTTCCTTGCAATCGACAGCTGCTACCAAGAAACGGGAGCCGCTTCTCAGCTACTTGCCGATATGAGTCAAGCGGGTGCTAGAAAAGATGGCGATGAAGTTGAAGTCTACGATCTTTTAGACGAGAGCCAATCGGTTGCCCCCATCATCAAACTTTTAAACCTGATTCTAACAGAGGCGATCCAACAAGGCGCCTCAGACGTTCATTTCGATCCGACAGATGAGGGTTTGAGGGTAAGGTATAGAATCGATGGGGTTTTACAAAACAGACACTCCCCTTCACCTGAATATAGAATCCAGCTTTTAACAAGAATCAAAGTGATGGCAAAGCTTGACATCGCAGAACACAGACTCCCTCAAGATGGCAGGATAAAACTTAAACTTGGCGCAAGAGAGGTCGATTTCCGGGTAAGTACTGTTCCAGTCGTTGGTGGTGAAAGGATTGTGCTCCGTATCTTAGAAAAAGGAAACGTCGCTTTAGGACTCGATAAATTAGGAATGCTCCCTCAGGTTCTTGCCGGCTTTAAAAAACTAATCACCCTTCCCGAAGGCATTATTCTCGTCACAGGTCCCACAGGAAGTGGTAAAACGACAACTCTTTATAGCGCTATCACGGATCTGACTACCCCTGAGACCAACATCATGACCATCGAAGATCCTGTAGAGTATAACCTAAAAGGGATCGCCCAAATCGGAGTGAAAACAAAAATCAATTTAACTTTTGCAACCGGCTTAAGGCATATCTTAAGACAAGACCCCGACATCATCATGGTGGGTGAAATTCGCGATAAAGAAACGGCTGAAATTGCCATCCAAGCCTCTCTCACAGGGCATTTAGTGTTAAGCACTCTTCACACAAACGATGCGCCCTCAGCCATTACAAGACTTGTCGATATGGATATCGAACCGTATCTTTTAAGCTCAACAGTTGTCGGTGTGATCGCTCAGCGCCTTGTCAGGCAAATCTGTCCCCATTGTAAAACGACCTACACCCCGACTGAAGAGGAGCTTAAGAGCCTCGAACTATCAAAGGGTGATATTCTCTACAAGGGATTGGGCTGTGAAATGTGTTACAACACAGGTTATAAGGGAAGACATGGTCTTTACGAATTGATGGTGATCAACAATAGAATCAGAACACAAATCATAAAGAGTCAAGATGCGGTCGAGATGAGAAAAATCGCAATTGAAACAGGGATGTCGAGCCTTTTTGACCATGGGAAAGAGCTTTGTAAACGAGGAATTACAACCATTACTGAAGTTCTTCGAGCCACAAAAGGAATTGAAGAGTAATGCCTGTCTTTCAATACCAAGCCTTAGACCGCTCAAACAAAAAGAAGCGTACAGGGTATCTAGAAGCGACAAGTGAGCACGAAGCGCGCCGCATTTTAAGAGAGCAAGGCCTTCTTGTGATGAAGGTTTCGACAAAAACTGAAATGAAGAGAAGGCAAACTCTTTCAGGAGAAGCCCTTGTCAACTTTACAATACAACTGTCGCAACTACTAGGAGCTGGAATTCCCCTTTATGAAAGCCTTTTGACAATAGAGGAGCAAAGCCGACAAGAGCCCTACCACAGAGTCCTTTTAAGTCTTTGCAACCAAGTCAAATCAGGGGTTCCCCTTTCATCGGCAATGAACGATTTTAAAGAAAGCTTTTCACCTCTTTACCGCGCCATGATCACTGCGGGAGAATCAGTTGGGGCTTTAGAGATTGTTTTAGACAGACTTGCCTACTTTTTAAAAAAGCAGTTGAAGCTTAAAAGCGATATCACAACAGCGCTTATTTACCCCTCAATTCTTGCGCTCTTTTCCTTAACTGTTATTAGTTTATTGATCGGATTTGTCGTCCCTTCAATTGAGGGCATTTTCGAGGGAAGAGAACTCAATACTTTTACCCGCATCGTTCTTGGAACAAGTAAATTTTTAAGAAAATGGTGGTGGCTCTATTTGCCCATGATCGCCGGACTAATCAGCTATATTGTCTTCTTCTTGCGCTCTCCAAAAGGACAAATTTGGATGGAGAAAACTTTTTTAAAAATTCCGTTTATCAGAAAGTTAACAATCCAGGCGGCAGTGGCTAGGTTTTGCAGAACTTTAGGAACTCTTCTTCAAGGAGGGCTTCCCTTAATTGAAGCTCTAAAAATTTCAAGACAAGTGATGAGAAACGTGGTTTTAGAAGAGGAAGTGAAACTTGCTGAAGGGCGAATTATCGAAGGAAGACGCTTAAGCCAAGAACTTCAACAATCAGCTTATTTTCCAGCGCTTGTGCCAAGAATGTTAGCTGTTGGGGAGGATTCTGGAACCTTAGTGACGATGTTAAACCGTTTAGCAGACATGTACGAGGATGAGCTTGAGAAATCGTTAACAAGAGTCACTTCTCTTGCCCAACCTGTGATCTTAATTTTTATGGGGGTCGTGATTGGAATGATCTTACTTGCGATTCTTCTACCTTTAACAGACATCAGCTCTATTGGTTAAATAGTTTGCCCTTAAAAAGTAAGGGTTCCTTGAGAAAAATTTGCAGTTAAGGAAGAAGAGAGACATAGCCTATTTTGCAAGGTTTGGTGAGGAGTAAAACGCATTTTTTGTCAAAAGGGACACTTTTTATTGGAGAGGACTTTTTTAAGGGCCGACTAAATAAAGATCATTTAATGAGTTGCCGTAAACTGTCTGGTAAAGGTATTCTTGATAAGTATGAACTCTAAAAGGAGCCCTAAGCATTTTATGAATACAAAAACTGTTAGAAAAAAAAGAAAAGTCACCTTAATCGAAATGATGATTGTGATGTTTTTGATCGCTCTTATCATCGGAATTGTCTCTTACAACTACGCAGGAACTTTAGAGAAGGGAAAAGCATTCAAAACACAGATAGGCATTGAAAAGCTAAGAACGATCCTTTCTCTTCACGCCTCGGAATTTCCCGATTCTTTAAACGATATGCCAAGCAGATGGCAAGATTATGTCAAACAATCAAGCCTTGTACAAGACCAAAAGGCACTCACCGTTGACGGATGGGGCACTCCTTACCAAGTGAGCGTCGAAAATAATGAGATCAAGATCCGTTCTGAAAAATTAGACGATTATGAGAAAAGAACTGGCACTTCCCGCTAAAAAATCTATCACTCTCATTGAAATTATTTTAGTCCTAGCCCTCCTAAGTCTTATCTTAGGAGGTATAGGGATTAACATCCGCAATCTCATGGTCGAAGAGCGGTTTAAAGCTGATGTCGCAGCCGTGGTCTCAATGCTAAATACAGCTCAAAATCTCATGCTCATCGAAAATACCGATGTGAAACTCGTCTTTAAAGGGGATGAGAAAAAAGGGATCGAAATGTCTTTAGAAGTTGATGCTCTTCTCAATAAGGGACTACAAAATGAGCTTCAACGAAAACGAAACCTTCTTAAAACAATCCACTCAGTTAACTTTCACGATCTTCTCGATCAACCACCAGACGAAGAGGGGACGCTCAAAATAAAATTTTTATCGGGGGGCTCTTTAATGAGTCGAGGAGTTCTTCGCCTTTCAACCTCTGAAACTCTGAAGGATAGTAACGCCCTTTTTGCAGCGATCTGCTTAAAAGGCTACCCAGAACCATTAAAAGCCGTTTTTGAAAATAAACAAGGGGCTGTTTGTCTTGACAAAACAGATGAAGAGTATGACGAAAAACTTACCCTCGACACAAAAAATGCGATAAAAATGATTAAAATTGAGCTCGAAGAGGTGGAGAGTCCATGAGAAGACGCTCGATTCTGCTCTTAGAAGTGTTGATTGCAATTGCTTTAATTACCCTCTGTATTATCCCCTTAATCTACCCACACGTGATGATTGTAAAAAAAGAGAGGGCAGCATCTGAACTTATTGAAATAAACCACTTAGTGAATGAAAAAACTGTGGAAATTCTACAAGACCTCTACTTAAACAAGATCCCTTTTGAAACTTTAATGAATGGAGAAAAAATCCCCATTAAGACAGACCTTCCCTACAAAGGGTATTACCAATTTAAAGAGAAGAAACACAAACCAAAAGAGATGGGTCCCTACGTCATTTACCTCTTCGATCTGAAATTTAGCTTTACTAAAGATAAAAAAGAACACACCTTTACAACCGGTTTTTTTCTCATCCGGGATGTTCCGGGACTGCCCAAAATTGAAGAGGAGTCGCTCCAGTGAAAAAACACTCGTTTACTCTTTTAGAGCTAATGATCTCAGTTGTATTAGCAACCCTTCTCATCTCAACGCTTCTGTTTTTTTACACAGGACTCTACCAAATCGACAAAAAACTGATGGACGCAGAGGAGACCAATTTTCACCTCATGCTCGCAGAAAACAGATTGCAAGATATTTTACCAAAAAGTGTCAGTCCAAAAACGAAAAAAAGTGACTTTCTCTTTTTTTCAACGAAAGGTTCCCCCCTTTTTAAAGAGGGAACCGAATCGCTTCTTTTTATCTACGACAATGGAATCGATTTAGACAAACCGTTTTCCAATCATGTTTTGGGAAGACTTTTTGTCGACAAAGAGGGGCAACTCACTCTTGCCACCTGGCCTTCCCCTGCAAGGTGGGAGGACACCTCGCTTCCTCCCATGAAAAAAGAGGTCCTTTTAACGGGGGTTCAAGGTTTAAGTTTTTCTTTTTTTGTCCCCCCCGATATGGGAGAAAAAAAGACGATTCAGGCCAAAGAGATCATTAAGGGGAAACAACAACTCGATCCTCAACCAAAGGGAACATGGATCTCTCCTTGGCTAAAAGAATACAACACCCTTCCTGCCCTCATCAAAGTCGAGGTGAAACAAGAGGGAAAAACCACTATTTTTGCAAGCCCTTTGCCCAATAGTTCTCCCCCCATTTTTTACAAGAGGTAACTTTTGAATATTCTCATCATCGTCATGACATTTTTAATGATATTCACTTTAATGACCTATGGACGATTAAACCATTTTAGGGACAAAAGCACGATCCACGCTCTTTTTCGCAACGAAATGGAGAAGCAAGAGAGGCGTTATACTATCGATACAGCCAAGGGGCGCTACGACGACACTCCTGTAGATCGATCCAAAAAAGGGGACGACGATACAGATAAAAAAAACAAAGAAAAAGCAAGCTCTCGCCTCTCCCTTTACCTTTTTACCGATGAGGAGGCTCAAAAAAAACAGGGCGATTTAATGGGTCCGATCAAAGAAATTTTAAAAAGCTTAATTCAAGAACTCTACCAAAATGCCCCGTTTTATAAAGAGGCCCAAAAGAAAAATGACGAGCTTTTAACTCAACTTGTCGATTCACTTATCGAACATATCGAAAAAGGGCAGCAAGGAGTCAGCCTCTCCTCGGGTAAAGATCTTGCGAACTTAGAGCTTGGCTCTCATCCCTTAGATGAAGTCACCTACCATATGCTAAAAGGAAACCAAGCACCTGAAGAGGATCGAAAAAAAGAGGGATACCCTTCCCTTTCAAGCTTCATCACCTTTAAAAATACAGAAAAAATTAGAGTCTACCTTGCTCCCAAAGAGCTTCTCAATCAACTCTTTGATGCAGGCTCAGAAGTGCCCTACATCTTAAAATCAAGAGATGACCTTTACGGAAAGATTAAAGCCAAAAGAATAGAAGAGAAGGATGCCTCCAAAGAGTTTGAATCCCTTTTTCGGGGAAAACAAAAGCCTCACGTCCCAGATGCCCTTCTCGACTACACCGTGACTAAATCAAATCCAAAAGATTATAGCTAAAAAATAAGCTTGTCGCTAAGATCCAATTTTTAGACCATAAACTTTAAGGATTGGGTATGAATAAACTATTTTTATCATTAAGTGCTCTTCTAATAAGCGCTTCTTGTTTAAATGCAACGGAGTGCTACGATAGTGAGAGATGTCTACCTCCAACAGAAACTGACAATCATCTTTTTCCAAAATGCAAAAGCTTTTTTGGACAGGTTGACTTTCTTTACTGGACTTTAAAAGAGGGCGCTCTCGATTATGCCATCGATGATTTTTGCTGCAAAAAAAAATCTCCTTTCGCAGGAGTTCTTCCTTACGGGGAGGTAAAAACAAGCCATTTCAAGTTTAGACCAGGGGTCAGGGTCTCTGTTGGCTACTACAACGCGCCAAGACTCTGGGAAATCACAGGGGAATACACCTACTACAAGACGCACGGCTCTGATTGCACAACAGCAAACGCAAATGCCGAATGCCCTTTAATTTCGACACATCCACTCATCCCAACAAGCCTTTCAAAACTTAATTCAGCATCAGCTGAAAATCACTTTAAATATGAACTTGGAGACTTTTTTGTCGCTCGTGTTTTTGATCCGAATCCTCACTTAAGAATGCGCTTCTTAGCGGGGATAACAGGGGCGTATCTTGACCACCACTTTCAAGCGGCCTACCAGGCAGAAGATTCACTTGTAAAAGACTCAATGACTATAGATTACCAGGATCACTGGACATATAAAGCCGGGGGCTTAAGACTTGGTCTAACAGCTGACTGGTGGTGGCATTGGGGACTCTACATGACAGGAAAGGCGACTCTTGCCGGATACATCGGCTCGTATAAGAATACTTTTTGTGAAGTCACAAACAACGCACTTGTCGGGGGTCTTAACTACAAAGATACCCGCTTTGCCGAGCAAATCCAACTTCTTGTCGGTCCTTCATGGCAACATGTGGGGCGCTGTTTCCACTATAGCGTCATGGTGGGATATGAAATCAATGGGTGGTTTAACTTACAAGAGTCTCTAAGAACTGCTGCAGTTCCTTTTGGTGTTTACAAACCGGTTGTTTGGAACACATCAGCTCTTGCTCTTCATGGATTGACCGTTCGTCTTAACGCCGGCTTCTAAATCATTAAAAACTTGCGCCTGTAAAAGGGCGCAAGTTATTGAAGCGATCTCCACTTATGGACAATCTCAGAGGCTAAAGGAGCGGCATCCTTTCCCCACTCACCAAACCTTAGGTAAACCACAACAACCAACTCAGGACGACCAAAAGGATCCTCACTCACTAAACCGGGCATCTCTTCGCTTTTGCGAAAACTAATCCCCCCAAACCACGTATGATTAAACTTGTGCACTCCTAAAACACTATCGATGTTCACCACTTCAACCGCCTCAGAAGTACTCGTTTTGCCCACAAAATCCTCTTTAAGCGAAAGAAAATTCTTAATGGTTTTCGGGTATTTGGCAAAAATCACTTTTAAGCCCGCAAGCCCTTCTACTTGCGTGCGATGCCACACCCGGCTCATTGCCGTAAGAAGGGTCTTCCTGATAACTTCGGGCATAAAAACATCCCAACGACACTCGGTCTCTTGAGACCTTAAGCTCATCTTAGAATCTTTAACCCCTTCAGCCCCAGCTAAATATTTTACAAGTTTCGGTTTTAACACATGCCCCCCATTAGCAATCGTTGAGAGCATAACGGCCGTCTGAATCGGGGTTGCTACAAAAGTGTGGTGACCAATCGCAAAAGAGTAAAGCCCCGTCTTATTTTTTGCCAAATCGTCTGGCAACTTTCCTGAGAGCTCATAGGGCAAATCAAGGCCGGTTTTTTGCCCATAAGAAAAAAGAGAAGCAGATCTTGCCAAATCGTCTGGCGACTCAATGATATCCCCCGCAAGAACGGCAAAATAAGGATTTGAAGAGACTTCCAAAGCTTTTAATAAATCAACCCTTCCGATCCCCTTCATGGCACTTTTAGGAATTCTTCCCCCTTTGTAGATCTGTGGCAAAGGCGATCCATCGACAAAAGAACCCACAAGAGAGCCTTTCCCTGTCTTTCTAAAAAGATCGATCACCTCAAGAGGATTCAATAGGGCAGAATTCAAACTTTTAGCTGGCACACCTTCATTGATCAACCTTTGATATTTTTGAATCAAAGCCTCATACGCGGTCACTAACTTAAATAAAGACCCCTGATGCGTACTTTGACGATAAGCAAAAGAGCGACCATACCCAAATCCATAACGAGGATAAAAACCCACCGCCAAATCCTTTTCTAAAGACCCTCGTAAAAATCTGTAGCGCCCAAGAAGAGGACGAGTTAAATCGCGATACCCTCTTAAACTTTTTAAATAAAGACCCATTTCATCATCATCTAGCGAAGAAACCGCCTGCTTTACCACCTGATAAGCTTTCTTTTTCGATAAGCTATTATCCTCCTTTAATAACGAAATGATTTGACCCCTCCCCCTCTCTTGCCAATATTTTGCAAATTGCGCCTTCTCCTCGTTGTCAAAATAATCAAGGTAGGGCTTAGCATAAAGCTTCTTCTCTTTCTCAATCCCTCTTTTTTCCTTTAAAAACTCCTTACCAAACTCCTCTCGCCACTTGGTAAATTCATTTTTGTGAAAAGAGGTTTTCGCCATCTCTTTCACTTCCGCTTGCAAAGTCACAAAGAAAGCCGAAATATCCCGATACTCATTCAACGTTTGCCCCCCAATTTTTGGAAGAAGTGAAGGATCTAATAAATCACTTGAGACACTCAAACGGCACAAATCGACAAAAAGAACCCGATCATAATCTCTTTTAATAGATCCAAAAACCTCTTTTAAAAATTTCTTTTTCTCTTCAAAGGCGGGATAAGAAAACGAGATATTTTCTAAAAGAGTCTCTCTCATTTCAGAGAGGGGCTCCTCGCTAAAAAGGGCTTCAAAAAGAAGATAAGCATCAGTTTGTCCACTTGCTATTAGTAATTCGTCAACTATTTTTTGAATTTTATACGCCATCTCAACGGTATTACACCTTTCCAAAGCCTCCCTAACAGGATGGATTTCCCCCTCCTCATCGAAAGGAGGAAGAATTAAATCGAGATACTTCTCCCAAGTGATCCACTCTTTTACATCAACGATCTTCTTTCCATTGTAAACTTCCCGCTCTAAAGGGATCTTTTGATCAAAAAGAGCCCCAAAATACTCATCGGTTTCAAACCATTTTTGAATTTTTTTTACCTTCTTTTGAACTACCTCTTTAGATCCGGTAAGTACAAAGTCATTCGGATCAAAACGGGGATGAGTGGCCAGCGCCAAAATCTCTCCATTGTTAGGATCCATAACGACAATCGCTCCCCCCTTAATCCAAGGATCCCTCAAGGAAAGCACTTCTTGCTTAATAGCGCTCATGCCTGAAATTTTAGCTTTTCTCATCGTTTCATTTTGAATGAGAAGCTCTTCGGTAAATTTCTGAAGATCCAAAGAAAGGGTTAACAATAAGCGGTCACCTGAAAGAGGCTCTCTTCCCCCGTCCATTTCATAAAGCAAATGCCCTTTAGCATCCCTATAATACCTTTTTTTTCCAAAATACCCCCTTAAACGCTCCTCAAATTTGGCCTCAATACCCATTTTACCAACAGAATCTTTAAGGCAATAGGCTCTCTCTTCTAAATCAGTTAAACGAGCCTCGATCGCTTCAAGGCTTGAAAACTCCTCCGGAAGCTCATCAATCACTTTGTTTGAGACGATTTCTCGAAGAGCTCTCATTTCTAAAATGATTTTTTGATATTCAGATTTATTGATTGCACCCATATATCCGATCACATCTGAGGCGACTTTTCCTTGAGGATAAACTCTTTTTGGCACTTTTTGGACCAAAATCCCAGGCCACTCCCTTTCCATCATTTTAAGAGTATAATACTCTTTTTCTGACAGATCCTCTTTAATAATGAAGGGAATGTGCTCAAAAAATGCCCCTTTTGAATGGATTAGATCCTCTAGCCGCTCCTTATCCAAAGAAAGGATTTCGCCCAATTTTTGACAAAGAGTTTCAATATAGGAGCGTCTTGGAAAAACCCTGACTTTAACCCCTTTTTGATCTGTTTCCCATTTAGCTTGTGGAATCTCTTTAATCTGAGAATAAACAATCGCTGCTTGATATCTGAGTCTGTTGATCGCAAGAGGCACATTGAATCTATCCCTTATCGTACCACGCCTTGCAGGCTCAATAAGAGTTTTCACCATCGGCTTTTTGGCCAATTGAATCATCTCATCTTGCCTAATTACAGAAAGAACCCAAAGCCTTAAGGCGATCAAAGCAAGCGCAATCAAAAAAAGATGTAACACCCAGTTCACTTTCTCGGCAATATCTTCCTCTCGTAGGCGAGTCATCCTTGAAAATTCTGGTCTCATCATTAATTAAAATTTATAGTTTGAACGGTTTCTCTTAATAGAAATCAGTCGGAGGGTTTGCTGAAAGGATAGACTTAACAAAGAAACGATGTCAATTGAAATAGCAGATAAGAATATCGCTTGCAAAAAAATAAGGAAATCGATAAGATTTACCACTTAACACATATGCAGATGCGCCTGTAGTTCAATGGTAGAACAGTAGCCTTCCAAGCTACATATGTCGGTTCGATTCCGACTAGGCGCTTTTCAAAAAGACTGGCATGTGCCAGTCTTTTTTTTTAATAACAACCAAGACCGAAATCTTGTATATTTAAAGTTTTTACTTTCTACAAACAAGATGCCGTTAGTCAATTAAGGAGGGACAAGGCTTGGCTACTACAAAACAAGAAAAAGAAAAAATACGTTGCGACATTTCCGTGAAGGATTTGCTCGAAGCTGGTGCTCATTTTGGACACCAAACCAGTCGTTGGAACCCAAAAATGAGACGTTTCATTTTTGAAGAAAGAGATGGTCTCTACATCATCGACTTGGCAAAAACGCTCCAACAAATTAGAGAAGGGGCTCAAATCGTTGTCGATATCGTGAGCCGTCACCAATCAATCCTTTTCGTTGGAACAAAAAAACAAGCAAAAGAAGTCGTCCAAGATTTAGCTGAACAGTGTGGCGAATTTTATGTGAGCGAAAGATGGTTAGGGGGAATGCTTACAAACCTTCCAACGATCAGAAACTCGATTAAGAAACTCGATCGAATTGAAAAAAGAATTGCCACAGGAGCCGACGTTCTTAAGAAAAAAGAGCTTTCCCTTCTTTCAAAAGATCAAGAAAAACTTGAAAGAAACCTCTCGGGTATCCGCGCTATGAGAAAAGTGCCAGGTCTTGTGATCGTTGTCGATCCTAGCAAAGAGCACTTGGCCGTCTCTGAAGCTAACAAACTGGGCATTCCTGTGATGGGTCTTGTCGACACAAACTGTAACCCAGACCCGATCGACCACGTGATTGCCTGCAACGACGACGCCTTAAAAAGCATTAAAGTTGTCCTTCAAGCGCTTACTCAAGCGATCATCGACAAGAAAAACGAGATGACAATCGCTTACCAAACAAGTAAGGAAGGTCACGAAATTTCAAAAGAGGATGAGTAAAGATATGACAGCACAAATCACTCCGGACCTAATAAAGAAGCTTCGCGATCGTACAGGAATTGCGATTGGTAAATGCAAAGAGGCTCTTTCTGAAGCCAATGGCGACATTGAGCTTGCCATCTCTAATTTAAGAAAAGCTGGAATGGCAGCTGCTGTTAAAAAAGAGGGCAGAGAAGCTAACGAAGGGATTGTTGTCGCAGCTGAAGGAAAAGATGCTATTGCAGTTGTCGAAGTGAATGCTGAAACTGACTTCGTCGTGCAAAACGATCGTTTTCAAAAGTTTGCAAAAGATGTTGCTGAAGAAGCAGCAGCGACAAAACCTGCCTCTTTGGAAGCGTTTTTAAAGCAAACTTTTTCAAAAGATAAAAGCTTAACAATCGATGAGCTTCGAGCAACTATTGTTCAAGCTATCGGAGAAAATATCCAAATCAGCCGTTTGAAGATTTTCCCAAAAAACAGTCACAAAAGCGTCGGTATCTACTCTCACTTAGGCGGCAAAATCCTTTGCGCCGTCGAAATCGAAGGAGCTGAAGGTCAAGAGACTTTAGCAAGAGATATCGGTATGCATATTGCAGCGGCATCTCCTGAGTATATTGCTCCAGAAAACGTTCCTGAAGCCATTATCAACCACGAGAAAGATATTGCTGCGGGACAAGTGAAGGGAAAACCTGAGTCGATCGTCTCTAAAATTGTCGAAGGGAAATTGAATGCCTACTACGATGCGGCATGCCTACTTCGTCAAAAATACATCAAAGATGACTCCTCTACAGTAGGAGCCGTCGTTGCTGAGAGAGAAAAACAGGTGGGAAAACCCCTTAAAGTCGTAAGCTTCATTCGTTGGAGCATTGGCGAATAAGATTCTTATTTTTCTGGTAGAGGAAAATCTCCTCTACCAGTTATTCTTTTATCATGAAACATCCACATCATCCAAAACGAATCTTGCTTAAAATCTCCGGAGAGTCCCTTCTCGGACAAAAGCCTCACGGAATTGACTTTGCAAGCTGTTTAAAACTGGCAAAAGCCTTAAAAACACTTCAAAATCAGACTGAAGTGGCTCTAGTGCTTGGCGGAGGAAACATCTTCAGAGGCTCTTCATTTGAAAGAGATGCAATCCAAAGAACCCCTGCTGACCAAATAGGGATGCTTGCCACTTTGATGAATGGATTAGCCTTAAAAGAGGCTTGCTTGCAGGAAGGAATCAAAGCAAGAGTCATGACGGGACTTGAATGTCCAAAAGTTGCTCAAACCTACGACTGGCAAAAAGCGACAAAAGCTTTAACTAATAAAGAACTCCTTATCTTTGTTGGAGGAACAGGCTCCCCTTTTTTTACCACAGACACAGCAGCAGCCCTTAGGGCAAGTGAAATATCAGCCAATTATCTTATCAAAGCGACAAAAGTTTCAGGCGTCTTCGACAAAGACCCCAAAAAAGACCCTACAGCTGTTAAATTTGACACTCTTTCCTACACAGAATACTTACAAAGACAACTAAAACTGATGGACTCTACAGCTGTTGCCTTATCTCAAGCCAATCAATTACCCATCATCGTCAATGACTTTAATGCCCTCTTTGAAGACAATCCCCTTCAAGCATTGATGAGTAACGGAACCCTTATTAATTAACAGGAGCTTATCTGATGAACATCATCGACGAGACTAAAAAGAAAATGCAAGATGCCCTCAACCATTTGTTAGAGGAGCTTAAAAACGTTCGCACGGGAAGAGCTAACCCGTCTATTCTAGACAACGTCCAAGTCGAAGCTTATGGGACCCAAATGAGGATTAAAGATTTGGCTGTCGTATCAACACCAGAACCAAGACAAATTTTGATTACACCTTTTGACAAACAAACAGCTGGCCCAATTGCTAAAGGGATTGAAAAAGCCAACCTCAACATCAACCCTATGGTTGATGGAGTGAGCGTAAGGATTATGATTCCACCAATGGATGACCAACAAAGAAAGAAGATGGCCCAATACTGTTCTCAGAAAAAGGAAGCTGCGAAAGTCAGCATCCGAACGATTAGAAGGGAAGCCAATGATACTGTAAAAAAACAAAAAGCTGACGGCCTAATTCCAGAAGATCAAGAAAAACGTCTTGAAAAAGAAATTCAAGAATTAACTGATAAGTTTTGTAAAGAAGCGGATGATAAAACAGCTCTGAAAGAAAAAGAGGTACTAACAATATAAACGCTTGCAAAAAAGTCAGCAGTTTGGCTATGATGGTTAGTGTTATAAGCGACTTAAATTGTAGCCTAAACTGTTTTAGGCCCCATCGTCTAGTCTGGTCTAGGACACCGGATTTTCATTCCGATAACAGGGGTTCGAATCCCCTTGGGGTCAACATGAGTCTTTAGCTCAGTCGGTAGAGCACCTCACTTTTAATGAGGGAGTCGATGGTTCGAGTCCATCAAGACTCATTTTTTTTTCCCTTTATAGTTATCCCTTCGGATAAATTTACCTATAAATCAACGGTTCTTTACATTTATTTGTTGATTTTCCTATAGTGAAATTTTAATCATCTGGACGACGCTCATGCCAAATCAACCCCTTCCGGAAAGCTTTCCCCAAAGAAAACAAGCTGAACGCCCTTTGGAGTGCACCGATTGCAAAAAACCAATCGCTATCCACTACACAGAGGTTTTGGGTGACTCAATGACAGAAATCGTCATGTGCGCCGATTGCCCTCAATTAAAGAAAAAACTTCAAGGGGAGGGCTGTAAAAATAAAAAGGGAGAATCCCAAGCAGAAATCTCTTGTGGCCACTGTGGAACCACTCTAGAGTCGATTCGAATGGGAGGACACTTAGGATGCAATGAATGTTACGATCTTTTCCAAGACGCTATTATTCAAGAATTGATACAATCGGAGAAACTGCCCGCACATATCACTTTGAATAAAAAATTAAAAGTGCTGCACATTGGAAGAGCACCTGGGGAAAAAATGGAAATGACCCCATCAATGCGTCTTCTTGGGTTAACTGAGGCCCTAAACGATACCCTGAAAAGAGAAGATTACGAACAGGCCGCTATTTTAAGAGACCAAATCAGAGAAATCACAGAGGGAGGTGGAAAAGATGACACAAAATAAAGAACCTCACCTTCTTTTAAAAAAACCGTGGACAGAAAACCACAACGATATTTGGCTAGCTTCGGTTTTTAATCTTTACAGAAACATCGAAAATTACCCTTTCCCCTCAAAAATGCCTTTAGACAGGCGTGCACAAGTGATCCCTCTTATCACGAAGGAGTTGGTTACTGCTGAGAATCTGGTCAACCCCACCTGCTGCAAGGCAGAAGAGGCGACAGCTTTAGAGAAAGAATTTTTGATGGAGCATTTCCTTACGAATCAAAACTACCAATCAGCCTATACAGGCGAGGCGTTTATCACAGACGATACCCACTGCTTTTTAGCGACCATAAACATTGACGATCATCTTCAAATCCACACGATCGATACAACAGGTGAACTAGAAACGTCTTGGAATCAGCTTCTCAAAACGGAGATGAGTGTTGGAAAGGCTATCGCTTACGCCTTCAACCCTAAATTTGGTTTTTTAACAACAGATCCTGCCACCTGTGGAACAGCTCTTACGATAGCTCTCTACCTTCAACCCTCAGCCCTAATCCACGAAAATAAGCTGGAAGATTTTTTAGCTGAAACTAACGACAAAAACTTATCCATCACAGGGCTACAAGGCAATCCTCATGAGCTTATAGGGGATATCCTTAAAGTGACAAACCGTTTTACCTTAGGCGTTAATGAAGAGAACATCGTTTCCCAACTGCGCTCTTTTGCAACTAAACTTATCTTAGAAGAGAGTCGTTTGAGAATGAAAATTAAAACTGAAGGGACGCCTGAAATAAAAGATAAGGTGAGCCGCGCTTTTGGGATCTTAAAGCACTCTTACAACATTGATGCTATTGAAGCCTTAAATGCGATTAGCTTATTAAAACTTGGCTCTGAACTTGGTTGGCTAACTGGAGTCACGACAGCTAAACTCAACGAATTACTTTTTAGCACAAGACGCGCCCACTTACTGCGTCATTTCGATCTAAAAGAAATTTCTCCAGAGGAGCTTCCCCACAAAAGAGCTGAATTTATCCACTCTATTTTAGAAAAGACGGAACTTAAAATTTAACAAAGGCCTCTACCTATGATTATTTTGTGTCTACTTCTCTTATTTAGCTCATCTTTTGCCGGAACCGTTACAACTGAAGTAGAAGGCCTTTATGGGACAATTTTTGTAGATAATCAAGATTTTTCTTTAAACCTTAAGACCTCGATTCGGGAACAAACCTCAAACCAAAACATCTGCTCCTCGCTAGATATTAATACCCTTAACCTAAAATGGGAAGGGGGTGTGAAGGGCGCAATTGGCTACTCTCCTTGTGGCGATGGTAACACGTTTAAAATCTTAGTCACCTATTTACCAAACACCCAAAAAACCTATTTACACAAAGAGCCAATCGTAGAAGATTCCCTTCTAAACTACTTTATTCCTCTCTTAAATCCCTCAATTGTTGGCAATATAGCAGATACCATTAACATCTATTCAAAAGTCAATTTCATCACCTTAGATTTTTTGGCAGAAACGACGATCAACACGAATTCGAAAGTCCTACTCTTCCCATTTATTGGCGTGAGAGCCTTATTCCTCAATAAAACTTTTAGTGCAAGATTTGACAATAACCTCTATCTCTCTAACAGTCGCGCACTCGTTGAGCCTTTTGCAAAATCAGAGCTTCACGACAAAAACCGCTCTGCTGGAATAACAGCGGGTTTTGCTTTTTCTAATCCCTTATTTTCACGCCTCTCCTTATTTGGAAAGATAGGTGGTTCAGTTCTTGTAGGGTCTGTTAAAATCGAAGAGCAGAATTTTGGAAGCGAAGTCGCTCAAGGAGCAAGAACTTTAATTCTTAACCCCTTAAATCTTCATATTAACCAAAGAAAAAATGTGTGGAATGGTAATCTTGAAGGGGAGCTTGGATTAAGTTATGCCTTTAACATTTGCGGTTTACAAACAGAAACGGGTGTAAGCTACTTTAATGCTCTTTGGTTTGACCAAAACCGATTAAGAAATATTTACTATACAAACGATTCAGCGGGAAACTCCCCTTTTTCTTACGCCTCCCTTCCACCAACGTATGGAAATTTAGGGATTCAAGCTGTGGCGTTTAAACTAAAATCTACTTTTTAGTGAATGAGCCTGTCTGTAAAATTTTATTAATTAGTCGGCCCTGAAAAAGTAAGGGTTCCTTGAGAAAAATTTGCAGTTAACGAGGAAAAGAGACATAGCCTATTTTGCAAGGTTTAATTATATGACAATGAGAGAAGCTTAAAAATTTCGCGAATGGAACACGCACTCTCCAAAGAAAAAGTGATCCATTTGCAACAAAAAAAGGGGTGATCGACGTCTCCCCCCCCCTCTCAAGGTTTGGTGAGGAGTAAAACGCCTTTTTTGTCAAAAGGGGCACTTTTTATTGGAGAGGACTTTTTCAGGGCCGACTAAATTAAGGGCAAGTCACAATCGGCAATATCAAGCGAGAAGCCGTTTTACCACCAACATAAACCGTATTTTTAGCAATAGCTGAAGCGCCTGTGTGTGTCCCGGTAATCCCGACATTTAAGTTCTTCTCAAAACGAGGGTAGTTTGAACTTGTGATATTTAAACGGATCTTATGTCCTTTTGCAAAGACGATGCTAGTCGACCACAAATCAAGTGTCATCTCTTTGGGGTTAACTTTATTGGTCAAATCGACATCTTTTCCCTCAAGAACCGCAACTCGGCAGATAGCATCTGCTATCTGAACACTTTTTCCATCAGGGTAAACATCAGTCAAAGTGACGACGAGATCAGTATCTTTTTGATCAGATGAGAAGAAAATTTTTGCAAAAATTCGCCCCGTCACCTCAGTATCTTCCTTCAAAGGTTCTGTAGTGAATGAGATCACATCATCTCTTGCTTCTAGCTTTCTAATATCTTTCGGGCCTGATTCTAAAAAGAGATTGCGCCCTCCCATTGTAGGAACGGGATTATGAGGGTCATACGTGTAAGTAAACGTTTTTTCCTCTTTCTGAGGAGAAAGTTGAAGCTCATGACTTGCAGAAAGATAAAGAGAGGTCTCTTTTGCAGGAATCGGCCATTTATCGGCACTTTTCCAAACATTACCCTTTGAAGGTGTCCCGTCAAAAGGGCCCATGACATAATAGGTGACAGCCGGAAGCTCATCAACACCATTTTTTACATCTTTTAAATGGTAATCAAGCCATCTATTAAGGGAAATGTCGATGGGAGGTTGCTGCCCCTCTTTTGGAATCTCAAAATCACCAAGCTTGGTTGTTGCAGGATAGTAATGAGTCCATGGACCAATTAATAACTTTTGCTTCCCCTTAGCACCGCAACCGCCGCTCTCTTGACGTGAAGAAAACGCATCAATTGTTCCTTGAATAAAAGTGTCAAACCATCCCCCATAAAGAAGTCCTGGAACTTGTACACGATCAGCGACTCGAAGAGTATCAAAATTTTGCCAAAATTCATTGTAAAAAGGTTGACTAAACACATAGGTGTGAACCCCTGGGTCTTTCGCATAAAGGCTTAGCCACCCTTCAACCTGATTTTTTAAAATTTGCCCCCCTATGAAAATACCGTGATGATACATACTCCCAGCGGCTACCCCAATATACTGACACTTAAGGGAAGGAGGGTTAGAAGGAGCCATCAAAAGCTGAGTGATTCCAACAGCTGAAAAACCAATCGTCCCAATCTTGCCATTTGTGAAAGGCGCCTTGGCTAACCATTCCACAGTATCAAATCCGTCTTGATGAAGGCCCCATCCGTCGTGAAGATAAGGAAGCGTTTTCCCCTCTTTATCTATAGAACTTCGGGTATCTTGAATGGCAACCACATAACCAAGTTCGGTCAGAGCCGCATATCCAAGCCAGGGAGCTGCCCGCTTACCCGATGGATTCCTCATCAAAACACATGGATATTTTGAAAAACACCCATCCTCGCTTTTCGGCAAATAAATATCTGTTGGAAGCTCTGTGCCATCTCTCATCGGAATGAGAACGGTAAAATTTGGGGTAAACTCATCCGCAGCAAAACAGAATGATACAACACATAAAATGAGACAAAAGATTTTTTTAATCAAAAGAACCCCTAAATAGTCGCAGCTTTAGCGGCAAGACGCGCTTTTGTACGGCTAGCTTTATTCAATTTGAAAACGCCTCTTTTCACAGCCTTATCCATAAGACTATAAACATCGTTAAGTTGGGCGCTTACTGCCTCTTTTTGCTTTGAATCGACAATCTCTTCAAATTTACGAACAGCACTTCTAACGGTCGATTTAAAAGAGCGGTTAGCAATTCTTTTTCTTTCACTTTGAAGTTGTCTTTTTTCAGCAGTGGGTCTTTTAGTTTTCTTCTTTTCTTCTGTCATTTTTTCTCCTACAGGGGTTTAACTTAATTTACCAACAAGAGTATACTACTTACAGAATAATTCGTCAAAGTAGATAAAGCCCATGCAGATAAAAATCAAAGAACCGATCACTCTTTTCGAGGCGTTGAAGCTTTTAGCAAAAGATTCCTCTAACTCAAAGCTACGCTCCTGGCTCTCGCAGGGAAGAGTTTTGGTCGATGGTAAGGCCGAAAAAGTGGGATCAACACCCCTTCTTCCCGATCAAACCGTTCAGATCATCCAAAGAGAGCAAATTTTACCAGAGGGTGTTAAAATAATTTTTGAAGATCAACATATCGTCGTGGTCGATAAGCCATCGGGTCTTTTAAGTGTCGCAAGTAATGACACAAACGAACCTTCAGTACACGGTCTATTAAAAAAACACTATTCGTACAGAAAAGTTTATGTTGTTCACAGAATTGATCAAGACACCTCCGGAGTTTTGCTTTTTGCCTTAACGGAAGAGGCTTGCGAGAAACTAAAAGAAATTTTTGAAAAGCATGATCTTGAGCGAGTTTACATTGCGATGTGTGAAGGAGCTCCTCTTGAGAAGAAAGGAACATACCAATCGCTTCTTTTTGAAGATGCTAACTATATGGTTAAAACGACAAAAGATCCGAGCAAGGGAAAACTTGCAATAACGCACTACGAAGTGCTTCGAAAAAAAAAGGAGCACAGCTTCTTAAAAGTGACCCTTGAAACGGGCAAGAAAAACCAGATAAGAGTCCATTTTGCCGAGGCTCAACATCCGATCTGCGGTGATAAGAAGTATGGTTCTAAACTCAACCCCTTAAAAAGGTTGGGTCTTCACGCAGCTATTCTTTCGATCAAACACCCGATTACAAAAAAGCTAATGACCTTTAAATCGCCATGCCCCTTTTTTACGAACCCGTTTTAAAAGGGCCTAAAAGAAACTACCTTTTCGGTACTCAACCCCTTAAAAAGGCTGAGTCTACAAAAGAGGCTACCTTTCGATCAGACAAAAGCTGATGAGCTTTAAATCGGCATGCCTTTTTACCCAAAAAAAAACTAACTTTCGGTACTCAACCCCTTAAAAAGGGTGTGAATGCACGCAAGCTATTCTTTCGATCAAACAAAAGCTGATGACCTTTAAATCGGCATGCCTTTTTACCCATAAAAAAAAACTAACTTTCGGTGCTCAACCCTTAAAAAGGTTATGAATACACAAGAGGCTACCTTTCAATAAAACAAAAGCTAATGACCTTTAAATCGGCATGCCTTTTTACCCAAAAAAAAACTAGCTTTTCGGTACTTAACCCCTTAAAAAGGGTGTGAATGCACGCAAGCTATTCTTTCGATCAAACAAAAGCTGATGACCTTTAAATCGGCATGCCTTTTTACCCATTAAAAAAAACTAACTTTCATTACTCAATCCCTTAAAAGGTTGGGTCTACACAAGAGGCTACCTTTCAATAAAACAAAAGCTAATGACCTTTAAATCGGCATGCCTTTTTTACCCATAAAAAAAACTAACTTTCGGTACTCAAACCCTTAAAAAGGGTGTGAATGCACACAAGCTATTCTTTCGATCAAACAAAAGCTGATGACCTTTAAATCGGCTGCCTTATTTTTACGAACCCGTGTTAAAAAATCCTAAAGCTTCAAAAAAAGGATTGAATACTTTGTGCTCTTTTTCCTTTTCAAAAAAAGAAACTAACTTTTCCATTCTCTCTTCCGTTCTTTCCTCTTCTGGTATCAGGCTAATACTGATAAAACGGTAAAGAGCCTCTTCGCCAAAGGTGTTAGTAAAAAACTTTTGAAAGGTTAAAAAAACAGCCTCTCGACCTTTTGTATGAAGGACTGCTTGAAGAGTATTCATTTTTATATTCACATCTGTCGTTTCCCCAATCAAGGCACATGCCTTAAAAAGCACGTCTAGACGATCTTCTAAAGGCACTTTTTTAAGTTCATCAAAAAGCTTGTGATACTCTTTTGTCCCCTCAAACCAATTTTTCAAAGAAGCAACAGCCTCCTCACCCCTCTGCCATTCAGGAATGAGCTCAAACGCCTTATCCTTCGTGTCTTTATCTAACATGCACTCAAACCAAAAATCGGCTTTTAAACCAGAAGAGAGAGCCGTTTCAAGCCTTTTCCCCATCTCGTTAATGCAATCTTCTACAAAAGTATAGTTAGCCTGATACTGTCCGGCATAAATCTTTTGATACTTTGCAATTAGGGGCATCCTTTCCTGATAGGGCGTTTTTAGCACCTCCCTGTAAACCACATGCCGCTCATTTGGATTAAGATCTTTGAACAAACTCATCACAGTCTTAATCCCTTCTTTATCTTTAGTAAACCCTGGCAATAGGTTCATTGTCTTTAAGAAGTCATCCCCATAAATGAAATCACACCCTTTCCCCTCAAGAAGCTCCTCGATCACTTCCCACTCCTCTTTGTTGACCAAAACATGACTTAAATCAGCATTAACTTTCTTCATAATATCTCCCCCGTACACCGAAATTATACCAATTATCTGTTAAAAAGACATATTGTTTTATAAATTAATAATATATTAATACCAATTCAAGATTTTCAGCTTAAAGTTGCCCTTTATTGACCTTTCTGTATAATATCTGGGGTATGTGGGAGCAGTTTTTTTCAACACGTTACCGGATTTTCCTAAGCCTTGGAGGGTTAACGCTTCTTCCTGTCCTCATTGTGACAACCCAGGCAGCTCTTACTCTTCCCAATACTCTTTCATGGCCTTTACTCTCAACAGGTCTCTTTTTCACTTTTCTCATCTCACTACTCTCTTTTTTGATCGCTTTTCAGCTTGAAAAAATTGAGGAGACCCCCAAAAAACTCAAAGTGAAAAAAGTGGAACTTCCCCCAAAAAAGGAAGATCCAAAAGAGTTTGAAAATGAATTGAGTAGACTTCAAGAGGAAGCTCTCGAGGAGAAAAACTTAAGAATTCAGATGATGGATGAACTGAATGCTTCAAAACAGCTTTTCGAAGAGGAATTGAGGCAAAAACAGGTCATGATCGAAGAGTATCTTAAAACGATAACCGATCAAAGAGGGATCATCGAGAAAAAACAAAAACTTTTAGAGCAAAACGAGAGTAAAGTTCAAGACTTAACATATGAAATTAAAACTCTTTTGCAACTTGCAGAAACGGCCACTTTCGTTAAAGCCCCAGAAGAGACTAGGCCAAAAGAAGTTTTCAAGACGGTCAAAGGGTCTGATGCCGCTTCAAATCAGCTTAAACGATGTTTAGACTTAGCTATCAAATTAAACGGTGTTCAACAGTTTACAAACCCCTCCTCCCGTTTTAAAGATCTCCACGTCGATAACTTTGCCCTCGATCAAAGACGCTTATTCGACAGCCTCCAAAGTGAGCACGCAAGTCCAGTGCTTCTTTTCTCCCAGAATGAAAAAAAACTGACCTTTGCAAACGAAGAAGTGAGACAAATGCTTGGTTGGAGCCCTGAAAAATTTGTTCAACACTTCCCCGATCTCGTCCAGGAAGGGTATGAAGAGTGGCAAAAAAAAAGCTTACAACTGAAATCTGGGGAGCAAGACGATGTTCCTCTTGTGATGCGCACAAAATCGGGACTTGAATCTTTAGTCTATTGCCGACTTGGATGTATCCCTACAGGCACCTTTAAGGGGCACGTGATCAATATCCTCTACAAGAATTAAAAAATTGGTCGAGAGCATCCCCTGAAAAGAAAATTTTCCAATACCTTCGCCGAAGCTCAAACATCCTTGGAAGCTCTATATTGGGAATAAAGCTCTTCTTGAAACTAATCACCTCTCCCCCTACATCAAAAATCTCTTTTGAATCCCTCAAAAAATAATGGGGAATGGGAAGAAGATAGCGCCTCAACTGCTCATAATTGTTCAAAAAAGTCTTTTCGTAAAGAATCCAAACCACCTGGTAACCTAAAGAGGCGTAATCTTTATTTCGCGCTTTAACCTCTGAAATCGTAATGGGAGAGCACTGCACCTCAAAAATAATTTTTTCCTCCTCCCAAACGACATCGGCTATTCTGTTAATTGAAGGAAAAAACACTTCTATTTTAGCTCCAATCTCTTCGACAAATCTGTCTTGAATCGATTGATGTAAGACACTTTTTGAAACACTTAGGTTTCGGCAACCCAAATGAAAAAAGTGCTCCCCCCTTACCCGAACACCTCTCTGACAGCCGGGACAAAAATAAGTGACCGCCCTTTTTGCCTGTTTAACAAAAACAGTGCCCCCTTCCTCTGTTAATGCAAAAAGATGTAATTTAGAACATTTCAAGAGAAACCTCTTAAAGGGGTTTAAAACGGAAAATATTTAACAAACTTAAGATAAAAAGTCTATCTTTTCTCAGAAATCCCCTTGACAAGAAGATCCCTATTAATGCAACATCTTGTTGAACTCAAATTAGAGCGTTAATAATTATTTTTTCATGAGCAAAACTCAAACAAAAGCCGTTTTTTCTCAACAACATCAACAAAAAGTCGATGAACTTGTCTCTATCGCAAAAGAGCAGGGGTATATCACCTATGAGGAGATCAACGACATTCTTCCGATGTCGTTCGATTCAGCTGACCAAATTGACCAGGTGTTGATTTTCTTAAGTGGTATGGATATCCAGATCCTTAACCAATCAGAAGTTGAAAAACAAAAAGAGAGAAAAAAAGAGGCTAAAGAACTCGAA
Organism: uncultured Chlamydiae bacterium; assembly: GCA_963697995.1. Lineage (GTDB taxonomy): Bacteria > Chlamydiota > Chlamydiia > Chlamydiales > JAJFMB01 > MFD00082-c5. The sequence goes on along the minus strand of OY969110.1, from coordinate 743,647 downwards.
GGATTGCCAAAACGCTCTGAGGGCACTCCTGACGACCCTGTAAGAATGTACTTAAAGGAGATGGGATCAGTACCCCTTCTCACAAGGGAAGAGGAAGTTGAAATCTCCAAGAGGATCGAGAAAGCGCAAATACAAATTGAACGGATTATCATGCGCTTTCGCTATTCAAATAAAGAAGCGATCTCTATCATAAATTTTTTAATTCAAGGTCACGAGCGTTTTGATAAGTGCATCACTGAAAAAGAGATCACGAATAAGCAAGAGTACATCGCTCTTTTGCCAAAACTTCGCGATTTACTTAAAAGGGAAGATGAAGTTTTAGAAACCCTTCTTTTAGAGCTTGAAAGACAAACACCTTCGAAGGCAAGACAAACAGAGATCGAAGAGCTTATCGAAAAAGGTCGCATTCGGACTCAAGCTTATTTAAGACGCCTTTACTTCCGCAACAATATCACTGATGACTTTGGCGAAGTGATCATGCGCGCCTACGAGAGGTTCTTAGCTTTAGAAAAAGAGATCCAAGAGCTTACCCCAAGAGCTGAGAGAAACAAATATGCGCTTGCTAAATTAAAAGCTGCGCAAAGAAAGCTCAAAAAAAGAGAGCTTGCCGCTGGGCGAAGCATTACCGACTACAAGAAAGATGTCAAAATGCTTCAGCGCTGGATGGATAAGAGCCAGGAAGCGAAACGAGAGATGGTTGAATCCAACTTGCGCCTTGTAATCTCGATTGCCAAAAAATACACCAACAGAGGCCTTTCCTTTCTCGACTTGATTCAAGAAGGGAACATGGGATTGATGAAAGCTGTTGAGAAATTTGAATACCGAAGAGGTTACAAGTTCTCAACGTATGCGACCTGGTGGATTAGACAAGCTGTCACAAGAGCCATTGCCGATCAAGCCCGAACGATTCGAATCCCTGTCCATATGATTGAAACGATCAATAAGGTTTTACGGGGCGCTAAAAAATTGATGATGGAAACAGGAAAAGAGCCAACGCCTGAAGAGCTTGCTGTAGAGCTTGGGTTAACTCCTGAAAGAATTCGAGAAATTTACAAAATTGCTCAACACCCGATCTCCCTTCAAGCAGAAGTTGGAGAGGGGGGAGAGAGTCAATTTGGGGATTTCCTCGAGGATACCACTGCCGACTCTCCTGCGGAGGCGACTGGTTACTCGATCTTAAAAGATATGATGGGCGATGTGTTAAAAACGCTCACTGAAAGAGAGAGAAAAGTTCTCGTGTTAAGATTTGGTCTTATGGATGGCAAACCTAAGACTTTAGAAGAGGTTGGCGTCGAGTTTAATGTGACTAGAGAACGCATCAGACAAATTGAAGCCAAAGCCCTTCGCAAAATGCGTCACCCTACAAGGTCTAAGAGATTAAAGGCCTTCTTGGACCTGCTCGAAAACGAGTAATCGTATGAAAGGTTTACCCCTGGAGGTTATTCTTTCCTTAATCGATCGTGGGGGTCCTTTAGAAAAAACAAACCCTCGATTTGAAGCAAGACCTCAACAGCGAATCATGCTCGAAAAAGTCTTAGAGGCGTATAACACCAATAGTGTCGCCTTAATTGAAGCTGGAACCGGAACGGGAAAAAGTTTAGCCTACCTGATTCCAGCGCTTCTCTTCGCTTCAGCACACCAAGAGAGGACCGTGATCTCAACCAAAACGATCACTCTCCAAGAACAACTTATTCAAAAAGATATTCCCAACCTCATTAACGCTCTTAAACTCAATCTCAAAGTCACTTTAGTCAAGGGCATGGGGAACTACCTTTGCAAAAAAAAACTAGATGAAACCCAATTTGAAAAATCGCTTTTAACGCCAAAAGAGAATGAAGAACTCCAAGAGATTGAGAAGTGGGCTGAAACCACTTCTTGCGGCTCAAAAGGATCGCTTCCGTTTTACCCCTCTTCTGCTTTATGGGAAAAAGTTTCGGCCGAATCTGATGCTTGTCAAAAAAAATCGTGCCCTTTTTTTGAAAACTGCCACTTTTTTAAGGCAAGAAAAGAGGTCGAAGAGTCGCAAATCTTAGTCGTTAACCACCACCTTCTCTTTGCCGATTTAAAGATTCGGGCAGAAGATGGAGAGGGAATTTTGCCCGATTATAAAAGGCTCATCATCGATGAAGCCCACCATATCGAGGATATCGCGACAACGTTTTTTGCAACCAATATCAACTACTTACACCTCTCCCGCCTCTTAGGAAAACTGATGAGTGAAAAAGGGGGGCAAAGCATCGGAAAACTGCCTATTTTAAAAGAAAAACTCACCTCCTACTACAAAACAAAAGATTTAAAAACCATTGATCCCTTACTTAGCCGCCTTTCGATCGATTTACCTTTTGAAAGAAACCAACTAAGAACCTCGGCAGCCGAACTCTTTAGAGCGTATCAGGAGTTGAAAGACACCTTCACGACAACAGATGATCTCGATAAACTCCGACTCCTTCCAGAACACAAAGAGTGCGTTATTTGGAAAGAGAAGATTGTTCCTTGGACTGAACACGTCAACCGCGACTTTTTAAAGTTTATCACCTCGCTAAACGGTCTTGTTGAAGAGGTGGGACACCTAAAAGAAGAGCGGTTATCCGATAGCGTTAAAAATCTTTTAAGCGATATCAAATCGTATACTGGAAGACTCAAAGAGATGAGTACCCTCTTTACCGCATTTATTTCCTCGGAAGAGAAAAAAAATTCAGTGGCCTGGATTGAATCAAGACGCTTGGATGGGATAGGGGATATCCACCTCGTAGAAGCCCCCTTAAACTGCGCCAAAACCCTTGCAAATAACCTCTTTTACCCCCTTTTAACAACAGTCTTATCGAGTGCCACTTTAACGACACACAACAATTTCGATTTTATAAAAAAACGACTTGGAATCAATAAGCTCTTTTTGCCGGAAAAAAAAGTGATCGAGCAGGTCTTGGATTCAAGTTTTGATTACAAAAAACAAGCTCTTTTTGTGATCCCCACAGATTTTCCAGACCCCCAAGACAGCCGCTTTATCACGTCTGCAAGAGATGTAATTTTAAGTGCCATTCAAGCCTCCCAAGGGGCCACTTTTGTTCTTTTCACCTCCTACACCATGTTAAAAAAGTGTTTTGATTCCCTTAAAGAGGATCTCTTTAAACTCAAATACACCCTCTTAAAACAAGGGGACCAAAATCGAAATACTCTCATTAAAACTTTCAAAAACACTCCTCGCTCGGTTTTATTTGGAACCGATTCGTTTTGGGAGGGGGTCGACATCGCAGGGGATGCCCTAAAATGTGTCATATTAGTTAAACTGCCATTTCGCCCGCCCACAGACCCTTTGCAAGAGGCTAGAAACGAACTTATCGTAAACGATGGGGGAAACCCGTTTTTAGAACACATGATCCCAACAGCTATTGTCAAATTTAAACAAGGTTTTGGGCGACTAATAAGAACAAAAACCGATAAAGGGTGCGTTATCTGCCTAGACAACAGACTTCTTTCTAAATTCTACGGTAAATTTTTTCTTGATAGTTTACCAAATTGTGAAAAAGTGTTTCTCGATAAAGACGCGATCTCAAAGAGGATGTTTAACTTTTACAAAACTTCTTCTTAAACTCCCCTATCACATACTCAATTTGAAAAATCTGTTTTTTCTCTAAAGGGGATAATGCAAAAGGTTGCCCCTCTCTAATAGTTGTTGGAAATTCATTAAATGCCCTGGCCTGATTTCTTTTTAACAAGTACAATATTTGATAAAGCTCATTTAATTTTTTTTCGATAACATCAAATTTCAATTCATTAATATCAGCACTGACTGTTCGAGGCTGTGGAGGTACCCTTTCTTTTTCTCCGTAATAAACATTCCAATGTTCATGCTTATAGGAGGGAGCATCGATAAAATAACGCATTTTATCCTCTACAGAAATGATATATTCGTTCATGTTTTTTTCAATCGCTTTTTCATAATCGTAAAGACCTTCAAGCCTCGGAGAGAAAGTTGTTTTTTGAGACTCACTCAATCGCTCCTGTTCGAGATATTGCCTGTTAAAATAAGCATCGCACCTGTGAACCCTCTCTAAAAAATTAACAGGATCGAGAGACCCTTTCTTAATATCCATATAATTCTGTATTGAAAAAGAACTAATACTCTCTTTTTTAAAATCAACTAAACTTTGAATAATCTCATCAAATGGGTAATCGCCTCCTAAGTAATGTTTTGCATCTTCAAGAAATTGAACCACTCCTTTTAAACGAGCTCCCTTCTCATTTACGGGACTTTCTGCAATATATTTTTTAAACAATTCGACTAAAGGAGGCACCATTCCCTCTTCACACGAAATTAAATAAAAAATTCCTACCCTCACATCCATTCCACATTTGAGAAACTCTTTAAAAAAGAAATCGAGATTTTTATGGACATCAACTCCCTCTTGCACAACTTTGAAATCTCTTTTTGAAGGATCCACTCTCATCTCATTAATATGTTTTAAAAGGAGCATCAAGAACCCCCCTGTCACATGTTCCATATCATGCTCAAACCCTATCCTGGACAACATATTAAGAAGATTTTTACTGATCATCTCTGATTTATCATCTCGACCGACATTCACAGACCGAGCACGACCACCCACTGTCTCATAATCCCCCCTCTTAAGTAAAAGAGCCTCGACAACCTGAGACACAACGTGATTTTCTTCAAGAGCTCTATATTTTTTTTCAAGCTCATTTAATTTTTCCAAAATAACGGGCTTTAACTCTTCATGCCCCTCATTAATTTGTTGGTCTAACGTCCTAATCTCTTCAAAAAGTTTATTGATTTCATTTAAATTCGACTGAGAGCTTTCTTGAGTGATAATATGCTCCACTAAAGAAGATGAAACGGTAGGAGCAGGAGGGGGTGCTAAAGGAAAATTTGCCTCAACCTCTGAAGTGCTAGGCGTTATAGGTATTTTCCCTGAAGAACCAACCCCCTCCATTTCTCTCCCCCTCTTTCTCTCCCTCCATTTTACCAAATTATTAAAAAAATTTGTATTTATATAACTTTTTTATTGTCATTTATTAGATCTTAATTTAAAATTAACTTTAAAAAAACCAGGTGAAAAAATGATTTATTTAAACACTGAATGTCCCGCTTGTTTTAACATATTTACACAAGACAACTCATTTAAAGTACTTGATTGTCAGCACGCTATCTGCAATTTATGTGAAGGTGTTTGGCAACTCCACTGCTTTAACAAAAAAGAAAATCCCTCTTGCATGATCTGTCGCAGAATCTATAAAGAAGATATTTCAAAAAAATCAGTTCAAGAGCTTTGCCAATTAGGGCAACTCGCCATTCAGATAAGTTCTAGTTCACCAATAAGACAATAGTCTCGATGTGAACTGTTTGGGGAAACTGGTCGACCGGTTGAATCTTCTCAATGGTATACCCATTTTCCAAAAACACTTTTAAATCTCTTGCAAGAGTTGCCGGGTGGCATGAAATATAGAGAATTTTTTTAGGTTTGGCTTGAATAATCAGTTTAAGCGCTTCGGCATCAATTCCCGCTCTTGGCGGGTCAATCACAATCACATCTGCTTTTTTAAGCCCCTTTAATCCTCGATTCACAGGAGCATTGATCGCTCGGTAATTTTTTAAACCGTTGAGCTCCCCATTTTTTTGAGCATTTAAAGCCGCTTTCTCAAAAATTTCAATCCCAATCACTTGGCTTACAAAAGGAGCGATACAAATACCTATCGTTCCCACCCCACAATAAAGGTCGTAAACCACTTCATTCCCCTTTAAAGAGAGAAGCTCAATGGCAAAATCAAATAAAATCTCTGCTTGCCTAGTATTAGGCTGAAAAAATGAGAACGGATGGAGAATAAAGCGAAACGTGCGCCCTTTAACAAAAAGCCTCATCTCAAAATCTGGCGACCCAAGTAAGCACGTCTCATTTTCAAAAAAAGTAATCGGCTCATCACTTAATCGTTTCGTAAGGCTGAAAGGTGATTTTCCAAGCACAACGACCAATTTTTGCTCGAATCCCTCTCTAAAAATCACCCTCTCTATCCCTTGCACCTTAAACAAATCAAAGAGTGAAGAGACCCAGGGACTCATTAAATGGCACCTGTTTATCGGAACAATTTTATCGGTTTCTCCCCCTTCAATAAGCCCCAAAACCCCCTCTTTCACGCTAAATTCCATTTTATTTCTGTATTCAAAAGGAGAAGCACAAGGAATGATCTTTAAAAGAGGAACCTCTATTTTAAGCTCCCTTTTAAACACCCTTTCCAAAAGTTGCTGTTTTATTTGAAGTTGTTCCTCATAAGGAATGTGCTGCCAGGAACACCCCCCACACGCTCCAAAATGAGCGCAAAGAGGTTTGATCCTGTTTTGAGAAGGTTTGACGATGTTGAGCAGATGACCCCGATAAATGCTATTTTTTTTGCCCGTGACGGCGACCTCTATTGAATCTCCAGGCATCGTATAAGGAACTTCTAAAAGAGCTTTTGCTCCGCTGGGAAGAGGAAGTTTTGCAACCCCCTGCCCGAAAGGGGAAATTGCTTCAATGTCAACACAAATCGGCTGAGGAAAACGTTTCACGACTCTCCACTAATCAAAAGGAAAGTTAAGAATAAGATCCTCTACTTCCTCAAATGACTCTACCCTAACCATTTTGCATCGAAAATCTTTGTTCCCCTTCGCCTTTTTAAAGTACCAGCACCCGATGCGACGCATATCGGTGATCACTCGGCGATCGTGCTGATAAGCCCGAATTTTCTGGTAGTGCTCGAATAAAGCCTCTCGCCTTTCAGCAATACTCACCTCTTTTGGCTCAATCCCCTCAAAAATATCTAAAATTTCTTTAACAATCCAAGGCTGCCCCATTGTTCCACGTGAAACAAGTACGGCGTCGCACTTAGTTTGTTCAAAAATAGCTTTTGCAGCATGAGCGTCAAAAACGTCTCCATTGCCTATAACGAGAATCTCTTTGGCGACTTCCTTACATTCGGCTATAATCCCCCAATTAGCACTCCCCTCATACCCCTGCTCTCTCGTGCGGCCATGAATTGTGATCGCTTTAGCGCCCGCCTCTTCAGCAATTTTTGTCACAAGAGGAGCAACAATGGAGTTATCATCCCAACCGGTCCTAATTTTTACAGTGACAGGAATCGACACCGCATTGACCATTTTTTTAAGCATCTCGCCGATCTTTTCAGGATTTTTAAGCATCCCAGACCCACTTCCATCTTTAGTCACCTTATCGACTGGACAGCCGCAATTAAAATCTAAAACGTCAAATCCCATATCTTCAATGACTTTTGCAGCGTCAGCTACAAGATCCAAGTTAGAACCACAAAGTTGTGCCCCGATGGGATGCATCGACTCGTCATAATCTAACATTTTAAGGGTTTCTTCGTTTTTCCTCAAAAGTCCTTCAATTTTCACCATCTCGCAATACATCAATCCAGGACGGTATTTAGCCGACATTTGCCTGAAAGGCAAATCGGAACAACCGGCAAGTGGCGCATAAAAGACATTATTGGGAAGAGCTGTTTTCCCTAAAAAAAAAGGTTTTTTTATCATAAGAATACAGAAACAACAAAAATAGTAATAACTTTTTCAATCAAACCTAGGGCAAAAAAAGCGACCATTGGGCTGATATCGATCATACCGATGGGGGGTATGACTCGTCTAAAAAGATCGAGATACGGATCGGTGTAAAAAGCGACAAATCTAACAAACTGACTATCTCTAAACTCGGGGACCCAAGAGCTTAATACCCTAATAAAGAGCATAATCATATAAACTTGAAAAAGAAGTCCTAAAACTTGAAGAAAATACATAGCAATCCTCTTAAATAAGGGCCCATTCTACTATCATTAACTATTTATTGCAAACAAAGAATTTTCAAGGCGATTCTACAAATACTTTCAATTTCTCTCACAAAAAGTTGAGTTAAAAGGTGGTTACTCTTAAAATGAGCACTTCTAAGCTTTAAGAGGTTTTTTCATGAACGACAAACCGGAATCGAACCGCACTTTAGGGCTCCAACTTGGACAAAATACCTTAAAAGGAGCGGAGCTTACCCTAACAGCTAGAAAACCTACCCTTGGATTTGTTTTTGAAATCGGTGTCGACTTAAAACATGAAGCTGTTTCTGAAAAAGCAAATCCTCTTGAAATCACTGAAGATGGAAGACGTGTCAGCCACTTGCTAGAGAAAGATCTCGGAGTGACTGGCCTTCACACAAATGAAGTGATCGTGCGCCCCTTAGAAAGTGAAGCTGACTAAACTAAAAGATGTCGATGCCGTCTTAGAGTTTCAAGCAGAACCTCTTCTTCCCTACCCCTCAGACGAGACTCTTATCGACAGAATCGTTCTTGATAAGGATAAAGAGGGAACACACCTCACGCTTCTTGCAACAAAAGGGGAATACTTAGAAGGGCATCTTGCTGAGTGGACCCACCTTGGAATAGAGCCAGAAGTTGTAAGTACGACAAGCGGAGCTCTTGTGAGTTTTGCCAATCTTTTCCACGAAAGTGACTACCCGTTTCTCGTCATCAATTTAGGCTTAACAGAGACCACGATTATCCTCGTTAAAATGGGGAAACTGATAGCTGCACAATCGATTCCTCTTAACACCCATTTACTGACAGAAACCTACCTCAAAGAGAGCGAAAAACCACTCCTCAACATTGAAGATTTACACCCTGAAACCTCTCCAAAAACGGTAGAACTGATCGATAAGTGGCAAATGGAGATCACCAAAACAGTGTTTGCCCTTCAAAAATCGTTAAAAAAAGAGGAGTTTGGCGACACGTTAATGACAGGAGAGGGCGCCGAAATCGAGGGGCTTTCTGCAAAACTCACCGAAAAATTAGCTCAATCCCCCACCCCTCCGAAACCTAATCCCCGATTTGATTTAACCGAAAAAGAGCTTCAAAAATTTGCCGTTTGCATAGGACTTGCTCTCCAAGCCCTCCCTAACACCTCTGATCAAATCAACTTTAGACAAAAAGAGTTTTCCTACCCAAACCCTTGGAAAAGATTGAAAAAGCCTCTTCTCACCTACCTCGCCTCAGCTCTTTTCCTAAGTTTAGCCTTTTTCTTTTTTGGAAATAGGTACCTCACCCTTAAAGAGGACTCTTTAAAAGAGCACCTCATCGAAGAGGTCGCCCTCTCTCACAGAGTCTACAAAGAGTTTGAACAAAACTACCTAAAAACACACCCAAACGCCTCTTTACCAGAAAACCTTCGAGACTTAAACCCCAACCAGATCGCCTCCCTGACGACCTTTTTAGAAAACCAAGTAAAAAGTCAGCCGGAAACATTTCCTCTCCAACCCAATCTACCAAAAGTATCGGATGTTTTGGCCTGGCTTACCCTTCACCCAAACGTGGTCAACACCAATGAAGCAACAGGAGTTGTAACTCCACTAATCTCAATTGAAAACTTCCACTACACTTTGCTTAAACGCCCGGATAAAGAAAAAAAGAAAGAGCGGTATCAAGCAAAAGTCGACTTAGAATTCACGACCGATTCTGCTAAAAACGCAAGGGAATTCCACGATGCTCTTATCACAGAAAACCCATTAGTCGACCTAAAAAACGAGGTGAAATGGGGCGTCTCTCAGGGAAAATACCGCACCTCATTTATCTTAAAAGATAAAACAAACTACTCACAAGGGGGGATGTAACCTTTCATGTTTCAACAAATCCCTAAAAATCGCCTGATCATGTATATAGCTCTTCTTGGTCTTCTTCCCCTCCTTCTTGCGCTCTATAACTTTTGGTTAAAAAATGGGGAACTTAACGACTTGTCGCAACAACTTGAAATGACCGCTCAAACCATTTTAAACTATGAAAGTAGACAAAGTAACAATATTGCTGTGAGAAACTACTTCAAAAATAGCGATCACTTTTACATCGATAAGCATTTAGAACCTTTAACCTTTTTAAAACCTGAAATCGAACAATTAAAAAAAATCACACAAAATAAAAATTTTACAAGTGATAAAGAGATCGAAAAAAGGCTTCAATTCTTAAAAAACGAAAATCACATGACTTTTTCTGAAGGGGTTGTCGAGAGCACTCCTTTTTTCCAAGAGGTGACTGAGACGCTGACAAAACCAATCGAAGTCAACACACAAGATATTCAGCGCATTTTAGCTCGTATCGAGAACCAAAAAATCAGCGACGAAGAGCCTCAAGAAAACCCTCCCCAGCTCCTTATCCTCGATTTTAAACTCGATAAAAAAATCACTCCAGGCAAACCCGATACCTTCCTTCTTAATTTAAAACTTTTAAAACGGGAATTTCTATGAGACTGCTTCTTCTCTGTCTTCTTTTAACCTCTTGTGCAAGCAAATTTAACTCAACACCTCAAGATCAATCAAAAACCTTGATCAGCATCAACATTATCGATAGAGAAGGTTTAAACGAAACGATAGGGTCAGTTGAAAGATTAAAGGAGTATGAGTGTGTAGACTTCCTAAAAAATCAACCGTACCAAAAAGTCCTTAGGATTTTTGGACGAGATCCAAACGGAAACACACACGCTCTTATCACAAGTTATCACGAAAACGGGCAGCCAAAACAATACCTTGAAGTGACAAACAATAGAGCTTTTGGCAAGTACTTAGAGTGGTATGCAGACGGCACTCCCCGTCTTGAAGCCAATGTGATTGGAGGAGTTGCCGATTTGACCCTTGCAGCTGAAAAAACGTATGTGTTTGAAGGGACGAATAAAGCCTATGATGAAAATCAACACTTATGCGCTTTAATCAACTACTCAAAAGGGGATTTAGAGGGCACGTCACTCTATTTTCATCCAAACGGCAAAATTTGGAAATCGATCCCCTTTCATAAAAACTTAATTGAAGGGGCGTACGATATCTTTTTAGAAACGGGAGAGCTTCTCCAATCAACAAATTATGTCAGCGATCAAAAACATGGAAAAGCGATCCGATTTTGGAGTGGCACCGATAGAATCGCAGGAGAGGAGTTTTACAATCAAGGGGATCTTGTTTCAGGAACTTACTTCTCGTTTGATAACGAACCGATTTGTTCCATTATCAACGGAAACGGCACACGCCCCGTCTTTGGAAAACGAACAATTGCTGAATTGCACGAATTTAAAAATGGTGTCGAAGAGGGACTCGTGAAGGTTTTAAACATCAACGGGGAACTTATTAGAACCTACAGTGTCAAAGGGGGCCTAAAACACGGCGAAGAGATTGAATATTTTCCTAAAACTCAAGGACAACCCCTTCTTTCAATCAACTGGTACGAAGGAAAGGTTCAAGGAATTGTCAAAACGTGGTATAAGAACGGGCAGCAAGAAAGCCAAAGAGAGATGAGCCACAATATGAAGTCTGGACTTTCAACAGCGTGGTACAAAGATGGTAGCCTTATGCTTATCGAAGAGTATGACAACAATAAGCTTGTGAAAGGAGAGTATTTTAAAATGGGGGAAAAATACCCAACATCTATCGTCGATTTAGGAGCAGGAATGGCTACCCTTTTTGACCCCGAAGGGCATTTTCTTCAAAAAGTCACTTACGAAAGAGGATTTCCTCTTGATTAATTTTAATGATAAGGAATTTATTTATGTCTCAACCCGAATTATCGGATAAAAGAAAAGCGTTAGAGCTTGCAATTAATTTAGTAAAAAAACAATTTGGCGATGGCGCCATCATGTCGCTTGGAAAAAGTTCTGCGACAAAAGAGATCAGCGTCATTAAAACAGGGGCACTCGCTCTAGACGTAGCTCTTGGAATTGGGGGAGTTCCTAGGGGACGTATCGTTGAGCTTTACGGACCGGAATCTTCTGGTAAATCAACTCTTGCCCTCCACATCGTAGCAAGCGCCCAAAAAAACGGTGGTATTGCAGCCTATATCGATGCAGAGCACGCACTTGACCCGGGTTATGCCGCAAAACTTGGCGTACAACTAGACGATGTTTTAATTTCCCAGCCAGATAACGGAGAGGAAGCGCTCAATATCGCCGAGACCCTCGCAAGATCAAACGCTGTCGACGTGATCATCATCGACTCAGTTGCAGCCCTTGTTCCAAAATCGGAGCTTGAGGGTGAAATTGGAGACTCCTTTGTTGGGCTTCAAGCACGAATGATGTCACAGGCCTTAAGAAAGCTAACAGCGACACTGTCAAGAAGCAACACATGCGCTATTTTCATTAACCAAATCAGAGAAAAAATTGGCGTAATCTACGGAAGCCCTGAGACGACAACTGGGGGTAGAGCTTTAAAATTCTTCTCATCAGTGAGAATGGAGATCAGACGCGCCTCGACAATTAAAGGGGCAGATAACAACGAGATTGGAATCAGAGCTAAAGTCAAAATAGCTAAAAACAAAATGGCTCCTCCTTTCAAATCCGCTGAGTTTGATATCCTCTTTGACGAAGGGATTTCTCGCACAAGTTCAGCTGTTGATATGGGCGTAGAACTTGGAATTATCGATAAAAAAGGCTCCTGGTTTAGCTACAAAGGCAATAGAGTCGGACAAGGAAGAGAGTCCGTGAGAGATGAACTTAAAAACAATCCTCAAATGCTCGAAGAGCTTGAAGGATTAATCATCCAAAAGCTAAAGGAAAACCCCTCTAAGCTTGCAAAACCAGAACCTGTTTCTGTTGGTTAAAATCAGTTAAAGTACATGTTCACTTGAAGTGAACATGTACAATTTAACAGCGTGTTTTATAACACGCCCTTAAATTTTTAGAAAATCAGCAATAGCTAAAAGCTCTACCGAATCGATTTTTAATTTTTTGAGTAAATCTTTATACCCTTCAAGCTCTTTTTCAAAAAGAGCGACCGCTTTTTCCTTGCCAAAAAGAAGAGCAAAATTGATCTGACACCCATTTTCCCCATCCTGCACAATATCCCCTAAATCATCAGCAATCTGAAAAGCCATACCGAAATGACTACTTAAAGCTTTCACCTCATCCAAACGATTCATGTCCCCACCTCCAAAAAGCCACCCAAAAACAAAAGCGACTTCAAACAAGGAGATGGTTTTTCGCTTAATAATTTTCTTAATGGTCTCCTCGGACAAATCTGGTGGAAAAAGATCTAAGTGCTGACCACCCGATGCGCCCAAAATTCCGGTATTGTCTGTAACGCATTTTAAGGCCTCTAGGGTGATTTTATCGCTTCTTTTACAATAAGCTACATCTGAGGCACCTAAAGTCTCACCAGCCCTCGCTATACAGTCGTAGCCGGCAGCTATTAGGGTATATGTCGCAAGAATTGCTGTCGCCTCGTTGTAAACTTTGTGAAGAACCGGTTTTCCCCGCCTTTCCTCCTCATCGTCCATACAAGGTAAATCATCTGCAATAAGACTTGCTGAGTGAAAACACTCAACTGCAAGACCTGCAAAAGAGACATCAGCTTTTGAGTGAAGAGCTTTGGCAACCAAAGAAACAAGAGCTGGACGGAACCGTTTCCCCCCATTCAAAAGGGCATAACCACAAGCCTCTCTTAAAGGCCCCTCCTCTCCTAAAAGAGGCAGGTAGGCTCGGATTTTGTCTTCAATTTGTAATTGAGTGGTTTTGACAGCTTGAGATAAAAAATTCATACGAGTATCGTAACACAAAAGGGCTAAATAAAACCACCTATGTTTGAGAGAGGTAAACAGATTTTACCCTTCCGCATAAAGGTCCCAGGATTTGTGACGCTATTGCAACCCGTTTGTGCGTCATCTGCCAAAATAGCGCCTAATTTTTTTAATCCAGTCGCTATTTTTTCCCCCTCTAAATGAATAACGATCTCTTTTTTATCAAACCTAAGATTGGCAAGTTTAGTTCCGGCTCCTAAGTTACACCGATTGCCCAAAACAGAATCCCCCACATAAGCAAAATGGCCGGCCTTCACATCATCCAAAAGAAGCGCATTTTTTATTTCAGTTGCATGTCCGATAACACACCGATTTCCCGCAATGACATTTCCTCTTAGATAACTGCCATGCCGAATCTCACACTCCTCACCTATCAAACAAGGACCTACAATGTAAGCTCCCGCCTCGACATGAGAACCTTTACCAATCGAAATCAAATGAGGGTTGATTAATGTGGCTCCCATTTCAACTTTTGCCTCAATCTTGCCAAGAGGATAAGTCTTTAAATAAGAGGGGATTTTTTTCAAAACATCAAAGACAAGGGAAAGATTTAAAAAAAGCTCTTTATGAGCAAATGTTGATAGGTCAAAAAAGGAATCAGGATTCAATCGTTTCATAAGAATAACTCTTTATATATATACTCTTTGTCTTCTTTAGAGGCTGTGGAAATGTCGATAACCTAACAGTGGGCTTATAGAGTAGATAAAACCTGTCGATAAGTTGTCGATAAGGGGTTAATAAACCACGCCTTTTGAACAATAACCAAGGTATGAACAAAAAGTCGACAAATTTTGTGAACAAGCTTATCCTAGTGGCTATGAACATTTTATCGACAGGTTTTCCACATGGACTTAAATTGTCCTCATTTTAGCGAGTGTTCCGGGTGTACCCAAAGTACAAGTTTAGAAGAGCCGCCGGTTTTAAAGGAAGCTTTAACTCTTTACCCCTTTACATTTGAGACAGGTTCTTTTTTTCACTGGCGCACAAAAGCTAAACTTGCTGTGAGAAAAGAGGGCATAGGCCTTTTTAAGAGGGGAACTCATACCACTCTTCCGATCCCTTTTTGTAAAGTGCACAACCCTTTGATCAATAAAATTGTGGATGAGTTAAACAAATGGTGTGTTAAAGAAAATATTTCACCCTACGACGAGACATCTCATAAAGGGCAGCTTCGCTATATTCAACTGCATATTGAGAGGCACACAAGAGAGGTTCAGCTAGTTTTAGTTCTCAATGAGGAGCTTCCTTCGTATCCGACCCATTTGCCGCTTCACTCCCTTTGGGTTAACCGGAATAAGACGAGAACTAACGTGATTTTTACCTCTGATTGGGAGCTTATTTTTGGGAAACCCTACCTTGTGGAGTATTACTTAGGGTGTCCTATAAGTTACCATCCTGGAAGTTTTGCCCAGGCCAATCCTGAAATGTTTGAGAAGCTTCTTTTCGATTTGCAAAACTTAATTCCAAAAAAGGGCAAAATACTCGATCTTTTTTCGGGGGTTGGGGTTATTGGATTTGTTTTGTCACAGGGGGGAAATGAGGTGATGTGTGTGGAGAGTCATGCATCGGTGCTTAAGCCTTTTTTAGAGACCCAAAAAAAATTAACCACAACAATTGAGATGAGGATTGGATGTGTAGAGGAGTGGTTAGGGCTAATAAATGGGTATAGCGTGATTATTGTCGATCCGCCAAGGTCAGGGCTTGACCTTAGAACGATTGAGGCTCTAGGGGCCTCTAAAACGTTAAACAAGCTGTTTTATATCTCTTGCGGCTTCACCTCTTACAAAAGAGATGCATTAAGGCTAAAAGAACTTGGGTTTATTCAAACCTTTGGTAAGGCGTACCTTTTTTTTCCAGGAACAAATCACATTGAACTTTTGACGTGTTGGGAAAAAAAACGTGATTTTAAGTCTGCCTGATGAGGATAAATAGTCGGCCCTGAAAAAGTCCTCTCCAATAAAAAGTGTCCCTTTTGACAAAAAATGCGTTTTACTCCTCACCAAACCCCTCAAGGGGGGAAGCGTCTTTCACCACTTTTTTTGTTGCAAAAGGATCACTTTTTCTTTGGAGAGTGCGTGTTCCATTCGCAAAATTTTTAAGCTTTTCTCATTGCCATATAAATAAACCTTGCAAATTTATCTCAAGGAACCCTTACTTTTTCAGGGCCGACTAGATAGTGTTTTTTCAGGATTTAGAGGCTATAAAAGGTGTTTAAGATGTCATTAGTTCAAAATGAAAAAGAATCTGAGTGGTGAGATTCGAACTCACGACCTCTTGCACCCCATGCAAGCGCGCTAGCCAAGCTGCGCTACACCCAGATAAGACTTAAATTGCAGCAAGACCCTCAAAGCGAAGATCTCTCTTCTGACACTCTTTGATCGCAAGCTTTGCGCACTGCTCGATGATCTTCTCCAATGGATCGCTAGGATCAACCTCCGCTGCCGCCATATCAACATCTATCGTCGTACTAAATACTGATCCCCCTTTTATCCCTTTCACTCTGAAATGCGCAAACATCCCATCTTTTTTTCTCGTGATTTTGATAAAACGAACCACATCATTGTGTATGACATCATCATCGTTCATGAAATAATCCTAATTTTAAGTGGTAAAAAAAAAGGCTAAAACCATTTTTTTTTGCGCCCTATATTAAGAGTTTTGCTAAATTTTAGTCAATCGTATAAGCTTATTTTCACTTCAATCGAAGGTAATGTAATGACAACGAATTCAGACTTTAAATTGGGCACCTCTTTCTTTGACGATCCTTACTTGAGGATTTTAATTCAAAACTTTGGGCGTAAGGGATATACGCATTATGATCCTAGAAAAATACCCCCTAAAAAAGGAATAAGACGGATAATTGAAAGAGTTTCTGTTTTTATTCAAAAAATGATTCATTATTTGCACGGTTTTTTTTCATCAAATTATAAATCTCATTTTAGTTATGTTGCAAAAGTCATTAATGAACAAAAAAATGCACCTAAAAAAGTGGAGCCTCAAAAAGGGGATCTTCAAAGAGAATTTGAAGAAGCCACGAAACTTAAGATTTTACATATAAAGATTAAGGCTTTGGATATAGTTAAAAGAGCTGAGATTGCTAAGTTAATCGGAATTCCAGTAGGTGATCTTGATATCTCAGATGATTATTTAAAGAAAGAGAAGAAAAAACTTGAGGAGCTTGCTCAAATCATTGGGGATACGCAGTCTGTTCGAAAAGATTCTGTTTCTTCATTGAGTGAAATCGATAAATTTAGAAGGGATGCTGAAAAAGCACACCCCGTTTTAAAAGAGATGTTTGATTTCTTGTTGAAAGATGGGGCTGTAAATTCGTGGAATGGTGAAGCGGGTATTTTGAGACTCTCTAAAATTGTAAGGATTTGGGTTCCATCGACTGAGGTGGGAGGGACTGTTTTTCTTTTAGGGCCAAAACTTGTTTTGAATTTTAGCGATAGTTATGTTGAAATAACTGAAGGGTATTCGAATCTGTCTCAATGGCAAGGCACTTGCTTTACTTCAAAGATGTTTAGTTTCAAAGTCAAGGGAAATAGTGTTGATTTTTGTGCAGGAAAAGGATTTGCTTATTTAACAAGAACTCAAATGGTGACAGATCTTAGAGAAAAATGGGGTAAAGCCGAAGTTTTAAAAGATGGAGAGGATCCTGAATCTTTTATTAGGAAAAAAATGTGATGTTCCATTTTTTAAGTTCGAGCTGGCAAAAGGCTTTAGAGTCTGAATCAAAGCAGCCATATCTTAAAGAGTTGAGCGAATTTTTAAGTCAGGAGAGGTTGGGAAATATTCCCGTCTATCCAAGTAGAGAGCTTGTCTTTAATGCCTTTCAATTAACCAATTTTGACGCTATTCGCGTTGTCATTGTCGGGCAAGATCCGTATCACGGAAAAGGGCAGGCTGAAGGCCTTGCTTTTAGCGTCCCAGAAGGAGTATTAAAACCCCCTTCCTTACTTAATATATTCAAAGAGATCGAGGCTGATATCGGGACACAAATTCCCAAAAGTGGCTCGTTGGTAAGATGGGCAAAACAAGGCGTTTTTCTCCTCAACACGACCCTTACTGTTAGGGAGGGAGAGCCGCTTTCTCATCAGGGACGGGGATGGGAAACTTTCACAAGTGCTGTGATTAGAAAGATAGCGGAGAAAAAAGATCCCGTCATATTCCTCCTGTGGGGACGATCTGCTCAAGAGAAGGGAGTCGATATCAAATCACCTCATAAAGTTTTGGTGGCGCCACACCCTTCCCCTTTGTCTGCTCATCGCGGATTTTTAGGCTGTCGCCATTTTTCTAAAGTGAACTCCTTCTTACGTAGTCTTTCCCAAGAACCCATTCTTTGGTAATGCTTAAGCTCTCCCCGCCTATTTTGGTCGCTCCTGAAAAAGTCCTTTTTTAAAAGAATGCATAGCCAAATCCACAAGGGGTCGGCTGTTTCGTCTGTCAAAAAAGTCATTTTTCTTAAGCATCCTCCAAGTAAAAATCCTGCAGCGGGAACTGTTGTAGTAAAAACAATTGCTTCTATTGTTAAATTTTTGTTAAGAAGAGGTAAATCGTACTAGAGTAATATTTGTATTTGATATAATGGAATGTGGAGGGGCGGGCATATGGTTCTTCAAAAGAGTTTGAAAACAGCTTTATGTGGCCTAATTAAAGGAGATGAGACAACAATTGTTGTTGGCGAGTCTACTGTCGTCTTAAGAATTTTCGACGAATCTAAAAAGCTGTCCTTTAAGACAATTGTTTTTCAAGGAGAGGGATTTATTCCTCTATCTATTAGAGAAGCTATTGAAAAAGGGGAAGGTCCTCTTCCCGAAAAAGATTTTCTAAATAGTTTTGTCAGTGTCGATGAGGCTATGAGTTGTGTTTGGCTTATTTCTGTTGAAGGAACTGAAGGATTGCATCCTAAAAAGATGGAACGAATGATCGATGATTTTGCTTATCTTGCTGACGTTTGGCGCTCTTATTTTGAAGAGAAAGAGAAACGCGATTATGCGTATGTTAGGTCTAGAAGATAGATCCCCCACAATTGCATGGGCAAATGGGGGGATTTGAAGAGAATTTATTGATTGAAAATAACGATAGCTTTATTCGACTCGTCAGCAAAAAGCACTAATTCTGCTCTTTCACTTAGATTAATTGAAGAGGTGTACAAAACACCAGAAGAAGATCTTTTTAATGTTGTCGATGTGTTAATAAAAAAGCCTGTTTTCTTGAATTTACATTCAGTTTTAATAACGTAATTAATTTTCTTAGGGTCTAATGTGTTAGACAATTCAACAGTAACTTTAAGTTCTTCCAATACACCGCTTTCGGTTTCAAATTTATACCCTTCTTGAGGATTACAAGTAAATTCGCAAGCTTGTCCGTTGCTAAATTGAATATATCGATAAGTTTTTTGAACTTCAATACCTTGTTCAAGCGTGATGTTGAAAAAAATCTTTTTTAGCGATTCATTACCTGTCCAAAAATGGGTAAAATAGCTGGGAACATCTGCTGGTGCAACAGCCTCAGCGGTAAAAGCGTGTGACGGAGTCACAAAAATAGGGGTAACTAAAAGTAAAAAATAGATTAATTTATTCATTATAACCTTCTTTGTTTTAAGATTTGTTGATGAGATGATGAAGATGCGCTAATAGATCATACAGCGTATTTTTTTGATCTCGTGTAAGGATGAGTGGTTTTTCGGCGAGTTGGTCAGCTATTTTTTTTAGCGACAAAATGGCACTATTTCCGATATTGCTCTTTCGTTTATCTTTAGATTCTAGGGGGAATTTTTGCCTAATGAGGTCGAGCACTTCGATTTTTGTTTCCCCTTTATATGAGGAGATCAGTTCTTTTTTTTCCTCAAGGGAACCATTTCTTGTAGCTAATGTGTAAATGGCTTGTCTTGGCATAGCTTCGATTTGTGTACGTAGAGGTGTCGGCATCTTGTTGTAAAACTCATAGTATTTCATGAAGTTATAGGGGGTTTGTCTATTGCCGTAGGCATTGAGAAGCCAGGCTGTAAACGCTCCATCTTTATAGCGGGTTAGTATAGAGTGTGCTCGTTTAATGCGCTCTCCATGTAAAATAGTCGCTTGGTTGTTAATCGCTTTAACTTCAGATGTTAAAGAGATAAGAGAGTTTAAATCTTCTTCGATCGACTCTTCGTTTTTGGCAAACGATTTTAATATTTCAGCAATTTTTTCTTTTTCAGCATCAGTTAGTTCAACAATTGTAAAAATTCCTGTAAAACCAGATCTTCCCCCTTCAGCAGATTCTTTTGCTAGGGCTGCCATTTTTTTATTGTCGGAGGGTTGTAGTCTTCTTGAAAGAAGAGTATTGACTTGGCTCATGAAAATCCTCTTGTGAAAATTAATTCAAGTTTTCGTTTGAAAATGATCGTAAAAACTCGTCGTTAAATATAGAGTAATTTGAAATAAGTTTCAATTTATTTTAAGACGCGTGAAGCGATATGAAGAGTATTAGAGCTTTTTAGAAGAATTCAACATAAAGACAAAATTGATACGATTTGCGTGTTTCTTTCATGTTTAATTTCCTTGTGCATGTGAAAGAAATGCGTTGTAAAGCTTCTTGACATGATAAGTTGACTTGAAAAAAAAAGGCGAAGACTGGAAAGAACGGGCACTTTTTATTTCATATTTAATTCCCTTGTGCATGTGAAAGAAATGCGTTGTAAAGCTTCTTGACATGATAAGTTGACTTGAAAAAAAAAGGCGAAGACTGGAAAGAACGGGCACTTTTTATTTCATATTTAATTCCCTTGTGCATGTGAAAGAAATGCGTTGTAAAGCTGCTTGACATGATGAGTTGACTTGAAAAAAAAGGCGAAGACTTGCAAGAGCGTGCGTTTTTTATTCCATGTTTAATTCCCTTGTGTATGTGAAAGAAACACACTGTAAAGCTGTTTGACATGATGAGTTGACTTGAAAAAAAAGGCGAAGACTGGAAAGAACAGGTGCTTTTTTTCTATGTTTAATCCCTCTGTGGTTTTGATACGATTAGTCGGTTTGAAGATTTCAAGATACAAAAAACGGATGTTCGCCTTTGAAAGATGTTTTAATGTAAAGCGGCTTGACATGTGTTCATGCGTTTGATGATCTCTTGTGAGGCCGCCATAAAATCTTGTGAGGCTCTTGAAAAAGGAGCCGTTTCAAACACTGGTTTTCCAAAAATTGAAGCCTCGGAGACAGCAATGTCTCGTCGAATTTTAGCTTCTAAAAGCTTCTCTGGGAACGTTTGCGCAACAACATTTAAAAAAGCCTCGTTGCTCTTTCCACGTGCGTTCCAGAACGACAAAAGCACTCCAAGCACATTTACAGGATGTCTTTTACCAATATTTTCAATAAATTGAGACAGTCTCGTTAACCCTTTGACACTGTAAAATTCCGTTGTAGCACACACTAAAGTGTGATTGGCTGCGATAAGAGCTGATTCTGTTAACCAGCAAAGAGAAGGAGGGGTATCGATGATGATGATATCGTAGGGAAGAGGCTCTAGAAGTTGTTTTAAACGCTCGTGAGAGTAGCGGTCTTTAGCTAAGTTGCCTGTCACTTCTACCCTTTCAAGCCATGTGTCTGCAGGTATTAAGTCGAGATTTTCAATCTCTGTCGACAAAAGAACTTCCCTTATTCCCTTTTCTCCTTGAAGAACTGAGGCTAAACTGTCGTTTTCATCCGGGTCAAACCCTAAACCCGTTGTTAAATTGGCTTGAGCGTCAAAATCGATCAGTAACACTTTTTTTTTATGAAACTTAGCAAAAGCAGATCCTAGGTGGATAGCCGTAGATGTTTTGGCTGTGCCCCCTTTAAAGCTACTGATAGCGATAATATCCATAAATGAACCTATTCTCCCGTTAAAATAAACTCACGAGTGAGCGCTCTTGTTTTTCTTGAATTAGCCCTTTTAAGAGGGTGTGAGGGGAGACTTCGCCGTGTACTACGTTATCTCTTGTTCTCACATTCACCGTTTCGTGTTCAACCTCTTGATCACCAATTGTAATGATGTAGTTCACCTGGTCGAGTTGAGCGGATCTCACTTTTTTTCCGAGCGATTCGTTCGAAGCGTCAACTTCTGTGTGAATCCCTTGTGCTTTAAGCATCGAGGCGATTTTGTCGCTATACTCTAAATGTCTGTCAGCTACAGGAAGCAGTCGAACAGGTCTTGGCGATAGCCAAAGAGGGAATTTTCCCGCAAAATGTTCGATCAAAATTCCAAAAAAACGCTCGACTGAACCAAAAATAGCCCTGTGGATCATGATAGGACGCTTTTTTGTTCCTTCTTTGGTGTTGTATTCTAGTTGAAAACGCTCAGGTAGCGACATATCTAACTGAATCGTACCGCACTGCCAGGTACGCTTAAGGGCATCCTTGATGTGAAAATCGATTTTAGGTCCATAAAAAGCGCCATCCCCTTCATTAATTCTAAAAGGCCTTCCAGCAGCCTCTAGCGCATTTTTTAAACCATCAGTGGCAATGGCCCAATCTTCATCAGATCCAATCGTTCCCTCTTCAGGCTTCGTCGAAAGCTCTAAACGGTACTCTAAGCCAAAAGTTTTATATACATCATCTGCAAACTCGAGAACTTTTAAAATTTCATCTTGAATATCTTCTGGTTTCATGAAGATGTGAGCATCGTCCTGGTGGAAGCTTCTTACTCTAAACAGTCCTGAAAGGGCTCCAGATGCTTCATACCGATGCACGTTGCCGATCTCTGCAACTCTTAAGGGTAAATCGCGGTAGCTGTGGCTCTCTTGGGCGTAGTAGAGCATGCATCCTGGGCAGTTCATTGGTTTAATGGCATAGTCGTGCTTCTCAATTTCTGAGGTGAACATATTGTGCCGGTAGTTTTGCCAGTGACCTGAAGTTTCCCAGAGTTGTCTTGTCAACATCACAGGTGTCTTAATCTCTACATAAGAGGCGTTATTTAATTTTTCCCGAATAAAATCTAAGAGAGCGTTCCAGACAATCATTCCTTTTGGATGGATAAAAGGCATACCGCTGGCCTCTTCTTGTAATGAGAAAAGGCCAAGTCTTGGACCTAAAATTTTGTGGTCCCTTTTTTTGGCCTCTTCTAACATTGTAAGGTATTCTTTAAGCTCTAATCGATCAGGAAAAGTGATCCCATAAATCCTTGTGAGCATCTCATTTTTGCTATCCCCCTTCCAATACGCTCCTGAGAGTTTCATTAGCTTAAGTGCTTTGATTTTACCTAAACTATAGAGATGAGGGCCGCGGCAAAGATCGAAAAACTCCCCCTGTTTATACCCCGTTAAAGGGTCTTTAGGATCAAATCCTTCGATTAATTCAACTTTATAAGGATTATTTGAAAAAGCTGCTAAAGCTTCCGATTTGTTTGAAAAAACTTTTCTTTCTGAAACAAAATTTTCACTGACAATTTTTTTCATTTCCTCTTCGATTTTCGGAAGATCTGAATCGGAAATCGTAAGATTGGCAAAGTCGTAGTAAAATCCATTTTCGATAGGAGGCCCAATCGTGGGTTTAGCCTCAGGGTAGAGGCGCAGAACCGCTTGGGCTAAAACGTGTGCTGAGGTGTGCCAGAACACCTCTTTCCCCGTTTTTTCAGAGAAATCTAAAAAGTGCACTTTATCATTTTCATTTAAAGGTGTTGACAGATCGCAAGTCTTGCCATTGATCACTGCAGCAAGTGCTTGATCGGGTGCATTTAAACGAAGCGAGTCGGCAAGGTCTTTTGCTGAACTTCCACGGGGAATATGTTTTGAAGAACCATCTTTTAGAGAGATATAAATCATAAGATAAAAGTCATTAATTGATTGAAAAGTTGTCCACATTATCTCCTTTTCTGTTATTTTAGACAAGTAGGATGTAAAAGAGGAAAAACTTAATTTTTTATGAGCTACCCTTCTGATCTTGCTAAAGTTTCCACAAGTGATCCGAATTTTTTTAGACGTCTTTATAGAGTTTTTGCAACCGAAAATGAGCTCGAAACGCTCTCTTATCGTTTGGATTTAACCGAGATTCAAGAGTCTTGCTCTGTCAGAAACGCCCTTCTTTCAAGAAAGCTTGCCACCTTGTTAATTAACGATTTAGGTCAATTAGACGAAGAGAAATTAGCTGCTACTTTAGTTGAATTTAAAAAAACACTTTACTCAATTGGTCCAGGAAGAGAGCACGATGGGAGGCGTCAAGAGCAGATCTTGCACGTATTGAAGTGTTTGTCTCAGGACAAATCTTTAAAACAGGCTCTTTTACAGATCTCAAAGCCCTACAACCATTTAGTTGCAGAACAGGTGATTCGAGACACCCTTGCGCTACCTCCAAAAACTCCTATTGGGGATGCTGAGACAAGAAGAGCTGCGCTCTCTGCTTGGTTTTGTTTTTTAAGACAAAATGTGGGCTCTTGTTTTGCAACGGCCCCAGCTATTTTAGTCCACAATGAGCAACCAAAGCAATTTTTAAAAGATTTAGCTGAGATGCTTGGTACAGGAAGGATCAAGAGGACTTTTGGGGGGGTAGAGTATGCCGTTCCTTTAAGTACAACCTCTGGCAATGGGGATTTAAAAAAACCTTTTCTTCTTCAAAAAACAGAGACTGGATTTGAACCCCCGATTTGGCAAGCGCCGGGCCTTGTGACGGCGCTTCAAGCCGCAGGGGTCCTTAAGGCAACCGTTTTAAAAGAGCAGGTTAAGGAGATTAGGGACACTTTTAATGAAATGATTCAAGAGCCTCAAGTTGTGACAAATGCTGATTCTTTACTAAGACGCTTTATTGGAAAATTTAAATCAGGCGATGCTTTTT
The DNA here is from genome assembly GCA_963697995.1 of uncultured Chlamydiae bacterium. Classification (GTDB taxonomy): domain Bacteria; phylum Chlamydiota; class Chlamydiia; order Chlamydiales; family JAJFMB01; genus MFD00082-c5. The sequence continues at coordinate 719,270 of OY969110.1, read as the reverse complement.
CAAAAGCGTTTCATTTGGCTCAAGAGGCATTTAAGGGGCTTGCTGAGAACACTCTTTTAAAGACGTGGGAGTATACGATCGCCTCTTTTGCCGAAACAAAGGCTGATTTTACGAGGTGGAATCTTTACTCCTCACTTGGTTTTTTAAGAGAGGATCGGGGAGGCATCGGAGAAAAAGTTTACGAGCTATTAAAGGGTAAGCTTGATGAGTTGAATCGAAAAGTTCAGGATTACCAATTTGAGTATGAGCAACTTTTCACTGTAATCAAGGGATTAGAGTCGCGTATGAAGGCCATCTCTTCCGAGCAGGAAGGGAAATGGTTAAATCTTGAATATCAAATGAAAGTCAATGAGTTTCGCTCGGTGGAAGAGTTAAGAGATAAAACGCATTATCAAGCTCAAGGAATAGCCAAGCTTTACGAGGTGATGCTTGAAGAGTATTATAGACTTTTTCAAGATTATTTTCAGGAGATTTACGATGCCGATATGCAAGATGTTGAAGAGAATCCTTTTGACGATACCCCAGCTGGCTTCCGTCTTCTTTATAAGCACGGCAGAGCCAATACAGCTGTTTGGACAAAAATTTATTCCCCAAAAGAGTATATCGATGCTCTCGTTTCCTTTTTTACAGCAACAGAAAACGAGTTTACGACAAATCCTGAATTTAAAGGGATGGAGGGGATTGTATCGGAGGTCGTGACAACGATTATTTCCCATGTGAGGACAGAAGAGTTTTTGGAGACGGCTTTCTATCGAATGGCAAAAGCGCACAATATTCAACCAATCAAAGATCCATTAAACCATTTAGATCAGATCGCTAAAAAACCTTGGGTTTACACCTCTGGTGGCGCTATTACAACGCTTGTTTCTTGCTATTTTAAGACGGAGGGTAAATTAACAGAAAAGGAGCGGTGGGTTGAAAATCCGATGGAGCTTCTCACCTTTTTAGTCGATCAGATTAAAGAGATGCCTCCTAAAAGGTTAGATGATTTTTTACAAGAGGGGCGCGGTTCATTTTTAATGCACTCTCCCACCCACGCTTTTCTTTTTAAACCCCGCTATGAACCATTTTTTTCAGCTACCAAGAAAGATGCCTACACTTATATCGATTTAAGAGATCGGTTTTTAACGGAAATGAATCATTTTCTCTATCAACAAATTCTAGATCCTTATGAGCTTAGAGCCTTGATCGATCTATTAAAAAAAATGGTGCCTCAATCGCAAAGCGACGCTCTTTCTCAAGTGGCTCCCCTCTTTTATGGGAAGATGTCACCGCAAGAGTTTAGACAAGAGATTTTAAGGGAAGTTTCCATACGGGAGGAGATTGTGGATCACCTGCTTTATCAATCGCTTCCTTTAACTCGCGGAGATTTAGTGAAGGATCGTCTGTTACAGGTGATAGAAGCTCTAAAATGGCCTTTTGAGGGGATTGAAGGAGCAGTTGATGATATTCAAAAATCGTTTAATCGGTTTGATATTTTGCCAGCCAGTCAAATGTTTGATTTGGTGAGAGCGCTTGTTTTGTTTTTGACTAAAAGAACTCAATTTTCGTTTAATATTCAGGCCCATTTGTTGGATACGATGCGAAAATTAAATTTAGCTTTTCCAAAACCTATTTTTTTTGCCGATACCAACTGGGTAAAAGATTTGTTTGCGTTTGTTGTGAATCCGGGTACAGGGGAAGTAGAGCTTTGGAGGGTGGATGAGATTGGGCTCACAGGTTACCCTTTACCCGATTGGAAAAAGTGGCTCGATGGGAGCCATAAAAGCCCCACATGGGGCGTTTTTCTGAATCATTATGAGTATACCACTGTTTCTTTTGGCGACTCTCTCATGGGAAAATGAGTTAGTCTAGTCGGCCCTGAAAAAGTAAGGGTCGACTAGTCTAATAAAAAATTTTTATAAGTGATATGGGTTGGTACTTGCCATTTCGAGAAAACAGAGCCCTCTTTATTCTCTTTTTCGATTTTGACATCGATGAGTGGCGCTCCCGTTTCATTAAGTAGTCTTTTTATTTCAGGGCGCTTTAAGGTATCTGTTGCGTATCCCTTCTTTTTAAGAAGACAGACTGAAATGTTTTGTTTTAGGCAATTTTTCATCTCATTGCAAATCTCAGTCGTCAGTTTATTTCGTATGATTTTAACGTTTAAAAGGGCGTAGAGCTTATTGATAAGCGGAGAGGTGTGTTCTACTGAGTCTTCAGCAAAAAAACGAATGCGAAGCCTTTTTGAAGCCAGTAAGAGAAGGATATCGCTGCATGCTGTTTGTTCGCATACGAAAAAGACGGGGGTTTCGGGGACAATCTCTTTCCCTTCCTCTACTGTTTTGAAATGAAGAGAGGCAAGAATCATACCCACAAAACGAGCGAGGTAGTCAAAATTTTGTATTCCTATGTAGGTCGACATCAAAAGCGTTAAAACTCCTACGATAAGAAAGCCTGTTGCTGGAGAAAACCCTAAAATTTGTGTGTTGAGATAGAGAAGTGTAGAGGCTAAAAGTACTCCAAAGAAGGCTATGAAGTTGTTAGTTGCTATGATTTGCCCTCTTGAATCGTTTGGGGAGGCCACCTGTATATAAGAGTCTTGTGGAATCACAAACATCCCTCCAAACATTCCGGCAAAAATCACTAGGGGAATGACGAATAAGAGGTGATTTGCAAAAACGAATAGCAGTAAGCAAGAGATTCCTGCGAAAAAGCCGGCAACCGGTACGAGGCCAAGCTCAGGAGCTTTCCCGGAGATTTTCCCCGCAAGAAAAGAGCCCAAACCGATTCCAAGAGCTGTTATCAAAAAAAGGTATCCCCCTTGAACGTCTGTAAGGTGAAGGGAGCTCACCGCGTAGGGGATTAAGTTGAGCTGCATGTAGGCGCCTAAAAACATGAAAAACGAGGAGCCCCAGATCGCAAGCATTAAAGAGGGGCGAAGTCTTGCAATTTTTAGAGTCGAAATAATCTCTTTAAAAAAGAAAATATTAAAACGCTTTGTGGAGCCAGAAGGGGGGGTAAATTCGATGCAGTAGCTTGCGAAAACACCTGCAAGAGCGACAAAAACACACAAGAGAATTGCTACCACAAAATCCTTTCCGGTGATGTCTGTGATAAACGAGGCTAAGAACGTCCCTAAGATAATGGCAATAAAAGTAAACGAGCTCATAAGGCCGTTAGCTTCGCTAATTTTGTCTGATGAAACAAGCTCAGGGATGATGCCGTATTTTGAGGGACCAAAAAGGGCACTTTGAGTGGCAAGGGCAAAAAGGACGAGATATGACCCCAAAACGCTTTGAAAGGCAAACGCTAAAATCCCAAGAGCGATGATCACAAGCTCTAAAACTTTTGTCAAAACGATGATGTTTCTTTTGCTAAACCTGTCTGCTAAAATGCCTGAAGAGGTTGAGAAAAGAAGGAAGGGTAAAACGAAAATAGCTCCTGAAAGTGAAAGAATCTTTGGGCTGTTTTCAATACCTTCGAGATTAATCAAAAAGTAGACGACGAGAAGTTTATAGATGTTGTCGTTTAAGGCTCCCAAAAACTGGGTAATATTGAGGTAGGTAAAGGAGGAAAAAAGGCGGTTATGAAAAAGATTCATTATTATATTTTAAGCTTTTTTTAAGGTGTTTTTAACTTTAATAAGCATTCCAATTTGCTTTATAAGTTGGTTTTTCAAGTTCCTCTTTAATCATGGTGTAATCTTTGAAAACATTATCTGCTTCCTCTTTGTTTTCACGGTTTTTGTCGGGGTGAATGACTAACCTTAAAAATTTTAATGTTTTTTCAAGCTCTGATTTATTATTATAATTTATGCCAAATATTTCGTGTGGTTTCATCAGTTTGAATTTAGCTTTTTGTAAAAACTGTTTATATTCATTAAATGATTTTCTCAAAATGGCATCTTTATTATTTGGTACCTGAGTCATTGGCATGGAGATGTTTTTGGCTTCTACACTGATTTGTGCATAAAATTTCCTAGGATATGTCGTTGGAGGGGGTGTATAGGGTTCATTAGAAGAGGGTTTAGAATAAGTTTTTTTATTTCCAGTCACAAAGAAGGTCGCATAGTCACTGCTTGAGAGGCCGGGTCTTGGGTAAGTTTTTTGATTGCCATTGCTTAAGATGTAAATTTTTCGATAAATATCGTACAATTTATCGAGTTTATAACCGGTATCTTTCAAATCTTCGATCAGGATTTGAGATCCTTCTTTATTGAATTTTTTTAATCGATTGATCACATCTGATGCTACAAAGTATTTTCCAACAATATGTGTTACTTCCTGATTTAGGGGTAAAAAGGTATTGGCATTTCTTACCTGAAGAATCAATTTGTATTCCAAATCTATAATCTCTTTTGGTAAACTTACGAGTTGTTCAAAGGAAGTGTAATTGAGCAACTCACCCTTTTCATTCACCATTCCAAAATGATTTCGTAAATCGAGACCAAAATCTATTTTTTGTCTATTCTTATCAAAACTGTTGCTTGCAAAGAAACTGATGAAGGAGGAGGAATCAGAGATTTTAAAGCCGTTCTTTGAGACCAATTTAAAAATTCCTGGAACACAAATCGTTCCCACAAAAGCGAAAAAAACCATCTCTGAGACTTTTGCGGCTGCAAGAGCCAAGGAGAAGTAAAGACCTCCATTCAAAATAAATACAGAAGATACCAAAAAAAAAGCGGTTCCTTTTCCTATTTGTTGTAACTGCTTTAAACTGCGTATTGCGTGTTTATAGGCCTTATCAATCGACTTATTGTCGCCTTTAAATATTTTTTTTACACTGTGTATTGATAAAAAATAAAGGAAAGCAGTTGAATCGTAAATGACAGCAATAGGTGATAGAGCGAAAATGACGACAGCTACGTAGCTTATTGTGGCAGCAAATCTTAAAGGTTTAGTGATCGTCCTGAAGATTCCCTTTTTTAAGACAAGGGGTTCATTAAGTCGATCGTTAAGTATCCCTGTAAGAAATGTTTTGTCTACGCGTTTTTTTTCTGCATTAGATGGGCAGAAGAGATTTAGAGTTGTTTTATTGAGGAGTGCTTTTTCAGAAAAAGTGGAGTAAATTTCTGTCATTTGGACCTCATTGCAATTTTGTTAAACTTGCACCAAATCCTCCATCATACCCGTCGCTATTTTGAAGCTGTAGTTTTTGAGAAAGACAAGAGAGTTTAAGGTTATTTTTTGCAAACTCTACGATCTCTTCATTCTCTTCTGGAAGGATGCTGCAAGTAGTATACCAAATTTGCCCATTTATGGATAAAAGATCTTTTGCTCTTTCGAGCAATTTTTTCTGCAGGAGGACTTGGGTAGCAATCTCTTTTTTTGAAAGACGCCATCTCGCCTCAGGTTTTTTATGCAAAACTCCCGTATTGCTGCAGGGGGCATCGATTAAAATAAGATCATATTGTTGATTTATTGGAAACTCCTCGCCCCTCATCAAGTTAAGTTCAGCTTTGATGTGAAGACGATCTAAGTTCTTTTTAAGTCGGTCAAGTTTTTTTTCAGAAATATCGTTTCCAACAAGAGAAGCCGTAGGATAGAAATCGTGTGCCAAAATGAGTTTTCCTCCAGGGGAGGCGCATAAATCTAAAATACTTTTTGGGTTATTAGTTGTTTTTTTTAAGAATTCGTAGAGGATAATTGGGGTGCCATTTTGAATATAAACATCGTCTCTTTCTGCAATGTGTAATGATTCTTTGTCGATGATTCCGATGTTTGGGGCAATTAAGGTAATATTAGGGTCGACCTCTCTTCTAAATCTTACCATCACAACCCCTTTTTCAAGCGTCAAGCGTAAGATTTTCTCAGCCCCTTCTTCTCCATAACACTCCACCAGACGGTTTGCAAAGTAGTCTGTAACTGAATACCTTAAACCTAAATTTTTTTGAGGTTTAAGAGGTAGTAGGGAAGCTTTTCGAAGTGCTTGATTTAAAAATTTGACAAACGATTCATGAGTGTTAAGCTTTGCAAGAGCGACCATTTCGTTAACCGTTGCAAAGGGAGGAAGAGATTTACAAAAAAGAAGTTGATAAAGACCTGTTAAAAGGAGAGCTTGCTCTTTTTTTTTTCGGGGCAACTCAGAATCAAGTGTTTCTTTAATGTAGTTTGTAAGCGCTCTTTGATAGCGGCAAGTGCCGCAGGCGATTTCGACGCTTAATCGAAATGTTTGAGGATCAAGGGGGAGCCCCTCGAGAGTATCGACCAAAAAAAATTCCTCCTCTAAATACTTGAGGTAGGCGATGTAGGCTGCATTTCTTGCATTCATTTTAAATATTCGATCAGTTTTGAGTCGCCAAAGATTCTCTCTCTTTTAAAAGTGAGGTTTTCTATTTGAGGGGTTTCTCTTGCTTTAGGCTCTTCGATAAAGAGAAGAGTTGAGGGTTTTAAAAGGGACGAGATAGATAAAAATTGAAGTATTTTCGTTGTTAAATCCTCTTCTCCATAAGGGGCGTCAGCAAAAATGACGTCAAAGCTCTTTCCCCTTTTTTCAAGGGTTTTCAGTTTGAGGAGAGCATCTCCTGCTACGACTTCAGTTTGAGGTTCAACTTGAAGAAGCTCTATGTTTTTCTTAAGTGCTCTTAAGGACTCTTTACCAGAATCGACAAAGGTCACAAATGAAGCGCCTCGTGAAAGAGCTTCAAGGCCAATGGCACCACTTCCTGCAAACAGATCGAGGAATGAGGCGCCTTCTATCTCATCTCGACAAATATTAAAAAGAGCTTCCTTAACGACTCCTGAGGTAGGTCTTACGCCCTCTTTTGGGACACTTAAGGGTCTTCCTTTAAAACGTCCTGCGATGATATGCAAAAAATTACTCCTCTTTTGCCATGTGAAAGAGTTTCCAGCTGTCTTTTTCGTAAATAAGCTCAATCTGAAATTGGCTTTTTTCCCCAAAGATCGAGGTAAGTTCTGCTTGAACTGTCGCCAGTTCCCCTTCGATTATGGGATTTGAAAGATGAGCTTTTTTGTTGTCGTAAAGAGTGGGGGTAGCTTTGACAAACCTCACAAAATCTTTGTAGGGTGTTGTGCTTTGAAACTCTTTTGAACCAAGTTCATAATATGCTTTAGCAAGCTCGTGGTTCCGAAGAGCTTTAAACTCCATCTCTAAAATTGTTTTTGGGTCGAGAAAGGCAAGAGAGGATTTTTTTTCTATCACATCGATATTTCCAATCTTCCACTCTCCTGCAACCAAGTCCAAAGTGAATTTGACCGTATAATTTTCCTCCTCTTTTTTAAGGGAGGCTAAAATGACGATGCGATCTTTATCGATTGAGACTTCTTTGATTTCAAATCCTGTTTGTTGTTCAAAAAGGGGGAAAATGTGGAGAAACTCTTCAAAGGCACTTAAGCTCATCTCTTCTTGAAACCCTTTTGTGGTGTGCTTGTAGTAAGCTTCTGCAAGATCTTGCTTTTTTAAGCTTTCTAAAAAGCTGCCAATTCTGGTTTTAGCTTCCGCTCCCCCTTGCGTTGAAAGAGGCGTGTGAGCCCTCTCAACCCCGATTTTAAGAACTTTCCATTTGTTATCTTCTTTGATAAATTCGTAGTGCACTTTGGCGATAGATCCATCGTTTAAGACAAGTGTTCCATCCCATGTGCCTAAAGGGTCTGCAAGAGCCTCTTTAAGGGTATTGATCGTTTTGTAATTCACAAGTTCTGGGTTATTTTCCAAAAATTTTCGAAATTCAATTAAAGGGGTTTTTTGTTGATACTCTTTTGAGGTGAATGCAAAGTACGCCTCTGTTGTCCTTCCCTCTTTTAAAGCCTTTAGTTGCTCAGTGGTCGTCGTTTGCGATTCTGGTCGAAATAATGAGACGAGGTAGAGAGCTAAAAGAAGTAAAAGGGCAAAAAGAGCCCAAAATTTGAAGCCTCTTTGTTCTTTTTTAGCAGTTTCAGTTTTATCTGTGACCAGTTTTTGGCCACATATAGCACAAAACTTATGGTGTTCTTCCCTTTCTGCACCGCATGTTGTGCAAAAAATTTTCTTAACTTCTTGATTTTCTTCCACTTTTAAACAATCTCCCCGTAGTGTTCGATCAGTCTCTCAGCATACTTTGGCTGAAATCTTTTGAGTCTTTCGTAAATGCGCAAACCTTTTGCGGCTTCTCCCTCTTGAAAGTAAAGAATGCCCAATTTAAAACTTGTTTCTAAATCATCAGGTCTTAAATATAAAATTGTTTCATACTCTCGCATCTCCTCTTTAGGCATATTTAAATCCCGAAAGCTGATAGCAAGCTGCGCATGAACCCAAGGCTCATTGGGTGCATAATCGTTTAAAATGTTAAATTCCTCAATGGCTTTTTTTGAAACTTGTTGAAATTTTTGTTTTAGTGTCTCTTTTTCAAGCCCAAAAGGCAAACTATTCTCCTCGTCGTCCTCAGAGGAGCTTAACGCCTTTGAGTAGAGGCTTGAAAGGCGAACATAAGCGTTTGCAAGAGCTGCGTGCATTTGAAGGCTTGTAGGCTCAAATCTTACGAGTTTGATATGTTCGTTTAAAGAGTCTTTAAGGAGAGTTTCTCTAAAAGAGAAAAGATCTTTTCCCAAAAAAAAGAGGTAGAGTTTTTTTATTTTTTTATGAATTTTGTCTTTGTGAAGCTCCATTTTTTGCTCGAGGGAGCAGTAGGCATTGGCAAGTAAAATGTGGTGTTCAAGTTCCTCTTCACGAAAGTGAATGGAGCGTTTAAAATTTTCAGTAATATCTTGTTTAAGTTCTAAAATGAGATCTGCTTTTCTTTGCAAAAAGTAGGAGTGGAGAATGAGGTAGAGAAAGAAGGTAAAAACAATTCCACTTAAAGCAATTGAGAAAAGGGAAGAGGCGATAAGTAAACTTATCAGCATTAGAAAGCTGAAGATTTCAAAGAGGAGAAGCCCCCAAAAAATAAGGTGAAAAAAAGTGTAGCGTAGAATGATTTTTTCAAAATCTTCAACAGAGTCTTTTTCAGGAGACGCAATTGAAGTCATTGTATGGCTGGGGGTCATTTTAGGGCTCTTTTAACTTTCAAAGAACCTACCTTAATCTCTTCCTGATAAAAAATCAAAGATCCTGTAAAAACGACTAAAAGTGACACGTAAAAAGGCCATGTGACTTGTTCACCTAAGAAAAGAAAACCGAAAAGCGCTGAAAAAAGAGGGGTTGAAAATCCAGCGAGGGACATAAATGTCGCAGAAAAACTTTTCATCAGGAACCCATACAGGTTGTAGCAGATGAGGTTTGAGATAATGAGTAGGAGAAGGGCGCATTCAAAAAAGGGAAGAAATTCGGTGACAGGGATCGGATTCCATGCTTCGACAAAGTAGGAGTGGATAAGGGCAAATGAGCCTCCAACGAACATGCTGATTCCGTTGGCAAGAAAGGGAGAATAACCATTTTCGTTGATGACTTGTCTGAGCAAAATCCAACCGAGCACAGAAGAGGTGGCAGCAGTGATGACGAAAAATTCCGGCCATGAGAAAAACAGAAGTTGTCCTGCAATATTTTCAGCATCTGGTTGATGCAGCATGATGGGTAAAAGCCCTAAAAAGGCGACAACAAGACCTACCCACTTATTCAGCCCCATCTTTTCAGAGAAAATGAAATAGGAAAATAGAGCTGAAAGGAAGGGGGAGAGGCTGTAAAAAAAACAGGTTTTAAACGATGTTAGGTGTTTGAGTCCCAAAAACTCGCATGTATTTGTTAAATAAATATTGAAAAATGAAAGGCAAAGAAGTCTGACCCAAGGGACTTTTTTCGAGAAGATGTTTTCTTTTTTAAATAAAATTTGATAAGCTAGCATGATAATGCCTGCTAAAAGCATTCTGGTACCTACAAAAAAGAAAGGTTCCGTGTAGGCAAGCCCAGTTTTTGAAATAGTGAAAACACTTGCAAAAAGGGCATAAAGTAAAATAACTAAGGGCATGTTAGGTATCCAATTTTATTAAGAGGCCTACATTTTAAGTTCTTTCGATTTAAAAAGAAAGTCTTAAGTGAAATTTCTTTAAAAAAACTTGACAGCAAATGCGAGAAAAACAGATATAAAAATTAATTGAATCATAGAGTTGAGATTATGCAAAAGCCTAAAATATTGTTGATTGAGGATGAGGAAGATATAGCTGCATTGATTAAGTTGCAGGCAGATATTGCAGGTTATAAGCTTCACGTCGAGGTGGACGGGTTAAATGGTTTAAGGGCGATAGAGAGAGAGAAGCCGGATCTTGTGGTTTTGGACTTGATGTTGCCTGGTCAAAGTGGGCTTGATGTTTGCCGTAAGGTGAAAAACAGTAATGAGTTAAAAAACATACCCATTATTATGATTTCGGCTAAAAGCGAGGAGCTTGACGTGGTGCTAGGTCTTGAGCTTGGAGCTGATGACTATGTAACCAAGCCTTTTTCCCCAAAGGTGCTATTTTCAAGGATTCGAGCTGTTTTAAGACGGGGAGCTGATCTTCAGCCTGGGCAACAGAGTATTGATTTTGGTCCCTTCAAGATGGAAGTGGAGCATTTTAGAGTTTTAAAAAATGGTGTATCATTAACGCTGACCCTCTCTGAATTTGGTATTTTAAAGCGTTTAGTGATGAATAGGGGTAAGGTGATGACGCGTAACCAGTTACTCGACGATGTTTCAAACGACGATGCGTTTATTGTCGACAGGAATATCGACGTACACATCGCGTCTTTAAGAAAAAAGCTTGGACCGAACTTTACGATGATCGAGACTGTTAGAGGTGTCGGTTACCGCTTTAAAGACGAAGAGTAATCGTTATATGATTTTTTTTAAGTAAGAAGTGCAACAGAGCGAAGAATCTCTTCGATCTTATCTGTTTACAAGAGGATATTTCGATGCGTTTATTGTCGACAGCAATATCGACGTACACATCTGGTCTTTAAGAAAAAAGCTTGGACCGAACTTTACGATGATCGAGACTGTTAGAGGTGTCGGTTAACGCTTTAAAGACGAAGAGTAATCGTTATATAAGTTTTTTTTAAGTAAGAAGTGCAACAGAGCGAAGAATCTCTTCGATCTTATCTGTTTTTTCCCAGGTGAAGTCGGGGTCGTTTCTGCCAAAGTGGCCACCGAATGCGGTCTTTTCAAAAATGGGTCGATTAAGTTGAAGAGTATCGATCATTCCTCTTGGTGTAAGATCAAAAATATCTGAAACAATTTTTTCAAGTAGTGGTTCGCTAATTTTACTCGTGTGAAACGTATCGATCCTTATCGAGATGGGGGAAGAGATCCCGATGGCGTAGGCAAGCTGCACTTCACATCTTTTTGCAAGTTTTGCAGCGACGATGTTTTTGGCAATATAGCGGGCCATATAAGCTGCGGTTCTATCCACTTTTGTCGCATCCTTGCCGGAAAAGGCTCCTCCGCCGTGTCTTCCAATTCCCCCGTAAGTGTCCACAATCGGCTTTCTGCCTGTAAGGCCCGTATCGGCAGATGGCCCCCCTTCAACAAAACGACCTGTTGGGTTGATATAAAACTTAGTTCTCTCATCAATTAAGTTAATTGGGCTTAAACGTTTAACCATCTCGATCATATCTTTGTGAAGAGTTTCGTTTGAAACAGTTTCATCGTGCTGTGTCGAAAGGATAACTGTGTGAATTCTTTTTGGGATCCAACCGTTTTGGTATTCGATCGTGACTTGTGATTTACTATCGGGACGAAGGTAGGGCAGCTTATTTTCTTGTCTTAACCTGTTGAGCTCCAAAAGGTATTTGCTGGCAAGCGCGATGGGAAGAGGCATCAACTCCTCAGTCTCATCGCAAGCGAAGCCGAACATCATTCCTTGATCGCCAGCTCCGATCTCTTTTGGGTTTTCTTTTTTTGTAATTCCTTGAGCAATATCTGGTGATTGCTTGTGTAGACTTTCTAAAATTCCAGAGGAGCGGTAGTCAAAACCTAAATCGGCGCTCGTATAACCAATCCTCTTAATCGTATTTCTGCAAATCTCTTGGTAGTCTTGAGGCGCTCTTGTGGTGATTTCACCAGCTAAAATGACAAGTCCCTTTGTGACTAGAGTTTCTACTGCGACGCGCGCATTCGGGTCTTCTCTTAAAAGGGCATCTAGAATGGCATCAGAAATTTGGTCCGCCACTTTATCCGGATGTCCAATTCCGACCGACTCTGATGTGAAAAGAAACGATTCCATTTAAAACTTTTTTTTAATGATTAAGAGACTAAATGGGGATGGAGCTCCTCCACCTTTCCCATTAGCGGTTGTCCAATTTTTTTGGCAAGGGTTGAAAATTTGAGGGCATCTTCCGTCACAAAGTAATTGACTTCTTGTTTTTTAACAAGAGAGTCAGCTTTAAGCTCTTCGGCAATAAGAGGGGCTGCGTCAATGATAGCCACTTCCTTTCCAAGAATGTTCTCTATTTGTTTTCGTAAAATGGGGTAGTGGGTACACCCTAAAATAAGAGTATCGATCCTACTCTTTTATGAGAGGCGCTAAATACTCGTCTAAAAACAATGGGATCGCTTTGTGTTCAATGCCACACTCTTCGATAAGGGGCACAAGTAAAGGGCAACTTTGAGAAATGATAGAGGCGTTTGGAAGATGCTCTTTAATGCTTTTTTCATGAACAAGTGAGCGAATGGTGGCTTTAGTGCCGATAACTCCAATAGAGCCTGTTTTTGTGGCTTTTAGAGCCCCTTTGACAGAAGGTGTGATCACATCCCAAATGGGAATAGAGAAAGTGCCTCTTAACCAATCTGCTGCATGGGCTGAGGCTGAGTGGCAGGCGATCACGATTTCATCTGCTCCCTGGCTTAAAAGAAATTTGATGTTTTCATGAGAAAGTTCCCTTAAGGTGTCGCGACTCTTATCACCATAGGGCAGTCTTGCGGTATCGGCAAGGTAGACAAAATGGGTGTTGGGATTTTTTTTTAAGAGCTCATGAAGGACTGAAAGTCCTCCAACTCCTGAATCAAAGACCCCAATTGTTCCCATTTTAAGACGCTGGGATTTTTAGCGATTGCCCTACGACGATAAGATCTTTTCCTTCATGAAGGTTGTTTAAATCTCTTAGCTTGGGGACCGTGGTTCCGTGCTTTTTGGCAATTTTTTCCAAACTGTCGCCAGCTTTAACTTTGTAAGTGCCTCCGGCAACAATAGAGCTTTCCTTGGTAGTTTCCATTTCAAGAGCGGAATCTTTGATGTGAAGAGCATCCATGATCGCTTTGACGGCCTGATGAAGGTGATCGATATTTTTACTCATGAGATCGATCTGACTCTCTAGGTGGGAAATTTTTTTCTTTGCTTGTACAAGCGCGTCTCCTCCTTCATTGGCATGAGACTTGAGTTGTTTTAGGTCGACAAGGGCAAGACTTGTTCGAGACTCGATATCTGATATCTTTGCCTCGAACTGTTTTACTGACTCTTTTACTTGCTCTTTGGCCAAAGGGGCGGAATCGTTAAATTGTTTCCAGAGAGAATCAAGTGCAGTTTCCTGATTTTTTAGTTTCTCTTCGAACATTCTTAGCTCTGTTTCGTGATTGGACGAGGCGTAGCGAAGATCGTCGATCAAGCAATGCACTTCGTCGATGCTAGAACGGTTCATATATCTTTTGGGCACAGCCTGTAAAGATGCGCAAGAAAGAGTTCCAATCAGTAAAATCAAGCCACTTAATCTCATGCGAAACCTTTTAGTTTTTGTAGATTTTAAATTCCGCCCTTCTATTCTCAGCCCACGCTTCTTCGTCGTGACCTAAGACAAGGGGTCTCTCTTTGCCGTAAGATATCGTAAAAACTTGGTTTGGGTCAACACCTTCATGGACTAAAAGGCCTCTGACAGCATTGCTACGGCGGGCACCTAAGCTTAAGTTGAAAGCCTCGGCACCTCTTTCGTCGCAGTGTCCTGCTACAAAGACATAGGTATCCTTATGCGATTTTAAGTAATTTGCAATCGATTTGAGTGTTTGTAAATTTTCAGTCCCTTTTACTAGATGGCTATTGTAGGGGAAGTGAACTAGTTTGAAGACGCTAGCAAGTCCTTCGAAATTAGAGGGGTCTCTAAACTTGTCGATTCCTGGAATTGAGCTTCCTGGGTCACCTGGAGACTCTTTTGCTTGTTTAACTGGCATATCTGAGAAACTTAAAGCTTTTTGAGAGGGATCATCTTGCATGGGAGTGTAGTCTGTGCCAAATGGTCCGTGATAACTCATGAACTCATCTCGGTTTAATTGATGCTGCTCCTGGTTTTTGCGGCAAGAAGTCATCGTTAAAAGAGTGATTAGTAATAAAAAAATAACATTCAATCGATACATAAGACACACCAAGGGGTTTTTGTTCGGAGTTTAACATTTTGAGAAAATAACAACAACACTAATTAGTCTTAGAGGTATTTCGGAGGGGGAGGTAAGGGCATGCGCAAGTTTAGGGGGGGAAGGAAGGAGGGCACGGGCATGGGCAAGGGTAAGTTTGGGAAGGGAAGGAGGGCAAGGGCATGGGTACGGGCAAGGGTAAGTTTAGGAGGAAGGAAGGAGGGCATGGGCATGGGTACGGGCAAGGGCAAGTTTGGGAAGGGAAGAGGGCATGGGCATGGGCATGCGCAAGTTTAGGGGGGAAGGAAGGAGGGCAAGGGCATGGGCATGGGCAAGTTTGGGAAGGGAAGGAGGGCATGGGCAAGGGCAAGTTTGGGAAGGGAATTAAAACAACTCAACTATTTAAAGGAAAAGGCTCCCAGCTAGGGTAGTGCTTCTCACCTGCGCCTGAGCTTATTTTTACCGTCTTCGGTTGGTTTAAATTAAGCATGTAAAGGTCGCAGTTTCCAGCATCTGTCGTATTAAATACAATGTGGAGGCTGTCTGGGGCAAAACTTGGGTTTTCTTTGTTTAAAGGGCCATCCGTTAATTGCCTCTCTTCTTGCGTTTTTAAGTCGTATACCCAAATTTGTCTGAAATCTTTCGCTTTTGCGCAGTAAGCAATTTTTGTTCCGTCAGGAGACCAGCAAGGGGCTGTGTTCTCTTGATTGTGTTTGGTAAGCAGTTTTGCCGTTTTTTTCGAGCTCGTTAAATCAATTAAGTAAATTTTTGCAGAGCCATCTTTGTTAGAGACAAATGCGATTTGTTTCCCATCGGGACTAAAAGTGGGGCTTCCTTGGCTGCCTTGTGGATGGGCAAAAACTTGTTCCAGTTTTCCAAAGGCCCCCGTTTCTGGTTTAAATGGCTGGATGTAAAGGTCAGGATTTCCAGACACGTCGCTTACGAAAGCTACTTTGTCTCGCTGTCTTGAGCTTATGGGCATTAGCTGGTTGCCTGCAATATAGGAAAAACGCTCCGAAATCCCATCTCGAAGCGATGCGATAAAGATTTTAGGCTGCCCTGTAAGGTATGAGACGTAAAAAAAACTTCTAGCTATATGCCCTTTTTCAGGGGGTATGTATTGAGGCGTCACGCAGTAGTCGCCCCCTTTAGTGACTTGTCTTGCGTTCGCTCCGTCATAATCTGATTCATAGATGTCTGAGAAGTATTTAGAGCCTTGAGCATATCTTACTGTGTATAAAATTTTTGTCGACGCAATCCCCGGCTTTCCAAAAAGCTCCTTGTGGATTAAGTCAGCAAATTTGTGAATCTCTCTTCTATCTGTATTGAGATTTCCTGTTAAAGGGATTCCGGTAACAGCTTTTATCGTCTGGCTGTTGACTGAAATCAGTTTAGCTGTCAGCTCTTTACCCGTGACTTTTACTTTCACGATATAGAACACACCAAGCTCTTTTGCAATCACCTCATCTGATTTTCCTGAAAGTTTTTTCTCTTGTAAAGGCGTGAGTTGGTAAACTTGAGTCATCCCATTGTAGTTTAAGTCAAAGCTCAAAACACTTTTAAGTTTATTTAAATAGCTTGCCTCAAATCCATCCCCCGTAAAATTGTCGAGGTAAAGAGGAAGTAGTTTTTTTTCTGTCGGGAGTTGAACGACGATTTTTTCTTGCGCATCAGAACCGTTAAGAAAGGGAATTAAGAAGAAAAATAAAAATAAAATACGCATTTTAAACCTCGTTTTCTAAAATAATTTCAAATGTGTGCTCATCGTTTCTCTCAAAAGCTGTTCCAAATCCCGGAAAACGGATCGTAACAAGCGCTTTTTTGACGTATTCAGCATTCAGTTCGCTTAAAGATTTCAAGATATCTACTTGTTTGACTTCCCCATTTCGCTTAAGTGTTAACTTCACCGTTACCGAGCCAAATTCTGGTAATTTTAACAAAAGTTTTAGTCTCGAAGAGATCTCATCGCTATAGAGAGTGACTCCAGGATCAGCCTTAGCTTTCACTAAAGGTTCACTCATCTTTAATGCCGTCGGAATTTTAATCGAATTGTCTTGTTTTTTGGTACTGTTATCCGTCGTTTTTTGTATTTTCGCAAGACTTTGAGAGGCTTTTTGTAAAAGAGTTCTGTCTTTAACCACTTGAGGGGATGGTGCAACAGGTGGAGGAGCTTCTTGTTTTGCTACCACTTCCGGTTTTTTTGGTTTAGGGGATTGAGGGGGCGTTTTGGGAGGGGATTTAAGTTCCACTGTTGTTGCTAAAAACTCCCTTTTCACGAGGTTGATTGGAGCTTCGCTTTTTTTAAAGCTCAAAAAAAAGATAAAGGCTAGATGGCAAAGAAAGACCCTGAGAAAGAGGCTTGAAAGGGAAAGATGAGGTTTTTCTTCTAAATCCATTGAAGGAGTTTCCCTTTTTTAAGCTGGGCTTAAGATCACGTCGACTTGAGAGTATCCTGCCCTTTCAAGGGCATTTTTGACACCCTGGTACGTGCCAAATAGGGCTCTTTTGTCGTGAAAGAGTTGCGGTTTTAAATTTGGGTTTTTAGCTTTTGTCAATTTAAGAAACTCTTCCAATTGGTAAATATTCACAAGTTGCTTGTTAAATCTGATCGTGTTATCTGCCAAGACGTGAATTGCAAGCTCGCTAGACTCTTGAACTGATACCGTTTTAAGTCCGGGGCCCCCTTCGGCAAGCTGTACTTGGTCGAGTTCTAAAAGGGGAGCTAATACGATAAACATGATCAAAATGACAAACACCACATCGATAAGAGGGGTTAAGTTCATTTGCGGCTCTTCGATACCACCTCTTGTTTTTTTTAAACGCCTCATTTTAGTTCAACTCAACTTTACGGTATTGAATCTCAATAGTTCCAAGCGCTTCATTGGCAAACGTTTCCATATCGACTTCAAACTCTCTCAATTTTTGTTTTAAATAGTTGTAGCCAATTAAAGCTGGGATCGCGTCCAAAAGACCGATAACTGTTGTCGTAAGAGCAAGTGAGAGTCCTCCGATGATAGCCTGGTTATTGCCGATTTGAGATGTGGTTTGCATCTCTCCGAAGGAGACTAAAATCCCCCAGACAGT
This sequence comes from uncultured Chlamydiae bacterium, assembly GCA_963697995.1. GTDB lineage: Bacteria > Chlamydiota > Chlamydiia > Chlamydiales > JAJFMB01 > MFD00082-c5. Next base: position 701,962 of record OY969110.1, on the reverse strand, counting down.
CCCAAGTAATCCAAGGAAAGGAGCAAGTGTTATAATTGTGGCCAAAACAAATAGGTACTTTTCTAAAATTTTACTCTCTAGGGCCACCACTTGATCAAGTCTTGATGCTACAAAATCGATATCGTTGGCCGAAAGGTAAGGGGAAGAGTCCTCTGTATCGAACAGGTGCTTTGAGGCCTTCTTGTTTTTGTGTAAAATATCTAGTGTGTATTTTTTTAAGCTTAAATAGATCGAAAGATAAGGGTTTTCTCCCCTTTGATTGGCATACGGTTCACAGTCAAGATTTAAAGGATTGATTTTCGCGTCCTGAAATTCGTCGTAAAAATCGGAGCAGTACCCCTGCCATCTTTTGTTCTGGTTGATTTTATAAAGAAGCACCACCCAGCTGATGACTGATAGCAAAATAAGGGAGACATAGATCGCTTTTCCGAAAAGATCAGACTGAACGTACGCTTCTATAAAAGGATTCGAGGCAGCAAAAAACATGGGAGACCTGACCGGTTTTTAAGTAAAACCATGATTTTTGTTCACCTTGGGAGTAAAAGTCAATACTTTCCTGTCTCATGAGACGTAAAATTTAAGATTGATTTTTAATATTAAATTAATTAAGATATTCGTAAGAGGTTTTTTCATGAGACGATTTATTACGTTTGTTGCTAGTTCGTTATTTTATCTCAGTTCTCTTGCTGCGGAGCCGGTAGAAGCTACGCAATATATAGAGAATAAAACGATTCAAGCAGGGCAACCTTTTTGGGTTGCAACTGAGTTAAAATTGGAGGAGGGGTGGCATGCGTACTGGAAGAATCCGCGCGGTCCTGGAATGGCGCCTACGATTCGTTGGATTTTGCCCGAAGGGTATGAAGTTGCTGAAACTATTTGGCCAACGCCTCAAAGATTTTCTATAGGGGATTCTGTAGGGTATGGGTATGAAAACCAAGTTATTCTTTTAACTAAGGTGATTCCCCCTAAAACCTTCAATGGTTTAGAAAGTGTGGCCCTTAAGGCGGAAGTTGAATGGTTGAGTTGCTCAAACGACACGTGTTTACCTGGCAGTGCTGAGCTAAAGAGTGATCTTGCCCTTGCTGAAAAAGTATTAATGGATGTCAAAAACGCTCCTCTTTTCGAGAAAGCCAGAAGTTTAATTCCTAAGAAGATCGATGATTTGACCTTAAAACAAGGGGTCGATTCGATCATTTTTGAGTTGTCGCACGGCGCCGCTAAGTTATCCGCTCTTTTTTTCTCTGAGGATTCAGCTCACGTCGATGACCACGATTTTTTACAAACAGTTCCATCTGGAGAGGGGAAACACGTCGCGACTTTTAAGGCCAATCAAACGCCTGAAGTTTTAAAAGGTGTTTTAGTCATTCATGCAGATGGAGAGAAGCACTCTTATGAGATTGATCACAAAGTGACACCACTTGTTGATGCGCCAGCCGATTTTGAAGGGGGCGTTTTATGGGCGATCCTATTGGCCTTTGTTGGAGGTTCCATTTTGAATTTGATGCCCTGTGTCTTGCCCGTTTTATCGTTTAAAGTTTTGAGCTTTGTGAAAATGTCTGGAGAGAGTCGATCAAAAACGTTAGCTCACGGGTTGAGTTTTTCTTTTGGGGTATTGGTCTCTTTTTGGGTGATTGCAGGCCTTTTATTGACGCTTCAAGCTTATGGCAGCTCGGTCGGTTGGGGATTTCAGCTTCAAGAGCCTCTTTTTGTGGGAGCACTAGCTGCTGTTCTTTTCCTTTTTGGTCTAAGCCTTTTTGGTGTCTTTGAAATGGGAACGGGGATTGCCGCAAAGGCAGGGCAAGCCCAGTCTGTTAAAAAAGAGGGGCTTTTTGCCTCTTTCTTTAGTGGAATTTTGGCAACAGCGGTGGCGACTCCTTGTACAGGTCCCTTTTTAGGATCAGCTGTTGGTTTTGCTGTAACGCAACCTGCGTTCCAATCGATGCTTATTTTTACCTCCCTTGGGATGGGGATGGCTGCACCATACCTTCTGCTCGCCGGTTTTCCCGCGCTTTTGAAATTTATGCCAAAGCCTGGCGCTTGGATGGAGACGTTTAAAGAGTTGATGGGCTTTTTAATGTTAGGTTCTGTTCTCTGGCTCATTTGGGTTTTTGGGGCTCAAACGAATAGTTTAGCGATTTTTTATCTATTGATCTGCTTCTTTTTCCTAGCGATGGCCGGGTGGATCTTTGGTAAATGGGGAACCCCTTTAAAGAAAAAGAGCACTCGTTTGGTCAGTTACACTATTGCCCTTTTTTGCTTAAGCGGTGCAACTTTTGCTCTTTATACTTCGACAACGCCTTCAGTGCTAGGCTCTTCGGATGAGGCTCATCAGGCCACTCACGAGGGGTGGGAGCCGTTTAATCCTGAAAGAATTGCAGAGCTTCAAGCACAAGGGATTCCAGTTTTTGTCGATTTCACCGCCAAATGGTGCTTGATTTGCCAGACAAATCACTTAAGTCTTTCAACCAAAAGTGTTGAAGAGGAGTTTAAGAACAAAAAAGTAGTGAAAATGAAGGCTGATTGGACAAAAAGAGATCCAAAGATTACTGCCGAACTTAAGAAATTTGGACGAAGTAGCGTGCCTCTTTATGTGCTTTATAGCGGTGATGGGAAAAGAGCTCCTCAGATACTACCACAAGTTTTGACTCCTGAGGTGGTGATTGATTACATCGGAAAAGAGCAGCCTCATATTGCAATTCAAAAAAACTAATGATAGACACTCACGCGCATTTGACATCTGATGCTCTTTACCCTCATTTAGGCCCTCTTCTTGAGAGGGCCTCCTCTGCAGGCGTTTCCCATATTATCAATATTTGCACCGATAAGGTGACACTTGAAAGGGGACTACTCAATTCAAACAAGTTTTACAATACAGCAAGTACGACTCCTCACGATGTCGAGAGTGAAGGAGCTTCTTTTTTCCCTTTAGTGGTAGAGGCGGCAAAAAAGGGGGAGCTTGTAGCCATTGGAGAGACGGGACTTGATTATCATTACGAATACTCGAAAAAATCGTTACAGAAAGAGTATTTTATCAAGTATTTGCATTTAGCTTTAGAAACCAAACTTCCCGTCGTGATTCATTGTAGAGAGGCTTTTTCCGATTTTTTTGATCTCATCGATTCTGAGTATAAAAGTGAAAAAGGGGTTCTCCATTGCTTTACGGGGACATTAGAAGAAGCAAAAGAGGTTGTAAAGAGAGGTTGGATGCTTTCTTTAAGCGGGATTGTCACTTTTAAAAAGAGTTTAGAACTAAAGGAAGTGGCTAAAATGGTCCCTCTTGAGCAGCTTTTTATCGAAACGGACGCACCCTATCTTGCGCCTCAAAGTAAACGGGGGCAGCAAAATGAGCCAGCATTTATTGGGGAAACAGCGTCACATATCGCTCAACTCAAAAATATTTCAATAGAAGAGTTGATTATAGCCACATCAAACAACGCCAAAAAATTTTTTGCGATTTAAGTTCTAGGGTTGATGCAAATCATTCGGTTCGTTCTGATAGAGATTTCCTGTAGAAAAGAGGTTAGCAGGTAGGGGAGTCAAATTGGTGCTAGTGACCTGGAAATTCAGGAAGGAATGACTACTTTGGGGAAAACTATATGAAATAGAAGGGCTTTTTATCTCATATGATGGAACCTTCACGTTCTCTGTCTTGGTGGTTTTAAAAGAGGAATTATAACTATCCAAATTAATCATTTTTCTTTCCTATTTTTTAACAAAAAAATCAATTACTTTTCTCTTAATTTAGAGAGTAATCTTAGGAATTCGACATAAAGCCAAATAAGGGTCACCATAAGGGCAAAGCCGCCATACCACTCCATGTACTGGGGGGCTCGAGATCTTGCTCCTTGTTCGATCACATCAAAATCGATGACGAGGTTTAGGGCTGCGACTCCCACAACGAAAACGCTGAAAAGGATTCCAAAGAGGCCGTTAGAATACATGAATGAGGGGTAGAATCCAAAAAAACTTAGGATAAAAGAGACGAAATAGACTAGGGCTAATGCGCTTGTGGCCGCAAAAAGACCTAATTTAAATTTTTCTGTCACTTGAACAAATCCCATTTGGTACGCAAGGAGCATGGAAAAAAGGGTGCCGAATGTAAGAGCGGCCCCTTGAATCACAATTCCTGGGAATGAGGCTTCAAAAAGTGAGGAGAGTCCACCGATCGCAAATCCTTCACAAACCGCATAAAGAGGCGCTGTAACCACCGACCATTGGGGTTTAGCAATTGTAGCTAAAGCTGCAATAAGGCCGCCGATTGCTCCTGCTGTCATTAGGGTAGAGACGCTTTGGGGGTTTCCCGAAGTAAAAAACACTCCCCATGTGTAGGCAGCAGTCGTCAAAGCCAGGACTAGTAGAATAAGTGTTTTAAAGATGGTGCCAGAAATACTCATTGTTTGGGCGCCAACTTTTCCATATCCAAAACGGCTAAAAGTATCGATTGAAAGGGCAGGATTAGACGATCTGATCATGAGAAACCTCCTTAAGATGTCAAGGAGAAATAATACCATTCGATGATTTACGCTGCAATAGCATAACAGATGAAAAAAAAACTCCCCCACATTATCCTGCTCATGTTATAATGCGCTTTGATTTGAATGAGGTTGCTATGGTGTTTGGTTTTTTAAAAAAGATTTTTGGTTCGGCTCAAGATCGTCTTGTGCGCAAGTTTTCCAAAATAGTCGTCGTTATTAACGAATGGGCCGAAAAATACAAGGCTCTTTCAGACGAACAACTAAGAGCCAAAACAGAAGAGTTTAAGAAAAGGTATCAAGAAGGGGAACCTTTGGATGATTTGCTTGCCGAGGCGTATGGGGTTGTTAAAGAGACTTGTCGCCGTTTGGTAGGTCAAGAGGTGCACGTTTCTGGTTACAATCAAAAATGGGATATGGTTCCCTACGATGTGCAGTTTATTGGAGCTATTGCCCTTCACAAGGGAACAATTGCTGAAATGATGACTGGTGAGGGAAAAACATTGACGGCTGTGATGCCCCTTTATTTAAATGCCCTTACGGGAAAACCGGTTCACTTAGTCACCGTAAACGATTACCTTGCCACAAGAGATTGCAGCTGGATGAGTGCAGTTTTTAAATGGCATGGAATTACAACGGGAACGATTCTCAATGCCACTCCCCCTCACATGAGAAAAGAGATCTACAAAAACGACATTGTGTATGGGACAGCTTCCGAGTTTGGGTTTGATTATTTGCGCGACAATTCGATGGTCTTTAGAAAAGAAGATCAGGTCCAAAGAGGGCACTATTTTGCCATTATCGACGAAGTCGATTCGATTTTGATCGACGAGGCGAGAACACCACTTATTATCTCTGGGCCTGTTCCCGAGAGTCGTCAGATGTATCATGAGCTTGAAGCTGGCGCTTCAGCTCTTGTTAGACGTCAAAGAGATCTTTGCAATAGATTAGCGACCGAAGCGAGGAAGGAGCTTGAACTCGAAGGGTTTTTGAAAGAGGAGGAGCTTCCTAAAAAAATGAATGATAAGGCGGGTGAGGCTTTAAAGAAGCTTTGGCTCGTCGGGAAGGGGACGCCGAGAAACAAGATTTTGGCAAGGATCAAGGAGCATCCCGATTTAAGGGCTGCTTTGGATAAATGGGATCTTTACTACTTCAACAACGAAAACAAAAAAGAGAAAGCAGAGGCTTTATCGCAACTTTTTATCAATATCGATGAGAAGGGGCAAGAGTTTGAGTTGACCGATAAGGGGATTCATATTTGGCCGGAGTGTGTTGGTTCCGAAGGGTCGTTTGACGATTTCACCATGATGGATATCAGCCATGAGTTTTTAACGATCGATCAAGATACTTCTCTTTCAGCCGAGGAGAAGGAGAGAAGAAAAATTACTGTTCAGGAAGAGGATGCTAAGCGTAAAGAGCGTGCCCATAACTTAAGACAGCTTTTAAGAGCTCATCTTCTTATGGAAAAAGATGTCGATTACATCGTAGAGGATGGAAAAATCGTCATTATCGATGAAAATACAGGAAGACCTCAACCTGGTCGCCGTTTCTCAGATGGGCTTCACCAGGCGATCGAAGCCAAAGAGATGGTAAAAATTCAGGAAGAGACTCAAACATATGCTACGATTACTCTTCAAAACTATTTTAGGCTCTATGAAAAGCTTGCGGGGATGACTGGAACGGCAATGACTGAAGCCAATGAGCTCAAACAGATTTATAAGCTCGATGTTCTTGCGATTCCGACCCATAAGCCTTGTAAAAGAGTTGATTCTAACGATGAAATTTATATGACCGAGAGGGAAAAATACCAGGCCATCTTGAAGGAAGTGAACGATATTCACAATCAAGGGCGCCCCATTTTGATCGGGACAGAGTCTGTGGATATCTCTGAGAAGCTTTCTCGCATCTTTAGGCAAAATAAGCTACCTCATACGGTTTTGAATGCAAAGCACCATGCTCAGGAAGCTGAAATTGTCGCTCAAGCGGGAAGAAGAGGTGCTATTACTATCTCGACAAATATGGCCGGTCGTGGAACAGATATTAAGCTTGAGCCTGGCGTCGCTGAGCTTGGAGGGCTTTATGTCATGGGAACGACAAGGCATCAGTCGCGACGAATTGACAGGCAGCTAAGAGGGCGTTGCGCACGCCAGGGAGACCCCGGTTCATCTAAATTTTACGTTTCCTTTGAGGATCACCTGATGCGTCTTTTTGCCTCTCCAAAGATGACAGAGATTTTGCAAAGATTCCGTCCTCCCGAAGGGGAGCCGATGAGTGCCTCGATGCTTAACCGCTCGATTGAAAACGCTCAGAAAACGATTGAACAACGCAATTATATGATGAGGAAACACACTCTTGAGTATGACGATGTGATGAATAAACACAGGCAAGAGGTGTATGCTTTTAGAAATGAAATTTTAAGAACTGAGGATCCACCATTGCTTGCCATTTCTATGATGGAAGATGTGGTTGCAGAGGCGGTTCATAAGCATCTAGTCGATTCTCAAAACAGTGAAGCGTTGCGAGAGTGGTTAATGCAGAGGTTCCCTATTACATTTGATGAGGGTGATTTTGACGATCCGGCAAGGGTTGAAGAGATTGTTCGGGATAAAGTCGTAACGGCCTTTAAAATGAAGCAAAAGAGGGAAAACGATAAGATTTTGAAGGGTAGAGAGGCTGAATCTGTTCAAGAGATGTTGCCAGCTTCTCGTGCTGTGAGAGATTTGATGTTAAGAAAAGTGGATCAACACTGGCAGAGCCATTTGCTTCTCATGGATCACCTTCGTTCAGAAGTGCTTCTTCGCGCTTTGGGTCAAAGAGATCCATTAACCGAGTTTAAACACGAGGCTTTTGAGCTTTTCCACGAGTTTGGAAAAACGTTAAAAGAAGAGATTGCGCACGATCTTTTCCGCTTTGAGATTATTGCAAGGGAAGCTCCAAGTTTGCAGGATTTAATCGCTTCCTTGCAGCTTGAAACAACTCGTTCTTTGGTCGACGAGGTGGAAGAGTCTGAAAATGCAGAGCCTACTGTCTCAACCCCTTTGATGACGGGTCCAAAAGTTGGCCGCAATGACGATTGCCCTTGTGGAAGTGGTAAAAAGTATAAAAAATGTTGTGGTTTATTGAAGGAAGAGAATGCAAGTTTGTAATTTTGTTTATGAGCGATATTTCGAATCTGAGGAGGAAAAAAGGCAAAGATATAGAGCCCGTTCAGAGGGGTTTTTATCGAGTGCGTTTAATAATCCTTTAACGCCTAAACAAGCTTTTTCAGATCCCAAACTCGAGGAAATTCGGCAATTTTTGAAGCTAGTTCCCAAATCGTTTGAAGCTGAAGTGCAAGATCTAAAAGTGGCTCTTTTAGCTGCAAAGATGGGGATTTCAAAAAAGGCTTTTCAAGAGAATGAAGGGCTTTTAGATTTTTGCGAAAAATACAAGCTCTACAATTACCTTGCAACGTATGATCATAAATTTGAGGAAGATGCTCAACATAAGATCCGATTATTGAAAAATAATGTATTTGTCGATTGGACGCCTGTAAACATTCAAGGGGCTGATTACCGATCGGGAAAAGTGCCTTGGATTTGGGGGCCTAAGGGGCTTCAGGAAGAGCTTGACATGTATGAGTTCGATGAGTTGAGGCCGTATAAAATAGAAGATCCTGCTAAATGGGGTAATAAAACCTTATTTGAGTTTTGTGCCTGTTCGGAGGGGACTTTTGATAATACCCACACCTGGTTTCGTTTATATAAAAACACCGGTGAGATTTATAGCGTAGGCCTTTATAGGGGAGCTAAGAGAAATTTCTGGTCCCACGTAAAATTTCCTTTTAGAGTTCATAAAGCCAGATTAATGGTCCCCGATGTTTCTGAGTTTTGGCCTTGTGAGGTCCGCTCTATAGCTGCTGAGATTACTGAAGAGGCTTTTTTTAAAATTAAGAAAAAAGTTGAGGATGATCATCGAGAAAATAGTCTTACTCTTCAGACGATTGGGGATAACTGTTTAATGTATGTCAAATCGTGTGCAAAAATTGGGGGTCTTGAGATAGCAACCGAGGAAGACGCCGTTGTCTTTTTGATTCCAAATAGGATAAAACAGCTTGTGGGCCCTGTTTCACCCACTGTCAAGAAGGTGGGGTTTGTAGTAACGTACCCTTTAATTAATTTGATTCAAGTGATTTTTGGGGCTTGGTATGTGGATCCCCAATTAAAATCTAGGCAAGTTTCTCCAAGATTTTCGAGGATTTACGATCCTCTTTTACCAAAGTTTGCAAAAGTTCATCATCCTTACACTCTTTTTGACAGAGTCCATCGTTTTGTTAATGAATGGAGAGCTAGAAACGGAGAGAGTGTTCGCTATCAATTACCGCCAATAGAATAGTCGGCCCTGAAAAAGTAAGGGTTCCTTGAGAAAAATTTGCAGTTAAGGATTAAGAGAGACATAGCCTATTTTGCAAGGTTTAATTATATGACAATGAGAAAAGCTGCAAAAATTTCGCAAATGGAACACGCACTCTCCAAAGAAAAAGTGATCCTTTTGCAACAAAAAATGCGGTGAACGACGCTCCCCCCTTGCCAAGGTTTGGTGAGGAGTAAAACGCCTTTTTTGTCAAAAGGGGCACTTTTTATTGGAGAGGACTTTTTCAGGGCCGAATAGAAAAGAGGTCTATTAAGTTTCTGATTCACTTAAATTATTGAGCGATTTCCATCCGAAGAAAAGGGCGGCAAGACCGAATCCTAGATAAACATGCCAGTAAGAACCGTTCCATCTTAAGATAAAAAGACCACCTCTTGAAAAGAGGAAAAGGGCTAATCCAAAGAGGAAAAAAACCGTTCCTGAGAGAAGAAGAGTCACAGGAACTGCAACTTTTTTTAAGTCGCTTGAACTGGTATTAAGCTTGACTTCTTTTGAAGAGGGCTTTGCAAGAGGAGTTTCCTCTTCTTTTTCTGTAGGGTAGGGAGGGGTAAAAAAGTCTGTCTCTTCCTCTTCATCGTCCTCTTCTCTTCCATGAGGACTTAAATAGACACCACAAAAAGGGCAGTTCTCTTCTTCATAGGATACACCCCCCTCGCAGTTCCAGCAAAGTTTTTTCTTTAATGCCTTAGACATTCAAACGACCAGTAGTTGTTTATTCCATATTACTTGAAATGTTTCACATGTGTCAATCTTATTAACTCGATAATGGGCTTGTGCTTAAACACTCCACTCAATTATTCTGAAGTTTATGAATGAGCAAAAATTTGATATTATCGTGATGGGAGCTGGGCCTGGAGGGTATCCTGCAGCTATAAAAGCCGCTCAACTTGGCAAAAAAGTGGCTCTTGTCGATCCCAACGATTTAGGGGGTACCTGTCTTAATCGGGGTTGTATCCCCTCTAAAGCCCTTATTTCTACAAGTACCCTATTAAATAAGATAAAAATAGCTAAAGAGTTTGGGATTGAGGTCGGACCTATCTCATTTGACTATGCTAAAGCGGTCAAAAAAAAAGATTTAGCTGTCAAACAGGTGCGAGGGGGGCTCGGCAATTTAATTAAAAAAAATGGGATTACTCTGATTGAGGGTTTTGGAAAGTTTGTTTCTCCTCATCAGGTTAAAGTTTTTGGCAAAGAAAATGTTCTTTTAGAGGCAGAGAAGATCATTGTAGCCACCGGCTCCTCTCCAAAAGAGATGAGTGCCTTTCCTTTTGATCAGAAACATATTATCGATTCCACTTCTCTTCTTGAAATGACCACTCTTCCAAAAAGCCTTCTTATTGTGGGTGGTGGTGTTATTGGGTGCGAGTTTGCTTCTTTATATGCAAGTTTTGGTACGGCTGTCACGATTGTTGAAATGATGCCTCGTCTAGTTCCCATGGAGTGTGAAACTGTTTCGGCAGCCCTCCAAGAGGCTTTTTTAAAGAAGGGGATCACTCTTCATCTCAATACTCTTGTCTCTCAAATAGAGAAAGGGAAGGGGGAGATCACAGCTCATTTGTCTGATGGAAAACTTCTTAAGGCTGAGTGCGCTCTCGTATCAGTTGGTCGGAAAATGAATACGGATGGAATTGGTTTAGAGGCCGCAGGAGTTTTAGTCAATTCTGATGGAACAATAACAACAAATGAAAGAATGCAGACAAATGTTCCTCATATTTTTGCAGTTGGAGATATTGCCTCAAAGTGGTGGCTTGCTCATGTAGCGTCTCATCAGGGGCTTGTCGCGGCAAAAAATGCGTGTGGTCAAAAAGCATTTATGCACTACAATGCCATCCCGAGCGTTATTTTTACTGAACCTGAGATTGGAACTTGTGGATTGAGCTTAAAAGAGGCGATAAAACAGGGGTATGATGCCACTTTAAGTGGATTTCCGTTTCAAGCTCTTGGTAAATCGCAGGCTACCGGTGAGACTGAGGGGTTTGCTCAGATCGTCACTGATAAGAAGACTCAAGCTATTTTAGGAGCCCAAGTGGTTGGGCACGATGCTGGAGTATTAGTTGCTGAAATGGCTCTTGCCATTGGCAATGAACTCACTGTAGAGTCAATTACCGAGACGATCCATGCTCATCCTACTGTGACAGAGGTGTGGATGGAAGCGGCTCTCATTGCAAATAATACTCCCCTTCATTGGCCTCCAAAACGGAAAGCAAGCGATGTTTGAGGAGCAACTTTTCGATACGCGTCCCAAAAAAATCAATCGTCTACCCGTAAATCCCGAAACCGGCACAGGACGGTTTCCTTCCTGGCTTCACAGAAAGCTTCCCACTACCGAAGAGATTTTACAAACAAAACAATTGCTTGGAGAAAAAAGGCTCCATACGGTTTGTGAGGAGGCTAAGTGCCCAAATCTTTTAGAGTGTTGGTCAAAAAAAACGGCCACATTTTTAGCTCTTGGAAAACAATGCACAAGAGCTTGCGGTTTTTGCGATATAGCCCACAGCAAAACCCCAATGCCCCTCGATGAGAATGAGCCTTATGCGATTGTCGAATCAGTAAAAGCGCTTCAATTAAAACATGTAGTGATCACACAAGTGGCAAGAGATGATTTGGAGGATGGGGGTGCGCATCATATGGGAAAGATTGTCGATCTGTTAAGGCAAGAGGTGCCTCAAGTAAGGATCGAGCTTCTCACATCAGATTTTGAGGGGAATAAAAACTCCTGGGATCATATCTTAGAGAAAAAACCTGATGTTTTTAATACCAATATCGAAACGGTGCGCTCTTTATCCCCGAAGGTGCGTCATAAAGCGACCTATGATAGAACGCTTCAATTCTTATCATATGTGAGAGATATGAAGCAAAATCCTCTTCTTATCAAATCAGGCCTTATGGTCGGTTTGGGAGAAACAAAAGAGGAAGTTAAAGAGACGATTGCCGATTTGTATGAGGCGGGTTGTTCGATCATCACAATAGGTCAGTATTTACAGGCAAGTCACAAAAAATTGAGTGTTAAAGAGTTTGTTTCATTAGAGCTTTTTAAAGAGTATGAAGCGTTTGGAAAGGCTCTAGGGGTGGCCCATATGGTTTGTGGCCCTTTTGTGCGCTCAAGTTACCATGCGGATGAAGTTTATGGACACAACGGATTTTGATTTAAGAGATGCAATTGATATCGATATTTTAATGCAACGGGATGCCCATTTTGGGGGCAGTTTTCCGTTGATGATCGAGTATTATCAAAGGGGCGGTAAAGGGATTCAAGAGGAGTTTTCTTTAAAGCGGATCGAGGAGCTAGCTATTTTTGAGCGCTCCTTGGAACAGAACCTCAGTCTTCTTGTGTTAGGCGATGAGGAGAGGGCTACTGTTAAAAAATCTTTAGAAGAATACAGAAATTTGCGCCTTTTACTCCAAAAAAAAGATGCGATATCTCGCTATCCTCAGTTGATTGCCAACTTGATTTTAGCTGAAACGGAAGAGGCTGAAGAGGAAATTTTGGCGATTACAAAAGAGGGGCACAAAATTGTTCCGGAACTGATGGCCCTTTTGAAAAATGATGAGTATTATTCCCCTCTTTTTCCAGGATATGGTAAAGCTCCCTATCTGGCAGCAAAGTCGCTTGGGCTTATAGGTGATAAACGAGCGATTATTACTCTTTTTGAACACTTAAGAGAGGGTGATTTCTTCGATGAGGAGATTCTTATCAAGGCTTTAAAAGCCATTGGTTCCTCTTCTAAAGAGTTTTTATTAAAAGTTGTGCAAAAAAAGCCTATTAATGAAGACAATGAAAGGGCAGCTCTTGTTCTTGCGGAATACTCTTTTGATGAGAGTGTTGCAAAAATAGCCTTCTCATTAATCCAAGATCCTGATTTTCAAAAGGATACGCTTCTTTGCGGCTATCTTATCTTAGCTTGTAGGGGCTTAAAAGGGACTCCTCTTGAAAAATCTTTTCGGGAATTAGCAAACAATCCTAGCTTTAAAGAGTTTAAAAACGATTTTAAAGTAGTTTTATTTGATATGAATAGTAATTAACATTAAATTAACTTTTACATATTAGTTTTGTTTTATATACTAAGGATAATTAATCTTTAGGGGGTTCTCATGGAGACCAATAAAACAATTCAAGCTTGGACGGCATTAGATAAGACGCAAGCTGCTACTTATTCAAATAAGCTTTGGCTTGAGGCCGCAAATAAGTTAAAACCCGGGGAGCTTTTAAGGGCCAAATTTGACGAGAAAAGGGGTTTAATACCTATTAGATTGAAGCGTCCTTCATTTTTTAAGGGGATCTGGGCGAGGATTAAAGATGATCCTTGGTTTAAAGAGTACCGGATTTGCTTAAGAAATACAGAGCTTTGCGTGAATGAATTAATGCATCATCTTGATAATAAACATGATAAGGATTCTCTGCACACATCTCTTCATTTATTGAGGTCTTTATCGGAGGATAGGGAGCTTAGGCATACAATTGGTAAAAGGAAAGTGCAGGGGTTTCAGTCAAAGATTCTTCACGAGTTATTAGAGCAATTGACTCCTCATATTGATTTTCAGGGGGAGAAGGAGCTTTTGGAGAAGCAGGCGCTTTATGCATTAGCCTCTTCCAATTCGCAGTTGTTTAAGAAGATAAAAAAGGATCCGAGGTTTCCGTTGATTCGCTCAGAGATGTTAACGATTGACCATATCAAGAGTCAAAGAGAGTGGCACAAGCGTCGGATTAAAAAGGTGGAGTCATTTATTAGGCATTTGAGTCAGGTATCTCATTCTTGTGATGAGTATAGAAAGGCATTTAGGAGTTTGTTAAAACATGTGGATCACTCTTCGGTTTTAAACGAGGAGGAGAAATTAGAGTTGCATCGATGTTTTTCTGAGTATGAATTGATCCAGCACGAACTTTTTAGTTTGAGTTCACTTTACGAGGAGATTTTGAATCCTGCGATATCAAAATTAAGTCCAAGGGAGCTCGATCATTTAGTGAGTCGTTTTGGGTTAAGCTTTGAGAAGGCTGCAATGCCGGTATTTTTTCACTTAAAGCAGACTCCTCTATTGGAGGCTTCTCTTTTTCAGCTTTTGAAAAAGATTCAGAAGGATCAATCATGTGTTCAAGGGTGGTGGGACAGTTTAGACGATGATTTTAAGTGTTTATGTACACCTTGGGATACAAAAGAGGTTCCCCTTTGCACACATTTTACTAAGCAGTTTTGTCCATGCGAGCCAATATTGAGGTACTTAGATCAGTATTTAAACGAGTTGATGGGGTTGAAGTTAGTGATGCAGAAGGGGTGCTTGGCAGAAAAGAGCTTATCGCAATGTGTTAAAAGCTTATTTCAGTTAAGCCGAATGAAGTGCTCTTGCGAAAAGGCGGTTGGTGCAAAGGCTTAAGTATCCCAAACTTGCCCATGCCCTTTTCCTTTCCCTTTAAGCCTTTTGGTGCGTCTCTTTAATTTTTTAAAAGGATTTTTTTAGATTGTAAAAGAGCAAGGGCACGGCTAAGTTTTGGGAAAAGGGGCAAGAGCTACGAAAGATTTAAGCCGCCTGGAGTGCTGATGTCACCCAAGATCTTCGGCAGTAGTGATCAAAAACCACAATCACTAGCATTAGGCTGTAGAACCCCTGTACGTATGCTACCCAATTAGCGCTTAAGTTGAGCACGTTAAGCGAGTAGTGAGTGGGTAACACAAGGAAAAGCCAGATCGAGATCGAACAGCTCACCATCAAAAATACCGTGTCTTTTGCTGCAATTAAAAGCCCTGAAAGAACAAGTCTTATGCCGTCAAGAAAAAGGTGAGCCACGACGAAGAAGCCTCCAAGACGTAACGGGTGAAGATCGTCTAAGACCACGTTTAAGCTCTCTAGCTGTTTTTCTAAAAAGAAGTCGAACATCGTAAAGTAAGCTATAAGCATGATTCCAAGGAAAGCTAAGTGGAGTTTAACACCAGACCAAATCAGTTTTGGGATTAAATGAAGCTCCCATGCACCAAAAAGATTTCCCGAAAGAGCTATAATCGATTTGTGGATCGCATCGTTGAAAGCGTAAAACAAAAGCCATGTGTTTTGGCAAACAAACGCTGCAATTCCGTATTCGGTTCCTTTATTCAAGGCTATTTGGTAAAACGTGGCCCATCCTAAGATCTCAAAAATGATAAAGAGAGCCGCTGGACCCCCTATCTGTACACTCTCTTTCATGATCGAGAAGTTTAGATTAGGTTTGTGCGTTTGAAACTTCTCTCTATTTTCTTTGTTGAGAAAGGTGAGAAAAAGAAAAAGCGTTTGAACTGCGACACCGGCTGAAGTGGCGACAGCAGCTCCTTTCACTTCTAGAGCGGGCAAGATCCCATCAATGCCGAAAATTAAAACCTTATCTAAGATGATATTGGAGATATTGCCTATGAAAGCAGCTTTTGTCACCGTTTTGATTTCTCCTCGTCCAATGAAAAAGCCAACGAGGGCTGCATTAATTGGATAGCTCCATCCAAAAATCATTGTGTAACTAAAGTAGTCTCTTTCTTCCTGAAACCCAAGATATCCAAAATATTGCCAAAAAGGGGCTCCCCAAAAAAAGAGGAATAGAAAAAAAATCGATGAAAACACACCAATCCAGATCATTTGCCAGACCGATTCGGCGATTTTGTCAAAACGCTTTGATCCGTAATGTCTTGCGACAAAAACCTCAGAAATCCCCGTTAAATTAGACCATCCGTAAACAGTGACCCAAGTAAGAGTGCCTGAACTGACAATCGAAAGAGCCGCCATTTCGCTAATCTGTGACAGGAAATACCTGTCGACAAAGAGCATGAGAGAAAAGGAGAGAGCAGTGACCATGAGAGGAATAGCCATGCGCAAGATTTGCTGCCAGCTTGCATTTTCATACATGTTACTGTTTATCATGAAAGGTTTCCACTCTTAAGCACCAACAAACCTGGCTACATTAGGGTTATAGAGACCCTGCAACCAGGTTTCCAAATGATTTCAGAAGACAATTATTTATCCCCTGTACGTTTGTTTTCAGTTTTATCCTTTTCAGCCTTTTTTTCCGACTTTTTTTCGTCGAATCTATTTTTTCTTGTGCATCCACAAGCTTCGTTGATGCAAGAAATGTATTCTCCACATACTGGACAACGCAATGGAATGCAAAGAGGTGGTGGAAGTCTACCTTGGTCAGCGATCGATCCTAAATTGTGTTGTGTCGTGGCTTTGCTAAAGTAAGCATCTGCAGGAGCTACCACACATACTGTAATCAAAACGACTATGAAGCTAATAAGTCTCATCAGTCTCATGAGTTGCCTCCTTTTTAAGTTAAAGTTTCAATTTGGCGGTATGAGAAGAGACATGTTCAGGTATTTGGAGATTTTTGTAAACCCTAAATTTTCATTTTAGTGAAATATTTTTCTTAAAGGGTTCAAGGAGAACCCCATTTTAGCAGTAGTCTGGAGCCTTTTTTTTCATTTTACCTTAAGAGGCATGTAAAATTAGTCAGCTAATGTTCAAGAGATTTTAGAGAATATTATGAAGGCTTTCTCTGATTGAAGGAAGAGTGAAAATGGCATATTGAGTTCGTGCTTCAAAGATTTTAAGAGACTGTTATGAGGGCTTTCTCTGATTGTAAGAAGAGTGAAATAGCCCATTGAGTTCGTGCTTCAAAGATTTTAAGAGACTGTTATGAGAGCTTTCTCTGATTGAAGGATGAGTGAAGTAGCCCATTGAGTTCGTGCTTCAAAGATTTTAAGAAAATGTGAGTAGGGCGATCTCTGATTGAAGGATGAGTGAAAATGGCATATTGAGTTCGTGCTTCAAAGATTTTAAGAGACTGTTATGAGGGCTTTCTCTGATTGTAAGAAGAGTGAAGTAGCCCATTGAGTTCGCGCTTCAAAGGTTTTAAGAAAATGTGAGTAGGGCGATCTCTGATTGAAGGATGAGTGAAAATGGCATATTGAGTTCGCGCTTCAAGATTTTAAGAAAATGTGAGTAGGGCTTTCTCTGATTGTAAGAAGAGTGAAATAGCCCATTGAGTTCGCGCTTCAAAGGTTTTAAGAACGATCTCTGATTGAAGGATGAGTGAAGTAGCCCATTGAGTTCGCGCTTCAAAGGTTTTAAGAGAATGTGAGTAGGGCTTTCTCTGATTGTAAGAAGAGTGAAATAGCCCATTGAGTTCGCGCTTCAAAGGTTTTAAGAACGATCTCTGATTGAAGAATGAGTGAAGGTACATCTTGAGAAAATGCTTTAGAGGTTTGAGAGCTATTTTTTGATTGTAGAAAAGTGAAGTTGCGTGTCGGGCTAACAATTCAGAGATTTGAGACGGTGTTAAAGAGGGGATTCTCTAAAAATTAACAGGTGTCGTAATTGATGCGGTCACTTTTTATTTTCGGTTGCGTCTTAGGTTAAAAACCGGGGGGAACTAAAAGAGGAAGTTCGTCTTCTTCTTTAAAGTATCCCCTTGCTTCTATTTTCTTAGATGGCTTTTCCAAATCTATTTGTGTGCAATCGCTTTTGAAGCTTCCTTTTCCCCGCGAGCTGCGTCTTTTGAGGCCGCTTCTTTCATTGCAGCTTCCTTTTCTGCAAGCTCTTGCGCTGCCATTCTGTCTTTGTAACACTTGCAGCTCGTTAATCCCATAAAGCCGCAAGGTCTGCGACATGCTGGACAACAAATCGGAATGATCGCAGGAATTGGTAGACTCATGTACATCTGAGTTGATTCACTTAATGTTTGTCTGTGATGCGCTGAACCCTCAACTGAAGGACTTGAAAATGTCAGTAGACCTAGGATGGTACTTAAAACCATAAACTTGTTCATGTCGTTTCTCCCTATTTGAGTTAAAGTTTGAGTTTGGCGGTACGAAGAAGAGATATTTTCAACGAGTTCGATTTATTTGTCCATATTTTTTTGAAAAAAAAGGATTTGTCTTCTTAAATGACCTCTCGAATGGTTGGCTTTTAAGATATAACCATTTAAATTTAAGTGACTTTAAGTTGAAAAACGTTGGATAACTTTAAAGCTTAAGGCCCTAAATAGCTTAAAAAACCTCTTTCGTGTTAAGATGTCATCTTTAGGGCTCTTTTTAGGTTTTCTCATGTTTTTTAGATTTTTACTTTTTCCACTATTTATAATGACTCTTTTCACTTCGTGCGAATCGAAGAAGACAATCGTTAATGGTTTGGATGAAAAAGAAGCGAACGAAATTTGGGTCTATTTGTCGAATAAAGGAATCGATGTGAGCAAAGTGCAAAGCACCGAAGGGGGAGGCGGTGGTGGAGGAAAAAAAGCTGTTTTATGGGATATTCAGGTCCCCTCTGATAGAGCTGCCGATGCCCTTTCTTTACTTAACCAGGCAGGACTTCCAAGAAAAGAGGGGAGCGCCTTCTCGGACTCTTTCAGGATGTAGGTCTTGTTCCCTCAGAAATGACAGAAAAAATTAGGTATCAGGCGGGGCTTGGTGAACAAATTGCCTCCGTAATTCGTAAAATCGATGGTGTTTTAGATGCCGACGTCCAGATCTCCTTTCCAGAAGAAGACCCGTTAAATGTTGGGAAAGGACCTAAACAACCAATTACAGCCTCTGTTTATGTCAAACATACAGGGGTTCTCGATGATCCGAATAGTCAGCTAATTCCTAAAATTAAGCGTCTTGTTTCTTCAAGTGTCACAGGTCTTGATTATGATAACGTCGATGTCACAGGCGATAAGGCGCGCTATACTGATTACGGCGGATCGAATTCTGTCCGTTCTGATCAGGAAAAATCGTATGTCTCTGTTTGGAGCCTTATCATCGCCAAAGAATCATTAACAAGGTTTAGGATCATATTTTTTACTCTTGTTTTATTACTTCTCTTTTTGACGACAGCTCTAATACTTCTGTTTTGGAAAATGCTCCCTTTTATTAAACAGAGTGGGGGAGTAAAACACTTTTTAATGTCTTTAATTCCGGTCAGGAAATCAAAATCCGTTGAGCCACCAAAAGCTGAAGAGGAAGAGAAAAAGGTTGAGAAAAAGAAAGAGGACGACGAAGAGGGAGTCACTTAATAAAGAATGAAAAAGAGAGCTTGTTTTTTTCAAGCCTTAAATAGGGAGTATGGGCGTACTCTCGGGGGAGATTTGTTTAAGGTATTGCCCGATTCCTTCTCAATGGAAGTGCGCGAAGCTCCCCTTGTTGAGGCCCCTCTTAAAAATTTTTTGCAAAATCCTTTTGAGAGGCTCTCCTATATTCACTACTCATGGCTTTTAGAACCTTTAAAGAATTTTTCCCCATTTGAGAGAGATTTTGCGGTCTCTATTTTAGATGACGTTTTGAAAAAAGGGCTCAAAAAATCTGTAACCTTTGAAGAAAATCCCCCCCCTCCTTTTATAAGAGATATTTTATTCAAAAAATGGATCAGTTTCGTTTTTCCAAAAGAGCAGCTCCCTATTCAGTGTCTTCCCAAAACCGAATTTTCTTTTTTATTGGAACTACCTAAGAATCAACTGGTTTCCTTAATTAACTACTTGGGGCTTTGTGAATTGGCCGACCTTTTGAAACGGGTTGTCGATAAAAAGCAGATTATGACTTTTTTTTCATTTCTTACCAAAGATGAGCAGTATTTTTTAAAGCAATCGATGCAAAAAAAAGAGCTTTTTCGCTTAAACGATAAAACCTTTCAAACTCTTTTAAAAAAAGGGATGGCTGGGGAAAAAAGCTTAAGGGATTACCTTCATACGCAAGGGCTTATTCGTTTGGGAATTATCCTATCAAAAACTGGTGAGGAGTTTTTGTGGCACTTCGGACATAAGTTAGATACCGGAAGAGCCAAAATCCTTTTGAAATACAGTTCTAAAACGGTGCCAGATCCCATAAAAGAGGCTTTAACTATGCAATTTTTTTCCGTTCTTAATAAGTTAAATATCGAGGTAGATCATGGGAACTAGATTATTCACCTTGATTTCAGGGGAGCCTATTCATTTATCCGCAGGAAGTGGAAAAATTATACCCGAAGAAGTTTATTGTGAGACTATGGATGGGGTCGCCCTAATTGAGAAAGTGAAAGAGGATGCCAAAAATTACAAACTTGAAGTTGCCGCTGAAGCAGAAACTGCAAAAGAGTTTGGGTACAAAGAAGGATTTGAAGCGGGGTATAGAGCTTGGGCAGAACAGCTCGCTTTCATGGAAGGGCAAGTGATTCAGATTAGAGGGGAGATGGAGAAAGTGCTTGCCCAGGCAGCTCTTAAAGCCGCTCAGAAAATTGTAGGACGAGAGCTTGAAACTTCTCAGGATGCTGTGGTCTCAATTGTTTCAAATATTTTACGCTCAGTCTCTCAGCATAAAAAAATCGTGATTTACGCAAACAAAGATGATTTAGTCAAATTAGAGCTCAATCGCCCAAGAATTAAGGAGATTTTTGAGAGTTTAGAATCCCTTTCCTTAAGGATGCGTGATGATTTAAATCCTGGAGAGTGTATGATCGAAACTGAGGTGGGGATTATTAATGCAAGACTCGATAATCAGTGGAAAATTTTAGAAAATGCTTTCAAAATGATGTTTTCGATGGAAGCTTTGGCAAAAATAAAAAAAAGTGAGGAAAAAAATCCTCCTTTAAGTTAAAGATTTATTAAGTATGATGATGCGACTCCTTTTATCACTATTTCTAATTTTTGGTTTTTGTGAGCCCCTTTTAGCTCAGGCACCCAATACTCCTCAAAAACCTGAGGTGAAAAGTGTTCCGACTAAGGATTTAAGAAAGGGCACATTTTCTCAAACACCAGAAAATACGATCGACGTGCAAAATGTGATCGATACTAAACGTCCCTCTCTAATCACTCAAGCTGTCCTTCTGACCCTATTTGCCCTCCTTCCGTTTATCATCATGATTTTAACCTCCTTTTTAAAGTTGGTTGTCGTGTTATCTCTACTGAGAAACGCTTTGGGTGTTCAGCAAGCTCCTCCAAACCAGGTGGTGAACGGGATCGCCTTCATGTTAAGTCTGTTTGTGATGTACCCCACTGTTCTTCAAATGTGGAGTGCAGCTCAAGGGGTTATGAATAAGATGGAAACCCCTCAGTCTTTTATTGCTCCTGAGTCGTCGGCTTATATTTTAGCCATAGCAGGAGAGGCACAGGAGCCTTTAAGAGATTTTTTGAAAAAAAACTCCTCCGTTCGACACCATGCCCTCTTTTATCGGATAGCTTATAAAGTGTTGCCAGAAGATAGTAAAGCAACTTTAAAGCCGGACGATTTTATGGTTTTGGTCCCCTCCTACATTACAAGCCAGTTGAAGGATGCCTTTGAGATTGGTGTTTTGATTTATATCCCTTTCTTTGTGATCGACCTTGTGACGTCAAACGTTTTACTTGCCATGGGGATGATGATGTTGTCCCCTGTGACCATCTCGATGCCCTTGAAACTCTTTTTGCTTGTGATGCTCGATGGTTGGACTCTGTTGATTGAAGGATTAGTGAACACGTTCCGATAAAAGGATTATTCATGTTTAAAACACACGTTATTCAGTTAGCTTATCAGGGAATGCTTCTGATTCTGATTTTATCTGCGCCCCCGATTTTAGTGAGTATGATTTTTGGTCTTCTTGTCGCTATTTTTCAGGCTGCGACCCAAATTCAGGAACAAACTCTTTCGTTTACCGTAAAACTTGTCGCTGTGACCCTTACCTTGATGTTTTTCGGAGGGTGGCTTGGTTCTCAAATCATGACATTTGCTATGGGAATTTTTGTAAATTTCCCTAAATGGAGTATGGGAGGGTAATGACGGATCTTCTCGATACCCCCTTCGCAAAAACCCCTTTTGCTCTAGTCTTTTTAAATAGCGTTTTTGCAGAGTCTGCTCCTGAAGTTTTTTTATCCCTTTTTCTTCTCTTTTTAGCTAGAATGCTTCCGATTATCACTCAGTCCCCCTTTTTTGGATCAAAAGTGCTTCCTCCGATGACAAAAATGGCTCTTGCAATCTCTTTATTTGTGATTTTTTTACCCCATTTATTGACCGTTTTGACAACGGTTCCCGTTTATAGCATCAATTTTCTTTTGCTTGCTATTAAGGAGATGGTGATTGGGTTTATTATAGGCTATTTTATTAGTATGCCCTTTAACATCGTCTCAAATGCCGGGATTTTGATCGACCACCAAAGAGGGGGCGCAAGCCTTATGGTGAACGACCCTACGATTCAGAACCAATCCTCTCCTTTGGGAACGTTATTCAACTTTGTTTTGATTTACGTATTTTATATGATGGATGGCCCCTTTATTTTTATCGATTCGATCATGACCTCTTATGAGGTGATCCCACCCGATCAGTTTATTAATCGAGAGTTTTTTCAGAATGGGACTGTATTTTTTAAGATGATGGTCGGTTTACTTGGTAAGGTGATGAATTTGTCGATTCAGTTGGCCTCACCTGCCTTGATTGTGATTTTGATGACAGACTTTTTCTTAGGGATTGCTAACCGTTTGGCACCTCAAGTTCAGATCACTTTCTTAGGTATGCCTTTAAAGTCGCTTTTGGCCCTTGCTATTGTGACTTTTGGGTGGAAAATTTTTGTCGAGCAAACAGGTATCGAGACGATGAGCTGGCTTCAGTCCCTAAACGTCTTAATTTACTCTTTTAAACAACCCTTTGAAGCCGTACCTGGAGGTTAGATGGTTGCCCCCCTCATTTTCGGGATTTTTCTTCTCTATTTGGGGGCAGAGGGCCTTGTAAGGGGCGCTTCGAGGTTAGCGTTAAGTTTTGGGGTTTCCCCTCTGGTCGTCGGGCTAACTGTTGTTGCAATCGGTACATCGATGCCAGAGGCCGTTGCAAGTCTCATAGCTGTTTCTAAAGAGGGCAGCGGCGACATGGCTCTTGGAAACGTGATCGGATCTAACAGTTTCAATATTGGCTTTATTTTAGGATTCTTAGCTCTTTGTCACCCTCTTAAGATTTCTCCACTTGTAAAAATGCATGATTTGCCCGTGATGATTTTAAGCGCCCTTGCGTTGGTGATGGCCCTCTCTAATGGAGAAATTACAAGAAGTATCTCGTTTATTTTTTTAGTGGCGTTTGTGACTTATGTTATTCATCGCGTTAGAGTTAAAGATCCAAATGTTGCCGAAATTGAAAAGCATGACGAGCTTCTGCCATTAAACTCTACTTTTATGAGAGAGGTCGTTGTCGATTTATTTTTAGTGGGTATTGGGGTTGCGTTGTTGATTTATGGAGGGACCCTTTTTATTAAGGGGGCCTCGCAACTTGCAAAACTGTTGGGGATTTCTGATCGAGTGATTGGATTAACTGTTGTGGCCATGGGAACGTCCCTTCCCGAGTTTGCCACATCTGTTGTGGCACTTCTTAGAGGGCACTACGACATTGCCTTAGGTAACATTATTGGAAGTAACATCCTCAATATCCTTTTTATTCTGGGGCTTGTAGGAGTTGTGCACCCCTTTTCTTTTTCATCATCCCTTTTTGGGATTGATACTCCTGTAATGGTGGGGTTTACCTTGCTTTTGTGGCTCATGTTGAGGCGCCATTTGGTTCTCGGACGCCTCTCGGGGGCTCTTCTTTTTGTTCTCTACTGCTTCTATGTTTTCACTCTTTGTATTCAGGGTTGAACTTTTTTCTAGAAAAAAATAGCTAAAACTTTATAGAATGACTCCTCCTTAATGGGGTGTAAACAAAAAGTTTATTATGAGCTTATTTTTATATTACATGTTTAGTTCCAGAACCGGCAAAGTGGCCTTCTTTTTGGAATATTTGGTATGTTTGGCAGCTGCTTTTTATATTTATCATAGAATTTAAAAAACAGCGGACCGATTTTGACCATTAAAAATACTCTGTGGAATCCTTTTTTTTGAGAAAAACCAATGAATGCGACTCAAGTACCTTTTGATTATATCCATTACGTAGGAAGAGGGCTTCAAAGACCGTTGTGTCTCTTAAATTTAGCTTCAATCCGACAGCTCAGAATAGCTAATAAGACATTTAAATCTTCTGAACCGACTTGGGTAAAAGTTTACCGCGTGGCACAACTGACATTTTTGGGGTTGATTGGGGTTATTTTATTTGTTCGTTATAGTGCGTTGTGGTTTTTGGGGAGGGGGATTTGTTGGTTTAGTAAAACCCAGATCAACCTTGAAGGTGTTAAAATAAAACCTGTAACTCATCCATCGGGTTTGGATCAAAAAATCATCAATTATGTAAAGGAGTATAAGGAAACAAAATTAAGATATCTTATTGAAAAGATCTCAACGGACGAGGAGAAGAGATCTTTAGGGGAAAATTTTGTTATTCCACCCACTTTTATCGACGAGATAGAGGGTGATATTGGTTTGGTAGGGAGTGGTCAAAAGAGTTCCTCAAGTTGGCACGGTAAATATTATAGGTGGATATTTATCCAGGAATATAATAATGTGAACGGCTTGGTGGCTTTTGTGGCAAGCAAATTGAGCGACAAACGAGAGACTCTTCCATTATTAAAACGTACTAATATTATTTTTTAATATATTTCATGTCATTTTTTATTGGAGAGGACTTTTTCAGGGCCGACTATCTATCTGAACATGAACTTGCTTTGGGAAGAAAAGAAAGAACAGCTTATTGGAATATGTAAGGCTGCATAATGAAAAACTGGGAGAAGTTGAAATCTTGACCAATTTGCACAAAATTGTAGACACGACCCTTTAATAGAAATTAACACTTATTCGTACGAAAAAGTGGGTTATAGAACGCAAGTGCCTTGTCGTAAGATCACCCATTGCCCCTGTTTATACTCGGCAACTGTTGAAGAAATCCCCGATCCCCTCCCTTTCCCCTCGCAAATGGGAAACTCTTTTCCAAAAACCTCTTCGATCTCTCTTAAGCTGTTTAATGGCGCTTCACCCGACAGGTTGGCCGATGGCAAAACAATTGGCCCCACTTCCTCGATGATTTTAAGAGTCGTTTCATCGTTTGGGATTCTTAAGCCGATGGTCTCCTCCGATGCTCGAATAATTGGAAGAATCGCTTGAGTATTTGCCTCAATTACAAGCGTTAAAGGGCCTGGCCAATATTTTTTACCAAGTTCATAAAAACTCTCAGGAATGTTTTTCCCTAAAAGTTTTGCATGATCGATGCTTGCCATACAGATCGTAAGAGGCTTAATGGGAGGGCGCCCCTTGATTTGGTAGATTTTTTCAATTGATTCAAAGTTTCCCATCGGCGCTGCGAGGCCGTAGACTGTTTCTGTTGGAAGAGCCACTATGTGACCCTTTTTTAAAAGAGCGATCGCTTCTTCAATAGAGACTTTCATTTTAACATGTCCACCGTTTTCTTTAGTTGAGCTAAAAAATAGTTCACATCCTCTTCAGTATTATATATTCCAAACGACACCCTCATAAGAGACTCTAAAGAGAATGCCTTAAGAGCTGTTTGTGCACACAAGTGACCAGTTCTCACGCTGATTCCTTTAAGATCGAGAAAAGTCGCGACATCTAAAGGATGGATTTTGTCAAAAGAGAGAGAGACAATCGATGAGCGCTCTTTTGGATTGCCGATTAGTCTCACTTCTTTCATTTGTAAAAGAGATTCGATCAGGAGCTTTTGAAGGTCTAACATGAGGTTTTCGTTGAGTCCCACTTTTTCGATAAAATCTAAAGTGGCCCCTAATCCTATGATCTCTGCAATCATGGGCGTTCCCGCTTCAAACTTTTGGAACCCTTTTTGGTAAGTCGTCTTTTCAAAGGTGACTCTTTCAATCATATCCCCTCCCCCCTGGTAGGGAGGTAAGGCATCTAAATGAGTTTTTTTGCAAAATAAAACCCCGATTCCCGTTGGGCCGTAGATTTTGTGACCAGAAAAGGCCAGAAAATCGACTCCGAGCTCCTCAACATCGAGTTTTTTATGGGGAGCGCTTTGAGCGGCATCTAAAAAGGTGTAAACATTTTTTTCTTTGCAGATTTTTACAATTTCTTTTACTGGATGAACGACCCCAATCGCATTTGAGATGTGAGCAAACGAAAAGAGGCGCGTTTTTTCTGTGATGTGGTTCTTTAAGACGGTAAGGTCGAGGTCTCCAGAAGGCATTATGGGCACTGTTTTAAGGCAAATTCCATATTTTTCGGCCGAAAGTTGCCAGGGAACGATATTTGAGTGGTGTTCAAGTTCTGTAATCAGAACCTCGTCACCTCTCTTCATCAAACCTCTGCAAAAAGAATCAGCGATGAGATTGATCGCATCGGTTGTCCCTCTTGTAAAAATAATCTCCTCAGCTGAAGCGTTTAAGAATTTACCCACTTTTTCTCGACAAGAGTACACCTTTTCGGTCGCTTTAAGGGACAAGCCGTAGAGCGATCGGTTCACTGTGGCATATTCGTGAGCGTAAAAATCACTCATCGCATCGATCATGACTTGAGGTTTTAAGGCTGTTGCTGCCGAGTCGAGGTAACATAAAGAGTGATTCTTTAATTGAGGGAAAAAAGATCTGATGCTCACTTATAGCTCCATCAGTAATTCTTCAATAAACCCTTTGATAAGAATCTCTTTGGCGGATTTTTCTGAAAGTCCTCGCGCTTTTAGATAGAAGAGTTGCTCTTCGTTTAAGTGTCCAAAAGTGGCTCCGTGAGAGGCTTTCACATCATCTGCAAAAATCTCTAAATTGGGTTTGCAGTAGGCTCTCGATCTCTTATCCAAAAGAAGGTTTTTGTTGAGCTGAAACGCTTCTGTTTTTTGCGCTTTTTGATCGACGTAAATTTTTCCCTGGAAGCTTGAGGATGAGGTGTCTTCTAAAAGAGTTTTAAAGAGCTGGGAGGAGGTGCAATGGGGGGCTTTGTGCGACATTAAAACGTTTGAGTGAGCCTCATTTGAGTCAAAGAGGTGGGTAAGCCCTTTAAGGGAAGCATTTGCTCCCTCTTGTTGTAGCTCAACTGCATAGTCAAAGCGGCTTAAGTTCGACCCGTGGGTCACACTGACCGATTCAAAACGACTTGCTCGTTTTAAAGTGGCGCGGATAGAGGCAAAATGGGTCGCCTCACTTGGAAAGCCTCTTGTATCTAAGCTTATTTTTAAACCGCTTCTTTCACTTAAGTTTAAGTCGATCACTTCTGAAAGAAGAGGGGTGATTTTTTCCTCTAAGTGATACGAAAAAGTTAGTTTAGCTTCCGCTTCCGCCCCTAAAAAGAGGTGGAGGCGAGGTGTGATGAGAGCCGTTTCTGAAATGAAATGGGTGATATCTAATTTGACTTGAAGTTTTGGAGGGACGTAAATAAAAACGCCATCTTTAGTGTTTTTTTTGTTGAGATGAGCAAAATAATCAGTTTCTTGAATTTCAAGTCGTTTGTTTAAAACCCCTCCATAACTATTTAGGGCCTCGTGAATGGGAAGAACAACGACCTCTTGAGGGGTATTAGAAGCCTCTTTTAGAAAAAAACCGTTTGAAAACACAATTCCAGACCGTTTTTCTAAAGGTTTTGCAACTGCCCCGTTATGGGGAAGCCCCTTCAGACGGTTTAGGTTGACAAAGTCGTATGCTTGATTTTTTTTATCTGGAAGATTCATTCCACACTCTCAATAAGGTAACCGTTTTTTTCAAGCTCTAAAGCTAACTCTTTTCCTTGAGAGCGCACAATTTTTCCATCGCTCATCACGTGCACCACATCAGGTGTGATATAATCTAAAAGCCTTTGGTAGTGAGTGATTAAAATAAGAGCATTCTCTTTAGTACGCAATTGATTGACTCCAAAAGCGACACTTCGTATCGCATCGATATCAAGCCCTGAATCGGTCTCATCTAAAATGCTTAATGCGGGGTTTAAAATCGCCATTTGTAAAATTTCGTTTCTCTTTTTTTCACCCCCAGAAAACCCTTCGTTCAAATTTCTCTTTTTAAATTCCGGTTTCATCTGGACGAGGTTCGCCTTTTCATCGTAGAGGGTATGAAACTCCTCTTCCGTCATAAGAGGTTCATTTAAAGCTTTTCTTTTGGCATTAAAGGCTTGGAAAAGGAACTGGAAATTACTCACTCCTGGCACTTCAATAGGGTATTGAAAGCTCATGAAAAGTCCAGCATGTGCCCTCTCGTCAGGTTCCATTTCTAAAAGATTTTTACCTTGAAAAATAATCTCACCAGAAGTGATTTCATAAGAGGGGTGTCCGGCAAGAACTTTTGCAAAAGTTGATTTTCCAGCTCCATTTGGCCCCATAATCACATGCACTTCTCCAGGATTAACTGAAAGATTTAAGCCTTTTAATATGGGATTGTCATCGATTGAGGCAAAAAGATCTTTGATTGTTAAAAAGTCCATAAATTTACCCCACTGAGTTTTCTAATTTTAATGTTAATAATTTTTCCGCCTCTTTTGAAAATTCAAGAGGCAGCTCTTTGAAGACATCTTTACAAAACCCGTTCACAATCATGCTAACGGCATCTTCTTGTGAGATGCCTCGGGAAGCAAAGTAGAAAAGTTGCTCTTCATTAAGTTTTGAAGTGGAAGCTTCATGTTCAACTGTGGCATCGCTTGTCCCCACTTCAATATAGGGGAAGGTATTGGCAGAGCATTTATCTCCCACTAACATCGAGTCGCACTGGGTGTAGTTTCTCGCTTGAGAAGCTCTTGGAGCGATTTTGACAAGCCCCCTATAGCTGTTGTGAGAGGTGTCTGCTGAAATTCCTTTTGAGACGATTGTCGATGTGGTATTTTTACCCAAATGGATCATTTTCGTCCCCGTATCGGCCTGCATACAACCATTTGTGAGAGCTACTGAATAAAATTCTCCAACAGAGCCATCCCCTTCTAAAATGCAGCTAGGGTATTTCCAAGTGATTGCAGAACCGACCTCCACCTGGGTCCAGGAAATTTTTGATTTAACCCCTTTGCATCTGCCTCTTTTTGTGACAAAGTTAAAAATCCCCCCTTTTCCTGTTTTTTTGTCCCCTGCATACCAGTTTTGTACTGTCGAATATTTGATTTGGGCGTTATCTAAAGCGATTAATTCGACAACTGCTGCATGAAGTTGATTCGTGTCAAAAGCTGGCGCTGTGCACCCCTCGAGGTAGCTGACACTTCCCCCCTCTTCGACTAAAATGAGCGTTCTTTCAAACTGCCCCGATTCCTTGTCATTGATCCTGAAATAGGTAGAGAGTTCGATCGGACATTTGACCCCTTTTGGGACATAAACAAATGAGCCATCGGTAAAAACAGCAGAATTAAGGGTTGAAAAAAAATTGTCCCCAATCGGAACGACGCTGCCTAAATATTTTTCGATCAATTCAGGAAATCTCTCGACAGCTTCTGTCATCGAACAGAGCACAACTCCTGCCTCTTGAAGAGTTTTTTGGAAGGTGGTCCCAATTGAGACGGAATCGAATACTAGATCGACCGCCACATTAGTCAAGCGCATCTGCTCATCTAAAGGAATCCCTAGCTTTTCAAACGTTTTTAAAATTTCCGGATCGACTTCGTCAAGACTGTTAAGTTTGTTTTTTACTTTTGGAGCTGAATAGTAAGAAATATTTTGATAATCGATCGGTGTGTATTTCACGTTTGGCCAGTGAGGCTCTTCCATTTCGAGCCATTTTCTATAAGCTTTGAGTCGAAATTCAAGTAAAAATGGGGGCTCATTTCGTATTTTAGAAACTTCTCTTACGATCTCTTCATTTAAACCTTTTGGAAATCGTTCGGTTTCGACTTGAGTGACGAAGCCGTACTTATACGATGCCCTCTCTTCTAACAAGGCCTCTGTCGACATTTAATCTCCTGGGTAAAGAGAGGTATTATATAATATTCTACAATTAAATTTCATTAATTATTTATGGACCGATCGGTAAATTCTTTCTCTCTAACTCTGGTTTGTTTTTCTATTACACCTCTTTCGAAATCGTTAAATAAATATTTTTTTTAAAAGCATTGACAAACCTAGAGGTAATTCGTATAAAACAGATTTTTTAAGGCTAAAGAAAAAAATATAACTATTTTTAGGAGAGTCCATGAAAAAGTTGATCACATTAGGTTTGAGCGTTTTTGCTTTAACCTCGCAAGTTTTTGGCTTCAATGCTTGTTGCCAAGACAGTTGTTTAGATAATTGTTGCCCATCCCCTTCTTGCTGCTACTATCCTTACGATGATTGCTGCAATGAATTTGGGTTTGGTGGGTGCTTCCGTTCAGGGTTTTATATCGGTGGTGAAGCCGGGTATGCCTGGATTAAAACGCCTCAAAACGATTGCGGTTGCCCCGATAAAATCGTTCTTGTAGACAATTATGAAAATATTGAAGTTGATTCCCACAGAGGGCACTTTGCCTGGGGCGTATTTGGTGGCTACAACAGACGCATTTGCAATTCTTCCTTCTTTTTAGGAGTTGAAGCGGGCTATAACGACAACGGTTTTTCAAAACTTTGTTTAAGAGCTCACCATCCGGTTATCGATACAAGAACCGCTTACCACAATTTAAAATTGCACTCTAAAGACTGGAACATTTCCCTCACAGCAAACTATATTTTCTGCGACAGTTTTAACGTTTTTGTCAAAGGGGGAGCAGCTCGTGTAAAAGAAACACTTGGACTTGAAAAGCATGGGCGTTGTGAAGATTTTTATTACCAATCAAGAGAGATCGATGATTTGTTCTGTCAAGATTCAACACAAAACTGGGCAGGAGTGGTAAAAGCGGGATTGGGTTACTCAATTTTTGACTGTGTCAATATTTATGTGGCCTACCGCGGTATTTTTACAAAAACTTGTGGTGAATTTAACGATCAGTTTGAGGATATTGGGGGTTGTTACTACCCATTCTACAGACTTAAACACGCATCGAGAGTCGATAGTGTGTATGGTGGTTTGACATTCACGTTCTAAGTTAAAAAAAAAGAGGTTCGTCTTCAAACAAGACGGACCTCTTTAAGTGTCTTTAAAAGATGTTAAAAAAATTTTTTCTATTTAATTTTTTTCTTTTTTTTGTTTCCAATCTTTTGGCCTTAAGCCCTATGTTATCGCTTGCTGCTCAATTTACCGACGAGACTCTTGAAGAGGATCCGGCAGCCTACATTTCAGGGTTTTATGTGGGTTCTCAGTTTGGAACTTTGCTCTTTTCAAGACCTCCAGGAGAGTCTTGTCAAAAAGAGTTTTTTACTTGGGGCATTTATGGAAAGTATCAATTAAGAGCTTTGAAGACACTTTTTGTGGGGGCCCGTTTGGGGTACAACGATAACGCCCATAAAATCTCAAGAGATATTGAGTCGCTTTTATCGATAACATATCTTTTTAGAAAAAGGGTCACTATTTCTTTGAATCCTGGGTTTGTTTATATCACAAACAGAATAGGTTGTAGAAGAATTTCTGAGTGTCATCCTGCCTTTACAGCCTCGATCGGCTTGGGCCTTTGCCAAAGATTTCATCCCTTTTTAGCTTATAGAGGTGTTTTTGCCTACCGAGACAATCCATGTCATATTCCTTCGTTCAATGGTTTTGTCGGCGGTTTAGAGGTGAGGTTTTAGATGCGTCTTATGATGGTCTCTAATCGTTTGCCGATAGCTCTTGAAAAAAGGGGGGATGCTTTTCATGCATCCAATGGGGGTGGTGGTTTGGTCACAGCTTTAAGTCCCCTTTTAAAAAAGCATGGGGGCTCTTGGGTCGGTTGGCTTGGGTCTTGCGAAGAGGGAGATTACCATGGAGTGCTTAACGGGGTCAAAAAGGATTTAGGATATGAGCTTCACCCCGTATCTTTGACACAGTTTGATATCGACAACTACTATTCAGGGTTTTCCAATGAGATTCTTTGGCCTCTTTTTCACAGTTTTGAAACGAGGTGCCATTTTAAGCCGCATTACTACCAGTCGTATCGGGAAGTGAATGCAAAATTTGCTCAGGTGATCGCAAAAAAAAGTACTCAGGATGATTTTATTTGGGTGCAAGATTACCAGCTGATGGAGATTGCCAAAGAGTTAAAAGCTTTAAACGTTAAAAGAACTCTTGGGTTTTTTCTACACATTCCCTTTCCACCCCCTGAAATTTTTCTTAAATTGCCCTGGCGCGAGGAGATTTTGGCAGGGCTTTTAGAGTTTGAAACGATAGGAGTACATACGCCTCAAGACGCCAAAAATTTGGTCGAAACAATTGAGCATTTAAGTCCCTTTAAAAGGAGTGGCGCTCTTGATAAGATCACTTGCCTCTCTCATGAACAAAAAAGGGTGAAAGTGGGTGTTTTTCCCATCAGTATCGATTTTGAAGCCTTTAATGATCTCGCCTCCTCTCATAATGTCAAAGAGAGGAGTTGGTTTTTTCACGAAGAGTACCCTAAGCAAAAAATCATTTTGGGAACGGATCGATTAGATTATATTAAGGGGATACCTGAGAGAATCCAAGGGTATCGTTTAAGTTTAGAGAAATATCCTGAAATGAGGGAGCAAGTGATTTTACTTCAAGTGCTTGTACCTTCAAGAACGCAAGTTCCACAATATGAAGATCTTAAAGTAACGATTGAGCGTTTGATCGGAGAGGTGAATGGGCAGTTTGGGGTGCCAGGTTGGACGCCGATCCACTACTTTTATCGAAATTTGCCCTTTGAGGATTTGATTGCTTATTATAAGGCGGCTGAGATCGCTCTTGTGACCTCCCTTCGGGATGGAATGAACTTGGTAGCCAAAGAGTATATTGCTTGTAATGTTGATCTAAACGGCGTTTTGATTTTGAGCGAGTTTGCGGGGGCCTCAGGAGAGCTTGCCGAGGGAGCTCTATTAGTGAATCCTTACGATAGTGAAGCGGTCGCTGAGGCCATCTATAGGGCCTATAAGATGAGTGATGAGGAGAAGCGATCCCGGATGAGTCTTTTGCGCTCTCAGGTTGAGATAAAAAACATCGATTTTTGGTTAAATGAGTTTTTAGCGGCAGTCAGTCACTAATTGCACAACGCCTGAGTTGAGATCGTAATACCCCCCAATAACCAAAATTTTCTTTTCAGCTATCAGTTTTTTGATCTCCTCAT
Organism: uncultured Chlamydiae bacterium; assembly: GCA_963697995.1. Taxonomy (GTDB): domain Bacteria; phylum Chlamydiota; class Chlamydiia; order Chlamydiales; family JAJFMB01; genus MFD00082-c5. The sequence goes on along the minus strand of OY969110.1, from coordinate 669,193 downwards.
TTGTTTTTAAGTACTCCACCATCCTGCAGACGTTCCCTTTGATCGCTTTTTCAAGAGGGTTGTTTCCCCCCTCTTTTTTAGCCTTATCGACTGCGGGTTGAATGAGATTGGCAATGGTTTCAACCCCTTGAGTATCATTTTCTAAAACAGCTTTAACAGCCCCGCACCCCTCGTGCCCTAAGACCATGATGATTTTTGGGTGGTGATGGACAAGAGAGTAGTGGATGCTTTCAAATTCAGTTTTTCCAACCACATTGCCTGCAACTCTGACGATAAAGAGATCGCCAACACTTTGATCGAAGACGATTTCGACAGGCACTCTTGAATCAGAGCATCCGAGGACGATCGCAAACGGGTCTTGCTTTGAGGCGATTAAGGCGCGTCTTTCGTTATTTCTTTGAGGGTAAGTCATTTTGTCCATGGCAAACCTGTGGTTGCCTTCCATCAATCGTTTTAGAGCCTCTTCTGCTTGAGCCCCATCTGACAAAACTTCCCCTTTATTGGTACATGTCAACTCTTCTGCAAAAAGAGAGAAGCTTATGAGGAAACAGATAAAAAACTTGAAAGCCATAAAACATCCTTGTTAAATTTTAAATTATTAATAAATGGGTGGTAAGTCAACAAAAATTTCCTCTAGATTTCAAGAGCTAAATAGACTAAAATAGCTAAACATATGAATAATAAAATCCCGTTTTTTATTTTAGCATTTATTGGTCTTGCAAATGCTCTTCCAATTCCTCTTTCAGGCACTGTTTTGTCAGTTTGGCTTTCAGAAGTGGGTTTTGATAGAGCCTTTATTGGTCTTTTTGCCCTCATGGGGTTGCCTTTTAGCATTAAATTACTCTGGTCTCCTTTAGTCGATCAGATCTCGTTGCCTTTTTTTGAAGAGAAGCCTAGAAAAGGGTGGATGATTTTATCTCTTTTAGGGATGAGTGGCAGCTTATGTGGAATGAGTTTGATCAATCCTTTAACAGCGCCCTGGAGTTTGGCTTTCTGCTTGCTCTCCTTATCTTTGTTTACCGGGTGTTTATACATTGTCGGTTTAGCGTATGAGCTTGAAAGTTTGGAAGAGACTTCTTATCAAAGAGGATCAGCTTGTGTCGTCACGGGGTACCGGATAGGGCTTTTATCTGCCGGTGGAGGGGGTCTTTACCTTGCTTTATTATGGGATTGGTCGTCGATGTACTTGTTTATGGCGGCTTTACTGGGATTTGTCGCTTTTTTGATTTTTCTTTCTCCGGAGCCTATTAGGTCAAAAGAGGTGATTTTAGCAAAGCGCTTAGCCTTCTCTTCTCACAACTCTCTTTTTGAAGGATTTTTTAAAGAGACTCTGTTAAAACCCATTAAAAATTTTTTCGAAAGAAAAGATGCTTTTTTAATTTTAGCTCTTGTTGTGGGATTTAAGTGTGGCAGTCAAATGTCTAAGACGATGGAGGGGCCTTTTTATTTGTCTCTTGGTTTTAACAAAGCAGATTTAGCCATGGCGGCAAAATTTTGGGGTTTTAGTTTTACCATTTTGGGAACATTTTTTTTAAGTCTTTTTATTAAGGGGAAAAACCCCTTTAGCATGGTGGCGCTCACCGGGTGTTTGCACGCTTTTTCCCTTTATTTTCACACGTTTTTAAGTCTTTTTGGCAAATCGTATATTATTTTTTATAGCGCCATTGCTTTAGAGAATTTGACAGGTGGGTTGGCGATGGCGTCGTTTATCTATCTTCTTTGGAGAATTTGCGATAAGAGGTACGCGGCTGTTCAATACGCGCTTCTTTGGTCTCTTTTTTCGTTTAAGGGAGATTTTTTAGCGTGTTGCGGCGGTCTTTTAGCCAGTTTTTGCTCCTGGCCTCTCTTTTTTTTAGTGGCAGGTACTACCGGGTTGTTCTCATCCCTTATTTTATTTTTTGCCTTTCGAAAGAAATCTTATGGCTTACAATTAGGGAGTATACCTGGCAGGTTTTTGTGATTGGGGCATTTGTTTGATGACAAGAGAGATAAACTCTTGCCACTTGTTCTCTTTAGCCAAGGGCCAGAGTGTTTTTGCATCGACGCCCACCTTTTCGGCAAAGTGGTTTATGTGAGCTTCAGTAACGTTTTTCCTTCTATTCTCCTCGACAAAAGACTCAGCCATTCCTCCAATAAAGTCTCCCCAAACGATTCCCCCTCTTTTTTTGATGGCTTTAAGGTTCTCTTTTAAGTGAGGTTCGGTGAAGACATAGAGGAAAAACTCTAAGGGATGGACGTTATTGACGCGGTCGCCAGCTTCTTCTAAAGTGGTGCGGTACCCCCAAAGAGACATGAGCGACTTTTCCGCCAAGATGTTGACGATTAAGGCGATATCTTTTTTTTCGTTTTGGGTTAAAGGGCGATCGTATGATCTTGGAATTTTAGTCGGTTTTTTTTCGAGGTCCTCTTTTGTCGCTTTCACAACTATTGTCTGTTTATTTTGGGGCACATCGACAACTTTTGACAAATAGTCTTGCAGTCCTGCTAAACTTTCACTGCCTTCAATGGAGAGACAAAGAAGATCTCCCTCGGATGACTCGACGTAAACGTCGATTCCATAAAGGGATACGGCAGTTAAAACCATAAGACCATATTGAAACAGAGAACGCATGGAATAATAGCTCCTTTTCTAAACCTTAACTTTTTACAGATAAACTATTCAACATGAAAATGTCATTGACAAGGGTTTGAAGGATTGATTATCCTGCAATTTTAATTTTCTCCATGAGGACTTATGAGAATCTTTCTCCTCATTTTATTGATGTCTCCCCTTTTTGGGGTTTTGCCAAGCCCAAGACTTGATATTCTTTGTGGTCCGGACCGTTTTAGTTTAGGACCCGAGGTTTATTACGTTGAAAGGGATAGGCAAATACTTTTTGATTTAAAGGGCAAATTGCCAAGTGAGTTGCATCAAAAGGGATGGATGTATGGGGAGCGGTTTAGCTACGATAGAGTGCGCTTTAATGCTCTTTACTATGGCGCCGATCAGTATTATGCTGTTGGAAAAGTGCAGGGGTGTTGCAGTTTTGGGATGTGTCCTCAAGTCAATTTGACAGATGCTGAGATTGAAGGGCGTCTTGGGTATACTCTTGGATTCTCGTCCCCTTATAGTTTTTACTTTACCCCTCTTGTAGGGTTTGGAAATTTTACGGGGAAAGAAGTTGTTATACGGTATGCAAGAAACCGACGCCTTTTTATCCTCCCTTCGCACCAAGATTTTGTGGATCCTCATATGGCAGCAAGGCTTAAGATCACAAACAGGCCAAGGCTTTACTTTTTTTCTGCAGGCTTTTTGTCAGGTTTTTTCTTTAACGAGTGTTCAAGTGCCGGGGTTAATTTTAAAGTCAAGATTCCGACAAGCGCAAGAAATAAGCTTGAATTTTGTTTCTCAAAACGTCAAAACGATATTTATTACTACGATGACGACGATAATTGGGAGGGTTGTGGATGTAAAGAGGATTGTTTTAGATCGACAAGCCTTTGCCAAAAAATGGGTAAGCTTGTGATGTATCAGGTCGATGTGCCTCTAACATTTTATGGGTATTACATTAGAGAAGAGGCTTTTGAGCTCTCTCTCATCCCTTTTTGGAGAAATCGTCTCTATGGTTACCGTCAAAATTATCCGTTTGATTTCCCAAAAACGACTTACAATATGGTCGGAGCGAGATTTTTAGTGACTTATGTCTTTTAATGCAACGGAGGAAGCCCTTTTTGAGTTGACGACGAAGCTTGCAATGGTGGCCTTTGGGACACTTATTGCTTTTTACGTCTTCTTGAATCTTTTTAGATGGCTAAAAGGGATTCGGGATCAAGGGGACTTGCTTAAGTCATTTTTCGCAACATGTCAATCATTTGTAAGGTATACGTTTCCAGTTTTTGGTTGTCTAATCGCTTTCCAAGTGATTGCTGAGCACTTTTCCTACAGGGAACTGGCCAAATGGATAGTTTCTCTGACACAAGTTTTTGCTGTGATATCTGTCTCGATTGCCATCTTAAACTGGAAGGAGAAGGTCCAAGCTCATTTTTTAGCGACAAGGAAAGCGGATAAATCATTGATTTTTGGCTTGAGTCGTTTAGCGACGATTGCGATTATTTTATTGGCGATCCTTTCCTTGTTGGAGCTTTTTAATTACACTCCTTCGACTCTTTTAGCTTTTGGAGGGCTTGGAGGCTTAGCGATCAGCTTTGCGGCAAAAGATATGATTTCAAATTTTTTTGGGGGATTTATGATCCACGCAAACCGTCATTTTTCTGTTGGCGACTGGATTAGATCACCCAATAAGGGTTTTGAAGGGTTCGTCGAGGAAGTGGGTTGGTATATCACAAGATTGAGGACCCTAGACAGACGCCCTCTTTTTATTCCAAACGCGTTAATCACCGATGCGATCATTGAAAACCCTGGAAGAATGGCTGAGAGGCGTTTTTCTCAGACGATAGGGATTAGATGTGAGGATTTTGATAAAATTCAGCCCATTATTGATGAGATCAAGGCTTACTTGAAGGGGCACAAGGATATTGACCCAGAAAAGGTGATGGTTCACTTTGTGAATTTTGGTCCCTATAGCTTGGATTTGGAGGTGATTGCATATACACCGAAGACGGTGACGGAGGAGTTTCGCAATCTCCAGCAAGAGCTTTTGCTTAAGATTGGGCAGATAGTGGTTCTTAAAGGGGCTGAAATGGCGTATCCGACGAGCGTCGTCTTAGAAAGGCCTGTTGATCGTTCTGTTTAAGTGTTTCATTTAATAAAACGGGTTATCCTACATATCATGTATATGGTATAAATCATGTTTTTTGTTTGCGGCAAAATTTTCCAAATTGCTTTCAAAAAATGATGCAAGTCGAGGCTAAAGAGTTAACTAAAGTAACGCTTTGATGCACAAGAAGTTTGCTATATGCCACAATGTGCATGAATTTTTTAACTCATCAAGCAGCAAAAACATGATAGATTGGATATGCTTGATAGGCTTGATAGGGGGAAAATAGAAGTTACCGTATTTCGAACTTATGAGAGCTATTTTGGGGTGCCCCTTATCATTGAACTCATTTGCAGAAGAAGAGTAAAGAGACTAAAGCTTGCGAACTCACCCCCTGGCGCTAAAGCGCCTCACTAAAAGAGCGGAAAAGTTTTAAAAAAAAGCAACGAAACTTTGTTGAACCTATTTAGTTTTTGCTTTTTTAAAAAACTTTTCCGCTCTTTTAGTATTTTTTAAGCTTCGCTTAAAAAAAGGGGGTGATTGATCTATACCCTTTTAATATTTACCATTTAGTGCGTTTTTTGCCCACTTCTGAGTTTTTCATAAGTCAAAAAAAGAATAGCGGATTCCATAAACAGGAACTTATCCTACATATCATGTATATCGTATAAATCATGTTTTTTGTTTGCGGCAAAATTTTCCAAATTGCTTTCAAAAAATGATGCAAGTCGAAGCTAAAGAGTTACCTAAAGTAACGCTTTGATTCACAAGAAATTGCTATATGCCACAATGTGTGCATGAATTTTTTAACTCATCAAGCAGCAAAAACATGATAGATTGGATATGCTTGATAGGCTTGATAGGGGGAAAATAGAAGTTACCGTATTTCGAACTTATGAGAGCTATTTTGTGGTGCCCCTCATTATTGAACTCATTTGCAGAAAAAGAGTAAAGAGACTAAAGCTTGCGAACTCACCCCCTGGCGCTAAAGCGCCTCACTAAAAGAGCGGAAAAGTTTTAAAAAAAGCAACGAAACTTTGTTGAACCTATTTAGTTTTTGCTTTTTTAAAAAAATTTTCCGCTCTTTTAGTATTTTTTAAGCTTCGCTTAAAAAAAGGGGGTGATTGATCTATACCCTTTTAATATTTACCATTTAGTGCGTTTTTTGCCCACTTCTGAGTTTTTCATAAGTCAAAAAAAGAATAGCGGATTCCATAAACAGGAACTTATCCTACATATCATGTATATCGTATAAATCATGTTTTTTGTTTGCGGCAAAATTTTCCAAATTGCTTTCAAAAAATGACGCAAGTCGAGGCTAAAGAGTTAACTAAAGTAACACTTTGATGCACAAGAAGTTTGCTAAATGCCACAATGTGTGCATGAATTTTTTAACTCATCAAGCAGCGAAAAAATGATTAGAATGCCCTGTTGATCGTCATCTCTAACGAGAACGAATCCCATTTAAGGGGCCCCATCAAAGTGTCTTTGATAAAAACCTCACTCTTTGTTTGAATATCTGAAAAAAGCTCTCCGTCTCTAAACGAGCGCCACTCATTCCAGGTGAACTTAAAGCCCCCGTTCCACATCTGCCAAAAACATTTGTCAAAACCTACCGCTAGAAGAAGCCCTTTTCCAAAGGCGTTTTGATTGAATGCCGCCCTATTTTGGTGCCACTCTTTGTGACTTTTAGAGAAAAGGGTCGCAAAACAGTAGTCAAATGAGCCGTAAACTCTAAAGTCTGCATTTAAGTTATAAAGAGCCTCAAAACCAAGTGTCGGACCAATAAACCTTCCATGACTTTTCACCCCGTTGCCATGAAAATTAAAGCCGTTTGTCGCAAATCCAAGAAGGGGAGCTAATTGAAAGTCGTCGTCGCAAAAGAAAAGGGTCGTTCCTAAGCTAAAGGCAAATGATGAGGTGATCCCATGAGCTCTCACCGATCCATTGGGAAAATAACCGGCAAAAAGACCCGATTCTTTAAATTTTCCTTGAGCCACACTCGCAATAAATCCCTGAAATTTAAGAAGAACATCTTGGCTTGTGGTATAGTGCGCTACACCCCCAAAGGTGATCTGCTTTAAATCGTTCCACTCTAAGTGGTAGGTTCTTTCTTGTGTCAAAATAGACTCGTAAAGGTTTAAGGATAAGTCTTTAAATTCCCAATTTAAGGCATCTTTTCGGTAGCCGCATGAGAAAAGCAGTGAATTTTCAAAAGAAAATAAAGTGGTTATGTTGAGGAGAAAAAAAGTAAATCTAATCATTTAAAATGTCTTGGTCAAGCCCAATTTGAAGTTAGTTGAGTGGTAATTTAAGAGGTCGTTTTGAAACAGGTGTGTGTGATCGATCGAAAAAATCAGTGAAAGACAATCGGTTATGCGGCCATTTATTCCTCCTTCTAAAGTGTAGCTTAAAGTGTTTTTTTTAAGATGAGTTGAGGTGTTTTCACTCTCAATAGTCGAGACTGATTGCTCTTTTTTTGCAACAGCTCGGAATTTGTCAAAGTGGAATTTCAAGCTTCCAAAAAGGGCTAATCGGGAGTCACATCCCCAAAGAAGATCGCCACCTACAAAGGGCCCCGTCCAATTGGTCTGAAGGGTTTGCTTCGTTTCGGCTCGAATATCGTACGATTCTCCCCGGATAACCGCTTTGGTTGTTGAGCAAAGTGTTTTGGTAAATAAGTTTTGGTGGTAGTAAGACCATCCCCAAAGAGGTATCGCCGTAAACCCATTTTTACAGAAAAGATACCCGGCAGACCCCTCAACTCTTCCAGTCATTCCATGGGGAACGCCCCTTTTTTGCGGGGCCAGTCCATAAAGCGATAGCGAGTCGTACTCATCTAAAGGGCCACGAGAATAAAAATGACCCGCTAAAAGAGTTCCAACATTTCCGCGCGCTTGAAGAATCATTTTTTTTAAACAGTAAGAGGCTTTAAGTTCTGCATTGAAGAGTCGCTGACTGTCCCAGTGTTGTCCCGATTCACACTTACCCCAATCGATACTGTCTGAGGAATATCCTAATGAAAGTGAGGCGCTTGCAAGAAGCGTCTCAAATGGGACGAAGAGAAAAAAACACTGTTTTATAAAGGACATGAAGGAACTCCACGATCTTTTCAATGGGCATGATAGCAGTTCAATGAATTTATACCTAATTTTAAATCGAGGGGGGTGACTTTGAGTTCTACTCAAAAAGCTAGTCATCTTAATTCAGTCGGCCCTTTTGACAAAAAATGCGTTTTACTCCTCATCAAACTCAGATAAGCAAAAAAATACTCATAAAGAACAATGAGTTCGTCTTTTTGGAAGATCGGACATATATTCTATTAATGAGGGATTATTTTCCCCTTTTCAACTGGTCGTTTAGATTTGCCTTTCAAGCACTCCTTAGGACTGCTTTTTTTTTTAAGTCTCATGACTTTAAGTCACCCATTAGTGTTAAGTGTTTTTTAGCCCTTGTGATTCCTGTATAGAGAAGTTCTTTCCCAAAGACGTCAGAACCCTCCGGCAAAAGAAGCGTGACTTCATCAAACTCACTTCCTTGCGATTTGTGAACCGAAAGACAAAAAGCCACTTCGTACGGGGGTAAGTGAATCGCCTCAATCGTTTCATTTTCAAATACCGCCCACCCCTTTTGAAAAAGAACCCCCATTTGGCCATTAAAAAGGGAGCGTCTTTTGTCGTTTTTTGTGATCATAATCGGGATTGGTAGATCTTTTCTCATCTGTTTGAGTGCTGCAAAAAGTGCGCTGTTGAGTTTTTCAAAGCCAAAAGGGCCTTTTTTAAGTGGTGACAAGAGAGAGCTTTTTTTAAGTTGTAAGAGAGCCTCCTCCTTTGTCGCGACCTCTAACCATGGAAGGCATTTCTTTAAGCATGTATCAAAATCAATCGTTTGTTTAAATTGAATCGTTTCCCTTTTTTCCCTTAAAAAGCTCTCTACCGGTTGCCCCTCTTTTACAAGGTGCGCTAGATGAAGAATCTCCTGGTTTTCTGTTCTCATCACTTGTTTTAGTCTCACTACAAATTCGGGAAAAGACGCTACGATTTTAGGGAAAATCTGCCCCACTTCCACAGGAGGGAGCTGGTGAGGGTCACCCAAAAGAATTAGGCGCGATTGAGGTTTTAAAGAGGAAATAAGCGCCTCCATTAAAGAAAGATCAATCATCGAGCCCTCATCCACAATTAAAAGATCGTATGGCAAAATTTTTGTTTCTCTCCCCTTATAGTTTAAAAGGGAATGAAGCGTTGTCGCCTCAATTTCAGACCTAAAACTCTTCTTTAAGTTGATAGCAGCTTTTCCGGTAGGTGCTGCAAGTGCCATTTTTAAGTTTTTATCTGAAAGCGCTTTGACTAAAACTCCTGCTGTAAATGTTTTACCAGTTCCAGGGCCTCCCACAATGATCGTAAAAGCCTCTTTTGCTCCTTGTTTAATCGCGTAAGACTGTTCTGGAAGCAATCCGTTTAAAAGAGAGTCATCGATTTCGTAGGTTGTTTTAGGTTTTTCTAGTTGTTTCAAAGTTTCAAAGATCTTATTTTCTTTCTCCTGGTACCTTTTAAGAGTCAATTTCGTCCCCATTTTAACGATGTGGGGGTGATTTACCGTGCTTACTCCTTGAACAATTAAAGCTATAAGTTCTTGTTCTTGCACATCTGTGAGAGGGATTTCGTATGTTTTAAAAAATTCTTTTAGCTCTTTCTCTTCAGCAATAAGAGAGAGGTTTCCCAATCTTGTACTTAAAAGAAGGGTCGCAATTAATGCCCTTTCAGACTCATTCTCTTCCTTTATAGCGTGAAGAGCTCCAAAATAATCGATAGGGGAGAAAATGTTCTCTTTGAGAAGTTTTAAGGTTAGAGACATTTTGTTTTTCCTCCCCTTAGAAAATGGATAAAGGTGCCTTCAAATCTGTAGGAGGGGAAAAGAGCTAGGTAGGGAGCGATGCCCTTTTCGTAGAGCTGTTTTTGCAAAAGGTAAGGAGTTATCGCTTTTTCAAGATGGGGTTCTCTATAAGAGAGCTCATCCTCTCCTAGCCAATTGCTTTTCCAGTCAACTAGGTAGAGTTTTCCTTCAAATGGAAACATGAGGTCGATAACCCCTTTTGTCATTTCTTTCTCTCCATAGTTTAAGAAGGGGATTTCTCGAAAACAGTGTTTAAGTTCGCCCAAAACGCAACCCCCGATAAAGGGCTTTACCCAAAGAGGGATGCAAATCTCTTCGATCACCTCGCTCCATGAGGCGAAGACCGTGTTGTTAATTTTAGATGCGATATGGTTTTTTAAGTGAGAAATCTCTGTTGTTAAAGGAAAAGTCTCTAGTATGTGGTGAAGCAAAAGTCCCGTTTCGATTCCTGCGGGAAGGGTGTGGCGCGTTTTTTTGGCTGCATCAAACTTTTTTGGCGGATTGATTTCCTTTATAAATTCATTTTGTTTAGTGAGAGAAGTGAATGAGACGACAGGTTTACTCTGTAGGATAAAAGGTTTCTCTTTTGGCTTTAAAAGAGAGAAGTTATTTGTTTTTTCAGTGTAGTGAGCAATTGGCTCTTTTGTTAATCTCCTGATCTCTATGTTGGGGTTATTTAAGCTTAGGATATCTTCTGCCTCGCAAAAGAGGTCCATACTCGAGGGGTCTTTTACGTTTTTTGTCTTAAGGTAAGGAATATAGAGCCTAAATTTTGCACGCGTCCAGGCGACGTAAAGAAGTCTTAGCTGTTCTGCTCGAAACTCCCTCACAAACAGTTCAAGCGATTCTTTGTCAAAAGAGGGCGTTAAAAGGGGTGAGTTTTTTTTGGGAACAAACTCCTCGTTCACTTTCATTTTTTTGATCGTACCTAAAGAAAAAACGATGTCGTACTCAAGCCCTTTACTTGAATGAATGGTTGAGATTTTGACTGAATCTTTTGAGGGGAGTCTTTCTTGTTCAGCATTTTGAAGGGCAAGCTCTTGTAAGCCTCTTAAAAGAGTTTTAGGCCACCCATTTTGTTCAAGAGAGTATTTTGTTAAAAATTGTTCTAATAGCTCGATCTCTTCTAAAAAATTATCTCCCCCCTCCTCGCTTAAGAAGGCTATTCTTGTTTTATCTAAAAGGGTATCGAAGAAAGGGAAAACGCCCTCTTCCAAGAGCGTGTTTCGCAAGTGATAAAGTTGGCTTAAGGCCTCTGCCGGAATATCTTGTATCTTCAAGTCGCTTAGGCGAAAAAAAGGGCCTCCCAAAACTTGTTTAAGCAAGCTTTCATCCCGGATCTCATCGATCGCTTTTAAAAGAAGGGTTACCGCTTTATACCCTTCAGTTTCTGCAAGGGGTTTCTCTCTTTTCACTTGAGATTTGATATTGGCTTTCTTAAGAAAAGCTTTACACCTCTCCCCCTGGTATTTGTCTGCCACTAAAAGGGCGCATTTCTCAAAGGGGATTCCCTGCTTGTTTAAGGAGATCAGTTGGTTGGCAATATAGGGAAAAAAATAGGTCGATTCTGCCTCCTCTAAAGTGAGATCATCCTCTTCGGGCATCATGATTTGAACACTCTTAAGCCCATCTTGAAAGTTAAACCCTTTTATGGTCGATGAGGCTTTGACAGGTGTATAAGGTATTTTTTCTTCCCATTTCGGTAGATCGATCAGGTTTTTTTGAAGAAACAATAGGTTAAGAGCATCAATTAATCCCGTTTCGGAGCGAAAATTTGTCATGAGATGCGCATGATTTTCGATCATTTTAGATGCTTCGAGGTAGGTGTAAACATCTGCCCCTCTAAAGGCGTAAATTGCTTGTTTCGGGTCTCCCACCAGAACGAGTGTATGGTTTTTCGAATCGAGAAAAAGAGTTTTAAAGATCTGCCACTGGGTAGAGTCGGTGTCTTGAAACTCATCGACTATGGCGACTAGATACTTTTCCCGAATTTTTTCTCTAAAGGAGCGCAGTTGACACTTCTCTAACATCTTTTTTAAAAGATCGTCGAACCTTAAAGCCTCCTCTTTCTCCAATTTTTTTTCCAAAAGATCGAGTATTCCATTTGAAACGTTTGCAAAAATGGTGAGAGGGGAGATTAAGGGCGTAAGCGACTCTTTTAAAGAGTATAACTCATTGATCACCTGAGTTATTGGTTTATTTTTGTTCCGCTTCTCTTCGGTAAATAAAGATAACCATTTGAGTTGATCTTTTAGGCAGAAAATAAATCCCTCTTCTGAATCAAAGGCCTCGACAAACTTTTCGATCTCTTTAAGAGATTTCACTTCCCCCTGTCTGTTGCAAACCCCTTGAAAAGAGGGGGCTATTTTTTTCAATTCATCGATAAAATGTTCCTTATCGAAAGAGATCTTCTTAAATAAAGCTTCTCTGTCTTGAAAACTGCCCAATGACACCATTCTTTTGCCGTTAAGGACTCTCAATAGAAGCTCTTTTTCAAGTTTTTCGTAAGGGTATTCTCGTAAAAGAGCCTCAAATTCAGCCTCGTGAAACCGGTTGGTTTCGGTGCGAAAAAAATCTCTAATCACTTGAAGAATCGATTCGTTTGAAACGGTGTTTTCCTCATTCTCCATTTCGATAAAGCCCGCATCGGTAAGCTCTTTGGCAGCAAATTTGTGGATTGTGAAAACTTTGGCCTCATCAAAGCAGAAAAGGGCGAGTTCAATTCTTTTTTTGTCGATCGGGTTTAAATTTTTTGCGAGCCCTTTTTCAAGATTTGAGCGGATCCTGCCAAGAAGATCTTTTGTTGCAGCCTTTGTGAAAGTCACAACCAAAATCTCTTCAATCCTTAAAGGACGATTTAATTTAGGGTGGGCCTCTGTCAGCATCCTCAAGACGATGTTCTCAATCGAAAATGTTTTTCCAGTCCCCGCTGAGGCTTCGATTAATGTGTTTTGAAAAATAGGCTGATTTGGATTTAAAACATCAAATTCCTTCATCAAACACCTCTTTATAAAGCTCTTTTGCACGCGTTTGAAGCTCTTTTAACAAAGCTTTATCTTGTTTTAGAGTTAGCTGATTGATACCATATTGAAGCTGTGGGTTAAAAAGAGGGTTAAAGGTGTTGTTCATTTTAGAAACGATGGCCTCCCCAATTTTATCCTCCTCTAATTTTACAAAAGAGGGGATAAATTCCGGAATGAGAAGAGAGGGTCTTAAACCACTTAAAAGGTACTCCTCTATCAAGGTTTCGAGTTTTGAACTCGAGCTAATTTCAATTCTCTTTTGAGATTTTAAGCAAAGAAGCTTTTTCGGATAGTTTAGAGCCCATTTTTCAAGCACTCTTACATAAATTAAAGCCTCTACCCATCCTTTGATTAGGTCTATTGGGTCGTGATCGATTGGGAGAAGCAGACCTTGATTGGTGACGTATTGAAGCTCTCCTACAATTGTCACCTGCGTATTTGGCAAGTGAAGGGTTAAGGGGGGTAAAAAAAGGGTTTTTTCTTGATGGAGAGGCTCTGTTGTCTCCTCTTTTAAAATAAAGGTAATCAACTCATCTTTTGAGACACCAAGAGTTTCTAAAGCTTTTAGGTTTTTAAGGTGTTGGGTTGTGATATGAGTTTCAGTAGCCTTATAAAAGGGGCCAAAGGGGAGTTTATTCTCCTCTTTTGCTCGAGAAAGCGCTTCCTCTAAAGATCCTGTAAAGGCTTCTTGTTTTAGGTTAAAGAGGGTAAAAGAGTCTGTAACAAACGGTTCATCTGAGGGTAAAGGGGCGATCTCTTCCTCTTTAAGATACATCCTTAACCCTTTTTGGAAATACCGTTTTAAGGGGTTTTTACCAATTTGCTTTAACTCTTGTATTGTGATTTGGGTCTCTTTCTCCTCAGAAGGGGTTCGTGAGGAAAAGTCTAGAAACGAGTGAGGAGTTGTTTTATTGGCTTTAAGATAAGCCTCTGCCTCTTCAAAGTGCCCTTTTATGTGAGTGAGCATCCCCTCTTGAAAATAGGCCGGATCGTACGGCTTCTCTTTTTCGATGGTGAGAATCTCTTTGTTAAATCTTTTTTTGATATAGCTTAAGAGCTCGGTCACAAGTAAAGAGGGAAGGGTTTCATCGTTTTGGAGCGGGTAGCTGATATAAAGCTTCTCTTCTGCAAGAGTGATCGCTTCAAGAAAAAGCATTCGATCGATTTCAGTGACAGTGGGAAGAAGTTTTTTCTCTTTGAGATCAAACGGCTCTCTTTTGTGCACTCTTGGGAAAACACCTTCGTTCATCCCGAGGAGGGCAATCATTTTTTTTTGGACAATTCCTTTAGAGAGTAAAGACGCAAAAAGGACACCTCCCATTTGAGTTAAAGAGGTGTTTTTTGATTCTTGAAGCAGGTTTTTTAAGTGACTAAGGAGAGTATTTATGGGGAATTTATCAGAGAGGTTTAGGGAAAATTTGTTTAAGGTAAGGAAGAAAGGGTGGTTTTCCTCTTCGTAGAAGTAGTTTAAGAAGAGGTGTTTTAACAAGTTTTGCCATTCAACTACAGTTAAGGGGTGAGAGAGGGGTTTTAAGTCTTCGTAGAGGGTTTTGGTAAATGAGATAAAGCGTCCGAGGAGATCAAAAGAGGTGGAATCGATTTTGAGCTCGTCGGTGAAGAGCCCTTTTTCGATGAGCTTTTCAAAAGCATTTTCCCATGTTCCTGAAGCATCCGTTGAGCCTTTGGTGCAGTGGTTTCTTTGTAAAATGTGATTCTTGTGCTCCTCGTTAAATCCCCAGAAGATGGCGACTTTGTCAAACCACCCCTTTATCGTATGGACCTCCTCCTCTGTGAATTGACACCTTTTTTGGAGGGCAGGGTGATCTAAAAGGGTGAATAGGGCTTCTCTTTCAAACCGTTGATGAGCAAATTCGATAAGTCCTAAAAGGGCTTGGACATGAGGATCTTTTTCTAAGCTCTCCTCTTCGACGATTTGGTAGGGGATCCCCTCTTTTTTAAAGAGGTGTTTAAGGTAAGGAAGGTATGGGGTGATATTGGGAGCTAAAACAAGGATATCTTTCGGGGTTAAACCCTTTTCAAAGGCATTGAAGAGCGCTTCGATTAAAGTCTCAACTTCCCGTTTAATCGAGATGGTTTCGTGCACCTCAAGGGAGCTTGTGTCGTCTATAACGGCTTGATTCTCTTTTGATTCTAGGAAGAGGAGATCTGCCTGAAGGGCTTCGAGGAGTGTTAAAGCTTCCTTGTTAATGATGATTTCATCTTGGAAGAGTTTGTCTTCATAAAGGGTTCTTTGAGCTTCTGTGATTAAGAAGTGCTCGGTGATTGTGGCTTGAGAGTCTTCGATAAGGGCAGCCAGAGTCTTTCCAAGGGAGCCAAAGTTTGCCAAGAGGGGGTGTGTTTCTTGAAGAGTTTCTTCTAGAGTGTCGATAGAGAGCCCTTTTTCAAACCATTTGTGAAAAAGTTTTAGCCTCTGTTTTTCTGTGATCAGATCGCTCCAGAAGGTGTGACATGGAGTTAAAACGTAGAGGGTAACTGGCAGATCGAGCTGTTCTAAAAAATGGAAGGTGAGTTTGGGTAAGTGCCTTATGGAGAATAGGTGAAGGGTGTCGCACTCCTTGATTTGCGGCTTTTTAAAGAAGGGCTTTATTTTTGAAAAGAGCTGTTTTTGCCAGGGGCTTTCAAGAAGAGCATCCTCTTCTCCGACAGAGGTGATGTAGGAGAGAAAAAGTTTTGTCAAGCTATTGGCCGTTCTGTGAAGCCTTTTGGGATTGTCAAGAAGGGGGGTGAGTTCTTCAATCGAGTGGATCTCTTTTAACGAGATCTCAATCGTTAAGGAAAGCTCCATTTTTGTGATAGTGAGAGGGTTAAAGAGAGTTTCGGGATAGAAAAAGTTGATGCCAATGGCCGTTCCTAAATCCTCTGCAAGTCTTTCGGTGATCCATTCTTTAACGAGGGGACCTTCGACGACAATCCCCCTTTTTTCAAAGGGGTGATTTCCTTTAAAGAACAGGTTTTCTTTAAGGAGCTGAAAAAGGGTTTCCCCTTTGTTGCTTAAAATAATATTCATAACGTGCGTTTAATGGCTATAGCTTCGATGACAGAGTATCGAATCCCGATCGAGCCATCTGGAAAAGGGGGATCATTTATAAGCATCTCATCGAGAAAATCTTCGACAAATTCAGACTGTAGGGTTAAAGGTAAGTGATCGATAAAGTTGATTAAAGGTTTTGTGAATTGGGTGAGGGAAGCTCTATCTTTGTAGAGGTAAGTGACTTGCTTGTTACTTAGAGCAGTCACAAGGAGATTAGCTTCCGTTAAAAGGTCTTTATACTCATCGAGATCGAAATAGACGCGCTCTTTTTTAAGAGTGGGGAAATAGGGTGACCATTTTGGAAGGGAGGTGATTTTTTCAGCGATGGCGCCAATGTTATTGGGTGCTTTTCCATAGAGCAAAAGGAGCATGGCACCTCCCTCTTTTAAGCTCTCTTTTAAGGAGTTGATGGCCACGTCCTGCTCTAAAACCCAATGAAGAGTTGAAAAGGAAACGATTTTATCAAATTGGTTTTTAAAGGGGATTTGTGTGGCGGTTCCTTGAATAAAAAGCAGGTTGCTTTTTTGAAAAAGGGATGTGGCCGTATTCACCATGTTTTTTGAAACATCGAGTCCAACGACGACTCCATTCGGAACGAGTTTAGCAATGTGTGCGGTGATTTTTCCGTCGCCACTTCCGACGTCGAGCACTTTATCGGTTGGATTTAAAGGAAAATGGGAGAGACTTTCGATCGCCAAATCCCATTGAAGATGGGAGTTTTTTTGGTAGACGTGACTTAAGGAGACTCCCTCTGAGGCAAAAAGGGAGGGGAAACTTAAGGCAAGAAGGAAAAGAAACAAAGGCATAAAAAGAGTCCTTTTAAATCATTAAGCGGGTCATTTTCGCATTAAGTTTTCGAAAAGTCAATAAGTTCAGTTTAATCTCAACCAAAGACAGCTTTTTCGAGGTAGTTTAATATTAGGGCATTTCCCTTCGAGAGTTCTTTTAAAAATTTTTTAAGCGCATCGATATCGTAATGGGTAAGGGCCGTCATTTTGATGCTTCTTAAAGTATCTTTGTCGTCAAAAAAGAGGTCATCGACATTTAAGGCAGATAAAAACATTTCCTCTTCCTGGCACCATTTGGCAAGGTTGATAAATGGTTGAAGAAGCTCTTTATCCTCTTTTGTGACGCTTGAAACGCTTTCCCATGTTAAGTTTTTTACAGGGTAGGGGAACCTTTCAAAAAGGGCAAAACGGCCTTGAGGATCTAACTTTATACACTCAGGGGACTTAAGACCTGAGTTAAAGTGTTTTTGATAAAAGAGACGAAGAGCTAAAAGGGTCGGATTAATACTTGCGACGAATACCACATCAGGGCGGTTCACAATCGCAAAGACCCTATGCTTCCCCTCCTCTTTTGAGGCTCCTTTAAGCTCCTCACCAAGTTCAAATTCCTCGATGCGGTCTCCCTTTTTTAAGGATGAGCGCCATTTCATCTGTTTGGGATCTTTTTCCTTAAACAAATCAGGGTACTCTTCGAAAAGTTTATGCTCCATTTGGACGATGGCATCGGCAGCAGTTTCAGGCGATAAAACAGCTTTTAGTGAGATTAAGGTTTTATGAAGCTCTTTTAGGGACATCCCCCTGTTTTTGATGCGGGAAGTCACTCCTTTTAATTCAGCGCTCTCTTCCTCATTTAAAGGAGTGTTTTGAAAAATCTTTTTGATAAGAGGGCCAGGGATCCCATTTTGCAAATACCCTTCAAAAAGGGCGATTCTCGTAAGGTGTTTTAAAGTTTTATGAGGTTTTGCAAAGGCATAGGAGGTGTTTTTTAAATCTCTCATGTCTTTAAAAAGGTAGTATAGGCGTTGCAAAAGAATTCTTGCGTCTTTTGATTTCTCAATGGAGAAATTTTTTGTGAGATAATCGGTGTAATTTGTTTGGACTTGTTGGCAGTTCTCTAGGAATTTTTTGAAGAGGGTTTTAAGGCGTCCTAAAATTTGGTTCACCTCTTTCTCTTTTTGTCCTTTTGGCTCAATGAGTTTTCCCCAAAATCCCCAATAATGCTCCCAAACGATCACTCTAAGAGCACCATTTGGTGGGACAATTTTTTCGGCTTTAAAGTCTGGTAGCAGGGGCTTGCGAGTACGGACGCAATTGCGAATGTTGCCCACCTGATCTTCCAGAGAACCAAGAGTTGCTATTAAAGTCATGATCACCAAAAAATGAACGTTCAGCTCGGACGTGATGGGTCGCCTTATAAGCGGCCTCAGAATCTCTCATCACAGTGGCAATCTCTAAGCTTTTTGAGTAAGGCTCTTGCCGACTGTGCCAAAAATCTTGTGTATAGCTATCGATATCTCCTGCATAAAAGACAGAGATGCCATCTTTTAAGCGAATCCAGCCGATATAGGCCGTGTCGACGTATCCTACGTAGTCACATTCGTAGTGGATGTAAATTTCTAAGTCATCAGGGGAAAAATGCCCTTTAACCGATTCACCAACAGCATCGCGTGTTCGATTGATCTCCTTTAAAAAACCCTCGACCAGATCGACGAGCAGAAATCTTGCTTCGCAAAGGGAAATCACATCCTGGCTGATAAAGTCCATTCGCACACTTTTTGCTTTCCCATTTTCGTAGCAGACAAAAGAGTCTTCCAAATTGAGGTTTTTTTCATATTTGAGAGCCGTTGAATAGCGCAAGACCACATCTGTAAATGGATCGGAGTCCTTCTTAATGGGATCCTCACTTCTAATTCTGTGGACAAGCTGACAGCAGCTTAGAGAAAAAAGAAGGAGTAAAATTACAAAAAATCTCATCATGCCGCTATTGTATTGCAGTTGTCCAATTATTGGCTATTGTTTTGTGAATTAATCAAAGAAGATGTATCATCTCTTTTTTTCAAAGGATTGGTTGTATGAAAAGTGAATTAAATAAAGATGTTGTTGCAGGTTTTGGTGTGTTTCTTTTGGCGCTGCCTCTTTGTTTAGCGATTTCTGTGGCTAGTGGGGCTCCTCCGATGGCTGGGATTATTTCGGGAATTGTGGGAGGAATTGTGGGGTACTTTGCAGGGGGTCAGGGGCTGACAATCAAGGGGCCTGCTGCTGGAATGATCGTTATTGTTTTAGGGGCCATACAGGAGCTTGGAGAGGGGGACCTCTTTGTGGGGTATAAACTCGCTTTGGCTGTTGCTGTTGTGGCGGGGCTTGTTCAGTTACTAATAGCCTTTTTTAAAAAGGCGGTTTTTGCCGAGATCATGCCTCATTCTGTCATCCACGGCCTACTAGCAGCTATCGGTGTGATCATCATTGCAAAACAGATTTATGTTTTAGCCGGGATCACCCCTCAAGCGACAAAGCCTCTAACACTTCTTTATCAGTTTCCTAAAAAGTTTTATGAATTCAATCCTATTGCTCTTGGGATTGGCATTTTGTCTTTTCTCATAGCCTCATTTTGGCCTCGTATTAAAAAATTTTCTTTTATTCCTTCCTCTCTTGTGATTTTGGTTCTTGTGGTGCCGCTGACTCTTTTTTTTGGTTTAAATGTTTCTTCTCCAAAATTGTTAATTCATTTGCCGGAGCATTTTTTTGAAGGCCTTGTAACCCCCGATTTTTCAAAAATTTTGACATGGATAAGTTTTAAACACATTCTATTATTTTCCCTTGTGGGTTCGGTGGAATCGCTATTGACCGTCTGCGCGATGGATGCGCTTCAAAAGAGGGGACACGCCTCTGATCTCAATAAAGATTTGAGAGCGATTGGGGCTGTGAATCTTGTGGGCTCTTTTTTGGGGGGGCTACCGGTGATTTCTGAAATTGTTCGGAGTAAAGCCAATACCGATTTAGGGGCAACTTCTGGAAGGGGAAATCTTTTTCATGGGCTTTTTATTTTGCTCGCAGCTGTTTGTTGCCCTCAGTTGATTAATCTAACTCCTCTCTCGGCCCTTGCAGCTCTTTTGATTTTTGTGGGACTTCGCCTGGCCTCTTTTAATCAGTTTCAACTAGCTTATAAAGAGGGATGGGACCAATTTTTGGTGTTTATGACGACGTTTATAGTGACTTTAGAGGTCGACTTGCTAGTTGGGGTAGCAACGGGTTTTTGTTTAGAGCTTTTGCTTTTGTGTTTTAGAGGTCACTCTTTAAAAGATCTTTTTTTACCTGTATTCACTTTAGAGAGGGGGGAAGATAAGATAAAACTTGTGATCGATGGCCCTTTAACTTTTTTAAGTTATTTGAAGTTTAAAAATATGTTAGAGGAGATCGCTCAAGAGGGAAAGAAAATTGAGATTAGCCTTAGTGCTGTGACTTATATCGATCAGACGGTGATGAAAAAAATGGGAGCGTTAACCTCTCATTTTAAGGATGTTGAGCTTACCATCGACGATAATCAGCAGCTTGTTAAATTCAGTTAGCTTAAGATAAGAGAAATGGGTCTATAGCGATGTTTTAAAGTTTCGCCGGTGTCATTTTCATACCATCGTACACGACTAATTGAATCGATTACGGTTATCTTTTATTTATTTACAAAGTACATGTTTTTAAAAATGCAATTATTTTATAATGGGAGAGCAGCAGTTTTTTTTTATGATTAATGATTTTATTGGGAGAGTCGATGCTTTTTGCGATAGTGTTGAAAGAGGTACAGATTTAGAGGAACAAGATTGTAGGATTTATGAATTGGCAAAGTTCCTTCAAGAAAATTTAGAGAATCAATGCTCTAATTTCCAATCCTCTGACACTGGGCCGACTATTTAATTAGAAATGATGTAATTTTGTCCTGCTAATTAAATGGTGTGAAATTGCACCGACGAGACAAAAACATCGCAATTTTCCCATTTTAACGATTGACCCAATAATTCACTCTTTCCCGTTAAGTTCTTTTGAGAATATTTTTTTTATGCCTTCTTGCCAAGGATAGGCTGTCACATGCTCAAACTTTTTTAGGAAAGGATCTCGGCTAAGGCAAATCGCTTCAGAATTTGGAATATCTTCTGTCAGCTTTATAAAACTTTTAAGAGCTTCTCTCTCTATTTGATCTGTGCTTTTGATTTCAATGCAGAGAAGGGGTTTTCCAGGTCTTTCGATGACGAGATCAGCTTCTGATCCAGCTTTTGTCATGAGGAAAGAAAGACGGTACTCCGTTGGAAAGTAGTGAATCAGTTTGTGAATCTCTAAAATAATGAAGTGCTCAAAAGCATCTCCGTAAGGGATTGTTCGAGGTTCAAGTGGTGTTGTGAGGGTTCTTGAAAGAGCTCTTACTATCCCTGTATCAAAAAAATAAAATTTGGGGCTCTCTACCAGACGTTTCCGGAAAGAGTTGTGAAAAGGCTCTAACATAAAACCCACCAGAGTATCCTCTAAAATAGTGTAGTATTCCTGTACAGTTTTTGGATCGACACCAACATCTCTTGCAATTTTAGAATAATTGATTAATTTTCCATTAGTTTGTGCAGCAACTTCTAAAAAGCGTTGGAAGGGAAGGAGTTTTCTCACAATATGTTCATTCCAGATTTCCTCTTTCAGATAAGTATGAGAATAGGCTTTGAGAAAATTGAATTTTTCGTCATCTGTCTCCATGTCGAAAATTTGCGGGAGCAGTCCCCAACTTAGAGCTTTCTCAAGGTTAAACAGGTTTTTGAGCTCAAAGCTAGTAAAAGGAAAAAGATGGTATACAAAAGCCCTTCCCGCAAGAAGATTGATCCCTTCATGCTTTAATTTTCTTGCACTAGATCCCGTCATTATAAAACACTTTTTAGTTTCTTTCATCAACAGTTGAACGACATCGAGTAATTTAGGAACTTTTTGAATTTCATCGATAATAACATGAGTGATCTCGTCGGGAAGGGGAAGAACCTTTTCAGCAAGGCTCATCGGATTTTTAAGGAATTCTTCCTGGATGTTTGCATTAAGTAGATCAAAATAAATTGAAAAATCGGAGGTAAAATAAGTTTCAACTAGGGTGCTTTTTCCCGTATTTCGAGGACCAAACAAAAAAAAGCTTCTCTTTTTTGAGAGTTTAAGGAAACGGTGAATCATGGGATACTCCTTATTTGGCGATGAAGCCAATATTTTGCGGCCAAATAAGGAGTGTACTCCTAAAATGGTCGCCAAATCCGGAGTATACTCCTTATTTGGCGATGAAGTCAAGGTTTTGCGGCCAAAAAAGGAGTATACTCCTAAAATGGTCGCCAAATCCGGAGTATACTCTTGGATTACTGAAATTCACGACGCCTTTTTAGAAGATTATGGGGGATTACCTAGTATAAGAAACAATAGCTTCCTGATTTCAGCTTTAGAAATGCCAAAAGCATCAATGTTTAGAGAAAAATCTTCACGAAAACGATTTATGATAAGGCTATTTCACATTGTGCAAAACCACCCTTTAATAATGACAATAAAAGAACAAGAGATCTAACAACGATATTATTTTCCGAAGAAAATGGAAAAGTAAAATAATGTGAAGTAGACGTTTTTTGCTTTCTATGAACCTATCCCACTAATGCATTCAATGGATTTTTCTACCATTTTTGAGCAAATTTTTTCGCCATTTTTGAGAGCAACTTAAAAAGTTAGTCGAAAAAATGGAGGAAAAATTGGCCAAAAAGGGTGAAAAAGGCATGAATTGATTATTGGGATAGGTTCATCCTTGAGAACTTTGTTCTGCCTCGGTATAGTGGTTTTCATGAAAAATAAGCTAGTCGCCTTTGATTTTGATGGTACCCTTACCCATGGCGATACCCTTTTTTATTTCCTAAAATATGCTGTCGGCATGCCCAAAACCCTTTGGTTTTTGTTTTTGGAACTCCCCTTTTTGGCAGCTTATCTTGTAGGGATTCTTTCGCGTCAAAAGGTTAAAGAGCATGTGCTAACAAGATTTTTTAAGGGTCGGTCGTATGTTGAGCTTGAAAGAATCGCAGAATCGTTTGCCAGGGAAGAATTGCCCTCCCATATCACCCCCTGGGGCTTTGAAAAAATGGCCTATCATAAAAACAAGGCAGATCGCCTCATCTTAATTAGCGCCTCGTTGGAGATCTATTTGAAACCTTTAGCCCACGAGCTTGGATTTGAAAAGTGCCTCGCTACAAGGCTTGAACAGGATGAAAATGGGAAAATCACAGGAAAGATTTTCGGAAAAAATTGCTGGGGGGAAGAGAAAGTTTCCCGTTTAATCGCCTATACCGGTGTTAAAGATTACACTTTAACGGCCTATGGCAATAGCCGGGGAGATTTAGAGCTTTTGCAATTTTCCGATTTTCCCTTTAAGGTTTAATTTCCGATTTGGTAAACTCTGGGCAGTCTTTTACAAGGTGTTTTGACCGTGGAATTTATCGATCTTAAGCAGCAGTACTCTCTTTATAAAACTGAAATTAAACAAGCTATAGACAATGTTCTTGAAAGTGCTCATTTTATCATGGGGCCGCAGGTGTTTGAATTGGAGAGGGCTTTAGCAGAGTTTGTTCAAGTCTCTCACTGCATCACCACTTCAAATGGCACCGATAGCTTAGAAATCGCTTTGAGAGCCTTAGAGATTGGTCCTGGGGATGAAGTGATCACGACCCCTTTCTCCTGGATCTCCTCATCGTTAGTCATGAAACTTGTTGGCGCAAAGCCCGTTTTTGTCGATATCGATGAAATCACCTATAATATCGATGTCACTAAAATTGAGGCTGCCATTACCCCAAAGACAAAAGCGATTATGCCTGTCAGTCTCTTTGGACAAATGCCCGATTTTGAAAAGATTAATGCGATTGGGGCTAAATATAACATTCCCGTCATCGAAGATGGCGCTCAAAGTTTTGGGGCGACTCAGAAAGGAAAAAAAAGTTGTGGAGTCTCTCTCATTGGCGCAACGAGCTTTTTTCCCGCAAAACCTTTGGGGTGTTATGGGGATGGAGGAGCCCTTTTTACAAATGATGAGCTCCTTGCAAAAAAAATGAGGCAGATTCGCACTTATGGGGGAGAGAAGCGGTATGAGCACACGTTGGTCGGATTAAATGGGCGTTTAGACACCCTTCAGGCAGCCGTTCTCTTGGCAAAACTTCCCTTTTATCCTGCAGAGGTAAAAGCAAGGGAGCTGATTGGGGCAAGATACACTCAGTTGTTAAGCCCCTATTGCATCACACCCGTTATTCAGCAAGGTAACACCCACACCTATGCTCAGTACACGATTCGTGTGAAAAATCGGGAAGAGGTGATGAAAGCTCTCTCTCTTCAAGGCATTCCAACTGGGATTTATTACCCAAAAGGGCTTCACGAACAGTCGATTTTTTCTGATTTGGGATACAAAAAGGGTGACTTCCCTGTTGTCGAAGCCGTTTCTCAAGAAGTGATGAGTTTGCCGATGCACCCCTTCTTAAAAGAAGAGGATCAAGACAGAGTGGTACAGGCCCTTGTTTTGGCCTTAAAAGAGGAAGAGGCTCTTTGTCTTTCATGAAAACATTAGCTCTTGTCGGATTTGGTCGTTGGGGAAAAAATTTAGCGAGAAACTTTCATGAACTTGGGGTCTTAAGAGGAATTTATGACGAAGTTCCGATCGATATCCCGTATGAGGGGGTTTTACCTCTCTCCTCCTATTTAGACGACCCCAATATCAAGCAAGTGGCCATTGCAACTCCAGCTCCTACCCATTTTAGTGTCGCAAAAAAAGCTCTTTTGGCTGGCAAAGATGTTTTTGTCGAAAAACCTCTTTGTTTGACCTCTCTTGAGGCTCAAGAGCTGATTCAAATAGCTCGGCAGAAGGAGCGGATTTTGATGGTAGGACACCTTTTGAGTTATCATCCCGCTCTTTTAAAGTTGGAGGAGCTTGTCAAACTGGGGTCTTTGGGTCCTTTAAGTTATATCTCTTCACATCGACTAAATTTTGCGCCTCTTAGGGAGGAACATGTGCATTGGGATTTGGGCCCTCACGATTTAACTCTTCTTTTTTCCTTAAATAGGAACGGGGTAAAATCTGTTTTTTTTCAAGGAGCGTCTACTGTAAATCCTTCGATTATCGATACCGCCTTAATGAGTTTAGAGTTTGAAGGGGGTTTGAAAGGGCATATCCACTTAAGTTGGGTTTCCCCCTTTAAAGAGGTGAGGCTCATGGTGATTGGAGAAAAAGGGATGGCCGTTTTTGATGATACAAAACCTTGGGAAGAGAAGCTTTGTTTAACGTTAAGGGAAAAAACTCCCTATGGTCTTTATCCCTCTGAATATATTCCCCTTAAAGTTTTAGAGCCTTTAAAAGCTGAATGTGAGCATTTTATTCATTGTTGTAAAACAAGAGAAACCCCAAGAACTGATGGTGAGAGTGCTCTAAAGGTGATTGAAACTCTACAAAAGGCAGATCTTTGTGCTTTTACTCCGGTTTAAAGATTACCAAGAGTATTTATCGCCCAAAGGACCCACTTTTGCTTTTATGTTTCCCTGGATTTTGGTGCTTCTTGGGCAGACTTTTCCCTTATGCGATGTCATCGTCGATACCCCTTCCCCCTTCTATTTCGTCATTTTAGGCAACCTTTTAACAGCCCTTTTAACCCCATTTCTTATTCAATGTCTATTTCCGCAACCCCTTAACGAAGACTTAAAAGTTTTAAAGGGGGTCGAGCTTCCAGTTAATTTTCTTTTATTCTTTTATTTTTTGGTGCAAACCTTCCAAATCATTTATTTTAAAGGATTTCCTCTTCTTTGGCTTCTTTTTGGAATGAAAGGGTCGTATTTTGATTTTGGGATTCAGTCGTTAAATGGGCTTCTCAATGCCATTTTTTTGCTTGCAACAACAGGTGTTTTTCTCATTTATCTTGAGAAGGGGAAGAAAAGAGATCTCTTTAAGTTATTTTTTTTAATAACGATGCCGGTTCTTCTTATTTGCCGTCAGCTTCTCATGAGTCTTTTTTTTCAGCTGATCTGCCTCTCTTTTTTTTATGTGAAAAAAGCGTTTCAAAAAACAGTGGTGGTGGCTCTTTTGCTTCTCACATCGTTTGTGATTTTGGGTAATATGAGAACGGGTGTCACTGAAATTACAAAAATTTTGGGTCCTAAGAGTTTTGTTCCTGAGTCTCTCTACTCTCTTTTGTGGGTTTACGCCTACGTCGTGACCCCGTTTAATAATATCAATGCCGTTTGTTTAGACGTAGAACCTCTAGGAAAGCCTCTTTATGAGCTCTCTTCTCTTTTGCCAAGTGTCTTAAGGCAAAATTTTGATTTAGACCCCTCTGAAACGGGTTTTTTCTTAGTGCATAAAAAACTTACGGTCTCAACTTTTTATTTTCCGACGCTTTTAGATTTCGGAATGGTCTACAGCTTTTTTTTTATGTGGGCTTTTCAGATCGTGACCATGTTTTCATTTAGGAGGGCAAAAAGGGGGGAGGTAAAAGATGTGATTGTTTACGCCGTTCTTTACATGGTGATGTGTTTGTCGATTTTTGCAAATCTTTTCCTTTTTTTGCCCGTGATTTTTCAATTAGTTTTGATTCACATGCCTTTTAAGCAAAAGTTTTTCCTCTCGAAACCACTTTATCATTTTTCTTCTAACTTGCGCCATTGATTGAAATAGAGACACTTACAAAATATAAAGTGCTAATTATCACACTAATGGGCACAAGATAGGAAAAGTTAAGAGTGAAGCTACTAATGAAAGACGCCAAGAAAATTGAAGGTTTTGCCCCAAACAATCACACGATTCATAGGATAGACATGATATGTAGGATTAGGGACACACTCTAGCACTTGTTTATTGGATCTTAGCTATTCAAAAAGCGCACTAAAAGATAAAATTAAAAAGATTTTTAAACGCGGAGGCGCGGAGTCGCAGGGTAATAAAAAGGGTATAGATCAATCACCCCCTTTTTTTTAAGCGGAGCTTAAAAAAATACTAAAAGAGAGGAAAAGTTTTTTAAAAAAGCAACGAAACTTTGTTGAGCCTATTTAGTTTTTGCTTTTTTAAAAAACTTTTCCTCTCTTTTAGTGAGGCGCTTTAGCGCCAGGGGGTGAGTTCGCAAGCTTTAGCCTCGTGTCTATTTTTTTTGCAAATGAGTTCAATAATGGAGGGTACCTCAAAATAGCTCTGATGAGTTCGAAATACGGTAACGTCTATTTTCCCCCTATCAAGCACATCAAGCATATCCAATCTATCATGTTTTTGCTTCTTGATGAGTTAAAAAATTCATGCGCGCTTAATGACATTTTGCAAAAGTTTTTCCTCTCGAAACCACTTTATCGTTTTTCTTAAACCCTCTTCAAGACAGGTTTTGGGCCGCCAGTTGAGCTCCCTTTCGATTTTGGTGTTGTCGATTGCATATCGAAAATCGTGCCCTTTTCTGTCCTCAACAAAGGTGATCAGGTGGTCATACGATTTTTTTGTCTCTTGAGTGAGTTGTTCCAAAATTTTATGGATTAGGTCTCTATTGCTGAGTTCACATTTGCCGCCTATAAGATAAGTTTCTTTAGAGGGTGCTGTTTGTAAGATCTTGAGAAGAGCATCGCAGTGATCTTCCACAAAGATCCAGTCTCTTATATGGCGTCCATCCCCATAGAGAGGAATCGGGCGGTTTAAAAGGGCGTTTTGAATCACCTTGGGGATCAGTTTTTCTTCGTGCTGATGGGGACCAAAATTGTTGCTGCAGTTGGAGAGGGTATAAGAGAGATTGTAGGTGTGTCCCCAGGCTCTTACCAGATGATCTGATGCCGCTTTTGAGGCCGAGTAGGGGGATTTTGGGTCGTAGCGGTTAAATTCGTTAAAGGTGCCTGTTGTACTTAAAGAGCCGAAGACTTCGTCTGTTGAGACGTGATGGAAGTGGACGTGAGGGTGACGTCTTAACGCTTCAAGAAGTGTAGCCGTCCCCATCACATTAGTGTTTAAGAAAATTTTTGGATCTTCGATGCTATTGTCGACGTGGGTTTCTGCGGCAAAGTGGATGATGGTGTCGATTTCGTGCTCTTCGATGAGGTGTGAGATCAAAGTTTCATTGCAAATGTTGCCTAAAATATTGATGAGTCTTGTGGTTTTAGGAAGTGACTCATAGGAACCCGCGTAGGTGAGGGCATCTAAGTTCACGATCCGGCAGGTCGTTTTTTTTAGAAGATGTAGGATAAAATTTTTTCCAATGAAGCCGGCTCCTCCTGTGACAAGGAGCTGTTTTAAAGGGCGCATAGCTATTCTCTTAACGTAAGGTACTCTTTAAGAGCAATATTAAAAGGTCTTGGTTCGTAGGGCAACCACTTTTTTACTTTGTCTAAACAAAGAGCTGAATAAGGGGGGCGTTTCACGATTTGTTTGTACTGATCAGACGAGATGGGGGTGACAGGACAGGGAAGAGGAAGCAGTTTTGCAAGATCATACCAGGAGAGTTCTCCATCATTTGCAAAGTGGACTAGGCCAAAGTGCCCTTGTATGTCAAAACACGCTTCTGCTAAGTCGCTGCAGAAGGTGACTTTTCCGATCTGGTCGTTGACTATCGCAAGAGGCTTTAAGTTTTGCCCTTTTTTGAAAAGCGTTTCGATAAAGTTATTTCCCTGAAGGCCCATAAGCCATGAAGTACGGATGATTAACGAGAGGGGATTTTCTTTAACAATCTCTTCCCCTGCCAGTTTGCTTTTTCCATAAATGTTTAATGGGTTTGGAGTATCCTCCTCTTTATAGGGTGAGTGTTTTTTTCCATCAAAAACATAGTCTGTTGAGAAGTGAGTTAGGGGGAGTCCCTCTTTTTTTGCAACAAGGCTTAAAGTTTTTGGAATATCTCTGTTAACAACAAAAGCAAGTTTCTCTTCTTTTTCAGCAAGCTCCACGTTAGTGTAGGCTGAGGCATTAATGATAGAACTTATTTTTTCTTTTTTGACGAAAGAGGCTACAGCTCTTTCGTCTAAGAGATCAAGACAGCTCCGCCCTGTAGCGACGTAAACTAATTCTCTCCTAAGGGCCCCCATTTGTAAGGCTCTTGCAAGCTGTCCTTCTTTTCCGACAATCCAAATCTTCAAAGAACTCCTATTGGTGCTCCCAATTTACAGAAAAGAGGCTGATGTTGCCTGATGTCGAAAGGGCAGAAGGAGAAGCTTTTACAGTCGACCCCTCTTTCATTGTGATGGCATGATTTTTCCAATGAGTCGATTCAATGGCTCCCAGGATCTTATTGATTTTGACTGAACCGTCGATGGGAACTGTTCCAAAGTCTGCAAGAGGAAGTATAGTATTTCCGTTTGAAGGAGCCTCTACAATCCATTCAGCCGAGCTTCTTTTAGCTTTACAAGACTTTGTATACTTTTGAGGAACAATAGTATAAACATTTTTAGTCGCATTGCCGATAATAAGTTCAAATTTGCCCTTTTTCTTATATCTAACACGTGCAAACATAATATCTCCTGCATCGACTGGGAAGCCGCTTAACATGTAGCTGCCTCTTGGATACATCTCAAACCAAGCATAGTTGACCTGGCTGGTGCCGTTCCAATCTTGTTCAGTTCCAATTTGTTCAACGGTGTTGCTTGAATACCCATCAATACCTACCCATATAGCTGAGTAAGCATCCTCTCCTGCAGGCCCCGTAACATTAGGAACAATCCATAATCCCTCAGCCATGTTAACAACACAATCAAGTCCATCACGTGGTCCTTTTGTGACCGCATAGCCACTCCAGTTTTTACTAGTCCCCTCCTCGATTCCCGCATGGCGTGGACGCCTCTCTTTTTTGATAATCTCACAATTGATTAAGCTCATCGTGTGAACATCGGGAATTTTGGCATCAAGAGTTCCAAGCATGAGCAGTGCTGAGAAAATAAGTCCGCAAAAGTATTTGTACATAAGATAGCCCTCTTTAAGTTAAGTTTTTGATTTTTGCAGTTTGTCTTTTTTTTATAAGCCGAGATTGCAAAGAGACATTTTTAAACGATTGTGGTGATTTTTGTCATTTTATTTTTAAAGGAGGGTGATTTTTGTCTCTTTCGGAAAGGATGGGGTTTGGTAGGGGCCATTTGATTCCAATCGAGGGGTCATCAAACCGAAACCCCTCTTCTAATTTAGGGTTATAAATTGTTGAGACTTTGTAAAGTACTGTTGCAGAATCTGTTAAAACCATAAAACCGTGTGCAAATCCATCGGGAACAAAAAGCAGTTGGGGCTTATCGCCTGAAAGGGTGACTCCTTCCCAAGACAGGTAAGTTTTTGAATCTTTCCGAAGATCGACAAAAACATCGAAAACATCTCCTAAAATGGCCCGAACGAGTTTCTTTTGCGATTTTTGGGAGTGCATTCCCCTTAAGACGCCCTTTTTTGAAAACGAATGATTATCTTGTACAAATGCTGTTTTAAGAGTCTCTTCTATTTTGGGAGAAAAACTTTCGAGGAAAAATCCTCTCTCGTCTTTAAAACAATTAAGTGTAACAAGAAGGGGCCCTTCCATCTTGAATGTCTCAATTTTCATCCAAAGCTCTTAAGATAGTCGCCATAAGGGCTATTGGCGTGTTTTAAGCCATGGGAATAAAGCTCCTCTTTTGAAATAAATCCCTGATGATAGGCGATCTCTTCTAAGCTTCCAATGTAGTGACCTTGCCGCTCTTCGATGGCTTGGACAAATTGTTGCGCCTGCATTAAGCTCTCGTACGTTCCAGCATCAAGCCAAGTGTACCCTCTTCCAAGTAGCGTGAGGTGGGCTCTTTTTTGGGATACGTACTCTTTTTGAATAGCGGTGATTTCAAGCTCTCCTCTTTTTGAGGGTGTTAAGCTTTTAGCCATCTCAATCACATCGTTGTCAAAAAAGTAGAGTCCTGTCAATGCGATGTTTGATTTCGGCTCTTTTGGTTTCTCTTCGATCGATAAAATAGTTCCCTCCTTGTCGACTTCGACGACCCCATAGCGGCCAGGATCTTTGACGGGATAGCCAAAAAAAGTGGAGCCTTTTCTCTCTTTAGCCTCTAGGAGGAGCGGTTGTAGGTGGTTGCCGTAGAAAAGGTTGTCTCCTAAAATAAGGCATACCCTATCGTTTCCAATAAACGATTCTCCTATAAGGAACGCTTCTGGCAGACCTCTTGGGACCTCTTGTACTGCATATTTAAGGGATAACCCAAGAGAGGCGCCATCCCCTAAGAGTCTTTCAAAGAGGGGTAGGTCTCTTGGAGTTGAAATGATGAGGATTTCTCTAATTTTTGCTAAGATTAAAACCGATAGGGGGTAGTAGATCATCGGTTTGTTGTAGATTGGCAAAAGCTGTTTTGAGATGGCAAGCGTTAAAGGGTGAAGCCTTGTTCCGCTGCCACCTGCCAGGATAATGCCCTTCACCAGCTATTGTCCTCTTCATAACCAAATTGGATCAATAAATCTCCAAATTTTTCTTTAAAAGCCTCTTTATGAACCGGTTTAAAGTGGGTGACCCATTCACCAATTTGCCCTTTTCTAAACGTTGGGGTTGAGCCAAAAAGGGTGTCCTGGATGTGATTGAGCGTTTGGGCAGAAGGGTTAAGTCTTAAATGCTTTGCCATTCTAATAAGCGTTTGTCTTTGGATATGATCGGACCCTCCCCCCTGACTTCCCACGAGATCTTCGAAACGGACGATGAGAGTGCGTTTATTTTTTAGCCAAAAGAGGGCATGTTTGGCATTTAAGAGGGTGTCGTGCTGATCGAGGCACTCGGGATATCTGATGGCATGTAACAGTCTTGTGTCGAAGTTTTTATCGTGTCCGATGTAGCTGCCGATATTTTCCCATTTGTCGTAAACGTTGGCCACAAGGACATCGCGCAAATCTCTGATGTGGGCCACCGGGATCATGTTAGCGCGTTCGATATAAAGCTTCTTATAGAGGGGGCTTGCAATAAAGTGGTGAAAAATAAAGACACCGGCATCTAAAGATTGATTAGCGGGGATTGCGAAATTTTCGTAGGGGACTTTTGCAAAATCTGTTCTTAAAACGGCTACATCCTTTTTCGGTTGTGAGTCTGTTCCTCGATTAGAAAGAAGACGAAGAGCCTGGTTGACCATCGATGTTCCCCCTTTTGGCATTGTAAGGACGAAAAATTCAGGGGGGGTGCCATTAAGGGAACAACAAACGAACAAACTTAACAAGAGATTACGCATAAATTTAAGTCCTTAGTCTTTGATTTTTTTTGCTTGATGAACTAACCTTGAGATCTTATCAAAAGGGGTGATTTTTTTTCGATGGAAACGCTTTATTTTCTTGCTTGGAAGGAGATTCTCGTCCGTTACAAGTTAGCTGTTTTTGGCATTTCCTGGGCCCTTTTTCGCCCTTTAATCTCAGCTTTTGTCTTCTCGTTTCTTTTTAAGTCGGTAGGGGAGGCCCCTTATGCTCTTTTTGCTTTGACCGCCCTTCTTCCCTGGCAATTTTTCTCCTCAAGCCTTCTCGATATGACTCCTTCCGTCTTAAACCAAGCTCCCCTGATCACAAAAGTCTACTTTCCAAGATGCTTTGTGCCTATTTCCCTGATGATGGTCAATGGGGTTGATTTTTTGGTGACCTTCTCTCTTGTTCTTTTTTTAAGCCTTTTATTTAAGGGTCCCTCTCTTGCTCTTTTGTTGATCCCCTTCCTTTCTTTGCAACTGATCCTTTTAACGTTAGGTGGAGGGTTATTTTTGTCTGCAATGACTGTTAAGTATAGAGATATCCGTTTTTTGGTTCCTTTTTTTATCCAGCTCCTCTTTTTTCTTTCCCCGGTGGCCTACGATATTTCGATTGTCCCGATAGAGTATCGTGGGGTTTATAGCTTAAATCCCCTTGTGGGGCTTATCGAAGGATTTCGCTTCGCTTTTCTTAGCTTAGAACTCTCTTTTTATCGACAGGTCGTATCGTTTAGTGTTTCTGTCCTGATTTTTTTTTTAGGTTTTACCGTTTTTCAGCGGCAACAGAGGGCTTTTGCAGATGCCCTCTAGCGTTGTAGTCGTTAAGAATTTAAGTAAAGAGTACCTTTTAAGTGAGACTCAAACTCACTATCAGACGCTGACAAGCTCTCTCAATGCTTTCTTTAAGAATCCCTTTAGAAGGGAAAAGAAAAAGGTGTTTTCCGCTTTGAATAATGTCTCTTTCTCTTTAGAACAAGGGGAGCGCCTCGCGGTGATGGGGAGAAATGGCGCGGGAAAGTCGACCCTTTTAAAAATTTTGTCTAAAGTCACAACTCCAACTTCTGGTCACTTCCATTTGAAGGGAAAAGTCTCATCTCTTCTCGAGGTGGGTACCGGATTTCATTTGGAGCTAACGGGAAGAGAGAATATTTTTTTAAGTGGTTCGATTTTGGGAATGAAGCGAAAAGAAATTATTAAAAAATTTGATGAGATTGTTGCCTTTGCAGAGGTAGAGCCTTTTCTTAATGTGCCAGTGAAGCACTACTCTAGCGGAATGATGACAAGGCTTGGATTCTCTGTGGGAGCTCATTTAGACCCCGATTTGATGATCATCGATGAAGTACTGGCTGTTGGGGATGCTTTGTTTCAACAGAAGTGTTTTTCAAAGATGAAGAGTTTGGCCAATTTGGGAAAAGCGTTCCTTTTTGTGAGCCACAACGAGTCTTTTTTATCTACATTTTGTACCAAAGGGCTTGTTTTGGAGAGGGGTGAGGTGGTTTTTTTGGGAGAACTAAGCGAAGCTTTAAAGAGGTATCGCCAATTAAGATCTGATCTTAAAAGTGAGTGGCACGATGTTCTTGAGCTTGAAGGGGTCACTTTTCGCGCCTTTTCTTTTGAGGAGGAAAAGGCTTTAATTGTTTACGATTATAAAGAGTTTGACCCCGACTTATTTTTTGAAGTGGCCCTTTTTGATATGAATAGCTCTTTAGTTGGACGAAGTAACATTTTGCCGAAAGTAGGCGAGGGGCAAAGGATGGTATTGCCCCTACCCGTGAAAAATTTGATGGGAGGGCAATACTTTCTTCATTTAAATGCTCACAAACACAACCGGAAGACCTTGATGAAAGATCCATTAGTTTTAAAAGTGGTGATCTCAAAACCTTTGGAAGTTTCCCACTTTGAGACAGGGGGAGCCTCTGTCGGGATCTCCCTTTGTCCCGAGGTATTTTATTCATGAGTATTGCTGTATTGCTTGCCACTTACAACGGAGAGCGTTTTTTAACCGAGCAGATCGAGTCGCTTTTAAACCAAACGGTGAAAGAGTTTAAGATTCATGTAAGCGACGATCAGTCTCAAGATGGAACTCTCTCTATTATAGAGTCTTATGCGCATCGCTTTCCGGATAAATTTGTGATTCATAAAAAAAATACACGTCTTGGAGCTAAAGAGAACTTCTATTTTTTACTAGGAAAAGTCTCTTCCTCCTACCTTTTTTTTTGTGATCAGGACGATGTGTGGGACCCATTCAAAATGGAAAAGCTCCTCAAAAAAATGAAACAGATGGAAGGGGTGTTTGGACAGATCCCACTTTTAGTGCATTGCGATTTGAGGGTCATGAATGAGTCTTTAGAGGTGATCCACCCCTCTTTTTGGGAGTATATGGGGATTCTTCCCATGGAACCCCATCCTTTGGGGCGGCTTCTTCGGTATGATGCTGTGACGGGGTGCGCTTCTTTGATGAATGGGGCTCTTCGAGAGCTTGTGGTGAAAAAGGTTCCTCCTGTCATGCACGATGCTTGGATGGCTCTTGGAGCGTCTATTTTTGGGCAAATTGGCGTTGTGAGAGAACCCTTGGTCGATTACCGGCAACACAGTCAAAACGTGGTAGGGGCGAAGCCTCCCACTTTTTTCAAATGGCTCATCAGTGGTATGAACAGGCATCTTTTTAACAAATGCCCAAGGCGGGAGAGAGCGCAATTTCTTTTAGAGTATTTTAATTTGCCCGAAAAAGAAAAACAGGTTGTTTTGCAGTTTTTGAAAAAATGAGTATAACAGTTTTATTGCCGACATTTAACGGGGAGGCTTTTTTAAGAGAGCAGCTCAACTCGATTCTCGATCAGGAGGGGGTTTTAGTCGATCTATTGGCCTCAGATGATGGATCGAGTGATGAAACGGTCTCTGTTTTAAAAGAGTATCAGATTGAGACATTGCCTTTTAAGGGGCGTCTTGGCCCCTCACAAAACGTCTCTTACCTTCTTGAAAGGGGAGCGCCTTATGTGGCTCTTGCAGATCAGGATGATGTTTGGGATTTAGAAAAGCTTTCCCTATCGATGAAGAAGATGCGTGAGATGGAAGAGGAGTTCGGCTCAAAAACACCTCTTCTTGTGCACACCGATTTAGAGGTTGTCGATACGCATCTTAAGACAATTGCGCCCTCTTTTTTTGCCTTTTCCAAGATTAAACCTTTGGGAGGGCTCAACTCTCTTTTGGTTCAAAACAGCGTAACGGGGTGTACGGTACTAATGAACGAGGCGCTTGTGAATTTGGCGACTCCAATTCCAAAAGAGGCCATTATGCACGACTGGTGGATCGCTTTGGTGGCTAAAGCTTTTGGGAAAATAGGGGTGATTAAGAAACCTTTGGTTCGCTACCGGCAACACGCTCATAATGCGATAGGGGCTGTCAGTTCAAGGAATCTCTTAAAGCGATTTAAAAACTTTTTAACTTCCAAAGAGAAAAAGGAGATTCAAGCGAGGGCATTTTTGGAAAGGTATGGCAATTTACTTAAACCTTTTGAGAAAGAGATGTTAACAGCATTTATTGAATTGAAGAGCTACTCTTATTTAAAACAGCGTAAAACATTATTAAAATACCAATTCTTTGGTTCCGATCCCATAAAAAATTTAGCATTTTTGTTATTTTTGCCATAAGATGTGATTCACTTCTTGTGGAATTGCAACTCCTGGAAAAAATGGTATGATCCGAGGAGTGAAGGTAGAGGTGTCCCCTTTGACCTCGGCATGATAAATGTGCCCATTTGAAGATTCAGGAATGGGCCTTAAGTATTCCATTTCTTTGGTGGTATTGGTTGAATAAAGTTCGACTTTTACTGAATGGCGATCCAAATTATGGAGATAAACCTGAACTTCAAAGCGTACCCCTTCGGTTTTTAACTCGCCAAATTTTAAATAATCCCAATTCTCTTTAAGAGAAAGCTTCCAATTGACTATTTGTTTTGCTAATATGCCGTTATTTTCAGCTCGTTTTTGATACTCTTTAGCTAATGGAAGATAGAATCTCTCTAAGTACTCTCGCACAGAACGGTTAGCAGAAAAGCGCGGTGTTAGAGTGGCCATGCTCTCTCGGATTTTTTTTAAAAAAGGCACAGGGATGTTTCGATCATCTCGATGATAAAATTCTGGAATCACTTCTTTTTCGAGCAATTCGTAGAGTGTATTTGCCTCCTGTTTATCCCAAAGGGGATCATCGCCATGCTCCCTCTTATCTCCCAAGGCCCAACCCAATTCTGGAGCATAAGCTTCTGCCCACCAACCATCCAGTTCCGATAAGTTTAGTCCTCCATTGACGAGCACTTTCATCCCACTTGTTCCGCAAGCTTCCCAAGGCCTTCGAGGGGTATTGATCCATACGTCAACACCCTGTACAAGGTGTTCTGTTAACAGCATGTCGTCATCGCTTAAGAATATCACAGAGGCACGCGCTTCTGGTCTTGAAATAAAATCCATCCATTTTTTAATTAAGGCGTGCCCCTCGATATCTGCCGGATGGGCTTTCCCTGCAATAATAAGCTGCACAGGGCGCTCCTTGTTTGTTAGTATACGGATGAGGCGCTCTTCATCGTTAAGGAGTAAATCGGGCCTTTTGTAGGCTGCAAAACGGCGTGCAAATCCCAAAGTTAAAACATCAGGATTTAAAAAATATTTTGATTTTTCTATGACTTCAAGAGGCGCACCTCTAGCTTCCAATTGTCTACCTAAACGTGAGCGGGTATAATCAACTAGATGGCATCTCGACCGGTTGCGCATTTCCCAAATTTTTTCATCAGGGACAGCGCGAATTTTTTTTTCTAACTCGTCTGTTTTTCCAAGCCAGCGCGCTTTTCCACAAGCCTCTGTCCAAAGTTTGTCAGATTCCAAAGAATCCCAACTTGGCATGTGAACACCGTTGGTGACAAATTTAACGGGGATCTGCTTTTCGGGCCAATGGGGGAATAGATCCTCAAAGAGATGTTGGCTAAGGGTGCCATGAAGTTGACTTACGCCATTGACAGCACCGCTTCCTCTGATCGCTAGATAGGCCA
The DNA here is from genome assembly GCA_963697995.1 of uncultured Chlamydiae bacterium. Lineage (GTDB taxonomy): Bacteria > Chlamydiota > Chlamydiia > Chlamydiales > JAJFMB01 > MFD00082-c5. The sequence goes on along the minus strand of OY969110.1, from coordinate 632,501 downwards.
TGTTGAAATCTTCATTTGGATTTAACCTTCCGAGGTCAAGTAGCTCTTGAAGGGATATGCCAAGCTTTGTTTCGGCATAATTTCCGAGGTATTTTTCGATGAGATCTTTAGAAAAGCGATCAAAACCTGCGGCTACTGCTGTATGGGTCGTGAAGAGATTCCCTATTCTGGTGGCAGCCAAAGCGACATCGAAGGGTAGATTCATCTTTTTCATAAAACTATAAGCGCGTTCCAAAACAAGAAAAGCGGCATGTCCTTCATTCATATGGCAGATTTCGGGTTGTATGCCAAGGGCTTCAAGAACTAGCCACCCACCAATCCCTAAAATCAACTCTTGTTTTAATCGAAGCTCCTTGTCGCCCCCGTAAAGTTCACTGGTAATACCTCTATGAGCGGCAATATTTGCTATGTCATTGCTATCGAGTAAATAGAGCTTTCTTCTGCCTACTTTAACTTCCCACAAACGGAGCCAAAGAGACCAACCAGGCAAATCGATTTTTAAGCGGAGCCACTCTCCATTTGGTAGGCGCAGGGGTCTTATGGGTAGCTGACCGGGATCGTTGTAGGGATAGAGTTCTTGTTGTTCGCCATTTTTGTCGATGAATTGTCGAAAATACCCTTGGCTGTAAAGTAAACCGATGGCAATGACGGGAACACCAAGATCGCTTGCAGTTTTGAGCTGATCTGCGGCAACATTTCCGAGGCCTCCCGAATAGATGGGAAGAGCTTCGGTCAACATGTATTCCATGGAGAAATAGGCGATGCAAGAGAGAGGGGAATTAGGGTGATTTTTTTCAAACCAAGTGGGAGAGTTGAGGGCTTCTTTTTTCTCTTTAACGAGATCATCGATAAGGGTGCTGAATTTTTGATTGGTGAGTAGAGCTGTGAGTTTTTCGTTTGACACCGTCTGTAAAACAGCCCAGGGGTTATGCGTCAGCTCCCATAATTCCTGATCGAGCTGTCTCCATATAGCGTCCGTGCTGTGATTCCAATAGGAGCGGAGATTTAAAGCTAGAAGCTCTAAAGAGTCGTACCCTTTTATACTTGTTCTTTGGGCGATTTCGTGTGGATTCATGGGTTTGTCCTTTGGAGGTTTGTGAATAGAATGGAATTTCGAAACAGGCCTAATAATTGTGGTGACATGATTTATATCTGTTGATAAGTTGCAATTTGTAGTTGTTTAGCGTATAGGACTTGTATTGTCATAGGTTTCTTATACAGGAAGTGGTCTTTTTAAGAAATTTTAAACGAAGAGCGAGGTTATATGGTGCGTAAAAAAAAGAATAAAAATGTTGATGATCCTAGGCCTCTAAATTTTGATCATGATGAGCAGAACGGACCTAGCGATCGACTAAAGGAGCCTTTCATGACGGCTTCTGATGAAAGGGGGGACAATGAGGATGATCAATACTACGAGCAAGAAGAGGCCATGAGTCCAGAAGAGGTGAAAGAGAGAAAGGAAGAGGGTGATTTTTAGTTTTCGTTTTTGAGAGTTTTTTTTTAGTTTGTGGTTTTAAGGTTTGTGGTTTTTAGGGTTTTAAGGTTAAAACATTAACGATTAAAACCTTAAACTTTTATTCGTAAAACTTAAAACCTTAAACCTTACCCTTAAAATTACAAAATTAAACCAAAAAATTAAAGCAAAGCCTTGATACAGTTTTTTCAAGTTTGTAGCTAAAGCCAAACTTGAAAAGGGGAGGGGGGGAGAGAGGACTTTAAAAGCCCTCTCTCCCCCCCTTAACCCCCCACCACTCACCCTAAATTCGGAAATGAGATAATGGCTCCAACCTTTTGCTTCCCCTCCTAAGGGGTTTTAGGTTTTAGGGTTTAATACGTTAGTTTGAAGTTATTTTTTCAAGTTTTTGGCTTAAGCCAAACTTGAAAAGGGGAGGGGGGGAGAGAGGACTTTAAAAGCCCTCTCTCCCCCCTTAACCCCCCACCACTCACCCTAAATTCGGAAATGAGATAATGGCTCCAACCTTTGGTTGGAGGGGTTCTAAGGGGGAAAATGCTTTTCCCCCTTAGGATCCCCCTTTTGCTTCCCCTCCTAAGTTGAAAGCAGGGGGGAAAAGCGATTTCCCCCCTACCCCCCCTTTGCGTCAAAGGGGTGAAAGTTCCTTTCCCCCCTACCCCCCCCTTGATCCTTTGACTTATTTTTATAACTGTTTGGCGATCAATCTATTCGGAAAAGAGCAAAATGCATTTCTTCAAGTTTTGGCCTTAAGCCAAAACTTTGGAAATGCAAAAGGGAGGAGAGGTTTCGCACCTCTCCTCCCCTTCCCACCTCACCGCGTTAGGGGCTTTCGCCCCTAAAACCCCCTTATAATTGGGTTGCAAGGGCGAAGCCTTTGCTGCGGAGAGAGGGGTTAAGGGGAGAGAGGTGCAAAACCTCTCTCCCCTTTGCCTTAAGGTTTGGCGCTAGCCAAAAACCTTAAGGGATTAAAATTCATCCGATTAGATTGAACGCCAAATAGTTACAACAATGGGTAAAAGGATCAAGGGGGGGGTAGGGGGGAAAAACTTTCCCCCTTTGACGCAAAGGGGGGGGTAGGGGGGAAATCGCTTTTCCCCCTGCTTTCAACTTAGGAGGGGAAGCAAAAGGGGGATCCTAAGGGGGAAAAGCATTTTCCCCCTTAGAACCCTCCAACCAAAGGTTGGAGCCATTATCTCGTTTCCGAATTTAGGGTGAGTGGTGGGGGGTCAAGGGGGGAGAGAGGGCTTTTAAAGTCCTCTCTCCCCCCCTCCCCTTTTCAAGTTTGGCTTTAGCTACAAACTTGAAAAACAACCTTAATTCAACCCTTAAACCCTTAAAAACCGGCCTTAACTTAATGTGTTAAAGTTTTAATGTTTTAACCTTAAACCCTTAAAAACCGGCCTTAACTTAATGTGTTAAACTTGCCGTTTTTTACTTTAATGTTTTAACCTTAAACCCTTAAAAACCGGCCTTAACTTAATGTGTTAAACTTGCCGTTTTTTACTTTAATGTTTTAACCCTAAACCCTAACCCTTAAACCCTGAAAAACCAGCCTTAACTTAACGTGTTAAACCCGTTGCTTATTACCTAAATGTTTACCGCTTTAAATTTTAAGCTTCTTCATGTTTACCGCTTTAAATTTTAAGCCTCTTCATGTTTACCGCTTTAAATTTTAGGCCTCTTCGAAGAAGAAGCTTTGGGGTAAGTATTTGATGATGTCTGAGGCGATCATACTGTAGGGCCCAAGAGCCTCTTCGGCATGTTGGCCACTTAAGCCATGTAGGTAGCATCCCAAGATCGCCGCCTCTTTTGGTGGGCATTTTTGCGCAAGAAGTGCCGTTATTAAACCCGTTAAAACATCCCCAGAACCCGCCGTTGCCATCCCTGGGCATCCCGTTGGGTTAATCGTTATCACATTTTTTGGGTGAAAAATCAGTGTAGGTGCTCCCTTTAACACAAGAGTGATCTCGTGTTTGTCCGCGAAGGCCTGGCATAAATTGAGCTCTTTCCAAGTGAGCTGTCTTGGCAATTTTTGCCCTAAAAGATGCCCCATTTCCCCATGGTGAGGAGTTAGGATGGCATGTTTTGGTATTGGAAGTTTTTCCTCTCCAATAAGTGTTAAAGCATCAGCATCGATCACTAAAGGTGTTTTGATTTTTGGCAAGACCGTTTTTAAAAGCTTTTTGATCCCCTCTTTTCGCCCAACTCCTGGGCCAATAAAGGTAGCGTCCCCTTTTTGGAACCACTCAAGGGCTTCCTCATCCGATTTAAAGAGGTGTTGCATCACTTCTGGAGCTAATTTGGGGTGGTACTCTTCCTGAGTTAAAAGGTGCACAAGACCTGCACCTGCTCGAAGGGTCGATAAAGTCGATAGGAAAGCCGCTCCGGGCATCTCTTTTGAACCTGCAAGAGCGATAACGTGACCCGCTTCATACTTGTGGCGGTCTCTTTTGATCAGAGGCAACATTTCCATTGCCCCCCTCTCTGTTGTCATCTGAGGGACTACTTTGGGAAGAAATTTCTCCTCGAGTCCAAAATCGATCAGGTGGATAGTTCCCGTGTGGTTCCACCCCTCTCCAAGAAAATACCCCAATTTTGGGCACCCTAGAGCGAATGTTTCTCGAGCCTCGATTGCAACGGTCTTAACTTCTCCCGTTTCCCCGTTTAACCCAGAAGGAATGTCAATTGAAAGAATGGGAAGGGAAGAACCATTAGCAGCATCTATTATTGATCGAAAAGGCTCCTCAACGCCCCCCTTAAACCCTGTTCCAAAGAGGCCGTCTAAGATCACTCCATCTTCAAAGAAAGGCATCTCGTTTAAAAAGATCCCGCCTGCTCGTTTGAAATTTTCACTCATCTCTTTGCAAAGGGGCGTTGCTCCCTCAAGAGGCATTGCAATCATCGCTTCGACTTTGTAGCCAGCTTTTATAAGAATAATCCCTGCGACAAACCCATCTGCGGCATTATTCCCTTTTCCACAAAGAAGGGTGACCTTTGGTGTTAAATCGTATTTTTTAACAAAGTGGTGGACTCCCGCTGCAATCCCTTCACCCGCCTTCTCCATGTAAGCCTTCTCTGAAAAACCTTTTGTAAAGCTTTTCTCTTCAGCTTCTTTCATTTCATTGGGGGTGAGTGTCACAATCATAAATGTTCCTCTTTAATGATTCGTTGCATCAAACCTTCGACAGCCTTCTCTATTGGCCAATCCTCGTAAATCACTTTATACACCATCTCGGTAATCGGCATCGAGATGTGTTGCGATTTTGAGAGCTCAAGGGCTGATACCGCCGTATAGGCTCCTTCGACCACTGTCCCAATCTTCTCTTTTGCCTGCTCTTTTGTCAATCCTTTAGAGAGAAGATATCCAAATCTTGTATTTCGGCTGACAGCTGAGCTGCAGGTGAGGCAAAGATCCCCCATTCCAGAGAGGCCAAAGAGGGTCTCTGCCTTTGCACCCCTTGAAACTGCTAGCTTTTTGATTTCATGCAATCCTCTTGTCATTAGAGCCGCTTTTGCGCTTTCCCCTAAATTAAGCCCAACAGATGCGCCACAAGCAATTGCGATCACGTTTTTAAGCGCCCCACCAAAAGAAATTCCAATCATGTCACTATTTGGGTAGACCCTAAAGTGAAGAGTTGTAAAAGCCTGGCAGATCAGCATCATCACATCGTCGTCATAAGAAGAGCCGACAACTGATGTCGGCAGTCCTTGGATCACATCTTGTGCAAAGCTTGGGCCGCTTAAAGCTCCAAGATGGGGTCTGATCTCTTCCCCAAAAACATCGATAGCAACTTCAGACAGAATAAACCCTGTTTTTTGCTCTATCCCCTTGCTCGTGATCACAATCGGGTAGTGGGGCTCGTGGATCTTTTTGATTTGCTCCATAACGGGGCGAAAGCCGGCTGAAGTCACCGATTCGATCACGAAATCTGCCCGTCTGATCGCTTTTTCTAAATCGAGAGTGAAACGAATTTTTGGAGGAATCGGGTGTCCTGGAAACAGGGGGTGCTCCCCTTTTTCCCGAAGGTGCTCTATCAAATCCTCTTTCACTGTCCAGCAAGTCACTTGGAAACCCTTTTTGGCCAAATGGCATGCAAGACAAAATCCCCAGGAACCTGTTCCAAGTACTGTTATTCTCATAAGTTGTCAAGCCTATCAAATTTTTGCTCTTTTAGTAAATCGCTCTGAACGCTCTCTTTGCTATTTTCACCTGTTGCATTTTTTAAAGGGGAGAAGAAACGCTCTCTTGGATAAACAACAACTTCTGTCTTTTTTGAAAAAGGCAATAGATCAAAGATAAAGGTCTCTTGTTTGTTTGCAAAGACGTTTGGGATCACTTCCTTTTTGGCTAAATGGATCGGAAGTTTTTGATTTTGAATTTGTTCAATAAAAGAGAATGAAAAGAGGAACTCTCCCATATTGCCAAGCGGGTAGAGGTCTATGTCGGTAGCCTTAAGTTCGCTATACTCGACGATGTTTGTCTTACCCTCTTTTAAAACTAAAGTTCCAAGTTTTTCTAAAGGATTTTTTCGATAAATCGCTTTTAAGGTGACATCGGCTCCCTGTTTTTCGTGATATCCAATCGCTCTCTCTTCAAAGGGATTTGTAAGGGCGTTATCGACTAGGATGAAAGAGAGGAGTTTAACCCCCTTTTCTTTAAGCTCTTTGAGTAAACCTGATTTAGCAAAATAGTGAAGAGCGTAACCATTGCCGTCAGGGGCTAGTACTTGCTTTCCCTCAAGAAGAAACGGCTTTTTTTCTTCGTCTAAAAAGGGGAGCTCTTCTTGGGAAAAAAATTTAAGTTGCTCTTTTTCAAGTCCGAAAAAATGATTTTTTTTAAAAAAGGCTTTAGTTTCTAAATCATTTTGGGAACTTGTCATCACACACATCGTGATTTTTGTTCCATAGTGATTTGAGGCTTTAATTACTTTTTTTGATATGAGCTCGAACAGGCTCTCGTTTTGCAGCCCAACGGGGTAAGCCCCTTTTGGTCCTTGAAATTTAAGGCGAGTTGCTTGTCCTCCAGCAACCACTAGGAGAGCGACAGCCCCCTCTTTTAACAACGTCTTCCCCAAAGAGGGCTCCGAGATCTCATCGACGAGGCTCATCTCTTTTACGGGCAGAAAACTCATTTGGAAAACTTTTGTAGTATTTGAAACACCTCTTCCACTTCGATCTGCTTCATGCACCGAAAGTCGATCGGGCACACTTTTTTATAGCATGGGGAGCAAGAGACGTGTTTGTGGATGACGATCCCACCTTTATAGGGGCCTGTTTTCACATCACTTGTCGAGCCAAAAAGGGCAACTAAGGGAGTCCCTAATGCGTCTGCAATATGCATCGGGCCACTATCGTTTGTGAGGAAGACAGTTGAAAGAGAGATCAGGGCAAGGAGTTCTCTTAAGGTCGTTCTTGCGGCCAAATTGATCACATTCTCTCCTTGAGCATCACAGATCTGATGAACGAGAGGAGCCGTTAAAGAATCACCAAAATAGAGAATTTTAATATGGGGAAGGGCGGCTAATTTTTTTGTCAGTTCGATAAACCGCTCTTTGGGCCAACATTTGGCTTCTCCAAAAGCGGCTCCTGGATTAATCCCGATGATGGTGTCCTTTACAGGGTCGATCTTAAAGGTTTTAAGCCTCTCTCTAGCCTCTAAAACCTCTTCCTCTTTTAAAAATAGCCTGGGAGGGGTTTCAGAGAGGGGTATCCCTAGTGGTTTTAGTAGCTCTTTGTAAGTTTTGACTTGGTGAATGCTCTCTTCATCTTTTGGTTTTGCCACCAGCTTGAGTTAACAGAAAGGAGCGGAAATCGGTTGCAAAGCCGATTCTTTCTTTGACGCGGCCCAAATAAAACCACCAGGCAGAGGAGAAGGAGTTTGTGAGAAGTATCCCTAAGTCAAACTTTTGAGAGGAGAGCTTTTCAATGATTTCAAGGGGTCTTGCGTGATGGATCCATCCGCTTGGACGGGTGTAGGGAAAAATCGTGTCGATGAAGGGATTGGCTTCAAGAAGGGGCGCAACATTTTTTTGGCACATAACCGTGACACTGGCCTCGGGGAATTTTTGACTCAAATCCTCGAGAATGGGTGTTGCCATAACAGCATCGCCTAGCCAATTAGGCATTTTTACGATAATCTTTTTACTCATGTCTCTACTTTGAAAGAGGTCCTGATATTAATCAACTAAGAAAGTTAAACTCTCCTCGTCTTCGAAGAACCCGTTTTCTTTTTCTGTTTCATTAAGTGTTTCATCGACGACAAAAATAAACTCTCCACCGCCTGAACGTTTAAACATCTTTTTCTTAAAAGGGGTTGCAGTTGTGATAGTGCAGCAGTTTGAACAATCAATGGTCCCTTTAAAGTCAAAAGTTTTTGCAGTAATTGAAATTGAAGGAGCTTGGATGAGTCCATTTCCTGAAAGGGTATCGCAGCAAAGGGTTGCACTCGTCGTGCCAATTAACTCCCCGTTGTTTTCAAGAGTGCCCCCGGTTGAAATTTGCAAATTTTTTGACTGCATTTTTCCGCTATTGGAAAAACCGGCATTTAACTGAAAACAGCAGAACAAACTAAGTAGTAAGACAATGTATTTCATAAATGACCCTTCCTATTTGGTATCGGCCAAAAGTCTACTTAAAATACCGATTTCCCCGCAAGGCGAAATTGTTTTAATGCTCAGAGTACTAGTAATCTGAACCAAAAGTTTTTACGGAAAATTTTAATTTGAAAGCTCCCGCGGTTCGTGTATTGAAAATGGGGCTAGTATGGAGTTAATACAACCCCATTTTCGATCCGCGAACCCCGGGGCTTTGAAATCGAAATTTACGCTAAAAACTTTTGATTCAGAGTACTAGCCTTCTAAACAAAATCCTGGCTATAAAGATTGAGAAACACTGTTTCAGTTTTAAGCAATTCACCAGGATATTGAGCCGATAAAGTGACTTGCGTATGGAAGCCATCCGGTGAAACTATCAACATCTCTTCAAAGATTTTACCCTTCTCCCTATATTCAAGACACCCCTTTAAATGCTCTGTCCAGATCTCTTTTAGACAAATTTTAATTTTCTTTAACTGCTCATTTCCATTTGAACTTTGGATGGTATATGATTTTCTTGTCTCTTCTGAAAGAGGGAACAAAGGTATTGTTAACCCTTTAATACCCTCACTAAAGTTGTAACGTGCAACAATTGAGCACTTAAGTGTGAATGGTTGATTGTTGGTCTCAAACAGATGATGTTTGTTACTACTTGCTTCAACAACTGAGCTTAGTGTAGTCGGCCCTGAAAAAGTCCTCTCCAATAAAAAGTGCCCCTTTTGACAAAAAATGCGTTTTACTCCTCACCAAACCCCGCAAGGGGGTTTAGATCGTCGTTCACCGCATTTTTTGTTGCAAAAGGATCACTTTTTCTTTGGAGAGTGCGTGTTCCATTCGCGAAATTTTTAAGTTTTTCTCATTGTCATATAATTAAACCTTGCAAAATAGGCTATGTCTCTCTTCCTCGTTAACTGCAAATTTTTCTCAAGGAACCCTTACTTTTTCAGGGCCGACTAGTGTATTTTCTGAATTGTAGTTTTTAATATTTTCTGAAATAAACATAAATCTCCTTAATTTAAAGCTTATTAGCTAATAATGCAATTGGTCGCGGGAAGTAACGAGCGAACATACCGCTTCGCCTCTTCGGAGAGATTTCTTAGTTTTTGCCAAGAACAGCAGATCTGTTCCATCAGAAAAGCTGTCGTAAAATGAAAGGAACTGAATTAACACAAGAGGTCTTCTTTTTAAATAAAATTACTATTAATTGTAAAGTGTTAAATTTTTTATTAATCTGAATTAAAATAAAATTGACTTGGTTGTGGTATACATGTTTTAAATCTCATGTATAGAAAAGTGCCATTTTCTATACATGTTTTAATCTCATATATAGAAAAGTACTATTTTCTATACATGAGAGAAATCAGTTTCACTTCCCCCACCCAAAAGTTTGAAAAGTTGATCATTGATGTAATAACTCTCTTTTCCTTTTTTTTGCTTAGATAGTAGGCCAATTTTGACGAGAGCATCTAAATATTTTGTTGCTGTGATACGGCTTATTTGTAAGTCGTTTATCACAAATTCTATCTTTGTATAGGGGTGGCGAAAAAGATTATTTAACAGATCTTGGCTGTATATTTTTGGCAATTCTGTCTTTATTTTAGTTTTGTACGAAAGCATTAATTGCTGCATCTTATGAATTAATGCGACCGTTTGGATAGAGGTTTGCTCTATGCCATCTAAAATAAAAAGAATCCACTCTTCCCAAACTTGTTCATCCCGAACGGCTTGCAATAATCGGTAGTAGTCTTTTTTATTTCTGTTGATGTATCTGGAAAGATATAAAATTGGACTGTTAATCAGGCCATTTTTCACTAAATATAAAATATTAATAATCCTGCCAGTGCGCCCGTTACCGTCGTAGAATGGGTGGATGCTTTCGAATTGATGATGAATAATCGCCATTTTAACGAGAGGATCTAAAGAGATTAATGTGTCATTGTTAATAAACTGCTCTAAGTTACTCATCAGAAATTGGATTTCGCTCTCCGTTTGAGGGGGGGTATAAACAACTTCACCTGTTTGTTCATTTTTTAAAACGGTACCAATTTGTTTGCGGAATCCCGCATTGTTTTCTTCGAGGGTTTCTTGAATTTCCAAGATATAATTGTTAATTAATAAGCCGGTATCTTTTACTTTTTTATATCCATTGAGTAATGCAGAGGCGTAACTATAAACTTCTTTAGCTGCATGAGAAGGGAAATATTTTGAAGAAAAATCGCTTCGGTATAATTCATCATGTGTTGTGATAATGTTCTCAACAGCTGAACTGTCTTGTGCTTCTTGCAGAGACAAGGTGTTGACGAGGATGCTTTCATTGGGAATAAGTCCGCTAACACCTTTTAACTCAGCAAGGGCTCGATGAGAATTTGATAATTTTTTCAAGATCGCCTTTGTTTCGACTTCAAAGGGTAGAGGTAGTTTTGGAGGGGAATAACTCATCGTTAAGACTTTAAATTGTTACGCCTGGATAATAGGCTAATACCTTAAATATTTGCAAATTCTAATGAAGTGGGCAAGATAAAAAGGTTGCAAGAAATACAGATTTTTTTTTGCGATTTTGAGAGAGTTATCCATACACAAAGAAAAAAAACCTCTTCCACTACCGTGGAAGAGGTTTATCAATCGCTACTTTTATTTAATCCTATAGCAACAAGAGACTCTTTGAGTTGAAGTACCAGATGATCCTAAAAAGGTATCATTGCCCGAGTAGATAGCCTCAACGGTAGAGGTTCCTTTAGTTGTAAAGGGTACGGTCAGTGTGGCAATCCCGGTTAAAGGATCGACTGGCGCTGTCCCGACATTGACGCCATTGATGTAAAAAGTTACGGTACCAGTTGGAGAGCCCGCGCCGGTCACAGTAGCCTGTAAGGTCACATTATTAAAGAGTCTAGAGGGGTTTGGGGAACTCGTCACTTTTGTGGTTGTTGCCAACTTGCTGCTTTGAGTAGTGACATAAATAGGATTGCTATCGTAACTTGTGTAACCTGGTAAATCGTTCCAGGTAACGAGGAAATTACTTGTTGTAGAATCAAAAGTGGGAAATACGGTTCCTAGACCTTGAGGAGTTGTGGTTCCTCCTGGTATGGGGGCAGGAGTGCCCCAGGGGGAACCTAAAGAACTGCTATTATAAGTCACATAATAGGGGGAAGAGTCTGAGGTATTAACCCATGTAAAAAGTAGTGTATTGCTATTTGTATCAAGCGATGACGTAATATTTCCGTCTGCTAATTTGCTGCCCGGGATTTGGAGAGGTGTGCTCCAATTATGTGTAGTCACATCGTAAACTGCATAAAAAGGATATTGACTGGAGAAATCGATATATGTCAAAATATATTGATTTTTATTGGGATCAAAGGCAGCTGAGGTTAAAGAAGCGGGGGAAACAAGTGGAACCACACCCCCATCGACCGGTGTAGTTGTATCTCCTAAATAAAAATAAGCATGACGTGTTAAATTCAACAAAACATAAGGCCAAACAATCATAAAGTTTTTGTCTAAAGTACTAGCTGCATTAAAATAGGGGGGTAAAACTTGAGCTAAACTTCCTGGTACGACGACCCATGGAATGGGTTTAGCTGTTGTGGGAGACCAAGTCAATCCATTATCACTTGTTTCACTAAAATAAGGGACGGGAGTCGTTAATGTGCCGACATCAACCCAGGCGGCTAAAAAAGTTTTTGAAAAACTATTATATACAGAAGAAACAATGGGCAAAAAGGAAGAGACGTTACCTCCACCAGCAATAGGGAGAGAAGAGGAAAAAGTCGATCCATTATATGTTGAAAATATGGCCTTATTTGAGGGGTCAGCAGCTGCCAACAAGGTAACGCCATTCCCATAAGTACAAGAAATACCAAATAAATTTGAAATAAGCGACAAGGTGTTCAATTGTGTTGAAGGAGACCAAACTCCAGTTGATTCGTTATAAAGGCTATAGTATCCAGTAATGCCTGCGTTTGCAGATGTGCTTGTTGGAGCTAAATAGACACTCATAAACTGTCCAGGAACCGGTGTGGGAGCGCATGTTACAAAACTTTTCTCCAAGACCGAAAAATTATCGATCTCTCCTGGTGGATTTGGAGTCCAGTTCAGCGCGTCTAAGGGCAAAAAAATTACAAAACTTATCAAAAAATTTAAAATTGACTTCATAAATTTCTCCTTTGAAAAAAAATCATCTCATATTTTTTGAATTTAATGCTAGCACTCTGAAAAAATAAGTTTTAAATATTTGATCTGTGAATGACCTAACCTATAACAAAAGAAGCTCCAGAACGGTTTTTGGTGGTGCTTCTCAAGGGTTGTTGTGGATTTAAGCGTATTGAGAAGTGTACTTAAAAGATTATCTATTGCAAATGAGACTATTTAATAGACCTCTTTTAAGGTCTTACAAAAACTTCAGATTTCCGTTGAAATCGGTTTCACAACAGGGTATCCTTAGGGTTAAACTATAAGTTGCTGATTTGGTGGTGTCGATGGAAGACAATATTCACTCAAGTGCCCTTTTGGAGCAGATTTCTCAGCTTGAGCGGGAGAAAAAAGAGGCTTTGGAAGAGTGTGTAGCTCTTAAATTGCAGTTTAAGAGCCTTAAAAATCGAGTTGTTGCTGCAGATGAAGAGGTCAGACAAGTTCGCGAAAAGGGGCTTGAGGAGTTAAGTTCAACTCAACAAAAGGTGAAAACGCAAGAGCAGGTTCTTAAGTATTTGCGCGACAGGGTGGAAGAGTGTGAGCTTGAAAATCAAGAGCTTCACGAAGAGATGAAGAGTGTAAGAGAGCAAAAAAAAAGAGCTGAAGAGAAGCTTTCACAACTTCAGAGGGACATTGCAAGAAAAGAAGTTGAAGTTGTCGGAAAGATTCAAGAAGAGGGGGAGCTCAAAGAGGAGCTTGAGGCTCTAAGAGCTCAATCTGTCAAACTAAAAGAGCAGCTTATTCAAGTTCGTGAGGAGCTATCTGCAAGACTTCTTGAGGGACAAAAGCTACAAAGCGCTCTTCAGGAGGAGCTCAAAGGGGTTAAAGAGCGCTCGGGCAAGGAGTTTGAGCGGGAAAGAGAGGCCCTTTTAGAGGAGATGCGTCTTTTAAAGAGGCGCTGTGATGGAATGACTCAGCTAGAAGTTCTTAAAAAAGAGACTGAAGAGAGGTTGAAAGAGTGTCAGAAACGGCTTGATGATGCCATTTTGGTAAAGCAGCAGATGGAGCAGGAGCTTAGGAGCTTCAAGGAAGCTTTGAAGCAAAAAGAGCATCTCTTGGAAGAATCTAAGTCAAAAATTGCTCGCTTTCAACAAGAGAAATATGAGGCTGAAGGGCGCTTTTCTGAATATCGGACTGTTTTAGAGACTCTTGAAGGGGATCTTAAGCAAGCTAAACTTCATTTGGCTAAAAAATTAAAAGAGACTAATCAGACGAAGAGAGAAATGAGGCGCTTGAGAAGGAAAGAACTCTTTAATAGCAGAGCTTCAGGACAAAGAAGAGGCTTATAAGGCTCTTCAAGAGAGTTTTAAAAATGCTGAAAAGGTAAGGCAAGAGGAGCTTTCTCATCAGACGAAAAGGGAGCTTGCCAAAGCAGAAGAGGTCTCAAGGTTAAAAAAGGAAGTGGAGCGGTTTAAAGAGCGGCAAAAGGAACTTGAGGAGAAGATTTTAGAGCTTGAGACGTTTAAGGGGAAGCACACACAGCTTCAAGGGTTAATTCAAGAGCTTGGGGGAGCTTTGAAAGAGCCTGAAAAAATGGGTGAGAAGTTTATAGCCAAGCCTAAACTTGAAGCTAAAAAGCGGAAGACCCCGGATCTTTTCGATTCGATTCCTGAAACCAACTACTACAAGCAGAATCTCTTTGAGTAACGATCCTATTGTCATTTTTGGCGTCGATCCGGGCACGAGAATCACAGGTTATGGGATTGTGCTATTTGAGAGAGGAAAGGTCTCACCAATAGCCTATGGATGCATTCGCCCCCCTTTAAAAAGTAAACTCTCGGATAAATATCCACATCATCTACACTAGTTTAAAGAGTTTAATTCAGCGCTATAAGCCGCAAACTGTTGTGATAGAGACGCAGTTTGTGCACAAAAACGCACAAGTTGCGATTAAGCTTGGTATGGCAAGAGGAGCCGCTATCATTGCGGCAAGAGGAGAGAATGCCTCAGTTTTTCAGTATACGCCCAAAAAGGTAAAGCTTGCTGTGACGGGACTTGGGACGGCAAGTAAGGCCCAAGTAAAGAGAATGTGTCAACATGTGCTTGGCTTAAAAGCGCCACCAGAGCCTGACGACGCAGGTGATGCTTTAGCCGTTGCCATTACTTACGCGCAAAGTTTAAAAAGCCCTCAATTTGTAGGAGAAGAGATTTGATAGCAACACTTCGTGGATTATTGACCCAGTCGACCCCCTCTTCGGTGGTGATCGAGGCTTATGGGGTGGGGTATAAGGTATTTATTCCCGTGAGTCTTTTTCAAAAATTGCCACAGCTTCAAGAGGTGTGTTTTTTACACACTTCGTTTATCGTGCGTGAAAATTCACAGGCGCTCTATGGGTTTGAGAGAGAGGGGGAGAGGGATTTATTCGATACGCTTCTCACCATTTCAGGGATTGGTCCAAAAGTTGCCCTCAATTTGCTTGGGCATTTGTCGGAGGAGGAGCTTTACAAAATCGTTGAAGAGGAGAATCTTCAAGGACTTTGCAGGGTCCCAGGTATTGGTAAAAAGACGGGTGAGCGGTTTTTAGTTGAAATGAAGAGCAAAGTTAAGGGAGTCACCCCTAAGGGGATTCTCAAGGAGAAGCCCCATTCGACCCTTCAGGACGCGATGAGTGCTCTTATCCATTTAGGATACAATCAGCAGACCGCTCAAAAAGCGCTTCAAAAGACTTTAGAGCACCATCCGGAAGAGGAGAAAAACTTAGCTAAGTTAATCACACTCGCCTTAAAATATACGGCAATTTAGCTTTAAACCTCTATCGAATATTATTAATTTGAATTGGATATTAATCTTTTCTAAAACTTAAGGAAAGGGCATTTAAGGTTATCTATCAATCGAAATTTTAAGCTAAAAACTTTTGTTAAACTGTAATAGGGACAGGCCCAAATGGATGGGACTTAACCCCCCTGGCGCAAAGCGCCTCACTAAAGGAGAGGAAAAGTTTTTTCTAAAAGGCCAAGAAACTTTATAGAGCAGATCCTGTTTTTGCGTTAAGAAACCTTTTATTTTTTGCTAAACGTTTCCACGAAGAGGTGCTGTAGGGGTCTATTTCTTTAGGTTTTGATCGAGGTTGTAGGCTGCGCTGATGAGCCCTAAATGAGTAAAACCTTGGGGAAAGTTTCCAAGATGTTCCCCTTTGTAGCTTAATTCTTCTGCAAAAAGTCCCAAATGGTTTGCAAAGCCTAAGATTTTTTCAAAGTAAAGCTCCGCTTTTTCCACTTCTCCAGCTCTTGAGAGGCACTCGATGTACCAAAAAGAGCAAAGGGAAAAAGTCCCCTCCCCTTCGTGTAGCGCTTCTTTATCTTCTTTTAGCTTATACCGGTACACAAGTGAGTCTGATACCAGGTCATTTTCAATGGCTTTCATCGTCGAGAGCCATTTGTTGTCTCTTGGGCTGATGAATCTGACAAGAGGCATTAAAAGGGTCGAGGCATCGACTTCCGATGAGCCTTTTGTTTGAACAAATGTTTGCCTTTTTTCATTCCAGAAATCCTTGAAAATGATCTCGTAGATTTGGTTTCTCTCCTTAATCCAGCGAGGGTTGACCGGAAAAGAGCGTTTCTCTGCAAGCCTGATCGCTCTATCAAATGCCACCCAGCACATCAGTCGGGAGTAGAGAAACTCTTGCCTACCACCCCTTACTTCCCAAATCCCTTCATCCTTTTGATTCCAGTGGTCCACAAGCCAATCGATTTGCCCTTTTAAGCTGAGCCAAAAATCGTGGCTGATCATTTGCCCAAATTTATTGTAGAGGTAAACGGCATCCATCAGTTCGCCGTAGATATCTAGTTGAAGCTGTGAGTAAGCGGCATTGCCGATCCTTACAGGTTTTGAGTTTTTATAACCTGAAAGATGATCTAATGTGCTCTCCACCAAGTCTTTTCGTCCATCTAACCCATACATGATCCCAAGCTGTCCAGGAACACTTAAGTCTTGGCATTTGGTGCTAAGCCAATGCATAAATTGTCCCGCCTCTTCTGTGTAGCCAAGACGTATAAAGGCGTAAAGAGTAAACGAGGTGTCTCTAATCCAGTTATACCGGTAGTCCCAGTTTTTAGAGTCGCCAATTTTTTCGGGAAGGCTAAAGGTCGGCGCGGCGATAATTGATCCATATTTCTTTGAGGTTAAAAGTTTTAAGACAAGAGCTGATCGTTGGACTATTTCTAAAAATCGCCCTTTGTACTGACATTTGCTTATCCAGTGGCGCCAGTATTTGATGGTTTCGGTGAGTGCTTTTTCAGAAAAACTGGCAAGCTCTTCTTTTAAGGGAGCGTGGGAGTGCATCACAAAGTTGATCGATTGGTTGTGACCAAGAGAGATGTTTGCTATAAGATCATTGCCAAAGATTTCTAAAGGAGCTTGAGTTTCAAGGATTAATAGAGGATCTTCTTTTCGATCACTTCGGATATAGGCTATGTTATCTTTTATCTCAATGGTATGAGGGGATCTGCCGTAGTTAAATCTTGCCGAGAGGCGCATTTTATAGCTTATTGCGCCAGTGATATTTTTAAGTGTTCTCACAACTGTCTGATTCTCTGTTGGTTTGTCGCTTATAGTCATAAAGTCGGTAAGTTCTCCGACGCCGTGATCTGAGAGAAATCTTGTGAGGAGCACATTGGTTTCGGGTATGTACATTTGCTTGAAGTGAACATTTTGTTCATCCGGAACGATCTCAAAAAATCCCCCTTTATCTTTATCTAAGAGACTTGCAAAAATCGTAGGGGAGTCAAAATCGGGAAAGCACATAAAGTCGATGGAGCCGTTTAGTCCAACGAGGGCAGCTGTGTTAAGATCGCCTATAACCCCATAATTTTCAATGGGATGGTAACTTTTTGTCATGATAATGATTGCCCCCTGACTTTTGATTTAAGGCAAAGGGGTGTTTTTAAGCAAATATCTTAAAGCAAAAAGAGTTTAAGAGTTTTCTTCTTAAACTGCCTTTGCATCTTTGCATCTTTGCATCTTTGATCTTTGTGTTTATTAAAATAAAAGTAAAAAACGCAAAGGTGCAAAGGTGCAAAGGTGCAAAGGTGCAAAGACGAGAAAGAGGATTTTAAAGAGCATAGATTCAAATTATGCTATGGGAAGGTCAACAATCTTGTTTTCTGTTCTTATTTGCTGCCTTTGCATCTTTGCATCTTTGCGTTTATTAAAATAAAAGTAAAAAACGCAAAGGTGCAAAGGTGCAAAGGTGCAAAGACGAGAAAGAGGATTTTAAAGAGCATAGATTCAAATTATGCTATGGGAAGGTCAACAATCTTGTTTTCTGTTCTTATTTGCTGCCTTTGCATCTTTGCATCTTTGCGTTTATTAAAATAAAAGTAAAAAACGCAAAGGTGCAAAGGTGCAAAGGTGCAAAGACGAGAAAGAGGATTTTAAAGAGCATAGATTCAAATTATGCTATGGGAAGGTCAACAATCTTGTTTTCTGTTCTTATTTGCTGCCTTTGCATCTTTGCATCTTTGCGTTTATTAAAATAAAAGTAAAAAACGCAAAGGTGCAAAGGTGCAAAGGTGCAAAGACGAGAAAGAGGATTTTAAAGAGCATAGATTCAAATTATGCTATGGGAAGGTCAACAATCTTGTTTTCTGTTCTTCTTTACTGCCTTTGCATCTTTGCATCTTTGCGTTTAATTAAAATAAAAGTAAAAAACGAAAGGTGCAAAGACGAGAAAGAGGATTTTTACAGATACCTAAGCTTCAATCTCTTCTAATGTTTTTGCACTATAGCGTATTCAGGTGAGAGCAAATAGGGCAGCAAGTTTCGTCGTGCCGTTTTGCCGGACAAAAAGTTCTTCCGTAAAGGATCATTTGAAGGTGAAGTTTAATCCAGCTTTTCTTAGGAAAAGCTTTTTTTAAATCCTTTTCCGTCTCTTCGACGTTTTTTCCAGAGCTTAAACCCCATCTTTTAGCTAGGCGATGAATATGAGTGTCGACCGGAAAAGCGCTAATGTGAAACGCCTGGATCATCACCACTGAAGCTGTTTTGTGACCAACACCTGGTAGAGCTTCGAGCTCCTCGAACGTTTTTGGCACCTCTCCCCCATGCTTTTCGATCAAAATCTTCGATAAGGCCACTATCGCTTTCGATTTTTTGGGCGCCAAACCACAGGGACGAATGATCTCTTCGATCTCTTCGCTCTTAAGTTTCGCCATCTTTTCTGGGTTATCAGCAAGTCTAAAAAGAGCAGGAGTCACTTCGTTGACCCGTTTGTCTGTGCATTGAGCACTTAAAAGGGTTGCTATAAGCAAGGTGTACGAATCTTTGTGATTTAATGGAATTTCAGGCTCGGGAAAAAGGGTGTTAAGCGTCTCTAAGATGAATTCTACTTTTTTTTTCATTTTCCAATACAAAATTTAGAGAAGATCGAGGAGAGGATTTCGTCTGTGATGTTCGTGCCTATGATCAGGCCTAAATGATTTAATGCGCTTCTGATATCGCTTGTGACAAACTCCGCTGAAAGATTTGTTTGAAGCCCGTTTTTCACAACTTGTGAAAAGTGAATCGCTTGGTCTAAAGCTTGTTTGTGTCTCACGTTTGCTATTAAGACCTCTTCTCGGTGCGATTTTTTTTGTTTGAAAAGAAGTTGATCGATCTGTTTGTGAAGCTCCTCTAACCCTTTTTTCTCTTTTGCAGAGAGAGAAACCGAAGGGAGTTCAAAATCGGCAGTTTGGTGTTTTCCTAAATCATTTTTATTCCAAATAAGGACGGTTTTACCCTTTGGGACCGTTTTTAAAAGCTCTTTGTCTTCGTTTTCAAGGGGAGCGCTTTGATCTAGGACGAGTAAAACGATGTCAGCTTTTTGCATCGCAATTTTTGAGCGTTTTACCCCCTCTTTCTCCACAATCTCTTCAGTTTCGCGGATTCCTGCCGTGTCGATTAACTTGACGTTTAGCCCGTTTAAGCGCAAATCCGCTTCTAGCACATCGCGCGTCGTCCCCGCAATGTCCGTTACAATAGCCCTCTCGTGGTCCAAAAGAGCATTCATTAAAGAGGATTTTCCAACATTTGGGCGCCCCACAAGGCAAAGAGAAATCCCATCGTGAATCAGACGCCCCTCGTGGTACGACTCACTTAATTGCTCCATTTGATCAATGATCTCCTCAAGCCTTTCACAAATCGATTCAAAACTTGCAAACTCAAGTCCCTCTTCGGGAAAATCGACCCACGCTTCTAAAATCGCCGCAATTTCTGTAAGTTCCCTTTGAAAGTGAATGATTTTTTCCGAAAGTCGCCCCTGCAGTTGCTCCCCGGCAGCCTCTAAGGCAAGCTCGTTTTTTGCGCAAATCATCTCCTGAACCGCTTCCGCCTGACTTAAGTCGATTTTCCCATTCATAAACGCTTTGAAGGTAAACTCACCGGGTTTTGCCCCCCTGATTCCAGAAGCAATTAAGGTGTCTAAAATGCGCCTAGTGATTAGGCGCCCTCCGTGGCAATGGATCTCAATCGTGTCCTCTCCAGTATAGGAGTTAGGACCTAAGAAGGGTAAGAGCAGCACGTCATCTAAGTGGTTACCCTGTAAATCGCGTAGCTTACAAAATAATGCCCTATGAGAAGAAACAGTACATAAATTTTTTTTTACAAAGGGTTGAAGCTTTGAAAACGCTTCTTTTCCAGAGATTCGGATGATCGCAACGCCTCCTTCACCCGGTGGAGTGGCGATAGCGACAATAGTTTCACCTGGATAATAAGGTTCGTGTACAAATTCCATGGAATTATATTAAAGGAATTATCTTTAAGAATCAATCAAGACAATCACAAGGAACGAAGATATTATTTATAAGGAGGAGAGAGGCACTTGCTAAAGCAATAATGGCCCCCACCTTTAGGGTGATTTTTAACCTCTCTTTGTTTTGAAGATCTTGGCATCCCAGACAAGCCATTGTGAAGAAAGTGGCCGTAGCCGTTGAAACCACAACAATCTCTTTTTCATTAAAAAGGTGAGATCCACATATAGGGTTTTCGCAAAACAATTTAGCGCATATATCGACAAAAATATTATTGATTTTTAATGCCGTAGCAGTCAATGACCCTATCAAGCTGCCTAAAATAAGGGTAAAATTGCGATGGGTACTGCCTGCCATGAGGTTTTTACAGCCTCCTAAGGCAGTCAGCATTAGAACGGTAGTACCTGCAGTTATTAAAAATATATCTTGATTTGAGAAAAAAGTGGAGTTTATAGGGCAGTGTTCGTAAAAATTTGTTTTATTTGTAATCATCATCGTATTAGACCTATTTCTAAAGTTCGTGAAATTAAGAGGTTATCTTAAATTTAAGTCCAAATAAAGGCAAATTTTTCTCAAGGAACCCTTACTTTTTCAGGGCCGACTAAATAGATGCAACTTATTCATGTTTTTGTAGTTGTGAAAAAAGTTTACATTTTTTCTTTGAACGAATACCATGGCTTTTTTTTGGTGGAGAGTTTCTTGATTCCTTATTCATTTGTTTGGCGCCGCCTTCATTCTGCTCTTGGAATCTTTTTAGTCGTTTATTTGATAGAGCACCTTTATACGAACGTCAAATCAGTTTTTGATCCCATTTGGTTTGTCGATTCTGTCAATCAAATTCATTCTATTCCCTATCTTTATTTAGTAGAGTTTTTTTTGATCGCGCTTCCTTTCTTTCTCCATATGTTTTGGGGGATTTTTATTGTAAAAGAAGCTCTTCCCAATAGCTTTCCAACAGATGGCACAACGGCTTCATTAACACAGTATGAAAAAAACTATGCCTATACCTGGCAGCGCATCACGTCTTGGATTTTCTGGTGGCTATTTTAGCTCATGTGGTCCATATGAGGTTTTTTAATTATCCAAGTGAGGGGAGTAATTTTGGGTTAGAGACGTATCTTGTTTTAAAAAACACTTTTTCCAATTGGGGATTTTGTCTTTTGTATTCAGTCTTTGTCTTGGCAGCTGTTTTTCACGCTTTTAATGGGCTTTGGACGAGTATGATCACTTGGGGAGTGACTGTTTCACTCAAGTCTCAAGCTATTTTCCGGGTAGTGGTGTTTTTTTTAATGTTTTTTTTCGCATTTTGTGGTTTGGCGACCATTTGGTATAGGTAAGGAGTATTTCATGCAAGAGGCGATTGTCGTTGGAGGTGGTCTTGCTGGTCTTTCGTGTGTGATGAAGCTTGCTGAGCAAGGAGTGCATGTGACTTTAGTTTCAGTGACGAAAGCTAAACGGTCTCACTCTGTTTGCGCGCAAGGGGGGATTAATGCTGCCGTCAATACATTTGGCGAGGATGATTCCCCATTTATTCATGCATACGACACGATTAAAGGGGGCGATTTTTTGGCCAACCAACCTCCCATCTTGGAGATGTGTTTGGCAGCTCCTAAAATTATTGAGATGTTAGAGAGGATCGGGTGCCCTTTTAATCGCACGAAAGAGGGGACTTTAGATTTTAGGCGTTTTGGGGGCACTCTTTACCACAGGACAGCGTTTTGCGGGGCTTCTACCGGTCAGCAGCTCTTATATGCTTTGGATGAGCAGGTGAGGCGTTATGAGGTAAAAGGGCTTGTGGAGCGGTTGGAGAATCACGAGTTTATGCGCGTCGTGATGGATCAAGAGGGAAAAGCTTGCGGGATTGTGTACATGGATCACTTCAACTTAAAGCTTCATGTATTAAAAGCTGATGCCGTTGTGATTGCGACGGGGGGACCAGGCCTTCTTTTTAAAAAGTCGACTAATTCGACGTTTTGCACAGGAGCTGCTAATGGGCGCCTCTATAGGCAGGGAATGAAGTACGCAAACGGTGAGTTTATCCAAATCCATCCCACAGCGATCCCAGGAGAGGATAAGATGCGTCTTATGAGCGAGTCGGCAAGAGGTGAGGGGGGAAGAATTTGGGTGTATGGGGACTCTTCAAAAAAGATCGTGACTTCAGATGGTCGAGAGATTGTGTGTGGAAAGACGGGGGAGCCGTGGTATTTTTTAGAGGAGCTCTATCCCGCTTTCGGCAATTTAGTGCCAAGAGACATTGGAGCAAGAGAAATATTACAAATTTGTGAAATGGGTTTGGGAATTGAGGGTAGAGATCAAGTGTTTCTCGATGTGTCCCACCTAAGCGATGAGAAAAAGGGAAAGCTTGAAGCCATTCTTGACACTTATAAAAAATTTACAGGGGATGATCCTAAAAAAGTTCCCATGAGGATTTATCCGGCCGTCCACTATTCGATGGGAGGCGCATGGGTCGATTGGCCAGCAGCTGACGACAAGGATAGAGGGGAAAGATTTAGGCAAATGACCAATTTGAGAGGGGTTTTTAATTGTGGGGAGTCGGACTACCAGTATCATGGGGCTAATAGATTGGGGGCGAATGCCCTTCTTGCGTGCATCTTTTCGGGCCTTGTGGGAGGCGTTGAGGTGAAAAGGTATCTCTCGACTGTTTCTAAAAGTCATCCTTCAGATGAGGTTTTTCGCTTAAGTCTTAAAGAGGAGGAAGCGTTTAAGAGCGATCTTTTTTCAAGGGATGGGGGAGAGAATGTGTTTGTTCTTCATGAAGAGCTTGGGAAATTGTTGATCGCAAACGTCACGGTGAAGAGGAATAACGAAGATTTAAGGAAAACATTGATTAAGATCGATGAGCTTAAAAGAAGGTATCAAAATATAACCTTATCTGATAAAACGAGGTTTTTAAATCAAACCTATATTTTTGCAAACCAGTTTAGAGCGATGCTTGATTTGGCTGAAATTATCACGAAAGGGGCTCTTTTGAGAGATGAGTTTCGCGGTGCCCACTATAAGCCTGAATTTCCAAAAAGAGACGACGAAAAGTTTCTCAAGACGACCATTGCGACGTTTAATCCGGCGACAAACTCTTGTGAAATTAGTTACGAACCAGTTGATCTAAGGTATTTAAAGCCCATTTTAAGGGATTATACCGAGGCTAAAAAAGTGGTGCCGAATTTACAGAATTTGCCTAAAAAGGTGGAGTGCCCCTTTGAAGGGGAGAGGTCATTGTGAGTACGTTTATTTTAAAAGTTTATCGAGGCTCGCCAGGTCACCAATATTTTGAGGAGTTTGAACTTGAAAGGCGCCCTTCCCTCAATGTGATTTCAGCACTCATGGAGATTCAAAAGAATCCCGTGAATAGGTTGGGAGAGGCCACAACTGCCGTTGTGTGGGAGTCGGGATGTTTGGAGGAGGTTTGTGGTTCCTGTTCGATGCTGATCAATGGGTTTCCAAGGCAGGCGTGTACTGCTTTAATCGAGCGTCTCATTGAAAAGACAGGTTCTACTGTGATTACTCTGGCCCCTTTTACAAAGTTTCCCCTTGTGCGAGATTTGGTGGTTGACAGGAGTGTGATGTTTGAGAATTTAAAGAGGGTCCATGCGTGGGTTGATTTAAGTGAAGCAGAGGCTCATGAGCCGCCTCCTAAAATTTTTCCTGAGATGCAGGAGGTGATGTACTCTCTTTCGAAGTGTATGACGTGTGGGTGTTGCGTTGAGGCGTGCCCCCAGTCAAATAAAAAGTCTAAATTTATGGGGCCTCAGATTATTGCTCAGGTGCGTCTTTTTAACACCCACCCCGAAGGGGTAAAAGAGAGTGGGAAGAGACTTGATACGATGATGGAAGAGGGGGGGATTAGCGGTTGTGGGAATGCTCAAAATTGTGTGAAGGTGTGTCCGAAAAACTTACCCTTAACGGAGTCGATAGCGCGCATTGGGCGCGAGGTTACTTTAAAAGCGTTTAAAGATCTAGTACCCCAACTTAAAAGTTTTGACGGAAAATTTTAATTTGAAAGCTCCGGGGTTTTGAAATCGAAATTTACGCTCAAAACTTTTAAGTTGGGGTATTAGTTAATTAGGTTGTCTTTGTTACAAACTTAAAAAACTCTTTTAGCTTTCTCCTCGCCGATAGTCGTTTTTTTTCCGTGCCCCGGGTACACCACAGTTTCCTTGGGTAACTTGAAAAGCGTTTGAAGCGATTTCCCCATTTTCTTTGGCTCAGAGGTCGGAAAAGAGGTGTTTCCAATAGCTCCTTTAAAAAGGGTGTCCCCCGTAAAAACCACCTTTTGGGCTTCAAAGTAAAAACAGACAGAGCCACGAGAGTGCCCAGGTGTCTCGATGACCTGACACGAAAGATCTCCTATCTTGATGATTTGCCCCTCTTTAAGATACCCATCAGGTTTTACTCCTTCAATCGGCATCGCTAAGGGAAGCCCGTCCGCTCCTGGATTGATTAAATTGGCCTCATCCTCTTTGTGAACTAAAATTTGAGATGAAGGGTACTTGTCCTTGATAGCTGCTACATCCCCAATGTGGTCCCAGTGAGAATGTGTTAAAAGAATATATTGAAGGGTAGCTCCCTCTTTGTCTAAAAGAGTAACGACAGTGCCAAGGCTGTTTCTGCCAGGGTCAACAACAGCTGCTATTTTTTCCTGATCTGATCCGATCACGTAGCAGTTAGTCGCAAGGGGAGGTGTTGGAAAATCGTATAAAAACATTGCACCGGAGAGGACTCGAACCTCTAACCGCCTGGTTCGTAGCCAGGTACTCTATCCAATTGAGCTACCGGTGCAGAAATAATACGCCTTATTGTGCCACAATAAGATCTATTGTTCAAGAGAAATCACTATTTAGTCGGCCCTGAAAAGTCCTCTCCAATAAAAAGTGCCCCTTTTGACAAAAAATGCGTTTTACTCCTCACCAAACCTTGGCAAGGGGGGGGAAGCGTCGTTCACCGCATTTTTTGTTACAAAAGGATCACTTTTTCTTTGGAGAGTGCATGTTCCATTCGCAAAATTTTTAAGCTTTTCTAATTGCCATATAAATAAACCTTGCAAAACAGGTTATGTCTCTCTTCCTCGTTAACTGCAAATTTTTCTCAAGGAACCCTTACTTTTTCAGGGCCGACTATTTAGTCGGCCCTGAAAAGTTCTCTCCAATAAAAAGGGCCCCTTTTGACAAAAAAGGCGTTTTACTCCTCACCAAACCTTGGCAAGGGGGGGAAGCGTCGTTCACCGCATTTTTTGTTGCCAAAGGATCACTTTTTCTTTGTAGAGTGCATTTTCCATTCGCAAAATTTTTAAGCTTTTCTAATTGCCATATAAATAAACCTTGCAAAACAGGTTATGTCTCTCTTCCTCGTTAACTGCAAATTTTTCTCAAGGAACCCTTACTTTTTCAGGGCCGACTATTTAGTCGGCCCTGAAAAGTTCTCTCCAATAAAAAGTGCCCCTTTGGACAAAAAAGGCGTTTTACTCCTCACCAAACCTTGGCAAGGGGGGGGGAAGCGTCGTTCACCGCATTTTTTGTTGCCAAAGGATCACTTTTTCTTTGTAGAGGACTTTTTCAGGGCCGACTAATTAGATTCCTCGGTATAAGTTTCTAAAAATTCTCTTCCAAGCTCATCGAGTAAATCCGCGTAGGTCGGCATTGAGATAAAATGGTCAATTAATGGTATCCCAAAGACAGACCCTAAAAAGACAACGTTGTATCTGTGGGGAAGAATAGGGTGTAGGTGATTGAGTAAATTAAAAATACTGACCATATCGCGGCAGCTTCCATAGTTGACGGCGCTTTGAGCTAAGTGGTTGGGAATGGCCACTGGTGATCCAATCGTCGTTACTCGAATCATTTTTCGCTCCTCTTCAGTCAGCATGTTTAAAGCACATACCGTATCTGCTCCCCCTAAGCTGTGAGAGTAGTGAACAATCACTCCTCCCCCTTCAGTTCCCCCCATCTCTTTAATTTGCTCTCTCCAAAGAGCCGCAAGTCTTCGGGAGTGTTCTGTTGGCATCCCCATTTTTGTCAAAAGTCCGTTGATGATATCGCGGGTCCAGCCCTCTGTGTTGCGGAAAACAAAGTGCACGTTGTTATACCCGTGTGTGCGGCTAAACTCCGTCATTGTCGCTGTAAAGTAGAGACGGTCGTTTAAAATACCGTTAACAAAGGTGATTCTCACTTTATCGTTACACTCCCCCTTCCCAAAGGTGCCTGTTGTACCAGGATCGATGTGAAATCCAACAAGGTAGAAGAAGGCCTCTCCAAAAGTAAAATCGATGAACTTGTGAATCTCGTGCTGGTAGACATTTTCAAAGGCGTATTCATCTCGGAATTGTTGAAGATTATCTTTTGTCTTGGTGAAAAATTTGGAGGTATCGTTAATAAATTGATTGAACGAGTAGAGTCCTAAAAGATCTTTTCTCGTTAAAGGGTTGTTGCGGCAATAAAGGTAAGGGTTATCCCCGTCAATGCCGTGAAGAGGGTCCTTTGTGATCCAAAGTCCTGTTTTTGGATTAAAATCCCTTTTGCCAAAATCGATCAGTTGAGTTTCAGGGTCTTCCCTTTTTCCGCAAAAACCCCAGGGAGAAATAAACTTTTTTAACCGTTCCCCAAAAGGGGTGTATTGACAGCTGTCTATGCTCTCTTTTGTTTTAAAAGAGATAAGCTTTCTAATTGAGCCCAAGTAATCGTTTACAGGAAGAAACACCTCTCCTTGAAGCTCTACTGCGATAGGACCATTTAATCCACACACTTTGAGCTCTTCAATTTCCCCCTCTTTATTGGCAGATCCGATCTCTTCGTGCCCTAGGTAGAAGTAACGAGTCTGTTTGACAAGCTCATCTTTCTCAAACAGTTTTCTTTCCATCCGTCTACCCAAAAAGTCGTAGCTGTATTCGATCCTGAAATCGCTATTTTTCGCTGAAATCAGTCTGTCGAAACCGTCGTAGGTTAAAAGATAACCGTTCGCCTCTTTGAGGTTGCCTCTTTTGTCGTATTCAAGCACCGCATTCTCGAAAGTCTCTCTTGGACGCTCCTCAAGCTCATCGTTTTCATTGTAGGTGAACGTTTTTGTTTCATCTTCTTCAATCGAAATAACGTTCCCTTTTGAGTCAAATTGAAGTTTTTGAGGAACAATCCCGTCGATCCCTTCAATGATTGAAGAACTTTTTTGAACGCGCCCATAATCGTCGAATTGATCGTAGGTGTGGGCGTAGAGTAACTCCCCCTCTTTTGAGACTCTTGAAATTTTTCTTAAGTAAAGAGGGTCGTAAGTGTAGTGAATGAATGAGCCGTCGGGAAGCTCTATTTTTTCTTTTCGACCCCTTTTGTCGTAGTACCACTTAATCTCTAAGCCATTTGAAAAAGTCTCTTTAACAAGTCTTCCCTTCTCGTACTCCCTAAGAGAGGTGCCGTTTAAGTCCTTGATTGAGACGGGTTGCCCCTCTTTGTTGTATGTGTAATCGTAATCGATAGAACCATCAGAGCTTTTGATGTGGCTTATTCTGGAGCTTACATCGTACTCATATTCTAAAGTCGTGCCATCAGGTTTTTGGACAGATTGGAGCCTTCCCCACGAGTCGTAGTTAAAGAGGGTTTCGTTGTGTTTTTTCTCTACTGTTTTCTCAAGTCTGTTTTGTTTGCCAAAAATGTACTCTTTTCCAGGAGCTGGCTGAATCTCTAAAGGCTTTTGAGCTCTTGTTTTTTTGATCATTCCTAAAGAAGTAGCTACTGTTTCTCCACTCTCTTTATCAAATGTTTGTACAATCACGTCCCCATTTGTAAAATGGCTCTTAACCCTATCCCCATCGATCTCGTGCAAGTCTCCTTCTTTAGTGAGAAATGTTTTTAAATCCCCAAAAAGAGTGTAAGTGTAACTTCCTTTCTCATCTTCGATAAGATGAAAAGCGTTATATTTATATGTTTTTAAAGAGAACACTTCATTTAAGGCTTTTTTTTCTTCGCTAACGGGGCGCCCTTTGTAATCGTGAATCGTTGTGGTGATATGTCCTAAAAGATTTTCATGAGTTTTAACAAGGCCATTGGTTTCATAAGTAAAGGTTTCAAAGGTTCCATCTGCGTAAGTGACTGTCTTTGGCTTTCCAAGGCTTGTGTAGCTAATGGTTGTGACATCACCTCGTAAGTTTGTGATAGTTGTGATCCGTCCCAAGCAGTCGTAGGTGTATGTTTTAGTGTCCTCTTCTTCGTCTTGGCTTGAGGTGCCCTCTTTTGGAGTTTCACTCTTTTTGAAAAGAATCTCCTCTCCAGTTGTTAAATCGACAGCAAATGTTTTTATCTCTTGTAAATACCCCTCTTTTGTCCTGTAAAACCGTTTGACCCACCTTTCAGTGACTGCCTCTAAAGATTCCCTTCCCTCTTTTGAGCCATCATCTGAGATGATAGCGGTTAAAAAACCGAAAGAATCGTATGTGAAGAAAACTCTCTCTTTAATCGCATTTTTATCGATCGTGTATTGCGCTTCTACATTGAGATGGGAATCGTAATTAAATTTTGTTTTTACATACCCATCATCTGTTTCTTTAAGGAGGTTAAGGGAGTCGTACGTGTACTTTTTTGTGTAGCTCTCCTCCATTCCAAGCCCTTTTAAATCCCCTTTAACGGTATCTTCAGTAATTGAGGCTAAAGCGTTGTAATTTTTGATCTCTGTAACAAGAAGCTTACCTCTTCCATCTCTTGTTTCTTTTGAGATGAGGTAGGGTGTGCCATTGATCTCTTTCCACTGGTAGTTCACTTTTTTAAGGAGGGTGCCCGATGAGTCGAAAGTGGTGGTTGACGAGAGGTGTTTTTGGCCATTGATCTCGTGGATGTGGAGAGTGCCGTTAGCTTCTCTCACTTCAGTCGTATTTCCCTTGTAGGTAAAGGTCGTTTGTCCTTTAGGGGAGGTGAGTGATTTCACTTTGCCGGTATTATAATCGTAATCGATGAGAAGATAATCCCCGTTTGCACAAGTTCTTTTCGTAAGGAACGTATTTTTATTGCCATTGTGGGTGTATTCGTATCTAACAGTTGTGACTCCATTGACAATAATTTCTTTTAAAAGGATCTGATCTTTTTTCCCTTTTTCATGGGCGTAAACGATGTGGGTGCCATCAGATGTCGTGGCCTGCCCCGTAGTGGAGTTTTTTCCGTAAGTCAACTTTATTTTTCCAAGCTCGGTACCACTTGCTTTTCTTGTGATTTCGATGAGTCGTTCGTTGCCGTTGTATTTATATTCGATTGTCTCGTAAGTTGAGGGGTGAGAGGAGGGTTTTTCCCCTTTCGGATCGATGATTCTTGGATAATTGAAGCTCCACCCTTGAGTTCCTTGCGGATCGCTTGTATAGAATCGTTTTAAGGTGAGGGGTCTTTCAGCTTTTTGAGTGTAATCGGTCTCAATTTCCTGGTACGCTCCGGTAATGACATTAACGGATTGATCTTCAAAAGAGAAGAGAGAGGTTGTCATTATAAAAGCTAAAAAGATAAGAGATCTCATCAATATAGTCCCAAATTAAATTGAAAAGAGAGAGTATACAATAAGATACTTTAAAATGCAAATCTTGTTAAAATAAAAATTTACATTTATATAAATGAGCTCTGTTTGGCAAAATTTTTAAGCTTTTCTCATGGCCATATATAAACCTTGCAAAATAGGCTATGTCTCTCTTCCTCGTTAACTGCCAAGGAACCCTTACTTTTTCAGGGCCGACTAAGTAGACCTAGATCGGCATTACAGACTATGCAAAAAGCGGTTGTTTTGAATAGTGGGATAGGTTCATTAACTTTCCTTCCAGAAGGCCGGGACCAAAAGGGCTAAGACAGCAAAAAACTCTAAGCGGCCAAGCACCATGATGATGCTTGAGTGGATCATATCAAAGGTTGACAAAAGAGCGCAGCTACCCGTTGGGCCGGCAGCCCTAAAGCTTAAGCCGCAGTTGTTGATCATTGCAGATGTTAATCCGATAGCCGTTTCCGGATCAATCCCATTAAAAATAAAAGTTGAAATAGAAAGAAGAGAGATGGTGACTAAGATAATAAAAAAGCTTAGAACCATCATAGCTGCATTATAGTCGATCTCTTTTCCTCCAACTCTTAAAGTGCGAACCGTTTCTTTTCTAAAAATCGATTCAACTTTGTATTGAACAATTTTGAAAATAAGGAGAATTCGAATCACTTTAGCACCTCCTGCGGTTGAACCCGACATTCCACCGATATACATCACGATGATCATCAGAACTTGAACGCTGTAGGGCCAAATGTCGTAGTTGGCCGTTGCAAAACCGGTTGAGGTTTGGGCCGAAATGATTTGGAAAAAACCGTACCTGATCGATTCGGCAAAGTTAAAAATCCCTGAGGGGAGGCTCTCTGTTAACAGCTCTTTTTCGGTGCCATAAATAGAGTAGGCGGTAAACCAGCAAGAGCCTGTCAAAAGTAGCAGGTAGAGGAAAAGCTCGGGCTCATAGGCTCTATAAAGCTGTTTTCTTATGGCGTAAAAGTAAATGGAAAAGTTGATACTTCCGAAGAGCATGAAGAGAAGGGTGACCCAATCGGTGGCCAAATCGTGATAGCCGCCGATACTTGCATTTTTGATCGAGAGCCCTCCCGTCGATAGGGTGGAGAAAGTGATGCAAAGGGCATCGAAGAGGGGCATTTTCTGATTTGTAGCCATTAAGAGAATGGTTTCAAAGAAAGTCAGACTTAAATAAATTTTCCAAAGAAGGGAGGCTGTCTCTTTAATTCTCGGGGTTAATGAGTCTTTGATGGGGCCTGGCACTTCTGCTTGAAAAAGCAGTTTTCCTCCAATACCGAGGAGAGGAAGAATGGCTACGAAAAGCACAATAACGCCCAAACCTCCAAGCCATTGAATAAAACTTCTCCAAAAAAGAACGGCAAGGCTGACAGCTTCAACCCCTTCTAAAATGATTTTACCAGCGGCATCCCTAACGGGCGTGATCGTGCCGAAGTAGATGTACGTTGTGGGGTGAATACCGGAGAATTTTTGGATGATAGGGATCTCTTCTCCTTGCTCGTTGTATTGTTTGGCCTTCATAACGCTCGACCCTGTCGTTGTTAACCCAGAGACCGCTTCAAAGTAAGAGTGGATGTAGCTTTCAAAGGTGTTGCTAAAATAAAAGGGTAAAGCACCGATTGCGGGGGTTAAAAACCAGATAAGAACGACGGCTGCAAGCCCCTCTCTTCGATGGAGGTGTCCAGAGGTGTCTTTTCCGATGAGATAAAAAACACTTGCTATGCTCAGGCAAGCAATGATTGTTTTTAAAAAAGCCAACGTGGAGTGGGGTTGGGGGTGAGTTGCAGGATCTGCAAAATATTCAAAATAGATCGCAACTCCCAAGGGAATCAGGAGAATAGCGGCAAGCCCCAAAAGATATAATCCTAAAATTTTTAATATATCGCGATAAAACATAAGGGTAGGAAAGTTTTCACCATAAAAGTAATCGTTTTACAGTTTCTTCTCAATCACATTTTTTGATTGCAAAACAAGCGGTGTTTAAATAGTCGGCCCTGAAAAAGTCCTCTCCAATAAAAAGTGCCCCTTTTGACAAAAAAGGCGTTTTACTCCTCACCAAACCTTGAGAAGGGGGGGGGAAGCGCCGTTCACCGCTTTTTTTTGCAAAAGGCTCACTTTTTCTTTGGAGAGTGCGTGTTCCATTCGCGAAATTTTTAAGCTTTTCTCATTGCCATATAATTAAACCTTGCAAAATAGGCTATGTCTCTCTTCCTCCTTAACTGCAAAAACATTGAGTTAAAAAAAACTCTATGTTTATAGAAATATTACTGAAATTTATTATCGAGTGGCTCAAATAGCTTCCAGAACATAGTCCTTGAGTATAAACTTGAGAAACGTATATTTTGACAACCATGGATACCATTGTCATTATTGGAGCTGGAAACATCGGCTCTTTTGTCGCGACCCTTCTTTCAAAAGAAGAGTACAACGTCATCTTAGTTGATCGAGATAGAAAAAGACTTGAGCTTGTCTCGTGGAATCTCGATATTGCCACAAGAGTGGGCTTTGGAACTGATTGGCAGCTTTTAGAAGATCTTTTAGAGCAATCACCCACTCTTCTTATCGCATTAACAGACGATGATGAAACCAATATTATTGCCTGCTCAATTGCCAAGCAGCTTGGATATCCTCGCACGATTGCAAGAGTGAAAGAAGCGCGCTATCTTAATCGGACGCGCCTTGATTTTAGTCATCTTTTCCATATCGATCATTTTGTGGGGCCAGAACTTCTCGTCGCAAGTGAAATTTACAAATATATTTTAAGTCCAGGTTCTGTCGCGATCGAGAATTTTATGCACGGCGCAGTTCAGATGAGAACATTGCAGGTCTCTGATCGATGGCAAAAGTATAGAGTCCCCCTGTCTGAGCTCGATCTGCCCGAGGGGATCATGGTGGGTTTGATTTTAAGAGAGAACCAAGTGATTTTTCCTCATGGAGCGGAAGTGATTTTGCCGGGCGATCAAGTGACCTTTATTGGGCAGATCGAGGCTGTTATCAAAGTACACGAATTTATAGGGCTTCCGCAATCTGAGTCAAAATCGGTCGTGATCGTTGGGGGGTCTCTTATTGGATTGCATTTGTCGAAGATGTTAGAATCGCAAGAGATTGGGGTGCGTCTTTTGGAAGAGGATTATGATAGGTGTGTGAGTTTATCAGAGGCCCTTCCGAATACGACGATAATGAATCACAATGCTCTTGATTTAGACTTTTTGAATGCTGAGAAGATGGGGGAAGCAAGCGTTTTTGTGGCGTGCACTAAAAGCGATGAACGAAATATGATGAGTGCCCTTTTGGGAAAAGAGGCGGGGTGCCAAGATGTCGTGGCTGTTGTTTCAAATCCCAGTTACACGCCCCTTGTGAATCGATTAGGGATTACACATTCAGTGTCGATGCGTCTTTTAGTATCAGATCATATTTTGTCTCAGATATTTGCAGGAACTGTGACGTCTCTTATTTCTCTTTATGAAAATAAAGCAGAGGTGATGGAGATTAGTGTGTCCCAGGATGCCAGAGTCGTGGGGATCCCTTTGAGCGAACTTGGGCCTCTGTTGCCAAAAGATGTGTTGGTTGCGCTGATTCAAAATCGGGGTCGAATTATGGTTGCTAAAGGGAATACGGTCATTTCGCCAGGCGACACTGTGATCGTAATCGCAGATCCTAAGCACGTACCCGAATTTGAAAAGATCTTTTAAGGAGAGGGGGATACCCTCTCCTTAAAATGCGCTTACATTCCTGGGAAGCCCCCCATGCCGCCCATACCACCCATACCGCCCATACCCCCCATTCCTCCCATGTCACCCATAGGATTCTCCCCTTTTGGCTCGGGTTTGTCTGTGATCATGGCTGCGGTTGTCAAAAGAAGGCTTGAGACACTGCTTGCGTGCAAAAGAGCGCTCTTTGTGACGAGAACCGGGTCTATAACTCCCGCTTTTATCAAGTCTTCAAACGTGTCTGTCAACCCGTTATATCCAAAGGCCCCTTCCGCTTCGAAAATCTTTTCAGCGATAAGGTTTCCTTGTTTGCCACAATTCGTCGCAATTTGTCTTGCAGGTGCAAAACAGGCTTCTCGAATGATCTGGATGCCTGTCGTTTCATCGCGCGATGTCACTGGCAAAGCGTCTAAAGACTTTACAGCTCTAAGAAGAGCCACGCCACCGCCGGGAACGATCCCTTCTGCAACAGCTGCCCTTGTGGCATGTAGGGCATCTTCGACCCTTGCCTTTTTCTCTTTCATCTCAGTTTCAGTTGCAGCTCCAATATTTAAAACAGCAACGCCGCCTGTCAATTTTGCAAGACGCTCTTCAAGTTTTTCTTTGTCGTAAGAGCTTATTTGGGGGTTTTTAAGCTCAGATTTAATCTGTAAAACTCTCTCTTTAATCAAAGAGTCGTGCCCTTTTCCTCCAATAATCGTTGTGGCCTCTTTTGTGACAGTCACTTTGTTTGCTTTTCCTAAAACTTCAGGACCTACTTCGTCAAGTTTTAACTGAAGCTCTTCTGAAACAAATGTCGCTGCTGTCAAAATGGCGATATCTTGAAGAATCTCTTTTCTGCGCTCTCCAAAACCTGGAGCTTTTACGGCGCAAATCGGAAGAGAGGCGCGAATCTTGTTCACCACGAGGGTCGCAAGAGCTTCCCCTTCGATCTCATCGGCAATGATGAGTAGAGCTTTCGGGCCCATTTCCATGATCTTTTCTAAAATGGGGACAATGTCTTTAGCAGTTGATAACTTTTTGTCTGTGATCAAAATGAGGGCATTGTCAAACTCTGTCGTCATCGTCTCAGGGTTTGTGACGAAGTAAGGAGAGAGGTACCCTTTATCAAATTGCATCCCTTCAACCACGTTGAGGGTTGTTTCAATCCCTTTAGCTTCTCCGATCGTGATGATCCCGTCTTTGCCCACTTTCTCCATCGCAGACGCGATGATTGTCCCAATTTCAGGGTCGTTGTTGGCACTGATCGTGGCAATTTGCTTGATCTCTTCAGAGGATTTTACTGGCTTTGCCATCTTATCTAAAGATTTTAAAATGGCATCGACTGCCATTTCAATCCCCTTTTTGATAAACATAGGGTTTGCACCAGCAGCTACGTTTTTGACGCCTGTTGAAAAGATCGACTCAGCAAGCACAATCGCTGTCGTTGTTCCGTCACCTGCTTTATCAGATGTTTTAGAGGCCACTTGTTTTACAAGAGAGGCTCCCATGTTCTCAAAGGGATCTTTTAAAGAGATCGCTTCTGCGACCGTCACACCATCTTTTGTCGAAAGGGGCGACCTGTAGCTTTGATTAATGACGACATTTCGACCTTGTGGTCCTAATGTGACTTTAACAGCCCTTGCAAGAGTCTTCAATCCCTTAAAAATCGATTTGAGAGACTCTTCTTTCATTTGAATCAGTTTTGACATCGGAAAAATCTCCTTTAGTTTAATACGCCGAGGATATCATCTTCTGAAAGAATGAGTAACTCCTCGTTTGGATTGTCTGATTTGACTTCAGTTCCCGCATAAGAGCCAAATAAAACTTTGTCTCCAACTTTTACAAAAAGAGGTTGGATCGTTCCATTTTCATCTCTTTTGCCAGGACCACAAGCTAAAATAACGCCCTCTTTTGGTTTCTCCTGTGCTGAGTCTGGAAGTAAAATGCCCCCTTTTGAGCTTAAAGCTTTTGAGCGCTGAACTAAAACTCGTTTTCCAAGTGGTTTAATTTTTGCAGACATTTTTTAAATTCCTCCTGTTCCTGTTGAAGTGTTTCATCAAGGCACCATTCTATAGAGTGAAAGATTATCCTGTCAAGAGAGTTAGCAGAAAAGTGTTTTGAGTGCTAAAAGGGGATCTCGTTCAGAATAGTGGGTGTTGTGGGTTTGGAGTAGCAGGGGTTTAAATATTTTTTTCTCAAAACTAGGAAAGCCTCTCTCTCTTTCTCGTGTAGGGCTCTTAATTTCCAGGCGATGGGTTGTGTAGAGCTTAGTAGGGTATACACCTCATCTGTTCCATTCACTTTGCAAAACATATCTTTTCGAAGGATCGAAGCTTTGAGAGCCTCTTCAAATTTTTTCGGATAAAGAGACTTGAGAAGACCTATAATTAAATATTGAGTCGAAACAGGTTTATAACTTTTCGGGTCATCGACATGAATCAAAACTCCGTGGCACTCCTCTTTTGCAAACCTTCCAAAAAAGGGGCAATAGTGGAATGGAATGAAAGTGACGCCAGGGTAGTGTTGTTTATTGAGCGCCTCTGCAAATTGGTTAGCATCGATCCAGGGAGCTCCTACCAGTTTAAAGGGCAGAGTGTACCCAACGCCGATATTGACCATTTGAAGCTCGCCTAAAATTCCCGTCATAGGGTAGAAGAAAGGGGTCTCTTTTTCAGGGATTTGAGGGCTTGTGGGAATCCAGGTTAGGCCGGTGTCTTCAAAACTCATTTGTCTTTGCCACCCTTTCATCCCAATGACTGTAAGGGCGCAATGGATGTGGTATTCTGAGTTAAAAAACTCGGCAAGCTCTCCAACGGTCATTCCGTGACAGTAAGGGACATTGATGTAGCCAACTGCTGAGCGGTATTTTTCATCCAGCATGGGCCCGTCGACAACAAGCCCGTTAATCGGGTTGGGGCGGTCTAAAACAAGCAGCGGAATACCCATTTTTTTGGCAATCTCCATCATCCAAAAAAGTGTGGTCGTGTAGGTGTACGACCTGGATCCGATATCTTGCATGTCGTAAATCAATAGGGAGATATCTGAGAGCTGCTGCTCATTGGGGCGCTGAACCCCTGAGGCCCCATAAAGGGAATACACGGGTATCTGATCATCGGCTTCTTTTTTGGCAACATCAACTTCTGCCCAATTGTTCCCATCGATCCCATGCTCAGGAGCAAAATAGGCCACTATTTTGTAGTGCCCCTCTTTTTCATATTTTTTTAAGAGAGCGGCGGTCGTCTCCATTTTGCTATTAATCGCCGTGTGATTTGTGATGAGGCCGATTTTTTTCCCTTTAAGTTGCAAAAGAGAATTTTTTTCAAAGAGGATGTCTGCGCCAACTTTTACTTTCGGGGTAGCAGCAGATACGATTGAAAAAAAAAGAATAAGAAACAATTTGAGCATTTGAAACCTTTAGAAACGTCATGATTTTATGTCAGGTTTCTCTTTTTGTAAAGCTTGAAATCTGTTAAATTCAGGACTTAAAAAGAGGGCTCTAATGGAGAAAGTAAAGAATCGATTGAATCGGCAAAGAGGAATCCCTTTGGCAGATGAGGAGAGAATCTCCATTGCTATTGAACTAGCCTGCTATCTTCAGGAGGAGGCTCAAAATCGTTTGAGCCATTCTGAAAGGCGCCTTCTTGAAGAGATGTCTCAAATGGTTCAGGATGAAAAAGGGAAAGCCTTTTTTATGGAGATGACCGATCAGTGTTTTAGAACAAAAAGTCATTCAAGATGCGCCAATCAAATCCAATACCTCTTAAAAAAATATGGCATCCCTTCGTTTCTCCCCTGGGATAAAAAACTTAAATTAAAATTGTTCTCCACTCTTGGAGTTTTTGCTCCTCTTGCCGTTCCTTTTATAAAAAATAATTTGAGAAAAGAGACATCTCATGTGATTCTCCCATCAGATCCTGCCTCTTTCAAATCTCATTTAAAGGCTTTAAAAAAAGAGGGGGTAGAGGTCAATTTAAACCGTTTAGGCGAGGCCCTTCTTGGAGAGGAGGAGGCTCAAAGGCGTCTTAAGCTCTATCTTGAGGATTTAAAAGATCCTCTTATCGAAACGATTTCTGTAAAAATTTCAACCCTTTCAAGTCAAATTAAAGGGCTCTCTTTTGATCAGACGGTTGAATCTTTAAAAGAGCCTTACCGGTGTCTTTTGCGAGAGGCTTTGTTTAGAAAAAAGAGGGTGAACCTCGATATGGAGGAGTACTCAGATCTTCGCTTAACCGTAAGCCTTTTTGAAGAGGTGTTAGGGGAGGTTGAATTTTTTTCTTGTACTGCAGGAATCGCTCTTCAAGCGTATATTCCCGAATCGTTTTCTTACCAACAGAGGTTAACTCTTTTTGCTCTTGAGAGGGTTGCAAGGGGGGGAGCCCCTTTAAGAATAAGACTTGTTAAGGGAGCCAATTTAGCCCAAGAGAGCGTCGAATCTTCCCTTTCGGGGTGGAGTTTGCCGACCTACTCTTCTAAGCTTGAGACGGATGCCAATTTTAAGAGGATGGTCACGTTTGGTCTCAAAAAAGAGAATGCAAAAGCTGTGCTTATTGGGATTGCTTCTCACAACATTTTCGATGTCGCTTATGCTCTTCTTTTAAGATCTGAAAATGAGGTTGAGCCGTTTGTGACCTTTGAGATGCTTGAGGGGATGAATAATGCTTTAAGGCGGGTTGTAACGGAAGTTTCCCAAGGGATGCTCCTTTACTCTCCCATTGCCGATAGGGAAGAGTTTCAATTTGCAATCGCCTACTTGATAAGGCGCCTCGATGAAAATACAGGGGCAGATCATTTTTTAAGGCATTCTTTTCACTTAAATGTAGGAAGCGATGAGTGGAACAAGCAGAGTTTAGCTTTTTCAAAAGCATGCTTTGATCAGGATAAAGTGAGGACCACTTCATCTCGCCTTCAAAACCGATGGCTTCCCCCCTCTCCAATTTCTTTAGAAGACCCCTTTGTCAATGAGCCGAATACCGATTTTAGTTTGAAGGAAAATCAGCTTTGGGCAAAAAAAGTGGTAAAAGAGGCTGTTGCTCTCTCTCCTCAAAAAGAAGAGATTGTTTTTTCAAAGAAAAATGCGTTAGAGCTCACCTCTTATGAAAGGGCTCAAATGCTTATCCGGGCAGCAAATCTTTTCAGGGAAAATAGGGGCGCCCTTATTGGGGTGATGATGTTAGAGACTAATAAAGTGTTTGAAGAGGCCGATGCAGAGGTCTCTGAGGCTATTGATTTTTTAGTTTACTATGCTAAACAGATTTTAGAGTTAGAGAAAATACCTGGGTTGATTTATGAACCAAAAGGGGTTGTTTTAGTCGCGCCCCCTTGGAATTTTCCTTGCTCAATCCCAACGGGGGGAGTTGCCGCAAGTTTTGCTACCGGAAATGGGGTGATTCTAAAACCTGCTCCAGAGGCCGTTTCAGTGGGATTTAAGCTTTGCCATCTTTTCTGGCAAGCAGGGATTCCAAAAGATCTTTTACAGTTTGCCTTTGGCAGCGATGAAGAGGTCGGGGTAAAGCTTCTTCAATCTCCCCATGTCGATACGGTCCTTTTGACGGGAGCTACCGATACTGCAAAAAAAATGCTCACCTTAAGGAAAGGTCTTGATTTAATTGCTGAGACGGGGGGAAAGAATTCTATCATCGTCACAGCTCTTTCTGATCGAGAACTTGCGATTAAACATATTGTTTCTTCTGCGTTTCATCACGCAGGACAAAAATGTAGCGCCCTCTCTTTGCTTATTTTAGAGGCCGAAGTGTACGATTCTGAAAAGTTTAGGGAGCAGTTAAGAGATGCAGCTAAAAGTTTGGCCACAGGCACCCCTTTTGATTTAAAAACGGTGGTCAATCCTTTAATTCACCCCCCAAGTGGTCCTCTCTTAAAAGCGTACTCTGAACTTGAAGAGGGGGAAGAGTGGCTTGTTAAGCCTCATATCGACGAAAATAATCCCTGTCTCATGAGTCCCGGCATAAAGTGGGGCGTCAAACCAAACTCTTTTATGCATCAAACGGAACTTTTTGGTCCCATTTTGGGGGTCATGAGAGCTGAAAATTTAGAGGAGGCAATAGAGTTTGCAAACGCCACCCCTTATGGATTAACTGCCGGCCTTTTTTCTTTAGACGATAGGGAAAAAGAGTATTGGAAAGAGAGAATTGAGGCGGGTAATTTGTATATCAACCGGGGAATTACTGGAGCGATTGTGTTAAGGCAGCCTTTTGGAGGGTGTAAGGGCTCAAGTTTTGGTGGAGGTTATAAGAGTGGTGGGGAAAATACCCTTCTTGGTTTGATGAGGGTGAAACAAGTCGATCCTGGTACTCACTCTTTTCTTCCTAAAGATTCCGTCAATTTAGTGGGTCAAAATAATTTATTTTATTATGTGCCAAAGAAAAATTTGTGTTTACGAGTTCAAGAAGGGGATTTGGAATCTTCGTTGCAGCTTGTCTTAACATCCTGTAGGAAAGCGGGTGCAGAGATGGAAGTGAGCACTCCTTACCCGTGCCCTTTTTTAAAGAAGTATGCAAAAAAAATTATTGTCGAAGATGAGGAGAGTTTTTTAAAAAGAAGCGGCTCTTTACAGATCCGGTTTATCAGTAAACCGACAGATAGGTGCATTGAAGTGCTCTCTTTAAGAGGACAAATGGCCACAATTGGAGCGCCACTTGCCAACGAGAGGCTTGAACTGTTACACTATTTGCGGGAAGTTTCTTTAAGCGACAATACCCATAGGTATGGGAATTTAGGCTACCGTAAAACTTGGGTTAATAGTTAAATAAATTTTAAAGTGATCTTATGTTAAATGATGAACAAAAAGCGGCAGTAGAAAAAATTGATGGAGCGATTCTTGTTCTGGCGGGTGCCGGTTCTGGAAAAACGAGAGTGGTGACTTATAGAATTGCGCATATGTTGTCGATGGGAGTGCCTCCTCAAGAGATTTTGGGGCTCACTTTTACGAATAAAGCCGCTCAAGAGATGAAAGAGAGGGTTGAGTCTTTAACGAATCAACAAGTTTTGATCGCTACTTTCCACAGCTTAGGAGCGCGTATTTTAAGAGAGTCGATCGAGGTTTTGGGATATCCTAAAGCGTTTACGATTTACGACGAACAAGACACAGAAAAACTGCTTAAAGGATGTCTGACAGAGCTTTTTCCAGATGATAAGAAGATTGATCCGAAAAAATTTAGAAAATTTATTACAGATGCAAAAAATGCTCTTCAGAGGCCTGAGGAGGCAAAAGGTGAAGAGGAGATGGTGCGCACTTTTGCTCTTTATCAGGAAAAACTAAAATCGTATGGGGCACTTGATTTTGACGATCTTCTTTATTTAACGGTACGCCTTTTTAAGGAACATCCAGAAGTGCTAGCTGTCTATCAAGAAAGATGGCGTTATGTGATGATCGATGAGTATCAAGACACAAACCATGCCCAATACACCCTGATCAATAAACTTGTCGAGAAGAGTGGCAATATTTGTGTTGTAGGAGACCCCGATCAGTCGATTTATTCTTGGAGAGGGGCAAATATTCACAATATTTTGGAGTTTGAGAACGATTTTTCAGATGTTACGGTTGTGAGACTTGAGCAAAATTATAGAAGTAGCGAGACCATTATCGAGGCTGCAAACGCTTTGATTGAGCACAACGAGAACCGGTATGAGAAGAGTTTGTGGAGCGATAACGGCAAAGGGGAAAAGATCGTGGTCTTTGAGGGGTATGATGATCGGGAAGAGGCCCGTTTTGTGTTTGAAAGGGTGTGTACCCACTACCAAAACCTTGGAATTCCTCTAAGGGATATGTGTGTTTTTTACCGCACGAACGCGCAATCTCGTGTTTTTGAAGACTACTTTCAGAAGAAAAGGCTCCCTTATACGATCATTGGAGGGGTCTCGTTCTATCAAAGGAAAGAGATTAAGGATGTGTTAGCTTATTTAAGAGTGGTGCAGTCTGATTCTGATTTTATTTCGTTTCAAAGAACAGTGAATTTGCCAAAGAGAGGGCTTGGAGAGACGACACTTGAGAAGATCAGAGCAGAAGCTTACCGAAACGAGGTGCCAGTTTTAGAGTATTGTTACAAAGTAGTTAGTGAAGAAACGTCGCTAAAATTGCCCAAAAAACAACTTGAAGGGTTAAAGTTTTATTTGAATGAAATTTATCATTTAAGAAGTTTGATTCTTAACGGAGCTACTATCGAGGATTTAGTTTCTCAAGTGATTTTTCACACCGGTTATATCGAGTCGTTGAGGGAGGATGAGGAGACGTTTGAAGAGAGACGAGAGAACTTGAACGCTTTGGTGGCCAAAGCTAAAGAGGCGGCGGATCAGCCCCTCGAGAGTTTTTTAGAGGAGCTTTCTTTAAAGGGGAGCACCGATGAGATGACGGAAGATGGGGATGCGATCAATTTGATGACGATCCATCACGGCAAGGGGCTTGAGTTTGAGGTGGTGTTTTTGGTGGGGATGGAGGAGGAGCTTTTTCCTCATATCAACTCGTATAGGAAGGGAAGTGCTATGGAGGAGGAGCGGCGCCTCTGTTATGTGGGAATGACCCGTGCTAAGAAAATATTGTATATGACTCATGCTAGACAGCGCCATCTTTTTGGTAGCATAAGATACCAAAGGGGCAGTAGATTTTTAGACGAAGTGCCGGCAAAATATATTGTTAATGCAAATCTTGTAGCTGTCTGAAACAGGTCTAAACTTATCTGTGCGTGTTAATCGCCTGGAGGTTTTGCAGAAGAGTAGGGTTATTTGGATACTCTCGTAACAGCTCAATGGTCAATTGATGGGCCATTTTCCAATCCCTTTCTTTAAACGCTCTTTTGGCAAGGAAAGACTTGGCTTCAACTGATTCTTTTACGATGGTCTCGTAAATGTCTCCAGCCCTTAAAGCATCCCCTTCTTTTATGGCAATTCGTGCAAGCATCTCTTTGCCAAGGGGGGTAAAATGAAGCTTTGGCTGCTGTTCGATCACATTTTTGGCGGCAGGGTAATTATTTTCACTTAAATGATAATCGACCAAAAGTTTTGCAGAAAGAAGCCCTGCCTCTGAGTTTTGTTGTAAAAGAAGCTTTAACTTATCTAAATCTCTTTCGGAGTCTTGAGCGGTCAATAAAAGCTCTTTAGTTGCTTTGAATAGATCGTATTTTGGATGGTGATACGCTGCAAACTCGAGGGCTTTTGCGACATTGCGGTTTGTTTCGATTGCTTTGACCATTTTTTCGATAACCCACTGAGGGGCTTCTTGAGTGGTTTTTTCAAAAGGGTAGAGTAGAATGGCGGCCTCATACCATCCTTCGTTTAACAAAAGAGCAGAAACGACCTCTTGACTTTCTAAAAAGGTATCGAGCTCCTCTGTTGTTTCAATGGGAGGCTCTCCTGGCAAAGAGGATCTGGCTAAATGTTTAAGAAGAGTTTTAAAGCCGCTGGCTTGCGTAAACTCTTTTGTGGTTAAAAGGGTAGAGATCTCCTCCACATCGGCCACGCCCAATCCTCTAAAAGCTAAAAGGTGCTTAAGGGAAGTGGCAAGGCTTAATTCATTTTCTTTTAAGGGGGGAGCTGTATGTAGGGCGATCCAGGCTTCTTTGAGATTCTCTTGTTTAAAGGCGGAGAGGAGCCTTAGCCAAAAGGCGGTGGGCTCTTTTTTAAGAATCTCATCAGCTTGATCTAACTCTAAAAATTTTCGTTTATTCCAAAGCTCATCGCTTTTTAAAGAGAGGAGATAGTTAGCATAAGGGTCGTTAGCAATGGGGCTTAATTTGGGAGGTGTTTCTAAGGGAGTCGTGACCTTGTTTAAGAAAATGGCTTGATACCAATCCTCTTTTGGAGAGTAGTCGTTTAATTGGGAGAAAATTTTAGGAATGGCTTTTGAAAACTCTTTTTGTCTTAAGAGAAAAGAGACGTACTCTTTCTCTTCATCAAAGCTATTTTGGGAAAGCTTAAGAGAGAGCTCAAACTCCTCTTTTGCCGCTTCAACATTGCCCATTTTTTCTAAGAGGTGGGCTTTTGAGGAGATGATGAGAGGATTTTTTGGTTCTTTTTTTGAGGCCTCAACTAAAAATCCCCATGCTTTTTTGGGGTCTTGATCGGCAAAGAGCATACTCAAGCGAAGATTGCGCAAAGCATCCTCTTTTCCGCTAAAGCTTTGACTTGTTAGAAGCTGGTAGGCCTCTTCCTTTTGTCCTTTTAAGGCAAGGCAATCGGCATCTAAGAAGAGCCAGGCGCTCTCTTTTTCTTCAAAGCCTCTCCAGAAATTTCTCAAAGAGGAGTACTCTATCGTTAAATTATTTTCGAGGTAGTATTCAG
The DNA here is from genome assembly GCA_963697995.1 of uncultured Chlamydiae bacterium. Taxonomy (GTDB): domain Bacteria; phylum Chlamydiota; class Chlamydiia; order Chlamydiales; family JAJFMB01; genus MFD00082-c5. The sequence continues at coordinate 589,014 of OY969110.1, read as the reverse complement.
CTGCTAAAAGGAGGGCTTCTTCATTTTGTAAAAAGGCTTCTTTAGACCACTCGAAAAGGGAAGCTAGCGATTTTTTGTCTTTTTTCAGGGTAAACGCTTTGAGCATGAGGTCTAACCAATCGTCTGCTGTTGAGCTTTGAGAGGTGATGGCCTCTTCAAAGTTTGCGGCGATGCTTAAGGCGTTGTCGATAAGGCCCATTTCGAGAAACTCTTTGGCTTCTGCGAGTGATGCCCACTCTTCTTCTGCCAGAGCATTCAGATGCGCTCTTTTTTCAGAAACACTCTTCAGAGTGAAACTTAAAACGCCTGTGGCCAAAAGACATAAAGCGGTTCCAAAAAGAACAAGTGAAGAGCGCTGCATAACAGAGATAATCCTTATATACTTATAAAGCGTTAGTGTAGCGTCTCTGATATTTCATGTAAACTACGAACCTATCTGGAAATTCTTTTCCCGAACTTACCCTCTTTTTCTAAAATCAAATTTTTACAATTGAATCCTATTTCAAAATAATAAACCTTGTTAAAAAATAAGAGTTTTAGTTACAATCTTTTTTTGGAGTTTTTTATGAAGAGCTTATTTTTTGATTTATCCTTCGAACAGTTAACTGATTGGTTGGCTAAAAAGGCACTCCCTACTTTTGTTGCAAAGCAAATTTTTGACTGGGTTTATAAAAAAGGGGTTCTTTCAGCCCAACAATTCACTAATCTAAGTCAGCCTTTACGAGATGAACTCTCTAACCATTTCCATTTCGATTTGCCCAAAATTGAAGCAAGGCTTCTGTCAAAAGATTTATCTCAAAAAATTCTTTTAAAAACAAAAGATGAGCTTCTTTATGAGATGGTGATTATGCCCTATGACAATCGGGCCACTTTGTGTATCAGCTCTCAGGTCGGATGCCGCATGGGATGTACTTTTTGTCAGACGGGTAAGATGGGGCTCTCTCGGAATTTAACCCAAGGGGAGATTGTATCGCAGCTTATTTTAGCCAATCAGCTTCTTGAAGGCAAAACGCGCATTTCAAATGTCGTTTATATGGGAATGGGGGAGCCGCTTGATAATTTTGATGAAGTGGTTGGAGCTTGCAAGCTGATGTGCGACAAACAAGCGTTTGGTCTTTCTAAAGAGAGAGTGACCGTGTCGACCTCTGGTTTAATACCAGAAATTAAGCGGCTTGGGCAGGTGTTTCCGGTAAGGCTTGCGATCTCACTTCACAACGCAGATGATGAAAAAAGATCTCGCCTGATGCCCGTTAATAGGCGCTACCCATTAAAGGATTTGAAAGAGGCTCTTTTGGAGTATCCTTTTTGCAAAAGGGGCGGGATCACTTTTGAGTATGTGATGATTCGTGGAGTCAACGACCAGATAGCCGATGCTAAAAAACTGGTTAAGTTTGTGCATGGGCTAAAAGCTAAAGTCAATTTGATACCTATTAATCATTTTCCAGGGGTTGAAATGCACCCCTCTGAAGAGGAGAGCTTGAGGGCTTTTCAAAGTTATTTGTCCTTAAGAGATATTCCCGCACCGATTCGGTATAGCCGTGGACAAGATGTGAGCGGGGGGTGTGGCCAGCTTGCGGCTAAAAAACAAGATGAGCTCGATAAAGACCCAAGAGTTTTAAGAAGAGAGCGAAAAAGCTTAATTCAAATAGGGGTAGCAGCTTCGTAAGAAGCGGTATCTAAAAGAGTTTTCTGAAAATTTTTCTAAAATCTGCTCCAAAGTGTGTTCAGCACAAAAAATAATTTCATCATCTGTTAACCGGTAAAGAAAAGGCTCGCTATCTTCTTTAAAAAGGGGTTTTAACCGTTTTTTTGCTTCTTCAAACGTTTTTTTTCTTTTTTTTGAGCGGAAAAAAGCCCCTATTAAAAGGGTTAAGGGCAGCAAGTTAAAGTAAATGGGTAAAAATAAGTTGATCAAGAACAGGGGTATTAAAAAAAGTAGGGGTTCGTAGGAGTGTTCGATCATGTTAGAGAACTCGCGCCGAAAGGCGTTAGGACTTGTTCTATAAGCTAAAAACTCTTCAAATTTTGGTTCATCAAAGGCGATTCGTCCAATGTGGACCAGTTCATGTATTAAAATTTCTTGTTTGTCATAGAGTTTTAGGTATTTTTTTTTATGCTTAAAGAGGCGTCTTAGCTGGAGAGTGGTATTGATTACGCCATTTTCCTCAAAAATCCAGGTGCACCCCCCTTCCCAGGGAAGAAGCCCTTTGTTGCTGTAATTGATAAAGATCCATGAGGGGCAAATTCCATATTTTTCTATGGAGGGGATTTCTTCATTTCCCTTTTTTGACAAGGAGAGTAAGACTCTTTTTTCAAAAGCCTTCTCCTCCTCTTTTGGCCCGGGAAAAAGACCTAACCGATTTAGTTCTAACATGTAAGAGAACTTCCTTTATTAAGTCGGCTCTGAAAAAGTCCTCTCCAATAAAAAGTGCCCCTTTTGACAAAAAATGCGTTTTACTCCTCACCAAACCTTGAGAAAAGGGTTTGGATCGTCGCTCACCGCTTTTTTTGTTGCAAAAGGATCACTTTTTCTTTGGAGAGTGCGTGTTCCATTCGCGAAATTTTTAAGCTTTTCTCATTGTCATATAAATAAACCTTGCAAAATAGGCTATGTCTCTCTTCCTCGTTAACTGCAAATTTTTCTCAAGGAACCCTTACTTTTTCAGGGCCGACAATTAAAGCATTTTATGAGGTTCTTTTGAGGTTGTCAACTTGAATTCTTCTTGCCAAAGCAGGTTAACTGTGGCAATCTTATGAGTTCTTAAGAGGAGGAATCATTCTCATGTTTGAAGAGCATTATGAAGAGTTTACCGAAAAGCAAATGGAGCTACTCAACCATTTTGTAACGAATACTACGGGACAAGTCTTTGTTTTAAGGAATTTACCCGAAGTGATTAAAGGAGCCCTTTTTTCTAGGTACTCCCGCTCGACACTCGGGCTGCGCTCCCTTCTTTTAAAAGAATTTATCGGAAATGATGCGGAAGCGGCCTTTTCAGAGATTGCCGGTGGAAAAGAGGTTCTTAACTCCCAAATCGATGCGATAAAAAAGGCGCAGAGTTTTTACGACCGGATTTTAGATGGGTATGGCGATGACTCAATTGGGGAGCTTGGGGGGGCGCATATGGCTATCGAGAACATCTCGATGCTTGCGGCAAAAGTGATTCAAGATGCAAGAATTGGGGGATCACCTCTTGAAAAATCGACGAGATACATTTATTTTGATCAAAAAATTAATGGCGAATACCTTTTTTACCGGGAGCCTGTGATTTTAACAAGTGCTTACCGCGATCTTTATTTATCGACATGTAATCACCTCTTTGATGTGTATCAAAAGTTGATACCCCCATTAACAGCAAGCTTTGAAGCGGCCAATCCAAGAGCCGAGGAGGTCTCAAAAACGGCCTACAACGCGGCCATTCGCGCTAAAGTGCTCGATTGTTTACGGGGACTTCTTCCGACAGCGACTCTTACGAATATGGGTGTTTTTGGAAATGGGCGCTTTTTTGAAGGAGTTTTGCACAAGTTAAATGCCCATCCGCTAGCCGAATTAAAAGAGATTGGTCGAAGATCGTATGAGGAGCTTTCTAAAGTGATTCCCTCTTTTGTAAGACGAGGGGATCCTGAGCACCACACCGATAAGGCCTACCAGTCGTTCCACGAAAAGTTAACTGAAAATATTGCCCATATTGCGGATAAATTGACCCATTTTAGAGAAACGTCCTCTCAAGGAGGAGTTCGTCTTTTGTATAAAGATGAAGAGGGGGTAAATAAAGTGGCAGCTGCTCTTCTTTTTGCGGTTTCGGACAAAGGACTTTTTGATTTAAAAAAACAGATCTCCACTTTAAAGCCTCAAGAGATTGCAGAAATTTTACAAGCGGCAGCCTCATCGAGGAAAAACAGACGGCAAAAATCGCCAAGAGCGCTTGAGAATGCAACATTTACCTTTGAAATCATCGCAGATTTTGGGATCTACCGCGATTTACACCGCCACAGGATGTTGACGCAGGAGAGACAGCTTCTAACTTGCCATTTAGGGTATTATATTCCAAAAGAGCTCATAGGGACCCCTTTTGAGGCAGATTATAGAGCGGCGCTTGAGAAGGCGAAAGAGGCGTATCTTGTGATTGCTGAAGAGTTTCCGGAAGAAGCACAATACATTGTGCCGATGGCGTACAACATAAGATGGTATTTCACTCTGAATTTAAGAGCTCTTCAGTGGTTAACAGAGCTTCGCTCCCAGGCCGCTGGACACGCAGGTTACAGGTTTGTCGCCCAAGAGATGGCGCGTTTAGTTTCTGAAGAGGAACCCCTTTTTGCGCCTTTCTTTAAGTTTGTCGATTTTGAAGGGCATGAGCTTGGACGCCTATCTCAAGAGATTCGCAAGGAAGAGAAGTTGAAAGTGGCTGGAGCTTAATGTGTTACGCTTCATCCATTTGAGGTAGAACTTAAAAAAAAACGCTTCATGACTTAAGCTAGTCGGCCCTGAAAAAGTAAGGGTTCCATTCGCGAAATTTTAGAGCTTTTCTCTTTGCCATATCATTAAACCTTGCAAAATAGGGGATGTCTCTCCTCCTCGTTAACTGCAAATGTCTCTCAAGGAACCCTTACTTTTTCAAGCCTGACTAGCTTAAGTCATAACTTTCTTAACATTCTGAAGCTCAAAGAGATAAATCCACAACTTAGGTTTATATCTTAAAATTCTCTTTTCTGGCATGAATACCCATGGAGGGGATATGGGTTTTTCTTTTTCTCAACACCTTGATTTTAAGCAAGGTATGAGTGTTAAACAGATGCAACATTTGATGATGAGTCATCAGATGCAGCAGTCTCTTCGTTTTTTGCAAATGCCCCATTTAGAACTCTCTCAAGAAGTTTATCAGACTTTAATGGAAAACCCCCTAGTTGAAATCGACAACGATTCCTTATTTGACGAGGCTGATTTAGCTCTCTTTTGTCGCCTTGAAAGAGAGGTTAAAGGAAAAGTTGATCATTTAAGAAATGATAATTTGATGGAAAGGTATTTACCTCAAAAAATTTCTTTATTTCAACATTTGATGAATCAGGCCAAATGCGCCCTTCCAAAAGAGGATCTTCCCCTAGCAGAGATGATTATTGGACACATTGATGAGAGAGGTTTTATTCAAGAGGCAGATCTCCCCCCTAATGCCGAGTCGATTTTAAAAGTGATTCAAACATTTGATCCTGTGGGGGTTGGAGCCAGAACTCTTCAGGAGTGTTTTTTGATTCAGTTAAAAGCTTTTGGAAAGGCGGGCACACCCTCCTATAGTGTGATTGCCAATCATTTCGATCTTCTTCTCAAAAATCAGTGGGGAAAAATTTCAAAAGAGCTTGGAATTGAGGAGTCTGATTTAAGAGGGCAGATGGAAATTTGTATGAAAAGGTTGCAGTTTTCACCAACGGCTCATTTTGCAGCTCAAGGGGAAACCATTATTCCCGATTTTACTGTGATTGTTGCTGGGTGTGAGGTGCGTTTGGAGTTTAAAGGGGACGATATTTTGCCCACCTTTTCGTTAAATCAAAAATATTTGGCTTATCTTAAAAAAGCGATCGATAAAGGGGAGAGAGAGTCGATATTAGAAAGCCTTCAAACGGTAAGAGGTCTTCTTCGGTCGTTAAACGAAAGGCAGAAGACACTTCAAGCGTTAGGAAAATACCTGATTGATAAGCAGCGCGATTTTTTTCTTGAGGAGGGAGGGCAAATTGTTCCCGAGACGATGAAGGAGGCGGCCTCTTGTTTAGGAGTTCATGAATCGACTGTGGCAAGAGCTGCTGCCAATAAATACCTTGAGTGCTCTAAAGGGATTTTCCCTTTAAAGTATTTTTTCAGCACAAAATATATGACAGAGCAGGGGGAAGCGGTTTCATCTAAGGCGATTGAAGAGGCACTGGTTGGTTTAATTGAGGGGGAAGATAAGATGAAGCCCTATTCGGATGAGCATTTGGCAGGTCTTTTGAGGGAGAGTGGTTTTCAGGTGGCGAGAAGAACGATTGCCAAATTTCGTGAGCTACTTAAAATCGGCAATGCTAGACAGCGAAAAAAAGGGTGATCTCACTAAAAACCGATAACTTAGGTTAAAAGAGGGGGCTCATTTCATGAGAATCCGATTAAAAAAACATTAACGTATTTTATTCCAGCTTTTTAAAACAATTTTTCCTTGAGTATGTCCCTTTTTTATTTTTTCTTGCGCTTCTTTTATGTCGTCAAAGCCCATTTGTTCAATTGTGGGGATTTTAAGTTTTCCCTCACCAAAAAGGTTGGCAATCTCTTGGAGCATCTTACCGTCAGGTCTTACAAACGTGTACCCGATTTTGATGTCATTTTTCTTACCAAGGGATGGATCTAAAGGTTCCACGATACTCACTAAACGCCCCCCCTTTTTTAACACCTCTAGGCTTTTTAGAAGGGCATCTCCCCCAATACAGTCAAAAACTACATCGATTCCCTCTTTAAACGTTTTGTGAATCTCGTCGGTAAATGACTGAGCGTTGTAGTCGATCGCTTTATCAGCTCCAAGAGATTTTACGTAGGGTAAGTTTTTAGAAGAGGCCGTTGTGATCACGAAAGCGCCTATTCTGTGGGCAAATTGAATGGCCATCCCTCCCACACCCCCAGCACCGGCGTGAATCAGAATTTTTTCTTTGGTTTTAAGTTTGGCCTCCTCAAAAAGCGCCTGCCAGGCTGTAAGGCTCACTAAAGGTAGGCTTGCAGCCTCTGCCATTGAGAGTGTTTTTGGCTTTTTAGCTACAACTGCCTCATCTAAAACAATAAACTCAGCTAATGATCCGGCGTGAACTACAGGTTTTCTACAGTAAGCCATTACCTCATCTCCTTTCTTAAGCGAGGTCACGCCACTGCCCACTTTTGAGACCACTCCCGATACATCCCACCCCAAAATGATCGGAAATTCGTAAGGTAGCCTGTTTTGTAAAAGACCCTCCCTGATTTTCCAATCGACAGGATTGACTCCCGAGTAGGCCACTTCGATAAGAACCTCGTTCTCAAGACAAGTAGGCTCCTCGACAACCGCTTCTCTTAAAACTTCTGGGCCACCAAATTGATCGATCACTATAGCTCTCATCTTTTGCTCCTTTTAAAATGACTATAAGAATATAGATGTAATTTGTAAATTAAATTTTTAATAAAGTGGAATCTTGCTTTAATCCTCCCATTCCTTTAGAATAACCCGGATATCGTTGGAGAAAGAAAATTAAATGAATCAGAAGGGAAGTGTTTTTGGGGCCGTTTTACTTGTAGCAGGCTGCTCTATTGGGGCTGGAATGCTTGGGATCCCTGTCGTTTCTGCTTTAGCCGGTTTTGTTCCCTCCCTAATCCTCTCCATTCTTTGTTGGCTTTACATGTGTGTGACGGGGCTGCTTCTTCTTGAAGTGAATCTTTCCTTTAAAGAGGAGGTGAGCTTGATCTCGATTGCTGAAAAGTACTTGGGGTCTATAGGAAAAGCCCTTACCTGGGGTCTCTTCCTTTACCTCTTCTACTCCATTTTGGTCGCTTATGTTTCGGGCACCGGTGCTCTTATGAACGATTTTGCTGAAGATTTTTTTAATACGTCTCTTCCTCCCCATTTAGGGAGTATCCCGATTCTTCTTTTTTTTGCAGCACTGATCTTTTTTGGCACTTTTTTTGTCGACGAGTGTAACCGCGTTTTAATGCTCGGTTTGTTTTTGACTTACCTTTGTTTGATTATTTTTGGTCTTCCAAAAATTGATCCGGAACTGTTAAAAAAAATGGACTTTTCAAAAGCTGGTCCGGTTCTTTCTGTAATGGTGATCATGTTTGGTTACCACAACTTAGTGCCCACTCTCACGACCTATTTGCATCACGATTCAAAGAAACTCACTCAAACAATTGTGATTGGCAGTCTCATTCCTCTTCTCATTTACATCCTTTGGCAATTGCTTATCTTAGGGTTGGTGCCAGTTGATAGTTCAGAGACTCTTGCTCAGGCCCTACAAGATGGGGATATGGCCACAAGAGTTTTAAGACAGGCTGTTGGCAAAGCGTTTATCTCAGATATCGCTCAAGGATTCGCTTTTTTTGCTATTATGACCTCTCTTTTGAGCATAGCCTTAAGTTTTGTCGATTTTTTAGCCGATGGATTCAAAATCAAAAAAAATGTACCGGGAAAATTATTTCTCATCACTCTTGTTTTACTCCCCCCATTTTTATTCTCTCTAGTGTCTCCTCGTCTTTTTTTAATTGCTTTGCAATACGCCGGTGGTTTTGGTGCAGTGACTCTGTTTGGGATTTTGCCAGCCATTGCCGTCTTTGTAAAAAGAGAAGTGCTTTCAGATAAACGGCACCAGATCGTTCCCGGTGGAAATTTCTCTTTGCTACTAGTGATAGGTTTTTCCCTCCTGGTCATGGGTCTTCTCATCAAACAGGAGCTTTTTTAGGTTATGGATATTGGAAAAGTGATTGGCGGCATTTTGCTCATCGGGGGAACAACTGTAGGTGTTGCTATGCTTGCCTTCCCAGTTGCGACTGGAGTTTTGGGATTTATCCCTTCAGTTGTGCTGTTCTCAGTGTTTTGGGCGTACATGACTTATACCGCTTTTCTGATGCTCGAAGCCACTTTATTAGAAGCGCGCCATGGCAATATCATTTCCATGGCAAGGCACACCCTGGGTCCAATTGGAGAAGCTGTAACTTGGGTCGTTTACCTTTTTTTACTTTACGCTCTGATGACAGCGTATATTGCAGTCGGAGGATCGATCACCGCAAATGCTTTCTCCCACCTTTTTAAATGGACTCCTCCCGATTTTGTGGCAGTTCTTCCTTTAATGCTTTTCTTTGGTTTTTTTGTCTATGAAGGGACTCGTAGTGTCGATCTTTTGAATCGCGTATTAATGGTAGGGCTTGCAATCTCATTTTTCGCTTTGATCTTTTTGCTTGTACCCCATGTTGAATGGGACAAACTTCTTCAATCTCAATTAGGGGCCCTTCCGATTGCTGTCTCAGTGGTTTCGACTGCATTTGGGTATCAAATCATTATTCCAACTCTTGTTCATTACTTGAAAGAGGACATCAAAGCGTTAAAGTGGGCGATTATGGTCGGCAGTTTGATTCCGTTGCTCATTTACATTTTGTGGGAGTGCGTGACGCTTGGTGTGATTCCCTTAGAGGGCCCTTTTGGAGTGATTGAGGGGTATGCGAAAGGATCTCATGGGGCTGAGCTATTAAAAGGGTTACTTGATCGCCCCATCATTGGGACTGTGGCCAGTTTTTTGACCTTTTTTGCTCTCACGACCTCGTTTCTTGGCGTCTCGATTAGTTTAACTGATTTTTTGGCCGATGGGCTTAAAATCAAAAAAAATCCTCAGGGTCGTTTTGGCCTCTTTTTGATGACTTTTTTCCCTCCACTTGTCTTTGTTTTGACAAATCCTAGGGCTTTTTTATCGGCTCTTGAAGCTGCCGGTGTTTTTGGCGTCGTGATCCTTTTAGGACTCCTCCCTTGCCTAATGGTGTATTCGGCAAGATACCGGCTTCACCTCAAGTCCTCTTATGTGACCCCAGGAGGAAAAATCGCTTTGATCGTGGGAATTGTTTTTTCTCTTTTCGTCATCGGTATGGAAATTTTTATCAATTGGTTGTGAAAGGGATCTCATTTTTGGGAAGAGCAAGTTTGGGGGAAGAGGGCAGGGGTTTAAGATCCGATTTCCCGATAGGAAAAATTGCCAAAAACCTTTATAATCCTTAAAAAAAGAGAGGATCAAGGTCTATGAAGCGTCTATTAACAGGGGATCGTCCCACCGGAAAGCTCCATTTGGGGCATTATTTGGGCTCAATTCAAAATAGAGTCAAACTCCAAGATCACTATGAATGCTTTTTTATTTTAGCAGACCTTCATATCCTCACCACTAAACCGAAAAAAGAAGATATTTTAGCCATTAGAGAAAATATCAAAGAGATGGTTCTCGATTATTTGGCCTGTGGTATCGATCCCCAGAAATCCACTATTTTCCTCCAATCTGCAATCCCAGCTGTCTATGAAATGAATCTCATCTTTGAAATGATGATCCCCCTTAACCGCTTGACGGGGCTTCCAAGCATCAAAGAAATGGCGAGGAACGCTCACTTAGAGGAAGAAAGCATCCCGTTTGGACTTGTCGGTTATCCTGTTTTACAAGCAGCTGATATCTTGATGCCAAGAGCTCAGCTTGTTCCCGTAGGAAAAGACAACGAAGCTCATATTGAACTGACTCGCGATATCGCGAGGCGCTTCAATGCCCTTTATGGCGATGTGTTCCCTATGCCCGAAGTCCTTTTAAGCGATACTCCCAATCTTGTCGGCATCGACAATAAAGGGAAAATGAGCAAATCCGCTGGAAATGCGATCTTCATCTCAGATGATGAGCAGAGCGTTGTAAAAAAAGTGAAGTCGATGTACACAGACCCCAATCGGATCAGCGCCGATGTTAAGGGGCAAGTGGTCGGAAATCCCGTCTTTATCTATCACGATACGTTTAACAAAGATCTAGAGGAAGTGAATGACTTGAAAATGCGCTACCTCAATGGAAAAGTGGGCGATGTGGAAGTTAAAGAAAAGCTTGCAAAAGCAATTAACCTCTTTTTAACCCCCATCAGAGAAAGAAGAAAAGAGTTTGCTGCAAAAAAAGGTCTTGTTGAAAAAATTGTTTACGAAGGTACTCTTAAGATGCAAGAGGTCGCTGAACAAACTCTCAAAGAGATGAAAAGTGCGATGGGGCTTTCAGGTACTTGGAATAAAATTTCAAGAATTGCTAGGGAAAATGTTTGAATTAGTTTCCGATTATGTTCCTCTTGGCGATCAGCCTCAAGCGATTAAATTGCTTACAGAGGGGCTTAATGCTCAAAAAAAAGCGCAAGTGCTTCTTGGAATCACAGGCTCGGGAAAGACCTTTACGATCGCCAATGTGATCGCAAATGTTAATCGCCCAACTCTTGTGATTGCCCACAACAAAACACTTGCCGCTCAGCTCTATCAGGAGTTTAAAGCGTTTTTTCCAAAAAATGCCGTCGAGTATTTTGTCTCTTATTACGATTATTATCAGCCTGAAGCGTATATCGCAAGAACTGATACCTATATCGAAAAAGATATGGCTATCAACGATCAGATCGATCAGTTGCGCCTAAGTGCTACAAGGTCACTTTTGGAAAGAGATGATGTGGTCATTGTCGCTTCAGTCTCTTGCATCTACGGTCTTGGTTCCCCTGAGTATTACCGTGGAATGAATCTTACCCTCCATATAGGTGAAGAAAAAAGAAGAGATGATACTTTACTTCACTTAGTGGAAATGCAGTACAAAAGAAATGATATCGATTTCTCAAGAGGGCATTTTAGGGTGAGAGGCGATGTGCTTGAAATTTTTCCAGCCTATGAGGAGGATTTGGGCGTTCGCGTCGAATTTTTTGGCGATGAGATCGAAAGAATTGCAACCTTTGATCCCTTAACGGGGCGCACGCGAGAAAAACTCGAGACGATAACGATTTATCCCTCCTCTCATCACGTGACCCCGGAAGACGTCAGGGAAAGAGCTCTTGTGACTATTAGAGAAGAGCTTAAAGAGAGGTGCGCCTATTTTGAAAAAGAGAATCGGTTGGTCGAACTTCAAAGAATTGATCAAAGAACTAGGCATGATCTCGAAATGATCAAGGAAGTGGGGTTTTGTAAAGGGATTGAAAACTACTCTCGCCATTTTGGCTTTAGAAGCGAAGGGGAGCCCCCTTCTTGTCTTATGGATTATTTCCCAAAAAACTTTTTGGTGGTAATCGATGAGTCTCACCAAACTGTTCCTCAGCTTCGCGCCATGTACAATGGAGATAGGGCCAGAAAAGCCTCGTTAATCGATTTTGGCTTTCGCCTACCTTCGGCCTACGATAATCGCCCCTTAAAATTTGAAGAGACGTACCAGAGGTTAAATCAAGTGATTTATGTCTCAGCGACACCTGCTGAATTTGAGGTTTCAGAGGCCCTTGGGGAGGAAGTCATGCAAGTGATTCGCCCCACAGGCCTTTTAGATCCCGAAATTGAGGTGAGAAAGGCTTCAGGTCAGGTGGATGATTGCCTTGAAGAGATTCGGATCGAGGCGGAGAAAGGGGGGCGAATTTTGGTGACCACTCTGACTAAAAAGTTGTCCGAAGAGTTAAGTAAATATCTAACAGAGCTTGGCTTAAAAGCGAAGTATCTTCACTCAGATATCGATACTGTCGAAAGGATTCAAATTATTAACGACCTGCGGGAAGGAATTTTTGATGTGTTAGTGGGAATTAATTTGCTGCGGGAGGGGCTCGATATTCCGGAGGTCTCTTTAGTAGTTATTTTGGATGCGGATAAAGAGGGTTTTTTAAGATCGGAAACCTCTCTTATTCAGACATGTGGCCGGGCGGCAAGAAATAGTCAAGGCAGGGTCATCATGTATGCCGATAAAGAGACTGAGTCTATAAAGAAGACTCTTAAAGTTACAAGAGAGAGGCGCGAAAAACAAAAAGCGTATAATGAGGCGCACGGTATCGAGCCGAAAACGGTCTATAGGAAAAGAGAGGCGCTCATTGAGCAAGAAAAGCCGACACTCTTAAGCGATCAAAAAGAGTATTTAACAAAAGAAAAGATTGAAGAAAGGGCCCTTTTTTATAAGAAAGAAATGGAGAAAGCAGCCCTTGAGAGACGCTTTGAAGATGCCGCGACTTTTAGAGATAAGATGCACGACTACGAGCACCTTTTATTGTTAGAATAATAACTCATTTTTATGCTAGAATACCTTTCAATTTTGAGGGTTTCATATTCTATGAATAATATAAATAATTTTAATTCATATATCGACATACAAAAGCTTGAGGATGAAAGAGCTGGAGTTGAGGAGGTCAATATTCAGCAAACATCTTGGCTGAACTCTTCGACAAAAAAATTTGTTGATATCGACGGAATGAATCCCGATCTTTTTGCCCAAATTGCAGGCAATGGGCAGGTGCTTTCTGAAAATAAAGACCCCGATTTGCTGAAATACCTTAAATCTTATTTTAAAGAATACTGTGAAACTCATTTAGAAGATTCATTTTTTTCTGAAAGTATGAAGGAAAAAATTAGAAACTTTAGTCATCTGATCAATCGCCCCTTTGTTCTAAATTTAGAGAACTTAAAAAATGCTCTTGAAATTGATAAAACGGTTTTAATTCCAGTGACAAAAAATAAGGTCACTTATTTTATCAAGCTTGAGGAAGGAGTGGGAGTCAGTCTCTTTGATGCAGATCAAAATGGTCGCTCAGATATTCTGATAAAACAAGGACTTAATCGTTTAACAAAAGAGCTGCAATACGACTCTAAAATGGCCACAGAGCTTTTCTTTCCTAAAAAAAATTTTGACGAGACATTTTTGAGCATTTTAGTTGAAGCGATAGAAGATGCCCATCACGATAAAAAGAAAATTTTAGAGATTTTAGATGAGGAAATCGGAAACTATCAAGTAAAAGATTTAGGAGAGGCTACTTTCAAGAAGGGGGAGAGATCAGCTATTTGTTCAGAGATGAAAAGTTTTTCCTTTGCCTTCCAATCGGCCTTGATGCAAGAAAAAGAGGAGTTTTCAGAAGGGATTCAAGCTTATAAAGTGATGATGTTTTATCTTCAATTTCATTCCATGGCCTCTCTTTGGAAAAAAGAGGGGAGCCAATTGGAGGGAAAAGATTTGATCACCTTTGAAGACACTCTTGCAAATTTAGCAAGAAGAGCGGAAAAATTACAAGTTGATGGATTTCTTCCCGACCACGATACGAATGGTTTATTGACCACTTTAAGACAAATTGGATCTGAAATTGAAAAGCGCAGGCAGACCAAAAAGAGCGGGGTTCAAGTAACGCCTATAAACCCTTTGCTAGGCCCTGTAAACTCGGCTCTTACTTTGAGTAATTATGCCCAATCATTATATTCTAAGGGAAGTGCCCCATTGAGTACTACTTCCCCCGTTCGGCTGCCCTCTCTAACCTCGAAGATATCCGATAGAAAAATTTATGCACCCCTGACCGATCCCAAAAAGGCCCTCTCAACGCTAAAAGAGATCCTCACTCATTTTGATCGCAATTTCTTTTACGAATTCATGAAAACCTTTCCAACTCCCATTAGGGGCAATGATTCGTTTTGGAAAAAAATTCCGAAAGAGGATCGTCTCGAATTGATGACAACTCTTAAAAATCTGATGTACTCTGTTGCGGATACGTATCTGAGTTCTCAACAGGTGGTTGTTTATTACCAGCTTCTTTCTGTGATTGATCAAATGGCAAAAGAGGAGGAGCCTCTTTTTAATGAGGCTCCTTCGATTTTTATGGATAAATTCTTAAGAACAATACGCTCTCCCCACTTTTCTTTAGAAGCCCCTTTTCAGAAAAAACTAAACGAGGTGGTTTCCTATTTATTAAAAGAGGTTTCCACTGAAACGTTTTCTTTGATGAAAGTTAAAGATAGTGTCAAAATTGACAAGTCGTATTTTGAAAATCAACAAGCCAAAACCCTTTTTGGAGCCTTGGTTTATAATGAAATACCTACTTTTTCCAAAGTTGAAGAGAATCAAACTCTCTCTTTTTATTTGAAATTTATCGCATCTCAAAAACCAGAAACCAAAGAGTTATGTCTTGAGGCTGTTAAGAAAGAGAAGAACGATAGAGTAGCAGGAAAAATAAGAGCGGCTAATTATAATATAAATAATTTTAGATTATCGTTAGATAGATTTAAAGATAAACTTCAGAGAAATAAAGATAATTTGCCTGCAATACAGTCTGAATTAAAAAAATCGGAAGGATTATCACTTAGTCAAAACAGAAAGCTTTCAGAGTTGTACATCCAAAACGAGAAATTAACGCGGGAAATTGCAAATCTAAAGCGTAAAAATAATCCATTAAAGAATTCTGACGAGATTGAACAAAAAGAAGAGGAAATTCGAAACCTTAATCTTGCTAGAGAACAAAACCTTTCTGATGAATTATACAGTGAATTTTTAAGAATTAAAACCATAGTTGTAAATACAACGAATGAGATCGATCAATTAGATCGGGAAATTAAAGCGATTGAAAAGCAAAAAATACCTGCGTTAGAAGATGAGATTAGACAATTGGAGTCAGAGCAAAAACAGATTGGTTTATTGACTTTTCAACAATTAACCCCACTTGAAATGGCAACTGGAGCGTTGTTTCTTTCAAAAGATAGAGGCTTTTCCCCTATTCTTTACGAGTATCAAGAGGCGACATTAAGAGCAGATTCCTATTTAAATGTTGGATATTATCGTAGGCAACAAACTCCAAGCCCTCTTTTTAGTAGTTATTTTTACGATGAAAAGAAAAAAGGGTATATTTTTACTAGACGTCAGGATAATGTTCAAAATAATTTAGATCTTAAACAACATGACCACTATCAAAAGATTAATGATCGGGATGTTCATCTTGAAAATTATCAGGTGGCTAATCCTGAAACACATTATGATCCTATGTATGTGATCGCTTTAAATGAGTTTAATGAAATCTCTGATGGGTATAGGGGAGAGGCCGCACGTTTACTGGCATTTTGCAAAAAATATGGGAGACATTTGCATGATTTTAAAGAAATAATTGAGCATAAGTTTTTGCGAATGAATCGGTTAAGCGATCAAATTGAGGAGGCTCCAGCGTTTGCCGATGAGATATCTAAATTTTTTATTAAGGCTATTGAGAATTATATCGAAGAGGAGGATGTTGAATTAGCTCTTTATTTTGGAAATTTGGGAACTAAAATCGCACCTTTTTTAAATAAAGAAAAAAAAGAGAGCTTTGTAAAAGACTTAAGAGACGTTTTGCTTAATAAGGTGCTTCATAGTGTTCAGGAAAAAAAGAAAATTGATGTCTTAGAGGCTGTTTTAAAGCTTTATCCCGAAGTGAGTTTTGTCTCTCTTCAGCTCGGTCAAGAACCTCCGTTATCTTTTCTTGTGGACGTTACCCTTCAAGGGGTTTTGAGTCAAGAAATGGGGCAAAAAAATTGCACAGCGATGTTGTTAAAAGAGGAATTAAAACCGTTTATCACAAAAAATAAAGTTAAGATTTTACAACAAGTGGTTCCTTTGAAAACACGAGGTGTAAGAACATATGATCCTTCTTTATTTAATTTTGATGAGAACAATTTTACTTTAACTGAAAAAAAAGGAGGGGCAGTTACCGGACTTTCTGAAGAAATTGCTAGACACCCCATTTTTAAAGAGTTAATCGGCACTAACACTTTTCAAGCTTTAGGATTGGTTACTGGTTGGCACCAGGTTTTAGTAGATAGCACCATTTATGGATTTCGTATTGAAAATGGGGAATTACTTGTTTATAAAGAGGATGAATTCGGCCTTTCTTTTCTTCAAACTGATTTCAAAACGGAACTTTGTAGCAATTATCCCACTGTTTTAAATACAGAAATGACCTTTTGGAGACGGCATAATGAAAAAAAAATCGAGGGATACTCAGAGGGTAAACTAAAAGTTGAAATTGAATTAGATCATGCAAATGGTGTTACAAAATTAATTGATGTTTCAACGCAAGAAACAATTTTTCCTTTTTCTTTTTTCAAAAAGGGCTTAGAACGATTGCTCCATTTTGAGAAAGACCCCCTTTTTATTGAATGTCGTCAGAAAAACCAAGACTTTTTTATTCACCTTCCAAGGGTCGGTTTAAGTTTTGAGAAAAAAATAGTCAATGGAGTGGAACGTCTCTATTCAAAAAAACATAAAGGGTATTACCTCGTTAAAAGTGAAGGGATCGAAGACATATCAAAAAAGGATCAAGAAAAATGTCTTCTTCTTGCCAACGATGCTGGAAATAAAAAAGTTATATTCCCTGTAAATGAGGCAGAGCATCAAAGTTTCTTCACGCTTTCTATTGTCGATGGGGAATTTAAAGCTTCAGAAGACGTCTTGTCGCAGCTTGAACTTGCCAAAATTTACTATAATCAAGGGAAGTTTATCGACGGGCTTGCAGCTTTAAAGGATTTAAGGGAGTTTAATCGATTTTCACCAAGAGAGATAGAAGGGTTTAGAGAGCTTGTTCAGGTCATTTTAAAGTATGGGAATAACCACTCTCTTGCCGTAACATCTGTTCTAAAAATTGTTGTTCAATTAGAAAGCAATCATCGACGTTTCTCACCTTCTGAAAAAGATGAGAAATATAAAATTATCCCCGAAAATCAAGTGATCTTGTTATACGCCTCCTACTCTATCAATAGAGGTAATATTGGGGAAAGTGCTTTGACACCAAGAGAGGAAAAACTCCTTTTGGATAATCTCTCTTTAGAGAGTTTGTCCTCTGTAGACGATAGTTTATCTCAAAAAGCTTACCTTAAAATGTATAAGTATGCTTTGAAGCGTATTTTTCAAACCAAAAAAGATTTTATTGAGGGAAAAAAAGTTCCTCTCTTCGAAAAATATTTTTCTTTGCCGATCGACACTAAATTTGACGAGATAAACATCAAATTAATTGGTCGTAAAATAATCAAAGAAAAGTTTAATGTTTGTATCGAAGATGTTTATAGCTATAAAAATGCCGATGATTTATATACTATTAAATCAAATAGATTAATGAATTATATTCTTAAGGATGAGAACAGTTTTGACGCTCATTTTGTTGACTATTACAGGTTGGCCATCGAAGGAACGGTTAAAGACCGAGAAAAGCTTTTAAAAATCATCTCTCTTAATGACCGTTTTCAAACAATCAACTCAAGAAAATTTGGTAAAATTTTAAAAGACGTTTGTCAAAACCCTAAGTCTTATTATAGCTTCCAGGAGATGATTGAATTTTATGGAGAGCATGCAAAAGCTCATTTGCAAAAGGAGAAATTTACAATACTTGCGACATCGGAAAATGATAATATTCGCAAAGCTTCTTACGAAAGAGAAGCTGTTAAGTGGGGTTTAGAAGAGAAAAAATATTTAAACCTGTACAATAAAGCATTTTCACCTATTACACGTGGATTTTATATTAACTTTATTGAGGTGATAAAAGAAGTTGCTAAGGTTGCTAAAGCTCTTTTTGTTTTCTTAAAATTGGGTATAAAGTCTATTTCTCCAACGTTTTTTGCAAAAAAAGGGGTAAGGCCTCTTCCTAGGGCATCGGTTTCTTTAAAGTTTTCAAAAGAACACATTCAAGAGATGGTCAACAGGGATAAAGCGGTTGAAAAGAGGTTAGAAGAGGAGTTTGTCAAAAGGTATTTTACTTCTAAAACACAATTGAAGAATTTGCCTTTTCCTCAATCGACTAACGAGGGTTTAAAAACTTACGTTAATGATGAAAATAAAACTGAAGAGACTCTTTATCGGATTGATGATGTGGCTCTTTCGCAATTAAAGCGGGAGATTGAGGAGGAGTATCTTCGAGAAAAAGAGCGGTTGGAGGCTCAAAAAGTCTCATTTTTGTTTCATTTGAACGGATTTTTTATTGAAGAGGGCAGTCAAACAAAGAAACTTCATCACATGGGGCAAAGAAGAGAGTTAACGTTTGCAGATCTTCAAAGGCTATTCTTAAAAGGTTCAGAATCTGAGATTTTAGAAAAAACGGCTTATTCCAAACAGACGGCTGTGCAGGTGATGACGGCTTTTGGAGAACACTTGATGGCTTTAAGTCGCAATCAACGTCTAGGACGGGTTTTGGATAGAATTCGGGATTATGAAGCTGTTAAGACAGATAAGGGATCTTTACACGATTTAGAGGAGTGTTCACAACGAATCGCTGAGCAGCTTCTTGAAAAAAGATCGAGTATCAAAGGCTCTTTTGATGTCGCTGACCGCGTTCAACTCTCTTTTGAGTGCGCTCAAAATCTTCTTTACCGATCAGAACAAGTAGATAAAATTAAAGCGATTATAGACGCTTTAAATGGGCACAGGGATGTGCTTGTCGAGATGAGGACGGGGGCTGGAAAGACGAACCTTATGACCCCTGATTTGACCGTTAAACTTGCCGCATTTGCTAAACAACTTAAAGGTGAGTATCTCGTGGTAAACGTGTGGCCGGGCGCCTCCGAAATGGTGAATACGAGAGGACTTCATAAACAGCGTCAAGAGGCTGTTAAAAGTTCAGTCGATAGGTTTACTTTTGATAGAAACTCCCATTTTACAGTCAGTTCTTTAAGATTTATGGTAGATGAGTTGCATAAAGGTCTTGAGGAGGGGATTCCTCTTAATATGCGTCCAGAATCGATGAGAGCGCTAGATCTTCATTACAAGTTGCTTTTAGATGAGTGTGTAACTAAAAAAATGAGCTATTCCGATAAGCAAGAGCATTTAGAAAAAATTGAGCTATTTCGTCAAATTCTTTTGTTTTTTAGGACCAAATGTGTTGCCGTTATCGATGAGCAACACGTCAATTTATGTCCTCTAGATCATATGGTTTATACAAGTGGAGCAAGAACATCTATTCCATCGAATCAAGTCGCTGTTGTGGAAAGTATTTTCAGATTTTTAGAGGAGCATGAGAGTCTGATTAAATATAAATCGAATAAGCAATGTCATTTAACCTCTGAGGAGTATAAAAAAGTCGCGAAAGACTTAGCTCAAAAGATGTATCCAAAATATCAATCTCAATTGATGACACAAGCTCAATTTGAGAGCTTTGTCTTAGATCCTCTCGATGATGGATTAAAACAATGGGTAGAAAAACATCCTCTTAAAGAAGATATTTGTTTGATTAGAGGGTATCTTTCTACGATTTTGCCAGCGACTCTTAAAGGGTCTGTCGACGAGTCTTTCGGTTTGTCGGAGCGTCATTTGAAAAATAAACCTTACGCTGTAGTTTATGAGGGTTCTGATACCCCAAAAGAGAATGAAATCACCCCTTCTCAATTTAAAGTTGTCGAAAAAACTCTGGCAGCGACTTATTTGACCTATCTTTATAAGGGGTTAAATGAAGCTCAATTTATTGAGCTTTTTGATAAACTAAAAAATGATTTGTTGAAAAAAACAGACAGTGGCTTAAATCCGGTCGATACAGAACCGTATAAAATTTATGAAAATCTTTTTGAAGGGCAAGGAGTTAAGGAGCAAATCGGTAAAGTTCCTTTAAAAAATTTAACAGAGGCTCATATTAAGGTTCTTGCTAAAACGAAAGGGGATAATAGGGAGCTTATCTATTACTTTATTCGCAATATTGTGATTCCAAGACTTAATTGTTTTGAGGAAACCTATATGAATACGGTGCAAGATTTTAGGATGATGTTTGCAAAGGAGATTTCTCAATCTGCAACACCTCTTTCAAAAGACACTCATGCTCCGGAAACCAAGGATATTCCCGATAAGACAACATCTCTTAAAGCGATGCATCTGATGTTTACGAAAGCTCATGCAAACGTGTTTGTTCCCGATAATCGTCAGGATCTTTTTGTACAGTTTGAGCAGTATATTAATAAAAACGGCAATATCATGTCCTTTTTTGATGTCGCGGCTCTATTTAAGGGTAAGAAAAACTTAAGTATAGCCAATCGTTTTGCAGATATTTATAAAAATAATAAAGCAATTGAGTCTGTGATCTTTTTTGACAACGAATCGAAAGAGTTTCGTGTTTTAGATAAGGCGACTCGTCAAGTAGCAGTTTTTGATAAAGAGTCTCACGATCCGAAAAAATGTTTTGTGTTTCTTGATCAAAATCGCTCTTATGGAACAGACATTCAAATGCCTATGACAGGTCAAGCTTTTGTTTCTGTTGGGGAGTCGACAACGACTGAAGAGGTGAAACAAGGGATGGGGCGTTTAAGGGAGATCCACAAAAAGCAGAGTTTCCACTTCATTTTAGAGCCTGAAACGGCCAAAAAAATGGATAAAGTGACACCGGAAGGGGTTATAGAGCATATTGAGAAGAATCAGGAAATTAAAAGACGTCAGGGTAATTTTGATAGTAAAAAACAGCAGATGGATACCGTGCTTCGTTCAGCTCTTTCTGATCGTCTTCTTTCGTATTCCGCAAATAAAGCGGTTTCGTATTTTAAAAATTATGCTCGTCCTGAATTTGTTAAAGTTGAAACGCTCGATCCTATTGCGAAGTATGGGGCCTCTTGTGTCTCTTTAAAACCGGAACCTGTACTTCAAAGAAGCTCTGAGAGCGTTAAAAAGAGGATTGGCCGCTGTAACTTTTCTCTTTTACAAAAGATGCGTTTGAGAGCAGAAGTTGAGAAAATTTACAAAAAGAAGGTGGATCTTCCAGATAAGATAATGGCTTCTTCTGATCACAACCAAGACGTTCAGGTGCAGCAACACGAGCAGCAAGAAGTGAGAGAGGTGATAAGTACTTCTCCACGACAGAACCCTCATTACTTGCGTCCTTGGGGGCATGCGATAGACCCGTTTACATTTGAGTGGGGAGCAAAAGTTCCCGAGATAAAAACGGGGAAAATGGGACTTAAGATCGGTCTTAAGGCGATGGAGAAGAGTGCTCACAAAGAGGACCCTCTTCGCTTCGATTGTCCGATTGAAGGTGTGAGGATGATTTTCAAAGATCGTAAGATTTTGGCTAAATATCCGACCGTTGAGGAATTTTTTGACAAAGAGCTTTTAGTAACAAATAACTTTTGGCAGCTTAAAACCCAAGGGGAGGAAAAGGATGAGATACCGCACGAGCTGTACTCAAAGGGGGAAAAACATCTCTACTACGCTTTGATCGTTCAAGATCCTGGCGAGAAGCCTTTTGTCGTGATGATCGATCAAAACGATATGGATTACTTTGCCGAAAAGCTTGTTAAAAACAGAAAAGAGAGGCGCTCTAATGGGCGAAAGGTAGGGATTTACGATCTGGACCTCAACATCATGATAAATCAAGGGTTTGACCATTTTGAGGATGATTTTCTTAAAAAGGACAAAACTTTAGCTTCTCTTATTGTGCAGGTTAAGTTCTTAAGTGGAAGGGTCAATCGGTATTTGAAAGAGGAAGAAGATATGATGGATTGGATTTTTGGATCGAAACCAAAAATCAATAGAAATAATCTTATCAAATTTTTTGAGGAAAGGATATTAAATGAAACCGAAAGGATTGAAACATTTAGGGACTCACAACTTTGTAAAATGATTAAAAGAAAAGGGGCAGTGACCTAAAGTTCTTGGCTGATTTGACTTAATTTTCTAACAGGATTTCAGGATAGTCGGGACAGAAAACTCAATCTAAAACTTTACAGAGTTCTAGGATGTGTCCTTAAACCTTGGAACTCACCCCCTTTTCTGAGTTTTTCCTAATTCAAAAAGATTTGGTTAACAGCGAGGTCCCGTAAACAGGAACTTATCCTACATATCATGTAAATCGTATAAATCATGTTTTTTGTTTTCGGCAAAATCTTCCGAATGGCTTTCAAAAAAAGGCGCAAGTCAAGGCTTAAGTGTTAACTTAAGTAACACTTTGATCCACAAGGATTTTGCTAAATGTCTGAATGCGCGCATGCATTTTTTTTGCTCATCAAGAAGCAAAAATTGACTTCGTCAAAGCTTTGGAAGCTGTAAAGTTTCACCTTGGTTTAATGCAGAAGTTTAGAGGGCGAAAGAATTTTTAGTGTTTGAAATTATAGTTTTTTTCAGTAGAATGCTAACTCCAAAAAGAGAATTTCAAGCCCTGATTATTTTATTAAAAACTGCTTAAGGCTTGCACCAAAAACCGATTTATAAAAGGGTTATATGACAACAGTCAATTCAGCTTCAACGGTTCCAAATCTCGATCGATATGTCAACATTCAACTGGAAGAAGAAAACAGACTTAAAGAAGAAGTCAAGAATATTAACGAGCATTCATGGCTTCAGGATAAAAACCCATTGCCCTTATTTAACTCGTTTGTTAATGCCGATATTGATCATCTCGTGACAGTTGCCGGAAATGGAATTCTTCCTCCAAACCCCATCTCTAAAGATAAGCCCTTTGATTCGGTAGAGTTTTTTATTAATGCTTTGGAAGGGATGAAAAAAGGGGAACTTAAGCCTTTTATTCAAGACAAAATCAATCGTGTGATCGATGAGTTAAAAAACAGTAAAGAGCTTAAGAAGAAAAACCCTAAGGAATTAGCTGAATACTTAAAAAATAACGGGTCTGTTTTAATTCCTGTTTTAAAGAAGGTGGGTCAGGTAGAAATGACCTTCTATGTTAGAGTCAGTAAAGGAAAGGGGATTCAAGTTTTTGATGCCGTTCCAAACAGCGAATTAATGTTCAAAACAGCTTATAGCGAAATCAATAACGATGTTCAGTTTGATCTTATGGCCCCTTGTGAAACCGTTTTTGAGGCGAAAAAATATCAATTTGATGAATCGTTTTTTCAACTTTTGTTAGAGGGAGCTCAAAGACAAGAGGTTTCAAAACCCCTCTTCTTCGAAATTCTCGAAAATGAACTGAAACAAAAGCCGAAAGTAAAAGATCTTGGAGATGTCACTTATAAGAAAGGACAAAGATCTCTTCAAACAGGGGAAATGAAAGCGCTTACTTTCATTTTGCAAAGTGCCCTTTCAGGAACCAAGGAGGAGAGAGACGCTTATAAAAAAATCATGTTTTACTTGAAATTCCAAACCGTGATTTCTGCCTTTAAGAATTCTTCTTTTTTTATGGGTAGAGAAGAATTTCGTTTTTTATTTGAAGAGGTTTTAGTTGATTTAGCAGGTAGTGCAAGAAAACTTCATTCAAAAGGATTAATTGAAAGTCTGGAAGCCCCCCTGGCTACGATTAGGGATATTCAAGGAACAATAACTCGATTTAAAAAAAATGCAGATCAGCTTCAAGGCGCTCAAAGAGTGACTCCATTAGAGTTTTTAGGAAAAAAAATTCAGGAGAATATTAAGATCCCTCAGCCACAAGTGGCTTCACAGACTCATCCTCTAGTACCCTCACCGCTTAGGTACATGAATACAAAGTCAATCCAAAATGCCCCTTCTTCTCTTCTTCAAACATTTGATGTTTTTAAGCCGCTTGAACCAGCAACTTTTAACAAAACGATTTCTAAAATAACCTCCTTGCTCTCTAGCAAACCTGATTTATACAGGCATCAACTCGTGACGTTTATGCAAACGTTTCCAGCCCCTCAGTCTGATTTTTGGAGCCAGATTCCTAAAAATGAGCTTGAAAAAACTATTGAAAATCTTCTTTCTTTTAGTAACCATTTTATCTTATTGAATTCTAGTTTTAACTATACCTCTTCTGAGGAGTTGTTGATGCACCATCAAGTGTTAGCTGCGATTGATCGGTTGGCTAAAATTGAGGGGAAATGCTTTAAAGAGAGTGACCAGATTTATATAGCACCTTTTGTTCGTATTGTTCGCTCTAAAGATTTTTATTTAAACGCCCCTTTTCAAAAAAAACTGAAGGAGGTGATGCAGTATTTTACAAGGGAAGAGTCTCCCGATTTATCCCTTATATTCGATAAAGATAAAGAAAAATATGAAGAAATGTTTGAAGAGATGGGTTTTAATTCTCTTTTTTCATTCGGATTTGATCAAAAAATCTCTCAAAAAGATTTAGACAAACAAGCCACTTTTCAGTATTTCCAAACTTTGCTTGAAAACGATAAAACTCAAGATACTAGAAACAAAATTGTTAAAAAAGTAAAAGAAATACGCAACTCTCAGCTTCAAAAAGAACACGATGAGTTAACTGAAAAAAAAATGAATATTCAATTTTTTATGACTTTTCAAACTCAAACGCAAAGTCGAAACGAAAAACAAAAAAAAGAGCTTCAATTAGAATTAGAAAATATTGAAAAGGAGATTAAAGAGGTCGAAAAAAGGAAGCAAGAGGTGGCTCTATGGACTTATGAAAATATTGATCGGTATGAAAGAGTCTTTTGTTACATGGTTATTGCGCCTTCTCTTCCAAAAACAGTCTCATGGGTTCAAGAAGCTACGATGAGAGCGACTGCTTGTTGTAAAGCTCATTTAAACCAAATGTTTGTGGCAGATTATCCTTTTATTGGTTACGAAATCAAAACTGTGAAGAACGAGGTGATCTATGAGGCTTCATTGAAAAGAGAGTTCGTTTTAGATTTTTCTCGAATTCTTGAGTCGATCGCAAAATCCTCAGGTGGATGGAATTCTTCTCTATTATATTCCGTTGTATCCTCTGAATTACATCTTCAGAATTACCATATAGCTAAAAAATACGGTTATGGTGATCCCTCTCAAAATGCAGCTGTCGATGAGCTTTCTCAAGTTTCTGATGATTTTTATGATGAGGCTAATCGTTTGATCGCTTTTTGTAGAAATCACAGAAAAGCTCTTCAAGATGGAGACTTTCGCTCTTTTATTCTAAAGAAGCTTCTTAGGAACGATCGTTTGAACCTACAACTTCAAGTACCAGAATTTAAAAAAGTACTAGAAGATTTTATGGAGGACTCGATTCGTTTTGGAATTCAAGAAAGAGATATGGCGCTTTGTTTGTTTAATCTGGAGGTTGGAGCTGTTTTGGCCTCTTTTTGTGACCCCTCTTTTGGACAGGACTTAAGAAAAAAACTTTTTGATAAAGTGTTTCCCGCCCTTGAACCGCAATATAAAGTGGCTTTTTTTGATGAACTCTTAAAGTTTTATCCCGATGTCACTCCTTATTCATTACTTAAAAACCAAGTTAGTGAGGAGTTTTTTGTCGATTTTATGTTAAGGGGCGTTTTTGAAGTAGAAACTGACAAGAAAAGTCAAGATAAGAACAACTTGTCTCTTTTTGTCAGGAGTTATCTTGCCGAAAAACTTAAAACCGATCCCGATCCCCTTTTGAATGCCCTTGTGAGCAAAAAAGAAGGGACTCCTTATAAAGAGAAATGGATAAAATTAAATCACATTTACGAAACAAACGAGTTTGAATTTGATTTTTCAACAAATAGTTTATTTAGAAAAAATGGGGCTAAAAAAGTTGATACTCTTCCCGTAGCAATTATTGAAACAGACGGTTTTAAAAAAGTGATGGGAGATAAGGAAAGAAAAAAAATTGAACAACTTCAATCAGGTTTCTATGAAGTGACGACAAATGATGGAGTGTTTCGCTTTTTTAGGGATGAGAGAGCAAATTCCCCTCTTATAGCTCTGAAACTAGTAGGATCTGACTGGCATCATCTTCAGTCAACAGGGGAAGTTAAGTCTATTTGTTCCAGGTTTCCTTCTGTTTTTAACAATGAATTTGTTTTTTGGAGATCTCCCCAGGGGATTGAAGTGTGGGATCGAAAGAAAGTGCGTTATAAAATTTCTATGAATGGAGATCTTGTCGTTAAAATTGAGGATCTTAAAACAAATGAGAGTCTAGTTTCCCTCCCTCATCCCGAATGTTTTAAATCTTTTGAGGAAGACCCACACTGGATTGAGTGTCGCGAAGGACAAAATTATTCAACTTTTTATCTCTCAAGGGTAGGTCTTGCATTTGAATTAGAAAACAAACGTCTTTTTTCCAAGCAATTTCCTGGTTTTTATATCGTTAATGATTTTTCACTAAAGGGATTTCCAGAGAAAAAAATCTGTTTGCAAAATGATAAAGGGGAGAGAAAGTTTTTGTTTCCAAACCCAAAAGGGGTTGAAAAATTCATGACCCTTTCTGTTGACAAAGAGGAGTTTGTTCCAGGAGATGATGTCTCATCAAAAATTCTTTTATTGCAATATTATCTTAGAAAACTAGATTTCCACAAGTGTTTTAGTCTTATTAAGGAGATAAATAGCTTTAAATTATTTACCCAAGAAGAGATTTCAGAAATGGGTAAGTTAATAGAAAATCTCTCAAAGCTTGCTTTCGTTAATCCTTTATCTGCAACTTTGGGTCTTCAGCTCCTTTTACAGATCGAAAAAAACAGATTAAATTTTTTGAGCCCTCCAAGAAAAGAATTTGTCGGATCTCAAGTGATTAACACAATTCTTGGGGTTTATTTTGTTCAAAGAGGAAACTTAAGGGATTTTGTGCTTTCAGAAGCTGATGAGAAAATTCTTATAGCATTTCTTGAGGGGATTGTAGGAGAGGGGCTCAACACCTATCTGCCCTCTATTCTGAGTAAGAAAGATGTTTCTTCATGGCTACTCTCCTTCTTAAAAAATCCCAAAGAGTCTTTTTCTTTGGGGAAAAAGGTGAGTGAGAGGAGAGTTATTATTGATTTAAGTTCTGTAATGAAATTGTTCCTCCAGAGTGAGGCAAAGGGGAAAAGAGAAAAAAACCCGGAATTTATTACAGAATTTCGTATTCGAGAAAAAATTAAAGATAAAACTCTCGGATCTTTGGAGGATGTAAAGAAATCTTGTCAATTCAATGACAATCTTATTTTGGCAGATTTTGATCTCTTTGATGTAAAATTTTGCGAGTACTATAAGATTGCAAAAGAAGGAACAAATGAAGATCGTCTCCGTTTGTTAAAAATTTTAAAATTAAATACGTCTTATCAACATCTTAATTCTCGTCAATATTCAAAGATCTTAAAAAAGGTGTGTGAAAATCCTAACGCTTTTGGAACAATTTCAGATATTAACGATGCCTTGAGTAAAGAAAGTGTGTTGCTTAAGGAATTCGAAGCGATTAAAGGTGATGAGAAAACTTTAGAAAGTAACCTTTATTGGGAAAATAAATACCAAAATAAAACCAACATAGAAGAGATAAAAAACCAACTAAAAGTGCTTGCCTTGAAGAAAAAAAGGGTATCTTCTGATCTTAAAAGCACTTATAAAAAAGTGAACTCATTTATCTCCCCTTTAGCCCTGGGGTGGTTCGGGTCAATTCCTGAGATGATTCATACGATTAGAAGTATGGTAGTTCCTATTTTCTTGGCCATATCAACTCTTTGTAAATTAAAAATCCCAGATATTTTCTTTTTTAAGAAATTTTCTAAAAAAGTTTCAAAAACCTCGATTAAGAAAGATGTCACAAAAGAGTCAGTCGAAGCGTTGAACAAAAAAGATCTTGAAGCTGAGGAGGAGTTAGAGAGGAGCTTTAAAGGTTATTTTAGAGAGATCAAACAAACTAAAAAACCACAACCCGCTTCCTTTTCAGTAGAGTCTCAAAACAAAGCCTTTGAAGAGAGGCTTAAAAGTCATCATGAAAGACTTCAACAGTTTTGTAATGAAGAGAAAACAGAGATTAGGTACGAGGCTAACTCGTTTGAACCACTTAAAAATGAGTTATTAATTAGAGTAGAAAATGAAAAAAAACGTTTAAGTGTTGAAAAAACCGATTTTGTCTCTCAGTTGCATGGAGCTTTTAAGGGAAAAGAGGCTTTAGAAGTTGTATCTCAAAGAAGAGATCTTACGTTTGATGAGTTTCAGTATTTAACCTTAGAGGGAAAATACGATGAGATCCGTAAAAAAACGGGGTGTTCTGAAGAGGAGATTATAAGGCTTGTGACGACATTGGCCGATTATCTTTTTTCTTTAAGTCGCAACCAAAGACTTGAAAGGACTCTTGAGTTGATTGAGCAGTATGAGAAGTCTTCAGGGGAAGAGAAGGAGGAGGTAGCCCACCGTATTGGTGTGCAGCTTTTTGAAAAACGAGCTCGAGTGCTCTCTCAAAAGGATAAGTTGGACCCCTTAAAGCTCTCCTTCGAGACCTCTCAAAGGCTCTTTTTTAGAAAAGATCAGGTCGAAACAATTTTTGCCCTCGAAGAAGCTCTAAAAAAACACAAAACAGTTCTCTTAGAGATGAGAACCGGTGCTGGGAAGACCAATCTTATAAATCCTACCTTAACGGCCTCTCTTGCAAAACAAGGGGTTCATATCACCACTGTTTTTCCATCCGATTCAGAGCTTGTGAACACAAGCCGTCTTGATAAACAACGGCATGGAGCGATTGGGAAAGGGGTTCTTCGATTTAGCTTTAATAGAAATGCCGATATTAAGCTTGATTCATTAAAATTTCTCGTAGCTGAACTTCATCGGGGCTTGAAAGAGGGAATTCCTGTAAGTATTCGTCCAGAGTCCTTAAGGGCCCTTGATCTTCACCATAAGCTTTTATTAGATAGGGCAACTGTTGTAAGGAACGAATTAAAAAAAGGTATTGAGGATAAACAGAAGAGAGAGGAGTTAATCCTTGAGGAGAAAGAGCTTCCTCAAAAGATTGAGTACTTAAAACAAATGCTTGTTTTTTTCCGCACAAAAAGTATTGGGCTTGTCGATGAAGAGCATGTCAACTACGATCCTAATGATTTGATGGTTTATACAAATGGTGCTAGAAGCTCATTACCTGCAAAGCAAATTGACATCGCTGAAGCTATTTTTAAAGCTTTAAGAGAGGTCAACCTTGTTAATTACCGAGAAAATCGGCAGTCAAATCTTAAAAAAGGAGTTTATAGGGAAAAAGTAGCTCCGGCCCTTGCAGGTGAGATGTTTAAGTTTTTTAAACAAAATGAGAGGTTTGGTCAAGTTTCAGAAGAG
This sequence comes from uncultured Chlamydiae bacterium, assembly GCA_963697995.1. GTDB lineage: Bacteria > Chlamydiota > Chlamydiia > Chlamydiales > JAJFMB01 > MFD00082-c5. The sequence goes on along the minus strand of OY969110.1, from coordinate 559,677 downwards.
CAGTTTAATAAATTTATGCTAGAAGATATCGAGAAAACCCCTTCATGGGTGACCTCTCATCCTCTAAAAGATCAAATAGCTCTTGCAAGAGGTTATATTTACTTTATCCTAGAGCCGACTCTTAAAGGATCTGTGGGAGTCTCTTACGGTCTTTCAGAGAAGCATCTTAAAGATAAAATGGTCGATGGGAAGTTAGTTTCGGGTAAACCTTATGCAATTGTTTATAAGGGAAGTGATTCGCCAAAAGAAAACGATATTTGTCCTTCTCAGTTTAAATTGCCTGAGAAAACGCTTGCAGCGACTTATCTGACATACTTTTACAAAGGGGTGGATGAGGAGCAATTCCTTGAGATCTTTACCTCAATGAAAAGCGATCTTGACGCAGCAACGAAGAGAAAAGAGCCTCTTCAAGACGTTGCAGTGAATAAATTGTATGAGTCTCTCTTTCAAAACGGGGAGAAGCCTCTTCCCTTAAACAGTTTGAAAGAGGCGGATATTAGGTGTCTTTATAACCGTTTTTATAGGGATGAGGATCTTATTCACTATTTTATTAAAAAATTAGTGATTCCAAAACTACCTATCTACGAGGAGACCTTAACAAACACTGTGCAAAATATGGGCAGTCAGTTTAAAAAAGCTGTTGGGATGTCGGCGACGCCCTTAAATCCGAACACGCACGGTCCTAAAACCCATCCGCTACTAGATCACGAGACGTCACCTAAGACGACTCACCTTCTGCTGACAAAATCGAGTAAGAGCGCAATGGTTCTTACGAACAATAACTTTGATGATGTTTGTGAAGAGATTGGCGAGAAGATCAAACAAAATCCTCGTATTACGGGCTTTTTTGATGTGGCAGCTCTCTTTAAGGGGCACTCAAACGAGGAGGTAGCATCGAAGTTTTGCGATGCCCTTCTTAATCGAGAGAAGATCAAAGGGGTGGTTTATTTCGATCAGAAGAGTGAAAAGTTTATGATCATGGATAAGATGACAAGGAAGTCGACCCTATTTGAGGGTGTCAATCGGGATCCTGATTCTTACTTTGTTTTGTTTGATGAAAATAGATGTTATGGTAGCGACCTTAAGATGGGGATTCACGCTGAGGCTCTTATCTTTATTGGGGATTTTACGACGAAGGGGGAGGCGGGACAAACGATGGGGCGTTTAAGACAGATCCATCAAAACCAGAGTTTCCACTTTGTGTTGGAAAATCAGGTGACTCAAAACTTTAAAGGGATGAATGCCGATGAGATTGTCTATCAGTTTCTTGAAAACCAGGATATAAAAGAGGTGAATGGGAACAATCTGGGGCAACGCCTGCAGATGGAGGATGTGATTGACTCAGCTTTGACCGATCATCTTTTATCTCTATCATCAGAGGAAGCGATCTCTTATTTTGCTAAAATGAGATCGTATTTTATTAAGAAGGAGACCATTGATCCGGTTAAAAAATTTGCAGGTTGCTCATTGGAAAGAGATCCAATAGATGTTCTAAATGAATTTAGAAGGGAAGAACTAAAAGAAATTGATAAACTATCTTTAAGTAGTAAAAAGAAAAAAGAGCTTAAAGCGAAGTTAAATGAATTTGATTTTAGGTCTGTTCCTTTACCTCAAAAGGTTCGCGGATCATTTGATCATGCCCAACAAGTCGAGGTGCAGCAACATCAAGATATCAGGGAAGAGGTTCAATTCTCTGAATTGTCTGAAAGAAGACCTATTTACAAAAGGCCCTGGGGTTACAAAATAGAGGATATTTTTATTCCAGGCTGGGAGAAAACAAAAAAGGTTCCCGGAAGAACGCTTGGGTCAAGAATTTTAAGTTTATTTGATTCGATTAAGAATGTTTATACGGCACGTCCTCACTCTTTAGGAGAATGGGTTTGGTTTTTGATTAGAAAAAGCGTTGTGACTTTGATAGTAGCTCCAATTTTTATAGTGAGTTCGCCCTTAATTGCAATAGGGTCTTCGGTGCATTTTTACTTAAATAGGGGTAAGAAAATTGTTCCGTTCCCCGAAACAATTGAGCGTTTTGATTGTCCGATCTATCAAGCTAAGGAAGTTTTAAAGAAGGCTCTTCAGAAGGAGTTTACCAATGTTGAGGTCTTTTTCAGTAAAAATCTTCTTGTGACGAACAATTTTTGGGAAATGAAAACTCATAAAATCTTAGATCCGCAACACACGCTTTATTCTCGTGAGGAGAAGCCTCTTGATACGGTTTTAGTGATCCAGGATGGTACTGAGCCTCCAAAGGTGATGATGATGGATCACAACGATAGCGCTTTCTTTAGGAGCGAGCTGTTAAAAGATCGGGAGAACAATAAAGGGGTGACATCGAGGAAGATTGGGGTTTACGACCTCGTAAATGGGGCCTTAGTCGATCATGGGCACGTCACTTTTGATGAGGCTTTCTTGAAAAGTCAAGCTTTCTTGTCTTTGATTGGGCAAGCGAAACTATTGGGGGGGTATTTAAATCACTCTCCTGAAGAGCTTGAAGCGATGAAAGCTAATTTCTTTGGCAAGGAGAGCCTTGTGAAGTTTATGATACAGAAGGTGTTTTGCGGTAAAAAAGAGAAGGCGACTTTGTTTATCGACTCACCCCTCTACAACCTCTTAAAGGGTGTGTAGTTGCTAAACGTTAAGGAGCGGCTTTTTCAAGTTGGGCTTTAAGCCAAACTTGAAAAAAAAGAGCCTAAGCTAAGTTTTGCCTCTTTTCTCTTCATCGGTTTAGGGGCTTTTTGCCCCTAGACCCCCCTTAATTCTCTGTTACCATTGAGCTTCAATTTCATATTGTGTTCATTTTCACCAAGGATAAGAGAGGCTTGATGGTGAATCATTCTCAGGGCCGACTATTTATTTTTTAATATAAACAGTTTAATTAAATAATTACAAAACAATTGATTTTTTAAGTTAAATAGTTTATAATTGCTTTAAAAAAATAGGTTTAATTTACTATGAGCAATCCTTTATCAAATCTTAATGATCAAACCCCCTTAAGTTCTGAAGATTACTTCAATATCATTAAATTTGAAGAAGAGATGCTTACTCTAGAACCCGATGATATTGGCAAAAAATCGTGGTTAAAAAAAGAAATTGATTACCTTGGCAAAAGGGGCCAAAGCTCCTTTTCTAGACTCGCCAAGATTGCCGGCAATACACAATGTCAACTTGTAGAAAAAGCAGATCCAAACGACAAAACATTCCTCGCTCATTTAACCGACTTTTTAAACAAAATTTGCGAAAATATGAACAAATTTCCAGAGAAGTTCCCTTTTTCTGAGGATGTTAAAAAAAGAATTAATAAATTTCGCGATGAGATGAGATCGTTTATTACAGATTCTGATTCAAATAAAACACCTAAACAATTTCTTGAGGAGTTAAACAGTTTAGGCTCTGTTTTGATTTCGATGACTCGAGGGGAGCAAACCTACTTGATTCGGGTTGAAAAAGGGGTCGGTGTTCAGATTTTTGATCCCAATGTTCTTCCAGCTATTGGAGATCAAGGATTGATGGGGCTTAATAAAGAGGTCTTAAAAAATTTCTCAGAAAAGAGCTTTGATATAAGTCAAAATAGAAGTTCTTTGACAAATGAGTTTCAGTTTGACTTAAAAATTCCTTGCGAAAAATTTATCCCCGCTTCAAATGCGGCTTTAAGCGAAGAGTTTTTTGAGATTTTACTCGATGGTGTGAAAAATAATGCGTTATCTAAACAAAAGTTGATGTCAATCCTTGAAACACGCCTTGGAGCTGTTGCCGAGACTCGAGATTTAGAGGAGGCTACTGAGAAAAAATTTGTCAAAGCTCCGATCACAAGTGAAATGAAAGCGTTTTCTTTTGCCTTTCAAAGTGCCCTTATTGGAAAAAATCCGCAAGAGGGCATCAGGGCTTATAAGACTTTGATGTTTTATTTACAATTTCAAGAACTTGTTGCTGCTTGGAATACTCCAGGATTTAAAGAAGAATTAAAAGATAATCCTGTAAAACTTTTGTATTTTGAAGATATATCAGCCAATTTAGCAAGACGTGCCGAAAAATTAGTTGCAAAAGGTTTATTTGAAGAGAAAGATGTCGAAGGGGTTTTTGCAGCGATTTATGAAATTGAAAAAGAGACAAGAGTCTATCGAGAAGAGTTTAAAAAGAAGATCAATCAAGTAACTCCAGGAAATGTGGTAAGGGTTCCTCCTAATGCGTCGTATCAGTACCCCACTGTTAACGCACCAGTGACTCAAACGGCAGCGGTCTCAGCTTCCTCCTCATCAGGAATAAGACCCGCTCTTATGACGCCTCAAACCATTTCAAACAGAGATCCAGATATTGCTCTATTTACAGAGCTTAAAACAGACACCGTAGTCGCTCAACTTCAAAATTTGGTTCAGTTTCTTAAAGTTAAACCTGAAACAACCATTTACAAAGGCTCTTTTTACACTTTTATGAAAGAGTTTCCGGTAGAAGGCCCTTTTTGGAATGAGATCAAACCTGAAGATGTGATTTTAGTCATGAAATCATTAAATGAGTTAATGGCTTGTTTGCACAATATAAGCCAACCTAAGTCAGAAGTTATCGTTATGTACTATGAGATTCTTGCTGCGATGGATCAGCTTGCAAGACGAGATGAGGCGGCTCTTTTAAAGCCGACGGATAAAATATACATTCAAAAACTTCTTCGGACAATTCGTTCGGAACATTTTTATTTAGAGGCTCCTTTTCAACAAAAGCTAAATGAAGTGATTCGGTATTTTTTAAAAGAGGAATCAGTTGATACTTTTAAACTTCTTAAAAAAAGGGATGCAAAGGCTTTTAAAGAGGAGTGTCAGAAAAACGCTTCGACGAATCTTTTTGGATTGTTTTGTACAACAGGTGAACAGACTAAGTTTAATGAACTTCAAATGGGTGATGCAACTCTTGTTTACTATAAAAGGTTTTGTGAGGATGAAAAGGGCGCTTTAAAAGAGACAAAAATTACTGATAAATCACTTGAAAATGTGAAAGCAAATAGATCTAGAGGATATAAAGAAAGGTTAAGAGATTTACAAAATAATAAGTTAAGGACAGAACAAGAATTAAATCAAGCTAAAATAATTAAAAATTCAATAGAAGATAGAATAAACGATGTAAAATTTCAAATTGAAAGGATAGGGAAAGAACATCTAAAAGCTCAAAAATTGTTTAACGAAATAAATAAACCATACGAGATTTATAGGCAGCAGCTAGAGGAAAAACAAAAAATATTACAACTTTTGGTAAACAAAAAAGGGTTTGAAAAGTCAAGAGATCAATCTAAACCAGAAAGTGAAGAATATAAATTTTATGATATGAGGGTTAAAGAGGTAGAGAGGGCTCTTCTTGAAAACAGGTGGACCGAAGGTGATCTCAAAAAGCAAATACCCCACTACAAAAAACTCATTCTTGAAATTGAAAAAAGTCGTTTAGATGCTAAGAGATTGGAAGATAACCTCTCATTAATGGAAAAAGAATTAGCTCTTCAGCAAAAGGTTCTTGAAAGAAATAAAAGTAATATTGAAGGACTTGAATCCCGAATCACAGAGATGACAACGACAATAGAGGAATGTAAAAAATTACTAAAGGAGATCGATGAATTAAAATTTTCCGATCTAAAGCCTTTTGAAAGGATCAGTGGAGTGATCGTCGGTCCTCAGCCTAGCAAGAGTGAGACTTTGCCAGAGTCGCTTCTTTATCTGCAAGAGGCGACAATGAGAGCCAATCTTTATTCCTCAATACGCCCCGATTATCAAACTAAGAAGGCTTTTCCCGACAATCAAACGTTATTTCTCAATTATCGTCTCACTCAAAACACTTCAAAAAATAAAGCTTCGACACCTAATAGTAAGGAGCAATTTTCAATTTCTTTAATGAAAAGAGATGGGTTCTTGTCTTATCAAACTGAAATGGAATCTTTAGTTTTACCTACCGAATATCGCGATACTTATTCTTATTTTGAGAGTGAGGTGTTTGGAAGTTTGATTGAACCTGACTTGCATGTTCAGAATTATCAAATGGTGCATCCCATAAGGGCGCGGTACGTACACTATATTTCTGGATTGAGTGAGGAAACTTTAAACGACTTTAGCCAAATTTCGGATGAGTTTTTAGGTGAGTCTTTTCGATTACTTAATTTCTGTCGAAAACATATGGGATCTCTTGGCAATAAAATGATCCAAGACGTTCTTAAGATGAAATTTTCTCGGATGAATCGAGTGAATTATCAATTAATAGCTCAACCCCATTTCAAAGAGGATCTTAAAAAATTAATTTTAGAAGAGGGGATTACGTATTTTAAGAGTAAAAAAGATTTGACAGGATCTCTTTTCTTTATTGAGCTTGCAGCAATTGTGGCCCCTTATTTTGATGATAAGGAGGCGTTTGTCAAAGAGGTAAGACAAAAAGCTTTAGACGGTCTTTTTGATATTGCTAAAAAGAGTAAAGAAGAAACGCAATTGTTTTCAGCTCTTTTAAAACTTTATCCTGAAGTCACCCCACAGCGTCTTAATGAGAGACAACCTGTAAAAGAGGAGTTTTTAGTCGACTTCCTAACTTTAAACTATTTTAAGGCAAAGAACCGCGTGACCCTTTCGGATGAAACTGGTATCGGGACTTTTGCTAGATCTTATCTACAAGAGACTCTATCATCTTCTCAACCTTTACGAAATAAGGTTTTAAACGCTTTTTTAGCGGCCATTGGTGAAAAAGTTAATGAAGACGATAACTGGTCTACAACTTCAATACGAGACCAGTATCAAAATAGTGAGTGGGGGTTTGACCTTACCACTTATGGGTTACATTCATTAAATGGAACTAAAGAAGTTTTATTGCCAGACTTCCTCCAGACAGCTTTTTATAAGAAGTTTTTAGGTTCAGATACCGTTAAAGTGGTCAAAACAGAGAGAAACTCCCCTTGGTATACCATTGAAACGGATAAAAAAGTTTTTAGAGTTTCTGGGAAAACGGATAATTGGGGTCAATTGGTTGGGGAGATCTTAATTGAGAAAAGATTTGATGGGAATTTTTTTGGTTTTTCTTTTTTTCCGATTCAATCAGATCCCCAAGTCGCACATTTGTGTGGCGAGTACCCCACTTTTCTTAATCAGTCTTACGATTTTATTAGGAAATCCTCAGATAAATTGGAAGTCTTTGATGGAGATAAGCTTGTCGCTTCAGTTAGATTAAATGGAAATGTGGTGTCAGAGGTGATCGATGAGGCGAATAAGGAGAGATTACTTCCTGCAAGTTACTTAAATCTGAACCACTTTTCATTTATGGAAAAGATGGAAAAAATGGAGTGTCGTCAAAGGGAAAAAGTCATTAACATTGAGTTTAAAGAGGCTGGTTTAACCTTTGAAGCCGATATTGATTTGACTTCTTCAAATTTTGGTGTTGTGTCATCAAAGGATTTTGTAGGTTATAAATTTGTAGGGCCTCAATTAATAGAGGGAATTGCTGACCCCTATATTCTTTTAGAGGATTCATCAGGAAAGAAAAAGCTTGTCTTCCCTTATCCTGATCCAAAACTTAAGAAAAAGTTTTTTACGCTCACCTACGAAAACGGGGAGCTTAAAGGAACCAATATTCCCTCAAAGCTTTATTTAGTTAATCTTTATTTTACACAGTTCAGATGGAAAGAGGGATTGGAAGTTTTAGAATCAATTCCGGTCAGTCATAAAGAATTTACTGAAAAAGAGGCTGAAACTTTAGGAAAGACTCTTATGCACATTGCAAGTGTAGGAGGTGGGGTTCAACCAGCAGGGATTGTTGCTGCTTTAAAGCTCTTCTTAAAGTTTGAAGCTAATAATCTGGTCTTTAGTAAAAAAGATGTCTTAACAGGATCTGCTAAAAATGCTTTTGCTCTTTATCCCCTTTACCTTTTAAATCGCTCTAATTTGGGCGAAGAGGTTTTGAGTGTTGAAGAGGAGAAGTTTTTAATAGGGTGTTTCGAGAGATCGATTAAAGAAATGATTATAAAAAATATTAAGGAAACTTTCAAGGAGCCGAATGCCGAAGAGAAGAAAAAGATGACATTTTTTCAAAAAGTGCTTAATTTTTTTACTCCAAGCGAACAAACAGCTCTTAATATAGCGGATCATCTGACTGAACCAGGTCTTGCCAATTTGCTTCGTTCGAGAAAAGAATTTTTAGATGGAAAGAAAGCCTCTGTGACTCACTCTGTTGTCCATATTCCTTCATTGGAAAGTTATGTCGGGCAATTCAATACGGCGTCTCAAAAAGATATTGAAGATTTGTTTGCAAATGGTGATTTAATAAGTTCAATTGATTCCCTTAAACAGAGCCTCTCCTTTGATTCTTTAGTGACCATTGCAGAAGCTGATCATTTTCAAAAAAACTTTGTCAGTTACTACAGAATTGCAACAGAAGGGGCGAAAGAGGATAGGGCCCGTTTATTGAAGTTGATCGGTATTAATAGTAGCACTCAATATGGCAATTCTCAAAAATACTGTAAAGTTTTGAAACGGTGCTGTGAAAGGGGTGTTACTAAACTCCCAAATCTTTTGACCTTAAAAGCGGAAAGGGATGCAGCTCAAAGTGCATTTGAAACAGCCGAGAATGCAAAAAAACAGGGTCTTGAAAATATTGAAGGTTATAAGAGAGAGTATCAGTTATTAAATCAAGATATTAAAGTGCTTGAGAGACAAATAAAAGTTCTTAATAAAGATAGAGAAAATAGTTTAAGTGAAATTAATCATCGCGAAAGAGAAATTGAAAGGTGTAAAGAGAGCCAGCTTAGGATTAAAGAATTAAAGAATAAAGAGACTGAAAAAACCAAAGAACTTAAAAATATCGAGAATGAAAAGTTAAAAATACTTAATCAAAAAGATTCTGTTTATCTGAAAGAGTTAAAAAAAGTTGACTACTTACCCGCAAGTGATGTTCTTTTTTATAAGGGTGAGTTTGATCAAGCCCAAAAAAAATATGAGGCAAAGAGGAGTGAACTTCTTATTTTAGAGAGAACGATAAAGCAGGCAAAAAGATATGGGAGAATAAAAGATGAAAATGATATTTATAAATATAAAAAATTATTAGTTGAAAATAAAGTATGTTTGAAAGAGTTTAAAAGAGCTCATAAAGAATACAGGAAAGTTTTTTCTTTAGTCCCTTTAAACACCTTTGAAGCAGTCATCCCGGTGATTGCAGGAATGATAAATACTATTTTAAAACTCTTATCGTTTGGTTTGGGGTTAGCCTTTAAGGTTATGGTTCCGACATATTTTAGAGATAAAGTGATCAAAAATCAGCCGTTATTAACGAAAGAGGATGATTTATCTTTAGAGAAAACTAAAGAGCTTAAAGAGAAAGATAGCCAAGCTGAGTCAAAGCTTGCCGAATTGTTTCGTGATCACTTTAAAACAGCTTATGAAGGTTTTTCCGGTAGAGAGGAGTTTGGTGTTACAGATTCAAGCCCGATGGTGCAAAAACAAAAGCAGAAGGCTTTAGAGGAATTACAGGATTATCGAAAAAGAGAGGGGCCAAAGTTAACTCCTAGGTATAAATTAATAAATGAGGCCTCTTTAAAGGACCTGAAAGCTGAACTTGAAAGCTCCTTTAGGAGCGAATCTCAAAGAATTGCAAGGGAAAAAACAGCTTTTTTGGCCGCTCTTAATGGAGAGTTTTTCTCGATGAAAAAACTTCATGTTTTGGGAAGAAAACAAAATCTGACGCTCGATGAATTCCATATCCTTTTCCTCAAAGGCTCTTACAATGAGATTTTTGAAAAAACCGGTTCATCGAGAGAAAAGAGTGTCCGATTGATGAGCTGTTATGCTGAACACCTTTTAGCAATAAGCCGCAACCAAAGGGTTAAGAGGATCCTCGATCGGATAAAGGAGTATGAGGTTGCTCCTAAAGATGAAAAGGAAGAGCTTGCGCATCGCTTAGCAGAGCAGCTTAAGGAAAAACGGCATACCGTTTCAGAAAAGTTTGATAAGACAGAAAGAATTCAACTCTCTTTTGAGTGTGCTCAAAATCTTCTCTATCGATTGGAGCAGGTAGAAAAAATTAGAGTCATTCTTAAGGGTCTTGAAAATATAGACGATTTGCTTGTTGAAATGAGAACGGGTGCTGGAAAAACAAACCTTTTGGTTCCTGACTTAACTGCTAAATTGGCCAATAAAGGGCACCATGTGTCTGTACTATTCCCTGGCCCCCTTGAGATGGAGAATGCTTCCCGTCTAGAAATACAAAGACGAGGGGGATTGAAACAAGGGGTTGAAAGGTTCACCTTTAGCCGAAATGTGCCTGTTCACGTCGAGGATTTAGAATACTTTTTAAATCAACTCAAATGGCAGCAAAAAGAGGGTGTCCCTCTTGCGATGCGTCCTGAATCCATTAGGGCTTTAAGACTTCATTTGAAGCTTTTATTGGATAAAGGCTCTGATGATGAGACTGAGTTGCAAAAAATTGAAATGATTCAAAAAATTCTCTATTTCTTTAAGCATGAGAGTGTTGTGTTAATCGATGAGCAGCATATCAACTGCGATCCTAATGACCACTTGGTTTATACAAATGGTAAAAAAGAGAGCATCCCCCAAAGTCAGGTCGATATGGTGGCGCTTGTCTTTAAAGAAATGGATCCTAAATTGCTTGAGGTTATTAAAAGGAATAAGCAGGTTGGGTTAACTGATAAAGAGTTTGAATCTTATATGAACGATCTTGCAGCCAAACTCTTTAAAAAGATGCATGAACGAAGTACAGCCTGTGGAAAAGAAATTGAGGAAAAAGCATTCAAAGATTTTGTTCTCAAGCCGTTAGAGAAAACGCCCGATTGGATTAAAGGGCATCCGCTTGAGGAGGATATTTCTCTTATTAGGGGTTACCTCTACTTTATTTTGAAACCAACGTTTAAAGGTTATGTCAATCAATCGTACGGATTGTCAAAACTTCACTTGAAAGAAAAACCGTATGCGATCGTTTATGCTGGAAGTGATACTCCAAAAGAGAACGAAGTGACCCCATCTCAGTTTAAAGTGGTCGAAAGAACTCTTGCCGCCACTTACGTGACCTATTTTCATAGAGGACTTGATAAGAATCAATGCATTGATGTGATCTCTGCCTTAAGAAAGCAACTCGATATCGAGATGGAAGTGCAACCTCTTGCCAATTGCAAATCAAATCAACTCTATGAGAGTTTGTTTGCTCCAAGTGAAAAACACACATCGCTTCTCGAAATTAAAGAAACTAATGCCGAAGAGATGGAAAAACTTGCTAATATGTTATTTGATAGAATGTCTCATAAAGATGAGATTATCTATTACTTTATCAGAGAGCTCGTGGCTCCAAAGTTAAATGTTTATACAGAGACATTGACTAGCACTGTTCAAAACATGAGGAGTCAGTTTAAAAAAGATATGGCGATGTCTGCAACGCCTTTAGATAAGTTTACTCATGCCCGTAAGACTCTTGCTATTTTAGAAGAGGACACCTCTCCAAGAGTATCTCAATTGATGTTGACCCACTGTAAGGGTAGCGAAGTTGTTAAGAGTGAGGGTCTTGATATCTGTAGTGAGCTTGCCAATAAGATTAAAAACAACAAAAAAATGATGGGATTTTTTGACGTCGGGGCTCTCTTTAAAGGAAAGAGCAATAGAATAGTCGCAGAAAAATTTGCCGAGATCTTAAAGGATAGAAAAGAGATCACCTCTATTGTTTTCTTTGACGAGAAGAGTCAACAGTTCCACATTTTAGATAAGATGAATCCTAAAGCGGAAACCTCTCCTTTAGATCCATCGAGAGACCCGAAAACCTATTTTATCTACTACGACGAGAACCACTGCTACGGTAGTGATATCAGGATGCCGATCGACGCTGAAGCTTATTTGTCGATAGACGAGGGATTGACAAAAACAAAAGCTGGTCAAGCGATGGGGCGCTTGCGTCAAGTGCATCAAAAACAAAGATTTTATTTTGTCGCTCAGGAAGGGTTTGTTAAAAAACTTGGGGGAACAACATTAGAACCTAAAGTTATTTTAGAAGATTTTATTAAGAATCAAGCGATTGATGAAGCGCAGAGTAACTTTGAGGGCATAAAACAGCAAATGGATGATGTGATCGATTCAGCGATCATGGATTACTTGCTTATAAAAGATCCTAAAACGGCTATAAAAGAATTTAAAAAGTTTAGAAAGTATGTCGTTGAGAGTGAATCGACAAAAGCCTCTCCCCGTTATGCAGGGCCCTCTGTTAATGAGGATCCGGTTGAGGCTTTGAAGAAGTACTTAAAGACAAGGTTAAGGATTGTAGACACTTTAGACCTTCCTGGAAAGACAATCAAGGGAATGAAAAAAGAGTTAAATGAATTTGAAACGATTTTTGAATTTGTCACTTTCCCCGATTATGTTAGAGGAGCTAAAGACTTTAACCAACAGCTTGAAGTGCAACTCCATGAGGAACAAGAAGTTCAAGTGTTTCAGTACGAAAGTAGTTACTCGAAAACTGAGTATAAAATCCCTTGGGGATACAACATACCAGATCTTTTTGTAAAGGGTGCGATAAAGCCTACAAAAGTGAGACGCTCACTTGTTCCTTTGAGAGTTAAAGGGTGTTTTGAAAGAGTTAAAAAGGGGTGGAATACTTTTTATAAGAGTAAACCCCAATCACTTTTGGGAAGAGTCGCTATATACTCCGGAAGAGCCGTTGTAGCTCCAATTGCTCTTTCCGTCTTTATTGCCACAAGACCTTTTTATTTAATCTATAAAACAGGGGATAACCTCACTCTTTGGTTTAAGAGAAGACGGGAAAAGAGAGTGGAAAAAGAGCAGGAAAGCCCAATGTTTAATAATTGTCCGATCTACAGGGTAAAAGATGTTCTTAAGAACTATTTGCCCTATGAGTTTAATAAATCAACGAACTTTTTTAGCGATAACCTTCTTGTAACCAATAACTTTTGGGAAATGAAGACTCAAAGAGTTGATGAAGTGCCTCATGAGCTTTTTGTTAGAGGAAATGAGAAGCCTTTAGAAGAGGTTTTAGTGATTCAGGAAGAGGATCAACCCTTAAAAGTTGTTTTGATCGACCATCACGATGCTGAATTCTTTAACGAGAAGCTTAAAAAGGATAGCGGGGGAGAGGGTAGAAAGGTCAAAGTCGGTATTTATAATTTAATTTCAAATGAATTAAGCTATCAGGGAAAAAATGAGTTTGATTGGAATGAACTCTCTAAAACAGGACAATTCCAATCTTTGATTGCCCAGGCAAAAATACTTGCCGGAAGACTTGATTATACTGATGATGAGATGGCCCATATTAGAATTCGTCGGCAGTTTTCAGGAAAAGATGAGTTTTATAAATTACTCACTAATAATATCTTAGGTGCAAGAGAGTCCGGTCGACATTTTGGTCGCTCACAGTTTAAAACAGATCTTCAAAACACTTAAAAAACCATTTATTTTTTAAAGCCCTTTGGATTCGTTCCAAAGGGTTTTTCACTTTTTTTTTATTTTTCAAAAAAAAATTACATAAAAGCTTGCTTAATATATCAAAATATTTTTATTGAGTTGAATTGTCATGAAGCTCTAAACGTAGGAGGAATTTCACATGGCGTTACAAGAGACCATCAATAGAATGGAAAAGTTTCTTGAGCAAATTACTCAAGATCTTCACAAAGCTCAGCGCGGAAATAAAGCGGCTTCACAGCGCGTTCGCACTGGGACAATCAGCTTAGAAAAGATTGCAAAGCTTTACAGAAAAGAGTCTGTAAAAGCTGAAAAATCGACAAAAGGGCATAAAAAAGTTGCAGCTCCTAAAAAAGCAGCTGTAAAAAAAGCAGCTAAAAAAGCAGCTCCTAAGAAAGCTGCTGCTAAAAAAGCAGCTCCTAAGAAAGCTGCTAAAAAAGCAGCTCCTAAGAAAGCAGCTGCTAAGAAAGCTCATGCTCCTAAGAAAACTGCCCATAAAAAAACTGCTCATAAAAAAGCAGCTCCAAAGAAAACAGCTCACAAAAAAGCTCAAGCTCCTAAGAAAGCTCAAGCTCCAAGAGCTCTTTCTTTCAAAAGACCTGCTGCTAAAAGAGTTCGTGCTCGATAAGAACTTTTTTTTGCATCTATTTAAGGGGGTCAAAAGACCCCCTTTTTTTTTACCCTAAAAGTTTTTAAGTTTTTTCTAAAATCCTTAAGAGACTCCTGATTTTTAATTTTACAATTTTGCCTTTTTCAGTTATCATTTCACTCAAGTTTTAAAGAAAGAGTCCTTCAAATGGGAAAAGAGCGTATTTTAGAATTAACTGTTAAGGGTTTTTCAAAAAAAGGTTATGGACGAGCTGAAATTGTTCTGCCGGGAGAAGAGGTTGCAACAGTTGTCGATATTCCTGCTACGCTTCCAGGTGATACAGTCTTAGCGTCTTATATGAAAAGGCAGCGAGGCAGTATTTTGGCAAAACTTGAGAAGGTACTAACGCCAAGTCCTTTAAGGGTGGAGCCTGCGTGTGCCCATTTTGGCTCCTGTGGGGGTTGTAAGTGGCAGCACATCGACTATAAGGAGCAGCTTCGTTTAAAGGAGAGGGGGATTCTTCAAGCCTTTTCTCGTTTTTCGATTAAAGAGGAGGCCATTTTCCCAATTATTCCTTCAGTGAGTCCCTTTCAGTATCGCAATAAGATGGAGTTTACTTTTTCGACAGATTTTGCGGGAAACCGTTATTTGGGGCTTGTGATGGGTGAGGGGCGTCGAAGGGTTGTGGATCTTCACGAGTGTCATCTTGTAAAGCCCTGGTTTGTTGATGCGCTGAAAACGGTGAGGACCTGGTGGGAGGAGACGGGGCTTGAAGCTTACCATATGATTCGGGATGAGGGGTCTTTAAGAACGCTTGTGATTAGGGAGGGGGTGAAGTCATCTGATCGGTTAGTGATGTTGACAGTCTCTGGAAAGGCGGAGTATGAGATTCCAAAAGAGGATATCGCGACCTTAATCTCTTCTTTAAGAGAGGTTTTAGAGGATGAGACGCACGAACTTTCGGTTTTTTTGAGAGTTCAACAGATAGCTAAGGGAGTCTCTACCAATTTTTTTGAGATGACTCTTTATGGAAAATCGTATTTTGAAGAGACGCTTCGGATACACTTTGGAGATAGGGAACCTAAGAATTTGACCTTTAGAGTGAGTCCCACTTCTTTTTTTCAACCAAACACACTTCAAGCGGAGAGACTTTTTTCAAGGGCATTAGAGCTTGGAGATGTTAAAAGTGAAGATATTGTTTACGATCTTTATTGTGGGACGGGAACAATTGGAATTTGTTTTGCTCCATTTGTGAAGCAAGTGATTGGTATTGAGCTCTCTTCAGAGGCGGCAGCGGACGCTAAGGTGAATGCGGCATTAAATCATTTAACTAATTATTCTGTGTTTTCAGGGGCTGTAAGGCATACCCTGGAGTATTTGGTGACCAAATTTCCAAAGCCAGATATTTTAATTGTGGATCCTCCAAGAGTGGGTTTAGACGAGCAGTCAAAAGAGCAGCTTTTAACGATACTTCCTAAAAAGATCATCTATGTTTCGTGCAATCCTGAATCACAAGTTGCTGATGTTGAGGATTTTTTAAAGAAAGGGTACACGATTAAAGCGATTCAGCCAGTGGACCAATTTCCTCAAACGATTCATGTCGAAAATATTTGTGTTTTGGAGCTTTAGTTGAGTTTTGAGGTTTTAAAAAAGTGCTCTTTGTCTAAGGGGAGAGTGGGTGTTTTAAAGACGGCACACGGTGAGATTAAGACACCAATTTTCATGCCTGTAGGGACGCGGGGCGCTGTGAAGGCGTTGACAAATGCTCAATTGAAAGAGGTTAAGGCTCAAATCATTTTGGGAAACACCTACCATTTGATGTTACGACCTGGGAAAGAGATTATTGAGAAGGCGGGTGGTCTGCATGAATTTATGGGTTGGGATCGTCCTATTCTGACCGATTCTGGTGGTTACCAGGTTTTTTCTTTGTCATCTTTGAATAAAATTACGAATGAGGGTGTTTGGTTTCAATCTCACATCGATGGAAGGCGTTTATTTTTGGGTCCTAAAGAGAGTATGGAGATTCAAAAGGTTTTAGGTTCAGACATTGTGATGTGTTTTGATGAGTGTTGCCCTTACCCATCCACTTACGAGAGCGTAAAAGCATCGTTAGTGAAGACTGATGCTTGGGCAAAAGTTTGTCGAGAGTATCCCTTGAAGCCTCACCAGGCTCTTTTTGGGATAGTGCAGGGGGGTGGTTACCGAGATCTTCGAGAGGCCTCAGCTAAATCGATAACAGCGCTTGATTTTCCAGGTTACGCGATTGGTGGGCTTTCTGTGGGGGAGCCTGAGCAAATGATGTATGATATGATTGAGTGCGTGGAGCCTTATCTTCCTGAAGGTAAACCTCGTTACTTAATGGGGGTTGGTACGCCAAGGAATTTAGTTGAGGCGGTGATGCGTGGGATTGATATGTTTGACTGTGTAATGCCGACGAGGAACGGAAGAAATGGTTGTGCCTTTACTTGGTCTGGTAAAATATCGATAAAGTCGGCGAAATTTGCGGAGGATTTTTCTCCTTTGGATCCTGAATTAGATTCCTACGCGTCAAAATTTTCAAAAGCGTATCTTAGGCATCTTTTCAATGTGGACGAGATTACTGGTATGACGCTTCTTTCGATGCAGAATTTAGCATTCTACCTTGATTTTTGTGAAAAGATGCGAGAGGCTATTGAAAGTGACACTTTTGGGCAGTTTTACGAGCAAGTGTGTCGGATTTATCCTAGGACGTCTTAAACGGACTTTAGACTTTATAAAAGTTTATCTATAGCTAAGCCTAAAGCAGTTTTTTTGAAGTTTTTTGTTTTAGGTTGTAAGCGTTAAAGTTTAAGATTAAACATTAAGATTAAGCATTTTAAATATTAAGATTAAGCATTTTAAACATTAAGGTTTTGAAACAGTTTTTTGGTTTAGGTTGTAAGCGTTAAAGTTTAAGATTAAGCATGTTAAATATTAAGGTTTTAAAACAGTTTTTTTGTTTAGTTTGTAAGCGTTAAAGTTTAAGATTAAGCATGTTAAATATTAAGGTTTTAAAACAGTTTTTTGTTTTAGGTTGTAAGCGTTAAAGTTTAAGATTAAGCATGTTAAATATTAAGGTTTTAAAACAGTTTTTTCAAGTTTTTGGCTTAAGCCAAACTTGAAAAGGGGAGGGGGGAAAGAGGGCTTTAAAAGCCCTCTCTCCCCCCTTAACCCCCCACCACTCACCCTAAATTCGGAAACGAGATAATGGCTCCAACCTTTGGTTGGAGGGGTTCTAAGGGGGAAAATGCTTTTCCCCCTTAGGATCCCCCTTTTGCTTCCCCTCCTGAGTTGAAAGCAGGGGGGAAAAGCGATTTCCCCCCTACCCCCCCCTTTGCGTCAAAGGGGGGAAAGTTCACTTTCCCCCTACTCCCCCTTGATCCTTAAAGTTGTTATTGTAACCGTTTGGCAATCGATCTATTCGGAAAAGAGCAAAATGCATTTCTTCAAGTTTTGGCCTTAAGCCAAAACTTTGGAAATGCAAGAGGGAGGAGAGGTTTCGCACCTCTCCTCCCCTTCCCACCTCACCGCGTTAGGGGCTTTCGCCCCTAAAACCCCTTATAATTGGGTTGCAAGGGCGAAGCCTTTGCTGCGGAGAGAGGGGTTAAGGGGAGAGAGGTGCAAAACCTCTCTCCCCTTTGCCTTAAGGTTTGGCGCTAGCCAAAAACCTTAAGGGATTAAACTTCATCCGATTAGATCGAACGTCAAATAGTTACAACAATGGGTAAAAGGATCAAGGGGGGGTAGGGGGGAAAGTGAACTTTCCCCCCTTTGACGCAAAGGGGGGGGTAGGGGGGAAATCGCTTTTCCCCCCTGCTTTCAACTTAGGAGGGGAAGCAAAAGGGGGATCCTAAGGGGGAAAAGCATTTTCCCCCTTAGAACCCCTCCAACCAAAGGTTGGAGCCATTATCTCGTTTCCGAATTTAGGGTGAGTGGTGGGGGGTTAAGGGGGGAGAGAGGGCTTTTAAAGCCCTCTCTCCCCCCCTCCCCTTTTCAAGTTTGGCTTAAGCCAAAAACTTGAAAAACCTGTTTCAAAACCTTAATCCTAAAACCTAAACCTTAAAAGAATAACCTGTTTCAAAACTTTAACGGTTAAAACCTTAACGCTTAAAACCTTAAACCTTAAACCTAAACCTTAAAAGAATAACCTGTTTCAAAACCTTAACGCTTAAAACCTTAAACCGTAAACCTAAAACCTAAACCTTAAAAGAATAACCTGTTTCAAAACCTTAACGCTTAAAACCTTAAACCTTAAACCTTAAACCTTAACCTTAAAACCTTAAACCTTAAACCTTAAACCTTAAACCCTAAACCTTCAACCAATAAATGTGAAAAAGCCGCTTGAGCTTCACAGAACGCCAATACAAAATGAATTTAAAGGGCATTCATTTTACTTGATTTTTCTCAAAAGATGCGGCACTCTCTAGAAAGAGTGACTTTCGGGCCGTTTTACCAACGCCACGAGCTCCTCCCTTAACCTTTTTCTTGGGAATGAATTTATGAAATCTATTTTTTTGTTGATCCTATTTTCTCAGGCTCTTCATGCGCAACAAACAGAAGTGCCTCCTCCTGTTAACAATATTTGGCAAACCCTTTCGATGTTAGCTATCGTCTTTTTGTTTTTCTACTTTCTTCTTTGGCGTCCAGAGCAGAAAAGACGGCAGCTTTTAGAGGAGCAAAGAGGGAAATTAAAGGTTGGTGATAAAGTCGTTGCTATCGGGATTGTTGGCACGGTCGCTAAGATTCAAGAGGAAACTGTTGTTCTCAAAATGGTCGATGGCTCCCAGATTGAGGTCTTAAAAGGCGCTGTGACAGAGTTTCTCAATCCCTCGATTGAAGAAAAAAAATAAAATGGACCCTTTTGCAGTACTAAGAGAAGAGATGGTTGAAAAGCAGCTTCAGCCACGGGGTATCAAAGATCCAAAGGTTTTAAAAGTCATGAGGTCTTTACCCCGCGATCTCTTTGTGCCGAAAGCCATTCGTGGCGATGCTTATGGCGATCACCCCCTCTCAATTGGAGAGTCACAGACGATCAGTCAACCCTATATTGTCGCCCTGATGACTCAAAGTGCCCTTTTAAAAGATACCGACCAGGTCCTTGAAGTCGGGACTGGCTCTGGCTATCAGGCTGCAATTCTCTCTTTTTTGGTTAAAGAGGTGTATACCATCGAACGGATAGAATCGTTAGCTTTAGGGGCTGAGAAGGTATTGAGAGAGCTTAAATGCGATAATGTGCATGTCAAATGTGGTGATGGGTCTTTGGGGTGGAGTGAAAAGGGCCCCTTTGATGCCATTATTGTTACTGCTGGGGCGCCCGTATTGCCGTCTGCACTAAAGGAGCAGCTTAATTTAGGGGGGCGCCTCGTCATTCCTGTGGGAGACTCTTCATTTCAAAATCTTTTGCGCGTCACAAGAGTTTCACAAGAAGAGTTTCGAGAAGAGTTTTTAGAGGCCGTCCGTTTTGTTCCTTTAATAGGTAAGAACGGGTGGTAGCACCGAAACGTTTTGACTTGATGGGATCGAAAAGGTATCAAAAATAACCCCGTCTTTATCGATCGCTTCAAAGAATAGCGCCTCGTTTGTGACCTTTGCAAATCCAAATTGAGTCTTTGACACCGTTTTTTCAATAAAGGGGATCTCTTCTTTATTTTTTGGTGTTCGCGGCTTTTCTACCCCCCAACCCCCATCTCCAATGTAAACCACACCCCCCTTATCGACAGCTTTTCCTCCTATTAGGGGATAAGTCCTCTTGTAACAATGGTCGTGGTTCTCAAGGGCCGCTGTCAAATGGTACTTTTCAAAAAGTGGAACCCAGTGCTCCCTCACTTCAGGAGACATTCGAGCTGTCAATTTGCGGCAAGAAGGGTATGCAGGCACGTGGTAGAGGGCTATTTTATATTTTTGACCCTCTCTTTTTGAAAGCTCCTCATTTAACCAGGCCGTTTGAGCCCCATCAATGGCATGAGTGTGGCCCGAATCTAAAAGAAAAATGCTCAAATAATTGCTAAAATCAACTAAGGCATATCCTTGAGGGCCTGGTAGTGTTGAAAAAAGAGTATAAAAAGTTTCTGCTTGTTTGGGGGTTTGTGAGTAGCGCCCATTCACATCGTGGTTTCCAATCACTGGTAAAAGAGGAATCATCGTGCCATCATCCCGAATCATAGTCGCGCTATAGGTCGTTATCCAATCGATCCACCTCTTTGTGTTCTCTGGCATAAAAGAAAACACATTTGATGCGTAAGCTATATCTCCTCCAATTAAGGCAAAATCGGGATTCTTTTTTGCCGCAATTTGGTTCACTCTTGTTAATAGCTCAAGAGTGTCGTGATAAAAGTCTCCCCCAAACACAAACGTGACTTCACGGGAAAGACTCTTAGGCATCGTTTTAAATTTGTAGTAGCCCTTATCTTGCAATTTGAACTGGTAGAGAGTGTCGCTTTTTAAGTCAGTTAGATTCACCTTGTGTACAAGGTAGGTTGTGTCGGTGGGAAGGATCATCGATGTGCCCTGGAAAGTGTAGCTTTTCCCCTCGTGTTCAAGGGTTAACACATTTGACGTTTGGTTAATATCGCTTATCCATTGGACACTCATGCTCGATTCTGGGGGACCCCCATACGTCAAATAAACGGCTTGGGGAGCCCCGAAGAGCATAAAAGGGATTAATAAGAGTATAAAAATCATTTTGTTAAAATTTTCTCTGTTAACATTTCGAGTACTTTGTGCGATCTTGCCACAAACTCATTTAAGTGTTTAGGGTCGATCTCTCTTTGAGATAAAAGACTCAAATCGTAAAGCTCCTTGCAGAGCTCTTTTGCAAGCTCTTCGTTTTCCTCTTGAAGTTTTGGAAGCGCATTCACTAAAGGATTGTTTGTATTAAGGATAAACGTTTTTTTCCCAAAGTGAGTGGTGTCAGCTTTAGGATCCCTTGTTAAAAAGTAGTCGCGCATACGTCTTGCCGTTTCGTCTAAAGTGACAAAGCCGGGAAGAGCGGAACTAGCCAGGCTTTTAGCTTCAACCTCTAGATGGGTGATCCCAAGAGCACCTTTCACATAATCTGCAATTTTAGCCCCTATCGTTTTCCCCTCAGCATCTAAAATGGGATTCTCTTTTTCATTGTCCAGCAGATGGTCCCCAAGAGAGGAGTCGATTCTTTGGAATTTGGTATTAAGCTTTTGCTCAAGCGCCTGAATAAGGTAAGTGTCGATGGGAGTGTCTAAAACTAAGATCTTAACCCCTTTTTTCTTATACATCGCGACTAACTCTTCGTTATGAGAGGCATCCCTTGTATAGAGCACCTTATTGTCACTTATATGAAGATACTCATCGAGTGTTATCCATTCCCCATCTGTTGTTTTAAAGACAAGAATATCTTTTACCCTTTCGTAAAATTTATCATCCTCTAAAATCCCAAGCTTTATGATCACAGAGATGTCTTGATACGCATTTAAATACTTCTCTTTGTTGGTCTTAAACAAAGTATTTAAACTGTCTGAGACTTTCTTGCTGATGTGAGAGGAGAGGGATCTTACGGTGCGATCCATCTGGAGTGAGCTTCTAGAGACGTTTAACGGAATATCTGGGCTATCGATTACCCCTTTTAAACAAGTTAAATAGTTGGGAATCACGTCTTTGCAGTTGTCTGAGACAAAAACTCTGTTGCAGTAGAGGCTGACCTGGGGCTTACTTAAATCAAAATCCCTTGTTATTTTTGGAAAATAGAGCACTCCCTTTAAGTGGAACGGGTAGTCGACGTTTAAATGAACGAAAAGAAGAGGGTCTTCCTCCATCGGGTATTGATTTTGGTAAAAGTCAATGTAGTCTTGCTCTGTAAGTTCTGTCGCTGACTTGATCCAGATCGGTTCTTTGTCGTTGATTCTTTCCCCATTGAGGTAAATCGGGTAGGGAAGAAATTTGCAGTAGGTGTCAAGGAGCGCTTTTATTTTGGACTCCTCTAAAAATTCTGCCGCGTCATCGTCGATGTGCAAAGTGATTGTTGTCCCTCTTTGAGTCCTTTTTCCTTCAAGGATTTCGTATTCAGAGGAGCCATCGCACGACCAGAATACCGGTTTAGCCCCTTCTTGGTAAGAGAGGGTATCGATTGTGACTTGTTTTGCAACCATATAAGAGGAGTAAAATCCTAGTCCAAAATGGCCGATAAACGCTTCCTTTTCCCCCTCCTTTTGGTACTTGTGCACAAAGTCTTCAGCCCCTGAGAACGCAATTTGGGCAATATATTTGATCACCTCTTCCTCCGTCATCCCAATCCCGGTATCGGAAATAGTAATCAATTTTTGCTCTTTATCGATCGTGACATCGATTCTCAAGGTCTCATCTGAATCTACTTTTAAAAGTTTTACTTTATAAAGGGCGTCGCAAGCGTTTGAAACTAGCTCTCTTAAAAAGATTTCTTTGTCGGTATAGAGCCATTTCTTAATAATGGGAAGAATGTTTTCGCTGTGAATTTTTAGATGATGTTTTTGTGTCATAAAAAAAACTCCTGGATTGTTAAAGGCCTATTGTAGAGATATTTCGATTTTGGTTCAATGATATAGAATTTCTTAAGAGGCGTGGGTGAAAAGAGTTTAGTGATAAACCTAAAGTATTTTTTTTATCCTGTTAATAAAGATTAAATCTGAAGGTTGACTTTCGAAAAAACTTGGTTTTAGAAAATTTAACAAGATCCTCTGGTTGTGAAATTCAGGAAACGATCTCTTAGTTGAATCAAATTAGGAACCCCTCTATAGTTAAGCTTTGAAGAACTCTTTAGGGGTATGCGATGATTTTGATAATTGGGGTGCTGGAAGGGCTTGATTTGACCCAAATGGCGTATGCCGTTTCTGCATTTGTGCTTATTGGGGTGTGTTTGGCAGGGCTTATTCTCTTTACAAAAGCTAAGCTTGTCTCAAGCGAAGAGTGCCACATTAAAATCAATGACGATCCGGAGCTGACTAAAACCACTTCTGCTGGAGTGACCCTTCTTCAAGCGCTAACGACAAACAATATCCCCATTCCCTCTCCTTGCGGAGGAAAGGCCACTTGTAAACAATGTTTTGTTCAGATCACACAAGGAGCTTCAGAGCCTCTTGAGACGGATAAAGCGACTTTTTCAAAGCAACAGCTTAAAGAGGGGTATCGCCTCTCTTGTCAGTGCAAAGTGAAGCACGATCTTGCAGTTCATATCGATTTAGAGTCTCTTAATGTTGAAGAATTTGAAGCTAAAGTGATTAGCAACCAAAATGTCGCCACTTTCATCAAAGAGTTAATCGTTGAGGTCCCAAAAGAGATTCATTACAAATCGGGGGAGTATCTACAATTTCATGTTCCCCCTTTTAAAACGAATACAAACGACTGGAAAGAGACGATGGATCCTAAATTTTATCCCGACTGGGAGAAATTTGGGATGTTTAATCAACAGATCGATTTCACACATTTACCTCAAATTGGCTCTCAAGAGGTGATACGAGCCTACTCCTTTGCATCATATCCTGCTGAGGGGCGCATTTTGCGCTTTAATATCCGGATTGCAACCCCTCCTTTTGAGGGAAATAAGTTAAATCCAGATATTCCGTGGGGTATTTGCTCCTCTTACACTTTTTCATTAAAACCTGGTGATAAAATCAAATTGACGGGTCCCTTTGGAGAGTCGTACATGAAAGAAGATGACAGAGAGCTTGTCTTTTTGATAGGGGGCGCCGGCTCCTCTTTTGGAAGAAGCCACGTGCTTGATTTATTTAATACTCAAAACACAAAAAGGCGCTTAACTTTCTGGTATGGAGCGAGGTCGTTGCGGGAGAACTTCTATGAGGAGGGGTATAGAGAGCTTGAAAAGCGGTTCCCTAACTTTAAGTACTACCTAGTGCTTTCAGAGCCTTTGCCTGAGGATTTAGCAGCCGGTTGGCCAAAGGATGATCCTTTGAAAACAAACTTTCTCTTTAGAGCCTTTAAAGAGGGGCAGCTTGCCAAGATGGAGGATCCTGAGGAGGCGCTCTATTACGTTTGTGGCCCTCCGATGCACAATAAGAGCGTGATGCAGCTTTTAGATGATTTTGGCGTGCCTCGCGACAATATTGTCTTAGATGATTTTGGGAGTTAATAATTTGCAGATCGTTTTAGCCCAGATTAATCCAACGGTGGGTGCTTTTGATGAAAACGTAGCCAAAGTGATCTCTTTTTTAAAACTTGCCAAAAACGGGGATCTGGTAGTTTTTCCAGAGCTTGCTCTTTGTGGGTATCCTCCAGAGGATTTTTTGCTTTTACCCTCATTTATCGAGGCCTCTAATAAAGCTTTAGAGCAAGTGGTACAAGCCTCAAAAGGTAAGACCCTGATCATAGGAGTCCCACGAGTGGTTTTAGGGAAAGAAAAGCCCCTTTATAATAGCGCAGCGGTTATCAAAGATGGACAACTTTTAGGGTATCAGGATAAAGCTCTTTTGCCGACGTATGATGTTTTTGATGAGAAGAGGTATTTTGAGCCAGGTTCTTGTTTTACCCCTTTTATTCTTAATGGTAAAAAAGTCGGGATTACGATTTGCGAAGATATTTGGCAACACAGCCAAGAGGTGAAAGAAACTAAGTATTTGGTCGATCCGATTGAAAAGTTTAAAGGGGTGGATCTTCTTGTCAATATTTCGGCCTCCCCCTACAGCGGACACAAATTTCAAAAGCGGTTAAAAGCGTGTCAAAAGGCCTCTAAGACGCTAAAATGCCCTGTGGTGCTTTGCAACCAAGTGGGGGGAAACGACAGTCTTATTTTTGATGGGTATAGCCTTTATGTCGACAACGATTTTGTAAGCGTTGCCAAAGGGTTTGAAGAGGATTTTTTTATTCCAGAGAAGCCGATAACTCCAAAAAGCGATCGGATCGAGGATTTAAAGAAAGCATTAGTTCTTGGGATTAGAGATTATTTTCACAAGTTGTCGTTTAAAAAAGCGTGTCTTGGGCTCTCTGGAGGAATTGATTCTAGTGTTGTCGCTTACCTTGCTGTGGAAGCGCTTGGACATGAGAATGTTCTTGGGGTGATGATGCCCTCTCGCTTTTCTTCAAAAGAGGGAGTTAAAGATGCTCATCGGTTGGCAAAAAATCTTGACATGCCTATAGAAGAGATGGGGATTGAAGAACCCTTTTCTTGTTTTTTAAAGTTTTTTGAGAAGAGTTTTGAAGGAAAGCCTTGGGATACGACTGAGGAGAATATACAGGCAAGAATTCGAGGAATGATTTTAATGGGTTTATCGAATAAGTTTGGGTATGTCGTCTTGGGAACAGGAAATAAAAGCGAACTTGCGATGGGATACTCAACTCTTTATGGGGATATGGTGGGAGGACTTGGGGTTTTAAACGATGTCGTTAAGGAGGATGTTTACGCTCTTGCCCATCACATTAACAGAGATGGAGAAGTGATTCCCCCTTCAATCATCACAAGAGCCCCATCGGCAGAATTAAAAGAAAACCAAAAAGACTCCGACACGCTTCCCGATTATAAAGTGATCGATACCGTCTTAAGGTTGTATTTAGAGGAGCACTTGTCTAGAGAGGAGATCGCTTCAAAAACGGGTTACCCCCTATCTTTGGTTAAAGAGCTTGTGCACAAAATCCATCTAAATGAATATAAGAGGCGTCAAGCAGCTCCCGGTTTAAGAGTGACCGAAAAGTCCTTTTCAAAGGGATACCATTTTCCAATAGTGCAATCTTTTTATTAAAAAAAATATATGATTCAATTTTATAGACTACCACAGGATAAATTATTTAGATCTTTAATTTTTGAAATGGAAGAGAAAAAAAGTTCAAGGTCTATTCGTGTTTTAAAAAAGGATAAAATAATAAGTCGCAATCATGCAATGCGGTTATCTCGCCTTTTGAGTCAAAATAAGATAAAAGAGGAAGATATGAATCCTTATATTATCGACGAGATCTTTTTATATGCGAAGAGTGAAGCTAAAAAATGGCCTTACGTTCCTGTTCAAAGAAAAAGATTCTTTACTTTCAGGCAACAGCAAGATTGGGAAGAGCTTGGAAGGCGGATATGGAGCGCGACAGGGGGGGTACCGTTTTAACTTTAAGTTGTGGCTCTTGAGACGTAGTCACCTGTACGAGTATCGAATTTGACCACTTCCCCTTCGTCGATAAAGATTGGAATTTGTACTTGCGCGCCAGTTTCTAGGGTTGCAGGTTTCATGACTCTTCCAGAAGCGGTGTTGCCCTTATCACCTGGCATTGTTTCAGTGATTTTAAGTTCGATGAAGATAGGGGGTTCGATGTTAATGGGTGAGCCTTTGTAGAAAATGACTCCATAAACCAAGTCATCTTTTAGCCAAGCCATCGTTTCACCGATGTTGCTATTTGGGATTTTTACTTGTTCATAAGATGTCTCGTCCATGAAAACAACGCCATCACTCTCTTTATAGAGAAGGCGCATTTCAGATTCGACGATATCGGCAACATCTGCCTTGTCGCCCGATTTAAAAGTTCTTTCGACAACTCGCCCCGTTAAGAGGTTTTTAAGTCTGACGCGGTTAAACGCTTGTCCTTTTCCGGGTTTAACAAACTCGTTTGAAACGATGAGGAATGGTTGGTTGTCAATTTCTAGTTTAACACCTTGTTTAAACTCGTTTGTACTGATTTGTTGTGCCATGTAAGACTCCGAATATTCTCGCTAAAAAACTTATGCCCACATTATAAGGAAAATAATGGTATTAGTCTAGCGAAAAGTGGGGTTACTAGATGGAAAAAAAATATGAGGATATGCCTTCATTGGAGCAGGAGGCGATAGCGAAGGACACATTGGAGAGGTATTCAGGCAGTTCAGTGGAGGAGTTTCAGCCGCTTGTTTTGCTCACGAATTTTCCTCAGTATGTCAAATATTTTGCTGAATCGCGTGGTATTCCGATTGTGCAGGGTTCGATGTTTTCATGTGCTCATTCGATAAGGGATAAAATTACTATACTTGATTTTAAAATTGGATCGCCAGCTGCGGCCTTGGTAGTGGATTTATTGGCATTTTTGCCGATAAAGGCGACTCTTTTGCTTGGGATGTGTGGGGGTTTAAGGCGTCAGTATAAGGTAGGTGATTACTTTGTGCCGATTGCGAGTATTCGAAATGAGGGTACAAGTCTTTTTTATTTTCCCCCGGAAGTGCCAGCTCTTGCGAATTTTTTAGTGCAAAAGGAGGTGACGAACGCCCTTGAGGGTTCGCACATGGTGTACCACATTGGGATTACGCATACGATGAACAAGCGTTTTTGGGAGTTTGACGAAAATTTTAGGACTCATTTGAAGGAGACCCGTCCTCAGGCGATCGAGATGGAGTGCGCGACCCTTTTTATTGCAAGTTATAGGCATAAACTTCCTCTTGGGGCTCTTTTGCTAATATCAGACTTACCCCTTGAGAGAAACGGTTATAAGACGAAGAAGAGTTCGGCCTCTGTTTTTGAAAAGCACACGAAAGAGCATGTGGAGATGGGTGTGATTGTGTTAACTGAAGTTGAAATTGCCTTAAAGAAACAGGTGAAAGGGGCCTTTAGGGGCAGCCGTAGGCGCTTCGAAAAATTCGATTAGAGGGTTAATTTAAGGCTGTTTTAAGTTTGTGGCTTTAAGGGTTAATTTAAGGTTGTTTTAAGTTTGTAGCTTTAAGGGTTAATTTAAGGTTGTTTTAAGTTTAATGTTTTGAAACAGTTTTTTCAAGTTTTACGAATTAAGTTTTAAGGTTTTAGGAATTAGGTTTAGGTTTAGGTTTTAAGGTATTGAAACAGTTTTTACAAGTTTTACGAATTAAGTTTTAAGGTTTTAGGAATTAGGTTTATTTTTTAAGGTTTTGAAACAGTTTTTTCAAGTTTTACGAATTAATTTTTAAGGTTTAATTTTTAAGGTATTGAAACAGTTTTTTCAAGTTTTTGGCTTAAGCCAAACTTGAAAAGGGGAGGGGGGGAGAGAGGGCTTTAAAAGCCCTCTCTCCCCCCCTTAACCCCCCACCACTCACCCTAAATTCGGAAACGAGATAATGGCTCCAACCTTTGGTTGGAGGGGTTCTAAGGGGGAAAATGCTTTTCCCCCTTAGGATCCCCCTTTTGCTTCCCCTCCTAAGTTGAAAGCAGGGGGGAAAAGCGATTTCCCCCCTACCCCCCCCTTTGCGTCAAAGGGGTGAAAGTTCCTTTCCCCCCTACCCCCCCCTTAATCCTTTGACTTATTTTTATAACTGTTTGGCGAGCAATCTATTCGGAAAAGAGCAAAATGCATTTCTTCAAGTTTTGGCCTTAAGCCAAAACTTTGGAAATGCAAAAGGGAGGAGAGGTTTCGCACCTCTCCTCCCCTTCCCACCTCACCGCGTTAGGGGCTTTCGCCCCTAAAACCCCTTATAATTGGGTTGCAAGGGCGAAGCCTTTGCTGCGGAGAGAGGGGTTAAGGGGAGAGAGGTGCAAAACCTCTCTCCCCTTTGCCTTAAGGTTTGGCGCTAGCCAAAAACCTTAAGGGATTAAACTTCATCCGATTAGATTGAACGCCAAATAGTTACAACAATGGGTAAAAGGATCAAGGGGGGGGTAGGGGGGAAAGTGAACTTTCCCCCCTTTGACGCAAAGGGGGGGGTAGGGGGGAAATCGCTTTTCCCCCCTGCTTTCAACTCAGGAGGGGAAGCAAAAGGGGGATCCTAAGGGGGAAAAGCATTTTCCCCCTTAGAACACCTCCAACCAAAGGTTGGAGCCATTATCTCGTTTCCGAATTTAGGGTGAGTGGTGGGGGGCAAGGGGGGGAGAGAGGGCTTTTAAAGTCCTCTCTTCCCCCCCTCCCCTTTTCAAGTTTGGCTTTAGCTACAAACTTGAAAAAACTGTTTCAAAACCTTAAACTTAAAAATAGCCTTAAATTAACCTTAAGTTTAACCCTTAAATCTGCAAAATTAAAAACGGTTTAAAAACGTTTAAAAACGGTTTAAAAATAGCCTTAAATTAACCTTAAGTTTAACTATTAAATCTGTAAAATTAAAAACGGTTTAAAAATGTTTAAAAGCGGTTTAAAAATAGCCTTAAATTAACCTTAAGTTTAACCCTTAAATATGCAAAATTAAAAACGGTTTAAAAACGTTTAAAAGCGGTTTAAAAATAGCCTTAAATTAACCTTAAGTTTCACTATTAAATCTGCAAAATTAAAAAATGTTTAAAACGGTTTAAAAACGTTTAAAAGCGGTTTAAAAATAGCCTTAAATTAACCTTAAATTTAACTCTTAAATCTGCAAAATTAAAAAAGGTTTAAAAAAAGTTTAAAATCAGCTTTAACTTAAAATTTAATAAATGAATCACAACACCAAAACTTTTCCCGCCCCCTCATCTCCCTTTTCCCGCCCCCTCATCTCACTATAACCCATGAAAGCTTAAGTTAGCGCTTGCTTAATCGCCTCTTCAAACGCTTTGGGCTCTTTTGGCCATTTCATCGTCACCTGTTTGATCATCTCCCCTTTTTGGTAGGTAAGAGATACCTTGTTTTGCTTTAAGGAAGATATCCCCTGTTTGCCTGCGATAATTCGGATTCTCGTGAGGTGGTAGAGCCATTTCACAGGCTCTGGCATTTTGCCAAATCGATCCTCTACCTCCTCGAAAATGGCATCCACTTCCTCTAAGGAGTACGCCTCACCAAGTCTTTGGTATAAATCCATCCGAAGAGAAACCTCGTTCACATAATTTTCTGGAAATTTTGCAACGATTGATTCAAATTCAAGTTTTACGTCTAAGTTTTGTGGCAAAGCCTCCCCTTGAAGTGCTTTGATCGTCCTCTTTAAAAGTTTGCAGTAGAAATGAAATCCGATCGTGGAGACGTGTCCCGATTGCTCGTGACCTAAAATGTCTCCCGCTCCTCGAAGTTCTAAGTCTCGCATCGCAATTTTCATCCCCCCACCGTATCCGGAGGCCTCTGCAAGCGCTTCAAGTCGTTTCCTCGAAATTTCGGCAAGAGTGTGTTTGTTTCTCACTAAAAAGTAAGCAAATGCACGTCTGTTCCAACGCCCCACTCGGCCCCTCAGTTGGTAGAGGTCTGCCATCCCAAAATGATCCGCTTTATCGATCAAAATCGTGTTGGCATTCGGAACATCGATACCACTCTCTACAATCGTTGTGGCTACTAAAATATCGACTTGTCCGTTTCTAAAGGCGTGAAAAACAGCATCGTTTTCATCCGGGTCTAGCTGTCCGTGGCAAACTGCGATCCTTGCTTGAGGCAAAAGCGATTGGATGTGGTTCGCATATTCGTAAATCGTCTCCACTCTGTTGTGGATCACATACGCTTGCCCATCCCTTGCAAGCTCTCGCAACAGGGCCCCCTTAATCAGTTCGTTATTGTTTTCTGCAATAATGGTCGAGATTGGAAGACGATCTTGTGGGGGCGTGCTGATGACCGACATGTCTCTTGCTCCAACTAGTGACATGTAAAGCGTTCTTGGAATGGGGGTCGCTGAAAGTGTTAAGCAGTCAACTCCTGTTTTAAGCCCCTTTAAGTGCTCTTTAGCTTTTACCCCAAATCTTTGCTCCTCATCGATGACGATAAGTCCCAAGTCTTTAAACACAAGATCTTTCCCTATAATTCTGTGGGTGCCGATCACGAGATCGATTGAACCGTTTTTGACCCCCTCAATGGTCTCTTTTTGTTGTTTTGGTGTTCGAAAGCGAGATAAGACTCCTATGTTGATACCCGTATTTCCAAGCCGTTCGCAAAAATTGTCGAAGTGTTGCATTGCAAGAACCGTCGTTGGCACAAGAAGCGCCACTTGTTTGCCCCCCTCGACGATCGCTTTAAAGCAAGCTCTCATCGCAACTTCCGTTTTGCCGTACCCCACATCACCACAAATCAGCCGGTCCATGGGCTTTTTTGAGATCATATCGTTTTTGATAGCCCTTATTGCATTCAGTTGATCCTCCGTCTCGACGAAAGGAAACTCCTCCTCAAAAGCCATCATCTCTTCGGTGTCCTCAGGATACGAAAAACCACCTTTAATCTCTCTTTCAGCGTAAAGCTTTAATAAATCTTTGGCATATCCTACGATCGCTTTTTGCGTCGTCTCTTTCGCCTTTCTCCATTTCAATCCCCCCATCTCATGCATTTGTGGGATCTCTTCGGTGGCCCCTATATACTTTGTGAGCAAATAGCTTTGATGGATCGGCACATACAGTTTTCCCCCTTTGGCATACTCTATAGCAAAGTATTCGCTTGAGACTCCCAAATGGTTCGGTTTTGTTTCAACGCCTAAAAAACGGCCAATTCCATGGTTTAAATGAACAACCATCTCACCGGGATTGAGCTGAAATGTTTCAACCCCTTCTGTGTGGTAAGTGCTTCTTTGTTTTTGTCTTCGTATTTTGTACCGGTGCGTGATCTCGGCAGTCGACAAAAGAACAAAATGATCCTCTGGGAGCGCAAACCCTGATGAGAGATACCCTAAATGATAAACACTCTTTTCAGGTAATGTGATCGAATTGTCTAATACCCTCTTTTGAAACTGCGTCATCTCTGCAGAAGTGTTTGTTAAAATATGCAGCTCCCCTTTTTTAAGCCTGTTTAAACCTAAAAAAAGCTCCTCGCCAGAAATCGTTTTCCCCTCCTCAACCTCCGGAAGAAGGTAGGCTCCCACCGTTTCAAACGGATGATTCCATTTTTTAGCCTCAAATTTTTTCCCAAACATCTCGAACGAAAGCTCGTTAAACGCCACCTGTTCGCTATAGTAGTTGCCCCTTTTTTTTGTGCGGACCTCTGTAAGCTCCTCTAAAGAGGTTTTTGTGGTAAAGATTTTTTGATAAGGAGCGACAAGATTTAAAAATTCTTGGAGCGGAAGGAAAGTTCTCGTCTCTTTGTCTAAAATTCCAGAGAGAGAGACGTATTTGTCTTCAAGGGCCAAGAGGTCGTCGAAGATGATGAGTAAATTTTTCCCCAAGTAATCAAAAATGGTCGAGAGATGACTCTCTTTTTCAATCAGTTCAAGCTCTTTTGCAGGAGGAATGTGCACTTCGTTGATCGGTTTAATCGATTTTTGTCCTATGGGATCAAAGAGGCGAATGGAGTCGATCTCATCTCCAAAAAATTCAAATCTAAAAGGGTCGGGAGAGGAGACGGGGAAAATATCGATGATTCCCCCTCTTACGGCAAACTCTGCCTTATCAGACACCATCGGGGTTCTTGTGTACCCCATCTCCTGAAGTTTTGTCACAAGTTTTTCATGTGAAATCGAGTCCCCTTTTTTTAGCATCAGGTAAAGGGTATCAAAACGGTTTGGAGGAATCAGTTTTTGTAAGCAAGCTGTTAATCCGCTTAAAATAATCAAGGGCTCCTCTGCCAAAGAGAGCTCCTGGAGTACTTGGTAGCGGTCTCCCACGACATCGGGGCTTGGGGCTGTTTTTTCTTGCGGAAGCGTTTCCCAAGCGGGAAAGTTGACGATCTTTCTGTTTGTAAAAACGGTTAAGTCGTGGAAAAGACGCGCCTCCTCTTGAGAATCGGAGGTTAAAATAAGGACGTTTTTACCCGTTACTTTTTCGGCAAGGGCTGCCAAAAGCGCTTTGGGACCATTCCAAAGCCCCTCGACCAAAATCTGATCTCCTTGGCCTAAAGAGGAGCTTAAGGCTTGAATTTTTTCATTTGAACAAATCAGTTCAAGCGTTTGTAAGAACATGCTTTAGCGCTTTTGTCAAATGTTCTAATCCCTTTCCTGAAGCTGCTGCGCTCTCGGCTCTTCCACCACCTCTTCCATCGATTAAGGGAGCAAGTGTTTGGATAATCTCTGAGGCTTTTACCCCTTTTTTAACCAATTCGTCGCTAACTCTTGCTAAAAGATGAGCAGTCCCTTCCACTTTTGAACCCAAAACGATCACGCAAGGGGAGGCTTTTTGAAGCAACAAGTCAGCTAAATCTTTCATGTCGTTTGGAGGTAAAACAACTTCCTCCGAAATGATCGTGTAGGGGCTCTTATGGGTCCCTTTTTCGATCAACTCATTGGCAAGAGTTTTTAATACTCCTTTTTTTAACTCTTTTGATTCAAGAGTTAACTCTTTCACTTCGTCAACAGTTTTTTGAACTTTTTCAAAAAGTTTGGAGCTTGGCGTTTTTAAGAGGGTTTCTAAAGCGTGAATGATTTTAAGAGGTTCTTTTGCAAAGATTTCTGCTTGTTTACCAGTGACTGCTTCGATACGTCTGACACCTGCTGCAATGCTTCCCTCTTTGACAATTCTAAAATATCCGATTTGCCCCACATTGTTTGCATGTGTGCCGCCACAAAGCTCTTTTGAATAGTCGATGTCGACCACTCTGACCTGATGGCCATATTTATCTCCAAAAAATTGCTTGATGTCCTCTCTCTTAAAGGCCTCTTCGTAGGGCATCTCGTAGGTTGAGACACTTTTGGCCTCTCGAATTTTTTCATTCACGAGATCTTCAATTTGGTCAATTTCTTGAGGTTCGAGGGCTTTGTGGTGGTTAAAGTCAAATCTTAAATGGTTTTGATCGACCACAGAACCTGCTTGTTTAATGTGCTCTCCTAGCACCTTTTGGAGGGCGTAATGGAGAAGATGGGTTGCTGTGTGATTACTTGCAATTTGTTTCCGTCTTAGCTGATCAACTTCTAAAGTGAGATGATCTCCCACTTTTATAGATCCTTTTTTAAGAACCCCCTTATGAGCGATAATTTTTGTGAAAGGCTCTTTTGTGTCTTCGATGTCAAAAAGGGTGGTAGTTCCTTTTAAAACCCCTTTGTCTCCCACTTGTCCCCCTTTTTCTGCGTAAAATGGGGTTTTATTTAAAACAATTAACGCCTCTTCCCCCTCTTTGAGAGTCTCTGTAAAGGCTTGATTTTTTAAAATAGCGATCACTTCGGCTTCACTTGAAAGGGTGTTGTATCCAATAAACTCTGTAGCTTTAAGGTTTTGAAACAGGTTTTCAGACACTGTTTGCCCCTGTTTTTTTTCAGCCTTTTTTGAGCGCTCTTTAGCTTCCTGCTCGAGGAGAGAAAATCTGTCGGTGTCGACATTTAAGTGACTGTCTTTTGCAAGAAGAAGTATCTCATCTAAGGGTAGGCCGTAGGTGTCTTTAAGCTTAAAAGCATCATCTCCGGAAATTTGCCCCTGAGTCGTTGAGGCTGTGACGATCTGACTTAAAATATTTCCCCCTCTTTTAAGGGTTTTTAAGAAATTTTCCTCTTCGATCGTGAGAATCTCCTCAATTCTATCTTTGCTCTTTTTTAATTCAGGATAGTCATCCCCCATTTTTGCAATCAGCGTTGGAAGAAGCTTCGCAAGGAAAGGGCGCTCAAGTCCAAGTCGTTTTGCATACCTGACAGCGCGTCTTAAAACTTTTCTTAAGACGTACCCCCTTTCGGTATTACTTGGTTGAGCTCCATCGGCGATTGCAAAGGATAAGCAACGCATATGATCTGCGATCACATGGAAAGCTGGCGCTAACTCTTTATCTTCGATGTTGTAGCGCACATCAGTGATCTTTTCGACATCGTTTATTAAAGCTTTTAAAATATCTGTTGTAAAAACGGAGTTGCCCCCAATTTTTAGATCGACGATTCTTTCAAGGCCAGCTCCTGTATCGATGCAAGGTTTTGGCAAGGGCTCAATCACTCCTTGAGCTAAAGCGCTGTCTTGCATAAACACTAAGTTCCAAAATTCAAAGTACCTCTCCTCTCCCACATCCTCTTTAGGATTTTGGGCCTCTCCAAAGATCGGGCCTCTGTCGTAGAGAAGCTCTGAACAAGGGCCGCAAGGACCAGTATCACCCATCGCCCAATAGTTTGTTTTTTTTCCCATCCTAGAGATTCTTTTAGAGGGGACAAATTTAAGCCAAAGCTGATACGCCTCCTCATCTTGCTCGAAAACGGTCGGCCAAATTCTTTCGGGATCG
The DNA here is from genome assembly GCA_963697995.1 of uncultured Chlamydiae bacterium. Lineage (GTDB taxonomy): Bacteria > Chlamydiota > Chlamydiia > Chlamydiales > JAJFMB01 > MFD00082-c5. The sequence goes on along the minus strand of OY969110.1, from coordinate 524,793 downwards.
AGTCCGAAAACCTCCGTTGAGATCTCCCAGGCAAATTTGATCGCGTCTTCTTTAAAATAGTCCCCAAAAGAGAAGTTGCCGAGCATTTCAAAAAAAGTTAAATGGCGACTGGTATGCCCTACGTTTTCTAGGTCGTTGTGTTTGCCACCCACCCTAATACATTTTTGAGATGAGGCCGCTCTTTTATAATCTCTTTGACTTTTCCCTAAAAAAACATCTTTAAACTGGTTCATTCCAGCATTGTTAAATAAAAGAGTGGGATCATCGTGGGGTACAACAGGCGATGAGGGGACAATCTGGTGTCCTCTTTCTTTAAAGTAGAGAAGAAACTGGCGTCGAATCTGAGAAGAGTCCATGATGCACAACCTATGAAGATTAAAGAGAGGGATTATACTTAAATCTGTTTCGTTTGTCTAGACACTTGAGGCGAATGATCTCATTTGGAATAAAATACTCTTTTAGAGTTTCTTTTTCCTCTACCATTTGATCTGGTAATAAATGTTCTACTCCAAAAGTCGTAGCGCATCCAAAGAACGCTTTTTTAGCGTTTTTTTCATTAAACCCTTTTGTTGCAGAAGCGACCTTATCGAGGGTATTTAGGGAAGTTTCAAGGCAAGAGGTGACCTCTTCGACTGTAACGGCTACCCCTAAATGATTAAAAACTTTTTTAATTGTGATGTGGTGTTGTTTAAACGCTTTGACAAGTCCCTCTTTGTGTTTTGAAAGCCAAGTGGCATTTTCGACGGAGTTGACAAAAACTTCTGTGATCGCCTCTTTTGAGTTGGGTTGAGTGAGAGTATCGACGACGTCTGTGATTTTTAAGGTAGAGTCGACGCTGTTTTTGAGAAAAAGGGTTGTGGCTTTTGCTGTGACTTTAATCCGAAATAGGGTTCTTTTTGTTTTTCCTTGTTCAGGGGAGCCAAAGAAGTTGGAGGCGATTTCAGAGAGGTTTTTGTACGATTTTTTTGTTAAACTAAGTTGTTGCTCAAGTGCTTGAAGCCGTCTTACAGCCAATAAACTAAAGGCTGCCAGTTTGACTAAGCTACTTTTTTGGAGCGTGAAATGAAGAATTTGACCTGCAAGAAGAGATAAAAAATTTTTTGGATTTCTATAGAGAGTCGCTTTTTCAGAGATTTTCCAAAGAAGCCTTATTTTGCAAAGGGTAGCTACTGAAAAGCTCCACCCTTTTGGAAGAGCGGGATCTTTGATGCGGATTGGAAAAGTGGTCATGACTTTGGTAAACATCGAAAAAGCTCCTTTAGATAGGGTTTAAAAAGGATTCGCCTTTTACTCCTTTCGACGATTTTTGAAAAGAAAAAAAAATTTCGTTGCAACAATTTTAAGAAAACCCGTATACCCTAAAATATGATAAGAAAATATTTATTACCTATTTTAGCGCTGATTGGAGCTCTATTTGGATTGTATGTCGTCCACTGGAGCCAGGCTCAGGTGCCAACACCTCCGATTCTTTTTCCTCCTGCGACCTCTCCTTTCCCAAGCGCCATTGCAGCGGCAGGCATTATTGAGGCCTCCTCCCAAAATATTTCGATTGGGACCCCTTTTAATGAAGTGATTAAAAAAGTTTATGTCGTAGAAAACGACTATGTCAAAGTGAACGATCCTTTGTTTGAGCTCGATTTAAGAGCATTAGAAGCAGAACTTGAAACTGCTAAAAGGAATGTGAGTTTGGCTGAAATGACCCTTGAAGATAAAAAGACGCAATTCTCATTTTATGAAAGATTACAAAATAGCAAAGCTGTCAGCGAACAGAATCATCAGCTGGCTTACTTTGCTTTTAAAGAGGCAGAAGAGAGTTTAAGAGTTGCTAAAGCTTCTTTAAAAGAGATTGAAGTCAATATCGAACGATCCATCATTAGAGCTCCTGTCGATGGGCAAATTTTGCAAGTGAATTGCCACGTTGGGGAAATAGCTCCCATTATTCCTTTTATTTCGTCTCAATCGACCTGGCAAACAGCTGCTAACGGGACTTTGATCCTTATGGGAACTGTTTCTCCTCTGCAAATGAGGATCGATGTGGATGAAGATGACGCTTGGCGGTTTAGACCAGGGGCAAAAGCTGTGGCCTTTGTTAGGGGAAACCGCAATATTTCATTTCCCATGACGTACTTTAGAACAGAGCCTTACATTATTCCAAAAAGCTCCTTCACAGGGGAGACCGTTGAAAGGGTTGATACGAGAGTTTTGCAGGTGCTCTATCAGTTTGAGAGAAAAGACCTTCCCATTTATGCCGGGCAAATTTTGGATGTGTTTATTGAATCTGAACCGATTGAGAGTCTGTTAAAATGAGATCTAAAACAGTTTTAGCGGCCTGTGTTTTTTTGGCGGGATGTAAAGTGGGTCCCAATTACTCTCCTCCTTGTACAGAACTTCCTCAAAGGTTAACGGAAGAGAAAGGAACCGTTTTTGTAAAAGATGAGGAGCTTGTCGAATGGTGGTCCCGTTTTAATGACCCAGTCCTTAATCACTATATCAATTTGGCTCTTTGTCGCAATTTCGATTACCGAATAGCTCTTGAGGTGATCTATCAGGCAAGGGCGCAATACTTAGTGAATTGGGCTCAAATTTATCCCGAGTTTGATGCTACAGCCATTGGTTCTCGCTATAGAACAAGTCAAACTTTTTTAAGAGTTCCCAACCCCTTAACAAACACATCCTCGCTCGATCACCCCTACCAAAGCTTTTACCAAGCGGGTTTGGATGCGATCTGGGAGTTAGACCTTTTTGGTAAGTATAGAAGAGCTGCCGCTGGAGCGTACGATCTTTTCGAGGCTTCAATCGATGACATGAGGGGCGTTAAAATTAGTGTGATCTCTGAGGTGGCTTTGACTTATGCCACCATTGCAAGCTACCAAAAAAAAAGACAAATAGCAAAAGAGGCAGTCTTTTTAGATAAGGATATCCTGCAACTCTCCCATGAGAGGCTCAAGGCGGGTTTAACAGATGAGTTAGAGATTGAGAGGAACTTAGCAACCATTGAGGCTGATGAAGCGGCTTTAAAGCAAATCGAAGCGCTTCTTAAACAGTCAATTTATTCGTTGTCAATTCTTAGTGGCACCCTTCCGGAGATAATCATTAGTGAATTTCCAGAGGATAGACCTCTTCTTGTAGCAGAGGGGATGGTGCCTTCTTCCCTTCCCGGAGAGCTTTTAAGGCGTCGCCCCGATATTTGTGCCGCCGAAAGACGACTTGCCGCGGCCACTGAGCAGATTGGTGTGGCTGTTGCCGATTTATTCCCTTCAGTCTCCTTGACAGGTTCAAGTAGCTCTTATGCTTCAAACCCCCTTCAAGGGGCAAACGTGGGTTACTCAAGTGATAAGCTCTACAAGCTTTTTCAACCTGCCAGCATGATTTGGGGAATCGGATCTTTAATCATAGCTCCCGTTTTTGACTTTGGAAAAAGGAACCAAACGATAAATGTGCAGGTAGCTCTTCGAAATCAAGCGTATTTAACGTATCAAAAAACGGTTATAGGGGCGCTTCAAGAGACAGAGCAAGCGCTTGAGACGTACTTTTACGATCAGGGGCGGGTCATCAACTTAACAAAACAGGTGAAGGCTAATAAAAAAAATCTTAGTTTGACAACCGATCGTTTTCAGTCAGGGCTTGTCGATTATACAGAAGTGCTTATAGCAAGAGAGTTATGGCTTACTTCTTCTAATACATTGGTTGAAAGTCAGCAAACACTTGCCATGGATTTAATTGCCATCTACAAGGCTTTGGGAGGCGACTGGTCATGATGTCGTATGCCCTTAAAATGTTGATTGGGGATCGCGTCAAATATATCGGTATCGTTTTGGGTCTCTGTTTTGCATCCTTTATCATCACTCAGCAGGCAGCTATTTTAATTGGGATCATAAATCGTACCTTTGGATTTATTACCGATACCTCTCAACCAAACATTTGGGTTGTCGATCCCACCGTGCAGTACATCGACGACATTAAACCTCTTAAAGATACCGACCTTTACAGGGTCAGAAGTGTCGAAGGGGTTCTTTGGGCAACACCTCTTTATAAGGGGACGATTCAGGCGCGCTTAAGAAATGGCACTTTTCAAACTTGCATTTTGATAGGAATTGATGATGCCACTCTTATTGGAGCTCCCCCCATCATGCTTAAAGGGAAAGTGGAGGATTTGAGGATTCCCGATGCCATTATTGTCGACAAGGTAGGTGCTGAGACAAAACTCTCCTCTCGTGGAGTGCCTCTCCAGGTGGGGGATAGGATTGAGCTTAACGACAACAGAGCTTACGTTGCAGGGATTTGCAAAGTTTCAAGGACATTTCAGTCGCAACCAGTCCTTTACACAACTTATGAGAGAGCCACTTCCTTTGTGCCCTCTCAGAGAAAGCTTCTTTCCTTTATTATCGCTCATTCAGCCCCTGGGATCGATCCGAAAGTGGTTTGTCAAAGGATCAAAAGTCAAACGGGATTTGCAGCTTATACGGCAAAAGAGCTCAAAATGTTAACTCTTATCTATTACGTAAAATACACAGGTATTTTCGTCAATTTTGGGGTTGCGATTATTTTGGGATTTATTATTGGAACGGCCATTGCAGGTCAGACTCTTTACACGTTTACGGTGGACAATCTTCCCTATTTTGCTGTTTTTAAGGCCATGGGGGCAGATAACTCGATGTTAATTAAGATTGTGCTTCTGCAAGCTCTTTTTGTGAGCCTAATTGGTTGGGGGATTGGTATGGGGGCTGCAGCTCTTTTTGGATACACGACAAGTGGAACAGAGCTCTCTTTTAGTCTTCCTTTATTTTTATATATGCTGAGTTTAACTTCGATTTTGTTTATTAGTCTTTTTGCTTCTTTTATTTGCATGCAAAAAATCATCAAGTTAGATCCAGCTATTGTGTTTAAGAGTTAAATTATGGGTGATAATGTCATTATTGAGTGTCGAGGGATCTATAAGCATTATGGGGAGGGATCGAATCGTGTCGATGCTTTAAAAGATATTAACCTTAAAATCAATCAGGGGGAGATTAGAATGTTTATGGGGCCCTCAGGCTCTGGAAAGACAACCCTGATCTCAGTGATTGCCGGAATTTTGACGCAGAATGCAGGAGATTGCTTTGTGAGGGGGGTCGATCTTAATTATCTTCCAGATGCTGAGAAGACTCATTTTCGGGGAAAGAATATTGGATTTGTGTTTCAAGCGTTTAATTTGATTCCGACTCTAACGTGCGAGGAGAATATTTCGGTGCCTCTTGTGATTTTGGGTACCCCAAAAGTTGAAGCTGTAAAGAGAGCAAAAAAGCTTCTTACTGATTTTGGGATGGAGGATAAAATTGGGGTGTTACCGACAGAGCTTTCTGGGGGACAGCAGCAAAGGATTGCAATTGCCCGCGCGATGGCTCATATGCCTCCGATTATTGTCTGCGATGAGCCAACAAGCTTTTTGGATAACACGAATGGACACAAAATTATGGTCCTTTTAAAAGAGATGGTCACTAAGCATGGGATTACACTGATTGTGATCACGCACGATTCTCGCATTGTGGAGTTTGCAGATAGTATAGATCAGATAGAGGATGGTCAGATCGTGAGCTCAAAAAGAAAGTAGTCCCCCTCTATTGAAGAGGGGGACTTACTTAGGATTATTGTCTGATAGTGATGTTGTCGTTGACTTGTGTCACTCCAGGAATGTTTCTAATGAGATTGACGATAGTGTCTCTCTCTTGAGGATTAGCAACAGAACCTGTGATGGTCACAACGCCGTTAGCTGCAGAAACGCGAAGAGTTCTCAAATCTTGGAAAAGTGGAGCTCTTGCTGCAATTGCTTGACGAATCAATTGAGCAACAGTTTGGTCGCCAGGAGTTTCTGTGATCACAGCAACTTCTTCAACTACAGCTTTTGGTTGTGGCACAACTTCTTGATTTCTGTGGCTTCCAGCGTACCAAAGTCCTGCAAATAAAAGAGGCAAGCAAAGAGCCAATGCCCATTTTAAAAGATCAGAAGATCCTTCTTTCTCTTTTCTTAAATCTCTTTCAGTAGCATATCCAGCTCTTTCAAATGTCGCTCTTCTAACAGCATCTTCTGCTTGTTCTTCTGTCCAACCGTAGCGTAATTCAAGTCTGTCGATAAGGTTGTCGAAACGACCGTTAATGTATCTGATATCCTCATCCGTCAATTTATTCCATTTGTTTTGGATGATAGCTTTTGTGTTTTCCCATTGGGATTCAAAATAATTTCTGTCCATAATGTTACCTCTTTTATTTAGGTTAATTTATTAAGAGTTACACAATGATCAATTAACTTTATTTGTGCGACGTCTTAAACAAAATAATTACATATAAAACAAACTAAAGTCAAATTATTTTTTAAAATAATTTATAAGTTGTTGATTATAAGTGTTATTTTTAATTTTTATAGAAAAAGTAGGGGAAACTAATTTAATAGTGCTTGTTTTAGCTAAATAATCATAGTATACTATATTTAAATAAGAAATTAAGGATGATTTGCGATGATAATACCAATAGAAAAGCTAATTGGTTATCTGCTTTCTTTATAATTTCTTATTCAATCGATTCCCGACAATCCGCTTGGGAATTTATCCCCTTTCCTATTATAGAGCCAAAGAAATGAACAAAACCGCTAAAAAGCAAAACATTTGAAATTAAGAGGAAAGGGAAACGCAAACTCTTGCGCATCTTTTAGAAAGGGAGTAAGATGTGTTTTTTTGAAAAAATGGAGTTTAAGCAAATGACACCCCCCTCAAAAACACTCAATCCCTATTTAAAGGCCTCTCTTGCAGAAATAGCTCTCACCATTCGAGGGCTCTCTATGGATGCGGTTCAAAAGGCAAACTCTGGTCACCCCGGTCTTCCGATGGGGTGCGCCGAGCTCGGAGCCTACCTTTGGGGGGTTTTTTTAAAATATAACCCTAAAAACCCCGATTGGTTTAATAGAGATCGGTTTATCTTGTCTGCCGGTCACGGCTCGATGTGGCTCTACTCTTGTCTCTATTTATCTGGCTATGACCTCTCTTTAGACGATATTAAACAGTTTAGGCAGCTTCATTCAAAAACGCCAGGACACCCCGAAAAGCAGGATACTCCAGGTGTTGAAACGACGACTGGACCCTTAGGACAGGGCGTTGCCAATGCGGTGGGTCAAGCTCTTGGATTTAAAATTTTGCAGGAGAAGTTTGGTAAAATAGTTAACAATAAAGTCGTTTTTCTGATGGGTGATGGGTGTATGATGGAGGGGATCTCTCACGAGGCTTCCTCATTTGCTGGTCACTTGAGATTGAATAACTTAATTGGCATTTACGATTCCAACCACGTTTGCTTGGATGGCCCCTTAGATGAGTGCTCTTCTGAGGACACGGCTTCCCGTTACAGAGCTTATGGATGGGAGGTGATCGAAATCAATGGAAACGATTTAGATGAGATTCATCACGCTTTTTTAAAGGCGAGAGCGCACGAAACAAAACCAGTTCTTATTATAGCCCACACCATTATTGGGAAGGGATCTCCCCACAAACAAGGAACTAGTGAAGCGCACGGCTCTCCTTTGGGTGTGGAAGAGATTTTTGAGACCAAAAAGCTTTTAGGGTTGCCTGAGGAGCCATTTTATGTTCCTCAATCAGTTCTTGATTTCTTTCACCAAAAACAAAAAGCGTGTGGTGAAGAGGAAGCTTCTTGGAATCTGCTATTTGAGACATTTGCAAAAGAGGATCCAGCTCTTTTCCAAACTTTTGAACAGATGAGGCACAAAAAAGTGCCTAAAAATTTAGAAGAGGAGCTCTCTTCTGTAAAAATTGAGGGGCCTTTAGCAGGAAGGGCAGCTTCTTCCTTAGTGATTCAAAAACTGGCCGATCTTCTTCCAGAGCTTTATGGGGGATCTGCCGACCTCTCTGTTTCAGATAGCACGATGATCAAAAAATTTCCGATTATCACTCCTGGCCATTTCTCGGGGCGAAATATTAAATATGGGGTTAGGGAGTTTTCGATGTGTGCAGAAGCTTCTGGCTTAGCTCAAACGGGAATGATCATTCCCTTTGTTGGCACCTTTTTAACATTTTCTGATTACATGCGAAACGCCATCAGATTAGCTTGCCTAATGAAAGAGAAAGTGATCTACCAATTCACTCACGATTCGATTTTTTTAGGAGAGGATGGCCCGACTCACCAGCCGATCGAGCATTATATGGCCTTAAGGGCTATTCCTAATTTGCAAGTGATTCGGCCAGCTGATGGCACTGAGGTCAAAATGGCCTGGATTGCCGCTCTTCGCTACGAGGGACCAACAGCGATTATTTTAAGCCGGCAGGCTCTTCCCGATCTAAAAGAGACGAAGGTTTCTTTTGCTGAGGGGGTTGGAAGAGGGGCTTACATCGTCAAAAAAGAGAAGAAAAAGGCTGACTACACCCTTTTTGCAACAGGTTCTGAGCTAAGCTTGAGCTTAGATGTCGCTTCAGCGCTTGAAAAGTTGGGAAAAGATGTGAGAGTTGTTTCAGTGCCCTGTTTTGAACTTTTTGATGAGCAGGAACCTACCTATAGGGAAGAGGTGATCGGAGGAGACTTGGGGAAAAGAGTTAGCATCGAAGCTGGGGTCGATCTTGGCTGGTATAAGTTTATTGGCTTAAACGGCATACCGATTTGCATGAAGGGGTATGGGTTGTCAGCCCCTGCCAAGGCACTTGCCAAGGAGTTTGGCTTTACTGTTGAGGCGATTCTTGAAAAAATCCTTTGACTCGTTATTTTTAGACGCTCTTCTTTGTCGAAACGATCGGATGCGCCCTCCTGTGTGGCTGATGAGGCAAGCTGGGCGCTACATGCCTGAATACCAGGCTTTAAGAAAGAAACACACTTTTTTAGAGCTTTGCCATACTCCAGAGCTTGCCGAAGAGGTGACTCACCTTCCCATCACCCTTTTAGGGGTGGATGCTGCAATCCTTTTTTCAGATATTTTAGTTGTTCCCGAAGCTTTGGGGATGAAGCTTCACTTTGATGAAGGGAGGGGTCCCATTATCGACAATCCTGTAAGAGAGGAAAAACAGATTCCCTTACCTTTAAGTTCGTTAGATTGTCTCTCTTACGTGTTTGAGACGATTATTCGTTTAAAGAAGAGCTTGTCTGTTCCTTTGATTGGATTTGCAGGCGCCCCGTTTACTTTAGCAAGCTACATGATCGAGGGGGGAAGCTCTAAAGAGTTTAAAAAGACGAAAGAGTGGATAAGTAAAGACCCAAAAGGTTTTCAGAAGTTGATCGATGTGTTAACTCAAGCAACTGTTGAGTATTTTGAGGGGCAACAAAGAGCTGGGATCGATGCGTTTCAATTGTTCGATTCGTGGGCGGGAGTGCTTTCACCTGCCGATTTTGAACGGTTTTGTTTGCCAAGTTATAAGAAAATCTTTGAGAAAGCAAAAGTGCCCACGGTTCTTTTTAGTAAGGGCACCTCTCAACATTTATCTAGTTTAATTCCCCTTGCAAACGCTTTAAGTTTAGATTCTCACGTGTCTTTAAAAGAGGTAAGAATTAGAGCTCCTCACCTAAGCTTGCAAGGCAATTTAGATCCAGACGCTCTCTATTTACCCTTAAAGAGGCTTGAGAGTGAAGTGAAGAGGCTCTTAGATGATATGAGAGGGGACAAGGGGTTTATTTTTAATTTAAGCCATGGTGTGAAAAAGGACGTGCCATTTGAGGCAGTAAAAGCGGTTGTGGATCAAGTGAAAGGGTATTCATGAGACAGGTGGCCGTTTTGGGTGCGGGGATTTCGGGCTTAAACGTGTGTTATAAATTGCAAAAGGTGTTTAACTCTTCCGTCAAAATAGTTCTTTTCGAAGCGTCTGAAAAAATTGGGGGGTGGATTCAGAGTATTGAGAAAGAGGGTTTTTTGTTTGAGCTTGGTCCCAGGAGTTTGCGGGCAACAAACCGGGAAACTTTAAAGCTAATTGAGGAGCTTAACTTAAACGATGAGATTGTCTTAGCAAGTCCTCAGTGTAAGAGACGCTATATTTTAGGTGGGGCTCCTGTTTCATTAAATGAGGTGAGTTTGTGGCGATCCCCTTTAATTTGGCGCTCTTTTTGGAAAGATTTGTGGGCAAAAAAAGGGGATGCTTCAGATGAGACGGTTTTCTCGTTTATTTCGCGAAGGCTGGGAGAGCAAGTGGCGACAAACTTTTTTGACCCTCTTACCAAAGGGATTTTTGCAGGGGACATCACAAAGCTTTCGATAAGATCGTGTTTTCCTCAATTATTTCAGGCGGAACAAAAGTATAAGAGCTTAATTTTTGGCTCTTTTTTTTTAAGGGAGCGTTTTTCACCACCAAACTATTTGAAGGGGGCGCCTTTTTTTTCGTTTAAAAGGGGTTTAAAGACCCTTCCGGAGGCGCTTTTTAAAAGGTTAAAGGTCGAGGTGAGGTTTTTAGAGACTTTGAAGAACATGGAGGAGTTTTCTCATGTTTATACGACGATTCCTGCATACCGTTTGTTTGAATTGCTAAAGGAGGAATCACTTCTAGATTTGCCTTTTAATTCAGTTTCGACGGTAAGTTTTGGATTTAGGCAGGGGAACCTTTTGAAAAAAAGGGGTTTTGGTTACTTAGTACCGAGCTTTTTTCAAACACCTATTTTGGGTTGTGTTTTCGATTCTGATGTATTTCCTGAGCAAAATGCGCAAGATGAAACGCGTCTGACGTTTATGATTTTGGGAGCAGATTTTTCGGATGAGGAGCTTTTAGCTTTATCAAAAGGGGCACTTTTTGAGCATCTTGGTATTGATAAAGAGCCAGATGTTGTGCATTTCAACCGAGCATCTAAAGCGATTCCTCAATACCCTGTTAACTATCATCTTAATGTTAAAGCGCTTAAGGAGAAATACCCGAACATAACTTTTTTGGGAAACAGTTTTACAGGCGTCTCGATAAACGATTGTATAAAGGGATTTTAGGTTTTAAGGTTTTAGGAATTAGTTTTAGGTTTTAAGGTTTAGGTTTTAAGGTATTGAAACAGTTTTTTCAAGTTTGTTGCTATTGGGTTTAATTTAAAGCTGTTTTTAAAGTTTAAGGTATTGAAACAGTTTTTTCAAGTTTTACGAATTAAGGTTTAAGGTTTAGGTTTTAAGGTATTGAAACAGTTTTTTCAAGTTTTACGAATTAAGGTTTAAGGTTTAGGTTTTAAGGTATTGAAACAGTTTTTTCAAGTTTTTGGCTTAAGCCAAACTTGAAAAGGGGAGGGGGGGAGAGAGGGCTTTAAAAGCCCTCTCTCCCCCCTTGACCCCCCACCACTCACCCTAAATTCGGAAACGAGATAATGGCTCCAACCTTTGGTTGGAGGTGTTCTAAGGGGGAAAATGCTTTTCCCCCTTAGGATCCCCCTTTTGCTTCCCCTCCTAAGTTGAAAGCAGGGGGGAAAAGCGATTTCCCCCCTACCCCCCCCTTTGCGTCAAAGGGGTGAAAGTTCCTTTCCCCCCTACCCCCCCCTTGATCCTTTTACCCATTGTTGTAACTATTTGACGTTCGATCTAATCGGATGAAGTTTAATCCCTTAAGGTTTTTGGCTAGCGCCAAACCTTAAGGCAAAGGGGAGAGAGGTTTTGCACCTCTCTCCCCTTAACCCCTCTCTCCGCAGCAAAGGCTTCGCCCTTGCAACCCAATAATAAGGGGTTTTAGGGGCGAAAGCCCCTAACGCGGTGAGGTGGGAAGGGGAGGAGAGGTGCGAAACCTCTCCTCCCTTTTGCATTTCCAAAGTTTTGGCTTAAGGCCAAAACTTGAAGAAATGCATTTTGCTCTTTTCCGAATAGATTGATCGCCAAACAGTTATAAAAATGAGTCGAAGGATCAAGGGGGGGGTAGGGGGGAAAGTGAACTTTCCCCCCTTTGACGCAAAGGGGGGGGTAGGGGGGAAATCGCTTTTCCCCCCTGCTTTCAACTTAGGAGGGGAAGCAAAAGGGGGATCCTAAGGGGGAAAAGCATTTTCCCCCTTAGAACCCCTCCAACCAAAGGTTGGAGCCATTATCTCATTTCCGAATTTAGGGTGAGTGGTGGGGGGTTAAGGGGGGGAGAGAGGGCTTTTAAAGCCCTCTCTCCCCCCTCCCCTTTTCAAGTTTGGCTTAAGCCAAAAACTTGAAAAAACTGTTTCAAAACCTTAAACTTTAAAAACAGCTTTAAATTAAACCCTAAACCCTAAACTTTAAAAACAGCTTTAAATTAAACACAATAGCAACAAACTTGAAAAAACTGTTTCAAAACCTTAAACTTTAAAAACAGCTTTAAATTAAGCCTTAAAACCTAAACCTAAACCCTAAACTTAAAACCTAAACCCTAAACCCTAGCCCTAACCCTAAACCCTAACCCTAGCCCAACCCCCAAACCCTTGAAAAAACCGCTGTAACCTTTTTTGGCAATAGCTACAAGGTGTCTCTTGTGTTGTCCTTTTGCAATTATAAAATGTAACGAGGGAAGTTCAAGTTAGTTTAACGAGGGAAGTTCAAGTAAGACGTATTCCCCCTCTTCACCTACCCCCTCCTCTAGCTCGATCCACCCGTTTTTTCTATAAAATTTGAGCGCCTTCTCATTTTTTAACACACATTTCAGGCGGTACGGAGGGGGAATTTGAAATCGTTCGAGCGCTTTAATAAGTAGCTTGCCAATCCCTCTTCCCTGATGGCAAGGTTTGACAAAAAGGTTGTGAATAAAGGGAGGACACTCCTTTGGCCAGACCGAAAGCATCCCCAAAATCTCTTCCCCCTCCTCCGCTAAAAAAACAGACTCTCCCCTAGTCAGTCTTTTAAAGTCGTCTAGTTGAAAAAATTCGGGGTCCACCCACTTAAACGTGTTTCTTCTTGTGATTAAAAGAAGTTCACTTAAAAGCGCTCCATCTTTTTTTTCAGCTTTTCTTACTAAAATCATAGTTACAACACAGTAGTTCATTTCTTTTTTTTAAGCAAATCGATTGAAACCACTCTAAAGATTGCAAAAAAAGAAGACTCTTCACTAAATTCACGCTAGGATCGAAAAAAGATAAAAGTGTATTATATTCGTAGTCTTAACCTTTGAACCTTGAAGAAGTGTGTGTTTTATGTTTGATAAGTTTACCAATCGCGCCAAACAAGTGATTAAACTAGCTAAAAAAGAGGCTCAGCGACTCAACCACAACTACTTAGGGACAGAGCATGTTCTTCTAGGGCTCCTTAAGTTGGGTCAGGGAGTCGCTGTCAATGTTCTGCGCACCCTCAACATCGACTTTGAAATTGTTCGGCAAGAAGTTGAAAAATTGGTGGGCTTTGGTCCCGAAATTCAAGTTTATGGCGATCCGGCTTTGACGGGAAAAGTGAAGAAAGTCTTTGAGTTTGCCAACGAAGAGGCTGCAAACTTAAATCATAACTACGTTGGCACAGAACACCTTCTTTTAGGCCTGCTTAGGCAAACTGATGGAGTGGCCGCTCAAGTTCTTGAAAACCTTAATGTCGATTTAAAAGAGGTTAGAAGAGAAGTCTTAAAAGAGCTTGAAACCTTTAATCTCCAATTGCCCCCGATTGGAGGCGCCGGTCAATCCCCTCTGCCAAAATCGGATCCTTTGGGCTCCTCGGGAAAATCGTATGAGAAGGCAGGAGTGGGTGTCTCTGACAAGTTGCCCGCGTTAAAAGCTTATGGGTACGACTTGACCGAGATGTGCCGCGAAGGAAAAATGGATCCTGTCATCGGGAGGAAGGAGGAGGTTGAAAGACTTATTCAAATCCTTTGTCGAAGACGGAAAAATAACCCTGTTCTTATCGGGGAAGCAGGGGTTGGAAAGACGGCCATTGTTGAAGGATTGGCTCAAGCCATCGTTAAGGGAGATGTCCCCGATAACTTGAGAAAGAAAAAACTCATCACTCTCGATTTGGCTCTCATGATTGCAGGAACTAAGTATCGAGGGCAGTTCGAAGAGCGGATTAAAGCTGTGATGGATGAGATCAAAAGGCATGGCAATATCCTCCTTTTTATCGACGAGCTTCACACGATCGTTGGGGCCGGTGCCGCTGAAGGGGCAATCGATGCCTCCAATATCTTAAAACCACCCCTTTCTCGCGGTGAGCTTCAGTGCATTGGAGCGACCACAATCGATGAGTACCGCAAGCATATCGAAAAAGATGCCGCGCTTGAGAGACGTTTTCAAACCATTCTAGTGCAACCCTCTTCAACTGAGGAAACAATCGAGATTTTGAAGGGATTAAAAGGGCAATATGAAGAGCATCACAAGTGCCGCTACACTCAAGGGGCGATAACAGCTGCAGCTTTGCTTTCAGACCGATACATTCACGGCAGGTTCTTGCCAGATAAGGCGATCGATCTGATCGATGAAGCTGGCGCAAAAATGAGAATTTCGATGATGAACCAGCCACAAGATATTTCGAGGTTTGAATCGGAAATCGAGGAGACTCGAGTCGCCAAAGAGGAAGCGATTGGCAGACAAGAGTATGAGAAGGCTGCCTCTTTAAGGGATAAAGAGAAGGGCTTAAGAGAAAAATTACAAAAACTAAAAGCTGAGTGGGAAGTCAATAAAGAGGAGCATGAGGTCGTTGTCGAAGATGAGGACATTGCAGCAGTTGTCGCTAAGCAAACTGGCGTTCCTATCACGAGGCTAACTGAGGGTGAAACGACTAAAGTCTTAAGAATGAGCGAAATCCTTCAGGAAAATATTGTGGGACAGTCTGATGCTGTTAAAACGGTGTGTAATGCGATCAGAAGAAGTCGCGCAGGGATTAAAGACCCAAAAAGACCCATTGGAGCTTTCCTTTTCTTAGGGCCCACTGGGGTTGGAAAAACTCTTCTAGCGCGTCTTTTAGCAATTAACCTTTTTGGTGGCGAAGATGCTCTTATTCAGGTTGATATGTCTGAGTATATGGAGAAGTTTGCCGTGAGTCGTATGACCGGGTCTCCTCCAGGGTATGTCGGTTATGAGGAGGGGGGACAGCTCACTGAGCGTGTCAGACAGCGCCCTTATTCAGTTGTTTTATTCGACGAGATTGAAAAAGCACACCCCGATGTGATGAACATTATGCTTCAAATTTTGGAAGAGGGGCGTTTGACCGATTCGTTCGGAAGAAAAATCGACTTCCGCAATACGATCATCATTATGACTTCAAACTTGGGAGCCGATCTTATTAAGAAAAGCACCGAGGTTGGATTTGCGGCAAAAACTAACCACATCGACTATGAACAGATCAAAGAAAAGATTCAGGCTGCTGCAACTAAACAGTTTAAACCTGAATTTTTAAACCGTCTGAACGATATGGTGATTTTTAGACCTTTAGATAAAGAGAGTTTAATGACTGTGATTGCGATCGAAGTCGAGAAGTTGCAAAAACGGCTTGCAGATAAACAGATCACCCTAGAGTTAGACGCTGCCGCGAAGGAATTCTTAGTCGATAAGGGATTCCAGCCAGAAATGGGAGCTAGACCTCTTCGCAGGACGATCGAACAGTACCTAGAGGATCCTCTTGCCGAGAAGATGCTCACGTATCCCACAGAAGATCACCATTACTTTGTGTGTCTTGAAGGGGATCATATGGTGTTTAAACACAAAAATGAGATGGAGTTTAAAGAAAAACCTGAAGGGGAAGCGGCTATTCGTTGAAGTTTCTAAACCTTTCTGTTGAGGTTTTTTAGGAGCTCACTTATAGTCACGAAGTAAAAGCTGTTTCCTCTTAGAAAGATTTTTGCTTTAAGGGAAAAGCCGCGAAGAAGGAGAAGTCACTAACCCTTCTTTAAGGCTGCCTTGAAGTGGTTCTTTGAAAGGGGAAAGGCTGTAAATTAACCCTTTTTAGGAATAACCAAAAAGCATGAAACTACGGGCGTTGAGTCTTATTTTTTCTCTCCTCTTCTCCATAAGTCTCAGAGCTGATTCTCAGACTCAAGAAAAAATGTTTCTCGAACTAGATATGATCAAGAACATTTTCGAGTTAAAATATGCTCCTCTTGAGTGGAAGAAAAACTATTGTCAGTTTGATTTGTCTGAACAGATCAATCGGGCCAAAGAGTCTGTCCTTCAAAATCCTAACATGTCTCTTAAGGATTATCAGACAATTCTTCGCGATTTCTTTAATTCCCCTTGTGATTACCATGTGGGGGTTTATTTTTATGCAACAGAGCTTGCGGCGCTTCCCTTTAGAATAGAGGGGTGTGAGGGGCGCTATTTTATTCGTTGGATCGATACCTACGCAAGAAGTAAGATGGATCTTTTAGTTGGGGATGAGGTGATTTTATTTGGCGAAGAGCCGATTCACTCAGTCGTTCAAGGATTGCGTTTAAAAAACTTTGGCGATCGGGGAATGGCAACCGATCAAGGGTTAGCTGAGCAGTATTTAACTTTTAGGATCGCCTCTTTGGGGCACGAGGTTCCGCGGGGTCCGATTAATGTGGTGGTAAAGCGGGAGGGGAGGTTAATTAGCTTGCCTCTTTATTGGGATTATTTATCTGAAAAGATCAAACAGGAGCCGAAGAAAACCCCTTTAAGCCGATCGGTAAAATTGAATGCCACATTAGGGGATCATCCAGTCATTAATAGAAATTATTGCTCTGGAATATACGACATTATCCACTCTCATTTTTTGAGATGGGTGCTTGAGGAGGAAGTGAATGCGGAGCTTTTGGGGGCTAAGAAGAGTTTTGTGCCGACTCTTGGAAAAGTGATTTGGACCTCCTCTTCTCCTTACTTTCATGCCTACCTTTATCAAATGCCGACTAAAGAGAGGATTGGGTACTTAAGGATTCCTCATTATAGGGGTAATACCTTAAAGCAGATTCAAGATCTTCAAAAGATCATTTCATTTTTTGAAACTTATAGCGATGCGGTGGTGATTGACCAGGTGAACAATCCTGGGGGTTTTGCTTTTTACATGTATGCAATCGCTTCGATGCTGACGACAAAACCTTTAAAGCCACCGATGGAGCGGGAGTCCATCACTCATGAAAATGTCTCTTTTGCTTTGAATAACGTGAATGTTTTGGGCAGAATTTCGACTGATGAGGAAGCCAAAGAGATCATAGGGCCTCTGCAGGGGTACCCTGTGACTGCCGCAGTCGCGAGGAGTTTTTACAATCATTTTAGGTTTTTAATCGATGAGTGGAATTTGGGTAAAACGATTACTGGGCCAACATTTTTGTTAGAAAATATCGAACCTCATCCGAGGGTGAATCTGTCAAAGCCTCTAATGATTTTGGTCAATCACTTGGATATGTCTTGTGGTGATTATTTTCCTGCGTTAATGCAGGACAATAAGAGAGCTAAGATTTTTGGATCGAAGACGGCGGGAGCGGGGGGTGCATTACTTCAAGTCTCTTATCCTAACGCTTTTGCTGTCGCTAATTTTTCTCTAACAGCCTCGATTGCAGAACGAGCTAACACTGAAGTGATTGAGAATTTAGGCGTTGAGCCGGATGTGCCTTACGATGTGACATTAGACGATGTCATGCATGGTTACGAAGGTTACAAAGAGGCTGTAAATAAAGCTATTATGGAGATGATTCAAAAAAAATGAACTGCTGTGAATTTCCGATTCCCCTTTTTGTTTTCGCTTAATCTTATTATTCGGGCCAGTAGAGAGGGCTGACCAAGCTGAAAAAGTTGAGTTGAATGCCTTAGTCGTAGATCTTACAAGCGGTTTTGATGGGGCAAATAACGACCACCAACGAAATCTAGTCTAATATTTAATAACAGAATTTTTTTATTAAATTAGTCGGCCCTGAAAAAGTTCTCTCCAATAAAAAGTGTCCCTTTTGACAAAAAATGCGTTTTACTCCTCACTAAACCTTGAGAAGGGGGAAGCGTCGTTCACCGCATTTTTTGTTGCAAAAGGTTCACTTTTTCTTTGGAGAGTGCGTGTTCCATTCGCAAAATTTTAGAGCTTTTCTCATTGCCATATAAATAAACCTTGCAAAATAGGCTATGTTTCTCTTCCTCGTTAACTGCAAAATTTTCTCAAGGAACCCTTACTTTTTTAAGGGCCGACTATCTAGGTATTTTGGAAAGTATTTAAAACCAAAAGGAGTTGAGGTTTCTTTTTATGAGTCGTTTAGCTGAATGTCCCATCCTGATGATCCTATCAAATTCTCTTAATCAAGGGAGTTGAAGTATCAATTCGGTGTTAGGGACAGGCCCCCAGAACCTGTTTCAACGATTCCACAACGCGCATCAAGTCGTTTTCGCTCATATCGACGAAAAGAGGAAGCGTGAGGGCTTGTTCGTAGTACTCCTCCGTTTGGGGAAATAAATGGCGCACATCACCCCACTTGCCCTTGTACACAGGGTGGCGGTAAAGAGGAATATAGTGCACTTGAGTGGCAATTCCGAGAGACTTTAACGCCTCTTGAACTTTTTCCCTCGTCGTATTGTACTTTTTAAAATCGATAAGGGCTACTGCTATATGGCAAAAAGTGTTTTTATCCGATAATCCCTTTAATAAAGGAATTCCGAGATGTTTTTCGTAAAGAGTCATCAAGTGTCGTCGCTTCTCTTGAAACACTTTTAACTTTTTAAGCTGCGATAAACCCAATGCCGCCTGAAAATCGGTGAGATGTGTGTTCCCCGTCGCATCTTGCACCTCGTAGTAGCTTAAGGCCTCGGGTTGAGAAATGTAGGGCGCTTCTCTCTCAATGCCATTGTTCCTGTAGTGTTTCAAGCGGTGTAAAAGCTCTTTGTCGTTTGTCAATACAGCTCCCCCCTCGCCAGTTGTTATCGACTTTAAAGGGTGAAAACTCAAAACAGTCATGTGGCTGTAGCGATTACAACCGACAGGCTCCCCTGAGGGGTATTTTGAACCCAAAGCGTGGGCCGCATCCTCGATAATAATCGCATCGGGATCCTTAAGAGAAAGATCTAAAGCTTGCATATCGATTGGAACGCCCGCAAAATGGGTGACCGCAATCACCGTTTTACCACGCGTCTTCTTTATTTTAAGCGCCTCTTCTAAAAGAGCTAAATCGATATTGCCCGTTTTCTTATCGATATCGACAAATGTGGGCTGAATACCTATTTGAAGAGCGGCGCCACAGGTTGCTATAAAACTGTTTGGAGTCGTTACCACTCGGTCTGCAACGGATAGCTTAGCGGCAAAGTAACTGGCATTTAATGCCGATGAGCCACTATTAAACGTGACGGCATAACGCGCTCCTACAAGCTCTGCAAGCGCCTTTTCAAACAAGGCCGTTTTCTCACCTCTCGTTATGAAATCAGCTCCAAGAGCCGCCTTCACAGCTTCCTTGTCCTCTTCATCAATCGACTGTCTTCCATAAGGAATAAATTTTAAATTTGCCATACTTGTATCCAAGTGTAGCAAAAAATCAAGAAATTTAGCAAAAATAAACTCGTTTTTCCGTTTGATTTCCAGACATTTAGCAGTTTTTTAATCCCCCAACGCTGAAATTTGCTTGCACCCTGATGCCCCCCCATGCTAGATTTCCCCCGGAACAAAGCCCATCTGATCTGTGGAGACGTTGTTCATAACTTGAAGTAAAAATGGAAAACTCTCTCTTAAATCGAATTGAGGGGATTCCTAAGAAAAAAAGGTGTAGTGTTCATGGTACTCGTTTACGATGTTCAGAAAGGATGGATGGAGTTTTTGGGTTATATTCAAAAGAAAACTTCAGCAACAGCTTTTGGCAATTGGTTAGCCCCTATTCGGTATCTTAAATCCGATGAGCACTCGATCACACTAGAAGTCCCAAATATTTTTGTAAAAGAGTATTTGATATCGAACTATAAAGAGGAATTGAAGAGCTTTTTGCCTGTCACTGAACAGGGGGAGTTGCAGATTCACTTTGTCATCGCTCAATCTAAAAAGATTGAGATCACTCCTCAGGCGCCTGTTGAGCCCCAATTGAAAAAAGAGGCTCACCCCTATCAAGTCCAACTCAATAGCACCTACCGTTTTGATACCTTTATCGAAGGACCAAATAACCAGTTTGTCAAATCGGCAGCTCTTGGCGTGGCTACCCGTCCTGGAATCTCTTACAATCCTTTGTTTATTCACGGTGGAGTAGGTCTTGGCAAAACACACCTTTTACACAGCATTGGCCATTTTATTGGGGAAAGTAAAAAACCGTTAAGGGTGCATTGCATTACCACAGAGGCTTTTGTCAATGAATTAGTTGATAGCTTGAAAAACAAATCTTTAGATAAATTAAAAAAGTTTTATAGGCAAGAGATCGATGTTTTGCTGATCGACGATATCCAGTTTTTGCAGAACCGTCTCAACTTTGAAGAGGAGCTTTGTAACTTATTTGAAGCTTTGAAGAATCAAAATAAACAGATTGTGATCACAAGTGACAAGCCCCCATCGCAGTTAAGATTGTCTGAGAGGATGATTGCAAGAATGGAGTGGGGTTTAGTGGCGCAAGTAGGGGTTCCAGAGCTTGAAACAAGAGTTGCTATTTTGCAACACAAAGCTGAGAAAAAAGGATTAGAAATTCCTCAAAATGTAGCCTTTTTCATAGCCGAGCATATTTACAACAACGTGCGGCAGTTAGAGGGCGCGATCAATCGTTTAAGTGCTCATTGCCGTCTTTTAGATATGTGTATTACTGAAGAGCTTGTTAAGGCGACTCTTAAAGAAATGCTTCAACACGTGCCCACCGACAAGATTTCGATCGATCAGATTTTGAAATGTGTGGCAGCCGTTTTTCAGGTGAGCATTAAGTCGTTAAAGGGAAGTGAAAGAAAAAAGGAAGTCGCTCTTCCAAGGCAGGTCGCGATGTATTTAGCTAAGAAGATGATCAACGATTCTCTACAGGTTCTTGGTGCCTCTTTTGGAAAGACCCACTCGACGATTATTCACGCTTGCCGCAATATCGAGAAGAAAGTGGAAGGGGATGAGGAGTTAAGACGCCAGATCGGGATCATCGAAAGGGAAATTAGAACAGTTTAAAAGAGGACTGTGTCCCAAATTTACAGAAAATTGGGACAGAACCTTAAAAGAGGCTACAGTTAAAAAACTCAATGCCTACTATTTCATCCAAGACGGGATCTGTATTGCTGTGATGCTCATTTTTCTGACATTGTCCCGAATACTGATCCTTTCAAGCTCTCCTTCCCCTTCGACTTCAAAAAGTTGATCTTTAAAAAAGTATTGACTATCACTTTGAGGACCGTAAAAAGGGTCGACATCCTCCTCACCGCTGTTTTTTTTCCCCATCAATGTTTGTGAGATGTATTTGAAATGTTCTGTATTCTCCATCGTAGGAGTAAAAAAACGGTGCACAATCTCGTTGTCATTCTTTAGATGAAATCCTATTTGGACGCGACCATAAAGGGTTTTTTCTTGATCAAATTGAAAACCGCATAAAAGCCAAAATCCCCGATTCTCTGAAGGGTTGTTATCTACAGTAAACTTTTTTTTGAAATCTGAATTGTATGCGATCAACTCGATAGGGGGGAAACAGTGAAGTTTCCAACTGTTTAACAATTCAATATTTGAGGCTTTCTGATAAACCAACTCCCCTCTGTTTTTAAAGGCCCTTATTTTTTCGAGATTAGTTGAAGGGTCGATATTGAAAAAACGGCAAACTCGGGGACTATAGCAGAAGCGGTGCGTTAAAAGACTTTTTAACTTCTCTTGAGTTGTGGTGAGAGGAGTGGGAACCGGTTCTTGAATATCTCTTGAGCCAGAAGATTCCCCTTGTTCATACGTCACCCTCTTTTTTTGAACAAGTGGTTTCTTCCCCTTACTGATTTTCTTTTCCCCTTTTTCTTCCTCTTGAAAGTCCTCAAGATTTAAGGGTACGGCAGTTTTTTGGAGTTGTGGTAAATAGGGAGCAAAAAGGGCTTCACATTCTTTACCGTAAATCTCTTTTAATGAGAGGAGTATCTGGTTTTGCCTTTGAGTAAAATAGTTTTTGCGACATGCGTCTTCGACCAGTCGACGTGCCAAGGAGCTATATTTCCAAGAAGCCCGATCTCTATAGCAGAAACGTCCTTGTGTGGAGTTAGACCAATCAGCCTGGCAAGCAATAGCTGTATCTATATCTTTATCTCTTTCCGATAAATGGTTGGTTGCGAAAAGAATAAAGGGAAAAAGGTTACAACACCCTGAAAAGAGATCTTTGTTGTCCTCAACAAACCGTTTTCCGATAATTGTTTTCACCTTTTCGAAGAGTGTGTTAAATTCCTCTGTAGATTGATTTCTCACCAGTCTATTAAGGATATCAGTTGCTGCCCTTGCTAATTCAGGATCTTCTATTCTTTGTTTAAAGACTTCGAGAAGATCTTTGTAGGGAAAGAACTTGTTAAGACTAACAGCTTTATCATCAGAAGATAAGGGAATGGTTGGTACGCAATCTTTAAACCAGACCCGCAAGAAAAACCTTTCAATTGTGTTTGCAGGGGGTAAGGATACCCTATTGTGTGTTAATTCGTGATTAGCTTCCGTGTAATAGAGGGGAAATTGGAAATTGAGGTTAGCTTGGTGAATGATTCTTTGCAATCTACCCAATTCAATTAAATGATGAGCCAATTTTTTTTCTTCAGCAAAAAGAGGCAGGATTTGTCGAATCGCTTCTCTCATGGAAAGATTTTTGAAGGCATCTTGTCTTTTAACATTTTTCTCATTTGCAAGATTTTTTTTTAGAAAAAAAATCGTGGCAAAATCGCGAACAATGGTATTGATCTCTGCTTGATCGGGGACTTTCATGTAAAATTTTAATACGACTTGAGGAACGATCTTAGCGATTGTCGTTATGTCGTGACATATGAAAAAAAGATTCGAGCTTTGTAGCGAAGGGGCATCGATTATTTTGACATTTGAAGGCAAATTTCGGTTATCGTAAACCTCTTTTTCTAATGTTCTTATCTCATCTGTTTCAAGTGATTCTTGAAGGAGTTTTGATTCATCGAAAAAACGTAGATCTATGGGAGTGGTCATGTTAAGCGCCTTTTTTTGACATTTAGTATAAATTTAAATATCATACGAGTCAATCGATCTCTGCAAAAAAGAGGCCATACACTTCTTGGGCGAAGGTCTCTAAAACAGCTTCTCCACATTGAAATAATCTCGTATTATCGATCATATCCCCAATCAATAGAAGAGTTTGATGGGGGAAAAAGGCCTCTTTGGAAGGTTTATAGTGAAGTTGCCCCTCCTTTGTTTCGCTAACCTCCAAAATCCGTTTGATTTCCTTTTTTAATACCTTGCCAAATTCAGCGGCTATTAAATAGCTTGGTTCATATCCTATTAACAATCTTTTTGAGGGAAGAGTTGGAACGTAGGTGATCTCATCTGGCATTTTCCACTCCTCTTCTATAAATTTGTTGAGAATAGCCCCTGCGACCCCTTTTGCGACATAAGGGGCCTTCCCATTTTGTAGGGCTCGCGTGATTTTTTCTGCGGGACCAAACAGATCAAAGACCGCTCCTATTTGTTTAAAGGGGCTTTTGTTTTTTTTGCAAAAGGTGCAGGGTCTCTCCTCTTGAAAGCAAGTTTTGCATCGCCCTTCTTGTCTTAAAGGGGATAGTAAGAGCTGGCAAGAATGGCAAAAAAGAGCATCTTTTAATGGAAGAGGTGTATCACACTCCCAGCAGCAATGAGGATAGAGAAGATTGAGTAATGGATTCATTGGTTGATGAAACTACTCAATAGGAGGGAAAAAAAGCAAGAAAAAATGGGATTGACGAAAACGTTTGGATAGGGTATGACTAAGAACCTTTTTTAAAATGACTTATAGGTCTTTAGATGTTTCGCGCTGTTTTTTCTTTTCTTTTTCTTTCCTCCTCCCTCTTTTCGTTTGGATTTAATACGATTGGGATTTATGGGGATGTGTGTTATTGGAAGACTTCCACATTTCACACCATTTTAGACACCTCTTCATCCTATAACGATGAGATCTGTTTAAAAGCGAAAAAAGTTTATCTGCCGATGAATTTCGGGTTTCGCGTGGGAGCCTCCTATTTGATGTATGGGGAGAGTCTTGTCTTTGATGCAAACTACAACCGTTTTTCCGCAGGAAAAAAGCATGAGTGTTGGTTTGACATGAATGTGATTGACTTGGATGTCGGGTATACTTTTTATAGGAACTACTTAATTGCCTTAAGAGGATTTGTTGGCGTCGAGGGGGCTTTTTTGAATAAATCGTACCTTGAAGAGATCAAAGAGACGAATCATTTTAAGGGGGCAGGACCTTTAGTTGGCCTTCTTTTTCAATGGGATATGGGAGCTGGTTTCACTTTTGAAACTTTAGGAGCATTGGGTTCTCTTTATGGGAGCGGAAAAAGAGATTTAAACATTGTTTTCTCTCAAGTGATTCACGATAAGTTTTTAGATGGGCACTTTGTCGCTCTTACCGATTTGAGATGTGGCTTAAGGTATATGTTTCCTTGTCTCTCCTGGTATGGGATTGGAGCTTTTGTTGGGTATGAGATGAGAGCCATTTTAGGGCAGATAGGGTGTAGTCACACGCTTAATTTAACATCAAAAGAGGGGGTCTCTCTTTTGCATTTTAACGATAGTGGTGGTGGAAAAGTCACTTTATTACAGGGCGTCACTTTTTCGGTTGATGTTTCGTTTTGAAGACTTGCTTAATTCGATTTTTTTTGATAACTTTACGGTTTTAAGAGGTTTTAGTTTTTCATGTTGCGAAAATTTCTCGATGCTCAGCTAAAAATGACCGATGAAGGGAAGCCTTTAAACTTTCTTCGTCCTTTAGTCAGTGCCGCAGATACCTTCCTTTTTGAGCCTGAAATCAACACCTCAAAAGGGCCTCATATTAGAGATGCCATCGATATCAAAAGGTGGATGCTTCTCGTCGTTTTTGCCCTTATGCCCTGTTTTCTTTGGGGTGTGTGGAATACTGGGTTACAATCTTATGTTTATTCAAGCGGCAATCATCAGTTAATGGCCGAGTTTATGAAAGGCTCACAGTCGATTTCTAACTATATAGCCTTTGTTCAAAAAAATGGGGTCGCTCTTAAGGCCATACAAGAAGGGCTCTATATTGTCTTACCTCTTCTTGTCGTCACTTATGCAGTGGGAGGCTTTTGGGAAGCTGTTTTTGCAATCGTTAGAAAACACGAAATTACTGAAGGGTTTTTGGTTACTGGAATTTTATTTGTCTTTATCATGCCACCGACGATTCCTCTTTGGATGGCAGCCGTTGGGGTCTCTTTGGGGATTATCCTCGGAAAAGAGGTGTTTGGGGGCTCAGGCATGAATATCGTCAATCCCGCCCTTATCTGTAGAGCCTTCCTCTTCTTTGGGTATCCAGGAAAAATGTCTGGAAATGTTTGGGTGGGAAGTGATCCAGCTAAGGTGAGAAACAGTTTACTTAAAATGAATGAAGAGGCAGGACTTGGCCCTTTAGATGCGTATACTCAAACAACTAAGCTTTCTCAATTTAATATCCCGCACGACATCAAAAAAATCCACGTCGATGCGATCGCAACCAATCAATTGGGCTCTCATGTTCCCACTTTTGAGACGATTTCAAAATATTTTGAAAAATGGAAAGCGACCTTCTCATCAGAGGGTGTTTTAGGCTCTTTAACACCAGAGGAGCTAAAAAAGTTTGTGACAGCTCCTCTTTCTAGTGGAGGCCTTGGCCTCTCTTCGAGCTCTTTTGAGGATGCGTACCGTTTTTCAGAGCTTAATTTTGGGCTTGGTAACAACAACGATTTAGGGTTTTTCCTCGGCAACAAACTCGGTTGCATAGGGGAGACATCGGCTCTTGCAGCCCTTTTAGGAGCTTGCTTTCTTATTTTAGTTGGTGTGGCCTCTTATAGAACGATGCTCTCTGTCCTCGTAGGAGCCCTTGGAACAGCTCTTGCTTTTCAGTATGGCTCTCAAATTTTAGGAGAGCTAAACGGCGCCTTTACTCCAGCCCCTTTTGGTTTCCCGGCGTATAAACACTTAATTCTTGGGGGATTAGCCTTTGGTTTGGTGTTTATGGCCACAGACCCCGTTTCATCGCCTGCCAATAATTTAGCTAAAATCATTTATGGGTTAATGATTGGGATTATAACCATTGTGATTCGAGTCATTAACCCGGCGTATCCAGAGGCTGTGATGCTAGCTATTTTAATTGGAAACGTATTTGCCCCTTATTTTGATTATTACACCACAAGGTTTCAGCGTCCAAGGAGAGACTTAAATGTCGCAAGATCCTGATTTTAAGCCGACTTCAAACGGGGCAACCCTTCTTTTTATGGTGATCTTAAGTACTGTTTGCGCAGTTATTTTGGCGACCCTGGCGAGCGTTTTGCAAAAGCCTCAGGAGATTGCTTTAGAGCTTGATCGAAGTAAACAGCAGCTTATTGCTGCCAAGATGTTTAGCTTTGAGGGCACGTTTTTGATGCAAAACGAGAAAGGGGAATCGATCCCAGCAAAACTTTCAAGCGAGGGAAAGTTTGTTCCTGGGACAAGTAGAGATATTGCGACAACAGATCAAGTGCTCAAAGTGATACAAGAAAGACTTAGGCCCAAATTGACCGACGATAAGGGGCAAGTGCACACTTTTGAAGAACTTAAGATCAATATGCAAGAGTATTTGAAAAATTTTAAGAAAACGGGGTACTACAAACAGCCCTACAAGCTTTTTTACGAGATTGTCCCTTTTGACAAAGGGGAAAAACCACAAGGGTATATCTTTCCTATTAATGGATTTGGGCTTTGGGATGCCATTTATGGGTACTTAGCTGTTAAAGCGGATGGCAATACTGTGATTGGGACCTCCTGGTACGACCAAAAAGAGACTCCGGGACTTGGAGCTAACATTGCAGAGCCTGAGTGGCAGAGCCTTTTTCCCGGTAAACACATTTTCCAAGAGTCTCCCGATGGGAAGACCGATTTTAAAGAAGCGCCTCTTGGGATCACAGTCGTTAAAGGTAAAGTTAAGGAAGTGCTTGGGAATTCTCCAAAGGCTTTAAGCGCAGTCGATGGAATGGCAGGGGCGACCCTTACAGGAAATGGTGTGACTCTTGCCTATAAGGACTCTTTACAGCCTTACCGCCCCTTTTTACTCACTCTACAAAACCAGGAGAAGAAATGACGACAAAACCTGCAGTTAGTTCTTATTTTACAAGGCAGCTTTGGGCAGAAAATCAGATCCTGGTTGCCGTTCTTGGGATTTGCTCAGCCCTTGGGGTGACAAACAGGTTATCTGTTGCATTGACGATGGGGCTCTCCGTCTCTTTTGTAACGGCCTTTTCCTCCTATTTTGTTTCTCTTTTAAGAAATGTGACTCCAGACAGTGTCAGGATGATCACCCAGCTTGCGATCATCTCTGTTTTTGTGATCATTATCGACCAACTTTTAAAGGCGTACTTGTTTCCCCTCTCAAAAGTGCTTAGCGTCTTTGTCGGTTTGATCATCACAAACTGTATTGTGATGGGGCGCACGGAAGGGATGGCCAAAAATGTGACTCCGATTCCCGCTTTTTTAGATGGGTTGGGGGCAGGTCTTGGGTACGCCGTTGTGATTTGCATCGTGGGTGCTATTCGAGAGCTTTTTGGTTTTGGGCAACTTTTTGGCTTCCAAGTGATTCCCCCTTCTTGGTATGCCACTTCCGATTCCCATGGGGGATACGAGAATTTTTCTCTTATGGTAAGCCCACCGGCGGCCTTTTTTATCATTGGAGCGATGATAGCCCTTTATAATATGATTAACAAAAAGTAAGGAATAGGACGTTTATGTGGATGGGACTTTACGAGCCATTTAACCTTATTGGACTTTTGTTTCAGTCAGTTTTGATTGAAAACTTTCTGCTCGCCAACTTTTTGGGCATGTGTACTTACCTTGCGTGTTCAACCAAGTTAAAAACGGCAAATGGTTTGGGGCTTGCAGTCGTTCTCGTATTGACAGGTTCAGGAATTTTGAACTGGTTTGTATTTAAATTTGTGACAGGAGAGGGGGCTTTGAGCTGGCTTAGTGCCTTTGGCTTAGATGCCTCTCAGGTCAACTTAAACTTTTTGCAGTTTCTTTTATTTATTGCAGTGATTGCAGCTTTTGTGCAGATCACTGAGATCATTATTGAAAAGGTGTCTCCAGCTCTTTACATGTCTTTGGGGCTTTACTTGCCTTTGATTGCGGTGAACTGCGCCATTTTAGGAGCATGCCTTTTTGCGGTGACTCGCGATTATCCTTTTTGGCCGAACCTCGTCTATGTGTTTGGATCGGGACTTGGGTGGTGGCTAGCGATCGCCTTAATTGCGGCCATCCGCGAGAAATTGGCGGTCTCAAACGTGGTGGGCCCTTTAAAGGGTATGGGGATCACGTTTATTATGACGGGCTTGATGTCGATGGCTTTCCAGGGGTTTGTGGGGATAAGGCTTGCTGACCCCACAGGAGTGCCTCCTAATGCCCAAACGGTCGAACCCATAGCTTTAGCCCTCGAGGACAAAAAGATCCTCGATGAGCGAGAGTAGTCCTCTAATTTAAAAAACAATAATAGGATATCAGGATAGAAAATAGATTCCTTTCAAAACCTTAAGGCCTTCAAACACAAAGATACTAAAGCTTGGGAACTCACCCCCCTGGCGCAAACGCGCCTCACTAAAGGAGAGGTGATAGAAACATATACGTAACATTGAAGAAGCCTCTCCGTCTCTCTTTAGTCGGCCCTTAAAAAAGTCCTCTCCAATAAAAAGTGTCCCTTTTGACAAAAAATGCGTTTTACTCCTCACCAAACCCCTCAAGGAGGGGGAAGCGTCGTTCACCGCTTTTTTTTTGCAAAAGGATCACTTTTTCTTTGGAGAGTGCGTGTTCCATTCGCGAAATTTTTAAGTTTTTCTCATTGTCATATAATTAAACCTTGCAAAATAGGCTATGTCTCTCTTGCTCGTTAACTGCAAATTTTTCTCAAGGAACCCTTACTTTTTCAGGGCCGACTCTTTAGTCTCTGCGTTTAAAAACTTTTTTTAGATTATTCAGATTTTGGCAGAAGTCAGTCGGTCTCTTTGGCCTTTGAGAGCGCCTCTTCAAGGGTTAAGTAGCTCTCAATCAAAAGGGGTTCAAGTGTTTTTGCCACAGTGTCATTCACCTCGCAGAGGATAAGTTTTGAGCCGTTTTTGTGGCAGCTTTCCTTAAACTCTTTTAAAGCATTCATACCAGAGGCGTCTATGAAAGGTGTCGTTAGCCTTAAGATAAACACTTTAGGCATTTTTTCAACCTGTGTGATCAGCTCTTTTAAAACATCTGCAGCTCCAAAGAAAAAAGGGCCTTGAATTTCGTACACTTCAACACCTTTAGGGAGCTTTTCAAAAACAATCCCCTCCCTAATACGGGCATCTTCAAAAAGGGTTTTAAGTGAAATCTCCTTGGAAAGATTCACCATCCGCTTAAAGAAAATAAAGCAGGAGAGGATCATTCCCAAAATAATCGCAAGGGTCACATCGACAAAAAGGGTGAGGAAAAAAGTTGTAAGAAGAATTAAGGCATCAGATTTTGGACCCTTAAGGGTTGAAAAGAAATGGCGAGGATCTGCAATCGTTGAGGCTACAACAATCAAAATCGCAGCAAGAGCGCATAAAGGAATTCCGCTCACAAGAGATGAGAAAAAAACGAGGATAAAAAGAAGGGTGCAGGAGTGAATCATTCCCGATACCGGAGTTTCTGCGCCCGCTTTGATGTTCGCTGTTGTTCTACAAAGAGTGCCCGTTGCGGGGATTCCACCAAAAAGAACAGAGCCCAAATTTCCAATCCCTTGTGCGATAAGTTCCATATTTGATTGATGTCTTCCCCCTGTCATTCCATCCCCAATTACCGCTGAAAGAAGAGATTCAGTGCCCCCAAGAAGAGCAATCGCCACACCGTCTAAAATGGCATCGTTTGAAAGAACAAAAGGAAAAAGGGGAAGTTTTGGTAGGGGTAAGTGATTTGGTAGCTCGCCAAATTTAGAAGCAATTGTTTCTACTTTAAGGTCAAAAAAATACGCCCCTAAAGCCGAAAGTCCAATTCCTCCTATTCCCCATGGAATCTGGGGATAGTATTTTCTTAAGAAAAGAATGAAAAGAAGTGTGGCGCTTGCCAAAAGGGTTGTCACTAGATCAAGCGTTGAAAATGTGTTTGAGTACACTTCCCACTTATCGAAAAAATTTAAAGGGAGTTTCTCAATTTTTAATCCGAAAAAATCTTTAACTTGTGTTGAGAGGATGATCAGAGACACAGCCGTTGTAAACCCTGTAAGAAGAGCATTTGGAACATATTTGATGATCGATCCTAACCGAAGAAGACCAAAAAGGATCAGAAGGAGGGCTCCTATTAAGGTGGAGGCTGCAAGCCCTTCATAACCCCGTGTTCGAAGGATTTTATCGATTAAAACCACAAAAATGGCTGTTGGACCTGCAATTAAAACGCTACTTCCCCCAAAAAGGGAGATCAAGAATCCTGCGATGATGGCGGTGATCAATCCCATCTCGGGGGTAGCTCCCGAAGCGATTGCGTAGGCCATTGAGAGGGGTAAAGCGATAAGCCCGACCGTTATCCCTGCAAAAAGATCCTTTTTAAAAAGAGAGAGCGTGTAGTGAGATCTTAAATGAAGGAGTGATTTTGGATAAAACTCTGACATGAATTAAGGTTTTTTCTTATCGATCGGACAGCTGTTTTTTCCAATCAGTTGGTAGAAAAGACACCAACTGGCAAACGCCTCGTAAAAGACGAAAAGAGACGCAAGAAAGGCCAAGAGGCTCTTTTGCCAAATGGCATAGGCAAGAAGACCACATGCAATGAGAAAACGGAATAGACGATCTAAAAAGCCGATATTTTTTTTCAAGAGAGTTTCCTTGTCAATCTTTATTTATAGAGAGGTTTTCAATTTTTGGCAATCTTCTTACTTAGTCGGCCCTGAAAAAGTCCTCTCCAAAGAAAAAGTGATCCTTTTGCAACAAAAAATGCGGTGAACGACGCTTACCCCCCCCCTTGAGGGGTTTGGTGAGGAGTAAAACGCACTTTTTATTAGAGAGGACTTTTTCAGGACCGACTACTTAAGGCCTTTTTTGAAAGAGGTTGCATAGAAATAGGCTTTTGTTTTATAACGGACCTTTTTTTTCAAAAAGTGTGTGGTATGTCGATCGATCTGAGTAGTACGATTATTTCCTCTGGATGTTATTTTGTTCAGACGTTTTCTGATAGCGTGAGGGGTGTGTCAGACTCTATCGCGCGTGTTGTTTATCCTATTTTTAATAAGACGACAACCCATTTAAGTCGTTTGGTGTCTAAACAAACTCATCTAGTAGCCACGGATGTTTTTCTTGAGACTAAAAGATCTCAAAGTGCCCTTTTGCATGGAAAAAAAGGGGATGTACTGATTGAAATCACACAAGATGATCACGGATTATTTGTTTTTAAAGCCGTTGGGGATTTTTTTAAGCCACTCATCATCAAAGAGGAACAAAAAGGAGTCCTTTGGGAAGTTGAGGTCTTAAATGATTTGCAGAAAATGGTTAAGAATTCTGAGTCGGTCACATATGGTTGTGTTAAGTCCCGTTGGGGGGAGTATAAGTTCTTAAGTCTGAGAGAGATTTTTGCTATTCAAGGGCTGTTACGGGAGGAGAATGGAAGGGTTGTTTTGAAGTTGCCCGAAAAGAGCTCCATCTCCTTTAAAGGCCCTTTAGCCAAGTCAAAGGCAGAGCTTCTCTTAAAATTCTATTACCAGAATAGAAAGACACCCATGGAGGAAAATTCAGGGTCATGGAGTCAACTATTCTTAGGTTATCTCTATTTTTCAGGATTGGCTTTAGCGGGGAATCACTGCTATCAAAAGGGAGTGTCCGATGAGCAGAAGGCCCATAGTATGGCGCTTGAAGGTTTTTTAGATCACCATCAAGAAGGGGATTTCTCTTTAATCAGTCAACTTGAGAAGACTTCTTTTCATTCAAACGGATATACCCAAAGGTTTGAGTATGACGGAAAGGATTATGTAACGAGTCATACTTTTGAGGAAAACAAAGAGACCCATAAAAGCACTGTGATCGAGCCGGAGGGGCGCTTTGCCGAGTTTATGACTGAGATCGATAACGAGTATCTGACTTATACAGAAAAGAGGCGTATCAATAGAAAAACTCATGAGCTAAAAACTTGGTTTAAGAAAGAGGGGAATGAGTGGACATTAGTCCGTGAGGAGAAATACGATCGGGAACGTATTTTGGATGGGCGTTTTGCCTCAAAATTTCTCCTTCAGACTCAAAAAATGGTTCTAAATAGTGCCAGCACGTTTTTGGCCACCGTTCTCACAAAAAAAACACCAAAAGTGGTTTGGCTTTCTGCCCTCTTCCAGATGGCCATTCAGGCTGAAAGTGTCAAAGCTCTTAGTAAAATCGATAGTTCAATAATCACCCGCATGAGACGAAAAGCCTCCTCTCCTCCCCCTATTGGTTTGCTCAATCCGTCAAGTTTATCTCCCCTCTTTATACAGCCAGGTCAACTTCTTAACTTGCCGATTGATTTACTCTCAACTTATGTGCTCGCCGATCCCTCCCAGAATCTCGACCTGACCATTCAACTAAGCGATGGTTCTCCCCTTCCTGGCTGGATCAGGCTGGGGATGGGACCCATTACCGCGGGTCAAAAAATTAACTTAAACGGGATCGCAAGCAACTTAGCCACTTCAGGTCAGTTTGTCTATTTGATTGTGAGCCAAAACGCTGCTAACAATACCCTTTTAAAAGTCGATACCAGGAGTCAGGCTATTGTTTGGCGTCAGCCAGTTACAATACCATCAAGCGGCTGTAACCTTTTGGCGCAAGAGAATGCTGTTTTCGTTTGCAGTCTAAATGGTCAAAATTACGAGATACAAGCTTTCAACGCAACGACGTCTGAGCTACAGACCACCTTTAATGTGGGCAGCTATGCTCAAGGTTTTGTAGTTGCAGCAAGCCTCGTCAATAATCACATCCTGCTTTCCGGTCTAACAGAAAGCGTTTATACTTCTTCGGTTCGTAACGCTCCAAACAATTTAACCTGGATCGATGTTACTAATCCGTCTAATCCTGTAATAGATAATAGCATCTATGTGAACCAAACAACCACCCTTAATATTGCAGGAAACGTTCTTTACAATATCTATTTTAACTATTTCAACGGGATCGATTTGTTAAACATCACTTCGATGAAGGATATGACTAAAATTGGGACTATAACTGTATTTAATAACTATTACCAATATATTACTTGCACTGCTGTGAAAGATCAAACTTTATTTATGGCAATAAATGAAGAGTATATATTTGTTTATAATAATGCTGATATCACAAATCCTGAATATTTATATTCGATCTTTATTGGATTGGGAATACAAAATATATTCGTCGATGGTAGTTTTCTTTATGTGGAGACTCAATCTAATCTAGTTTTAGTAATCGATCTTTATGATCTACCCAATGCTTTTATTACAGCTTCCGCTCAATTCAGTACATATGGGTATAACTCGGCCCAAGTGGTGCTTGTCGGCAATCAAATTATAGCCTCTAATTCGTTTGCAGGCTTATCTTTTATGGATGCATCGCAAAGAACATTGACCATTACAAATCCAACCGCTGCCGATTATGGTTTATGGCTTTTTGATATGGTAGCAACTGATAATAACGGGAACTCATTGGTGATTCAACTCCCCGTGCATGTGGGCAATATTAACGTGCCCAAGTCTCAGACCAGATACTCAATGTGGGGAACAGCACAACATTGAGTGTGACTCCTTTTGAGTTTCCCAATGCAAATTTTACATACACCACGACACCATTGCCTAATTTTATAGAGTTTAATCCTGAAACACTCGAATTTATCATCGAGCCGAAATCGGGCAATCAAGGGAATTACTCTATTACACTGATAGGTGATAATGGGTATGGGGGTGTAGAAACAGTTTCGTTCAATGTAGTGGTTCCGAATCGCTCCCCTGTTTTTATTGAAACATTAGCGAATCAAACGTGGTACACCAATAAGCTTTCAAGGTTTAATTTGCCAAGTAGAACTGTGGTTGATCCCGATGGAGATCCGTTAACTTATAGCGGTAATTTACTTGGAAGTGGAGCCTTACCTCAGTGGATGAGCTCTGATAGGGCTTCAGGCGATTTGTCTGGAACCCCAAATGGGAGAAATAGTTACTCGATTCAACTGGAGGCGTTCGATCCTTTTGGAGGATCTGCAATTTCCCAGTTTGGAATAAATGTTCCAAATACTGCCCCTGTTGTAATTAACACGATATCGAATCAACCGGCTTCGGTGGATAATTCGTTTACCTACACGATCAACTCAAATACAGTTTACGACGCGGACGGCGATGAGCTCACTTATTCGATTCTTTCCACACCACCTTTTTTTGAATTTGATAATGTTACGAGGGTGCTCAAAGGAACTCCGCCCCCAAAAAT
Source organism: uncultured Chlamydiae bacterium (assembly GCA_963697995.1). Taxonomy (GTDB): domain Bacteria; phylum Chlamydiota; class Chlamydiia; order Chlamydiales; family JAJFMB01; genus MFD00082-c5. The sequence continues at coordinate 490,491 of OY969110.1, read as the reverse complement.
TGCTCAAGGGATTACTACAAAATCGTACACGATTCAAGTTTTAGTGTCTGATGGTCATGGGGGTAGTTGTGAGGTGGCTTTTGTTGTGGATGTCTCAGGGGCTACCTATTGGAAGACGGTGGCCCAAGTGTTTGGGTATGGGATAAGCAGTTTACTTGTAGCTTATGGTTTATGGGAGAAGCGAGCTGTTTTTCTAAACCTGATCCGCAAGGAGAAATACAAAAAAAAGGAACCTGAAATCGCATTGGTGGGTGAAGAGTATTCTCATCAACTCAAATTAAAGTGGCATCAGGTGGAAGGGGTGAAAGTTTTATACAATGGTCGCTCTTTGCCCCCCGAAAAGCCCTTCCCCGATGGTTTAGTTTTTAAAGACAATAAAATTCAGGGCACTCCCACGGGTTCTCAATCAGGTTACTTTACTGTTCGCGTTGTGAAAAATGGGGGTGAGTATGATGAGGAATTTTATTTGATCATAAAAAAGCCGGGCGAATCTGATCCTGAGAATGGGGAGCCTAAAAATCATTTCGTTTATTTGAAAGACAAGATTTTGAATTTGCGAAATCGTCCAAAAAATAATTCAAACACTCAAACCCTATGAATGAAATATAGCATGAGTAAAAAAGGTGCGTCATATGTCGATTGGTATTAACCTAGGATTTATCTCTTCTAAATTGAGTCTGTTTACCGCTTTCACAGAGAGTGTGAAAATTGTTACTGATTCTATTGGAGGGGTAGTTTTCCCCATTTTTGATGGGATGAGATCGACCATGAACCCTTTGGTGCCAAATCTTAAGCGTGTTGTGATTGAGGATGTGATCTGCGAGACGAAGAGAGCGGGAAGTGCCCTTTTGCATGGGCCAAAAGGGGATATTTTGATCGAAATCACACAAGATGAAAACGGATTATTTCTTTTCAAGAGCGTTGGGGATTTTCTTAAACCTGTCATCATTTACGAAGGGAACAGTCGAGTCCTTTGGGAAGCTAAAGTCTCAGACTATTTGAAAAAGATGGTAAAAGGCTCTGAATCGGTCACTTATGGATCTACTGCCTCTCGTTGGGGAAAAAATAATTTTTTAACTCTTAAGGAGAGCTTTGTTCTCCAGGGGCTTTTAAGGGAGGATAATGAAAGGGTCATCTTGCAGTTGCCCGGAGAAAAGCCTCTTACATTTAAAGGGCCTCTTGCCAAAATGAAGTCTGAGCTTGTCTTGAAGTTCTATTACCAAGGAAAAAAAACTCCTATGGAGGAGCCATCGGGTCCTTGGGGTTCACTCTTCATTGGGTGCCTCTATTTATCAGGTTTTGTTTTAGCTCCTTGGGCTCGCGGTAATTCCGTTTTAGATGAGAAGGACGCTCTTAAAACAACCTCGGATGGTTTTTTTCCTCAGCAAGATGGAGATTCATCTCTTCTTTCTCAATTGGGAAAACACCTCTTTTCAACCAAATGGGTACACGCAAACATTTGAATACGACGGAAAGGGTTATCAGAGGAGCCATACCTTTGAGGCCAACAAAGAGATCCATACGATTCGAGTTTGTGAAAAAGCGGGGGCTTGGTGTGAGTATAAGGCAGAAATGGAAAGTAATCACCTCACCTATACGGAAAAGAGGCTAAAAGGGCAGAAGGTAGAGATCCAAAAATCGCTCTTTGAAAAAGAGGGGGATCAGTGGAGATTAGTCGATCAAAACAGATACGTTGAGGCACGACTATTTTTAAGTTTTGCTTCTCAATTGCTCAATCAGGCCCCTAAAATAGTCATCAATGCAGCGATCACCTTCTTGGCCACGATCATCACGAAACAGAATCCAAACACGGTTTTGCTTGCAGGTTTGTATTTTACGGTAAGTAAAGTCGAAAGGGCCCTTGCAGAAAGGGTAAGCGATATTCGAAGACGGATCTCTTCTCAGCCCATCACAGTGATCAATCCCTCAAATTTAGCTCCCTTTTCAGTGGGGCTAGGTCAGCTTGTCACGGTACCGATCGATCTGCTCTCCACCTATCAACTTGCCGATCCCTCTCTCAATATAGATCTCACAATTCAGCAGAGCAATGGTCTTCCTGCACCTGCCTGGATCAATTTGGGGATGGGTCCGGTCACTACAAGTTCGATCCTTAATTTAGAGAATGAATTACCGCAGGTTTTGACAGTTTCTGGTCCCTATGCCTATGTCGTTGCCTCTAATTTTAATAACAGTAGTCTTGTAAAGATCGATACAAGAACCAAGAGCGTGGTTTGGAGTCAATTGATTACAGTTCCGTTAAGTAGCTACGATCTATTTGTCCAGGGGGATCTAGTCTTATATTGCGGATATAATTCAACGAGTTTTGAAGTACAGGCTTTCAATGCAACCACAGCTCTTAAGCTTGATTCTGTTGTGACGAGCATTGGGAATTGGGAAGTCGTTGGAATCGCCCTTGCGGAAAATAGTATTTTGTTTGCTTCCGCATTCTATCAAGGTCTTTTTTATAATAATTTGACATCGATTAATTTCATTAATCCGGTGAATATGGTTGTTAATAATCCTATATCTCTCGGTTATGATTATCCTAATGAAGGTGACAGTCTTTACGTCCAGGGTGATGTTCTCTACAATAGCGTTCAACAAGGGGTGAATATTTTTAATATCACTTCTGAAAAAGAGATAACTCTTCTTGGGAGTATTGATGTGCCTGAAGGGGCTGTTAGTACGACGGCAAATGATCAGACATTATTTGTAAGTACAAATAATGGGAACTTGCTTGTTTATAATAAAAGTCCTGTTGCTGCTCCAGTATTTTTAAATTCGAATTTTATCGGTGCATCGGATGGGAATATGTTTGTCGATGGAAGCTTCCTCTACATGGGAGGGGGGTTTATCATAGATATCTCTGATTTGCAAAATACTTTTGTCACTGCAACATTTCAAAGTTCATTCAATGATATGCCAGCTTTAGTAGGTAATCAAATAATACTGCTTAATTCTGGTATTATGTTTATCGATGCCTCAAAGAGGACATTGACTGTGACAAGGCCTTCCATTGCAGATCGGGGCTTATGGTTTTTTAATGTGACGGCAACGGATAATGCGGGTCATTCTTTGGTCACCCAAATTCCCGTGCATGTGGGCGACATTAGCGTACCGGTGGTATCAGATCAAGTGGTGTATGTGGGCGCTTCCACAATAGTGACAGTCGCTCCTTTTGAGTTTCCGAATGCAAACTTTACTTATACTGTTTCAACTCTGCCTCATTTTATTCAATTTAGTGTAGAGACACTTGAATTCACAATTGCCCCCAAAACAGGCCATCAAGGCACCTACCCTATTACACTGACGGGGGATGATGGTTATACTGGAGTGGCTTTCGTCTCCTTTAACGTGATTGTTCCCAATCGCTTCCCCCTATTTGCTAAACCCTTAGTGAATCAAACCTGGTACACGAATAAGTATTCGAGGTATAATCTGTCAGGGGGCACTGTGATCGATCCCGATGGGGATCCACTAATTTATAAGGGTAATTTGCTTGGCAGTACACTATTGCCTCAATGGATCTCTTCAGATGAAACGACTGGGGATTTTTTTGGAGTGGCACCTGCCCGAAATAAGTATGCATTTCAATTAACTGCGCAAGATTCTTTTGGAGGATCTGCAACTTCTGCCTTTGAGATCACTGCTCCAAATACCCCACCTGACCAGATAAACGTGATTCCAAATCTTCGGGCAAATGTGAATGAGCCTTTCACTTATGCGATCAATTCTAATACGGTGACCGATATTGATGGAGATCCACTCACCTATGCGGTGCAATCTCTCCCCTCTTTCCTTTCATTTAATAATGTCACGAGAAGTGTTTCGGGGACCCCTACACCTCAAACAGCAAACGGGATCACGACTAAACCCTACACGGTTGAATTGCTAGTTTCAGATGGGCAAGGGGGCAGTTTAGTTGTGAAGATGGTTGTCGATGTTTCAGGGACGACCTACTGGAGCTCGGTTGCTTTAGGGGTCTTTTATGGAGCGACTGGTTTATACACGGCTTATGAATTTTGGAAGAAAAGAGATGTGTATCTCAACTATATCCTTGGGCCTGAACACAAACAGGAAAAACCTGAAATGGCTTTAGTAGGTGAAAAGTATACTCATGAACTTAAATTAAAGCGGAACGAAGTGAAGAGATTGATTGTTTTATACAATGGATTCCCTTTACCTCCAGAAAAGCCGTTTCCAGATGGTTTAGAGTATAAAAATAATAGCCTTCAAGGGGTCCCAACGGATAAAAATACCGGTTATTTTACTGTACGGGTGATCAAAAATAGTGGCAGGTATAGCGAGGAATTTTCTTTAATCATTAAAAAAACTGGGGATCCAGATCCTGAAAATGGGAAACCTAAAAATCATCTGAGTTATTTGAAGGAGAAGATTTTGAATTTGCGGAATCGTTCAAATAATAAGTCAAGCAATCTAATCCCTTTGAAGGAACTATCTTATGAATAGAATAGATATTAATCATGGAATTTTAACTTCCAAGTTAAGTGTGTTTGACACTTTCACAGCAGGTGTGAGGGTTGTTACCGATTCTATAGGAGGAGTAGTTTTTCCAGTTTTTGAGGGGATAAGATCGACAATAACTCATTTGGTGTCAAAACCTAAGCTCACTATTATGGAGAGTGTGATTTCCGAGACCAAGCGATCTGGAAGCGCCCTTTTGCGTGGGAAAAAAGGGGATGTTTTGATCGAAATCACACAAGATGAAAAGGGGTTATTTCTTTTCAAGAGCGTTGGAGATTTTCTTAAACCTGTCATCATTTACGAAGGGACAAGTCAAGTTGTTTGGGAAGTTAAAGTCTCAGACTATTTGACAAAGATCGCAAAAGACTTTGAATCGGTGGCCTATGGATCTACTGCCTCTCGCTGGGGAAAAAATAATTTTTTAACTCTTAAGGAGAGCTTTGTTCTCCAGGGGCTTTTAAGGGAGGATAATGAAAGGGTCATCTTGCAGTTGCCGGATGAAAAGCCTCTTACATTTAAAGGGCCTCTTGCCAAAATGAAGGCTGAGCTTGTCTTGAAGTTCTATTACCAAGGAAAAAAAACTCCTATGGAGGAGCCATCGGGTCATTGGGGTTCACTCTTCATTGGGTGTCTCTATTTATCAGGTTTTGTTTTAGCTCCTTGGGCTCGCGGCAATTCCCTTTTAGATGAGAAGGACGCTCTTAAAACAACCTCGGATGGTTTTTTTCCTCAGCAAAATGGAGATTCATCTCCTCTTTCTCAATGGGAAAACACCTCTTTTCAACCAAATGGGTACACGCAAACATTTGAATACGATGGAAAGAGTTATCTGACGATCCATACCTTTGAGGCCAACAAAGAGATTCATACGAGTCGAGTTTGTGAAAAAGCGGGGGCTTGGTGTGAGTATAAGGCAGAAATGGAAAGTGATCACCTCACCTATACGGAAAAGAGGGTAAAAGGGCAGAAGGTAGAGATCCAAAAATCGCTCTTTGAAAAAGAGGGGGATCAGTGGAGATTAGTCGATCAAAACAGATACGTTGAGGCACGACTATTTTTAAGTTTTGCTTCTCAATTACTCAATCAGGCCCCTAAAATAGTCATCAATGCAGCGATCACCTTCTTGGCCACGATCATCACGAAACAGAATCCAAACACGGTTTTGCTTGCAGGTTTGTATTTTACGGTAAGTAAAGTCGAAAGGGCCCTTGCAGAAGGGGTAAGCGATATTCGAAGACGGACCTCTTCTCAACCCATCTCAGTGATCAATCCTTCGAATTTAGCCCCTTTTTCGGTGGAGCTAGGTCAGACTTTCACCTTGCCGATCGATCTATTATCAACCTACCAACTTGCCGATCCCTCTCTCAATATAGATCTTACAATTCAGCAGAGGAGTGGTCTACCACCACCTGCCTGGATCAAGTTGGGGATGGGTCCAATCACCCAAAGTTCAACAGTAAATTTAAATGGGGTACCGCAAACTTTTGCCGCCTCGGGTCCTTACGTCTATGTCGTAGTCTCTAGTTATGATGGAAATACATTTTCTAACAACCTTGTCAAGGTCGATATAAGAACAGAGAGCCTTGTTTGGAGTCAACCGTTACCTCTGATATCAGCAAAGAATATTTTTGTACAACAGGATGCCATTTTCTTGATAGGCTCTAATACCACCGCCTATCAGATACAGGTCTTCAATGCAACAACTTTTGAGGAAAACTCTAAATTCAATGCAAATAATTATTATGGTAATTCAAATACTCTTGTTAATAATCATATTGTAACCGGTTATCCAGTATCTAATAATTTTAATAATATAACATCGATTGATATTAGCAATGTGACTGATTTGGTGGTCGACAACACAATAAGTGTCACTGGTTATGGCAGTGGATCTGCCCCATTTTTTAGTGTCCAGGGGAATTTTATTTACAACCATTTTCTAAGAGGGTTTGATCTGATCAACATCACTTCGACAGGGCAGATGAGTAAGCTAGCAACGATATTAGTCCCGTATGGGTCCACTTGTAGTGCTATGAGTGGTCAAACATTATTTATCGGTTCCTACTCAGGGGTTCTCGTTTACAACAATACCAACCCCACAAATCCTCAATTTTTGTACTCCATATTTATGGGTGAGAATGCATTGGAATTGAATTTCATTGGCAGTTTCCTCTATGTGTCAACGGCTTCTGGCAATCTGTATGTGATTGATTTTTACGATTTGGAAAATGGTTTTATTACAGCTTTAGTTCCAAATAGTTATCAAGCTAGTATTGCTGTGGGATACCTTACGGTTATGGGAAATAAAATTTTAACGGGAAATTCCGTCTTAGGACTTTCCCTTATGGATGCCTCCAAGAGGACTTTGACAGTGACTCAGCCTACCACTCAAGATCGCGGTTTATGGTTTTTTGAATTGACGGCAACTGTCAGTGATGGAAACTCTCTTGTCACCGAGATCCCTGTTCATGTAGGCGCAATTAGTGTCCCGGTGGTGTTAGACCAGGTGGTCTATGTGGGCAATTCCACAACAGTGACAGTTGAGCCGTTTGAGTTTCCGAATGCCAATTTTACCTATACGACTACCCCCTTACCCCATTTTATCCAATTTAATGAAACCGCTCTTGAATTTGAAATCGCACCCCAATCAGGCCACCAGGGCAATTACTCAATTGTTCTTACGGGCGATGATGGGTACACGGGAGTAGCTTCCGTTTCGTTTAAAGTGATTGTTCCCAATCGATCTCCCGTATTTGTTAAATCATTGAACAATCAAACATGGCCTACAGGCAAGTTTTCGACCTATAAAATACCAAACGGGATGGCCTATGATCCGGATGGTGATCCGGTCATTTATAGCGGCAATTTGCTTGGCAGTGACGTTTTGCCTGCATGGATTGGCTGCGATTCAGCAACCGGCGATTTTTCCGGTACCCCTTTTGGCAGAAATCAATACCCTATTCAATTAAGGGCTCAAGATCCCTTTCAAGGTGTTTCTACATTAGGTTTTAGCATAACTGTTCCAAACTCATCCCCTGTCCAAAATAATTTGATCCCGACGCAACTTTTAACCGTGAATAATGATTTTTCCTATACGATCAATTCTAATACGGTGAGCGATGTCGATGGGGATACATTGACCTATAAAGTCCAATCCAGCCCTTTTTTCCTTAAATTTGATAACCTGACGAGAGTTGTTTCGGGAACACCTACCCCACAAACCGCCAATGGCATTACGACGACAGATTACACCCTGAAACTTTTGGTGTCTGATGGTCACGGGGGCAGTTGTGTGGTGAATTTTGTCGTGAATGTTTCGGGAGCTACCTACTGGAAGACAGTTTATCAAGCATTTGGTTATGTAGTGACAGGATTCATTAGTGCCTACGAGTTTTATGTAAATAGAGATATTTTTTTAAACCGGTTCCGCAAAGAAAAATATAAAAAACCGGAGGCTGAAACGGCTTTTGTCGGTAACTATTACTCTCATGATCTTAAATTAGGATGGGAAGAGGTGGAAAGAGTGATTGTTTTATCGAATGGATTTGCTCTGCCACCTGAGAAGCCTTTCCCTGATGGTTTAGAGTATAGAGATAATAAATTGCAAGGGACCCCAACAGGTGATGATGTGGGAGAATTTACTGTTCGTATTGTTAAACACGGAGGAGGGGTGAGTGAGGAGTTTCCTCTGAAAATCAAAAAAGAATAAAAATAATTTTTTGATTTTTTGACATCTCCTCTGATTTATAGTATCATCATGCGTTATGCTTAGTGTTTTTCAACTTAAATTATCTTTTGGTGGACGGGTTCTTTTTTCTAATGTGACCTTTCAGCTCCAGCCGGGCTTAAGGTATGGCCTTGTAGGAGCCAATGGCTCTGGAAAATCGACTTTGATGAAGATTTTAGCGGGGGAAGTTGAGGCCGAAGAGGGGCAGATCGTCATCACAGGGGGCTCAAAAATTGGAACGCTTAAGCAGGAGCATTTTCTTTATGAGGGGTGGCGAGTTATCGATGTCGTTTTGGCAGGTTTACCTTTTCTTATCGAAGCTAGGAAAAAACGGCTAGCTCTTCTTGATTTAAAAGAGTTTACCGAAGAGGATTGCCTTCTGTTAGAGAAGCTCGATGTCGAGTATGAGAGGATTGGGGGGTATAGTGCAGAATCTAAAGCCGCCAAGCTCCTTATCGGTCTTGGTATTTCAGAAAATGATCACGAAAAGTCTCTCTCTTTTCTCTCGGGAGGGTATAAACTTAGGGTATTACTTGCGCAGTGTCTTTTTTCTGAACCCGATGTTCTTATATTGGATGAGCCGACGAACCACTTAGATATCTTATCGATTCAGTGGCTTGAAGGGTATTTAAAAGCTTATCCACATGTCGTTTTAGTCACCTCTCACGATCGCCATTTTCTTAATGCCGTCTGCACCAATATTCTCGATTTGGATCACGAACAAGTCACCCACTATCCCGGAAATTACGATGCGTTTTTAGAGAGAAAACAAAACGACTTAATGCAAAAGGAAGCCCTTTTAGAAAAGCAGGACAAAAGGCGAGAGGAGCTTCAAGGGTTTATCACGAGATTTAAAGCAAAAGCTTCGAAAGCGAGGCAAGCCCATTCAAAACTGCACCTTGTGAAAAAAATTGAAACCGAAATGGAGGATTTAAAACTCAATCCCACGTCGCGTCGCCCGCTTAATTTACGGTTTAACGAGACCCTTAAGTCGGCAAGTCTTGTTTTAAAAGTTTTGGGGATTCAAAAGTCGTTTGGGGAAAAGTGTGTTTTAAATAAAGTCTCGTTTGAAATTGTTCGGCAAGAAAGGGTGGCTTTCATCGGTGTTAACGGGATTGGGAAGTCGACTCTTTTAAACATTTTGGCTGGAAGACTTCCTCAAGATGGGGGAGAGATTGTGTGGGGAGCCTCGTGTCACCCCCTTTTTTTCCCGCAGGACCACTCAAGCGAGGTGTTTGGGGATTTAACCGTTCTGGAGTGGCTTACTCATAAAGTGCCAACAGCCTCCGATAATGCCCTAAGAGAGATCTTGGCAAAAGTGCTTTTCTCAAGAGATGATGTGAAAAAACCGGTAGCCGTCTTAAGTGGTGGTGAGAAGGCGCGCCTTATTTTAGGTAAAATGATGCTTCTTCCCCACAACGTTCTCATTTTTGATGAACCGACAAACCATCTCGATATGGAAGGGATCGATTCGTTGATTGAAGCCTTAAAAGGGTACAACGGAACTCTTATTATGGTCAGCCACAATCGCCATTTTATCGATGAGATTGCAACGAGGATTGTCGAGATCACAAAAGACAAAGGGGTGATCGATTATCCGGGCACTTATAAAGAGTACCGGCAACAGGTGGAACTCGCTCAGGTTCAGAAGAAAAAAGAGGGGGTTTCTCAGGAGAAAAAAGAGAGGCTTGAGACTCGTGACGAGAAAAAAGCCCACCAAAAAAGGGTATCTCAATTAGAAAAAGAGTGTCAGAGATTGGAAGAGGCGCTCTCACACCTCGAAAACCTTTTAGTCGCTCCTCAATTCTACGAAAAAACGCCTCAAGCGGAAATCAATCAGCTCTTAAAAAAGAAAAAAGAACTTGAAGATAAGCTTCGGTTGAGTTTTGAAGAGTGGGCTGAACTTGTTTAAGTTTTATTTGAGAAGTTCAAGAGTCACACCTAGTTGTTGTGTGACTTGCCTGATAAAGTGGATCTCTTCAATGGATAGGGGGCGTTCAGTATTGGGATAGTATCCCAGAACCCCTATCGTGTTTTTTCCAAAAAGGATCGGAAAGTAGATCCCTTTTGCTGAAGGGAGCGTGTCTGTTGACCACCCTCCCATTTTCCCATTTTGAAACACCCAAACGGCAGCAGCTTTCTCCGTATCCCCGTTTAGAGAAGAGAGGCCTTGAAGATTTAGATCCCCCCCTTTCTCTTCTGCAAAAAGAGAGAATGTTCCAGGAAAATAACTTTCGAGGCGGGCACAGATATTTCTTTGTAGTTCGTGTAGATTGGTCGATTTGGCAATCTCTAACTCTGAATCGAGCAGTCGCCTTGTTGTCTCTTCCCGTTTTTTTAAAAATTGTTCTCTTTCCCTTAATTTAATGGCCATCATAGCCATGATGAAAGTCACTATTGAGTAAATCAAAACGAAGGTGATGTTTTCAGGCTCAGTCGTTTTGAAACTAAAGTGGGGGTGCATAAAGAAAAACTGCCACGATAGGGCACTTAAGATCACGCTTAAAAAAATGGGAGCGCGACCTATAAAAAAACTTAAAACTAAAATCCCAAGAAGAAACATAAAACCGACCGGCTTATACCCAATAAAGGGGTCTGTTAAAAAGCTGAGGAGGGTCATGCCTAAAACGGCGCCAATGGCAATCAGATACTCTTTCAAGTTTATTTGAAACGAGGGAGTCATCGTTTTTTGGTAAACAGAGGTGACTTTTTCTTGTCTTAAGATGATAATGTCGAGATTTTTATTATCCTGCTCTAGCCGACAGAAAAAATTGCCTTTGAAAGGATTTAAAAAATCGAATTTTTTTGTGACGGATCTTCCGACAATAAGTCTTGTGATGTCTTTTTCTTTAGCGATTCTTTGCAGAGCCGATGCGATGCTTAAATCGCTTGTCGTGATCACTTCAGCGCCTAAATCTCTTGCGAGGTTTAAGTTGCGGTTTAAGCGCGCTTGCGTTGCATCATCTAAAACATCACCGGTATTCACAAAGAGGGCAACTAGTGGGGCATCGAGCTCAAACGAGAGGCGTCTTGCCGACCTGATCAGGTGTTCAGATGAGGGGCTTGCAGAGATGGCCACCAGGAATCTCTCCCTTGTTTTCCATCCTCTTCCCTGCATCGAGTGCAAATCGTGGTCCACTTTCTCTGCGGTTAATCGAAGGGAAATCTCCCGAAGAGCCATTAAGTTAGGCTCCTGGAAAAAATGGTCTATGGCTCTTTGAGATTGATCTCCTAAGTAGACCTTTCCCTCTTTTAAGCGCTGCAGCAGCTCTTCTGGAGGCAAGTCGATCAGTTCGATACGACTGGCTCTCTCTAAAATAAGGTCGGGAACCGTTTCCCTCATCTCAATTCCCGTTAAATGCTCGACGATATCTTTTCGGCTTTCGATGTGTTGCACGTTAAGGGTTGTGTAAACATCGATTCCGGCGTCTAATAAATCCATCACATCTTGCCATCTTTTCGGATGTTTAGATCCTGGCACATTAGAGTGGGCAAGTTCATCGACTAAGACAAGCTGTGGTTTTAAATCAAGGATCGCTTTGACGTCCATCTCTTCAAAGACGGCATCCTTGTAGGTGATCCACCTCTCTTTGACGATGGGGAGCCCTTTGAGGAGGTTCTCAGTAGCTTCTCTTCCATGGGTGTTGATCGTTCCCACAACCAAATTGACCCCCTGTTTTAACTTTTGCTGCGCCTCTTCTAGCATGGCATACGTTTTTCCAACACCTGCTGCCATCCCAAAAAAAATTTTGAGTTGTCCGGGTTTGGCCATTCTTTCTTGCTTTTTTATCGCTTTTAAAAGTTCGTCGGGATCTAGTCTATCGTATTCGTCTGTCATCTAAACTCTTATTGAGAAGTAAAACGTTAACATATTCAGGGCCCAAACAATGAAATTGTTTTCCCTCTTTTAAGGTATCGATCAGTTTTTTTAAATCTTCTTCTTTCATGCCCCTATTTTTGGCAATCCGTGGGATCTGGTAGTAGGCTGTTTCTAAGCTTATGTGGGGATCTAATCCGCTGCCTGAAGCAAAAAGAAGCTCGGGAGGGGCATTGTGACCAACCTTTTGTTTTCTCTCTTTGATTATTTTTTTAAGCTCTTGACTTGTTGGGCCTAAATTACTTCCTCCTGAGGGTTTTAAGGGGTCGTAATCGATGCTTGAGGGGCGTGGCCAAAAGTCGCCATTCCCTTCGGTTTTTTTTGCGATAAGAAGGGAGCCTAAAAATTGAGCGTCACTTGTGATAAGACTCCCATTGGCAAGAAATGGCATTGCTGATTGCCCAAGGAAAGTGATGATCATCGGATAGATAAATCCTGTTAAGAGGGTCATTAAAAAAATAAGTTTTAAAGATTGTTTCATGGGATGAACCTGAAAAATGTGATGATGAGATCGATCAATTTAATGCCCACAAACGGGATAATGATCCCGCCAAGGCCGTAGATAGAGAGGTTGTGCCTTAAGATTTTTGTGGCAGGTTGTGGTTTGTAGGGAACCCCTTTTAAGGCAAGCGGGATGAGAGCTATGATGATGAGGGCGTTAAAGATAACGGCGCTTAAAATGGCGCTTTCGGGGGAGTGAAGCTGCATGATGTTTAGGGTATTAAGAGGTCCTTTTTGGTGAGGCTGGCTGTAAAATGTACCGAAGAGAGCGGGGATAATCGCAAAGTATTTGGCGACATCGTTTGCGATGCTAAAGGTGGTAAGGGCACCTCTTGTCATGAGAAGCTGTTTTCCGATTTCGACAATGTCTAAAAGCTTGGTGGGGTTGCTATCTAAGTCGACCATATTGCCAGCCTCTCTTGAGGCCTGAGTCCCTGTGTTCATCGCAACGCCAACATCTGCCTGCGCAAGAGCTGGCGCATCGTTTGTTCCGTCCCCTGTCATGGCCACCAAGTGCCCTTTTCTTTGCTCTTCGCGGATTCTTTCGAGTTTGATTTCGGGTGTTGCCTCTGCGATAAAATCGTCAACGCCGGCCTCTGCTGCAATGGCTCCTGCCGTTAGAGGGTTGTCGCCTGTGATCATTAAGGTTTTGATCCCCACTTTTCTCATCTCGGCGAACCGCTCTTTTATGCCCCCTTTGATGATATCTTTAAGGTGGATCACACCGACTACTTTCTTGCCATCCGAGACGAGAAGAGGTGTGCCCCCTTTGTTGGAGATCGCTTCTATTGCGAGGTAGAGGGGTTTTGGGAAGGAGCCTCCTAAATATTCGATATGTCTTTCGATCGCATCTGTTGAGCCTTTCCTAATCACTCTTGAGGGGTGTCCTTGATCGTCAATAAAATCTAAGCCACTCATTCTGGTGGTTGCAGAGAAGGGAATAAAGCGGCAATTTTTGGGGTCGAGCGCCTCACCCCTTAAGTTGAACAGGTTTTTGCTTAAGACGACGATAGAGCGCCCCTCTGGGGTTTCATCGGACAGGGAGGCGAGCTGTGCAATCTCGGCAAGTTCTGCTTTTTCGACACCAGGTGCTGGGATAAAGTCCGTTGCCATCCGGTTTCCAAGAGTGATAGTGCCAGTTTTATCGAGAATGAGGCAGTCGATATCACCGGCAGCCTCCACCGAGCGGCCACTCTTTGCGATCACATTTTTTTGAATGAGTCGATCCATTCCTGCAATCCCGATCGCGCTGATAAGAGCGCTTATTGTTGTAGGGATTAGGCAAACAAGAAGGGCAATTAAAACGGGCAGCGTGATCAGGTTTGATTCTTGAAGCCTTGCTGTGTAATCGCCAAAGGGTTTAATCGAGACGACGGTTAAGAGAAAAATCAAGGTTAGAGCGGAAAGAACGATGCTTAAGGCAATTTCGTTAGGTGTTTTTTGTCTTGTCGCCCCTTCGACAAGCCTAATCATTCGATCAAGGAAGCTGTTTCCTTTTTCAGAGGTGACTTTGATCGTGATTTGATCGCTCACAATCCTTGTGCCGGCAGTTACCGCGCTTCTGTCGCCCCCACTTTCTCTAATCACCGGTGCCGACTCTCCTGTAATGGCCGATTCATCGACCATGGCGATCCCTTCTACGACCTCCCCGTCGACAGGGATGATGTCATTGGTTTCACAGAGAATCAAGTCTCCTCTTTTTAAGTCGAAGGAAGAGGTCGGGGCGATTTTTCCATAAACAAGTTTTTTGGCAGTAGTCTCGTTCTGTGTTTTTCGAAGGCTTTTGGCTTGTGCTTTGCCGCGGCTCTCGGCGATTGCGCTTGCGAAGTTGGCAAAAAGAACAGTAAAGAAGAGCCACAAGGAGAGTTGGATATTGAATGAAGTGGGTGTTAGGTAAGTGGAGTAGATCGTAAATAAGGCGCCCAAATAGGTGACAAACATGACGGGGTTTTTGATTTGTGTCTTAGGGTTTAGCTTGATAAAACTGTCTTTAAGGGCTTCTTTAAGAAGCTCTTGGCTAATAAGGTTTTGTTTTTTCAAAACGACTCTCCTTTTAGCATGAGGAGCTGTTCGACGATTGGTCCTAAAGAGAGTGCGGGAAAGAAGGTAAGAGCGCCTATAATAAAGATCACGCTAATCAATAAAATCAAAAAGAGAGGGGTATCGGTTGCAAATGTTCCGGCTGAAGCTTGAGTGGTATTTTTTTGGGCCAGTAAGTTTGCAACAGCAAGGCTTGGAATTAAGATAGCGACCCTTCCTAAGAGCATGATGGCGGCTAAAAGGGAGTTGTAAAAGGGGGTATTGGCATCAAGACCTGCAAAGGAGCTACCATTATTGGCAGAAGTTGATGAGAAGGTGTAAAGGATCTCTGAGAGTCCGTGGGGACCTTTGTGAGAGACGCTTTTTAAGGCGATGGGTAAAAAGCTCGCAAGGGATGAGCCAAAGAGGATTAAGGCTGCCGGGGCCAGTATCGCAACCATTACCCATTGCATCTCTTTTTTTTCAATTTTTTTGCCAAAAAATTCAGGTGTTCTTCCCACCATAAGGCCAGCTAAGAAGACAGTTAAGAGAACAAACATGAGGATACTGCAAAACCCGACGCCCACCCCTCCAAAAATCACTTCTCCCACCATCAGGTTAAAGAGGGCAACTCCTCCTGAAAGAGGGGAGAGGCTTGAGATCATTGAGTTAATTGAGCCATTGGCTGTTGCGGTTGTGGAAAGGGTCCAAAGAATGGAGTTGTTTGACCCGAACCTGGTCTCTTTTCCCTCTAAGACGGGATATTCATTAAGGACGGGATTTAAGGTGTGTTCTGAGAGAAGAGCTACACCTAATCCGAGGTTAAAGAGAATAAACATCGCTAAAAAGAGAATCCATCCCTGTTTTCTCGAATTGGTGAGGTAACCATACATATGAGGGGTTGCGGCAGGAATCAGAAGGATGGCGAGATTCTCTAAAAAGTTAGAGAAAGGGGTCGGGTTTTCAAAGGGGTGAGCGCTGTTGGCATTAAAGAACCCACCCCCGTTTGTCCCAAGTTGTTTGATGGCCACTTGTGAGGCGACAGGACCCATGGGAATATTGTTGATGTAGGGTTTAAAATTTTGGATCACACCTTGTGAGATAAGGAGAGGGGCTAGAAGAAAAGAGAGGGGAAGTAAGAGATAAACCACACTTCTTGTCAGGTCGCTATAGAAATTGCCGATAAAGGTGGTTGAGCGCCTCGAAAGCCCTCTGATGAGGGCTAAAAGAGCTGCATTTCCGGTAGCGGCACTTAAGAAATTTTGCACGGCAAGCCCCACCATCTGGGTGAAATAACTTAAAGTGATTTCGCCTCCATACGCTTGCCAGTTCGTGTTAGTCACAAAGCTTGTTGCGGTATTGATGGCAAGGAGGGGTTCAACGCCTTGTAAATTTTGGGGATTTAGAGGAAGGTATTGTTGAAAAAGTTGTAGTAAAATTAAGATGATCCATCCAAAAAAGTTAAAAAAAAGAAGCGCTTTTAAGTACTCTTTCCAGGTCATTTCCTTTTGAGGGTCGATTTGTGCGAGGCGGTAGAGAAGAGTTTCTATTGACCCTAAGAGAGGTAACCGATTTCTTGGAGCATCTTCAAAAACAAAAGCCATATAGCGACCTAAAAGAGGGCTTAATATAAGCAGAAGAAGTGTAAAAAGAAAAAACTCGATCATTTTTAAAACTTTTCTGGGTAAAGGATAGTGTAGATAAGGTAAATGAAGAGAAAGAGGGTAAGAGGCGCTGCGAGGGCAAATTCGTTCATGAGATCTTTCCCTTGTAAAGAGATTTCTATACTCTAATAGGAAGACTTAAGTCAATAAATTATGCAAGTCCTGATTGGACTAAGTCGTGCATTTTGATAAGACCGATGACCCGTTTCTCTTCATCGAGTACGGGAAGAACAGTGACAGGTTTTTGTTGGTCCTCTTCCATAAGCTTAAGAGCGTCATAGGCTAAACGATCCTTCCCAATCACTTTTGAGCATTCGCTCATCAGAAGAGACATCGGCAAATCAAGAGCTTCTGCTCCTCTTTTTTGCAATTGCCTTCTTAAATCCCCATCTGTAAAAATTCCTTGAAGGCGGTTTTGTTCATCGACCACGAGAACGCAACCACACTTTTTTTCAGAGAGCTCTTCTAAAATGGAGCTTAAAGGTTTAAGGGGACTGCAGAGGGGGAGTTTGTATTTGATCATCAGATCATCGACTTTGATGGAGGAGCGCTTACCGATTTGACCTGCCGGGTGGTTAATAGCGTATTGCTCCAACGAAAAGCTTCTTTTTTTCATAAGGGCGACGATTAAAATGTCGCCAAAAATGAGCTGTATTGTGGAGGAAATGGTGGGGGCTAAATTAAAAGGGCAAAGCTCTTTTTCCATCGGAAGATGTAAAAAATAATCGGCTGCCCTTTTCAAACGGCAATCTGGATTGGAGATGATAGCAATTGTTTTAGCTCCTCTATTTCTTACGAAGGGAAGAAGACTTAAAAGCTCATCGCTTTCGCCACTTTTGCTTAAGACGAGAAACAAATCGTGACCTTTGACCATCCCAATATCGCCATGAAGAGCGTTTGTTGGGGATAAGAAAGTGCTTTCAACTCCTGTCGAGGTGAGGGTCACGGCAATTTTTTTCGCAACGAGCCCACTCTTGCCAATTCCTGTTAAGACAAGCTTTCCCGAACACTCTCCTACAAGGCGGATAATCTCGTCAAAAGCTTTGGAATCGACCCGGTCGAAAAAATAGTTAAGCGCGTTTCTCTCTTCTCTTAATAGTTCTTCAATCATACTTTCCAATCTAACAAAAAAGGGATAGAAATGCGATTGAAAAATTTCTTTGAAAATGTGTATGGTGAATTTAAAGGATTTTATGACTAAAAAAATACCCATCACAGTAGCGCCGGGAGATGGCATTGGACCTGAGATCATGTCTGCCACTCTCAACATTTTAGGTATTGCAAACGCTCCCCTTGAGATCCACACCGTTGAGGTAGGAGAAAAGGTGTTTTTATCGGGGCAAGAGACGGGAATTTTGCCTGAAACTTGGGCAACGATTAGAAAGACAGAAGCGTTTCTTAAAGGTCCTATTACGACCCCACAGGGGGGCGGCTTTAAGAGCTTAAACGTCGCGATAAGAACAACACTTGGATTGTTTGCAAATGTTCGCCCTTGTGTTTCTTACTACCCCTTTATCGAAACGAAGCATCAAAAACAAGATGTGGTGATCATTCGGGAGAATGAGGAAGACCTTTATATGGGTATCGAGTATAGGCAAACACAAGAGACGTTTGAAGCGCTGAAAGTTTTGACTAAAAAAGGGTGTGAGAGAATCGTGCGATTCGCTTTTGAGTACGCAAAAGCGAACAGACGACATAAAGTGACATGCTTTACAAAGGATAATATTTTAAAACTCTCGGATGGTCTTTTTCATAAGACTTTTGTTGAGATTGGCAAGGAGTATCCAGAATTTGAGCAAGAGCATTGGATTGTGGATATTGGGGCGGCAAAACTTGCAGATACGCCAGATCATTTCGATGTGATTGTTTTGCCAAACCTTTATGGGGATATTCTCTCAGATGTTGCGGCCCAAATTACCGGCTCTGTTGGTTTAGCAGGTTCTGCAAATATTGGAAGACACCAGGCGATGTTTGAGGCAATTCACGGATCAGCTCCTAAGAGGGCTCACCAAAATGTCGCAAATCCCACAGGTCTTATTTTAGCAAGCGTGATGATGCTCTCCTATCTTAATTTAACTCGGGAAGCTTCTCTTATTCACAATGCCCTTTTAGCGACAATAGAAGAGGGGGTCCACACCCAAGATATGGCAAGGGGCAGTGTGACGAAAAAAATTGTGGGAACTCGTGAGTTTGGCGAGGCGGTTGCCGAAAATCTCGGCAAAAAACCGAAAATATTAAGGGAAGCGTTTTACGAAAAAACGGATAGATACGCGCACCCTGCTGAAAAAGAGGCAAAGAATGAGAAAAAAGAACTTGTGGGAGTCGATCTTTTTATCGAGTGGGTGGGGGGCATTAAGGAGTTATCGCAAAAATTGAGCTCTCTCAATTTACCATTAAAGAAGATATATAATAGGGGTGTCGAGGTGTTTCCAAACTTTTTAGAGGAAACACTATTGACGGATAGTTTTAGATGCCGTTTTTTAAGTGAGAAGCCGATCACTTTAAAGCAAGTCGAGGAGCTTTTAAAGAGGGTGAGCGACCTAAAATTTGAGTACACACAGGTTCAAACGCTTGCAACTTTCGATGACAAAAAGAGCTTTTCGGAGTAGGAGAGATTTCTTGGCTTCCGCCAATAATCCCTCACCTCTCACTAGACATGTTTAGGCAGCTTCCTTAAAGTAATCGGCGATCCCATCGGCAATACCGCTTGCTATTTTTTTCAAATAGGCTGTTTCTTTAAGACGTTCGAGCTCTTTTGGGTGGGTCAAAAATCCCCCCTCAATTAAAATCGCCGGCATCTTAGTCTCCCGAATTACCGAAAAATCGCCGTGTTTGACACCCCTTGATTTCGCTCCCGTTTTTTCGAGCACTTGGGCAAGAACTTTCTCCGCTAAAAGCTTAGAGGAGCCCATCCTTTTTTCATCGGCTTTATTTTTAAAGTAAAACACTTCGATTCCTTCAGCTTTTGTACTTGGGGCTGAATTGTAGTGAACGCTTACGTAAATGTCCGGCTTTTCTTCGTTTGCCCTTTTTGATCTCTCTTCAAGGGTTAAAAAAATATCGCTCGTTCTCGTCATCAATACTTTAAAATTTTTCTGCTCTAGAAGATTCTTTACGTAACAAGCTGTTGCTAGATTCACGCACTTCTCCTCGTATCGAGGAGGTATCGCTGAATGCGTTCCAAAATCCTCTCCCCCGTGACCGGGGTCTATCATCACGACCTTCTTTATGATTTTTTTTACCGCAGGAGGAGGAATTGAAACGCTGACCTCCTCTCTTTTTTTGGGGGCGCAGCTCGTTAAAAAAAGAAGAATCACTAAGATGTACATAAAATCTCTTGACTTAAGGTTTGACAAAATTCCTTTGCCTCTAAAACATCGTCGAATGGGGTGGTGACAAAACCAACAGTTTGCCCCTTTTCATGCCCTTTACCTGCAATTAAAACCACATCGCCAGGTTTTGCCTCTTTGATGGCGTGTCGAATCGCCTCTCTTCTATCTAAAATCACTAAAGCCTCAGGGCAGCCCGCTAAAATCTCATAGGCAATCGCCTCTTTAGATTCGGTGCGGGGATTGTCGCTTGTCACTATCACAACATCTGAAAGTTTTGCGGCAACAGCCCCCATTTTAGGACGTTTCCCCCGATCTCTATCCCCTCCACATCCAAAGACAGTGATCACTTTTTTAGGTTTAAGAGCCAAAATCGTTTCAAGGACATTCCTAAGGGCATCTTCCGTATGAGCAAAATCGACAAAGATTGAGAGGTTAAGGTTGTTTTCAACTCTTTCAAGGCGCCCTGGAACTTGTGGAAATAGGGCAATCCTTTCAGGAATACTTTTGAGGGGCAGTTTAAGCGCCTTTAAAGCAAAAGCGATCGCTCCTAAAGCGTTATACACGTTAAATTCCCCAAGAAGCGGGGAAAAGAACGGAACACTCTCTCCGAGGTATTCCACATCAAAGTGGGTTCCTAAAGGAGTAAACGATAAATTTTTTGCCAAGACGTCCCCTTTTTTTATCCCGAAGGTGATGAGATCGGCCTCACACCCCTCTAAAATCAGATCTAAATAGTCGCTATCGGCATTCACAATCGCAAGCTTCTCTTTAGATAAGTTTCTAAAAAGAGTGCCTTTTGCTTTTGCGTAATTCTCCATTGTTTTGTGGTAATCGAGGTGGTCTTGAGTCAAATTGGTAAAGAGGGCAACGTCGAAATCGATGCCGCCACATCTGTTTTGAGTGAGTGCATGAGAGGTAACCTCCATAACGCAAGAGAGGCATCCCTCTTTCCCCATCTGGTGGAGCAATCTGTGGTTTGTAAAGATATCAGGGGTGGTTCTTGTCGCGGGAAAATGGTGATTGCCGATAATGTACTCAACTGTTCCTATTAATCCACAAGGCCCCTTGAACTGATCTAGAAGCGTTTTAATCAAAAAGGATGTGGTCGTCTTTCCATTAGTTCCTGTAATTCCCACTTTAAAGAGGTTAAAACTTGCAATATCGAAGAAATTTTTTGCGATAATCTCCTCGGCGATGTCAGTTGAGGAACACACAATTTGAGTGGCTCCTTTTAAGAAGGGATCAAAAGTCTCTGTGACAATCGCTAAAGCACCTGCATCGATTGCATCTTTTATAAAAGCTGTCCCATCAAAAGCAGTTCCTTTTTTAGCGACAAATACGACGTCGCACCCCACTTCTTTTGAGTTTGCTGTCACCCCTTGCACTTCTAAATCGAGAGACCCTCTGACAACTGAAAGAGGGACCCCTTTAATGACTTTTTTTAGTTTCATCGTGATCAAACTTATTCCATTTTTCATACGTTTCTTGCAAGGCAAGAACCTCTTTTCTTAAATCGGCCTTCTCTTTATCGTACCGAGGATCATTGACGGGATAACCCCAAGGATCGTCGGGAATCTCTCCTAGCACTTGAAGTGAGCGTCTTGCAATTTCTGCAAATATCGGTCCTGCGACCGTACCTCCATGGTGGATTTTACCCACTCCGTTTAAAAAACCATACTCTGGTTCATCTAAAGTCACAAGTAAAACAAATGCGGGATTTTTAGCGGGAGTGAATCCTACAAATGAGGAGACGTATTTTGTCTCCGAGTAGGCTTTGTTGACGATCTTATTGGCCGTTGCACTCTTCCCCCCCTCTGTAAACCCAAACACGTCAGCTTTTGAGCCCGATCCTCCAGGTTTTGTGACAAACTTCATCGATAAAACGATCCGGTTACAAATCTCTTCATCTAAAACTTTTACTTTTTCAGTCTCTCTTTTATCGATTAAGAGATCACTGCCTTGAGTGATTTGTCGCACAAGGTGAGGCTTTACGAGATACCCCCCATTGACTAAGACCGAGTAGGCTCTTACAAGCTGAAGACTGGTTGTTTGGATATTGTGTCCAAAACTCATCGAGTAGGGAGTTGCTACAGACCACTCTTTTGAACCTTTTCCAAGCCTAGGAAGAACGCCGCTACTCTCTCCTGGCAGTTCAATCCCCGTTTTTACCCCAAAGCCAAACGTATCGACAAGCTCTTTGCGGTACCAACTGGCCCCAAATTGCCGAATGATTTTATCGACCAGGAGAGCGACATAAACATTGGAAGATTTTTGCATAGCCATATTGAGATTGAGGTAGTGGTGAACCTTTGTATCTCTTATGGGCTTTTTTCTTCCAGGAAAAACTTGATTGTGTGTTTTGATTTTCTCTTCTGGGTCAAAAAGGGGCCCTTTTCCCTCAGCTTTTAAAAGGGCATTAGCTTTTAGGGCAAGGGCTGCTGTGATGGGTTTCATGACGGAGCCTGGTTCATTGGCATCTGTGATTCCTTTCACTTTGGTCCACTTGATTTTTTCAGGGTCATTAAAATACTCTTGGTATTCAGTCGGGTTAAAGAAGGGGTATTCGGCAAGAGCTAAAATCTCTCCTGTGGAAGGCTCCATCATGATGGCCATACCTCCCTTGGCCTTTGCAGCTGTGGCCCCTTTTTTTAGTTCCTCTTCACATATGGCTTGAAGCAGGTAGTGAATGGTCAGTTCAGCATGAGCCCCTGCTTTTGGGGCTTTGACGACTTCTCCTGTTTCGAAAGCATTCCTTGGCGAGCGCATTAAAAGCCTTTTGCCCCCTTCTCCCTTTAGCCACTCGTTTAAGGAAAGTTCTAACCCACCCGTCGGAATCGCAAGAAGGGTGCCCTCCTCTTTTACCCCTTGAATCGTGTGGAGGACTTGTCCTAAAAAGGAACCAAACGGGTAGGAGCGCTGGTAATCTGCTACGGCGTAAAGAGCATTTTTCGGAAGCTTATTTTTTTTTGCAAAAGGGGTCCACAAAGCAAATAGGGTTTCTTTCTCTTCCCTGTTTAAGCCTCTTTTTAAGCAGCGGGAGCGACTTTTTAAATGAAGAACTTCGACCTCTTCTTCGCTCATTTTAAGAGTGGTCATTAAAAGCTCTTGAAGAGGTTTCTTTTTATCTTCTGGAATAGCTTCTGGATCGACAAAAAGGTGCCAAACGCTTAGGTCAAAGACAAGCTGCTTTTTTCCATCGGGGCCTTGTGCAAAAAAAGTGCCCCTTAAGGGGGGGTCCCTTACTTCAAAAAAATGTTGCCTTTTCCCAAGAAGCGCCCATTTTTCCCCTTCGATGATCTGCATTTGAAAGAAAGTCATGATTAGAAGGCTAAAGAGAGCAAAAAGAGCTATCATGACGTAAGTTAATCTGGCTAAGGGAGAGTTCACAGCTCGATCACCTCTCCTTTTTTGGGGAAGTGAAGATGGGAATACTCGGGCTTTTTTAAAAGTTCTAAAAGATAGGAAGGGTTTTGAAACGATTCGAGCTCATACTGAAGAGCTGTTTTTTCAATTTCTAAAGCTCTCACTTCTCTTTCGAGAAGGGGTATTGCTAATTTAATCTCGGTCAATTGATTTTTTCTATCGATATAAACATAGAGAAGTAGGGTAGCTGTGATAAGACAAAAAAGTAGGCGCGAAAACATTAGAAACTCCGCTTTTCAACAGCTCTTAGTTTTGCCGAGCGACTTCTTGGATTGTCTTCCACTTCTTCCTCTTTTGCAATAAGAGGTCTTTTTAAAAGATCGATGACAAGAGGCTCCTTTTCTAAAAAAACCCCTCCAAGCCCTTTGGTGTTGACTTTATCGCTTGCTGCCTGCCTAAAGGCTTGCTTGACCAAACGATCCTCTAAGCTGTGAAATGAGATGATGGCAAGACGCCCTTTGGGATTTAATCTTTGAAGAGCTTTGGGCAGTAGGGTTTCGATCACTTCAAGCTCCCGGTTGACGGCAATCCTTAAGGCTTGGAAAACGAGAGTGACGGGATTAATTCCCTTTTTTTTGTCGTAAAGATAAGGCTCTAAAATGGCTTTAAGCTCTGTTGTGGTCTCTATCGGGCCTTTTTCTCTTGCTTTGCAGATGGCATAGGCAGCCCTTCGGTATTTTTTTTCTTCCCCATAGTCTCTAAAAATTCTCTCAAGGGCTTCTTGTGACCAGGTGTTGCAAATCTCTTTTGCGGTCAGGGATTGAGAGGGGTTCATTCTCATATCGAGGGGGCCTTCTTTCGAAAAGCTAAACCCTTTTTCAGCTTGATCGAGTTGCATAGAGGAGACTCCTAAATCCAAAAGCATCCCATCGAAGGCGGGCACATAGGCATCAAAATCGGCAAAATTGGCTTGGATCAGGGTGATTTTATCTTTCCAAGGGGCAAGCCTTGAGCTTGCAAGCTCCAAAGCGTTAGGATCTTGATCAAATCCAAAGAAATGATTAATTTCCGGATGAGTTTTGAGGATCATTTCGGCGTGACCGCCAGCGCCGAGAGTCCCATCGATAAAGGTGTTCAAATGGGAGGTTTTGAAAAGGTCGCAAATTTCGTTTAAGAGAACGGAACGGTGAGGGTAAAACACTTAAAAAAACTCCATAAGTTCCAATAATTTTAAGAGGGATCAGGTTAATAGGGTAATTATCCTCTAATTGACCTATTTTTTTATAGTCTTTTGAGCTAAAATAGGGGAAAGAGGGTATAAGTCAATGGCAACCATAGATAATTTGGATATTTCTGTCTATCGCCTTTATGCTGAGCGGACTAGAGCGATTGAAGAGACGGAGAGTCAGTTTCACTTACAAGAGGCGTCCTCGATTCCACCCCAAACGATGATCGTGGATACGGTGCCAAAGCTAACAGAGCTTGATATTCTTTTAGGGGTAGTTCCTTACCACACTCCTTGGGCGCATTTCTTTCCTCCTAAGAGCTTTGAGAGGTCGAGGCGTTCCTCTTTTGCCTTTTGGAGGGTTGTGCCTTCACTTGGCACTACGGAGGAGCAGGCGAAAGATGAGATGGTAGTTGCAAACACTCCTTGCAACACACCGGAGGAGAAAGAGGAGCAACAAGCATTAACGAGTTGTTTTAAGCAGATCAATAAACTGAACGATATGTTAGGGCACATTATTGGGCGGATTGGTCAATTTTTACAAGGGTAGACGATGGGAAGAATTAATTGGTTAGAGAGGCTTAAATGGGGCGACGAGGAGATAGACGATCTTCGTTTTACAGGTTTTTCTTATATTAGGCAGGGCAAATACGACATAGCGCTTGCCTTTTTCGAAGCTTTGACGGCCCTTAATCCAGACAATAGCTATGATACTCAAACCCTTGGAGCTCTTTACCTTCAGCTTAATTTACCGGAGAAGGCGCTCAAGATGTTTGACAAGGCATTAAAGAGTGAGGGGGATCACTCCCCAACACTTCTTAATATGTCAAAAGCGCTTCTGATGCTTGGGAGGAAAGAGGAAGCTCTTCGTCTTGCAAATGTTTTGCAAAACGAGCAAGCAATTGGGATTTCGAACACGGCAAAAGCGCTTTTATTGGCTTATAGCTGATTAAACCTGCCCCCTTCCACAAACTTGCCCTTGCCCTCCCCTCAAACTTGCCTTTGCCCTTGCCCATGCCTTTGCCCCCAAACTTGCCCTTGCCCTCTTTCCCCTCTAAAACTTGCCCTCGCCCTCCATTCACAAACATCGCACAGGTTTTTCTCCGCTTAGATGAAATCTTACAGTTTATTAGGATGTTCCAGATTACAGTTTGTTCTTCGATGTTTACAACTTAAAGCATCTTTAAAGGGGGAACCGCGCAAGGGTTTCTCCACTTAGATGAAATCATTACAATTGATCAAGATGATTCGAGATTACAGTTTGTTCTTCGATGTTTACAACTTAAAGCATCTTTAAAGGGGGAACCGCGCAAGTGTTTCTCCGCTTAGATGAAATCTTACAGTTTATTAGGATGTTCCAGATTATAGTTTGTTCTTCGATGTTTACAACTTAAAGCATCTTTAAAGGGGGAACCGCGCAAGGGTTTCTCCACTTAGATGAAATCATTACAATTGATCAAGATGATTCGAGATTACAGTTTGTTCTTCGATGTTTACAACTTAAAGCATCTTTAAAGGGGGAACCGCGCAAGTGTTTCTCCGCTTAGATGAAATCTTACAGTTTATTAGGATGTTCCAGATTATAGTTTGTTCTTCGATGTTTACAACTTAAAGCATCTTTAAAGGGGGAACCGCGCAAGGGTTTCCCCACTTAGATAAAATCATTACAATTGATCAAGATGATTCGAGATTACAGTTTGTTCTTCGATGTTTACAACTTAAAGCATCTTTAAAGGGGGAACCCCTGCGCGGTTCCCCCTTTACCCCCTCCGGCAACCGCTTCGCGGTTTTTAAAAACATGGCTTCTTTTAACGCTTACAAGGCAAGAGCAAGGGCAAGTTTGGGGCAAGGGCAAGGGTGGAAAAAGAGGGGACTCTAACCCTCCAGAGCCGAAATTTTCCCCTCAAACAGTTTCACAAAATTCAGAAGGGCCGCCTTTGTCGGTTTTTGACGAAGAAACTTTACCGCGTCCTTTTCACCGCTTAAGTGTGCAAGTTTTGCAAGAAGCGATAAGTGCTTTTTGTCATCGCTTGCAAAAAGAAAAAAAAGAACGTCCACTGGTTGTCCGTCAAGAGCTCCGTAAGGAATCGGTTTTTCTAAAAAGACCGCAAAAACTACGTCCGATTGAGGGTTAAGGACAAAATCCCTAGTGTGAGGTATCGCTATCCCCTCACCCAATGCCGTTGGATGCAGCGACTCGCGGTTAAGAAGCATTCGAGTCACCACTTCAGGGTCCGTTTGTATCTGATCTTTCAAAAATTGTAGCGTGTTGCGGATCACCTCTTCCTTGCTTGAACCTTCAATCCCATGTACCACTCCCCCCTTGTGAAGCGCTCGGAAAAGATTAAACTGATGCGTCCCCTTTTTGTCGTGCGATAACTCCTCATCAGAATTTGTGCGCTGCAAAACCCAGTTTTCGATTTCCATTAAGCTAAAACGGTACTCCTCATTCATCCTATAGGCAGGAATCTTACCCTCGTCAATCAAACGATTCACTTTCTCCTCCGATAGATTGAGAAGAGAAGCTACATCCTTAACTGCTAAATCCATAAAACCCTCCAAAAACAACTCATTGCACTTAAGAAATTACCCTCTATCGAAATATGTTCAAAAAAACCTTTTCAATAGCTTTTTATTCCTTAAATAATTTTTTTACTTGGAACCGCTCCCCAGACAATAACTGTTTTTAACTTTCTAGTACAGCGTATTTTTATGAAAAAGATCTAAAACTTCGCTAGGTACTGAAGCCGTGATCAACCCCTTTCTCACTTTTTCATTTTTTATTAAAGAGGTTAACCCCGACAAGATTTGCAAATATTTCGTTTGCTGCTCCTCTGGGCCCCCAATCATGAAAACAACTCTAACGGCAGTTCCATCTAAAGAATCCCAAGCCACCCCTTTCTTTAAAATCGCTACGGCTAAAAAAAACTCTTTGTAACCGGGAAGTTTGGCGTGGGGTATGGCGATCGCCATTCCGATTCCTGTGGTGACAATTTTTTCCCTTTGGAAAATGGCCGCCTCAAAAGCTTTGGGATCTTGGAGTTTCCCGTGTGCTGCTAGTAGATCGATAAGAGCTTTAAGCACCTCATCTCTTTTTTCAAGATCCAAAAAAACAATGCAGTTAGGATCGATTATTTGTTTTAAGTCAATCATACGCCTGTGTGTCCAAAACCCAAAACACCTCTTTTTGTCTCCGAGAGCTCCTCTTTGCACAAAAAGGAAGCCTTATAAACCGCTGCCAAAACAATTTGAGCAATTCTCATTTGAGGTTCAATCACAAAAGGTTTTTTTCCATGGTTAATTAAAATCACCTGGAGTTCTCCTCTATAGTCCGCATCTATCGTCCCAGGTGTATTTAAAACAGTAATTTGGTGTTTTAACGCAAGTCCGCTTCTTGGTCTTACCTGGATCTCATACCCTTCGGGAATTGCAAATTTAAGCCCCGTTGGCACCAAAATCGAATCGCCCGGTTGAAGCAGAATGGGGGTTGAGATATTGGCTCTAACATCGGCGCCTGCTGCAAGGTGAGTTCCATAAGTGGGAAGACACTCTAATGATTCAGCGATGGTTTCAACTTCGATAATTTCTAAATCGCTCATACACACTCCTTTAGACTAAAATAGGGGAGTAAAGAAGAGATTTTCTCCTTTAACTCGTGTCTTGGTACAATGCAATCGATCATACCGTGTTTTAATAAAAATTCTGATTTTTGGGCCTCTTCGGGTAGTTTGTGCCCAATGGTTTGCTCGATCACTCGGGGCCCTGCAAAGCAGATTAAGGCTTGAGGTTCTGCTAGAATCAAATCGCCAAGAGAAGCAAATGAAGCGGTAACCCCTCCGGTGGTTGGGTTTGTAAGAACTGAGATAAAGACGAGGTTTGCCGCTTGAAACCGGGAAAGAGCAGAAGAGATTTTGGCCATCTGCATCAAAGAGAGAGTCGACTCTTGCATTCTCGCTCCACCCGAGGTAGAGACCACGATCAAGGGCCATCTTTTCTCAAGGCAAAGTTCAATAAGGCATGTGAGCTTTTCTCCAACAACAGAGCCCATGGAGCCCCCCATGTAGCTAAAGTCCATAACGGCCAAACCGATAGGATACCCTTTAAGGGTTGCCGAACCCACCCGAATCGCTTCGTTACTCTCAGCTTCCGCCTCGGCCCTTTTTATTCTCGAGGCGTAAGATTCCTTATCGACAAACGTTAAGGGATCGATGGGTAAAAAATTGTCAAAGAGTTCTTTAAAGGAGCCTGCATCAGTAAGGCTTTCGATCCGCTTTTGAACCGGAAGTCGGTAGTGATAATTGCACTTTGGACAGCAAAAACTGTTCGCTTGAAGTTCATTGGCGTGAATAAGCTCATGGCAACTCGTGCACTTGATCCAGCCCGAAAACCCATCTCTTTTTAGGGTCTGGATCTTTATTTTTGGTTTATCCCGGGAGAAAAGCCCCATCTTACTTACCCTTTCGCCTTAGCAAACCGTTCAGCCACATTTTTCCAGTTAATAATGCCCCAAATAGCTTTGAGGTAATCCGCGCGAACGTTTTTATACTGTAGGTAATAAGCGTGCTCCCAGACGTCTATTCCAAGAAGGGGAATTAAACCAAGGGTGCTTAAAGGGTCTTGGTTCAAACAAGTCGCGATTTCAAGTCGTTTTTTCGCTTTGTTGTATCCAAGCCATCCCCAGCCAGAGCCTTGAATGGCCAAAGCTTTTGCGCTTAATTGATCGATAAATCCTTGAAGAGAGCCAAATTCAGCATCGATTGCAGCGGCTAATTCTCCTTGTGGAGCCTCTCCCCCCCTTGCCCTTTCGGTGCGAGGTTGGTCCAGAAAATTGAGTGGTTGATATGGCCGCCCCCATTGAAGCGGATCGCTTGCTGAAGCGCAACTTGCGTCGCTAAATCTGATTTGGCTTCAGCTTCAGCATACTGTTCGAGAGCTGCATTCAAATTAGTGACATAAGCCTTGTGGTGTTTATTGTAGTGCAGGTCCATGATCTCGGAAGAAATCACAGGTTCAAGAGCATTTAAGCTGTAGGGAAGTGGGGGCAGTTCAAATTTTTCAACCATTTTTTTCTCTCCTAAGGAATAAACATTAATGGAATCACTATTTTACTCATAAAAGGGATAAAAGTGCTACACGATATTTCCAATCATGTGAATCTTCATTTCAAATGCTTTTTTTGTTACAGGTCCAATCAAATCGTATTTTATTCTTTTATCAAAAGAGCCAAAATGGTGTAAGTACGCCTCAACCGTTGAGGGGCTAGATAAAAAAACCTCTTCGATCCTCTCCCAAGAAAGGGTAGGGATTTCTGCCTTTATTTTGGTCTCGTACCAGAATGGGGCAAAAAGGGGGATTCCTTTTTTTTCAGCCCATAAATCGATCACATCTCTTGCTTCTTGGGACCGGGGCCAAAAAAGAGTTTTGATCTCCATTTGCTCCAAAAGGGCGACAACGCCTTCTTGAGTAGCATTAGCTGCGATCATCGGTTTAACCCCAAGTTGAGACAGCACTAAAGACCCCGTTGCCTCTCCAATCGCTATCACTTTTTGTGTGATCTTTTTTTTAAGTGAAGAAAAGAGAGAAACGGCCGTTTTACTGGTAAACAAGATGTGGGAAGCCTCATTTAGGCCCTCAATTGAGATCTCTAAAGGGTGGATTTCGATCAAGGGGCAATGGATCACATCGATACTTTTCGGTTTTGTGACACCAAATAAGACTTTTTTTCTTCCATCGATCGGAGCGAAAAGGGAATGGGCCTCCACATCCCCCTCTCTTCCCAAAATGGCCAGTTGTCCCTGGTAGGGGGTCGTTTCTCCTGGAAGAAAGATTCTTTCTCTCTTGATTCCCAAACGAATCAGGGCAGCTTCAGCGATCACAACCCCATCGACAAACCCCTCATCTAGCTTCTTTAATCTTTCGTGAATAGTCCCTCGTATATCGGTGAACCTGGCGTCTCGGACCACTTTTAAGACGTTTTCTTCCCGTCTAACCGAGGAGGTTGCAATCAAGGGGGATTTTTTTAAAGTTTTTTCTTTAATAACAAGGGCGTCTAAAGGAGAGACTCCCTCGGTTAATGCAATAACTGTTAACCCTTTGGGGATCGGGTCTGGCAAATCTTTAGCTGAATGGATTGCTACTCTAATCTGTCCATTTAAGAGAGCGTCATCGATTTCTTTTGTAAAAAAATTGGTTTTATCGAGGGTGCGAAGAGACGTTTTTTGGTCGAGATCTCCGGTAGTATCAAAAAGCTTTAATTCAAAGGGAAGATTTTTTAAACAAGAAAAAACCTCTTTCACTTGAGCTAAAGAGAGAGGAGAGGATCTTGCGCCCACTATCAGGGTCATATTTAATGACTCATCATATAGCTGATCGCATCTTCGACGAGGTCGACGCCAGAAATTTTGATTTTCGCCAAAAGTTCTTTTGGAATCCCCTTCATATTTCTCTTAGGGATGAGGCAGCTTGTAAATCCCATGTGGATCGCTTCTTTAATCCGACTCTCGATCCTTGAAACCCCCCTCACTTCACCGCTTAAACCGACTTCCCCCACCACCACAAGCCCAGGATCGATAATTCTGCCGCTGTAAGAAGACGCAATTGATAAAAGAACACCTAAATCGACGCTCGTTTCGGTGATTTTTAAACCCCCTGCGATTGAGACAAAAACATCGCACTGGTAGAGTTGGTAGCGCATTCTTTTCTCAAGAACCGCAAGTAGAAGAGCTAAACGGTTTTGATCGAGGCCCGTTGATTTTCGGGAAGGGGTGGGGTAGGCCGTTTGAGTGACTAAGGCTTGAGCTTCGATGAGAAGCGGTCTTGTCCCTTCCACTGTGGAGATCACAACAGAGCCTAAAACTTGCTTATCCCTCTCTTGCAAAAAAACTTCAGAGGGGTTTGGAACCTCTTTTAAACCATCTCTTAACATCTCAAAAACGGCTATCTCATCGGTGCCGCCAAATCTGTTTTTAACGACGCGCACGAGTCTAAAATTGTGTTGCCGATCCCCTTCAAAATAGAGGACGGTATCCACTAAGTGCTCTAAAATTCTAGGTCCTGCTATTTCTCCCGATTTTGTGACGTGTCCAATTAAAAAAGTGGAGAGCGCTTGCCCTTTTGCTATGTGCATCAATTCAGCTGTACACTCTCTTACTTGTGTGACAGAGCCGGCAGAGCTTGCAATATCATCTTTATAGATCACTTGGATGGAATCGATGATCAAAATATCGGGCTTTAATTGTTCGATGTGCCCTTTAATTTTTTCAAGGCTTGTCTCATTCAAAAGAAGAAGATTGTCGGTGTCGACTTGCAGTCTTGTCGCTCTCATGGAGGTTTGTTCAATCGATTCCTCACCTGTAACGTAGAGGACTAAAAGCCCTTGCTTAGCAAGAGTGGCCGCAAGTTGCAACATGAGAGTTGATTTCCCAACACCTGGTTCCCCTCCAACGAGCACGAGGCATCCAGGAACGATTCCCCCTCCAATTAACCGATCAAACTCGTTAATTTTTGTTAAAATGCGGGGAGTGTCAGACTGATTAATCTCTTTGAGACGCAAAGGGCGGCTTGATTTCTCTTTTGCAGCCTTATACCGGGTCTCCTTAATTTCGACCTCTTCAGAAAAGGTGTTCCATTGAGTGCAGGAGGGGCATTGCCCGATCCATTTTTGCGCTTTGTGACCACACTCAGCGCAAAACCAAACTGTTTTACTCTTGGTTACCATATATTAATCCGGATTGATCCCCAGTAGTTTTAGTGATTCCATTGCAGCTGTTTGCTCAGCTTCCTTTTTGCTTGTGCCAAATCCCGTTCCGAGAGCTTTTTCATCGATGAAAACAACCACTTGAAACTGTTTTTTGTGTTCAGGCCCTTTTTCGCTTAAGATCCGATACTCCGGGATTTTTTTCACATATTTTTGGCAGTAATCTTGTAAAAGAGCTTTCCAGTTGTGAAGGGGAACGCGCAAAATCTCTTCAATCAAATGGGAGCACCCTTTGAGAAACACCAAACGGGCAGCTTCTAATCCTCCATCGAGGTAAATGGCTCCAAGAAGAGCCTCAAAAAGGTCTGCGTGGATACTTGTTCTTCCCCTGCCAACGTTTCTGTTTTCCCCTTTCCCAAGGCGCAAATACTCAGTGACCTGAAGCGATTCGACATAAGAGGCGCAGGAAGCGGCATCCACGAGGCGCGATCTTAAAAACGAAAGCTCCCCTTCAGGCTTATCTTTGTATTTTAGGTAGAGATATTCGACAATGAGAAGATCTAAAACAGCATCCCCTAAAAATTCTAGCCGTTCGTTGTGCTCAAACACTTCCCGGTTTTCGTTGGTGTAGGAGCGGTGTACAAATGCAAGCCCTAAAAGAGTTTTGTCATTGAAAGTATAGTTAATTTTTTTTTCAATTTCATTCATGCCAGTACTCTATCACAAATGAAATTATAGGGAAATATGAAGTTATAAAAACTTCTCAAAAATTAGATATAGCTAAATTTTTTGTAGTTTTTATTCGGTATTTCCCCTATACTCTAAGTACTTATGCGCATTCTTATAGACAATCGCCACAGAGAGTATTTTAAAGAGATGGGACAGATCTCTTTTGAAGAGGTGTTTCCATTAGAGGTGACCCATCTCATCAAGGAAGAGATCGATCGGTTGATTCAAAAAAAAGATCCCGATAAATTTGGGCACGATTTATTTCGACAAAGTCTTTCTTTAAAAAAGAATCTTTCTTTAAGGTCTCTTGGCACGATCGTTGCAGATCTTTGTGAGGAGAAACCTGTTCGGATCGGTTTTGATCAACTTTTTTTTAATTCTTCATTAAAACCTAAAACTTTAAAAGAGATCTCGAGTATTCAGGGGCTCCTTATGGGGATTTTGATCGACTTAGACTTGGGCATTGTTGTTTGCATTTCCCCAAATACCCCCTTTCCTGAAATTCCAAATAAGGGCTATCTTTTAGCTTTTATCGGAAAAGACTCCGTTTATATTCGCAACGAGAACGATCCGTTTTCTAATGAACTCAAAAAATTAGGTTATAGTTTTGGAGACCGACTCAGCGATTCAACCCATCCCACTATCTGTCGTTAGTCGAAGAGGCAAAGCACCGCTTCTGATGGAGGAGGAGAGTCGCGCTTTACAAGAGATGAAGGGATTCCTCCTTAAATTTTACGATTGGGAAAACAAAAGCATCACTTTTGGGCACTTTATCACCTTAGAGGAGCATCTTTCGATGCATTCGCTTGAAAAGTTAAACATCGATGTGGCTAAAAGGCCAACAGGTGGGGGAGTGATTTTTCACTTTGATGATCTGAGTTTTTCCCTTTTGATTCCAAAAAAGAGTCCCCTTTTTAGAGAAAACACATTGGAGTCGTATGCGGTGGTCAATGAAGTGATTGGAAAAGCCTTAAAAGAGGTTTTCAATGAAGCTGCGGTTCTTTTTGAGAAAAAGGGGAAAATAAGCTCTTTTTGCATGGCTTCCCCTACAATTTACGACCTAATGCTTTTTGGAAAAAAAATTGGGGGAGCGGCTCAAAGAAGGAGTCGAGAGGGGGTTCTTCATCAAACATCGTTGCAACTTTTATGCCCGGAGGAGTCTGTTTTAAGGGCTTTGTTGAAAAAACCGGAGGGGCTTTTAGAGGAAATCAAAAAAAACAGTTTTTCAGTTGAAAAACAGGAGGTGCCCTCTCTTAAGGAGCGCTTAAAAAAGGCTCTTGTCAACCAATTCTCGATGAATCTCATTGAGGGAAACAACTGATTTTTGGTATTCTACTCCTTTAAGAGTTTTTAAGGAGTTTAACCTCATGATCGATTTTATTAAAAGATACCAGCGCCTTTTCACAACAATCCTTGCTTTGCTAATCATTATTCCATTGACTTTTTTTGGGACCTACTCGGCTCTTTCATCTCCTATGCCAATCGATAGGGAAGCCTTTAAAGCAGTAAACGGCTCCTCGATTAAACGCTCCGACGTTGAAGATTTAGCTCTTTTTCTTTCCACAGATAACGACGATAATATTTTGATGGGGGGCAATTTTCGCGGCAACTTTTTAAACGATGGCGTGATCGCAAAAGATTTTTTACAAACAGGTCTTGGGCCCCTTTTGGCAAAGGAAAACAAAGAGCTTATCGCAAAAGATTTGACACCAAAGCTTGAGGTGGAGAAAAAATATAGACCCTTTGTCCACAAAAGCGCCGATTTTATGAGCGCTCAAGCGGTCTGGGACCACTTTATTCCTGAAAAAAATCAGTATTTAGCTATTTTAAAAGCCTCCAGTGATCCGCTTGAGGATAATGCTTTTAATGCGCGAGTTAACCTATTTTTAGCTGAAAGACGCTTTCCTGGGCCCACTTTAAGCCGAGTGATCTGGATGCTTGAAAAGCAAAATGAGGATCTACCAAAAGATCCCGATTTTAGAGGACAGGATCTCTCCCTTTTTGGGTACCACCACGTGGAAGATTGGTTTGGCAAAAGATTCACGAGGGTGGTTGCTGCCTTTATCATCAATGCAGCTAAAATCGCCGAAGAGAGGGGGTATAGAATTTCAGACACCGAGGCGTTTGCCGATCTTTTAGCGCAAAGTCAAAAGAGTTTAAACGAGTTGTCCCAAAATCCCACTCTTCAGCAGGCCAATGCCAATGAGTATTTACAAGAGCAGCTTAACCTCATGCGGTTAGATCCTAGAAGAGCTACAAAACTTTGGAAACAAGTGCTCCTCTTTCGCCGTCTTTTTAACGAGACAGCAGGCTCTATGTTTTTAAGTCCCCTCTCTTTTGAGCCCTTTAACGCATATGTTAAGGAAGGGGTCGCCGTCGATCTTTACCGTTTACCCGATTCTTTGAAATTTAACTCTTTTGAGGCACTGCAACAATTTGAAGCGTATCTCGATGCGGTTTCTCAACGACCAAAGGGTAAGCCTCTTGATCTTCCCACAAAATTTTTAAGTGCTCAGGAAGTGCTTCAAAAATACCCAGAGCTTGTAAAAAAGACGTACGTTCTTAATGTGACAGAAATTCCAGAGAAAACTCTTTTAGACACGATTTCGGCAAAAGAGATTTTTGCTTGGCAAATCGATGAGAAAAATTTTAACTCGTTGAAAAAGCAGTTGGCTGAGCTTGGAAAGGGGAGCACAAAGGAGGAGAGAATTGCTTCTTTAAATGCTTTAGATCCAAAGCAAAAAAGGTCTCTTGATCTTTTGGCAGAAAGAGCCCTTATAAAAGAGCAAAAAGAGATTCCTCAACAACTCTTAAATAAAGTCTCTCCAAAGATGGTAACCGTTTCATTAAACCCCTCATCTAATGCGTTTCCTTTTAAAGGAATTAAGGATAGGGAGGGTTTTTTAAAACAATTGGCTTCTAATACCCATTTAAGCTTTTTCGACGATGAGAATAATTTTTTAAAAATTGAAGTCGTCGAGAAGGGGAAAGAGTATGAAGTGCTGACTTTTGATGAAGCGCTTGAACAAAAAGCTCTTCAGCCTGTTCTTTTAAAACAGCTAAAAAACACCTATAAAAGACTTCAGGAGAAGAATCCAGAGGCGTATCAAAACGAAGATCTTTCGTTTAAACCCTTTAATGATGTGAAACAAGAAATTGTTAAAGAGCACTTTAAACCCCTTCTTGAAGCTATAAAAAAAGAGACTCAAGCCTCAAAGGTTCCTCTCTATAAGGATTCTTTGACAAATGACCAATTAGCCACCTACCGTTTCCTCTCCTTTGCAAGAGATGTTAAGGATGCCAAAGAGAGGAATTTGAATCTTGGAAACACCTCTCCTCTTTCAAAGCAGTTTGATTTTGTAGCAAAAGAGGTGACCGTGGAGCGTTCAAGCGTTGGGGATTTAGTCGACAAACAAGAGGCTTTTTCTCTTTCACCAGGCTCTTTTTCAAAGGTGCATCCTCTTCCTAATGGGGAGATTTATTTTTTCCAGGTGAAACAGAGGGGATTGCTTGAAACAAGCCAAATAGCTGAGCAGATTGCCAAAGCGAAGGCTCTTTTGGGCGATGATGCTAAGAGGGCTTTAATGAAGCAAATTTTATCGCAGATAAAAGAGAAAAATATGTTAAAGTCTGATTACTTTGAGGAGAGGGCGTGAGTGAAGAGGAGCTTTCTTTTTCTTTATCAGCCTTAAGTTTTTTAGAAATCAAAGCTTTTGCTAAATTTCTTAAAGGTGAGACTCTTCCTTTGAAAGGGTATGAGCTTCCCGATACTTCTTATCTTTTAAACCAGGAGAAGTTTGGGGAAATCTCGATGGGTTGGAATTTAGAGGGGCTTTATTTTTTAGTCGATGTGAAAACTAAAAAGATTCAATCGAGTTATCCATACCTTGAAAAAGGGGATAGCTTTGAGGTGATGCTCGACTTAAGAAACGTCAAATCTGCCTGGACAACAAAGTTTTGCCACCATTTCTTTTTT
This sequence comes from uncultured Chlamydiae bacterium, assembly GCA_963697995.1. Classification (GTDB taxonomy): domain Bacteria; phylum Chlamydiota; class Chlamydiia; order Chlamydiales; family JAJFMB01; genus MFD00082-c5. The sequence continues at coordinate 453,897 of OY969110.1, read as the reverse complement.
TTAGTGGAGCCTGTTGAAGAGGTGATTTGTGGGGAGAAAACGCAATTTCGGACGGAGGAGTCGCACGAATTAGCGTCCCAAGAGCTTTTTGTGATCGACACAAAAACAGCGCAAGGAAGAGGGTATCAGATGAGGATTTTTATTCCAAAAACTGCTCTTTTTGGATTTGATCCTCAGCAGTTTAAAGAGATTGGTTTCAATTACCGATTAAACAGGTATGGGGGCGCCTCTCAAGATTTTTCAGCAAGTTCAAGCGAGTTTCCTGTGGAGAAGCACCCGTGCCTTTGGAGTCATTTACAACTTGAGGGAACTTATGTCTCATGAATGGATAAAAGAAGTTAATGGTTTGGCAACAGTTGGTTTAACGAAGGCCATTGCCGAAGAGATCGGTGAAATCGTCTTTGTCAACTTGCCTGAAGTTGCCAGGAGAGTCGTCAAAGAGGAGCAGATAGCGATCCTAGAATCAACCAAAGCCGCCATTGACCTCTACTCTCCCGTCACAGGCTTAGTGGTCGCCATTAACAAAAAACTATTAGAATATCCCCAACTCCTCAATAAAGATCCGGAAGGGGAAGGGTGGTTATATCAAATTAAAATTAGTTATTAAATAATATCCAGATTTACTATTTTATAGTCATTGATTATAATGGTGTTAAAAACCATTAAAAAAAGGAATGAGAAATGGTAGAAGGGATAAATAATGAAATTATTGACCGTTTAACGTGGCAATTCAATAAATATTTTGATGCTAGAATGGTTGAATTGGGAAGGGATGAAAAACCTATTGAAGGCAGAGTTAAATTAGTGACTTTAAGAATGTTGGCTTATCCTATGATTGGTGAAAGTGCTATTGGAAGTTTATGTTTTGGTGGTACAGTTGAGCATCAACCAAACGACTATTCTCCTTTAACAACCCAGGGTCAAGTTGAAAGGTGCAAAAAAAATCTCGAAGTAAATCTAATCAAAAAATTTAAGGAAGAGATCTATCAAAAATCCCTCGTTGCCAACAATGTTGCAGGAGTTGTTTTTAATTTCACGATTGATATCGAAAGCGATTGTGACAGAAAAGTCCTGTCTCATACCTACTCACACGGTGAAACGTTTTTTGAAAGCCTTCCAAATCCTTGGCAACCACAAGCCGTTCTTAGGTATTAATATCTTAAGGGGGAATCCCCCCCTTTTTTTGTATAGAAATTTTTCAATCGCATTTCTATCCTTTTTTTGCTAAAGTCATTCCCTGGAGGGTCCTATGATTGAGGAGCTACTTAAAGAGGAGAGAAATACCTTAAACTATTTTTTTGACAAAGTTGATCCACAGGCTTTTGAGGAGATTGTCACCTTAGTCGGGCAATGTTCAGGTAAGCTTGTTTTGACAGGGATAGGCAAAAGCGGTCTTGTTGCCAAAAAGATCGCTGTGACTCTGACCTCAATAGGGGTGCATACCACATTTCTCACTGCTACTAACGCTCTTCATGGCGCTATTGGGATGGTTAGAGGGGATGATCTACTCCTCGTGTTAAGCCCGAGTGGTGAAAGCGACGAGCTTTTGAATCTTCTGCCGTTTGTGAGAAATAGGGGGGCTAAAACGATTGCTGTAGTCTCTAATCTATCGAGTCGCTTAAAACTTTCCGCCGATTTTTTTTTATATCTGCCTTTAGAAAAAGAGCTTTGCCCTTTTAATTTATTTCCCACCATCTCCTCGACGATCCAGTTGATTTTTGCAGATCTTTTAACCGTTGCGCTGATGAAGAGAAGGGGCTTCTCTTTGGAGCAGTACGCAGTCAACCATCCTGCCGGACAGATTGGGAAACCCTCTTCTCTTAAAATTGACGACTTGATCTTTAAGCTACGACTACCCCTTTGCACTCCTTTGGCGACACTAGCCTCAAGTTTAGAGGAGCTTTCGGAGAAAAGGTGGCGTGGCCTTTTAGTCGTAGATGAGGAGAAAAAACTGCAAGGGATTTTTACCGATGGAGATTTGAGGTGTCAGCTCGAGAAAAAGGGGGCAGATGCGCTTAAGACGCCCATGTCGCAACTGATGAGTGAATGTTCAAAAGTGATCACTAAAGAGCGATTGGCGTATGGCGCCTTAAAGCTGATGGAGGAGGATCAAAGCCGCCCTGTGACTGTTTTGCCTGTTCTTGAGGGCGAGAGGCGTGTTCTTAGTTTGATCAAAAGGCACGACCTTGTGCAGTCGGGACTTGCCTAAATGGAAAATGTGCCTGTCATAAAAACGGAGAGATTAGTTCTTCGCGCCTGGTGTGAGGCGGATTTAGAACCTTTTCATCAATTGAACGCCGATCCTGAAGTCAGACGTTTCTTCCCCTCACTTTTAAGCCGCAAAGAGAGTGATCAACAGGCTGCTTTGATTCAACAAGAGATCGAGGAAAAAGGGTACGGTTTTTTTGCTGCGTCCCTTACGGGACTTTCTGATTTTATAGGGTTTATAGGGATAAGACAGGTCGATTTTCCCTCCCATTTTACCCCAGCCTATGAGATCGGATGGCGACTGGCAAGAAAGCATTGGGGGCAAGGTCTTGCGACGGAGGGGGCCAAAGCGGTTTTGCAGTACGGGTTTTCCTCATTAAAAATGGATGAGATTGTTTCTTTTGCCGTAGAAGATAATTGGCGATCAAGGCGTGTTATGGAAAAAATAGGGATGTCTTATCATCAAAAAGATGACTTTGATCATCCCGACTTTTTGCCAGGAGATCCCTTAAGAAGGCATGTTCTCTACAGGATTAAAACGGGTTTTTTTACGACTGTCTTTGAAGAGTTACCCTTAAATTTTTCCCCAACTGTTGAAGCAGCAGGGTGTTTTATCGAGTGCCAGGGTAGAACATTGTATATGGAGAGAGCTAAAAACACTCTTGAGGGAGGGACGTGGGGGATACCAGCGGGAAAGATTGAGGGGAGGGAAACGCCATTAATTGCTGCAAAGCGGGAGCTTTTTGAAGAGACGGGGATAGTGGCACCTTTAGATAAAATCCATCAAGTGGGGCCTCTTTTTGTGCAAAAACCGCGAGGAGATTTTGTTTTTCATCTTTTTCAGGTCTCATTTGACGAAATTCCGGAAGTGATATTATCAAATGAGCATGTGAAGTATGCTTGGCTAAAAGAGGATGAAATCTTCACTCTTCCCACGATTGGAGGGGGAAAAGAGACGTACAATTATTATTGTAAGTGGAAAAAAAGAGTGGCAAAATTATAGAGTTTCAGGTGTATTGAGCTTATTTAGGAGTGGTGAATTTATGGAAGCTGATATTGGATTGATTGGACTTGCTGTCATGGGGCAAAATTTAGTTCTAAATATGAATGACTCAGGTTTTACTGTAGCTGTTTTTAACCGGACGACCGAGAAAGTAGATGAGTTTCTCAAAGGGCCTGCTAAGGGGACAAAAGTGATAGGAACCCACACCCTTGAAGAGTTTGTTTCTAAGCTTAAACGTCCTCGCAAGGTGATGCTGATGGTTAAAGCTGGGCAGCCGGTCGATGAATTTATCGGACATCTTCTCCCTTTGTTAAGTCCTGGCGACATCATTATCGATGGGGGTAACAGCTTATACACCGACACGAATCGAAGAGTCAAAGAGTTGAAGTCAAAAGGGATTATCTTTATTGGCGCTGGGGTTTCTGGAGGTGAGGAGGGTGCAAGACATGGCCCCTCGATCATGCCTGGTGGCAATCCCGATGGGTGGCCCTTTATTAAGCCAATTTTTCAGGCGATCAGTGCTAAAGTTGATGGAGAGCCTTGTTGTGATTGGGTGGGCGATGAAGGGGCTGGCCACTACGTCAAAATGGTTCACAATGGGATTGAGTATGGGGATATGCAATTGATCTGCGAGGCGTATCATCTGTTGACTGAAGGGGCCTCTCAAGGGGTAGAGGAGCTTGCCGAGACTTTTGCTAAATGGAACAAGGGGAAGCTCAATAGCTATTTGATCGAAATCACAAGCGCTATTTTTAAGAAAAAGGATAAAGATGGGCAACCTTTAGTCGATAAAATTTTAGATGTTGCCGGTCAAAAGGGGACAGGGAAGTGGACAGGGATTAATGCACTTGATTTGGGGGTTCCTTTAACTTTAATCGTGGAAGCCGTTTTTGCAAGGTGTTTATCGGCGATTAAGGAAGAGAGGGGGAGAGCCTCCTCGCTTTACACCCATTTTGCCACTTTTGAAGGGGATATTCCTGAATTTGTTTCCCAGATTGAGAACGCTCTTTACGCCTCGAAGATTATTAGCTATGCCCAAGGGTTTATGTTGATGAGAGAGGCCGCTAAAGAGTATGGGTGGAAGATCAATTTCGGTGGGGTCGCTCTGATGTGGAGAGGCGGCTGCATTATTCGGTCGAGTTTTTTGGGTAAAATTAAAGAAGCATTCCAAAAAAATCCCGATCTTGAAAGTTTGCTTTTAGATCCTTTTTTTGTAAAAGAAGTTTTGGCTTCTCAAGAAGGGTGGAGACAAGTGGTGAGTAAGGCAGCTCTTCTTGGCATCCCTTCCCCAACCTTTTTTGCAGCCCTTTCGTTTTTTGATGGGTACCGTTCAAAGAGGTTGCCAGCAAATCTTCTCCAGGCACAAAGAGACTTTTTCGGGGCTCATACTTACGAGAGAGTGGATGCGCCACGGGGTCAATTTTTCCATACTGATTGGTCGGGAACTGGTGGCAAGGTGAGTTCGGGGTCGTATAACGCTTAACAAAAAGGTGCTGGTTGCTTCTGCTCTTAAAAGTTTTTTTTAAGCTTTTTTACCGGCACAAGGTGGTGGGTAGGGAGAACATTCCAGAGGGTAAGGCGCTTCTTGCTCCAAATCACCTCTCTTTTTTAGATCCCCCTTTGGTTGCGGCCTCTGTTAATGAGCCTTGTTACTTTCTAGCAAAGCAAAGTTTGTTTAATGCCCCTCTTTTAGGAACTCTTTTTCGTCATTTGAATGTGTTACCTGTTCGTCGCAATCAGCAAAACATTGAGATGTTTAAGATTGTGGGTAAGCTTTTGGAAGAGGGGAAGAAAGTGATCGTATTTCCTGAGGGGAAAAGGTCTTCAGATGGCACACTTCAGCCCTTAAAAAAGGGGGTGGCCATGTTAGCCCTAAAATCTAAAACCCCGATAGTTCCCGTGATCATTAAGGGGTCTTTTGAGGCGTGGCCACGGGATAAAAAGGGGCCTCGATTATTTGGTAAAACGGCTTGCTACTTTGGTGAGCCGATCGCTATAGAGCCCTTTTTGCTCCTAGAGCCTAAGGAGAGTGTAGAGAAGTTAACGGAAGAGCTCTACAAACGTCTTAATGAAATGGTATAAAACCTTAAAAAATAATTTTATTTCTAGAGGTTAAACTTTTGCTAAATCTTCTTATAGGAGTCGATTAGAGTGATTAGTTGTTTGGCTCCTTCAGAGGGTGCTTCCTGATTTTGTATGGGTAGATATAATGCGCTTGAGAATGCAACGCAGGATAATAAAAATGCACGACTTATATTCTGATGATATTCTATTTGATCGATACTTTCATTATCTCTATTTCTAGTTTTATCGAGTTGGCGTCTTTCATAAATAAGTGAAGAGGGACACTCAATCATTGCGATAACATTTGGATTTAGTATTCTAATAACTGCTTCTGGAATGCCAGGACAATATCCAATAGGAGTCTTAATCATAGCGTGAGTATCGATACAAACAATTTGAGGCATCGCTGCGGCCATTTTTTTTGCAGCTTCAAGTCCAATTTTTTGTTGTTGAATTAAGGGTAATTTTCTTAATGAATCTTTATCAATATGCTGCAAAGAGGCTTCTTTAAGCATCATATCGCCGAAGTTAATAACTTCAAGTTGTGGAAGCCGCTTGACAGCTTCTTGTAAAACAGTGGATTTACCACTTCCAGGTATGCCTGCTAAAATGATAGTTAAAGACATCGGCCCTCAATTTGAACTAACTTTTTTAAAGCCCTTTTATCGTATTCCTCTTCTTATGAAGAAATTACAAATCAATCATTAAATTTTTGTATGTCTCTCAAGACTAGTAACGGCTGTGTCTCTATACTCCAAAATCTTGAAAACCACTTCGTCAAGGGTTAAGTCTGAGGTATCGATCACATAAGCATCTTCTGGTTGTCTTAAAGGGGAAATTTCTCTTGAGGTGTCGTAAGCATCTCGACGATTGATATCCTCTAACATCTTTTCGTACGTTAGTCCTTCAACTGACTCTTTGTAATAGGTCATCATCTCTTCAAAACGTCTTCTGGCTCTTACCTCAGGGCGACCTGTGAGAAAAACCTTGATCTCAGCATTTGGGAAAACAGTTGTCCCCATATCTCTTCCTTCAAACACGGCATTCACACCAATGGACAACTCCCTTTGGATCAAGAGAAGTTTTAATCTGACCTGGGCGTTTGCAGAAACTTCTGAGACATAAGCTGTCACATCGGGAAGGCGAATCTTATTTGTAATATCCTCATCGCCAACAAAATATCTTTTCTCTCCCTTATTGATTAAAATATCGAAAGGGAATTTATCGAGGTATTCTTGAAGGCTCTCTTCGTGGTTCAAATCGATATGATTTTTCATAAGAGCGTACGTTAAAGAGCGGTACATCGCTCCTGTGTCGTAGTAGATATACCCGATGGCACTTGCAAGCTTTTTAGCAATTGTGCTCTTTCCCGTAGCGATGGGACCGTCTATTGTTATGATCATGAAAAAATACCACCCTTCTCTAACTTACTATTGTTAAAAATATATACATGATCGGAAGAGTAAACACAAGGGAATCGACAGTATCTAAAATACCACCCATTCCGGGAATTTTACTGCTATCTTTTAAGCCGCTGTCTCGTTTAAGTAAAGATTCTGCCAAATCGCCAAAAAGAGCAAAAAGGGCAATAAATATCGAAAGGGAAACCGTTTGGAAAAGAGTTATTGGGGGCTTTGGAGTGGCAAATATCAGGTGGTTTATCCCAAAAAAAATACAACCTGTAATAAGGCTTGCAAAAAGAGCTGCAAAAGCGCCTTCCCAAGTTTTTTTGGGGCTAATATAAGGAGTGAGAGGGTGTTTTCCATACTGTTTGCCAAAAAAGTAGGCTGCAATATCTCCCATTTTTGTGACAGCAAGGACAAAAAGAAGGGGAAATCTTCCATCTTGCCCTTTAAAGAAGACAATTTCAGTTGCAGAAGAGAGAGGAATAGCCAAATAAGCTAGGGAAAAAATGGAAACGGCTAAGTTAAGTAGCGGATTTTTATCCCTTAAAAAGTACCAGAGGAAAAGAGAGACAAAAATTAAGCCTAAAACTGTGTAGGTAAAAAGATCGCTCTCTTCAGTGACCGCTTTTTTAAAAATCGCTAAATTGTAACAAAGAGTGCCTACACAAATCAGCCAAAAAGGGGGATTGAGACCCTGGTTTTTAGCCATTTGGAGATATTCAAAAATGGCTAACATCGTGATGAGAGATAAAACTAAGGGAAACAGAAGACGAAATGTTTCGTGAGTTGTCGTATAAAGCGCTCCAAAGAGGACTAATAAAAAAAGTAGAGAGGCTATGATCCTCGGTTTTAAATCGTCGAATAAAAATGACATCATTTGCTGCCAAGCCTCCTTTCTCTTTGTTGAAAGTCGAGAATCGCCTCCAAAAGGTCTGAAGGAGTAAATTCTGGCCAATAAAGTTTTGTCGAGTAAAACTCTGTGTAGGAGAGCTGCCAGAGAAGAAAATTGCTGAATCGGTGCTCTCCGCTTGTTCGGATTAATAGGTCTGGATCGGGAAAATGGGCTGTGTCTAAGTGGCTTGTGATAAGCTCTTCTGTCACTTTGGGATGCCCCTCTTCAAGAATTTTTTGAACAGCTCGGGCAATATCGTTTCTTCCCCCGTAGTTAAGAGCTAAAACAAGAGTGATCGCATTGCAGTTTTTTGTGATGTCTTTTGTGATCTCAAGCTCTTTTTGAATAGGAAGAGGAAATTTAGAAATATCGCCGATCGCTTCAAGTCTGACCCCATTTTCAATCATGGGTCCTCTTTGGGAGATCAGGTAGTGATTTAAAAGAATCATAAGGGCGGCAACTTCCTCTTTAGGGCGCTGCCAATTCTCGGTTGAAAAAGTGAAAATGGTAACGAACTTAACTCCTAAATCTCGAGCAGCTTTCACGATATCTAAAATGATATCAGCTCCCTTCGTGTGACCCTGTTCCCTCGTCTTTTTTTGCAAGTTGGCCCAGCGTCTGTTGCCGTCTGGAATAATTGCGATATGTTTTGGAATATTAGTTTTGTCTAAAAGGGATAGCCTAGACTTAAGAAATGGTGTCGTTTTAGTGTCGATAAGAGCTGTCATAATCGCTTTATTTTTTAAGTCTTTAACACTTCCATGAAGGCGCTTTGGGGGATACTCACCTTTCCAATCTCCTTCATTTTTTTCTTTCCCTTTTTCTGCTTTTCCCAAAGTTTTCTCTTTCTCGAAATATCACCCCCATAACATTTCGCCGTCACGTTTTTAGAAAGAGCACCGATGGTTTCTCTTGCAATGATTTTGCCCCCGATGGCTGCTTGAATGGGCACTTTGAAAAGCTGTTTTGGAATCAATTCACCGAGTTTTTCACAAATCGCTCTTCCTTTGGACTCAGCCTTACTTCTGTGAACAAGGCAGCTAAAAGCATCGACTGGTTCCTCATTGACTCGAATCTCAAGGCGTACGATATCGCTCTCTTCATAAGAATCAAATTCGTATTCAAACGAGGCGTAACCCTTTGTTACCGATTTGAGTTTGTCGTTAAAGTCTGTGATGATCTCGTTTAATGGGAACCTGTAGGTTAATAGTAAATGGTTCGCGTCGGCAGTCTCTGTTTGAGCAAGATTTCCCCTCTTGTCCATCCCCAGATTCATGATAGCTCCTAAGTACTCTGGAGGGGACATGATTGTGCATTTAACCCAAGGTTCTTCGACCCAGTCGATGTTTACAGGATCGGGGTAGAAGACTGGGTTATCGATCTTAAGTTCTTGGTTATCTTTTGTCACAACCTTATAGACAACACTTGGTGCTGTTGAGATAATATCGAGATCGAACTCATCTTGAAGCCTCTCAAAAGTGATTTCGAGGTGTAAAAGGCCTAAGAAGCCGCACCTAAATCCGAACCCAAGGGCTAAGCTGCTCTCCTGCTCCATGTGAAGGGCCGAGTCGTTGAGTTGCAATTTTGTCAGAGCATCGCGAAGAGCTTCAAAATCGCCTGAATCAACAGGGTAGATCCCTGCAAAAACAACGGGTCTAATCAACTTAAAACCGGGCAGAGGCTCAGAAGTGCCCCCTTTGAGGGTCGTAATCGTATCTCCAATCTTAACATCTGAAACTTTCTTGATATTGGCTACGATATAGCCGGTTTCCCCAGGTTTTAGGCTCTCGACCGGTTTTTCCCTCGGAGTGAAAATACCCACCTCTAAAACTTCGTAACTTTTTTCTGTGGCGAGCATTTTTATCGTGGAGCCTTTTTTGATCTCTCCTGACATGACCCTGACATAGACCATGACACCTCGATAATTGTCGTAGTGGGAGTCAAAAATAAGCGCTCTTAAGATCTGATCTTGAGGTTCTTTCGGTTCTGGTACGCAGGTTATAATCTTCTCAAGAACCTCTTCGATTCCGATCCCTGACTTAGCTGAGCAATAAACGGCATTTGAGGTATCGAGCCCAATGATCTCCTCAATTTGTTTTTTAACTCCGTCAGCATCGGCAGCGGGTAGATCGATTTTGTTGATGACAGGAAGGATCTCGAGGTTACGATCGAGGGCCAAGTGAACGTTCGCCATGGTTTGCGCTTGGACGCCCTGGCACGCATCGACGACAAGAAGCGCTCCTTCACAAGCCGAGAGTGACCTCGAAACTTCGTAGGAGAAATCGACATGTCCTGGAGTATCGATCAGGTTGAGTTGATACGTTTCCCCGTTTTTGGCTTTGTAAATCATTGAGACCGGCTTGGCCTTAATGGTGATCCCTCGATCTCTCTCACTCTGTAAACCGTCGAGGAGTTGCTCTTGCATTTCGCGCGCTTCAACGGTGTGTGTGATCTCCAAAAATCGATCGGCAAGAGTCGACTTACCATGGTCGATATGGGCAATAATGGAAAAATTTCGAATTTTGCGTCTATTGTATGGATTCATATGGGGTGATTCTACTTGAATTTCCATTAGAATGCAATTTGTTCCTCAAAACACCTTTTCAAAAAATTTATTTAAAAAATACTCTACTCAGTTTGCTGGGTTATGGAAGAGTATCTCAAATGGATGGGGGTTTCCCTTAGTTGAAATGAGGGGGGTGAGGAGTGGTGATTTATGAGAAGTAATCGCCACTTTGGCCGCTGACTTTTGCGTAAGGGGTGTAACTTTTTAAGGGGTTGTTGGTGGAATAAGGTGTATAGAAGTTTTTTAGATTCCTGAAAGCACTGGAAGCTACGCATTGTCCCGATCCCCTTTTGGTGGGTGAGGAATTAGAATAGTCGGCCCTGAAAAAGTAAGAGTTCCTTGAGAAAAGCTTAAAAATTTTGCGAATGGAACGCGCACTCTCCAAAGAAAAAGTGATCCTTTTGCAACAAAAAAAGCGGTGAACGACGCCTGAGGAATAAAACGCATTTTTTGTCAAAAGGAGCCCTTTTTATTGGAGAGGACTTTTTTCAGGGCCGACTAAGTAGTCGGTCCTGAAAAAGTAAGAGTTCCTTAAGAAAAATTTGCAGTTAACGAGGAAGAGAGTCATAGCCTATTTTGCAAAGTTTAATTATATGGCAATGAGAAAAGCTTAAAAATTTTGCGAATGGAATGCGCACTCTCCAAAGAAAAAGTGATCCTTTTGCAACAAAAAAAGCGGTGAAGGACGAACCAAACCCTCTTGAGGGGTTTGGTGAGGAGTAAAACGCATTTTTTGTCAAAAGGGGCCCTTTTTATTGGAGAGGACTTTTTTCAGGGCCGACTAAGTAGTCGGCCCTGAAAAAGTAAGAGTTCCTTAAGAAAAATTTGCAGTTAACGAGGAAGAGAGCCATAGCCTATTTTGCAAAGTTTAATTATATGGCAATGAGAAAAGCTTAAAAATTTTGCGAATGGAATGCGCACTCTCCAAAGAAAAAGTGATCCTTTTGCAACAAAAAAAGCGGTGAAGGACGAACCAAACCCTCTTGAGGGGTTGGTGAGGAGTAAAACGCATTTTTTGTCAAAAGGAGCCCTTTTTATTGGAGAGGACTTTTTTCAGGGCCGACTAATTAGCGCTTGTTTGATTTAATTCCCAAATCGGGTAAAATAGCTGCATGGAAAATAGCCGCGAGACCCCATTTTTAGCTTCGATTAAAGAGAGAAGACTTCTCACAAAAGAGGGGTCCACTAAAAAAACTTTCCATATCGTCCTCGATCTCAAAGGATCCTCTATCACCTATAACGCAGGCGATAGCATCGGCGTCTACCCCCAAAATCCCCTTCCGATGGTCCTTGAAATTCTCGACATCTTAAGATTTTCTGAAAATGAGATGATCGTCGACAAAAGAACGCAAGTTCCTCTTACGATAAAAGATTTTTTATTAAAAAAAGGAAATATCAAGGATATTCCTAGAAAACTCTATACAAAACTTTATGGGGAGAGGGATGACATTAAAGAATATTTGAAAGGAAGGGAGTTAATCGACATCCTAAAAGGGGGCTTCTTTACTCCTCAGGAGTTTGCTGATTCGCTTTTGCCGCAGCTTCCCCGATTCTATTCGGTCGCCTCTTCACAAAAGGTGGTTCCCGATGAGGTGCATTTGACTGTGGGCTTTGTGTCCTACTCTCTTTTTGGGCGGTGCCGTTTTGGAACATGTAGCCAATATCTTTGTGAGATAGCTCCTTTGGGAGAGGCGGTCGTTCCAATTTATGTACAAGGGGCTCAAGGGTTTGCTCTTCCCTCTAACAACGAAGCGCCTTTAATTATGATAGGACCTGGGACGGGGGTCGCTCCTTTTAGAGCGTTTATGCAAGAAAGGAGAGCCTCTTTTGCTCAAGGTAAACACTGGTTGATTTTTGGGGAGTGTCATAAGGCTACCGACTTTTTTTACGAAGAGGAGTGGCAGCTTTACGAAAAAGAGGGAACTCTTAAACTGACGACCGCTTTTTCTCGAGATCAAGAGAAAAAAGTTTATGTTCAGGATCGTCTCTTAGAGTCCTCTAATGAGGTGTACCGATGGATTAATGCAGGGGCGTACGTCTATCTTTGTGGGGATGCCAAAAGAATGGCAAAAGATGTCGAAGAGACTTTGGAGAAAATTTTTTGCACAGAGGGGCATATGAGCGAAGAAGAAGCAAAAAATGCTCTTAAACATTTAAGAGTCGTCGAAAAACGGTACTTAAAAGATGTTTATTAAAACTCTATATTTTTCTTGATTTGAATGGGCTCAAATTTTAAAAAAAAGATAGAGGTGATTATGAAATATTTTATATTGTTTTTCTCTGGAGTTTTTGGATCTCTTTTAGCTAATGCAACTGATGCTGAGCAACTTGAGAAACAATGGGTAGAGGAACATATTTTAGAGGGGCAGAGCCAGGACAAACGGGTAGAAAATGCATTGCTTGAAAAGCAAAGAGAAGAGAAAAGAGTTTTAGATAAGCAGCTTGAAAACAAGGCCGTTTCCGATCAAGCTTATGAAAAGCAGCTTGAAAACAAGGCCGTTTCCGATCAAGCTTATGAAAAGCAGCTTGAAAACAAGGCCGTTTCCGATCAAGCCTATGAAAAGCAACAAGAAAACAAGGCCGTTTCCGATCAGCTTTATGAAAAACAACGTCAGCAGAAGGCTTTAGACGATAAAGCGGCATCAGATAGAGCTTATCAGCAACAACTTCAGAATAAACGAGATGAGGATCGGCGCTACCAAAAACAATTAGAGGATAGACGATTAGCTAATCGTCGTTAAAGCCCTAAAAGCGATCCATTCCCCCTCTTTTGCCTCTTCGACGACTTTAAGCGATTTTGAGGATAAAAACTCTAAATAGGTGTTTCTTTCACTTTTTAGAATTCCCGAGGCTATCCATTCAGAGGGCTCTAAATGGGGTAAAGCTTGAAGGGCGATTTTTTGCTCCGAAAAAATCATGTTGATCAAGACGAGGGGTTTTGTTTTTTCTAAGTACTCGTGAGGCTCTTGAAAAGTGATCTTAAGCTGATTTAAGGCGGCATTTTCCCTTGCGTGAGCGATCGCCATTTGATCGATATCGATTCCGAAGACAGATTGGGCGTCCAAAGCTTTTGCAGCTAAGGAAAGAATCCCACTTCCACAGCCGATATCGAGAACTCTTTTGTTAAAGCAGTGCTTTTTCATCAATTTTAAAACAAGACGGGTCGTTGGGTGAGACATATCGCCAAACCCAGGACCTGGCTTCATTAATATCGTTTTTTTTCCCAATTTTAAAGGTAGAAACCCTTTTTTAAAACCCGGGGCATGAAGGCGCCACTGCTCTTCCCAATCAATTTGATAATTCATAAGAAAGATAATACCATCAGACATTAAGTATAAGCAATATAAATTTTTTTTCTTAAATGGATAAAAATAGGATAATGTGCTACGATTCTGTTTTAACTAGTCGGCCCTGAAAAAGTAAGGGTTCCTTGAGAAAAACTGCAAATTTCGCGAATGGAACACGCACTCTCCTAAGAAAAAGTGATCCTTTTGCAAAAAAAAAAGCGGTGAACGACGCTTCACCCCCCTTCTTAAGGTTTGGTGGGGAATAAAACGCATTTTTTGTCAAAAGGGGCCTTTTTTATTGGAGGGGACTTTTTTAAGGGCCGACTAAATAGGTCGTAGTAAAATGGAGTTCTCATGTTTCGTTTGTTAATACTAAGTTTTCTTCCTCTTTTTCTTTTTGCAAATCCCACCGAAAGAACGCTTGCTTTGATTAAGCCTGAAGCTGTTGCCTCAAATCACATTGGAGAGATTATCTCTTTTTATGAAGCGGCAGGTCTTAAGGTCGTTGGATTAAAGATGATTTTTCCAACAAAGGAACAGGTTCAACAGTTTTATATCGAACATCAAAGTCGCCCCTTCTACAACGATTTGACAAGTTATATGAGTAGCGGTCCCTCGATTGCCTTGGTACTTCAAGGTGATGGGGCCGTCTCAAAAAATCGGCAAGTGATGGGGCCAACTGATCCAAAAGAGGCTTTGCCGAACACGATCCGTGCAAAATTTGGCACAAGCCGTCAACAAAACGCGGTTCATGGATCAGATAGTGCAACAAGCGCTTTAAGAGAGATTAAATTTTTCTTTAACGAACAAGACTTATTGAATTAGTGGAGCTGCAAGGGGATTTTTAAGCCCCGCTCCTCTTTTTAAGGTCATCGATGGCAAGAAATCCGAATTTCCCCTAAGATTTTAAAATATTTTTACCGCTGAGTGCAGAGACTCGACTTTAACTTTTTTGATAGCTGATTTAAAAAGTTGGGAATGCCATCCCAATGTTTAAAATTGTCTAGTCGGTCCTGAAAAAGTAAGGGGCTCCTTGAGAAAAATTTGCAGTTAACGAGGAAGAGAGACATAGCCTATTTTGCAAGGTTTACTTACATGGCAATGAGAAAAGCTGCCAAAATTTTGCGAATGGAACACGCACTCTCCCAATAAAAAGTGATCCTTTTGTAACAAAAAAAGCGGTGAACGACGCTCCCCCCCCAATTGCGGGTTTGGTGAGGAGTAAAACGCATTTTTTGTCAAAAGGGCCGACTTTTTATGGAGAGGACTTTTTCAGGGTCGACTCATTTAAAAAATGGAAAAGAGGGATGAGCGCTTAAGGGTAAAAAATCAAGGGTGTTACTGGACTCATAATACCCTCTTCAAGTACTCTCTGAAGTGTTTGTGAAGGAGAGATCAGATGGATTTACTAAAAGTGACTGGAGGTGTGCCTCTTAAGGGGCAAATTAAGGCAGCGGGCGCCAAAAATGCGATGACAAAGCTTCTCATAGCCTCTCTTATTTCAGATCGTCCATGCACTTTCTCAAACGTGCCAAACATAGGTGATGTCGAAGTCACAGTGGCTCTCTGTCAGGAGATCGGTATGCAGGTTCAGTGGGACAGAACCCTTCAAACGATGCATGTCGTCACGCCAACGCTTAAGACGACCTATGTTCCACAACGCTTTTCAGGGGCTAATAGGATCCCCATACTCATGCTGGGAGCCCTTTTGAGCCGCACCGACGAGGAGATTATCGTTCCAACAGTTGGTGGGTGCAATTTAGGTAAAAGAAGCGTCGACTTTCACATTGAGGCTCTAAGGGCCTTGGGAGCGACCATTGAGTTTCGCATTATGAGAAAAGAGGGGGCCTATTTTGCGCATGCGCATCAGGGATTAACTGGAACTGTGATTACTTTTCCCTACCCTTCTGTAGGAGCTACCGAAAACACTATTTTGGCAAGTATTAGAGCTCAAGGAACAACAGAGATTAGAAATGCAGCGATTGAGCCAGAGATTGTCGAGTTGATCCTCTTTTTGCAAAAACTTGGCGCTCATATCACTTTAGATGTGGACAGAACTATTCGGATTGTAGGAACGCGCGAATTTTACGAGGTGGAACACAAAGTGATTCCCGATCGGATTGAAGTGGCTTCCTGGGCGATGGCGGCCATTTGTACCAAAGGGCGCGTTTTCATCGAGAATGCCGAGCACCTTAATATGATCACTTTCTTAAACCGGATTCGAGAAATTGGAGGGCAGTTTAAGGTAAGAGAGAATGGGATCGAATTTTTCTACGACGGAGCTCTCAATGGGGGAATTCATCTAGAAACAGACGTGCATCCCGGATTTATGACCGATTGGCAACAACCTTTTGTTGTTCTTTTGACACAAGCACAAGGCTCCTCAGTCGTTCATGAAACCGTTTACGAAAATCGGTTTGGCTACACCGACACTTTAAGAGAGATGGGGGCCGATATTACCTTGTTTACCCAGTGTCTTGGGGGGAAAGGGTGCAGGTTTGCTGCCAGAGGGTATCACCATAGCCTGATTGTGAAAGGGCCTACCCCATTAGAAGCCAAAGCGATTAAAATTCCCGACTTAAGAGCCGGTTTTGCGTATGTGATGGCAGCTTTAGTGGCTGAAGGGACAAGTGAGATTTCGGGGCTTAACTTTTTGGATCGAGGGTATGAGAATTTGGTCGGCAAACTCCAACAATTAGGTGTTACGGCTGAAAGAACTACGATTAGGGAAGCTTTGGCTCATAGGGTCTTGAGCACATCATGTTGAAAGTGATCGATTTTCACTGTGATTTGCTTCTCTATTTAGCAACTGAGGGGCGCACCCCTTTTGATTCTGATTCGAGATGCTCAATTCCCCAAATGCGCTCAGGAGGTGTCTGTTTTCAGCTTCTTCCCATCTTTACAGAAACGACGCCAGATTCGTCTAAAATGGGATTTAAACAAGCAAAGATTTTTACAACGCTTTGTGAAAAATATCCTGACCACTACCATTTTGTGAAAAACAAAAAGGGGGTTGAAGAGGCCATTCAACAAGATAAAATTGGGATTGCAATCGCTGTTGAAAACGCCTCTAGCTTTTGTTCTGAGACCGATTCCTTAAAAGAGCAGCTTAAAAAACTCAACGAATTTCCGAAGCCTTTTTATTTAAGCCTTACCTGGAACTCTGAAAATAGGTTTGGAGGTGGCGCTTTGACAAATGTGGGGCTAAAAAGCGATGGAAAAGAGCTTCTTGAGTATATGGCTGAAAGGGGAATCGTTGTCGATTTGAGTCACGCATCAGATCCTCTTGTGGAGGAAATTTTTGAAGAGATCGATAAAAAAAGACTGCCATTAAGGGTTATGGCGAGCCACTCTAATTTTAGGAGTGTCTGTCCCGTTCCGAGGAATTTACCCGACTGCCTTGCAAAAGAGATTTTTCGTAGGGGCGGCGTTGTGGGGTTAAATTTTGTCGGACGCTTTATTGGTGAAAAGTATACCGCTATTTTTGATCATATCGCTTACGCTAAGAAGCTTGGAGGAGAAAAACAACTCTGTTTTGGAGCCGATTTTTTCTATGAAGACGATTTACCAGTCCTTCGCGAATGGTCTTTTTTTGACTCTCTTGGCAACTCCTCCTGTTACCCAAAAGTATTTAACGATTTAAGCCCCTTTTTTAATAACGCAATGGCCTTTATTTAAAAGAATAATTATATTAAATCTAAATTTATTATGTTTTTGAAGCTGAGGGTAGTTCATAGAAAATAGTTGGTGGCATCAACCCTTTTTAAGGTTTTTATTGCAAAATAAGTGTTATTAGGGTAGAATGAGACTCCTTTATCAATGAGGTTTTTGTGAAAAATTCAGTCCTTTTAAAAGTTTGTCTCTCTCTTGGAGTAGCCTTTTTGGCTGGAGCTTTTACTGAGCCTGATACTTCTTTTTTTGGCATTTCAGCGCCTCTTGTTTATCAGACGATTGGGCAACTTTTCCTAAATGCCCTAAAACTTGTCGTTCTTCCTTTAGTTGTTTCTTCTCTAATTTTGGGAGCGGCCCGGATGGGGGGAGGAAGTAACAAGGGGGTTTTTGAATCTCTTGGATTAAAGACTCTTTTGACTTTTTTTGGTTTGAGTTTGACTTCAGCTCTCGTGGGTTACGCCTTTGTTCAGCTGTTAAGTCCTGGAGTGGGCCTAACTTTTCAAGGAATGGAGGGCGCCTCTCAGGTGGCCGGGGGTAAAGGGGGCTTTTTACCGTTTCTCTATAGTTTTTTCCCTTCAAATATTATACAGGCTGCCGCTAAGGGCGAAATGCCTGGTTTAATCATCTTTTCTCTTCTTTTTGGTTATTTTTTAGGGCAGCTCGAAGAGGGGAAAAAACAGGTCGTTCTCACCTTTTTTCAAGGAATTTTTGACGTTATGCTTAAAATCACCCATTTTGTGATGGCTTTTTTGCCATTGGGTGTTTTTGGGAGCGTAGCTTACGTGATTTCTGTAACGGGATTTGAAGCGCTTTCCTCCTCTCTTTTCTTCCTTATGGTAGTGATTGCCGCTCTTTTGACATTTATGTTTGGGGTGTTGTCCCTTTTTCTTCTTGCAAGGGGGATGTCGCCACTGCAGCATCTTCGCCTTTTAAGTCCTGCTCTTTTGACAGCTTTTTCGACCAGCTCTTCTGCTGTAAGTATTCCGATAGCTATGGAGTGCTTTAAGGAGAAGGGGGGAGAAGTGGCTAAAATTTCGCAGTTTACTTTGCCTCTTGGGGGCACTTTGAGCATGTGTGGAACGGCTCTTTACGCTTGTGTCACAGCCTTCTTCATTGCCAATGTGTTTGCTATTCCTTTGGGATTTGCCTCCCATGCAGCGATTGTGATTCTTGCCGTTTTGACCTCTGCTGGAACGGCAGGTGTGCCCTCCTCTTGTTTGATATCGACGATGCTAGTGCTTCAAATTATGGATCTTCCTCAAGAGGGGATCGCGCTTGTTTTAGCCGTTGAGCGATTTGCCGATATGTTTCGCTCCACCGTAAATATTTACGGCAACAGCACGGCAAGCGTGCTGATTGCTGGGAAAAAAGGGGACGAGGCGGTAGAAGTTGTCCTCTAAAACGGTCGTTGTTGGGATGTCTGGCGGCGTCGATTCTTCCGTTGCCGCTTACCTTCTTAAAGAGCAAGGGTATAATGTCATAGGTCTCTTCATGAAAAACTGGGAAGAGGAGGGGTGCCCTGCGGTAACTGACTACGAGGATGTGGTCAGTGTTTGCGATATACTTAAAATCCCTCACTATTCAGTCAATTTCTCCAAAGAGTACTGGGATTCTGTTTTCTGCCATTTTATCGATGAATTATCCCAAGGGTTTACGCCAAACCCCGATATCTTGTGCAATAAAGAGATTAAATTTAAGGTGCTTTTGCAAAAAGCGCTTGAAATCGGGGGAGATTATTTAGCAACTGGTCACTATGCAAGAGTTGGGAAGGATTATTCGCTCCTTCGCGGTTTAGATGGCAACAAAGATCAGAGCTATTTTTTATACACTTTGAAGAAAGAGATTTTGGAAAAAGTGTTGTTTCCGGTGGGTGATTTACCAAAGCCTGAGGTGCGTCGGATTGCAAGGGAGCTTGGATTGGTCACGTCTGACAAAAAAGACAGTGTGGGGATCTGTTTTATTGGTAAGCGGAATTTTAAAGAGTTTGTTTCAAATTATATCCCCTACAAACCAGGTGTTTTTAAAACTTTAGAGGGGAAAGTTGTAGGCAAGCACGATGGAGCTGCCTACTATACCTTGGGGCAGAGAAGAGGTTTGGGGATTGGGGGGCCTGGTGAAGCGTGGTTTGTTGTTCGCAAGGATGTCAGAGATAACGTAGTTTTTGTCGCTCAAGGGGATGATCACGAGGCTCTTTACTCTGAGGCGCTACTTGCGACTGAGGCAACTTTTGTCACTGAGATGCTAACTTTTCCTTTCAGGTGCACAGCTAAAGTGCGCTACAGGCAAGAGGATAGAGCCTGCTTAGTTGATAAAATGGAGGATGGGCGCCTTTTTGTGACCTTTGATGAACCTCAGAGAGCTGTGACAGAGAGGCAATCGATCGTGTTTTACGACGGGGAGGTTTGTCTTGGTGGGGCCTTTATCGAGAAAGCCTTCCAACATGCAGAGCCCCTCGGTTTTAATAAGTTCTAAGAGTATTCTTGTGCTGCAGTTTGCCTTCTCTCAACGTAGTATTTGATGTTGTAGAGAAGAGATATTCCAAAGTTAAACGAGGCTTGAGCTAAGCTGTTTGGGTAGAGTTTTCCGATGCTTAATCCTAAGTAGCCAATCACTTGCAATGACAAATCCATGTTAGAGACTAAAAGGCGCGTTTTTAAACAACTTTTAATATGCTCTTCTGTAATGAAAGAGGTTTCTTTTAAATACTTGATGTCCAGGTGGGAGAATTGTTTGAGTGTTTGAAGGGCTAATTTATCTTTTATCGGGGCTCCCTCTTTTATATGTCTTTTTATAATAGCTGTAATTTTAACTATTGTTTTGGGACTGTCAATTAGAGTTAAAAGTCGTCTATCCTCATAAGCATTTAAAACATCTAAGCCAACAGTAAGAATAAGACTTGGCATCGCAAAAGGGATCATGGCACCAAAAATTAGGGTAGATACGGGAAAAAGGGGGGTTAAAGCTAAAAAAGTCGCTGTTGTCCCTCCTATAAGAAAAAAAATGTCTACGACTCTTAAGGTGATTTTAAGGGCTGTATGGACAATGGTGAGGCTCTCTTTTAGCCGAATGGCTTGAGATAAATCTCTCACATTTTTTTCTAACATCTTTAAATGAAAGGGAAAGCTGATTATTCCAAGGTAGCTTAAAGAGCTTCTAAAGAGATTGGGGACCACTTGAGGGATTTTATTTGTCAGCTTTGAGGCTAAAATGACGCTGTTTGCAGTGAAAATCCCAAAGCTGAAGATATGCTCCCCATAATTAGAAAGGATATTCATTTTAAACCCTTGTGTAGGTCCAGCTTAACATCGTATCCCCTTGATACGGCATGTAGCCGTGAAAGGGTCTTTGATCCTGATCGAAAAGAAGAGGTAAAAAATGTTTGTCCCCCTCCCACATTGGAAGTTTGTCTAATTTGTTAATATCTACCCACTCAAGATCCCCTTCAGGGCAACTTTTCGCAGGGATTCCCTCAAATGATTCAATCACAAAGATAAATCCAAGCCAGTTTTCATTTTTAGGGCCAAATCCTGTCCAATTAATCGTTCCCTTCAAATGCATTTTAGTCACAACAATTTGAGCCTCCTCAAAAATCTCCCGTTTCATCGAGGTGTAAACATCCTCATCGGGGTACATCTTTCCTCCGAGGCCATTGTACTTGCCAAGGTGGTCATCCCCCACTTTAGCATTGCGGTGAATGAGCAATACCTTGGTTTTATCGGAGGAGAGAACGTAGCCTAAAGTGCCAATAATGGGTGTGTATTTCATATGTGTTGAAGAGTCTGTCTCATAACGAGAATTGAAATCAAGAGAAAAAGAGAAAGCACTTTGTAACTAGTCGGCCCTGAAAAAGTAAGGGTTCCTTGAGAAAAATTTGCAGTTAACGAGGAAGAGAGACATAGCCTATTTTGCAAGGTTTAATTATATGGCAATGAGAAAAACTTAAAAATTTTGCGAATGGAACACGCACTCTCCAAAGAAAAAGTGATCCTTTTGTAACAAAAAATGCGGTGAATGACGACCCAAACCCCCTTGAGGGGTTTGGTGAGGAGTAAAACGCATTTTTTGTCAAAAGGGGCACTTTTTATTGGAGAGGACTTTTTCAGGGCCGACTAAGTAGTCGGCCCTGAAAAAGTAAGGGTTCCTTGAAAAAAAATTTGCAGTTAACGAGGAAGAGAGACATAGCCTATTTTGCAAGGTTTAATTATATGACAATGAGAAAAACTTAAAAATTTTGCGAATGGAACACGCACTCTCCAAAGAAAAAGTGATCCTTTTGCAATAAAAAAAAACGGTGAGCGACGCTTCCCTGAGGATAAAACGCATTTTTTGTCCAAAGGGACACTTTTTATTGGAGAGGACTTTTTCAGGGCCGACTAACTAATAAAATCAGTTTTAATCGTAAATCTTTCGTTGCGGAAAAATTAAGTTGACTGTTATAACTCTCCACTCAAAGTATAAACGTGCGGTAGACAATGTCCATTAGTTCCAACAATTTTTCCGTTTCTGCAGGATTTGCATTTTTTACACAACAAACCGAAAAAATTGTTGATAAAGCTTTAGGGTTAGCTTTTACGATACTAGATGGGACCACCATGAATTTAGGGCGATTACTAAGCGACTTAAATCCCACCTCTGTTGGAGACGTTTTAGCTAAGGCAAAGATAACGGGAAGTGTCCTATTGACAACACATCCTCAAGAGGGTGTTTTGAGAGGGGATGTTTTGATCGAAATGAGCAAGGATAAAGAGGGTCGATATTTATTCCAGGCTACAGATCAATCATTTAAGCCTGTTATCTATTATCAAGGAAAAGGGCCTCATGCTCTTCAAGTTTTTGAAGCTAAAGTGACCAAATATCTTAGTAAAATAATAAAAAGTGCTGAATCTGTAAGTTATGGAAATGTTCACTCTCGCTGGAAAGGAGAGCTATTTAAAAATCTAAAGACGTATTGTATTGTTGAGGGGCATTTGCGGCAAACAGATAAAGGGTTTCTCCTTCATTTACCCGATGAAGAACCTCTTATTTTTGATGACTCTATAAAAGCAGAAAGTGTCTTGAAATACTATTATCAAGACCGAAAAACTCCTCTTGAAAAAGACCCATCGGGAATCTGGGACTTATCTAGTAGATTGTTAACAGGCTACCTCTATTTTTCCGGATATCTCTTAGCTCCTTGGGTACAGAATAATGTAAGACTTCAGCCTGAAAAAGGGGCAACAGATTATGGAAAAGTTCGGTATTTGAGCAGTGAAGAACTTGCCCAAATGGCAAAAGATGAGGTCATTCGTCACTCTCTAATGGAGATTGCTCAAGGCTCTTCCCCTCTTCAATACCAACTTCAAAATATCTCGTTCCAATCCGATGGGTATAAGCGAGTTTACGAATATGAGGGTCACAAGGTTGACGAGAGTTTTACCTTTTCTGGATGTTCTGAGAACTACACTCGGAGGGTCTCTTTTCCCGAAGGAAACACGATTGAATATATTACAGAGAAGGATAGAGAGAACCTGATACTCACACAAAAAACAATTAAGGATCAAAAAAAGGTTACTTTTACAAGAGAAAGGACAGAATGGAAAGTGGTAAATTTCCCCAATTCTGAACAAATCGTTGAAAAAACGGCCAATGAAATTTTTAAGGGTTTTAAACGATTGACTAACTCTGCCGGGGTTTATATGGCGACTCTCATCGCCACACAGGATCCAAAAATGGCTCTCATCATATCATTAATGGAGGGTTTAAGTTTGACATTTGCCGCTCCAATACCTCTTGAAGGCTTGACATCTATTCAAGCTAAAATAAAGGGGAAAAGAGCCTCTTCTATTACACTTCTTAATCCTCAGCCTAATGTTTGGGTAACTCCGGGCAATCAATTTTCTGGCACTATAAATCTAAAAACCGATTATGTTTATTCCGGTAGTAATCAAAATTTATATCCTACTTTGCAAACTCTAAATGGAGTTCCAAATGGATTTTGTGGTTTCCTTACCTCAAGTATTACTATGGCTCCTCTAACTCCTATCAGTTCCCTATTCTTGGATAGCATGGGTGTTGATAGTGTTCTTCATATCGAAGTCATCGATCAATTGGCCTTTGTTGCTGGATCCACAAGTTTGTATGTTGTCGATTTCAGTGGGCAAATACCGTTTTTAATAGAGTTTGCGGGTTTTTTTAGCTCCGGGCACATAAATGCTGGACCTTCCTCATTATACGTGGGTGGAGACACACTCTACTTTCTTCACAGTACGTCGTCTAATCCCGTAATGGACATTTATAACATTTCGTCGTTAAGGTTATCCTATTTAAAAACAATAAAGTTACCCTCCGCCGATCTAACGGGAATCACTGTTACAAACAATATTATGCACGTCCTTATGAATAATTCCGTAGTATCGTTTAACCTCAACAATCCTATGAGTATTACCAATACTACTGTTCCATTTAATATCGGTTATCCCGTATATGGTATAACGACAATAAATGGTTATTATTGTGTTTATAGTGTTGCTAAGCTGATTGTATTTTCTGATATTTCCAATCCAAAAAACACATTAGTGACCACTCTAAATTGTCCGACAAATTTAAATGCAAATAACATTGTCACAGCAGCCGTTGGAAATCAAGTTTTCACTTGTGTCGGTTCAGAAAATTATCTTTTTATTTTTCCGAAGGGAGGAGGTCCTTACGAACCGTATGACTCACAGTCCCCACTTTATACTGTATTCCTTGGAATGCAAGCTTCTGTCTCTAATCTCTTGTTGACACAAGATTTTATTTACGCTTCTTGTCAAGATGGAGGAGTGGTTGTGGTTTCTGTTATTAATTATCAAATTGTTGCTACATTCACAACTACGGGCTCTGTAATGGACGCTGTGTTGATTGGAAATAACCTATGTATTGCAGATGGGGCGGCAGGCTTTACATATGTTGCCGCTCATATTAGAAATTTGAATGTGAACACGGGTAATCGGGAGGGACAGTGTAATTTTGACATCATTGTTAAAGACGATGCAGGCGCAACAGCTGTTAATCCTTGGACAGTAAATGTTGGTGTTCAATCGTTTCCGCCTACTAACGATTTTGCGATGCAAAGTGCTGTGGCCGAAGTGGGAGCCTACTTCTATATGCCAGTCCCATCAAACACCTTTTCTGGTTCTAATCTCACTCTGACTGCAAAACAATTAGGCGGTACAGCTCTTCCAAATTGGCTTCAATTTAAAACGTCGAATACCACGTCCTTTTTTGAGGGAATACCTAGTGCATTTGATGTGAATGCTTTTTCTGCTACTGTTCTAGAGATCGAAATTTATGCGACAAATAGCGCAGGCAGTGCCAAAACAGATTTTAAAATCACTGTTCAGGGGCAATCATTCTGGTCCAAGTTTTTGTCTGGAGTTGGTGCCTTTGGTTCAGCTGTTGGTTTGGTTTATGGAACTTGGAAAGAAAGAAGCAAAATCTGGAACTACTTTTATGAGAAAGAGTATTTAGAAGGGGCTGAAAGGGCTATCGTCGGCAAACCATTTTCTCGACCATTGAATTTGCCCTACGACAAAATTAGTAAAATTCAGATCTTTAACAGCGCAGGTGATCCCCTTCTTCCAAACACTTACCCCGACGGGTTATTTTATAAATCAAGAGAAATTCAAGGGACTCCGACAGCAGAGAATATCGGATATTTCACGGTTTGTGTTTTTGATACAAATGGATACATCGATGAAAAATTTCCCCTGTTGATTAAAAACGAGACAGATGCTGATCCTACACCAGATAAAAAACTGACCTATGTAGAAGCCACGAATTTAAAAATTACTGAAATTCGGGACCGATTCTTCTTACGTGATGATTGTCGCAATTGTTATTCCAAAAAGAAAAGTGAAGGATCAACTTCAATTCGTATGCGTCTCCTATCTAAAAGTGAGGTTACCTAGATAATGCTAGAAGTCTATTCTTACAGGGTACATTAAGAGATCTAAAAATAATAACAAGATATTGTGATGATCATGGTAAAAATAAAGATGAGCTACCTTAGACTATCCTAATATCTTGTTAAATTTTTTAAGTGGACTTTTTTCTTAATAACTTATTTATTATATATATTTAATAGCTATTTAGATAGGTTCATATTTTTTTAAATCGTTTACCATTAAAGAAGTTTGTACATTGCTCTCTCATGTAGGGCATTTTCTCTTTTACAAATTTGGCGGTTTTGACGACCTCTTTCCCAGTCCAATATCCTACAGCACCACCCGTCATTGGAGCTAAAGGAAAAGGGTGGGGAAGAACGTGGTAGGCAAAAATGAGCGTTCCTGCAAGCAGGCTCCCGATTTGTGTTAGTTCTTCGTCCATAAGAAGCTCTAACATTCCCGTTGAGCACTCTTTGACGGAATGCAATCCATCTGTTTTACTATCATTCTTTGCAGTGATTCCCTTGTAAATCCCATAAGCTAAACCTATGGTAAAGGCTGGTACAAAAAATTCCGGGGCCGCAATAAAGGCTAAAATACCGAGAGCGACCCTTGTCACATGAACCGCAATTTGCAGTACAAGCGATCTTTTTACGGGTGTGCTCGGAGTCGTGTGGTGGCTGTGGGAGCAGCTATGTGTGGTGGAACATGAAGACATATGATAAACCTCCTTGAGTTTTTTATGCAGACACTGTATCTTATTGAGAATTGATTCTCAACAAGAAAAGGTAGTTGTGTTAAGAAAGACTTATCAAATGGGTATTATCTGTGATTTGATAGAGAGGGAGGGGCGCCCTTTAAGTGCTAAAGAAATTTTGGAGGAGGGGAAAAAAAAGGCGCCTCATCTTGGATCGGCCACAGTTTACAGGGCGATCGAGTCTCTTTTGCAAGAGGGGTTTTTAGTCGAGGTGTTTTTGCCTGGTAACTCGAAAAGGTATGAGAAAAAGGGATTGGGGCATCACCATTTTTTTCAGTGTTTTGATTGTGATAGGGCTTTTGGCGTGGGGGGGTGTCCTGGAAGTTTTTCTCAGATGGCGCCAAAAGGATTTAAAGTCATGGGCCACGAAGTGATTCTTTACGGCAGATGCGATTCTTGTGAAGAAAGTAAATTTTGTTGACAAATACAAATAGCTAATTTTAAAATTTCAATTTTTAGAAATCTCAAGGAGAGTTTAAAAGATGAATAATGACAGGCCTTATATAGCATTTTCAGCAGTTCCCGATCCTCAACAAAACTACAGAGTGTACAATCCAGGGGTTCCAATGCCGAATCCAACGCCCCTTTATACTTCAATAAATATGTATAGATCAATTGATTATTACGGGTCTTTCAATCGAGAAGTCACGTATCCCTACAACGCTTCAACAGCTTCATCTATATTAGTTCCCCCACCATACCCTAACTCAAATCAACTCAACAACCCTTCTTTTTCTGGAGTCTCTCTACAAAATAGTAGTGGGTTTGACACTCAATACCCAAGGCAAACAGAATTTCTTGGAAGACCTGTTGTCTATTCTAATAGTAATTTAGAATCACAACAAACTGAAAGAGAAGTGGTTGCAAATCCTGTTAATAATTCTTCTTCAACAATGAATAGTGACGACGCTCCTTCTTTTTCCGATTGGTGGAGGCAACAATCGCCATCATCCAGTAATGCCCAAGGATTTTCTTATGATAATAGAGCGAACAATAATGCGTCTGGCACTTCAAATAGCAATCGAAATAGGTCTGAAGCATTAAATGAAAAGACTATTCAATCCTTATTGGAAATAATTAAAAAAATAAAGGATATATCTGAAAAACCTTCTCAAGGAAAGCAAAAATCAAAACAGACTTCTAAAGTTGAAGGAAAAAAAGTACCTCCTTATAAAGAATTTGAGATAACACCAGAAAATGTTAAAGTAGGTCTTCGTGTTTTTTGTAATTCAGGACCTTATGGTGAATGGGGTACTGTGATTTCAGTATGGGAAACAGGAAACGGCGTTGGTGGAAAAATGCAGAAAATAAAGATTAGATACCCAAAATATGGGGACAAAATTGAAGAGTGCTACTACAATAATGGCGAGTTTCCTGGCGCGGATTTTAGTTATCCAGTTTACTCAAAAGAAATATAATTTAGTCGGCCCTAAAAAAATAAGGGTTCCTTGAGAAAAATTTGCATTTAACGAGGAAGAGAGACGTAGCCTATTTTGCAAGGTTTAATTATATGCCAATGAGAAAAGCTTAAAAATTTCGCGAATGGAAAACGCACTCTCCAAAGAAAAAGTGGTCCTTTTGCAACAAAAAATGCGGTGAACGACGCCCCCCTTCTCAAGGTTTGGTCAGGAGTAAAACGCCTTTTTTGTCAAAAGGGGCACTTTTTATTGGAGAGGAGTTTTTCAGGGCCGACTAATTTAGCTGACGCTTTTTCAGTAAGTCTTAATGAAATGTTGTGATGAGTGAAAAAAGAATAGTGTTTGCCTTGTGAGCAAACACTATTCTTATAAGCTTAACGACGGTTGAAACCACCGCTGTTGCCGCCTGGACGGCCGCCACGACCTGCTTGTTGTGGTCTTCCAAAACTTGGACGTCCACCAGGACCGCCACTTCTTGGACGATCTTCTTTTGGTCTAGCTTCGTTCACTGTAAGTGCACGACCTTCAACTTCAAAACCGTTAAGAGCAGCAATTGCAGCTTCTGCTTGTTGATCATTTGCCATTTCGACAAATCCAAAACCTTTTGAACGGCCTGTGTCTCTGTCAATGATAACTGTTGCTGATACAACATCGCCGTGATCAGCGAAAATTTCTTGTAGTGTCTCGTCTCTCAAACTATGAGGTAGGTTTCCGACAAATAATTTTTTTGCCATGAGTTTTAATCTCCAAAAAAGGAAGGGTTAATCCCTTCCGGGTTTATTACAGTGCTAGATGAGAAGGTTTTTTTTAGCCAAGTGGTTGGGAGAGGACACTCAGGACATGAATTTTTTTCGGGGAATTGGGACGAGAAAGAAAACTGATCACGAAACATACCGAAACGAAACAGAACTGACACCTTTTTTCCAAAACTTCTAGGAAAACACCTTATAAATCCAACTCTAGTTACTTAAATTGTGGATTTCCCACAAATAGTCACATAACGAGTGTTTTATGGTTCACATCTAACGCGTCTTGGAAAACTTATTCCAAGAACAACCTGATTGTAAAACAACAATATTAAAATAGCTACATATTTCTCTCTTGATCAAAAATGAGTGAAAATGTATTTCTGAACTTCAGGAGTTTTATACCATGGGTCGAATGTTCTTAAATCTTTTTGTCTTTCTCTTTTCTCTCTTTGTTGTTTTTTCATTTGTCTATACAAAAAATCATTTGCAACAGACAGGGGAAATTGCCGTTCCCAATGAAAAAATCGTGGCTATGCAAACGGGCGGAAAAGGGTTAGCGACTGCAGCTATTGAAACTGAAAAAAGGGGGGTTACTCCTTTTACCAGTTTACATGTTGAGGCTCCTGTAAAAGTTTTTTTGATAGTTTCCGATACTCCACTTTTAGTTTTAAAAGGGTCAAGAGAACTTTTAGATCAAGTTGTCACTGAAGTCACACTAGAGAAGTTGTGGATAAGAGGGAAAAAAGATCAGGAGTGGTCGCAGGGGATAGATGGTGTCGAACTTTACGTCTCTGTTCCTAAATTACAGACTCTGACTTTAGAGGGGGCAGGAAGGATTGAAGGGCGTGGGGAATTTGTTATAAAAGAGCTTAATGTCGGTATTAAGGGTCCAGGTCGGATTGTTTTGAGTATGAGGGGTGGTCAAGTGTTTGGGGAGATTGAGGGATCAGGGGAGATGTTGCTGATCGGTGTTGTCGATCAAGAAACTCTTCAGATAAAGGGGGCCGGTAAGGTGGAAGCTGTGAGCTTGCTTGCTCAAAACGCTGTTGTAAAAATCGATGGGAAGGGAGAGGCGCTTGTGAATGTGATGCAGAATCTCTCTGTTGAGATCGAAGGGGACGGAATCGTGCGGTTTGGAGGAGAGCCGACCCTATCGAAGAAAATTTCAGGAAACGGGCAGGTCTTACCTTTATAATCTAAACCCCTAAGAGTAATTTCAAGATTTCCTCTGGGATAGGGAATTTTTTAAAGGTTTTTTTTTCGATGGTGACATAGGTGATTGTAACAAGGGCTGCTATCTCTTCCTCTTTTACGAAAGTGTATTTGAGCGTAAAACTGGTCGTTCCAATTTTTTCAACGTTTAAAGAGATGTTGAGTTGATCTGAGAGTTTAAGGGGTTTTAAGTAGTCAGATTTGGCGTGAACAATAGGGAACAGGTAGGGCGCTTCGTTTAAAAAAAAACTTAATGGTTTTTTCTTTGCAGCTAAAAAATCTTCAAGAGTGTCTTGTGCGATCTCGAAAATTTTCGGAAAAAAAAGGATTCCAGCGGCATCTGTATGGTGTAGCTTTATGGTACTTTTAAACATCTTGCCTTTTTCTTGAATAAAGCAGTAGCATAAGGCGTTTGATCATTAACTTAGAACAAGATTTTTCATGTATAGGGAAGAGATTCTTTTTTTGTCCGGTATTTTTTTGATCCTGTTTTTAGTGGGTTTAGTTTTTCGATTAAATCGGCAGAAAAGGGACTTGTCTTTTCAAATCAACAGTTTAGAAAAAGATCTTGAGGCTGAGCGGGCAAGGGGAAAGGAGCGTTTAGAGCTTCTGAAAAGCTCTCAGCAGAGTTTATCCGAGCACTTTAAGGCGCTCTCACTAGACGCTCTGCACGCCAACTCCGAATCATTTTTGAATTTAGCGGCCGCTAAATTTGAGAAGCTACAAGAGGGGGCGAAGGGGGAGTTTAATCAAAAAAGTTTGATGATTGATGCTCTTGTAAAGCCCATACACGATTCTCTTGAGAAGGTGGATAAGAAGATTCAGGAGCTTGAGCTGACGAGGGTCTCTGCCTATTCTGGTCTAACAGAGCAGATCAAATCGCTTATCAGAGCGCAAGGGGAGCTTCAAGGGGAGACTGGGAATTTAGTCAAAGCGTTGAGGAAGCCTCATGTGAGGGGGCGTTGGGGGGAGATTCAGCTTGAAAGAGTTGTTGAAATGTCCGGGATGCTAGATTATTGTGATTTTTTTAAGCAAGAGGTTGTCAATCGGGATGATAAAAAGTTAAGGCCCGATCTTGTGATTAGACTTCCAAATCAAAAACAAGTGGTTGTTGATTCAAAAACGCCCCTTTCAGCCTATCTTGAATCTTTGGAAGCTGATACTGAGGAGGGGCGTTTACTTAAGCTAAAAGAGCATGCTAAGCAACTGAGAACCCATATCCAACAGCTTTCTTTAAAATCGTATTGGGATCAGTTTGAGTCAGCCCCTGAGTTTGTGGTGCTCTTTATTCCAGGGGAAACCTTTTTTAGCGCAGCCCTTGAGCAAGATCCGAGTCTCATTGAGTTTGGAGTAGAAGAGCGGGTGATTTTGGCAACGCCTACAACTCTTATCGCTCTTCTTCGCGCTGTGGCCTATGGGTGGAAGCAAGAGGTGATGGCAAAAAATGCTAAACAGATGTGTGATTTAGGGAAAATCCTCTATGAGAGGCTTAAAACGCTCTCTTCCCACTTTGATGAGGTGCGCCGCTCACTCGATAAGACCGTAGAGGCGTACAATAAAGTGGCAAGCTCGTTTGAATCGCGTGTTTTAGTGTCGGCGAGGAAGTTTAAGGAGTTAGGGGTTGGAAAGGAAGAGGAGGAGATTTCAGTGCCAGGACACATCGATCGGAAAGCTAAAACCCTTGAAGAGGTTCTCTCTTAAACCTTTTCAAAAGTGCCAAGTGTCGTCATGGCATAATAAAGCTTCTCTTCGAATTTTTCATAGGTGTTGTAATAAGGCCATTCTAACATCCCTGTACAGGAGTGAATCGGAGGGGGTGCTTCTCCGGGGGTTTTAACGAAGATTGTTATTAAATCATTTTCTCCTTAGAAATATCTCTTAAATTTTCTGGATGAGGAATAACCACTTGGGTCAATGCCGTTTCATGAGCGACGTCGATGGTTCTTAACGAGGAGCTTTCTAAATGAAGAGATACCAATCGGTTGTTATATGATGAAAAAGAGTCTAATTGTGGTGAGTTCAAAGTTACAGATTGTATTGAATTATTTTTAATTTTATTTTTTTTGCCTCAGGAGCATTTAACTCAACCTGATTTAAACTATTACTGTTAGAGATCGTGATTTTTTTCACAAATGGTAATGTCAATGACAGACGCTCATCCTTGATCGAAAGCAACTCTATTTCCTTAAGTTCAGGTTGTAGAGTTTGTTTTGTGGTCTTGTTTTTAATTCTTTTGAGAAGTTTTAAGTTATCAAGAACAAATTTATTTAATTAAATTTTAGTGTAAAATATTAATAATTGATAAGGAGTTGTTATTTATTAATAAGGCTGTGTGGAATTGTTTAGAACGGCATAAGCAGGAAGAGCAAAATTGTTATTGTTTCTTGAAGAGACTTCAAGGGTGACTTCTTTGCCTACGAGATCATCGAGTGGAACAAGGGTGCTATAAAGGTAACCAATCGGTACCATTGAGATCGGATTTAAAAGGAGGAAGTCGCCCGGTTTGTTGTAAATTTCACCAGTAAAGGGTTTTACGACTCCAGTAACAACTTTGGCTCTCTTTTTTTCTTCATTGTAAAACTCTTCGAGAGAGAGCTCTTTAGTTCCTTTCCATGTTTCGAAAAGCGCAAGCTCTTGAGGGGCAAAAGGAGAATTGATCTTTTGTTTTGTCTCAACGTCTTCTTTGGCGACCTCTTGAAAAGTAAAGGTTTCGAAGCTTAAAGGTTCTTCTTCTTTTTCTTGTACTTCCGTTAGAAGGGAATCTGTTTTTTCGATGTAGTCTTTATAAACATAAAACTGAACATTTTCAGGCGGGGTAATCTCTAACCATTTCGTGTTAGAGGGGCAAACGACCCCATCAACTTTTTGCTTTTCCTGAAGCTTGGCGATAATGGGAGCTTCGAGATCTGGCGCTAAACGCACATTGACTTGGTTGCCTTCAACGAAACCGTCGAGAATATAAGTTCTATAAACGTAAGCTTTTTGCTCTGAAGAGGGTTTTACAGCAAAGTACTCTTCTGTTTCGCCAGTAACTAATACGAACTCCCCTTTGTTAAACTCTTTTAAGATAGCAGAGTCTAAGGCTGGCAGGAGGCGCATCCTCACCCGATCTCTTGTGATTTTCCCAGTAAAGGGCTCAAAAGCTACAAGGGGAGTTACAAAAAGCAGCAGAGTAAGAAACTTATACATGCCTCTCATAGTACCCTATTTAGAGAAAAAAAGTCAAAAAATAGACGCTTGTGCCCTCAAAAGTCGTTTTTAGCGAAAAAAATAGAAGCAGCTACCCACGATAACAGTGGGAGCTAAAGCGGCAAGTGCTAGTCGCCAAGCTGAGATCCCGTCGTGGAAATACTGTTTTAAGATGGCTTGTCCAGGCAAGTTGGGAGCGTTTGCGATGATTGTTAAGCCTCCCCCAGAGACACTACCGGCAAGGACCGCGTATTTTAACGCCTCGCTTAAGTCTGGAGAAAGGGAGGCTAGATAAGTGATTTCAGCGTTATCGTTAAAAGCTGTCAGTACCGCACAGATTAGCATCAACCACCCCTCCGTTGCCTTATTCAAAAAGGGGGTGATCCACCATGTTTGCAAAGCTCCGTGGACGACTAATCCTGCGATAAAAAAACCGACGAGAATTGGGGTTCTTAGGTTAAGGGGTGTTTGATAAGGGGTTGTGGAGACGAAAAAACCTAAAAAAAGAAGAAATGAGCCGATAAAAACAACTGGGTAGTGTGCGTGGAGAACGATCCAGGCTAAAAAAGTTAAGTGAATTAGGGTGATGATGAAAGGAATCGGTTCCCCATTTTCTTTTTTCTCTTCTTTAGTTAAAAGCGCTTTGTTTTCAAGTTCGTTGAACTCCTCTTTAAACCAGAAGAGGTAAAGTATGTTTGATAAAACTATTCCGATAAACGCTTTCCACCCAAAATTTTCCATCATGTAGGGCGTGTCAAAATTCCAGACTCTGCTGATCAAAAGGACTGGAGGGGCAGCAAAGCTTGTCAACACTCCTCCAACTGAAATATTTGTGAAAAGAAGTCCCAGGGTCGCAAAGGAGAAGAGTTTTGTCGGTTTTAGTTCAAAAAAGTGTCTTCCTAAAAGAATCGCCGTGATGGTCATGGCAGCAGGCTCAGTAATAAACGAGCCAAGAAGGGGGCCAATTGTTAAAAGGGTGAGCCACCACGCTTTTACGGTTTTTTTTCCAAAGTTTGCAACCATTTCAAGAACTTCTTCTGCCAAATTTAGGATTGGTTTTGTCGAAGAGAGGGCCATCACGACAACGACAAAAAGCGCCTCTGTGTAGGGGCGAGTTTCTAAGTAGTGTAAAGAGATTCTCCAGTCGTAGGTAAGGGTCATGGCGATCATTAAGGGAATCACCCAAAGTCCAAAAATCACCTCGACCTCTCCTAAAAACCGCAATAATTCAACCCCAACCGTTTCCTTTTCTCGCTTGTTGGCGCCCCTTGTAAAGAGGGGAGCACTAAAAATGTGCAAAAGGCTCAAGAAGAAAATAATCGTCGCTGTCAAATTAAACGGCTGCTTTTTTACTCTCGAAACAAGCTCTTGCCAGATCGTTCCCCCGGCCGGTGGGTAATCGTTTGGGTTTAAGATAAGAGGGTTTTCAAGAACTTCTTTTGTGCTCGATTCACTTGCCAAATAAAGAAGGTGAGAAATTAAATAAATCAAGACAAGATAAAAAAGGATAAGAAGAAAATCTTTCCATTGCTTGCTCATTTCTAACCACCTTTTTTGAGGTATAGTGATTTTTTTAAGTGGTGTCAATAAAAAATCAAGGTCATGAGGAGAGCTGGAAGAAGGGTATAGAGAAATAGGGTGGCGAGATTGATATTTCCTTTAAAGTGTTTTTTTAGAAGGGTGGTAGCAATAAGGTTTGGGCCATTGCCTATCAGGGTTAGACCCCCTCCAATCATCATTCCGGAAAAGAGGGCATATTTGAGGTGGGGATTTAAATGGGGGATTTTAGTGAGCATGTAACTAATCGTTGTATTTCTCATCAGGGCACTTAATAGCATTGAGATTTTCATTGAAGCGATCTCGTTAAAGCGCGAAAGAAGAGGTTCGACCCACCAGATTTGGGTGTTGCCTAAGACAATGACCGAGGCGATAAAAAAGGCGACCAGAATAGGCTCTTTTAAATCGGGGTGTGATTGGTATTTTTGTGTCGATTCAATAAAGCCTAAAAATAAGACAAAAGAGCCTAAAACCACGATCAAATTTTGATGGTTAAGAACAATCCAGACGAGCATAAAAAGATGAACTATAGTGACATAAAAAGGGACTGTTTTTTCTTTGACTTCGGGTGTTTTTTTGGCAAGAGCGTCAAAATCTTTTTGAAGTAAGATAAAAAAAGTGGCGTTGCAAAGTAAAATTCCAATAATTGCGCGCCATCCAAAAGTTTGAAACATGAAGGGCGTGTCCCATCCCCAAGGTTTTGTCGCGATCGAGATCGCTGAAGTGGCAAACGATGTCAGAGAGCCTCCTACTGAAACATTGACGAACAGAAGAGCTAAAGTGGCGTAGGAGAGCCGCTTTGAAGGGTTGGCTTGAAAAAAATATTTGCTTAAAAGAAGAGCCGAGATAGTCATCGCAACAGTTTCTTTGATCAGAGAGCCAAGCAAGGGGCCAAGACTCATAATGGACCACCACCAGACAGTGGGGCTTTCGTTAGTAAATTTAACTAAATTTTTTAAAAGACGTTCAGCAAGATGGATGATGGGATAAGTTGAGGCAACACACATAGCGACTAAAATGAGCAGAGCCTCTGTGTAGTTTTGAGTGTTGAGATAATGGAGGGCAACATCAAATCCGTAAACAAAACCAATTCCTAAAATCAGTGGAATGCACCAAAGGCCAAAGATGATCTCAAGCTCTGCAAAAAAAGGGTGTTTTCCCTTGGCGTGATTCATAAAGTAGTAGGTTAAAAAGACGTGGATTGTAGCGAGAAGAAAGAGAAGAAGAAAAAATAAATTGATTGGTTGAACCAAAATTCTCATTTTAAGCTCTTCGAAAAGAGAGGGAATGTGAGAGTCATTGTACTGTTCGGGGCTTAAAATCAGGTGTTTCATCTGTATTCTTTATTTTATTTTTCCAAAATTAGGGGAGCTCTATCTTTGGGGTTCGACTTCAAATCAAAGCTTAAGTTACTCTATTTTAGCTTGTTACGCTGATTATTTTTCTGAAAATCACAAAACCGCTTGCATGGAAAATCAACCTTCGCTATAGTCATAGCTTCTTCAGAGTAACGATCTCGTGAAATGCTGAAAAACAGCACCTTTGAGTGTTGTAAGTTTTTTATACAGGATAAAAAAAGTAATGTACAAGCAAAATTTATGAGCTTGTGCGGAGGACACGTAAGTGTCCTCAAAGTCAAAATTTAAGAAAAATCTACAATCAGATTTTCAAAGTTTTTTTATTTGAGAATTTGATCCTGGTTCAGATTGAATGCTGGCGGCGTGGATGAGGCATGCAAGTCGCACGAAAAGAGTTTACTCTTTTAGTGGCGGAAGGGTTAGTAAGGCATGGGTAACTCACCTCAAACTCTGGGATAACGATTGGAAACGATCGCTAATACCGGATGTGGTGGAGTCAGGCATCTGATTCTATTAAAGCGGGGGATCTTCGGACCTCGCGGTTTGAGAGGGGCCCATGTGATATCAGCTTGTTGGTGTGGTAACGGCGCACCAAGGCTAAGACGTCTAGGCGGGTTGAGAGATTGACCGCCAACACTGGGACTGAGACACTGCCCAGACTCCTACGGGAGGCTGCAGTCGAGAATCATTCGCAATGGGCGAAAGCCTGACGATGCGACGCCGCGTGAGCGAAGAAGGCCTTCGGGTTGTAAAGCTCTTTCGCTTGGGAACAAGAGATGCTAGCTAACATCTAGCAAATTTGAGCGTACCAGGTAAAGAAGCACCGGCTAACTCCGTGCCAGCAGCTGCGGTAATACGGAGGGTGCAAGCATTAATCGGATTTATTGGGCGTAAAGAGCGTGTAGACGGCGAAGAAAGTCAGATGTGAAATCCCGGAGCTTACCTCCGGAACTGCATTTGAAACTTCTTCACTAGAGGGTAGGCGGAGAAAACGGAATTCCACAAGTAGCGGTGAAATGCGTAGATATGTGGAAGAACACCGGTGGCGAAGGCGGTTTTCTAGCTTATTCCTGACGTTGAGACGCGAAAGCAAGGGGAGCAAACAGGATTAGATACCCTGGTAGTCCTTGCCGTAAACGATGTGTACTTGGTGTAGTTGGACTCAACCCCGACTGTGCCGTAGCTAACGCGTTAAGTACACCGCCTGGGGAGTACGCTCGCAAGAGTGAAACTCAAAAGAATTGACGGGGACCCGCACAAGCAGTGGAGCATGTGGTTTAATTCGATGCAACGCGAAGAACCTTACCCAGACTTGACATACAGTGGACAGTTCTAGAGATAGAATCTTCCTTCGGGACCGCTGAACAGGTGCTGCATGGCTGTCGTCAGCTCGTGCCGTGAGGTGTTTGGTTAAGTCCAGCAACGAGCGCAACCCTTATCGTTAGTTGCCAGCACGTAATGGTGGGAACTCTAGCGAGACTGCCCGGGTTAACCGGGAGGAAGGTGAGGATGAGGTCAAGTCATCATGGCCCTTATGTCTGGGGCTACACACGTGCTACAATGGTCGGTACAGAAGGCAGCTAAGCCGCGAGGTGGCGCAAATCCCAAAAGCCGATCCCAGTTCGGATTGCAGTCTGCAACTCGGCTGCATGAAGTTGGAATTGCTAGTAATGGCGTGTCAGCAATAACGCCGTGAATACGTTCCCGGGTCTTGTACACACCGCCCGTCACATCACGGGAGTTGGTTTTACCCGAAGCCGCTGACTTAACCGCAAGGAGAGAAGCGTCTAAGGTAAGGCTGATGACTAGGATGAAGTCGTAACAAGGTAGCCGTACCGGAAGGTGCGGCTGGAACACCTCCTTTAAGGACAGAAGGGGCTTATCCGCAAGGATAGCCCCTTTAAAAGATCACTCACGGTGATCACCTAGGTTGGGCCAAGCTCATAAAGCGTGTACATTACTTTCTTTATCTTGTATAAAACGTTTTCTCGAAAGTTTACAGTATCAAGTAAAAATAAAGTGTCTTTTTTTAAAAAAAGACACGGGTAAATGTGCACGTTTTTCTTTACTTAAAGCAATTCGTAAGAGTTGCTGTTTATGAAAGATAAATGTGTATAAACAAGCAAAATCATTGATAACAATTGACGCTTAAAAGAATAGCGATAGTTATCGAATACTCATAGTCAGCTTGAACAAATAGATTTTATATATTTTTTGTCAAGCTATTAAGGGCTGCTGGTGGATGCCTAGGCATCAATAGGCGATGAAGGACGCTAACGAAGCGATAAGCTCCGGTGAGTCAAAAGCTTTGACCCGGAGATTTCCGAATGGGGAAACCCGATGAGATCATCTCTCATCATCTTTTGCTGAATACATAGGCAAAAGAAGCGACACCCGCCGAACTGAAACATCTCAGTAGGCGGAGGAAAAGAAATCAAAATGAGATTCCCTAAGTAGCGGCGAGCGAAACGGGAAGAGCCCAAACCAAGGTCTTTGATCTTGGGGTTGTAGGGTCTCACACAAATGTTGGAATCTCTTAGCAGAAGAGATCTGGAAAGTTCTGCAAAATAGGGTGATAGCCCCGTATGCGAAAAGAGAAACCAACCAGTGAGATACCTGAGTAGGGCCGGCCACGTGGAATCCGGTCTGAATCTAGGGAGACCACTCTCTAAGGCTAAATACTAATTGATGACCGATAGTGAACGAGTACCGTGAGGGAAAGGTGAAAAGAACCCCTGTTAGGGGAGTGAAATAGAACCTGAAACCAGCAGCTTACAAGCGGTCGGAGGCCTATAGATTTTTTAAATCGATGGCTGACGGCGTGCCTTTTGCATGATGAGCCAGCGAGTTACGTTAAACGGCAAGGTTAATGGACGATACGTTCAGCAGCCGAAGCGAAAGCGAGTGTTAAAAGCGCGATCAGTCGTTTGGCGTAGACACGAAACCAAGTGATCTATCCATGACCAGGTTGAAGCAAGGGTAACACCTTGTGGAGGACCGAACCAGTTGCTGTTGAAAAAGCTTTGGATGAGTTGTGGATAGGGGTGAAAGGCTAATCAAACTTGGAGATATCTTGTTCTCTCCGAAATAACTTTAGGGTTAGCCTCAAACAAAAACTCAGCAGGGGTAGAGCACTGAATTCCCGCGGGGGCCTCACCGGCCTACCAAAGGAAATCAAACTCCGAATACTGTATGAGACGTTTGGGAGTTAGACAGTGGGGGATAAGCTTCATTGTCAAAAGGGGAACAGCCCAGATCGTCGACTAAGGCCCCAAATTCTATACTAAGTGGGTAAGGAAGTGAGACTTCTAAGACAGTTGGAATGTTGGCTTAGAGGCAGCCACCATTTAAAGAGTGCGTAACAGCTCACCAATCGAGAGGTCTTGCGCCGATAATTGGCGGGACTAAAGTATAGAGCCGAAGTCACGGGTTTAGGACATTTTGATGTCCTAAGCGGTAGGAGAGCGTAGTATGGGCGTCGAAGGTATACCGTAAGGAGTACTGGAGCGCATACTAGTGATAATGCATGGCATGAGTAAACGATAAAGGAAGTGAAAATCTTCCTCGCCGAAAACCTAAGGTTTCCAGGGTAAAGCTCGTCTTCCCTGGGTTAGCCGGTCCCTAAGCTGAGGCCGAAAGGCGTAAGTGATGGAAAACAGGTTAAATATTCCTGTGCCACTAATAAAATGATAACGACGGGTTGACGAAGTCGTCGCCGCGTGCGGACTGTTGGTTTAGTCCGTGCTTTAGTGAGAAGTGCTGGCAGGCAAATCCACCAGCAACTGCTTCAGGCTAAAGCCAAGGGGAACCCTCGGGGGAACCAATGACGTGGTCTAGATTTCCAAGAAATAAACTCTAAGTTGTTTTAAAGTGACCGTACCAAAACCGACACAGGTGGGTGGGATGAATATTCTAAGGCGCGCGAGATAACTCTCGTTAAGGAACTCGGCAAATTATCCTCGTAACTTCGGGAGAAGAGGAGCCGGAGGGGGTGTGCGCACTTCGCGTGTGCATGCGTCTTCTGGCCGCAGAGAAATGGCCCAGGCGACTGTTTAACAAAAACACAGCACTATGCAAAGCCGTGAAGGCAACGTATATGGTGTGATGCCTGCCCAATGCCAAAAGGTCAAAAGGAGGTGTTAGCCGCAAGGCGAAGCTCCGAATTTAAGCCCTGGTGAATGGCGGCCGTAACTATAACGGTCCTAAGGTAGCGAAATTCCTTGTCGGGTAAGTTCCGACCTGCACGAATGGTATAACGATCTGGGCACTGTCTCAACGAGAGACTCGGTGAAATTGTAGTAGCGGTGAAGATGCCGTTTACCCGCGACAAGACGGAAAGACCCCGTGAACCTTTACTGTACTCTGATATTGGCTCCTGACCTGTCATGTGTAGGATAACCGGGAGACTGCGAAATTTGCTCGTTAGGGCAGATGGAGTCGTCCTTGAAATACCGGTCTTGCCAGGTTGGGAGTCTAACGAAACCCCATGAATCTGGGGTTCGGACCCTGTCAGACGGGCAGTTTTACTGGGGCGGTATCCTCCTAAAGAGTAACGGAGGAGTCCAAAGCTAGCCTCATCGTGGTTGGTAATCACGATTCGAGCGTAAAGGTATAAGGCTGGTTAACTGTGAGACCAACAAGTCGAACAGATACGAAAGTAGGGCTTAGTGATCCGGCGGTGGAATG
This sequence comes from uncultured Chlamydiae bacterium, assembly GCA_963697995.1. Taxonomy (GTDB): domain Bacteria; phylum Chlamydiota; class Chlamydiia; order Chlamydiales; family JAJFMB01; genus MFD00082-c5. The sequence continues at coordinate 413,969 of OY969110.1, read as the reverse complement.
TGGAATCGCCGTCGCTCAACGGATAAAAGGTACTCCGGGGATAACAGGCTTATCGCCACCAAGAGTTCATATCGACGTGGCGGTTTGGCACCTCGATGTCGACTCATCGCATCCTGGGGCTGTAGAAGGTCCCAAGGGTTTGGCTGTTCGCCAATTAAAGCGGTACGCGAGTTGGGTTCAAAACGTCGTGAGACAGTTTGGTCCCTATCTGTCGTGGGCGTAGGATACTTGAAAGGAGCTGCTTCTAGTACGAGAGGACCGAAGTGGACGAACCAATGGTGTTCCGGTTGTCCTGCCAAGGGCATAGCCGGGTAGCTACGTTCGGAAAGGATAAGCGTTGAATGCATCTAAACGCCAAGCCTCCCTTAAGATAAGGTATCCCAATGAGACACCATGTAGACGACGTGGTTGATAGGTTGGGTGTGTAAGTGCAGTAATGCATGGAGCTAACCAATACTAATAAGTCCATTGGCTTGACTTTTTTTTTTTTGAATAGCTTAAAACAAGCTGACTAATAACTATTGTTTTTTAAGCGTCAATTATTATCAGATGATTCTTGATACTGTAAGTTTTGCTTGGTGATTTTAGAGAAGGGGGTACACCTGACCCCATACCGAACTCAGAAGTTAAGCCCTTCATCGCCGATGGTACTGCACCCAAGAGTGTGGGAGAGTAGGTCGTCGCCAAGCTTTTTATTTCGCCCTGATTGTTCTCAATCAGGGTTTTTTTTTGCCAAAAAAAGTTTTAGACTTTTAAATCCAAGTTTATTCCCATCTTCTTTAGAAAATCGTTTGCAGCACTAGTAATCTCTAAAGAAAGTTTTAGATAGTATTTTTAAAGGATTTTTCTCAGGTTGCAAAACTGTAAAACACGACATACATAAGTTATGTAGGCCTGTTTTACAAAGGTTGCAAGATGGGGAAAAAGAATTAAAAATAAACGTTGTACTATTGATTTCCTCGTCGCTTTTATTTTTTTCAGCAAATGACTCAATTGAAGAGATAAAATCATCTAATTTTGTTTTACTTCGTCCGGGTTGTTCAATGTGTTTGCAAAAAAAACAGTCCAGCCACCAGCGGGATTAAGAGGAGCTAGTGGCTTGATGATTTAGGATTTTTGTAGTTGCGTTCAGTGCTTTTTTTTTGCCAAAAAAAGTTTTAGACTTTTAAATCCAAGTTTATTCCCATCTTCTTTAGAAAATCGTTTGCAGCACTAGTAATCTCTAAAGAAAGTTTTAGATAGTATTTTTAAAGGATTTTTCTCAGGTTGCAAAACTGTAAAACACGACATACATAAGTTATGTAGGCCTGTTTTACAAAGGTTGCAAGATGGGGAAAAAGAATTAAAAATAAACGTTGTACTATTGATTTCCTCGTCGCTTTTATTTTTTTCAGCAAATGACTCAATTGAAGAGATAAAATCATCTAATTTTGTTTTACTTCGTCCGGGTTGTTCAATGTGTTTGCAAAAAAAACAGTCCAGCCACCAGCGGGATTAAGAGGAGCTAGTGGCTTGATGATTTAGGATTTTTGTAGTTGCGTTCAGTGCTTTTTTTTTGCCAAAAAAAGTTTTAGACTTTTAAATCCAAGTTTATTCCCATCTTCTTTAGAAAATCGTTTGCAGCACTAGTAATCTCTAAAGAAAGTTTTAGATAGTATTTTTAAAGGATTTTTCTCAGGTTGCAAAACTGTAAAACACGACATACATAAGTTATGTAGGCCTGTTTTACAAAGGTTGCAAGATGGGGAAAAAGAATTAAAAATAAACGTTGTACTATTGATTTCCTCGTCGCTTTTATTTTTTTCAGCAAATGACTCAATTGAAGAGATAAAATCATCTAATTTTGTTTTACTTCGTCCGGGTTGTTCAATGTGTTTGCAAAAAAAACAGTCCAGCCACCAGCGGGATTAAGAGGAGCTAGTGGCTTGATGATTTAGGATTTTTGTAGTTGCGTTCAGTGCTTTTTTTTTGCCAAAAAAAGTTTTAGACTTTTAAATCCAAGTTTATTCCCATCTTCTTTAGAAAATCGTTTATAGCTTGAATGAGTTCTTCGTTGCTTTTATTTTTATGTTGTTCAGCAAATGACACAATTGAAGAGATAAAACCATCCATTTTTGTGTTTACCGCTTCTGGGTTGTTCATTATGTTTGTAAAAAAACCAGTCCAGCCACCAGCGGCATTAAGAGCTTTGAGAGTTTCAAGTTGGACTTGATGACTTAAGATTTTTGTAGTGGCGTACCGATTTGGATTCGCTGCAATTTCTCGAGTTTTCTCAAAAATACCAAATACCGCGTTCAGTACCGAGAAGGGTAATTCAATCAATGACTTTCCTAAGTTCCAAGTCAAATATTTTATTCCCCTTAAAAATGAACACTTTTTTGAAAAAATTGAACCCAAAATATTAATAAGCCCTTTTATGATGATCTCAAATATTCGACAAATTTTTGTGACTATCGTGATCAGCGCAGAGGCGACCCCTATAAAAAATCCCATCGGGCGTATCCAAATAAAGCCTGACTATTTTTTTGTACGCTCTTGTAAAGCTCTGTTTTTATTCCATGATCTACCATTGTAAAATAATAAATACTATTCATTCAATATAACCATAATTATTTAAATAAAATGATGTTATATCATTTTATTATTTAGATTTTATTAAGAATTAATAATCTTTTGATAGAAAAACTGGTTGAGGATACCAAAGACTCCAAGTGCCGCAGCTGTCCTTAGGCTTCCCTTCATCAGATGTTTAACACGGATCGCCTCCCCTGCCTGGCTTTGAGTAAAAAAGGAATCGGCTGGGTGACTTAAAACGCTACCAATCGCCATAGTTGAAAAAATGGTGGCATATTCGATCTCTTTTGAGGGACCTGCAAACTCTTTTATGCTTTGATTTAAGGGAGTTGAAATTTTGAGAGAGAAAAGAAAGATCGCCTCTCGTATGACAATGGCACAAGCTTGTTGATGTGTTAATTTTTTTAAAGATTTTTTTGGGCACCAACCCATTGTTTGACCATTGAGGATCGCACAAAACGGAATGGAGGCACCGCCAACAACAATAGAACTAATCGCTATGTCTTGTACCTTGGGGACTTCGTTTAAAGTTTTCTCTAAAGACCCTTGGGTGATGATCTGTGCTCCTATTAATCCCCCCATAGTGGGAGCTGCTTTAATGCCTTCGATAACGCTTCTTTTTAATGAAAATCGAGCGGGCACTCTTCCTAGTTGAAGGGCCGTCTTTGTTTCAAGGGGAAAGTAGGTGGGAATCGTCGCTAATCCAGCGGCAATCGTTGGTGCAATGTATTGATTATAAGCCTCAAACATGAGGATATTTTATTAAATATGAATATAAAAAGTCGAGACTTAATATTAAATTTATTATCCTTTTATTTTCTCTCTTTTTATATGTGGCATTAACAGGAGGGGGTATGCGCTACCTTGCCGAGGGAAAAAAAATTTGGAAGCAATCAGTTGATATGAGTCTAGTGGCCAGTGTCATTTTAGGGGGTGGCCAAGGCTCGAGATTGTTTCCTTTAACCGAGACGAGGTGTAAACCCGCGATGTCGTTTGGGGGAAAGTATCGCCTAATTGATATTCCTCTTTCAAATTCGATTCACTCCGATTGTCGAAAAATTTTTGTTGTCACTCAGTTTTTATCAGCTCCTCTTCACAAGCACATCATAGAAACCTACCGGTTTGATTCTTTTTCCCAAGGGTTTGTGGAGTTATTGACAGCGGAGCAAAGCCCGAACAACGACAGGTGGTTTCAAGGAACGGCGGATGCAGTAAGGCAAACACTTAGATTATCTCATGAGAATGCCAGTTGACTATTTTTTGATTTTGTCTGGTGATCAGATTTATCGGATGGATTTTCGCGAGATGGTGGCGTTTGCTAAAGAAGTTGATGCCGACGTGACGATTGCGACCCTTCCGATTGACGAAATGGAAGCCTCAAGGATGGGGCTTATGAAAATCGATGCGACACATAAAATCATCGATTTTTGTGAAAAACCGAAAGAAGCTCATCTTTTAGAGAAAATGCGCCTTCCCGATTTGGGAAAAAAGGATTTTTTAGCCTCAATGGGCATTTATCTTTTTAAAAGAGAGGTTCTGATCGATCTTCTCAAAAGAGATTTAAGAGAAGATTTTGGCAAGCATCTGATCCCTACTTTAGTTAACGAAGGTAGAGCCTATTCGTTTCTATATGAGGGGTATTGGGAAGATGTGGGAACGGTGAAATCGTTTTACGATGTCAATATTGCTCTCACTAAAAGAAACTCTCCCTTTAACATACACGATAAGTTGTGCCCGATTTTTTCAGAGAGGACAGATCTACCAGCGCCCCAGGTGATCGGCGGGAACTTCGAGGAGGTGATCCTTTGTGAAGGGGCTGTTATTTACGGCGGGGAGTTATGTGAACTCAATCATTGGCCCAAGAACGACTATTGATACGGGGTGCCATATTAGCCATTCGGTTTTGATGGGGCACGATGGGTACTCGACAGGAGAGGCTCCGGATGAGCTCTGTACTATTGGCAAAAATTGTCTCATAAGAGGGGCGATCCTCGATAAAGGTGTCCACCTTGGGGATGGGGTCAAGCTTGTGAATATGAAGGGGCTTGATATGTTTGACGGGGAGGGGGTCTATATTCGGGATGGGGTGATCGTCGTCACTCGAGGGGCTAGATTACCCGATGGTTTTCAGCTTTAAGAGATCTTCCTTTCCCCAAAAAAACTTCTAAATAACAGTAAAGTAGACTCTATTGTTAAATTTTATTTTCAATGGTTGTCTTAAAGATATCTTGTAAGAAGTCTGTGGTTTTGAAAGGGCAAATCTGGTAATTTAATTCTCATATGGCTGTTTTTGCAATTGCTGATTTACACTTAAGTTTTGGCGTTCCCGAGAAAAGCATGGAGTTTTTTGGAGAGCCGTGGCTGCATTATGTGGAAAAAATCGAGAAAAACTGGCGAGGCAAGGTAAAAGAGGGGGACCTCGTGTTAATTGCCGGCGATATCTCTTGGGCCATGAGGGAAAAAGAAGTCCTTAAAGATTTAGAATGGATCGATTCTCTTCCTGGGACTAAAGTGATGATCCGGGGCAATCACGACTACTGGTGGGGCTCGATCTCAAAAGTAAGAAGTTCCCTTCCTCCTTCTATTAAAGCCATTCAAAATGACTCTATTGAAATAGGGGAGTTTGCCATCGGTGGGGCGCGTCTTTGGGACTCTCCTGAGTATCAGTTTAAAGATTTTATCCTCTATAAGGAAAATTTGCGTGAGAATAAGGAGTTAAATGCCACAACTGCCGATCATGCTCTCTTCTTACGAGAGCTAGAACGGTTAGCTTTAAGCTTAAAAACGTTAAATTCAAAGGCTCCTCACAAAATTGTTATGGTTCACTACCCACCCATTGGAGCCAACCTTGTCTCCTCTCAGGTTTCCTCCCTATTAGAGGCGTATGGGGTAGAGACTTGTGTTTTTGGGCACTTACATAATGTAAAGCCCAATACCCTTCCCTTTGGGGAGTTAAATGGTGTTCGTTATCTTTTAACCTCTTGCGATTATTTAAATTTTGATCCTCTTCTTATTTATAATTAATTAAGTTTTTATTGATATTTACATTTTTTTTATAAAACTTATTGCAAATAATTAAATGTTATGTAATAATTCTTATTTCATGATGTTGGTAATTTAATAAAAATAAAAACAATAAACCTAATTAAAGGGGATAAAGATGGACGCAGTTAATAATTACAGAGAAACTAATGTTTACGCAAAATTTGCTGAGAGAAGCTTGATTTTAACACCATTTGTGGCTGTTAAGAATATTGCAGTCGGCGTGTTTAACATGATCGCCAATAGAAAAGAGATTGAAGGTGAAGGTCTTGAAAAATACAAGTTTGCAGTAGCGCAAGCAAAACACGGTTTAAAGACACTTCTTCCAGTGATTGGCTGGGCTGTAGTGATCGCGACTCTTGTAAGTGATTATAGAGCAGAAAAGAGAAGGGCTGAAGAAGACGCTCAGGGCAACAAAGGTGAGAAAAAAGAAAGAGATTCTTCAAATGATGCAGCAGCAGCAACTGCAGCAGCAACTACAACTCCAACTGATGCAACAGCAACTACAACTCCAACTGATGCAACAGCAACTACAACTCCAACTGATGCAACAGCAACTACATCAACAACTTCAACAGCAACAGGTGATTCAGCTACAACAACAACTGCAACTGGTGCAGCAGCAAATCCAAAAAATATAGTTAATAAACTAAAGAAAGGTTTACCTACAATGGCAAGTGTAAATAAATTTTTCCGATGATAAAAAAACTAATTAAGTTCTTTAATTAGTTTTACCCCCTAAGGGATGTCTCCCTTAGGGGTTATTTTTTTTCAAGTAAAGCCATGATCCCCTTTTTCCCTCAAAATACGCAATAATTCTATTGCAAATAAACAGCTAATTTGGCATTTTGAAACTCCATTAGTTCAAAATCCTATCTATTAAAATAAGGAGTTAAAATGGAAATTAACAAATTCGGTCTAAGTTGGGGCAACTATGACCAAGAGCCGCCAACCCTATTTCTAACAACCGTGGGAAAAAAAAATCAAATGTAGCCCCTGCAGACGGTAATAAGGAAGAAGAATCAACTGTCAACTCAGCAGACGATAATCCAGTTTCTTCTGTTAGCTCTTCACAGATTTCTACTAGTGAAATATTATATGGGAAAGATAGATTTAAAAATCAAGAAGGGTACTATTAAAAATAGATTAGGATTATCCTGAATCCCCTTAAAAGAGCTTTCTCTTAAGGGGTTATTTTTTTCTCTCAAAAACTCTCTTATTTCAAAGTAAATACGTAAAGATATTGTTAATAATTACCTGTTTAGTTATAATTCTATCTTTTCCATTTAATAAGGAGTCTTTTAGATGAAAATTTTAGAACAATTTCAAGAAAATAGCTATGTAAGAGCGACTGAAGTGAATCCCCTTTTGTGTCCGATCGTTAGTGGGCTTGGCAATACTTGCGCAGCTATCATCAGGCTTGTCGGTTACACCATTAGTGCAGCATCCAATCATTGGAATAAGTCAACTAAAGATTATAACAACAAGGAAACTAAGTTTTACGAAGCTTGGCAACAACTTGCCTGGGGCATTTTAATGCTCACTCCAGGGCTTGGTGTTAGCATTGGGAATTATGAGAGTTGCCTATATCAGCAACGAAAATAAAAAACAGAACTCTACAATTTAATAAGTTTTTTTGGCGGTTTTTAAGTGATCACTTGCCCTTTTTTTAAGGGCAATGTGATCTCTATCTCATCTAAATCAAAGAGTTTTTGCTCATTCCACTTCCAGTCCCGAACTTCGGGCATGTCTTGCCCATGTTCTCTGATATAAAGCTTATGTTCGATTAGTTTATTTCGAATCATTTGTCTCACATACGCGGTTGAATTCCCTAAAGTTTTTACCCGATCGATCACGTCTAAAACGAGGTGGTACCGGTCGATTTTGTTCATGACGCACATGTCGAATGGGGTCGTTGTTGTTCCCTCTTCGATATAGCCTCTCACATGAATGTTGTCGTGGTTAGCTCTTTTATACGTCAGTCTATGGATTAACCAGGGATAGCCATGGTAGTTGAATAAAATAGGGGCATTTCTTGTAAAAAGGCTATCGAATTCATTTTCTGAGAGCCCTTGAGGGTGCATATCTTGCGTTTGAAGTTTCATCAAATTCACGACGTTGATGCAGCGGATTTTAATTTCCTTGATATGTTGCCGAAGAATCGAGATAGCCGCTAAAGTTTCCATTGTCGGGACATCCCCGCAGCAAGCCATGACAATATCTGGTTCCCCTTCCTGATCGTTACTTGCAAAATCCCAGATACTGACTCCCGCTTTGCAGTGTTTAATTGCCTCGTCCATGTTTAACCATTGGGGCTCTGCTTGTTTTCCGGCAACGATGATGTTGATGCAGTTGGTTGTTTTAAGGCAGTGGTCGGTTACCGAGAGAAGGGTATTGGCATCCGGGGGAAAATAGGCACGGATGATCTCAGCCTTTTTGTTCACAGCGTGGTCGATAAATCCGGGATCTTGATGGCTAAAGCCGTTCTGGTCCTGTCTCCAGACGTGTGAGGTCAGGAGGTAATTAAGAGAGGCAATGGGGCGGCGCCACGGAATCTCTTTTGAGGAGACTTTTAACCATTTGGCGTGTTGATTGAACATCGAGTCGACGATGTGTACAAACGCCTCGTAGGTCGAAAAGAAGCCGTGTCTTCCCGTCAAGAGATACCCCTCTAGCCAACCTTGGCAGGTGTGTTCGCTTAAAAATTCCATGACGCGCCCTTCAATGTCTAGGTGAGCATCTTTATCGTCATCTGCAGGCAATCTCTTGGCGTACCAGGTGCGTCCTGTGACATCGAAGACGGCGTCGAGTTTGTTCGAGGCGGTCTCGTCGGGGCCAAAAAGGCGAAAGTTTTTGTTTTCGAGGTTTAAGAGCATCACATCCTTAAGGTAGGCACCTAAAATGCGCGTAGGTTCTGCCGTCACAAGGCCAGGTTCTGGCACATTCACGCGGTACTCTTTAAAATCGGGAAGTTTTAACTCTTTTCGCAGGATCCCCCCATTGGCGTGGAGGTTATCTCCCATTCTACGGTGCCCTTTTGGGGCAAGGGCTTTAAGTTCTGGTCTTAAAGTCCCCCTCTCGTCAAAAACTTTTTCTGGTTCATACGATTTCATCCATCTTTCGAGCTCTTTGACGTGTTCGGGAACCTCTGCCATATTCGCAAGAGGCACCTGGTGCGATCTCCAGTAATCCTCTGTTTTTTTTCCGTCGACTGTTTTGGGTCCCGTCCACCCTTTAGGAGAGCGAAGGATGATAACCGGCCAGAAGGGGCGAGTAGTATCCCCCTCTTCTCTTGCGCGTCTTTGTATCTCCTTGATCTCAAGAACCGCTTTTTCCACCGTTTGCGCCATCAGAAGGTGCATTTTTTTCGGGTCGTGCCCCTCGACAAAATAGGGCTTATACCCATAGCCGAAAAAGAGGGCTTCCAGCTCGTCGTGAGAAATTCTGGCAAGAACTGCAGGGTTTGCAATTTTATACCCGTTTAAGTGAAGTATGGGCAAGACAGCGCCATCGGTTTTGGGGTTTAAGAACTTGTTGGAGTGCCACGCTGTTGCTAGGGGACCTGTCTCTGCTTCTCCGTCGCCTACGATGCATGCAACAATCAAGTCTTTGTTATCAAAGGCGGCACCGAAGGCGTGAGAGATAGAGTACCCAAGTTCTCCTCCCTCGTGGATCGAACCTGGAGTTTCTGGTGCGACGTGACTTGGTACTCCTCCCGGAAACGAGAATTGCTTAAAGAGGCGCTTCATTCCTTCCTCGTCTTCTGAAATATTCGGGTAATATTTGGAATAAGTGCCTTCTAAATAGGTATTTGCAATAATTCCTGGCCCCCCGTGGCCGGGACCTGCGATATAAAACATGTCGAGATCGTATTTTTTGATCACCCGGTTTAAGTGAACATAGATAAAGTTTAATCCGGGAGTGGTGCCGAAGTGGCCGAGTAGCCTTGGTTTGATATCGGAGAGGGTCAACGGTTTTTTTAGCAAGGGGTTGTCCATTAGGTAGATCTGACCAACAGAGAGGTAGTTTGCCGCCTGCCAGTAAAGTTGCATAAGCTCTAATTCTTTTGGGTCGATTGAGTTCATCGACGCTCTCCTTGTTTTGATTTCTTTTTAGTGTACCACAAGCGGCCTGTCAATGGTTAATTTCATAGTTTATTTATTTAAATTAACAATAAATTAACTTAATTTAACTATTTTTAAAATATTGTTACATGTTAATTTCATAATTGATTGTTTTAATTAAATAAGGGGGTTTGTCATGACAGGTAATGTAGATTCGTTGAAAACAAGTGAATATAGGGTGGAGTTTTCAAGTGATAAAGCTAAGATTACATCTTCTAAGTTAAGTGAATTGGCTGCAAAAGATGTTAAACAGCACAGAGATGAAGGGATGAGCAAAATAAGATGGGGTAGTGCAAAAACAGGGTTTGGTTTGGCGGTTTCTACTCTTTTTATTGCTAAAGTGGTGACTATTGCAGCAGGCGTTGCTGTTCTTGGGTTGACAGCCATGACGCCTGTTGGTTGGGCTTTTGCCGCTCTTGGGTTTGTCATAGGTTTATATACCCTCTATAAGGGAATAAAACAGATGAAAACTGGCTATGGAATGGCAAGATTTAAAGTGTCATCTGAAGAACTAGAGGATGCAAAAAAGAAATTAGATGGAAGAGAAATCGATCAAATAAGTAAAAAGAGTGAATTAGATAAGAAATTACCTCTACTGAATAAAACCTTGGCTGGAAAGGGCGCCTCTTTTGAAATTGTCAATGGTAAGTACAAGTTCTTAGTTACTCCAGCACATGCTGCTGAGGGAGGGTTTACAATTGAAAATATGCAAGAAGGAGCTAAAATTTTTTTCAATAATGCCCAAGCGTATAATGAAGAGGTGGACAATATTGCTAAAGACCAAGCGCAGTATGAGCACGACAAAGCCCATCTTGATTCGCTTAACAAGGGAAGAAAAGGGCATATGAATATCATGTTTCAAGGAACCTCTTGCCTGCTTCTTGGCGCAGGTGTTGGGTCAGCTATTAGCTCTGGAGCTATTATGGCCCTCTCACAAGTACCGGGTCATCACGGTTTGATCGTTGATAAAGGCCCCTTGTCTCATCCCATTCAAACGGCTAAGGGTTTTTTTCAAAACCTCCCCTTGGAAAAGTTTAAAGATCTAGTTATACATGTACCAAAAATAATATAATTAAAAGAGGTTGATTATGAGTAACCATAAATTGTTAGAAACGAAAGAGGCCTTCCGCTTAAACGCCTTTCTCGAAGCTTTAGTCGATGAGCGGTGTGCCGATTATAAGCCGGGGATTGAGCCGTTGACGACATTTCGGCACAAACAAAGATTGCAGATTGAAAAGCTGTTTATCGAGAGTTTGGAAGTCATAAGGGAAGGGATTAGCTATCTTTTAGCCTCTCATCATTGGACTAAGAAGGAGAAAGAGCATTATGGAAAGCTCTTAAGCGATTACGACAAAATTGAAAATGGTATGGAAAAGGGGCAATCTATTTTTGCTTCGGGTGAGATTCCAGATCATTTCCCCATTATCGGGGAAGCTCTTGGTCTTGACGAGCACTTTTATGATAAGGGATTGGAGATTGCGATGGATACGTTAAACCATCATAGGATTGACGAGGCTAAAAAATGCTTTTTAGCTCTTGCTCACATCAATCCTTTAATTTTCCAGTTCTCTCAGGGGCTTGGGCTCGTCTTTTTAGAAGAGAAAGATTACGATTCTGCTATGACTTCGTTTGTCAATGCTCTACAGGTGGCAGATGATGAGCATGCAGCGAACGTCGCTCTTCTTGTGATCAATACCCTGGTTCTTTCGGGGCAGTATGATAAAGCGAAAGAAGCTGTTGAAATTTTGATCGAACAGATTGCTAACGAAAAGATGTACTCCCACGAACTGGCAAGAGCTAAAAAGCTTTTAGAACTTCTATAAATCTTGACTTGTAAAAATTCCGCTTTGTCCTTAAATTAGGGGCAAAGCGGTTTTTTTTTAGGTTTTTTTGTTTTGAATCGTATAATAGATCTCCTTTTGTTATTTTTATTGAGCACTTATTTAATGGGTGCCTCTTCAAACCTTTACCAGGAAAGGGAGAGGTTGAAGGAGGGCGCAACTATTGGATTAAAAGAGGCTCTTTTTATGCAATCATCGTTTCTAAGTGAGGAGCAAAAAAACGATTACGCCTCCCTTTTTGAAGCGTCTCAAGAGTCATTTTTTGCAAAAACTTCCCCGTTTGAGCAGTCTCAAAAAAAATTCGAGGAGGCCAATTTAGCCTTTAGTAAGGGAGAGTACCAAAAAAGTGAGGACCTCTTTAAATTGTCCCTAATCGATTTGGATAAAATTCCTGTAACCCCTCTCGAAGCGATTCAAAAGGGGATTGAGGCTTTAAAAGGGGGTGAGTCTCAAGAGAAAGTTGTGGCTGTTGGAAAGGAATTTCTAAATGTTATAGTTAATGAACCTGTTCAATGTCAGGTTCATTTAAGCGAGGCTCTTAAGCCTTTTCACGAGGGGCTAGCTCTTATAAAAGAGGAGGGGATAGCTAAGGATCCTGAAGCGTATCGGATGACTGCTTTAAAGCTTTGGGAGGAAACGGAACACTTTTTTCTTAACCCTCCTTTAGAGCAAAAGGAGAGTCGTGCTAATAAAACTGTTGAGGAATTAAGAGAGATGGTTCTTCTCGATACACAAGAGAAAAAACCACTTCCCTCAGAAGGTGCCGAAGGAATGAAGCCATGGTGATTTTATTGTGGTTTTTTCCTCTATTTCTTTTTGCTGCCCCTCAGGCCACTTTAACGTTAGATCCGATTGTCAAGCCTTCTTCGCCCTATTATCCGGGGCAAAAATTTATGTTGGGGTATGAGATCTCTTACAAAGGGTTTGTCGCTTTGACTAAAGAGGAGCTTCCTCTTCTACAGGGAAAGGGGCTTGAAAATATTGGGGAGAGCGTTGCAGAAACAGAGGACGTCGCCGATTTAAGTAAGCAGCGGTTTTATCAGTATTATCGGGCCAAGAAGCCAGGTTCCTATCAGTTTCCAACCTCCTTTTTAGAGGGAGTTCAGTACAAAACAACACCTGACGGTAAGAAGGTTCCGATCTCTGACAAAATGCGGGTTGAAGTGAAGCCTTTGACTGTCGAGGTTCTTCCGTTTCCCGAGAAAGATAAGCCCTCTTCATTTGAGGGGGCATTAGGCTCTTACGGGATTGCTCTTAATGGCTTAAAAGGCAAATCGTTAAGGGTTGGGGAGCCGTTTGAATTGGGTGTAACGATTAAGGGAGAAGGGGATATGGATACCGTATCTTTTCCCTCTCTTTTTTGCCAAAGGGGTTGGGGAGGATTTTTTTCTCTAACGACTCCACCAAAACTTGTCGAGAAAAAGGAAGGGGAGAAAAAGTATATTTTGAGTTTGTCTCCTCTTTCTGATGAGATTAAAGCGATACCCAAGATTAATTTTAGCTCTTTTGACCCTTTGAGGAAGCAGTATGTTGAGGTTTCAACGGAGCCGATGGCAGTTGTCGTAAAACCGGGAGTGCTCCCGCGGCTTATTCAGAAAAAAGAGCAGATCTCTTTTCGTTTGACTCCTTTAAGCCTCGTTTTTACGGGGATCATTGCCTTTTTGCCTTACTTTTACCGCTCTCCTTTTTCTTCAATTGCGTTTCTTCCCTTTTTGATTAATGCCTTGATTCTTCTTTTTCAATAACCCCTTGCCCCTGCCCGTGCCCTTGCCCTAATAAATTCTCTCTTTTCCGATTTTTGAATAGGTTCTGCACTAAATAGTGAAAACAATAAATAATAAGGGAAAGGGATGAAGAAAAAAGAGGGCACGGGCAAGGGCAAGTTTGGGGAAAGGGGGAGAGGGCAGGGGCCAGTTTGATATAAAAAGGCTTGCGAAAAGTGTAATAATTTTTTATAGTGCACTTTAACTGAACAATCTGGTACACTCTACCCATGCAAATTCAGAAAAAAGCCCTTTACAACCTAAAGAGAATGTCGTGGCTCGACGATAAAAATACCGAGACTAAACTCTGGGAAAGAGAGGATTATCGCGCTTTAACTTTAGATGCCCTCTTTAAAAGGCTTGAAAAAAAAGGGCACCCCCTTAATAAAAATACCTTTTTAGAGATCGTTGAGGAGTATGAAACCCCCGAAGAGTTAGCTCATGCTTTAGATTTGGATGACGAAACCTATCTGCTTTTCTTTGAGCTTTGGAGAAAGCTTAGCCCCGAAACACAGTGCTTCTCCCTTTTTTGCGATGAGCTCGATCACCAGATTTATCTCTACGATCGAGGTTTAGTCGAAGATGTCGAGCCCCTTGAGGATATTTTAGGCAAGCTTCAGGTCATTATTGAAGAAAATATCGATGAAGGAGTTGATCCACAAGGCGTCTTTAAGCATATCGCCTCAGGTTTGGCAAACGATCTAGAAGGCTTTTTATACGATTTTATCGGCGAACAGATCGATAACGACAACAGCTCTTTTGCCGTTGAGCTTCTCGATTCCTTCAGCGAGTGCTTTATAGACAAAAAATGGTTCACTTTCCTTAAAATACGCACCCTTGAATCTAAAGATCCTGTCGCTGCTAATCTTTTTATAAGACAGCTTATCGTTAAGTCTGAACCCGATTTAGAGTTTAACTTCGAGCTGCTCTCCTTTCTAGCTGAAGGAGGGGACAAGCACCTCTTTTTAACGCTATTGAACCAAACTTACCCCCTTATCCAGTCTGAAGAGGATTTTCACGATCTCATAGCCGTGGCTCTTCACTTTGTCACAACTGTGGGACTCAAAGAGAAAGAAAAGAGCCTTAAAGCCCTTTTGGAGGGCAGAAAAACCGTTCCCCTAAATAAACCAATCAGTCAGCAAGATCCTGATCTTTCTCGACTTAAAGAACTGATGGTTTAAAAAGGAGGGGTGTTTCTTGACTTTTAGTCTGGAAAATGAGATACAAATGGTTTCATGCAGACACAATATGTTGTGGTTTTCTGCATAATTTAGCACAAGATATTGTGATTTTAATAAAAAAAATTGATTGGAGACAAAATGACGAACAAGCCTACACCTCGCGCTATGGCCACAGCGCTTCGTACCTACCACAGGCCGATTAGAGACGGCGAAACGACTTTAGAAAGCTGGGCACAGGTTGTTGACCGGGTGATTTCCCATCAAAGATGGCTTTGGGAAAGAGCGTTGAGTAGGGCTTTAAACGAGTATGAGGAGAGTGAGCTTGAGGAGTGTCGCGAGCTCATCTACAATCGCTACATGTGTCCTGCTGGCAGAACTCTTTGGCTTGGAGGCACGGAGCTTAGTCGCAAGAGAGAGTCGAGCATGTTTAACTGCTCCTTTACTCATGTTGAGACCGTGTATGATATGGTCGACGTGTTGTGGTTGCTTTTGCAGGGGTGCGGCGTTGGGTTTAAACCGGTTCCAGGAACGTTGAACGGGTTTCGTTGCCCACTTCAGGAGATTTCTGTCATTCAGATCTTCAAGAACAGAGAAAGGGGGCGTACAAAACAACGTCGAGACTTACGATCCTGTGACAAGAACATGGACGATTAAAGTGGGAGATTCAGCGATTGCTTGGGCAAAATCGATTGGAAAGCTGATTGCAGGAAAGTTTCCAGCCAAGCGCCTCGTGCTTGATTTTTCAGAGATTCGTCCTGCGGGAACAAGACTTAAAGGGTATGGATGGATCTCTTCTGGCGATGAGCAAATTGCCAAAGCGTTTAAAAAGATTGCTCAGATCTTATCAGACAGGGCAGATCAACTTCTTTCTCGCATGGATATTTTAGATATCGTCAACCTTTTGGGAACGATTCTTTCCTCGAGACGCTCAGCTCAGATTGCTCTTTTCGAGTATGGTCAGCCTGAGTGGGAGGAGTTTGCTTTAGCGAAAAAAGAGTGGTGGTTAAAAGATAAAGCGCATCGTCAACAATCAAACAACAGCCTTCTTTTTTACACCAAGCCTTCAAAGAAAGAGCTTGAGCATATCTTTAAGATGATTTTAGAGTCGGGTGGATCAGAGCCTGGCCTTTATAACGCAGCTGAAGCTGAGAGACGCGCTCCTTGGTTTAAAGGGTGTAACCCCTGTGGTGAGATTTTGCTTGGTAACAAGTGCTTCTGTAACTTAACTGAAGTGAATGTCCTTGCGTTTAAAGGGGATAAAGTGGGTCTTGAGAGGGCTCTTTACTTAGCCGGGCGGATGAATTACAGACAGACGATGGTTGATCTTCGCGATGAGATTCTACAAGAGGCTTGGCATTTAAATAACCAATTCCTCCATCTTTGCGGCGTTGGTTTAACAGGGATACGTGCTCGTCCCGATTTGACAGCTTATGACTTTAAGAGAATGAGAAACATTACGGTAAGTGCTGCCTACAGCATGGCAAACGAGCTGAATTCACCTCTTCCCAAAAACGTCACGACAGTTAAGCCAAGCGGGACAGTCAGCAAAATTATGGGGACATACGAGTGGGGTGAAGTGCCTGAGGGAATCCACTTGCCTTTAGGAAAGTATATCTTTAATAACGTGACTTTTTCAAAGCACGATCCATTGGTCGCAAGGTTTGAAAAAGCAGGTTACAGCGTTGTAGAAAAGCCTTATGAGCCAGAGTCTGTTTTGGTAAAATTTGCGGTGAAATACGACAACATTCCTTTCACGAGAAAGACTGTAACAAGAAAGAATGGGAAGGTAGAAGAGGTCGATGTGAACCAAGATTCAGCGGTTCAGCAACTCGAGTGGTACCGCATTTTACAAGAGACCTGGTGTGAGCAAAACGTTTCGAATACGATCTCCTACGATCCTTCCGAAGTGCCTGAGATTATCGACTGGCTCTCCAATAACTGGGATACCTACGTTGGGGTGTCGTTTCTTTTCAGAAACGATCCGACGAAGAAGGCAGAAGACTTGGGATACGCCTACTTGCCGCAAGAGGTTGTTACGGAAGAGGAGTATAACGAGTACACTGCAAAGCTAAAAGAGATCGATTATACAGGTCTTGAGGCAAGAGACGACGAGCTTCAAGAGTCTTGTTTAAACGGCGCTTGCCCAGTAAGATAACTAAAAAGGGAGGGGACTTGTAAAAGTCCCCTCCCTACTAAATGGCAAAAGTTAAGAAGGTTTCTAAACGCGGAGGCGCAAGAGGCACGGAGCAGTGGAGCCGCTGGTTCAATCACCCCCTTTTTTTGGGTAGAGCCCAAAAAAGCAACGAAACTTTATCAAGTATATCATGCGTATCCAATTTATCATGTTTGTGCTTCGCGAAAAAAAATACTTTTAGAAGATACACTCACGGGAAAGCAAATCGCTTTACAAGCAATTCGGAAGATTTTAAGAAAAGTACACTTACCAATCTCATTTTGTCATACTGATAGTCAAAAGCCAGGAAAGATCTTTTAAGCTTTTTTGATGAAGAGGCTTGGAGCCCTTGTAGATTCTCCTTGGGAAAAAATCCAAAGACGCCAAGAAAATTGAAAATTTTGCCCAAACAAAAAACATGATTTATACGATATTCGTGATATGTAGTCGGCCCTGAAAAAGTCCTCTCCAATAAAAAGTGCCCCTTTTGACAAAAAAGGCGTTTTACTCCTCACCAAACCTTGTGAAGGGGGGCGTCGTTCACCGCTTTTTTTGTTGCAAAAGGATCACTTTTTCTTTGGAGAGTGCGTGTTCCATTCGCGAAATTTTTAAGCTTTTCTCATTGGCATATAATTAAACCGTGCAAAATAGGCTATGTCTCTCTTCCTCTTTAACTGCAAATTTTTCTCAAGGAACCCTTACTTTTTCAGGGCCGACTAGATAACCTTAAACAGTCACTCTATACACTTTTTTTAAAGGTAATCACCTCTAATTAAAAGTCCAACCCGCATTCCATACAATCTGATACGTATACTTAGATTGCTTTCCGTTAGGTTGTTGCGTTACGACGCCACCTGCACCAATCTGTAGAAAAAATTTATTGTTGGAAAACCAAAGAGAGGGAGTCACATAAAGAATATTACCCCCAGAATTTGGATCAACACAACAATTCACTATATTTCTATAAGAATAAAGTCCGTCAAACTCTAATATCCAAGCTAAGATGCAACCTTTTGGCGCAGGTATGTTATGACCTATACCCCATTGGTATAAATAAATATCGGAATGCTTGTTGTTATCCCGAAAGGTTGGGAAAATCACTCCCCCAGATGCGAAGCTCAACCAGTAAGTCCCCGTGTAATTGTACGTCGTCCCAAGAAAAAAGCTCGGCGATCCTATACCTGTTGCAGGTTTACTATGGGATGATCCCGTAGGAAATGAAATATTTGTGACGACCGTGGCTTGTCTCGAGGAGCACCTTGTTGTCTTGTTGTAAAAAGCGTACTCAAACTGAACAAAAATATCTCCAGGGCCCGATGAGCGATCACATAAATCCTTATACGTTGGTATAAACGGAAAATTAATAAATACCGAAAGTGAATCATTAATCCCGTAAACTAAACCCGGCACTGTGTCAATATAATAACCTTTCGTCGTCTTGAAATAATCGCCATAAAATAAGGCTTGCACTTCCCCACTGTCGATCACACGCTCTCCAAAGGCAATCAGTGGCGTCGGCTGCTGCGATCCTCTTAGCAAAAGGTTTCCTTTTTTAATCGGTTTTTCATCGGCAGCCTCCTCCTTTTTTTCGTCGCACTTCTTCTCCTCCTCCTTTTTTGTGTCAGTAGCCTCTTTTCTCTCAGAAACTTGCTCAACTTTTGGCTCTTTACAGTTGCTCTCTTCTGCAAATAGAGAAGACATTATTAAGGGGAAAAGGAAAAATAACTTATACATAGATCTCATCTTAGTTTTTTTTGATAAGTTCTATCATAGATGTTTTTGGGGGGCATTAGTCAAGAATTTTTAATGGTTTAATTTTTTTGATCCTTATCATTTAAAGATATAGTCAAAATTTGTCTGTTATGGTAGCATCAACCTCTTTTTTTTGCTCAAAGGAGTTGTCTTATGTTAATTCGCTCATCTTATGCCCCAAATGAGATTTATTATCCTGATGAACCTCTTCAGTGCGATCTTAAGATCAGGTCCATGGAAGGAGATGTCTTTGAGGTACATTCTGTTTTATTTGGAAGCTCCTTGAGTGAAGTGATTGGGGTTCTTGCTGAGAGAAAAAAAATTGATCTTGAATTTCCAAGCGATATCGTCCAAGGATTTATTGGGTTTGTCTATGGAGGGGAGGAGTTTCTTTTAGAAGAGTCGCTCTCTAATCGGTATCTACTCAATTTGTACCATTTTGCAGAAACGTATCAGGTGGATGATTTAATCCTTTTTGCAGTAGAACATATCATTAATCGGTCTAAAGCCTCTGAGTTTAGAAGAGACGAGATGGAAGTGCTTAGTTTTTTAGCATCTGAGTATGGAAAGGAGCATTTATTGCTTCCCGGGGAATGTTTTTTTAGATAGATAATAGAGGATATTGGCGCTTTAACAATCTGATTTTAAGGGAGAAGTCTCACCTTAAGAGCGATAAAGAAGTTTGGACTTACTTTTTTTTGCCCCTTTTATTAGAGTGCTAAAAAGAGACAAAATAAAGCCCGGAGTTCAAAATTGAGTAAAAAAACTTTCGTTCTAGATACCAGCGTTTTGTTATACGACCCTCAGTCGATTGAGAAATTTGAACGCCATTTTGTTGTGATTCCCATTTCGGTCATAGAAGAGCTCGATAAGCAAAAAAGTTTCTCAAGTGACGCTGGTAAAAACTCTCGGATGGTCTTTCGGTTACTAGACTCGTTAAACGGTTTGGGAAAAGGGAACCTGCACACCGGAATTGAGATGCCGAATGGGTCATTAGTCAGGATTCAGCTAGATGATTTACACGAAAAATCAAGAGGTGTTTTTTCTCCGGGAGCCGGGGAAAACAGAACGTTGACCCTTGCAAGAGGCTTGCAGCAAAGGGGGGAAACAGTTATTTTTGTCTCGAAAGACTTTGCGGCAAGGGTTAAGGCTCAGGCAATTGGGTTAGAAGCTGAAGATTATGAAAACTTAAAGTACTCGTTTGATCGGATTTATAAAGGGATAACGAAGCTTGAAGTCGATAAGCATCTTATCGATCTGTTTTTTAAAGACGGCTCGGTCGATGTGGGTAAAACTGATTTTCATCCAAATGAATACTGTGTATTAAATTCAGTTGAACACTCCTCTGCCATTGGAAAGTATAATCCCGACACTAAAAAGTTAGAATCTTTGATTAGGCAGACGACGATTTGGGGTTTAAAGCCAAGGAATGTGGAGCAAAAGTGTGCAGCGGATGTGATTTTGCGAGACGATATAAAGCTTGTGACTTTGATTGGGCCTGCAGGAACCGGAAAAACATTGCTAGCTCTTGCTTGCGGGTTAAGAAAGGTGTTTGATGAAGGAGTTTATACAAAAATTTTGGTTAGCCGTCCTATCATTCCTTTAGGAAGAGATATTGGATATTTACCTGGAACTAAAGAGGAAAAACTGTTTCACTGGATGCAGCCAATTTACGATAACCTCGAGTATTTGTGTGAATCTTCGGGGCAAGAAACAAGTGAAACGATGCGCTTTGTGACTGAGAGTAAAAAAATCGAGATGGAAGCTGTGACTTATATTAGAGGTCGCTCTTTGCCAAAAATGTTTATCATTGTCGATGAGGCGCAAAACTTAACGCCTCACGAGGTAAAAACGATTATCTCAAGAGCTGGCGAGGGAACAAAAGTGATTTTAACAGGGGATCCCACCCAGATTGATAACCCGTATCTCGATCAAGACTCAAATGGTTTGACGTATGCTGTCGCAAAATTTTCCGATCAGAAAATTTTTGGGCACATCACTTTGGAAAAAACGGAGCGCTCAGAGCTTGCAGCGATAGCGGCAGAAATTTTGTAAGGAGTGTTTTTCATGCAGTATTTAGAGTATGCTGGGTCCTTTGTCGGAGTATTAAATGCATTTACTGAAAAAAAAACAGTAGTTCTCGATCCGATGTTGACTGTTGTCAAGCTTGGTCTATTGCGGTATGAGCTCGAGGGAACAAAAGTGGGGATGTCAGAGCACGGATTTGATTTACAGCCTCCTGGCATTTCTCAATCGATCTATCGGAGGTTTGCCTCTCAAGGACACGACGATTTAAGCGTTTTTGGGGAGACGATTAAAAAAGCGGTTTTTCAATACAAAAAAGAACAAGATAATGAGTTTCAGAAAGCTTTAAAGGTCATTTTTGAAAATGCCGTTAAGGGGCTTGAGAATTTACAGAAAACATACCCGAATACCACAACATCTCAAGCAATTACCACTTGGATTAATCATTTAAAAGGCTCTTTAAAGGTAGAACCTGCTCCCCATATTAGTGCAATTGCCGAAAAAGTTAAGGCGGAATGGAGGGTTCACAATCTGCAAGACTTTGCGAGATGGTATATTGAGGCAGAGAAAGCGTTTGAACAAAAGGCCACATCGCCTACCTCAGAGAAAGAGTTAGAATTAGCTCTTGGGATGATTCGGGCAGCAGCCGTTGTCAAACAACTCGAATTTGAAAGAGTGTTATTTTTAAATAAAGAGTTATAGCGATAAATCGATGGCACATTGAGAAAGCACTTGCATCTGTTTTTTAATAAATATTTTGCAAGCGCCAAGCCAATGAATAATGACAAGCGATTGGATCTGCTCTTTTGGTAGATCCATATTTCCTCTCCAATTAAAAAAGGGAAGGAGTGAGGGGAGTTTCTCTTTTTTTTTATAAAAAAGGCGAGAGAGAGCTTCTTGGTCACCTCTTACATCTTTATTATTTGATAAACACTCTTCGGCCCACTCTTCGATCACTTTGGCCCCTCTTTTAAAAACAACAACTCCTGTATTGTATTCAATCTCCCCCTTTTCAAGTAAATGAAGTGCTTCATGCTCCTCTCTTACGCTAAGAGGCTCTTCAACCAAGGCCATTCCATAAGAATTCTCACAAAAATCGAAAATCATGTCGATTGGTTGCCTTACCTGAGCATCCAGATCGATCCAGGCGGTTCTTTGATAAGGGGATTGAAGACAGGCAAACGGTTTTTTAAAGAATTGAAGGCGCGCTTCCCAAACATCGAGCTGTGAAACTAAAGGCTCCCAAACTACGTGAAGATCTTTGTGAATCTCTTCCTTTTCGGTGACAAAATCGGGTAGGTTTAAGGTTTTAAGCTCGCCCCTTTTTTCGCACCACTCTTTCGCCCTTTCAGACATGTCGCCAAAGTCAAAAAAGGTCACGGGGTAGTTGTTGTGCAGTTTATAGTTGAGCCACCACCAGGGAAGCATCCACTCGTGGTTGTTGGCACACCCAACGATTACCCCATCACCCTCTTGTGTTTGCAAAGACCATTTGACTAAATGTTTATTCAAAGCGACACCTTATTTTTTCTTAATTGCTGTTCCTTTAGCATAAAACTCAGCGGGAAAAGCTTCTTTGAGCTTCTCTAAATCACAAATAGGGGGCCTCTCTCCTCCCATTTTAAGAGCCTCTTCGATACTCTTTGCAAATTTAAAATCGGGTCGAGAGGTCCCTTCATAGTAGTCTTGGTATTTGAAGAGGGGCTCTGATTCACTTAATCTAACATATCTTGCGGCAATTCCAAACGCTTCTGCAACAACAATTCCGTGAAGAGAAGAGGCAATCACAAACCGGGAATTGAGAATCTCTTCTATGATTTTTTTAGGGTCTCCTTTCGTACTGACCATGCGAGGGTTATTTACAAAAAGAGACTCATCGATAAAATGGGGGATGATGATGAAATCTCTCATCGGTTTTTTCGGTTTTTTAAATTCGGGATAAAGGCGTGGAATTAAAAGAGCTGGGTCCCCATAAACTTCTTTGCAATCAATCCCAAGGCTTATCAGAAATTGGCGCGTTAAAGGACCTCGCACGGCACGCACGTCAAGTGTTTTGAATCGATAATTTTTTTTGTCATCTTTGTTGGGGTGTCTACCGTTCACTCCCGTTCCCCAAACCACATCGTGGTCCTCAGCTCCGTGAAGAATTGATCCAATGGCCAAAAGTTTCTTTTTGTTGTATTGCGAGCTGAATGATTTATTAAATGTAGTATTGATCTCATGCCCAACAAGCCGCTCGACAACCATAATAGATAGAGTATCGCCAAAATTGGTAAAATCTTGCCATTGTCTCATATCGCAATAATAGAGCGTTAATCCTCTTTCATCAAAGGGGCAGCGAGCCACCTGAGGGTAACCTAAAACAGGGATCGCAAAAAAAAATAGCGTTAAAAGATCAAAGAGTTTCATAAAATTTTCGATTCTATCATAAACAGGTGTGTTAAGGGAACTTTTTTCTTGAAAAAGATTGGGTAACGTAATAATTTAGTTTTTTTAAATCAATAGCGAAAAAGGTGTTCATGTATAAGGTTTTAAGTGTCTTGTTGTTAATTTTGTGTCAAAGTGGGTTATTTGGCGCCTCTAAAACTGTTTTAGTGACCGGTGGAGCTGGGTTTATGGGATCCAATTTTGTCGCGTACATGTTCGATAAATATCCAGACTACAATATTGTCGTTTTAGACTCTTTGAGCTATTCGGGGCGACTGGAGAATATCCCTGAATCGATTAGAAATTCAAAAAGGTTCTCCTTCATTCTAGGATCAATTTGCGATAAAAAAATCGTCGATGAGATTTTTAAGAAAACAGATTTTATTGTTCATTTTGCAGCTGAGAGCGATGTTTCGAGAAGTATTAGCAATGATGAGGTTTTTTTTGAAACGAATGTGATGGGTACGAGAAACTTAATGCATTTTCTTGTTAAGCATAAGAAAACCGTAGAAAGGTTTGTCCATATTTCTACAAGCGAGGTTTATGGTACTTGTGAAGGGGATAAGATCGACGAAGAGCACCCTTTAAATGCCAGGTCTCCTTATGCCGCTTCTAAACTTGGGGCTGATAGAACCGTTTTTGCCTACGGCTGCACCTACGATATTCCTGTCACTATTCTTAGATTTTTTAACAATTATGGACCCAATCAGTACGTTGAAAAAGTGATTCCTAAGTTTATTACCTTTGCGATCAACAATGAGCCCCTTTTAATTCATGGATCAGGCGAGCAATTGAGAGATTTCATTCATGTCACCGATATGGCAAGGGCTGTCGATGCAGCTCTTCATATGAATGATTACGATTCGATAAAGAATCAAGTGATCAATTGTGGGTCGGGGAAAACGACTTCTGTTTTAGAGATTGCTAAAATTGTCGCTTCCCATTTTCATTTAGACGAGACAAAAATTCAGTATGGAATCGATCGTCCAGGTCAAGTCGAGAAGCATATTTCATCAACAGAAAAGGCTAAAAAACTTCTTAATTGGTCCCCACTCATCTCGTTTGAAGAAGGGATTCAAATGACGATTAGGTGGTATAAAGAGCACCCTGAGTTTTGGGAAAAAGCTTTAAAAGATGAGCAGATAAGAAAAAATAATTCAGAACTTCTTACAGAAAAAGTTTATAATTAAGGTGCTGTTATGAGATTGGTATTGTTGTTTTTAATTCTTACTTTCCCAAGTTTAAGCTACTCGCACGAAGCAAAAAAAGTTCTTGTTTTTGGGGGAAAGACGGGATGGATTGGGCAAAAGATAGTCGCGCTTTTAAAGGAGCAAAATCAAACAGTTTTTGTGGCAAGTAGCCGCCTTGAGAATCGAGATGACTTAAAAAAAGAGATCGAAGAAATAAATCCAGATTACATCATAAACTGTGCAGGTGTGACTGGAAAGCCTAATGTTGATTGGTGTGAAACACATCAGTTAGAGACTTTAAGGACAAATGTGATTGGAGTGTTAAACTTGCTCGATGTGGCAGCTCTTCAAAATATTCATGTCACTAACTTTAGTACTGGATGTATTTTCGAGTACGATGAGGCTCATCCTATGGGTAGTGGCATCGGTTTTAAGGAAGAGGATAAACCCAATTTTGATGGATCATTTTATTCTAAAACAAAAGGGTTTTTGGAAGGGCTTGTTCTTTGCTATCCGAATGTATTGAACTTACGGGTAAGGATGCCTATTACCTCCGATTTTCACCCTAAAAACTTCATTACAAAAATTTCCCATTACGAAAAAGTGATCAATATTGCCAATTCGATGACTATTTTGGACGATTTGCTTCCCATTGCGATCGATATGACCTTTAAGGAACTAAAGGGGAATTTTAACTTTGTAAATCCTGGAACCTTATCTCACAATGAGATTTTAGATCTCTATAAGCTCTACATCGATCCTAAATTCACCTATAAAAATTTTACTGTAGAAGAACAGGATAAAATTTTGAAGTCGAAGCGTTCAAACAATGAGCTTAGCACAGAAAAGTTGCTTAAGTATTATCCGAATGTGCCCCACGTTAAAGAGTCGATACACGAGGTGTTTAAAAGAATGAAGGGTTCCAACTAATCCAGAATGATCCCTCCTCCCCTGCGATTGGGGAGATTTCTAAATCGCTTCTGTATTTTAAAAGCGATTGGATGTCGAATGGCATACTTTCTAAATAGTCAGGAGGGGGAGTCTCTTTATTACTAACAGTTAAAATAAAACTTGGAAAAGCCTCTTTTTCACTGATGAAGGAGAGAATTTTGATTAGGGCTGCACCGTGGCTTAAATTATGGACATCAATTTTTCGATAGAGATTATTTTCTTTGTAATTCCATGTGTATGTGTAACGAATGTGTATTTTGTAAAATGTAATCCCTTCCTTAACTCTATTGAAATGAATAAAACCGTCAAGGAGGGTGTTGAATACTAAGGTGTTAGGTTCTATTTTAAATTTATTTAAGTCGTAAAAAGCTTCAAGAGCTCCATCGAGATCTTGGTTTTTAATCCGAGACGTCATGACTGTATGGATGATCGATAAATCGATGGGGCAACCATTTTCTTTCATGTTGTTATAGAAAGAATCAATCCCTATAAAATTGCGCATGTTTAGGGCGGCATTCAAAATGATTTGGTAGGTAGAGACTCTTGGGGCTACTCCGTTTGTTAACATATATTCAAAGAAAAAATAAGCTGTCTTGTACTCTTTCATATGAAGCGTTTTGTTAATAAAAGAGTTGTAAGATGTTACTGAAAATTTAGTGCCTTTGTTATTTTCCTCTAAAAATTGTTCGACCGCTTTATCAAATACCCCTCTCCTGAGAAATCCTCTGATTTTTCGATCCGTTAAAGTGAGATCAGGCTTTGTAAAATAAAAGGGCACACTTTCGTTTTTAAATTTAACAAATCCCGTGGAGTTTAATGTAGGTCCCATATTAACCTTTTATTTATTATTGATATAATAGAGTTATATCAATAAAATCAATTTAATGCAATTGATTTCTTTATAAATACGTTACAAGAACAAAGTTTCTATTGTTGATAGTTCTAATAAAGTGAAGGTTGTTGTGATATTTTAATAAATTACTAAATAAAAAATTTTCATCTTTGACTTTTAAGGGGATAAAAAATGGATAATAATTTCCCCTGGTCTCCAAAATAATAAGCATTTTTATTAAAAATGCTTTTTGCGATAATCCTTTACTATCGAACATTCCAAAAAGCATTCTTGGATCACTAGGCATTCTGTTGGTGTTTAATTCTAAAAGTTCATGGGAACAATACTTTTTAAAGAATTTTTTTGCTTCATTAATGTTGTCATCTTTGACAAGCTCATCGATCAGAATATTAAGTGTTGATAAATAAGGAGGTAGGCAGCTTTTTATCATTTCATCAAAGATGGAAAAAGCTTGTTTTGAATCTTTAAAAGTTATGCAAGCTGAGATGACTGTATGGTAGGTATTTGGGTGTAATTTAATATGCTTTTTCATTTCATTAAAGACTGAAAGCACACCCTCGAAGTTATTATTTAGTACGCATCTATCCATGAGTATGGTGTAGGTTGTGTTATTAAGGGGGACATTTGAGATTAACATTCTTTCAAAAAAACAGTAGGCTGTATTGTAGGCGTTTATACTAAGTGAGCACTTTATAACAGAATTATAGGTTTCCGTATCAGCTTTGCTCCCCATTTCTTCGATTAGATTAATTGCTTTGTTTTCTTCATTTAATTTAATAAAACTAATCGCTGTGTTTATATAAATATTTTTATTTGGGTTGATTTGTTTTGATTTCATTTCATTGAATAATGAAACAACAAAAGAATAGTTATTTAATAAATAAAAAGAATTAATGCGTTTTTCGTAATCATTAATTTGACTAATTAAATGATTTTCGGCGATTGAACCAAAACTTTGGTTGACGCTAAAATTAATTACAGGGTAATGATAATTATAGACATTCTGTTCTTGGTAGTAATAATTTCTTGTTTGTGGTGCATTCATAAATATCCATTTTTAATTAAACGTAACGATTTTATAATATATTGAAAATGTTTGCAATAGAGAAAGAGTGTTAATTTTTCTTTACAAATATACAAACCTCTTTTAAAATAGCTTTTAAACGAGGTTTTAGGATGAAGCAGTTCTTTTTTTTTCTTTTAGTTTTTGTTAAAGCGTTTTCTCAAGGTCCAGATTTTATAGTGATTGGAGTTGCTAAAGGGGGGACGACCTCTCTTTACGATTACCTCAATTCTCATCCAAAAATTCAGATGCCCCAAAAAAAAGAGCTTCATTTTTTTGACGAGAGGTTCAATGAAGGGGTAAAAGCTTACAACGAAAAATTTCCGAAAAAAAATAGTCAAGGATTTCCTTTATCGGGGGATGTGACGCCAAGATATTTTGTGAGAGATTTTGTACCAGGCCGAGTCAAACAACTCTTTCCAGAGGTTAAGCTAATTCTGCTTCTTCGCAATCCTGTTGAAAGGGCGTTCTCTCACTACAAGCAACATCTTTTTACAAAAAGTGGCAGATCGTTTGAAGAACATCTCAATGACGAGTTTAAATTATTATTTGATGAAAATAATGAAGTGGATTTGCCTCTTTTGCAAAGGGGTTTTTATGCTCACCATTTGGAACAATGGCTCAAAAAATTCCCAAAAGAGCAGATTTTGATCTTAATTTCGGAAGATTTTTTTAAAAATACGCAGGAAACGATGGATAGAATTTATGAGTTTTTACAGCTTCCTCCCTACAAGCACGCCTCTTTTCCCATAAAAAATGAGGGAGTAAATAAGGAGTTGGTGTTAAACAAGGCTACAAGAGTGGTTCTGGAGAGGTTTTATCGATCCCACAATCAGAGGCTTCAAAAGCTTTTAGATGAAGAGGGATTTGATATAACGCTTAATTGGGATAAATAAGATGGGATTTGATTATAAAAGCCAGTCGGAGGAGTTTTGGAAAAAGCATTTAGATGAAGAGACTCTTTATGTATGCCGCTTCAAGGGGACTGAGAGGGCGGGAAGTGGGCGATACGACAAGTTTTATGAGAGGGGAACCTATTATTGTGCCGCTTGTGGAGGAGATTTCCCCCTTTTTTCCTCAGAAACAAAGTACGATTCGGGATCGGGATGGCCAAGTTTTTATCAGCCTCTTGAAGGCGCTGTTGAGGAGAAACCTGATGAAGAGGATTTGAAAAGAGGTTTTTTTGGGGGGTGCCGTACAGAGGTTTTGTGTACGAGGTGTGGGTCCCATTTAGGGCACGTATTTGAGGATGGGCCGAATCCTACGGGGAAAAGATACTGCATGAATTCGGTGGCTCTAAACTTTATCCCTTTAGGTAAGGAAGTGAAAATTGAGGAAGCTCTCTTTGCGATGGGGTGTTTTTGGTGTGCAGAAGAGGCTTTTAAGGGTTTAAGGGGGGTGAGTGTGGTAAGTGGCTATGCAGGGGGAACAAAGCTAAATCCTACCTATCAGGATCACACAGGGTATCGGGAGGCTGTCTTAGTGAGTTTTGATCCAAATAAAGTGTCCTACGATAACCTTTTAGAGCTCTTTTGGAAAAATATAGATCCCTTTGATCAGGGAGGGCAATTTTACGATAGGGGGTTTTCGTATGAGACAGCCATTTTTACTCAAGGGGAGACTCAAAGAAAGGCAGCTATAGCTTCCAAAGCAGACATTGAGAAAAAATTAGGTGTAATGCTTCACGTGCCTATTTTAGACAGATCCACCTTTTATAAGGCTGAAGAGGTTCATCAGTCTTTTGCATCAAAAAACCCTTTAAGGTATGAAGAGTATAGTTGTGGAAGTGGTCGAAAGAAGCGTTTAAAAGAGATTTGGGGAAACATCTGATTGCAAAAAAAAAGGAGCTTTTTGTGAAAGTTTTATTCTCTTTTTTTTTACTTACTCTAAATGGTCCTCTTTTCTCTTTGGAAAAAATTATCGTAGGGACAACGAGTGGATTTGCCCCATTTGTCAGTATCAATTCAAGCGGGGAGTATGAAGGGTTTGATATCGATTTTTCAAGAGAACTTGCCAAAAAAATGAATTGCAGGCTTGTTATCAAAGATTTTGGAGGGATGCCAGGTCTTATGATGGCTTTAAATCAAGGGAAAATCGATCTTCTTATTTGGGCAGTTTCCATTACGGGAAAACGGCTTGAGAAACTGAATATGGTCCATTATCAAGGCAAACCAATTGATACAGTACCCTTTGTTTTTTGGAAAACGGTTCCTCAAGATGTGACCTGTCTTGAAGATTTATCTAAAGATCCCTCAAAAGTATTTGTCTGTGAAGTGGGAACCTCTCAAGAAGAGCTTTTGAGGTCGATTCCTAATTTAAATATCAAAACAATGGACAAAATCACAGATGTTATATTAGATCTGAAATTTGGAAAGTCTTTTGGAGCTCTTTTGGATCAAACTCTTGTTGCAATTTATCAACTTAAGTTTCCAGATCTTAAAGTGCTTAAGCTCTCAATACCTAAAAGTCATCAAGTTTTAGGCCTTGGGGTTTGTGTTGCTAAAGAAAATTTAGAAATGACCTCATTTGTGTATCAGGCGGTTGATGAAATGAAGGCTGAAGGGAAAATAGCGGAACTTGAAAAGAAATGGGGTCTTGAGCCTTAATGAATGACCACTTTCATTTGCTTTTAGAATCGTTTCCCTTGCTGCTTTCAGGCGCCTTGATGACCTTAAAACTGTTTTTTTTGTCCATGATATGGAGTTTTACTCTTGGCACTTTTTTTGGGGTATTGAGTTGTGAGAGATTAAAGATTTTTGCTATTTCACCCTTTATCGAAGGGGTGACATTTGTTTTAAGAGGGGTGCCCTTTTTTGTGCAACTCTTGATTGTCTATTATGTTTTACCAGACCTTGTAGGGTATCATGTGGATCTTTTTCCAGCTTCAGTTGTAGCTCTTGGGATGTGTTCATCGGGATATGTTGCGCAAATTGTTCGAGGCTCTTTAAATGCAATTGCTGTTTCTCAATGGGAAGCCGCTTTTGTACTTGGGTTGAATACCCCTTTGACTCTACGCTATGTGATTTTACCTCAAATGGTTCGCTTAGTTCTCCCCTCATTGAATAATGAGATCGATGCCCTTTTAAAAAGCACAGCGATTGTTTCTTCGATTGGGATGCTTGAATTAACGCGTATGGGGATGAATATTGTAGCCAGAGAGTTAGAACCAATACCGATTTATTTAGCTGTCGCTGCAATTTATCTTTTGATGTCTGGCCTTTTAAGCCTTGTCGCAAGAAGAGTGGAGAGATATCTTTCATGTTAAGTATAAAAAAATTGTTTCTCACAAAAAAAACAAGGGGAGCTTCTCATCCCATTTTGAAAAATGTTTCTATCAATATTCCAAAAGAGGGGATCACTTTGCTTCTTGGTAAAAGTGGATCTGGAAAAACCTCTCTTCTTCGGTGTATTACCCAAATTGAAACAGAGTATACAGGCCGTATTTGTTTTGAGGAAAAAGATTTATCGTTATTGACGCCTGCAATAAGATGCTCTTTGATTGGTTTTGTTTCCCAAAGTTTTGCCTTATTTCCTCATATGAGTGTGATGGATAACTGTTTAATTGTTCCAAAAGTTCTCTTTAGGCAGTCACCAAACACTCTTACAAAAAAAGTGGAAGAGATCTTTGACTCTTTAGATGTTTCTTCTTTAGCCAAGGCCTTTCCACATGAACTTTCTCAAGGGCAAAAACAAAGAGTGGCAATAGCAAGAGCTTTAGTTTTAGGTCCTTCCTTTCTTATCTTCGATGAACCCACCTCAGCTTTAGATCCTATTAACACAAGTCTCTTAATTCAAATCATTTTAAAGCTAAAACAGTCGGGAAAAGGATTATTGATTTCAAGTCAAGATATGGCTTTTTCAAGTCAAATTATAGAGAATGCTCATTATTTCGAGGCAGGGGCACTCGTTGAAAGCTTTGATGCATCAAAGTCACAAGAGTTCGGTTTAAACATCGGTAAATTTTTAAACTAGTACTCTATTTTTTCCAAACCTGATAAAATACATCGTAGCAAGGGGCAAAGCCACCCGGTTTATTGTAAATTAACTTAAAACCATGAGCCATAAATTTTGAGCAAGTATCCTCATAGTGGGTAATGTCATCATAATCGTTCTCTACAATAATTAAGCTAACATCATCGAGGAGAGTCTCATCTTCCTGTAAAATGTAATAGAGAGCCCCTTCACTATCGGCAACTAGCGCAGAAAAGGAAGTCTTATACTTCTTTTTCAATTCTTGATAAGTGATTGTTTTTACAGGAAAAGCACCTTCAGGGGCATTTTCAAGGCAGTAAGTTTTCCATCCCAATTGGAAAAGAGGGGATTGGGAAAGACATGCATTTTCGATACAATATTTTAATTTATTTCTGTTGCGGTTTTCAAGAAGTGTTGAGGCATTTGTTGGATCAGATTCAAGAATAACTAAGTTATCTGAGTTTTTTAAAATTTTTGAAATGACCAAACTGTTTCTTCCAATATTGCCTCCAATCTCTAGAACACAATCTTCTGGTGAAATAAACATGACAGACATGAGCTGCTCAGGATACTCTTCGGTAAAAGATCCACCCTCGATGACAAGTTTTGATTGGATCCGTTTTAATTTATTTACTGCTTCTTCTTCTGATAGATTTGGTAGAGTATTTGAGTAAAGAGGAGGGATTGTCAAAATGAGACATATAAGAAAACGAGAGAAAGACATTTTATCGCCTATTTTTTTTAAAACGCAAATTTATCAAAAAACTCATTTAAGTTAAAGGGTTTTAATTGATCTTGAAAAAGTTGTAAAAGAGTGATACGTTTTTTTTCTTATAGGGTTTTTGAGCTTGTTTTTCATTTTAATTTTCTTTTTTCAAATGGGGCTTTTTGGAGGTGAAAACTTCTTAGTGATTGATGCAAAAACGGGTGTCTTGTTAAGGAGTTTGGATCAAGTCTTGAAGAGAGAGTGACTCCTGCTTGTTCATTCAATATCGCTTTGAGCTTAATGG
Source organism: uncultured Chlamydiae bacterium (assembly GCA_963697995.1). Lineage (GTDB taxonomy): Bacteria > Chlamydiota > Chlamydiia > Chlamydiales > JAJFMB01 > MFD00082-c5. The sequence goes on along the minus strand of OY969110.1, from coordinate 382,028 downwards.
GGTTTGAGGTAGGTGTTTTAGTAGATGAAGAAACGCCTCAATGGCAGTTTCAAGAGGGGTTTGGAGATCTTCTAAGAACCCCACGATTTGGTTGGTATTCAAAATTGATGGCTAATCGTTTAGGTTTAAGTTCCTTTAAAACATATTAACTTTGTTTGAGTATGGAATTCAAGATCTCTCTTCAGGTTTACCTCAAATGGAAAACCCTTTCTGGGTAAGCTCCTCTTTGAAGATTTCTCCAAGAAGCAAGTGAAATTTGTTCAAAAATTGGTATTGGATCAGTTGCCTGCCTCAAAAAAGTCTCTTAATCTCACTAAGAAGTTATTGTTTAAAGAAAAAGTGGCCCCCGGTTTAAGGTTATGGGGGAAAACCGGTTTAGGTCGGCAGGTTTAAAAGCGAGATGGTTTTTCGGATGGATATTCTTCCCTTTATCCTTTTGCTTATCTCAAAGAGGGAAATCGATCCTGTGGAAACTCTTCCAAGAGTTAAGTCTCTTTTACCCAAAGCCCTCTTGTTTTAAGTCTATTTCTTAAAAAAACGGTTGACAATTTTTTAAAAAAGGTTTTCAATAGCGGCTGTTTTTTCTTAAAGGAGGTTTTCAATGCAAATCTTTGGGTTTGATGTTTCGACTTTAGGTAAAGGTTTCAACCCTTTATCTAACAAAGGATCTGAAATCACTTCACTATTTAAAAGGTGTTTGGACCCTACTTTAAATTCTATAACCACTTTTTTCTCTTCAAAACAAACCGGATCCGAATTTATTTTAAGTTTGAAGGAATCGGGCTTTGCCTTTGTCGAGAGTTCTCGGGATACCCTTATTTTCCGCCATGTGAAATTAAACGGTACCGATCATTACTTTAAGGGAAGTCTTCTTGGAGAGGTGTCTGAAGTCTCTGAAAATAGTATAAAAGATAGCCTCTTTTCAACTTTTGAGTCGGTTGACTTTACTCGTGTTCAAAAAAGATGGAAGGGGGGAAAGCTTTATCAGTTAAAACTAGCCCTTTTTAAAAACGGAGTTCTGAAAAATAAAGGGGATGCGATTCTTTACGAGAATAGACACCGTTTTGAAGGGGAGTTTAAGGAGATAAAACTCGATCTTCAACTCATGATCGATTACCTCTTTAAACAGACTCCTAAAGAAGAGAAGGCTTCCTCTTCAACTGGTAAGGAGTTCGCTGTAGGTTTTTTGGTTCTTTCGGCCGCCTCTCTTTTGGGAAGGTTCGGTGCACGTGTTACTTTTCCCGGAGTTCAAGCAGTTTCCTTTCCAGAACACTTCTTAAGAAGGGGGGGAACACGACAGTACCTGTTCCGGATTTAAATCAGGAGGTCGAGATCAATGCCCTTTTTGATTATAACTTGAATATTGCGTCTCTTTTCCCCCATTTAAGCTTAAACAATTCTCAATCTCTTTCGTTACAGAGCGCCGGTGGCACTCAACCCCCAAATTGGTTAAGCCTTCAGTTAAACCTTGAGTCTGTTGCAAGTTTGCCTTTGGTGGCTGGAAGTAAAGGAGTTGTTTCCCAAGGGATAGTTTATTGCGCAGATCAAGGTCAAGGACTTGTCATTTCTGACTTTACCAACCTTTCAGCACCAGTTCAGATAGGAAACTACTCGACCCCTGTTGCATTAGACATTTGCTTTGGGCAAAATAATACTGTTTTTGTAGCGGATGCGGTGGATGGGATTTTGGCTTTTAATGTGAGTCATCCCAACTCACCCACACTTTTAGGTAGTTATTCTACCCCTTCTATCACGGGTATTACATGGAATCAGGGGATTCTTGCAACAGCCTCTTCAGCTTACGGTGTCGTAGGATTGCAGTTTTATAATGCATTAAATCCTGGTAACATCACTCTTATTGGACAAGTGCCCTCTCTTTCGGAGATCAGTGGAATTGGTTTTTACAATAGTAGTGTCTTTTATGCCCTAAGTATTAATCAGGGGCTTGTTGTTGTAAATACAACTAATTTGAGGGCACCTGTCGTTCAGAAAATTATTCCCACAAATGGTAGACCCCGATGGTTTGCCATTCATAAACAGCTTCTTTTTTTAGGAACCGGGGATACGAATACTTTAGTGCAGGTTTATAATCTTCAAAATCCTCTTTCACCTTCCCCTTTGGGAAGTTTGCAGGTGACAAAACCAAATGGTTGGTTTGTGAATGACGATTATGCTTTTTTTGCCGATTCTGAATCGGGTCTTAGAATTGTAGATTACTCTTCCCCTCAAAATTTAAACCTTGCAGGCTCTTTGCCATTAGGATCGATTTCTCAGGGTGTTGCTGTTGAAAATAACGTGGCTTATGTCATTTCTTCAAATAGGATTGATGCGGTTCCCATCAACAAATTAGCAGCCTCTCTTCAAGGGATACCTCAATCTTCTGCCGAAGGAAATGAAAATCTTGTTTTGAGCGTGAAAGAGGGGGGAAATATCGTTTCATCTTACCCCTTTTCTTTAACAGTTGACCAAACACCCCTAATTATTGCCCCTTTTCCGACTCTTTCAACAACTCCTAATCCATCCCAAACGTTTCAATGGAACTTTGTTCCGAGCAATTATTTCTCTTGCGCAAACCCTTTGCTTATTCGTTTTAATGCCCCCAGTTTTTTAAATTATCAGGTTCAACTTGTAGAACTTGGTAGTTTAACAAATATCGGACAAATTGTTCGTCTGAAAATGAATGGCAATATAGTTTATGGAGTCGATTATTGGTCTAATCTCGTCATATGTGATTTTACTAATGTGAATGCACCAGTATTGGTCAATAAAATGCCTTTGTATATTTGGGATCTCTTTTTCGATGGAACCAATCTCTATGCCTCATTGGGAACAAATGGTTTGAGTATTTATAGCCCCTCAAATCCCTCAAACCCTGTTTTGTTATCAAACATTCCGAATAGTCAATATGTCGTTACTGCCTTTGTTAAAAATAGTATTCTTTGTGTAGGTGTGGTTCACGCAGGCTATAGCTTGACGCCGACAACCGGATTAATGCTTTACAGTGTGACAAATCCATCAGCTCCTGCCTATTTAGGGGGGTATTTTAATATTGCAGTTGGAACGATTTATGTCGATGACCAACAAATTGCTTATGTGACAGGAAATAATCAGCTAACTATTTTAGATCTTTCCAGTCCTACAAATATTAAACTTCTTTCACAAATACCAATAAATGGTATTAATACAGTTGTTTTTGAGGGATCTCCTTTAATAAAAGCTGGAAATTTTATCATGTTTGCTGAAGCTTCAGGTATTAGAATTATGAATGCTGCAGTGCCCACAAATCTTGTCGATGTTAATTTTATTCCTTTAACGGTAGTGAATAACCTCATTTTAAACAATAATATTCTTTATGTCGCAGTGGGTGGCCTTGGAGTTCAACTCTACGATGCCACTTATTTGCCCGAACTTCGTTTGATTGGAACGTATAGCACTGGTGGAAGCGCGGCTGATCTTTTCATTCAAGGGGAAACACTCGTGGCAGGGATTTCAAGTGAAGGGATTGCAGCCTTAAATATTAATACAAGCGATCTTGTTTGGCGTCTTTATGGGAAGGCTCCAACAGCTGGGAATTTTAACATCGATGTTTCAGCTCAAACGCCCTTTGGAACGGTGACAACCGGCTCACTTACTTTGCGCGTTGAAGGTCCTCCAGTTCCTGCACATAGTTTAGCAGATGATATCGCACTAACGCATCTTTTGTATCAAAAGTATATTCCTTCAAACACCTTTATGGATCCGAATAATGATCCGATCGAGTTAACAGCCACTATGGCAGACGGATCACCTCTCGTTCCCTTTTTGACGTTTAATTCAAATTCGGCCACCTTTAGTGGGACACCCCAAACCTCCGATGCCGGCAATTATTCGATTGCGGTCTTAGCAACTGCTCCAACGGGGGAAGCGGTGACGTTTTTTGAATTGTATGTCGATAATGCTCCCTTAGTTCAAAATCTTTTGCCTCAAATATCTTGTAAAGTGGGGGCAAGCCTTAATTACAAGATACCAGCAGGAACGTTTATCGATCTTGATGGTCACTCTTTGACGTACTCGATTTCGAATCTTCCGAGTTCTTTATCTTTTACTCCACAAGGCGTTTTAACGGGGGTACCGACTAGCTTTGATCTTGGTGTGACCACATTAACAGTTACGGCATCAGATGGTAGGGGAGGAGAGGCCACGACTGATTTAAAACTTTTGGTGCAAAATGAGGTCGCTCCTCAAGTGAGCGGTTATATTGCATCGCAACAAGCAGTTGTAGGACAAGCTTTCTTTTTTCCAATCCCCAACGTTTTCTACAGCCCGACAGGTGATCCCTTAACCATCAGTGTAGAACAACCTCCTGCCTGGTTGAATTGGAATCCTAAGACTCAATCGGTTTCAGGGGTTCCTGGGCAAAATGATATTGGGACGTTTACCCCGATGACATTCAAGGTTCAGGTGATTGCTACGGATGGGATATTAAACACCTCGACAAGTTTTGATATCACAGTATCGGGAACCTCTACGACAGATTCCCTATTAAAAGCTGCAGGTACAATTTTTGGCTTATTCTTGGCCATGGTTGGTTGGTATAAGAAGAGAGGAGTATTTTTGAATCCTTTCATGATAAAAAGACGCACTTATATTAGGAAAAAAATTGAAGTGGGAAATACGACTTTAGTTGTACCGATCAGCACTCCGAAAGAGGAAACCAAGGCGGTGAAATCGTATATAGGAAGACCCGATTCAGCTGACAAACCTAAATGGTGGGAGGCTTTTATTTGGGACACCCCTATTGCTGGAGGTCACTCTCTTCCCCATTGGTTAATACATGACTCAAGTGAAAACAAGCTGAGGATTAATCCAGCCTCTAATGGTCCTCAAGTGGAAGAGGTGGTGAAAGTCGTGATCTCTAATTATGGAGACTTTAGGAAAGAGGAGATTACGATTATGGTGGGCACTTTTGGAAAAAGGAAAAGCGCACAAAATATTGAGCTCGCATCTTTTTAAAAAATCTCATAAGGAGATCTAGGATTTTTTTTATGGCAATGTAAGATCACTATTTTTTTTATTAAGGTCTTTTCATTTTGAGGAATAGAGTTTAATATTTTTTTCAAAAGACCCTCAAGCTCTTCATCTGAATAGACTTTTGTAGAGCGATCATGAGATCTACTTGTAATTGCGCCTCGATACAATAGATTTCGCTCAATCATATTCATTCTAACATTGTTATACCTTCTAAACGCATCACGTGCAATAAGATCTCTTGAGATTCTGAAGGAGGTTAAAGAGACATTTTTATTAATAGCTTGGCAAAGTTTCTCCAATTCTTGAGGATTAAAAAATATGGGGGTCTCAAATGTGTTGACCACTGAGTTGATTTCAACTGTCTCTAACAAAAAATTCTTTTCTAGTGCTTTTATAAAACTATCTTTCCAAGAGGAATCTAATACATCCCTATCCATGCTGAATTTGATATGTCTTAAATTTTTGTTGGCTTTGATGATATTGGAAAATTCTGTCAACATCTTCAAACTTGTAGCGTTATCTCTAAAATCAATTAATTCAGTGTTTTCTTTTTCAGAAATAGCAGTTACGGTGTCTTCTGAACACTTAATGGAAAAATAATTAAAACGCAACATGAAAATTCTAATTTTTTTGTTTGTTTTTAAACAATCTACAAAATTTTTCCCATCTTGAGTAATAAGGCATTTTTCTATTTGAAGAGTCGTAAGGGTACGATTTGTTTTTAAGAAATCAAAGAGTTCATCGCGTAAAAACAAATTTTTAAACGATAAAGAAACAAGGATTTTAGAATTGAAAACTGAAGAAAATCTGTGATCGTTTAAAGAACCCTTGTAATTGCCTTCTCGAGAAATTGATAATTTTACCAAGAATATGTTTTGAATTTGTTGTACGGCAAGAATAATTTCATTATCTGTTACGCAGGCCCGGGAAAAACTATTTACATGACCATATCCGTCTTGATAAAAGTGATTAACATATGTTAAGTCGTCTGAATAAATTTGTAAAGCGCTCATAAAAAACCTTTTTTTTAGGAGTAGTTTAATCTATCTTCTATTTTTATTCAATATAAAATAATTCGTTTATATTTAAAGTTTAAGCTTGGATTAGAAAACCGCTGTTATTGATGTACTTCACATCAAACAGATGTTTTGCTTTAACAATTACTTGAAGGATTTTTGGAAGCCACCTTTTTTTCTCTAGTTCTTCATCAAAAAGCAAACTTATTTGATACTTTTCTGGTACACCGAGATTATTCAAAGTATGAAATAGAGCATCGTTTGTATTTAGTCGGCCCTGAAAAAGTAAGGGTTCCTTGAGAAAAATTTGCAATTAACGAGGAAGAGAGACATAGCCTATTTTGCAAGGTTAATTGTATGACAATGAGAAAAGCTTAAAAATTTTGCGAATGGAACACGCACTCTCCAAAGAAAAAGTGATCCTTTTGCAACAAAAAAAGCGGTGAACGATGCTTACCCCCCCCTTGAGGGGTTTGGTGAGGAGTAAAACGCATTTTTTGTCAAAAGGGGCCCTTTTTATTGGAGAGGACTTTTTTAAGGGCCGACTATTTAAATGAGATTTTTATCATTTTTTTACTTCTCGATAACGAGGATGCATAACTTCAATTTTAAGTCGATGTTGAACGTTCCTTTGTCTCAGAGGAAGATCTGCTTACAATTGTATTTGATTGATTTTTTTTTAGCAAAAATGAGAGGATTGACACTCTTCATGTTATGTTTAACGTCTTCAATTCGTCTTTAGGAGTTCTTATGGATTGTTCTAATACCCTTAAAACTGTTTCAGAGCCTACATCGCATTGTTCTCAGGTCTCTTCTGTTTCCTCTGAAGTTGTTGAAATAGCCCTCATAGCCCTCTCTAAAGGGTTACTCATCCCCAAAACAATTGGCGAGAGGGGAATCGTGATTCAAATAACCTCTGAAGAGCAGCTTAGAGCTTATTTTAAGAAAGGGTATAGTCTCGGGATGACCTCTGAGGGACTTTACTATATTTCCCCTCCAGGACTTTTAGGAGGCTCTCCTAAAATGAACACGGGTAAATTATCCGATTACATTTTTCATACAAGAAAAGAACTTAGCTCAAGTGTCTTGCAATGCCATCATGAACGCACCGATGAACTTCTTCTTATGTTAAAGTCACTTATCATTTTTTCCGGTTATAAGGCTCAGGATGGAATGATTATGCATTTTATCAATGAAGTGATTGGTGTGGATCAGATAACAAATACTCCTTTCGCCCTTCGCGCTAAAATCTTTCATTTTTTAAAATACTTATCCCTCGCCCATTTTCATGAAAAAGATGGAAATATTCACGGCGAAAGTTTTTGCGATAAACTGCAACAAGTTTTGAGAGAGCACGAGAATGTGTTTAGAAAAACAGATTCTTTTGTGAAATCTAATGCAAGGGGGATTGCTTTAAAAAAAGAGGATCTATTTCATTTAAACCGTGCGCTTTATGAACTTGAAGTCGCTAAATATTTCCTTAATTGGCAATTTCCAAAAAAGGGACAGTTTAAAACTGAGGAAGCGTTAAAAGATTTTGCTGTTTTAGGAGGGAATTTTGTTCTTCGGGCTCTTGTTGGGGATCGACAAGGTATAGCTGATTGCATTCAGGAATGGCTCAAAAAGGGACTTGAATTTTGGATTAAAATGAAACAAGAGGAAAGACTTAAACAGATCTTTTCTGTAGAAGTTTTTAATTTTATCAGTCTTTATTGTGAAATTACCGATGATCAAGCTCTCTCAATTGCTCAACAAATGATCACCTTTTTTGAAAAAATAAAAAAAAATGCCTCATTGGATGATTGGGTCATACTCTATGGATGCTTAGATTGCCTTTACAATTTGGTCTTGCGCGCCCCAACAAATAATTTAGAGCGGCAGATTTATCAATTTCTTGTGAAACAGATCCCTTTTTCAACGAATACCGCTGAAGGATTGGTTGCTCAAAAAATGGGATATGAGACAGAAGGCTACTCTCTTTTGCGAAAAAGAATGGAATTAAAACTCATTGAAATGGTGGCTCTTTTACAACACTCAAGGTCCAATATTTCAAAAGCTTATGCAGCTCTCTTTGAAGGTTTACCTCAAAAAAAATTGACCTACATACCTAAAGCAGATTTTGGTGTGCAAATAAACTCTCTTTTACCCACGTTTCCAACGGATGATGTCGCTTGGTTTAAAAAAATGGATAAATTATATAAAAGAATTGAGCCAAACCAATTGCAGAATTTGATTTTTGAGAAAAAAAAGGAGGGTGAGCTTGTCAAACGAAATGTTGAACAAATTAAAAAGGAACTTCCTGAAGAGTTTGTCAAAATCATCCAAGGACCACAAATCCCTTTTTTAGATAAAAGCTTTTCTAAACCAGATCTTTTTGTCACCCATTTTTGTTTTTATATAGCAGGGATTAGGGATCAATTTTTTTTACCTCCTGCTCTCTCTATCGGGCAAGCCACTGAAGATGCGGTAGCTGAGACTTCAGAAGACTTAAGTGTGCCTAAAGGACTTGATTTTTACCATACGGTGGATTTACCTGCCTCCCCTCAAAATTCTACACCCCCTATTGCTCCTTCCCGCGTAAGTTTTGATGATATGTGGGAAATAAAAGAAGATGAAGATGATGGGAAGGTAGACAAACAGGTTTTACCCTCTCTTGTATTAGAATTCCTAAATAACGAAAAAAAAGAATTAACACTACCTGAAACTATTTACTGCATTAGTGCCATTATCTCAGCTAGTAAAATATTTGCCGAAGCCCAAAAATCTCTTAATTTAATGCTCCTTGTTGGTGTCACAGGCGCTGGTAAAAGTACTTTAGCTAATTACTTTTTAGGTGCCCAAATGGTGGAGATCGATACTGATTCAAGCTCTCCTTTAATTGATGTTGCTGATCGGGAAACAAATGCTGATTATTTTACCATCGGTCATCCCGGGGTTTCGAGCACTTATTTACCTAAAATTGCCTCCGTTCCTGAAACAAATCTCAGCTTGTGCGATACCCCAGGCTTTTTAGATACTAGGATTGTGGCTCGTATAACGAATGGTGTAAGTCTTGCTTACCTTTTGGAGAACTCTAACAGTTTTAGTATTTTAACAGTGATCGAGCAGCCAGCTATTCAGGCGGCAAGAGGGGAAGCTGTTAAGAAAACATTTGATAAGTTAGTGGAAATCTTTGGTTCTTTTAATGGCTTAATTAGCAACTTAAATTCTATTTTATTTTTGATGAATAAAGTAAAACCAGGAACTCAACCCCATCACTTGGCAAAAGATTTATGTAAAGCCCTTAAGATTATTTATAAGGGAAATGATTTACCTGTTGATATCGAGAACAAGATTTTAAATCAATTAGTAATAGTTAATCCTTTGGATTCTTCTCAAAGAGAAACTCTTATTAATAAAGCCTCCTCATTAGCCGCAAGAAGCGATGTTAAAAATTTTAAAATTCGTCTCGATAATGATTGTATTGCTCAATTGAGAGTGATTACAAAGACCCTTGGCGATCAGATTATTTATTATTTTGGGATTGGGGAGTATTTAAAAGTTTGTCGTTGTTTTGAAAAACTTAATTATTTAGGGACTATAGATAAAGAAGAGTCAGAAAAGCAGCTTTTTGAATTGAAGCAAATATTAGAAATTGAAGTGATGAAACTGCTTAATGAGATTCGTCTTCTAATACAAGACCCCACTTCCAAAAGAAGGTTATTGAGGGAAAAAATCCAACAATTTGAAAGATTAGATGTTTTGCAACCCCATTTTTCCAATAAAGTTCCTGTAATTAAAGATGAAATGGCAAAGCTTTGTGATGAGATTTTGACTTATGAAACAAGAGTGCAAAAAGGTATTAATGAGAAGTTAGAAGACAATTTTAAAACCGTGAGATTGCGCTTTTTGCATGAATTAGATCAACGAGCAGAAACTAATCCCTCTGAGTTGGAGAATATTCCTCTTAAAAAAGAGGGGATGTTTGAGTTAGTGGCAAGCCAACAGCTTTTTAAAACGGCTACTCAAATTTTAGAGTTAAAAAAGCAAATAGCTACTGAAGAAAGGAACAGAGAGGTACTCTATTACTTTAAAAATATTTGTTTGTTCAATGACCTTTTAAGTCGCATAAACAAAGAAATGGACGTTTTGGTTCTAGATACGATTGTCAAAGTGAAATTGGCCGCCTTGGAAAGTCAGTTTGTTTCTAATGTCTCTTTGTTTGATAGTAGAATACCAGATATTGTCTCTAAATATTTTGAGAGGTATTATAACAGATTAGAAACTCTTACTTCTTTCTCTCAAAGCGTTCCGGAAGATGTGATCAATAGAGGGATTATTGAGGCTCTTCTCTTAAGCATGGAGAGATTTGAACAGATCTATAAAATTAAAGAGTCTTTAGGTCGTGTCAGAAAAGAAGAGATTGAAAAAATAAAGAGTCGTTATGAAAACAGCCTTTTGGATTTGTTTGAAAAGCTTAAAAAGTGTTCTAAAAATAAGAAAGTTGAAATCAACAATGCCCTGTATTTGAGTTTAATTAATGATATATCCCTTGAAAAAGTCGCTGATCTAAATGGTTATTTTCAGAACTTAAAACAGTTTGATCAGGCCTTTTTTGCAAAAAAAGTTTTAGAGTTTAGAGAGAATTTTGTAAAAGGGCCTCAAGAGATTATCAATAAAGAGCTTCTAGCTCCTTCGCAAAATTATGTCACCGCGATTAAAGCAGCTTTAACTCTTTTACAAATAGCCTCTTCGATCCCTTCTATTTTTAGTCCAGAAGAGACGAATCAAGACATTTATGAGCGATTTTTTGAGGAAGTTAAAAAAAGAGAAAGTTCACGCATCGAGCAGGAATTTAAACAGATCAAAGACTCTCTTGAATTTGCAAAGATTCAATTTATAGTCCTTTGTGAAGAGGCTTTAAAAAATGATAAATTCGATATTTTCTCAACTTTAAGATCTGAAGATTCTGTAGCGGTTGTGGAACATTGTTTAAGTCATTATCCAAACGATAAATTGACAACAAAACCCTTTGTTGATCTTCAAAAAACGGTAAGGGAGCAAAAGAATCGCTTTTTATTTGATTCTCCTATTTTTAGAAATTACGAACAGGAGTTTAAACGCTCCTTTGCTACTATCGTGCAACAAAGAAGAATTGATGAAAAGAAATGGAAAGGAGTGCACGATTTAACAAAACAATTTAAGGCGCTTATTCCTCTGATTGAGCCTTTTGTTAGGGCACATCTTAGTAACATTCTTTCTTTATTGGAATGGGGGGTCTTAAAACGAGAGGGATTTGCCTCTCAAGAAATAAGAAATATCGAACAACTTGTTAATTCTCAAAATGAGAGAGAAGTAATTGATTTTCTTTCAGAGTTTAAGAATGACTTAATTAAAACTCTTCTTGAAGATATGAGAAGAGAGGCTCAAAAGACATTAGCTAAAGGGCTAGCTCAAGAGTTCAAAGAGTTGATCGATAAAGAAAAGGTCGATGTTTTGGTTCAAAGAAAGGATTTAAATGAACAAATGCATCAATTGAGACAGTTAGATCGGGAAGCCTATGACACAACGATTAACTTACTTCAAGTCTATTTGACAGCAACTCTTCGTGGAAAGATCAGACCTCTTCTCGAGTCGGGTCGTTTTGCTCAGGTCGTGAGCACCTTTAACTTAATGGAAAATTTACAAGTAAAACTGGGTGACCATTTGACAATCGATGTCACTCTATTAGTTAAAGAGATGAATGCCTATTTGGAAGAGTTAGTGATTCAAGCAAAAAATGAAATTTTAGAAGAAAATACCGATTCAGTTCACTACTTCCTTTTAAAAAACCTTAAAAATTTTCAAGAGTTTAGAAGAGCTTTAGCACAAAATCTTGGAAAATACTCGTTTCAATTTAACGATAGGCAGTTAAAAGAAAATTATGAGAAGATGTGTCAAAAATTAACCGCGTTTGTTGGAAGTCGTTTAAAAAACTCCTCTGATTATGAAGTGTATCTTCTTAAATTGGCTAAATGGATGGTGAGAAATGTAGCTATTGGAGCAGAACTTTCTGATAGGCCAAAAGCTTTGCAGGCAATTAAGGATTCGATTAAATGTTTAAGTGAAGATCCAACCTCTAGTGTCAAGGGAGAAACAAAGTATCATTTAGGTAAAAAGATCACCATGGTGGGGGTTAACTTTCCTGAAATGGCCGCTGCTGCATCTTTTATTATCGAATCGATCCCGGTGTTTAAGATGATTGAGATCGACACACGTGTGAAGGTGACTGGTGGGGTCAGTTTTGAAGATGCTCTTGCTAGGTTAACTGTTGAGCCAAGCTTTGATGTGAATAAGAATAAACTTCAAACTATATATAACCATTTCAAAAGTTTTTACGAAATATATATTAACGATATACTTTATAATCGTTTTGATAGGGGCGCTCTTTTAAGAAGAAAAGATGAATTAGTTCGCATTTTAAAGCCTCATGCAGAGGAGCTTTACCGTTATCCGGAGCCTTTAGCAGAGATGTTTGCTTGCATTTTTGCAGGATGGACAGTCTCTAGTATTCCAAGTGACTTTCAAGTGACTGAAGAGACGACTTTGTTACAACCTCACAAGACGCAGGTGTTAGCGATATTTCGTCTAATAGGTGCAGATGCTAATTCGGGTAAAATCCAAAATCATATTTTAGAGCTTTTGACAGGGGAAGGCAAGTCTGTCTGTCTTGGGGCTGTCGCCACTTTATTTGCTCTATTTGGTTACAAGGTCGATGTGGTGTGCCATAACCCTTACCTTTCCAATCGGGATAAACGTCTTTTTCTTCCTTTGTTTAGACTTTTTGGGGTTCCAAACGACATTTTCTACATACCGATTAATGATCTCTTTGAGGAGTGTTCTGATAGGGGATATATTTACGATCGCACGGAATACGTAAAAAAGTTTATCGGAGATCAGAGCGTGCCCCCTTTTAGGGATGAGAAGAGTAGTAAAAGGCTTTTATTGATTGATGAAATCGATATCTTTTTTGGTTCCGATTTTTACGATAAAACAACAGGTATTTATCATATATTCAATGAGATCGATTCGCAAAACATTGTTCGGTATGTGTGGAATCATCGGCAGGAGAATTTGCGTGTCGATCAGGTCCTACAAATACCAGAGAGTGTGGCCTTTCTGACCAAATACCCTCGTGCCACCAGTTTTCTTCGCAAACAAATTCAAATGATGCTTCAAGGGGTTCGTTTTTTTCCGGTGGGAAGTGAGTCGACTCACAAGCATATTTGTCAAGATAACAAAATAGGTTATAAGGATCCTATCTCTTGTTCTATTAATTTTAATATTTATCAACCCGATTATGTGACGCAATTTGCTTATATTTACCGTAGAGAAAAGGGGGATATCACATCTGATTCCAATGTTTCTTCGGCTATAGGGGTGATGTTGAATTGTGGAGCTTTTGCTTATTCTGAGGTTCCTCTTTTTTACGACTTGCGTTTGGGAATGACGGGAACGTTAAATCAATTGTTACCCGAGGAGTTAAATCTATTAGAAAAGTATGAGTTTAAAAAGCGTTCTTTTATCCCAACGACCTTTGCTTTGAAGCAAAAGACAGTGACTGAGAAAACAATTATTGTGGATGGGGATTACGATACGTATTTTCAGAGGTTAAAAGAGGCTTTAGAGGCCTGTTATAGGGATCGAAGATCAACGCTTATGATTTTTGAGGATTGGGACAGTTTGGAGAAATTTAAGTTAAAGTTAGCTGCTCGTCCTGGGAATTTGCCGGCTCCTGAGGTGCTTCACGAAGATCAAACATTTGAGGACAGGGATAACGTCGTTTATCGTTCGACCACTTCAATGAAGATCACGTTAATGATCAAGCAATACGGGCGAGGAACCGACTTTGTTTGCCGCGATTCAGCTTTAATTCGGGCGGGCGGTGTGTATGTTTTATCGACGATCGTTCCAGAGAATTTGGCGGAGTGGGACCAACATATGGGAAGAGCGGCAAGACAGGGTGAGCCTGGTACTTATCAACAGATTTTGCAAGCTAGCTATTTGATTGAGAAAGCGCTTATACCGATTAAATCAGATCGGGGAGAGCGTGTAATTGATTATCAGGAGATAGGAGAGAAGCCTTTGCATGAAGTGATCCGTGAGAAGTTAAAAAACAAGAACTCAGCGGAATTTGCGGAGCGAAAGAGTGAAATGGAGAGGAGTTTGGCAACCCATAAAAGTACTGTGGCGATGTTGAAAGCGATTGAGAGTAACGAAGAGGCAAAAGTTTTTGAGATGCTTGGAAATATTAACTAGTCGGCCCTAAAAAAAGTCCTCTCCAATAAAAAGTGTCCCTTTTGACAAAAAAGGCGTTTTACTCCTCACTAAACCCCTCAAGGGGGGGGGGGCGTCGTTCACCGCTTTTTTTGTTGCAAAAGGATCACTTTTTCAGGGCCAACTAACCTTAAGGCAGCGCGATGACAGGGATGTCTAATAACAGGGCCTATTTTCTTAAGTTGAAGTCATTTATCTCACAACAACGCTTAAAGGTGTGCTCACTTTTCCTGAAGCTTCTATCGGAGCGACCAAATAGGTCACGGGACAATCTCTTTTTTGATTATGATCGCAATATTGGAGTGTATGAGAGTTTAAATGGGCGATCTGTTTACCATTTCGGTAAACATTGTAGCCAATCACGTCGGAGAAAGGGACCGATTGCCATTTGATGAGGTTGAAAAACTCGTAGATAGTGCCAAAATCATTAATTTTCTGCTGTCCTCTTAAATTGGCAATTAAAGTGTTTGTTATCGCAATGCTGCTACTGCTGCCCCCAATAAAGCCGATAACTTTGTTAGTTTTGGTGGAGATGACAGTAGTATTTTGTGTGTTGGTCACATATAGAGTTTGTCCATCGGGAGTCACTGCTAATGCGGCGGGTCCGGAATTGGGGAGGGCAATAGTGTCGACCACAGTTTGAGTCGCTGTTGAAATGACTGAGACGGAACTTAAAGAAACGTCTGTATAGGCGTTGTTAGAGACATACACGAACTGACTATCAGGGCTTGATGTCAGCTCAAAAGGGTTAATTCCAACGGGAATTGTTGCAATGAGGGTATTGGTTGCTGTAGAGATTACAGAAACAGTGTTTGAATTTTCATTTGTGACGTAAACAAACCGGCCATTCGGTGTGATTGTAATCCCTGTGGGTCCTGCATCGACTTGGATTGTGGATGGCAGTAGAGTATTGGTTTTTAAATCGATCACGCTGACAAAACCAGGAGATGTTCCTCCGTTGAGGTTAACAACATAAGCAAAGCGCCCATTTGGTGTGATGGCAATGCCCCAAGGTTGAGCAAAGGAGGAAATTGATTGAATAACTTGATTTGTGGCAGTTGAGATGACAGAAACAGTGCCATTGCCCTGATTAGTCACATAAGCTAATTTACCGTTCGGTGTGATAGCCACACCTAAAGGCTGGCTTCCAGAGGGTAAAGAGATTGTCGTTTTCACAGTATTGCTTGTGGTACTTATGACTGCTACACTATTGTTATTTAATTCTGTGACATAAAGATAAAGGTTGTTAGGTGTTATGGCGATTAAAATAACATCAGTTCCTAACGAAATGGTATCTACTATAGTATTTGTCGTTGTATCAATTACTGAGACGGTTGTATTCTCACCCACATAGGCAAAATTGGCAAAGAGTGGGGTTAAGGGAAGAAAAAAAGCTAAAATTTTATACATAGATTTCCTTATTAAAATGCATAGCCTAAACCTGCCCCAAAAACTAAACCTCCCACCTGAATGTTTCTTGAATAGACATTCGTTTTTGCAGAATGAAAATGGGCTTTTTGGTATGAGTATTCACCAAATATTTCGATAAGGAAATGAGTGCAGGCAGTGATAGTGAATCCTGTACCTACAAAGGCGCCAACGCCATTTTTATGCAGATTTTTATCGACGAAACAAGAGCTGTTTTGGACATGCATGTAGAAATAACGGGGGGCAAGCGTGAGATAATAGGAGGTAGTTGGTGTCATTTTCATGCAAGCTTTTAACCCGACGGTGACTGGAACTTGCCAGATGTTCGTTTTTTGATGAGTGGAGAGGGCGTGCCCCTGTTTTTGAAGGTACTCAATGCTTGTATAGATTTGGAGCCATTTCCAGATTGGAAATGAACTGCTAAGTTGTAGATCTAGACCGCCATCATTGTAGACCGAACGCATTTTTTCATCTGCGAAAAAGAAATAACCCGTTTTTAGTTCAACAGAGGGTTTACAACAAAGAGCTTGAATCTCTTGTGAGAAGAGTAGGATAAAAAAAAAGCTAAAAAATCGACTTGAAAGCATTAGATCCCCTTGAAAATTCAAAATTTATCTTACTGTAATATTTTCTAACAAGAGAAAATGATGTAAAGTTAATCGGTGATCATTTTTTATAGTTGTTTTTGTGAAATTTAGATATGATTATCCCAAAAGTATAGTTTTGAAATCGAAATTTACGCTCAAAACTTTTAAGTTGGGGTACTAGATCCTGGAAGTAAAAAATGGCTATAGTCAAAGCGACGATTTTTTTTGAAAAACGGTTTTGGGTGGGAACTTTTGAACGCACGGACAAAGAAGGATATGCAGTTGCACGTCATATTTTTGGTGCTGAACCTTCTGATGCTGAAGTTCATGAGTTTGTTCTAAAGCACTATGTGGAGCTAAAATTTGGAGAGGCTAAAGAAATCACCATCGAAATTCAGCGCATGAACCCAAAAAGAGTTCAGCGCGAAGTCCGTCGAGAAATGGAAAAAATGAGGGAAACATCAAAGCCATCAACTTTAGCCCAAGACTACATGCGAGAAGAGATTGAGAAGAAAAAGAAAGAGAAAAAAAGCATAAGCAGTGCTGAAAAACAGGCTCGAAAAGATGAGCAATTTTCCCTCAAACAAGAAAAACGGAAGGAAAAGCAGCGTGGTCATTGAACCAAAAAACAAAGGCCTCTCAAAAAGGCTTTACCCCGATTTGCTATAAGCTGAAGACCTTGTCTATAAGTCATCTGGGCTTATCCTTCAGAATCTGAAAACAGAGCATGAGAGTGCAGACTATGGAGCTTCTGAATTTATCATAAAGAATCGTTTTGTCAAATAAACCCCTTGAGTCTTAGCAATTTTTAGTTCCTCTGGTCGGTGCAATTTTCACATCGCCATTAGGGCGAATAACGAATTAACAGTTTTCGTTGGATTAAGCAATCTTTGGCCTGTTAATTCGCCCTTCTGAGAATTAAAAAACTTTTTTCGCTTCGCTTAAAAAAAAGGTGGGGGCCTTTGTGAAAAGAGTAACGGCCAAATCTCCTCTAAATTCACAAAAAGATGATATTTTTTGTGAATTTCTGCGACTATAGATTCTGTTTTCCTTTTTGCATTAACTAGGATTAGATGCTGATCGAGTTTGTCGGAATTTCCGACCCTCTTTTTTTTCAAAGAGGCTCACATTGAAGATGCGCATTCAGAACTTTTGATTGGACTACTGTTCATTATATATGTTATAACAGTAGTTTTTGAGTAAGAGGAGTTTATTAATGACAGATGTGCCAAAATGTACACAATGTGGTTCTGTATATACTTACGAAAATGGTGCTTTCTATGTTTGCCCAGAATGTGGAAATGAGTGGGCTGTTTACGCTGAGAAGAAAAGCATAACGGAACAGTCCGCAGTGAAGGATGCATACGGGAATATCCTTCAGGATGGTGATACTGTGACGATTATTAAAGATATAAAGGTTAAAGGATCCTCCTCAGATTTAAAAGTAGGAGTAAAAGTAAAAAATATTCGCTTGGTAGATGAAGTTAACGGCCATAACATTGAAGCGAAGATTCCAGGGTTTGGTCAGATGATGCTCAAATCTGAGATTGTGAAGAAAAGTAGCTAGACAACAATAAAAAAAACACCACTTGAACACCGACTTTGTTTTTTATAGAAACGGAAGCAGATCTCGTAAATCACTAAAAAAAAGGCTTCAGTCTTAAACTGAAGCTTCGAAATTGAATGGAGGCAAGCTTCCATTCAATTTAATCAGTGTTCTTTTGATAGGCGATCGAATGATCTTCTTGGACATCGCTGATCCAGTTTTCACTATCCCATGAGGAAAGAAAATTTTTAGTAATTGGTAGATGCTTTTCCAAAGGATTTCCTTCTTGCCATTTTCCGATTAGCTGTAGTGAACGGAATTTTGACTGTGAATGGCCCGTCAGCAAATCCACCAACTGCATAGGGTTGAAAAACTAAAATAAGAGATTCGTGATCTACCACAAATGTTTTAATCAGTTCTTGATCCAGGTGATCACACAATGGATCAGTTCCTTGAAAGTAGCTACAATCGGCATGATATTTGAAAAAGTTTTCGCAATAGCTTCTTAAAAATTCTTTTTGACTTGGTTTTGGGAATAAGTCATTTAAAGAGATTTCCTTGAAAGAACCATTCATTTTGGCATATGTTTTGCCTTCATATTGCTTCCAGCCATGAGGGAGATGATCGTATACAAAAACGTCTCCCATAAGACTTACGACGTTATCTGAAAATAGAATGGCTCGTAAATGATAATTCATTTGAAAAGGGCCTTCATCTAAAACGCTTTCAGTTAAAATAGTGGCGATAAAATCTTTTTTGATTTCTTCTAGGTTGTTAAATTTCTTTTCATCTTCTTTAGAGGAACATCCAGCTAAGACAATAAGTAGAAAAAGCCAAAGTAATTTTATTGGAGTAGAATCAATCATTTTAGGTAATAACAACTCGTTTCTTTGGTGCACCCGAAAGGATTCCTTTTGGAATGAAATCATCTTTGCCTACAATCCACTTTTCTACAAACTCTATTGCTTTCCAGAATGCTTCAAATTCTTGATCGTTTAATGATTTGATGGTACGTTCTGGATCTAATTTTGTGATTTGTACGATAGTGTCAATGTATTTTGGGTTTTTATGGTCGTATTTTTTAATAGCTGCTTTTAGCGATAAAGGAGAATAAACCGAGCCTTTAAGCATGACCACTAATGCTTCATGTCCAGTTTTATAATCAGGATAAACTGCGTATTCATCTACACCATCAGTTGCAGTGCCTATAGAACGACGGCTTTTTCCAGTGCTATAGGTGCTTGCAATTAGATTTCCTGGATTATTACATCTCCAAGCACGGCTACCCCCGCTTCGAATGGTCATGTTGCCTTGTTCATCGAAATACTGGACAGTGAACATACTTGGTGGATCGCCAACATTGGGAGGACCCGATTTAGCTTTAACAAAAACCATTTCTTTGATCTCCTTGCAAACGATTAGGCATTTTTATGAGGTAACAAAAGCACTTAGGTTTTTTCAAAAACGCTTATCTAGATAAGATCTGCTTTGTAATATTATCTTAATCTTCTTTTTTTGTGAAGATGGATTGCAAATAAAAAATTTCCACACACAATTGATCTTGCACACCCGGTTGGCACAGGGGAATTGACCAAAAGGCAATAGCAATGCAGTTTCATTCAGTCTTGTGTGTCATTGAGCTTTACGCGACGGAATTTTTTTGTGTTAATTTCGTGGTATATGTCATTTTGTTCATCGCATGCGCTTTAAACGATGTGGTCTTACGGAGTTTGTAAAAAAGTGTCAGAATATAACCCCTTGATTCTTAGCAATTTTTAGTTCCTCTCGTCGGTGCAATTTTCACATCGTCATTAGGGCGAATAACGAATTAACAGTTTTCGTTGGATTAAGCAATCTTTGGCCTGTTAATTCGCCATTCGCCCTTCTGAGAAGTAAAAAACTTTTTTCGCTTCGCTAGAAAAAAGGTGGGGGCCTTTGTGAAAAGACTCCAGAAGCAGACAGCCCTTGAAAAGTGAAAATATATCAGAACGTCAGCCTTAGCGAATCTCATTTCAAAAGTCGAAAACGAGCATCCTTCGACCACCCAGGCTTTTTCATCAAGCATGGCTTTTTGAATTTCTATGAATTCCTGCTTATCACTTTTCTTCCCGTCAGGCTCGAACAGATGTTTGTCCAGGTGATGAACTGGGATATTTAAAATTTCACCAAGCTTAAGAAGCAAATGTAGACTTTCCGCTTCCAGGCAAGCTAATCAGTGCAAATTTTTTATAGCAGGTGTTTTTCATGACTACTTGCTCTTCAGCGTAATACAATTAAATTCTTCTTCAAATTGCCCGATCGTTTTTAGAATTGATTTCAATGTTGGGACTTCTCTGAAAAGCATGGATTCCATCAGCGCATAATCTTTTTCAAGTTCTTTTAAAATCCGAGCAGGAGGAAATAGCTTTAAAGTTTCCTTCCTAGCTGTTCCATAGCTTGCCCAACTTGATGCAAAATAAATGCTTTTATGGATAGCCACACGTTCAAGCAATGCGGTCTCAAGAAGGGCCTTTTTCTTAATTTCAGAATTTAGCAAGGCGAAAGAAATCATAATAATGCCTTGAAATTCGTGGAGGGAGCTTTTTATCCTCAGGTAAATGGGCATATTGATGAAGAATTGTCGCTTTTTCCCAGAAAGTTCGTTCAGCATTCAGTACACGAATCATTATTTCAGATTCATGAATTTTTTCTTTTAATGCCTCTTTAACATAGCTCTGTACTTTATGTTCACTGACAGGCCAGTGTTCTGATCTTGCGCCAATTTCGATTTTTACAAGCGGAAGAATATATCCAGCTTTTGAAGTTTCACTTGGGTATGCGAATAATAATGTTTGAGCATCTGGATCTTTTTGATCAGGGAAAATTTGCCATCCATCGGTTATTCCAAGTTTTGCAGCAAAAATATCTTTTAGATTCGCTTAGCATCTCAGTTTGTACATAAGTGGAGCATGCTTTTGAAAGATTATCGATGATAACATTTTGTTTCTTTTTCGAAGGTGCATTTTCGGGGTCATGAGGTGCACCAAAGCCAAAGAATTCTCTTTCAATTGAAAGGTCGATATCTTCCGAAAACCGATCAATTAATCCATATATTTTTGAAAGGGATGTTCCTCCTTTGAAGGTGAGATAAGGCTTTAGCTTTTCAAGTGAAAAGAGACTTTCCAAAACCCACACAACCCAATAGTCTTTCTCAATAATTTCGAGGGGCATTTTCTTAATATCACTTGCGGTTTTAAAGAAAAGCCCCCGTTCATTTTTAGATAAAAGATGAATCTCTTTCATTGTTTGAGCCCCATAATTTCAAAAACAATGACTCGCATCCATGCAGGAGCAAATTTCATGTTTTCTCTGATTTCTTTTTCATTAGAGTTTTTGAGGAATTCTGCAATTCGTGCACGTGCTATCTGGTCAATATGATCTTTTCCTAGATTTTTCATGGCTTGAATCAAAAGACCTTCTTTAGTGCCTGCAGAAGACATAATTTTTTTTGTAGTCTTCTTAAAAACAATTTTTTGATTTCCTATTTTAACTGTTCTGGATGGACCTTCAGTTAAAAATATAACCCGCCCAGGAACCTGGTTAGAAAGACCAACTAAATTAGCTGCATGAGCACCAGCAGGTTGAATTTGAACCCCGTTTTTTTCTGCTATAGCCTTAGCGACCTCATTTAAATCAGGAGGAATTATGCCTAAAAGGTCATGCATTATTGGATAATCGTAAATGCCTTGTGCAAGCCTTCGGATGAAATTTTGTTTTTGAAGCAGAGAAAGAGCTTTTCGGATAGAGGGATCGTTGCCTAAATCAGAGAAATGCATAGGGGTAAAGCACCACCCTCGACCGTGATCAATAATTCTATTTTTTACCAAATTTTCTATGCTTTGACGCATATTGATAATCTCCTCTGATTTCACAAACATAGCATACTTTTGTGAAAATCAGCAACTGAATTGCATAATATTCACAAAAATAGCATCTTTTTGTGAAAACCAGAAGGTGATTGTTCTGGAAAAGGAATTTCTATTGAAATTATTTTGAAATTCTCGAATGTATGTCACTAAAAACAAAAGGCTTCAGTCGTGAAACTGAAGCTTCTAAATTGAATGGAGGCTTGCCTCCAATAAAAGGGCGATAGCAGATTTGAAAAAAAAGACGCCGGCACTCTAAATACACAGGCCGGACCCTCTTTTTTTTTCAAAGATGCTCGCCCGCTTTGTTGGAGGTTCCACCTCCGCCTTCAATTTTTACAGGCAAAAAAAGACGCCGGCACGCCATCTTTTCCCAAACGCTCCTTGATAAACCTTTTAGGTTTATCTTCGTCGCGTATTGTGAAAATCTGTCGTGCCGGCGTCATTTTATTGCTGTGCAAAAATTTCAGTTGGAGGTGGAGAGATGCATTCAGAACTTTTTCCTGGAGAGGTTTTCCCATTTCAGCTACGATTTGTTCTAAAAAATTAAATTCAAAGGAAGTAGGTTATGTCTAATGGAGAGATCATTCTCTATACCACTGAGGATGGGAAAACCGCGATTCATCTCAAGGCTGAAGGAGAGACAGTTTGGTTAACGCAGATGGAACTTGCTGACCTATTTCAAACAACCAAGCAAAATATCAGCTTGCATATCAAGAACATACTTTCAACAAACGAGTTATCAGAAGCAGTAGTCAAGGATAACTTGACAACTGCCGCTGATGGCAAGCGCTATAAGACTAAGCTATACAATCTCAGTATGATCCTTGCAATTGGCTATAGAGTGGAATCCCAAAGAGGTGTCCAGTTTCGTAGGTGGGCCACTATTCATTTACAAGAGTACCTCGTAAAGGGCTTTGTAATGGATGATGCTCGCTTAAAAGAACCGAAGCCTTGGGATTATTTCGATGAGTGGTTGGAGAGGATTCGTGAGATTCGAGCTTCTGAAAAGCGGTTTTATCAAAAAGTGCGGGATATTTATGCGACAGCCGTTGACTACGATCCCAAGAGTGACCAAGCTCAGCTTTTCTTCAAGAAGGTGCAAAATAAGATGCTTTGGGCAACAACACATCGCACGGCAGCGGAACTTATCGTTGAGCGTGCCAATCCAGAGCTGCCAAATATGGGTCTTAAGAGCTGGAAAGGGGGACGGGTGCGTCCGCAGGACGTGATTATTGCCAAAAACTATCTTGATCACCCAGAAATCGAAGAGCTAAATCGGATTGTTGTCATGTATCTTGATCATGCAGAAGATCAGGCTAGACGACGCAAGGCGATGACAATGGCAGAATGGGAAGAAAAATTAGACGCATTTCTGATTTTCAAGGAGAGGGATTTGTTAGATCACGCAGGTAAAATTTCAGCACAGGTGGCCGAAAAACTGGCCTTAGAACGTTATGAAGAATTTGATAGGAGTCGTCGGCAAGAAGAAAAACAAATAGCCGATGATGAAGATATTGTGCTTCTTGAGGCTCTTAAAGAAAAGACGAAGCAATTGGAGCCACGATCAACTAGATAAGAAAGGGTTAGATTTCCTTTTAAACTTAGGATTTAGTTTTAGTGATTGAAGTCATAGATTGGATACAAGGAGCATCCAACCAATTGGAGGTTCCACCTCCGCCTTCAATTTTTACAGGCAAAAAAAGACGTCTCCAGCGTACCACCTTCGCACCAACGCTCCTAGGTAAACCTACTAGGTTTACCGTCGTCGCGTTACGGCGGCTTAATGCCGTCTGGTGCAAACTGGTATACTGAAGACGTTTATTGCTGTGCAAAAAATTCAGTTGGAGGTTCCACCTCCGCCTTCAATTTTTACAGGCAAGAAAAGACGCCGGCACGCCATCTTTTCCCAAACGCTCCTTGATAAACCTTTTAGGTTTATCTTCGTCGCGTTACGGCGGCTTAATGCCGTCTGGTGCAAACTGGTATACTGAAGACGTTTATTGCTGTGCAAAAATTTCAGTTGGAGGTTCCACCTCCGCCTTCAATTTTTACAGGCAAAAAAAGACGCCGGCACGCCATCTTTTCCCAAACGCTCCTTGATAAACCTTTTAGGTTTATCTTTGTCGCGTTACGGCGGCTTAATGCCGTCTGGTGCAAACTGGTATACTGAAGACGTTTATTGCTGTGCAAAAATTTCAGTTGGAGGTTCCACCTCCGCCTTCAATTTTTACAGGCAAAAAAAGACGCCGGCACGCCATCTTTTCCCAAACGCTCCTTGATAAACCTTTTAGGTTTATCTTTGTCGCGTTACGGCGGCTTAATGCCGTCTGGTGCAAACTGGTATACTGAAGACGTTTATTGCTGTGCAAAAATTTCAGTTGGAGGTTCCACCTCCGCCTTCAATTTTTACAGGCAAAAAATGACGCCGGCACGCCATCTTTTCCCAAACGCTCCTTGATAAACCTTTTAGGTTTATCTTCGTCGCGTTACGGCGGCTTAATGCCGTCTGGTGCAAACTGGTATACTGAAGACGTTTATTGCTGTGCAAAAATTTCAGTTGGAGGTTCCACCTCCGCCTTCAATTTTTACAGGCAAAAAAAGACGCCGGCACACCATCTTTTCCCAAACGCTCCTTGATAAACCTTTTAGGTTTATCTTCGTCGCGTTACGGCGGCTTAATGCCGTCTGGTGCAAACTGGTATACTGAAGACGTTTATTGCTGTGCAAAAATTTCAGTTGGAGGTTCCACCTCCGCCTTCAATTTTTACAGGCAAAAAAAGACGCCGGCACGCCATCTTTTCCCAAACGCTCCTTGATAAACCTTTTAGGTTTATCTTCGTCGCGTATTGTGAAAATCTGTCGTGCCGGCGTCATTTTATTGCTGTGCAAAAATTTCAGTTGGAGGTGGAGAGAATCGAACTCTCGTCCTTAGCAAACTCCCCTTTAAGTACTACATGCTTAGTTTCTTATTTTTACGTGAGCCTGGCGATGTAAGAAACAACACTACCAATTCACGAGTCTCTTAAAATCTCGAGCACTAAGTAAAAAGACCAGACCCTTAATGCCCATACCAAGAAAAATGACGACGGAAAAAAGATCCTTGGTCCAACCCTCTATCCATCGAGCAGCAAAAAACTGTTAGGTCTTAAGCTGCAATTGCGTAAACTTCGTCCGCGTTAGCAGCAAAGTCTACGTTGTAAACGATTTTGTCGTTTGCATTTATTGTTTTACCGGTTTTTTAAGGAGGCCAACCAGTACCCTCCGCATGCACTCAAAACTTTGTTTCCAAGTCGAAACCAATTCACCCCCATCAACAGTCTACCAAAATTAATGTTTTTTATCCACTATAGTGTTCTTTTTTAAAATTTATAGACGTTAATCGCTCTTTTCTGTATAATCGCCCCCTTATGTTTAATGAAATCTTGAAAGAAACTTTCGACGAAAGAGAAAAACGGATCCTCAATCTCTGGAATAAAGCCAGAATTTTTGAGCGCTCCGTCGAGGAAAAAGAAGGCTCCCCCCCCTTCACCTTCTACGATGGCCCCCCCTTCGCTACAGGTCTGCCCCATTACGGGCACCTGCTCGCCGGTACCATAAAAGATGTCGTTCCACGCTACAAAACCATGAAAGGGTATCAGGTTAAGCGTCGCTTCGGTTGGGACTGTCACGGTCTTCCTATCGAAAATGAGATCGAAAAAGCACACAATTTGACCGGAGCTAACTCCATTGAAGCGTTCGGGATCGCAAAATTTAACGAAGAGTGTCGCTCCATCGTTTTGCGCTACACCGAAGAGTGGAAGGCTATCGTCAACAGAATGGGGCGGTTTGTCGATTTTACAAACACCTATCGCACTTTAGACAAAAGCTTTATGGAGTCCGTTTGGTGGGTCTTTAAAGAGCTCCACAACAAAGGACTCATTTATGAAGGGTATAAGGTGATGCCCTTCTCTGCAAAGCTTGGAACCCCCCTCTCCAATTTTGAAGCAGGAGAAAACTACAAGGATGTCGATGATCCTGCCCTAACTGTAGGGTTTGTTCTCGAAAATGATCCAACAACCGAAATTCTTGCCTGGACAACCACTCCCTGGACTTTAGTCTCTAATATGGCCCTTATGGTTGGTCCCGAAATTCCTTACGTCAAAGTTCATGTGAAAAAGAGCGGCAAGAATTACATCCTGGCAGAAGCGCGTCTTCCTCATCTGTATAAAAATCCAGAGGAGTATGCCGTTTTAGAAACTTTTATGGGGAAAGAGATGGATGCCTGGCGGTATCGCCCACTCTTTCCCTATTTTGCTAACAAAGAGGGCGCTTTCCGGGTCATTCTGGAAGAGTCTGTCTCCCTTGAAGAGGGAACGGGTATCGTTCACGCAGCCCCGGCCTTCGGAGAAGTCGACTTCTACGCCTGCAAAAAAGCCTCAGTACCCCTCGTCAACCCCGTCGATAACAACGGAAGATACACTTCTGAAATCCCTGATTATCAGGGGCTTTTTGTCAAAGACGCCGATAAAGCGATTATGAAAAGGCTCAAAGATGAGGGCAGGGTTCACACCCAAGCCACTTGTCGCCACCGCTACCCTTTTTGCTGGCGCTCCGATACCCCTTTAATTTATAAAGCTGTCACTACATGGTTCGTCTCTGTCGAGTCCATTAAAGATAAAATGCTTGCTGCAAACGAACAAATACACTGGACTCCTGGTCATTTAAAATATGGGCGGTTTGGAAAGTGGCTTCAAGGGGCAAGAGATTGGGCGATTAGCCGCAATAGGTATTGGGGAACTCCCATACCGATCTGGAGAGCAGACGATGGGGAGATTATCGTCCTCGGAAGTATCGCTGAATTAGAAGAAGCAACGGGCAAAAAGATTGTCGATCTGCATCGTCATTTCATCGATGAGATGGAGATCAAAAAAAATGGTAAGGTCTTTAAAAGAATCCCTGAAGTGTTTGACTGCTGGTTTGAATCAGGTTCGATGCCCTATGCCCAAAATCACTACCCGTTTGAAGGGAAAGATTCGTTTGAAAAGGCGTTCCCAGCCGATTTTATCGCCGAAGGGCTCGATCAGACAAGAGGGTGGTTCTACACACTCACCGTACTAGCAGCCGCTCTTTTTGATAAGCCTGCCTTTAAAAATGTGATCGTTAATGGGATCGTCCTTGCGGAAGATGGCGCTAAAATGTCCAAGAGGCTTCGCAACTACCCAGACCCGATGGAAGTTGTCGCCAAATATGGAGCTGATGCCGTCAGACTCTACATGATGCACAGCAGCGCCGTAAAAGCTGACGATTTGCGCTTTCAGGAATCGGGCGTTGAGCTCGTCCTTCGGCAAATCATGTTGCCCCTTTTTAATGCGTTTTCCTTCTTTGTGACTTATGCAAGGATCTATCAATTTAATCCCGAGGAGCAGTTTACTTCTCCTAAATCGACCATTGATCGGTGGATTTTCTCAAAATTGCATCAGCTGATCCACGAGGTTGAAGAGGGGATGGATGATTACGATCTCTCATCCGCTGTTGAACCTTTTGTTGGATTTGTTGACCATTTGACTAACTGGTATATCAGACGTTCAAGACGTCGTTTCTGGGATGCAGAAGATACGGAAGACAGACGCTCTGCCTTCTCAACCCTCTATATCGTCTTGTTAGAGCTCTCAAAAATTGCAGCCCCTTTTATTCCTTTTATGAGCGAAGCGATCTATCAGCACTTGAAAGGGAAAAAAATGGCCGATTCTGTTCATCTTTGTTCCTATCCAAAGTACCAACATGAGGTGAGAGATCGACAGCTAGAAGAGGCGATGGAGGCTGTCATGCGCACCGTAAGTGTCGGCCACTCCCTTAGAAAAGAGCATCAGCTTAAAGTCAGGCAACCATTAAAGAGCGCCACTCTTATCACCTCAAGTAAAACCCTTTTAGAGTTACTTGGAGATCACAAGGAGCTTATCCGCGATGAACTTAACGTCAAAGAAGTGATTTTTACAGAAAACGAAGAGGAATTTGTCCACTTGATCGCAAAGCCTAATTTCCGCATTTTGGGAAAAAAATTGGGCAAATTAATGCCATTGGCTCAAAAAGCGATAGGAGTATTGGATCGAGTTTCTTTAGAGAAGCTTTTAAACGAGCAACCTATTTTCTTGACTCTTGAAGGAGAGACTTTCGAGATCACTTCCGATGAGGTTGAAGTGGTTCGCGAGGTGAAGCAAGGGATGATTGCAGCAAATGCCGGTGAGATCACAATCGCCCTTGATACCGAGATGAGCGACTCTCTTTTAGATGAGGGGCTTATGAGAGAAGTGATCAATAAAATCAACACGATGAGACGCGACATGAATCTCGATGTGGTCGATAGAATCCATGTGGTAATCGATTCAACTGAGCGGGTCAAAAGAGTTGTCACTGCGTTTGAAGAGCTGATTTCTGAAGAGATATTGGCTGTTATGATTTCGTTTAAACCCTGTACAGGGACCCCTTGGGATTTGAACGGGGAAATGGCGACAATCAGTATCTCTCGTGCCTAAACCATAACTAGTCGGCCCTGAAAAAGTCCTCTCCAATAAAAAGTGCCCCTTTTGACAAAAAAGGCGTTTTACTCCTCACCAAACCCCTCAAGGGGGGGAGGCGTCCTTCACCGCTTTTTTTGTTGCAAAAGGATCATTTTTTCTCTGGAGAGTGCGTGTTCCATTCGCAAAATTTTAGATTTTTTCTCATGTAATTAAACCTTGCTAAATAGGCTGTGTCTCTCTTCCTCGTTAACTGCAAATTTTTCTCAAGGAACCCTTACTTTTTCAGGGCCGACTATCTAGTCGGCCCTGAAAAAGTCCTCTCCAATAAAAAGTGCCCCTTTTGACAAAAAAGGCGTTTTACTCCTGACCAAACCCCTCAAGGTGGGGAGGCGTCCTTCACCGCTTTTTTTGTTGCAAAAGGATCATTTTTTCTCTGGAGAGTGCGTGTTCCATTCGCAAAATTTTAGATCTTTTCTCATGTAATTAAACCTTGCTAAATAGGCTGTGTCTCTCTTCCTCGTTAACTGCAAATTTTTCTCAAGGAACCCTTACTTTTTTAGGGCCGACTATCTAGTCGGCCCTGAAAAAGTCCTCTCCAATAAAAAGTGCCCCTTTTGACAAAAAAGGCGTTTTACTCCTCACCAAACCCCTCAAGGGGGGGAGGCGTCCTTCACCGCTTTTTTTGTTGCAAAAGGATCATTTTTTCTCTGGAGAGTGCGTGTTCCATTCGCAAAATTTTAGATCTTTTCTCATGTAATTAAACCTTGCTAAATAGGCTGTGTCTCTCTTCCTCGTTAACTGCAAATTTTTCTCAAGGAACCCTTACTTTTTTAGGGCCGACTATCTAGTCGGCCCTGAAAAAGTCCTCTCCAATAAAAAGTGCCCCTTTTGACAAAAAAGGCGTTTTACTCCTCACCAAACCCCTCAAGGGGGTTTGGATCGTCCTTCACCGCTTTTTTTGTTGCAAAAGGATCACTTTTTCTCTGGAGAGTGCGTGTTCCATTCGCAAAATTTTAGATCTTTTCTCATGTAATTAAACCTTGCAAAATAGGCTATGTCTCTCTTCCTCGTTAACTGAAATTTTTCTCAAGGAACCCTTACTTTTTCAGGGCCGACTAACTAAAACAAAAAAATTTAATATTATGTTGTCAAAAAAAAAGTGACTCGTTTAAGGTGGGACTTTAGACCTTAAAAAAAGAGTTAACGGTTATGGAGACTATTCCTTTTGAGCAAGCGAAAGAGACACTAAAACAGTTACTGACAAAGTGTGTTAAGAAGAGCGAGCAGTTTAGGATTTCGACGAGTGCTGGTAGTGTTGTTATGATGTCGGAGGAGACTTACGAAAATTTGTTAATTACTTTGGAACTTTTTTCAACTCCTGGTCTAATCGAGGGGTTAGAGCAGATCGAAGAGCTTGAAGGAATCGTTTAAGCATTGCCTTTTTAATTTAATTCAGATAAAATACTCCCTAGTCGATTGGCAAGGGGTTCCATTTTGACCATTAGTAAACAACTTGATAGTTTGCACAAGGATTTCAGAGAAGTCGCTTCTTTAGAGAGTGGTGAGCGTTTTTGTATTTCGTGGCAAGGTTCTGTCGGACGCTACTCTTCACCTGACGGCTATTTTAAGAAAGCTCCCGAGTTAATCAAAAAAATTGTCATTATCGTAAGAAAACTCTTTCAAGCGCTTTCTCGTCTTTTAACCCGTCAAAACGAGGGAAAGAGCTTAAAAGTAGTGGCTTCTCGGATAACCACTCTTGAGACACTGATTGCTCAGCTAGAGAGATCAAAAGACACCATGCCCACTCGGTCGCTTCACGATTTAAAAGAGACGCTAGTAAAGGTCAATGAAGCTTACGGCCATTATAAAAAGACAATCGATTCGGCAACTCCTTGGTTAAAGACGCCAAAAGAGAAAGAAAAAGCGGCATGGAAAGGGGAAGTCGATTTTCAGCTTAAGAAAATTGGTGAATTAACAGGCCGAATCGGGGATCTTGTCGACAAAGAGAAAAGTAAAACGAAGAGTGCTGAAGTAAGACAAGCTCAACAGTTTGTAGGAAACCCTCATCTTCGTCTCGTATCTTTAAAGAAGACGCAATCCTCATTTAATAAAAACGCATTGATTGAGGGATTAAAGAGTGAATTTGGAGAAAAAGCTGTTTTAAGGGTTCTTGAACAGTATAAATTATCTGGTAAAGAGTTTTTAACACCTGATGAGTCGTACGCAGTTTTAATTGGGTGTAGAGCCTATATCACTCCAGAAGATGTTGAGGGGCTTTCATTAAATGAGGTGTATGAAAAGCTGATTAAGATGAGGTCATTTGAGCCTGCCGCAACGATCTCGAAGCAGGAGCCTTATAAGGCGGCATTGGAAAGGGATTTAGAGATTCTTAAAGAATTAAAAAATTGGGATCACTATAAAGATAACAATGAGACATTTGCTAAATATAATCTCACAGAGTTTTTAGCAAGGCATGTCATTTATGGCATTTGTTCTTCAGTTTCTGAGGAAGCCCAGTTTCCCGATAAAATTTTGGTCCCTGGAATGGATGAAAAACGAAAACCTATTGTTTTTGAAACGAAACTTCTTTCAGCAAAATCAGGTGTGATGGGGGCTTGTTTTGTTCCGTTTGGTGAAGAAAATCCGAAGGTTGTGCATGTGGTATTTAGAGGGCTCAATTGCTACGACTCGTTTTACCGCTGTTTTAGTTTGAAAGATAGGCAATATGGGAATTTAACTGATGCCGTCGGTTTAAAATCGTATCTAGAGCAGGAGCCTGTGATATTTGAAAGGCTGAAGCCCTATTTAAGAGAGTCTATACATCTCAATGTGGCGGGGCATAGTTTAGGGGGAGTCGATGCTCAGCGTTTTTTTATCTCTTTGGCAACAGAAAGAAGGTGTGAGGGACAAAAAGTCTCTCTTTGTACTTTTAATGCACCTGGGGTTAATAAAGAGGATGTGGATAAATACACAATATCTAAAAATAGCTTTAAAATCCGTCATTTTCGTGTTAATGGAGATGTGTTGCAAGAGCCAGGTCAGGCTCTTGTTGGACTTAATGTGGAAGAGGGGGTCAAAGCTTATGTATTTCAGCATGGGTATTCTGGCGAGGAGACAAGATGGAGTCATCAGATTTACTACGACGCTCATTGTCTTCCAATAACATTAGATCGGATTTCCAATAGTGAGTTTACAATCACTCTCGATAAGGACTTGAAAGGGAGTGAGGCTTGGGATGATCTCGTCACAGGTTTAGGTAGGCGTGCAGGAGTTAAGCCTGATACTAATGATAGTTCGATCGTTTTTGTTTCTGATCCAAAAATTAAAATGCTACCCGATTCCGCCGGTGATCAGCATGAGGAAGCTGTTTAAAGCATCTTTTAAGCTCTTTTTTGTTTAAATTGTGGACGTCTTTTCTGGAAGCAAACCACATGATTTATACGATTTACATGATATGTAGGATAATTATCTGTCACCCCCCTTTTTTTGGGCAGAGCCCAAAAAATACTAAAGGAGAGGAAAAGTTTTTTAAAAAAGCAAAAACTATATATGCTCAATGTAGCTTCGTTGCTTTTTTAAAAAACTTTTCCTCTCCTTTAGTAAGGCGCATAAGCGCCAGGGGGGTGATTTCTCTCTGTTCCTTTATCAAGTATATCAAGTGTATCCGATTTATCATGTTTTTCTTCGTGATGAGTTAAAAAATTGAAACACTTGAAATTGAATTGCAACAAAACAATGTGGAAGAATTTAAGAAAAGCTAACTCCCTCATGTGATGTTGTCACACCAATTGATAAAGATCTTTTAAGCTTTTTTTCGTTTAAATTGGGGACGTCTTTTCTGGTGTTCAAGCCGCCTGAAATAAGCAATATAGGATAAGGGCTGTCTTCGGCCATCCCGTTCTTTCACCTCAAGGCCAGATGATGAGGCTTGGAGATTATCCTCTGGGACAAATCCAAAGTTGCCAAGAAAATTGAAGATTTTGCCGCAAACAAACCACATGATTTATACGATTTACATGATATGTAGGATAATTATCTGTCACCCCCCTTTTTTTGGGCAGAGCCCAAAAAATACTAAAGGAGAGGAAAAGTTTTTAAAAAAGCAAAAACTATAAATGCTCAATGTAGCTTCGTTACTTTTTTAAAAAACTTTTCCTCTCCTTTAGTAAGGCGCATAAGCGCCAGGGGGGTGATTTCTCTCTGTTCCTTTATCAAGTATATCAAGCGTATCCGATTTATCATGTTTTTCTTCGTGATGAGTTAAAAAATTGAAACACTTGAAATTGAATTGCAAAAAACAATGTGGTAGAATTTAAGAAAAGCTAACTTCCTCATGTGATGTTGTCACACCAATTGATAAAGATCTTTTAAGCTTTTTTTCGTTTAAATTGGGGACGTCTTTTCTGATGTTCAAGCCGCCTGAAATAAGCAATATAGGATAAGGGCTGTCTTCGGCCATCCCGTTCTTTCACCTCAAGGCCAGATGATGAGGCTTGGAGATTATCCTCTGGGACAAATCCAAAGTTGCCAAGAAAATTGAAGATTTTGCCGCAAACAAACCACATGATTTATACGATTTACATGATATGTAGGATAATTATCTGTCACCCCCCTTTTTTTGGGCAGAGCCCAAAAAATACTAAAGGAGAGGAAAAGTTTTTTAAAAAAGCAAAAACTATATATGCTCAATGAAGCTTCGTTGCTTTTTTAAAAACTTTTCCTCTCCTTTAGTAAGGCGCATAAGCGCCAGGGGGGTGATTTCTCTCTGTTCCTTTATCAAGTATATCAAGTGTATCCGATTTATCATGTTTTTCTTCGTGATGAGTTAAAAAATTGAAACACTTGAAATTGAATCGCAACAAAACAATGTGGAAGAATTTAAGAAAAGCTAACTTCCTCATGTGATGTTGTCACACCAATTGATAAAGATCTTTTAAGCTTTTTTTCGTTTAAATTGGGGACGTCTTTTCTGGTGTTCAAGCCAGCCGAAATAAGCAATAGCTGAAAGGGCACCAATCACCCAAACAATTGATCGAGGCGTGTTAAACGTAGGATAAGGGCTGTTCTTAGGGAATCCCATTCTCTCACCTGGAGGCCAGATGATGAGGCTTGGAGCCCCTTGCAGGTTCTCTTCGGGGACAAACCCAAAGACGCGCCCATCTGAGCTCATCGCGTGGTTATCGCCAAGAACAAGATAGTTTCTTTCTGGAACAGTGATCCCAAAGGTTCTAATAAACTCAGCGTCGATCACTCCATCTTTTAGAGGGGCACCTAGGTCTTTAAAGGCGATATAGTCGGCATCAGATTGCTCTTTCTCAGCTTCTTTTTTGTTAAAGGCGACAAGAGTGGGATCATCGCGGGCTAAGATCTCTTTTCCCATAAGATAGAGGCTGCCGTCTCTAAAGTAAGCGTATCTATTGGGAAACAGAAACGGATTTTTAGAGGGGGATAAATGATTGTCGAATTGAATCCCTAAATTGTAAAGGGTCTCGATCGTTTGAGGGTCTCTTTTATAAAGGGCGCTTGTTTTGGGAACATCTGAGGTGATGGCAAACGAGCCAATCTTGATCGCTTTTCCGTTGTAGAATTCGTAAGTGCCCTCTTCGACACCTGGAAGGCGCGCATCAAAAGGGGAGAAAGTTTGATCGCTGACATCATACCGTTTCGCTTGACCCTCTTTGACTACAAACCTTGCGGTGTAAAGGGTGTCCATTAAGCGATTTAAGTGCTCTTCAGTTAAAGGAATGATCGCTTTTTTAGGCTGAAGAACAGGCACTGTCACAAGCCCTCTTCTTTGGAAAAGAGGCTGTGAAAGAGTTGGGGTGTGGGAAAGCTCTAAATAAAGGACCCCTTTGTCAAACGTTTCGTTGGGATAGAGATTTTTAAGTTCCTCCTCATTTAAGAGGCGGCTCATGGCGAAGTTTTTAATCCCAAAGTAATCGGCAAACGCTTTGATCTCTTTGTGCGGCTCTTTAAGGGCTTGGGGCTGCTCTTTTACCCATTTTTTTCCATTAAACACTTCGCCACTTAAACTGTTGAAGGAAGTGATGGCAAACCGTCCAATAGATTTGTTAAAATGGCTATAGGTGGTTTGGTTAAAGGGGTTGATCCCGACATGCCCATCGAACCCAATAAAGGGGATGTATTCTAGGTTAGCCATTTCTTCTTGATGAAGTTCTTCCAAGGGGTGCCCCTCTTTGTCGACCCCATACAATTTTCCCCCATAAAAGTAGAGAGAATCGCCAGGTTTGCCGACGAGGCGCTTAATCAACCGTTTTTTTGCGGGAAAAATCCAAAGATATTTGTCATCTGTCTCTGTTAGAGGAAGGTTATCGGCTGTAAAAACGACAACAGCGCCTCTTTTCACAAGCTTTGGATCGAAAAGAAAATGTTCAGTTTGGAGGGGAATATTGATTCCAAAAGCGGTTTTGGTAACCGTCAGGCGATCTTTCTCTCTTAAGGTTGGCCTCATGGAGCCGGTCGGAATCTCATAGAGCTCAAACCAGGTTTGCTTGACGATCGTAACCATTAATAGAGTAAGGGCAAAGCTGAAAAGAGATTGAAAAACAGTTAAGAAAAGAGGTTTCTTGCAATATTTTTTAGTGAGCTCTTTTAATTTTTTTGAAAGAGCGCTGGCTTTTTCCCGATCTTTTGAGAGAAGGGCCTGATCGAGCCTTTCAAGCAAATCTTCGATTTCGCTTTTCCGTTCAGGATCGATCCTGTAACCCACTTTTTTGTAAGTATCGTACGATTTTTGAAAAATTTGACGACTTTTTGATAGGGAGAGGGTGGCGTTCCAAAAAAGCATAGCTTAAATTAAGTCTCTTTTAGACTTTTTTTTCGTTTAAATTGGGGACGTCTTTTCTGATGTTCAAGCCAGCCGAAATAAGCAATAGCTGAAAGAGCACCAATCACCCAAACAATTGATCGAGGCGTGTTAAACGTAGGATAAGGGCTGTTCTTAGGGAATCCCATTCTCTCACCTGGAGGCCAGATGATGAGGCTTGGAGCCCCTTGCAGGTTCTCTTCGGGGACAAACCCAAAGACGCGCCCATCTGAGCTCATCGCGTGGTTATCGCCAAGAACAAGATAGTTTCTTTCTGGAACAGTGATCCCAAAGGTTCTAATAAACTCAGCGTCGATCACTCCATCTTTTAGAGGGGCACCTAGGTCTTTAAAGGCGATATAGTCGGCATCAGATTGCTCTTTCTCAGCTTCTTTTTTGTTAAAGGCGACAAGAGTGGGATCATCGCGGGCTAAGATCTCTTTTCCCATGAGATAGAGGCTGCCGTCTCTAAAGTAAGCGTATCTATTGGGAAACAGAAACGGATTTTTAGAGGGGGATAAATGATTGTCAAATTGAATCCCTAAATTGTAAAGGGTCTCGATCGTTTGAGGGTCTCTTTTATAAAGGGCGCTTGTTTTGGGAACATCTGAGGTGATGGCAAACGAGCCAATCTTGATCGCTTTTCCGTTGTAGAATTCGTAAGTGCCCTCTTCGACACCTGGAAGGCGCGCATCAAAAGGGGAGAAAGTTTGATCGCTCACGTCATACCGTTTTGCTTGCCCCTCTTTGACTACAAACCTTGCGGTGTAAAGAGTGTCCATTAAGCGATTTAAGTGCTCTTCAGTTAAAGGAATGATCGCTTTTTTGGGCTGAAGAACAGGCACTGTCACAAGCCCTCTTCTTTGGAAAAGTGGTTGCGAAAGAGTTGGGGTGTGGGAAAGCTCTAAATAAAGGACCCCTTTGTCAAACGTTTCGTTGGGATAGAGATTTTTAAGCTCCTCCTCATTTAAGAGGCGGCTCATGGCGAAGTTTTTGATCCCAAAGTAATCGGCAAACGCTTTGATCTCTTTGTGCGGCTCTTTAAGGGCTTGGGGCTGCTCTTTTACCCATTTTTTTCCATTAAACACTTCGCCACTTAAACTGTTGAAGGAAGTGATGGCAAACCGTCCAATAGATTTGTTGAAATGGCTATAGGTGGTTTGGTTAAAGGGGTTGATCCCGACATGCCCATCGAACCCAATAAAGGGGATGTACTCAAGCTTTTGCATCTCAGGGGCGTTTTGGAGCTCCTCTAAGGGGCGTCCCTCTTTGTCGACCCCATACAATTTTCCCCCATAAAAGTAGAGAGAATCGCCCGGTTTGCCGACAAGACGCTTGATAAAGCGCTTTTTGGCAGGGAAAATCCAAAAGTATCTGTCGTCGGTGTCTGTTAGAGGGAGGTTGTCGGCTGAAAAAATTACGATTCCGCCTCTTTTGACAAGCTTGGGATCGAACATGAAATGCTCAGTCTGCATAGGAACGTTGATTCCAAAAGCTGTTTTGGTGACTGTCAGGCGATCTTTCTCTCTTAGGGTTGGCCTCATGGAGCCGGTCGGAATCTCATAGAGCTCAAACCAGGTTTGCCGCACGATGGTTGCAATTAAAAGGGCAAACCCAAAACCGATAATATACTCCAAAATCACAAGGGGGAGAGGCTTTTTGCAATGCTCTTTGGTAAACTCTTTTAGCTTTGTGGCAAGTAAACTTGCTTTTTCCCGATCCTTCGCAAGAAGAGCCTGATCGAGAGCATTTAAGTCTTCTTCAATCTGCCGATACCTTACGGGATCCATCCGATACCCTACTTTTTTGTACGAATCGTAGGTGTTTTGGAAGATCTGGCGGCTCTTCGAAAGGGAAAGTAGTCTATTTTTGAAAAACATAAAGCTCATTTTAGTGGGTTTAAGAGAAAAAAGCAAACAGATATTGACAATGATTTGTTTTTAAGATTCTCCGAGATTGGGTAGGAAAATTTATCACTTAATCTACTAATAATCAAAGATTTAACATTAAACCCATCAATAATGGAATTTTGAACCGATCAACAGGAATCCCACAAAAAAAACTGCTTAAAACCAACGAGTTGTAAAAAGTAGCGAACAAAAAGCGAACAAATATTACGGGTGTTGTAAATGAGGACAATTTTTTCCTGAATCGCAAACGCGAATTTTAGCATTTTCGACTTGTCCTGCGACCTGAATCCAGTAGGGGAAGTAGCTTAAATACCTGGGGTCTTTTGGTAGATAGATAGTGATTTCCTTTCCGGCGATCTCTTGTGGTCCTTCTTGAGGCCAGAGCGCTTTGTAGGCGTTGAAGGTGACGCCTTTGATGATCTGACCATTGAGGATCATTTGTGGCTGCCAGAGCTCTTCTTCTTTGGGTATGGAGGATTTTCTTGCATTTCCTTTAAGTTTTCTTTGATTGAGTGGAATTTCGTTGAAGGGGAGATTGATGAGAGTTGAGAGGAATTGTTGTGAAGTTTTTGGATCGCACTGAGCTTTTTTTGTGAAGGAGTAGAGGCTTAACATTCTTCCTGATTGGGGGTCGATCTGATACTGAATCCACGAGGTATTTTCTTTAGCGCCATTTTGGAGCCAATCGGTAAAGTTGGTGATATTTTTGGTGGTGGGGACAGAGATTTCGTCAATGGTGATGCTTTCGGAGGTTTTCTCTTGAATGATCATAGCGGTGAAGGTTTTGCCTTGCCTAGTGACGATAAAGTCGCCTTTGTTTGCCGAATTTAGGGTGTCTTTTAGGAAGAGAGTGGCCTGAAGTTGTCCGAAAAGGAGAAGAAGAAGAAGTGTTTTCATTTAAGGCTCCTAAAAGTAATCAATTGAGAGCGCTTGGCCCTTACAAAAGCGATTCTTTTTTGAGTATCGCCGATTAAAAACAATTTTTAAGCTTGGAGGCCCTTCTCAAGGGAACTGCTGCTAAATCAAGACTATGGGGAAGTTTGTATAAAAGTTCAAGTCTTTGCGAAAAGCCTCAGATTACTAAAATAAACGAAAATTTATATAATATTAACTTTAATAATCAATAAAAATTGTTTTATAATAAAAATCGATACTAATAATTAGGAGGTCAGTTATGACATCACCAGTTAATCCACCATGCCCAGCACGGTACATTGAGTGTGACAGCTCAACCACTTATGACTTTAACTGCAAAGACATCGAACGGCCATGTCGTGACGCTAGCTCTTACGGCGGAAGACCATGCAAAATATAGTGCTATGACTGGAACTGATCTTGAGAAGATTAAAGCGTATGCTAAAGACAAACTTGGTGGTGAGCAAGTCGTGGATGAATTGGTTAAAAGTTTTGATGACGTGTTGAAGGCTTCAAGTGGTTCTGGCCATTCTGTTAGTGCCCTAGTATATAGGGAAGGAAAGGCTTACAAGCAGGAAATTGGTGATCCAGGCCTAAAAGAGTTAACAGAGAATGATTTTGGTGGAAATAAGGAAAAGTTTTTTAAGTTTAAAGAGACTGTTCAGAAGATGAGAGTTGCTTGTAGTGTTTGTTTACCAACGCCACAAACTTCGTCATCCTCAACCTCTCCTTCGCCTGCGGCGGCTGCGCCTGCTGCCGCGCCTGCAGCAACAGGGGCTTCGGCTGCGCCTGCTGCCGCGCCAGCTGCTGGTGTACCTGATTCTAAAACCACAAAATTGCCAAATTCAGTTAACACGTCTCAACATACTAGCCCAGATCAAAGCGTGAATGCGAAAAATGATGCATCAACTGCAAGTAAAGGAATTACTTTAAGTATTTCAGCAAGCAATCAAAATGTTCAAAGCAAAGATTTAAAGGCAGAGGTTGATCGAATACAAGCTGATGCGAATGATGGAAAGGAATTTATTCTTGTTTCTGACGGTTTTGAAACTAAAAATATTACGCCACCTGAAGGTTACAAAAAAAGGGAAGAAGACCGTATTGATTATACAAAGACAAACATGCCTTTAAAAAAAGTAATACTTTTTGTTCGTAATGATAAAATTGATGAATACGATGAAAACATGGCAAATATGAAAAAGAATATGATTCTTACCGCTCCTGATGCGTCAACATCAACCGCTGCCGCTGCTGCTACAGCCGCTTCTGCCGCCGCTGCCGCTACGCCAGCCGCTGATGACACAGCCGCACCTGCAGCCCCAACACCTGCTTCCTCAGCTCCTAAAGCTGCTGGTCCGCCGCCTCCACCGCCGCCGCCGTCTCCACGACCACATCATGCTCCAGCTGCCTCTCACTCCCCTTCTGCTCCGGCAACGTCCGCTACACCTGCCGCCGATCCTGCGGGTGCGGCCGCCGCGGCAAAACAGAGAGAGCCATCAGAGTTATCAGATGATTTGACTATAACTTTGGAAGCGGTGCCGACAGGTACACCTGGTGCTCCAGCTGCTGTCATACCAGGAGAACCTATAAATATTGCTAATGATCCGCGTTTTGTTAAAAGTTCTGGAGGAGAAATACGCGTGGTAGATTCGGGGACTTTCGGAACGAATGAAGAAATACCACCGCCAACCGAAGAGGATGTACCACCGCTTCCGCCAACAGATGATGATGATGTTTTTGTAATGCCTCCTCCTCCTGAGGATATTACTGATGAGGGAGCAGGAGTAGGTGGACAACCAGGAGTAAGAGAGAGATCTGACTCAACTTCAAGCAGAATCGTCGAGTCATGGAATCGATGATGATAAATAAAAACTATTTTGCCTCATTGTACAATTCGTTTATAGTTGACTTCAAGCCGATGATCTTCGAATTTTTTGGATCAAGCTGATAAGCAATTTCGATTTCCTTTTTAGCGTCCATAATTAAGATAAGGTCTTTTTTTCCAGATAATTCATAATAATGCCCAAGATTTTGAGCTAGAGTGTAACGGGCAGATGAATCATTTGGATCGATTTGTACAGCTTTTCTTATTGCATCTACACTTTCCTTTAGTCTATTCGCACGTACGAGAAAAAAAGGAGAAATGGAACCAAGTTAGAAAATGGTTCGGATTTATTTTCAGAGACTCTTTATAGTACCCTTCTGCTTTTTGGCTGTTTGCTGGGTCAAGCTTATTGTAAACCTGGCCCAATCTTGTCAAAAAGTCGCATGACTTCATGTAGCTAGGGTTCCTCTTCGCTGCCTTTTCAAGGATATTTCTTGAAACTTCGTACAAACTATTTTTAAATAAAGCCTTGGCTAGTAACGAATATTCCTCTTCATTTCTTAAGACGACATCCAAGTCATTTCTGCAATCCACTTGAGGAAGGAAATTGGCCACATCCTCAGGCTTATAGTCTGAGAACGTTAAATCAAACTGTTTGTAACTCGGATGTGCATTCAAAAACTTAGCAACCAACTCAAATGAACTAGGGTTCCAATCAAGTCTCGACGCATTATTTTTCCAAATCGTCAGAGATCCCAGCTCCTCTTCTGTGCATTGAGTCTCAAACTTTAGCCAAACTTTCCAGAAGTTGTCCCAAGATGTCCCCACAACTCTTGCCAGCAGCGCCTCAGCAGGTTTTGGAGGTCTGTATTTTGGCGGGGTTGTGCTCGAAAAGGTCGTTGTCGCTGGTGGCGGTGAGCCTTCGGGGCTTGTGCTTGCCAGCGGGGTTTTCGCAGGCGGCGGAGAGCCTTGGGGGCTCGTATTCGAATGGTCCTGTCTCGGGGCTGGTATCGCCCTTGGTGGCGTCTGCGGAGACGGTTTTAAGACCTCCATCGCCTTTGTGTCAAAGGTAGAAAAACCACCCATCTTCTTCGCCGTCGCCACTTGTTTTGCCGATCCTGGAGTCACTCCCTCTCTCTTCCTCTCAACGTAAGCGCCGTTCAATTGAAGCGACAAGAGCGATTGCCTCGCCTCCCCTCTCTCCTCTTCACTCTTGCCATGTTGCGAAACTTTCGCTAAATGGCGCGCATAACCCTTCACTAACTCAACGTTTGAACTCGTTTTCACCTTTTCAAGGTGAAGTTGCATCAAATCCCGAATCTCCTTCGTCTCTCCCAGTTGCGCTACACTCGAGAGCGACAGAAGACCCTGGTAAATCCTTCATTGTTCTGCTTCTCCATGGCATAAGTGTTCTCACTTCTCCCAATAAGGCCTTCATGATTCCGTCTTTATCTGTTCTGGCAGTGGTAATCTCTAAGCCCTTTAAGGCTCAATAGCTAATAGGAAACCAACTTTTTTGAATATCGATCAGCTCAATACGCCTCTTTAAACATCGAAAGCCCAGTCACCACTTTTTTGTCTGCCACGATCATGGTCAATCCCCCAAGAACCAAAACAGCCGCCTGAAAACTTTATATTGTTTGGATTTGTCTGTTGCCAGATAGCTTTATGGCCTCGATGTTGTAGTTTAAAAGATAGTTTGTATGGTAATCCTCATTAGAGTTAGAAATTTTCTTTTGTTCTTTTTCCTTTAATTTTGCAAGTCTCTCTAATACATCTTTCATCGCTTCTCGTTTCTCATCAGAGATGAGACCAATTGTTCGCAATTTAGTTTCTTTTTGGATCTTCAAATTAAGCAAAATGTGTGTGAGAAGTGTGCTCATAACCTGCGCAATCTTTCTTTGAGTCTTTGGAACGGTCGTTTTATCAAGGGTTGCGATAAGTTCGTTTAACGTGCGATAGTAGTCAAAGTCTTCTGGAAGTGGAAATTTGGTACTTAGTATATGGTCTAGTGTCGAAAGGGCTTCGTGCTGATAGTCAGAGCTCTCCTGTCTGATGAAATGCGTTAAGTCATTAATGACGCAGGTAAGTTTCGGTGTGTCTTGTAAGGTTAGTCCTGGTTGCACCCCAGCTAAAATATTAAGCGCTGCAATTCGGGATCCCCTACTGTAGTTATGCCCCGTCGCTACAATTTCCAAAAGAGAGGATGGGTAGGTTGATGTTGGTGCAATATTCATTTTTTGATCCCTGCTTAGTTTTTTGGAGGTTTCTTTATAATACAGGCAAAAAATAAAGATCAAGAGAAATTAAAAGTTTTAAATGTAATCTAAAGAGATTTAATCAAGAATTAAGAAAAATAAAATCTAAGGGTGTAACTTATATAATTTTCAGCTGATTTCGTTTTTTTAATTTATAAAAGAAGTTTATATTCCATCATCATTTCAGGTTTATTATGCAGTTTTTCGATATATTCCCTTTTCCCGCAAAATTGGAACCCTGCTTTCGTCAAAACTCTACCTGAGGCAGGATTTCGTTCAAAATGTTCTGCTGTTAATTGCGAGAGCTTTAACGTTTTGGCAAAATCAACAACGCTTTTAACAGCTTCCGATGCAAAACCTTTATTCCAGAAGACTTGACCAATCCAATAGCTCAAACGGGCGCTTAAGCGAGATTCATCCAGTCTGATTTGGATTGACCCCACCAGTTTGCCAAAATTTTTGTCGGTAATGACCCAAGATATCGACTGAGAAGTAGAAGAGTCATCCTTATGCTTCTCAACCCAGGCAGTAGCATCTGCAAGGTGATAAGGGTGCGGGATCGAACCGTTCATCATTTCAGCCACCAGAAAGTCCCCTGCTAATTCCACTAAGGAACATGTATCGGTTGTTTGGACCCTTCTTAAAATTAACCTATCACTGCTTAAAAGCAAATTGTCTATCATAATAAAAGTATTATTGTATTCCAAAACCATAAAATCAATAAATTTTGATTACCGAGACACTCTATTGACCAGCTCGTCTTTTAAAGTGTTGTACTTATCCTCAAGTGTCACACGATACTCTTCTGGATCGACCAACCGTTTCACGTTCTCCGGTAGCCGTTTTAGATCATTTGCCGCCACAATCTGAATGTTTCCGAGCGCTGGGGGCTCGTACACAAGGTGTCCCTCCCGGAAAATCGGTATTAAGAGCTCCTCTTTTTCCCATCGATTGGGGCTTATCCCAAGGTGAATATCAAAGATCACATCTTGCACAAACTCTCCCCCTTGGCTATACCTTGCCACTTGTTGGATCCCAGGGTTGGAGATTTTAGCGCGCTCCTCTGAGAGTTTGAGACGGTATTTCCACGTCTCATTCTCTTTGATCGCTGAAAGTTTATACACTCCATCAAGCGCTGGCTGGTCGTACGCTGTCACAAGCCTGGTCCCCACTCCAAACACATCGATCGGCGCTTTGTCCCTCTTTAAATGGGCAATTGCATACTCGTCGAGATCGTTTGTTGCAAAAATTTTTACCTTTTCAAGTCCCGCGCTGTTGAGAAGCGCCCTCGTTTTTTGGCTCAAAACCAGTAAATCCCCCGAGTCTAGCCTTATCCCCTTAACCTCTTTTCCCCTCTCTTTAAGTTCAAGAGCGATTTTAATCGCTTTTTTAACCCCTTCGAGCGAGTTGTAGGTGTCTACAAGGAGGATGCAATTGTCGGGAAGTTGTTGGCTGTAGGTGCGAAACGCCTCCTCCTCTTCGTCAAACACCATCACAAAGCTGTGGGAGTGGGTGCCGACTATTGGAATGCCAAACAGTTTGCCTGCCAAAGTGTTCGAGGTCGATGTGCACCCCCCGATAAAGGCAGCTCTTGCCGCTGTAAGCGCGCCATCGATCCCTTGGGCGCGTCTTAGGCCAAACTCCATGAGAGGAGAATCGAGAGCTGCAATTTTAAGTCTTGCAGCCTTCGTCGCGATAAGAGAGGGAAAGTTGATCAGGTTAAGAAGGGCGCTCTCTAAGAGTTGACACTCGATTAAGGCACCTTCAATCCGAAGTAGCGGTTCGTAGGGAAAAACGACCCTCCCCTCAGGGATGGCATCGATATTTGAGGTGAATTTGAGGTTTTTAAGGGTGTCTAAAAACCCTTTTTCAAAAAGAGGGGTGTTGTTTGTCGATTTAAGGGTCGCAAGGTAAGCAAGATCTGAGTCGTTAAAGGAAAAATTTTTGATGTAGTCAATCACCCCTTCAAGTCCAGCGGTTAGTGCAAATCCCCCCTTAAAGGGCTTTTTTCTGAAAAATAAATGAAAGACGCTACGCTTTTTGTCTAAACCACTCTTCCAGTAGGCGTATGCCATCGTGAGTTGGTAGAAGTCGGTAAGAAGCCCCAAAGACTCCTTGTAGAGGTGTTTTAACATCTTGAGTCCGATTTTTTTTCGTTGACCCACTCATACCATTTAAGCCAAATAAATAGATAGTCGCTCTTAATGGTTTAGATAAACACATTCAGGCCCATACGGCTCTAGTGCCTGGAAAAGGATCGGAAGAAACATTAGATAGTGAAGTCATAAAATACTCTTTTTAAAAAAAATATCAAAATTGTTGTTTTATGACAATAAAAAATTAGTTTGCGCTTTCTTTTTTTGATTAATAATAAAAACTAAACTTAAACTACTCATCAGTCCAAGAAGGCACCAATACCAGACGATGCTGGA
The DNA here is from genome assembly GCA_963697995.1 of uncultured Chlamydiae bacterium. Lineage (GTDB taxonomy): Bacteria > Chlamydiota > Chlamydiia > Chlamydiales > JAJFMB01 > MFD00082-c5. The sequence continues at coordinate 337,575 of OY969110.1, read as the reverse complement.
GAAAAGTCCTGTTTTTTTAAAGGCTAAAAGGGAGAGAGGGGCTGTTAATCCTCCTAGAACCTGGCAGCCGATTGCGTAACCGAATGAAATGACTTGGTAGCGGTGAGCTTTTGGGACCATTTCTTGGGCGAAAGCGTGAAAAGGAGCAAAGAAAGCGACCCCAATTAGGACAAAGAACATTCTAATTCCAAAAACTGTGATTAGAGTGGCTTGTGGGAGAAAGTTCATGAGGGGAATGGCGGCAATTGTGGCCAGAAGTGAGGCTAAAAGCATCATTTTTTCTCGGGAAACTTTAGAGGAAAGCCATCCAAATAGGGGGAGCGCGCAAAAATCGAAGACAAGAAGGGCTGTGTTCATCTTCATCATCTCCTCTTCACTTATTTGAGAGATGAGAGGGATAAAGCCGTTCATCAAAACAAGCGATACCGAATAGTTGGCATATGAAAAACCAGATCCTATAGCGATTAAAAGAATCTCTTTTTTGAAGAGATAAAACGTTTTAACAAGCGGGGCAGAGCTCTCTTTTGGGGGCGATTTGGGAAGATTTTTTCGAATCAGAGCTCCAAAAAGGGCCGTTAAGGATCCTAAAAGGTAAAGAAAGCGCCATCCCGATGAGGTGATTTCAAAGTGATAGAGTAAAGAGACTCCTAGGGAGGCCAAAAGAATTCCGCCGATCGTCGAGGCGCTGTAGAGACCGCTGATAAAATCGGGATTTTTAGTTTTAGTGTTCTCTAAAAGAAAAATGGCTCCTCCCATCGTCTGCCCGGAGGATAAAAAGTTTTGTCCGATACGTCCAAGACAAAAAATAAGAGGGGCTAAAATACCCACTTGATCGTAGGTGGGAGTAAAAGCCATGGCAAAAGAGATCACTCCCATCCCCGAAAGAGTTAAAAAAAGAGCTTGTTCTCGCCCAAGCCGGTCGCCGATCGAGCCAAAAAATAGAGCTCCAAGTGGTCTTGCGATCATCCCTAGGGGAATCATCCCGTACGTTAAAATGAGCGCTGTGATGGGATCCTCTTTTGGAAAGATGAGCGGAGCGAGAATAAGGGAGAGGCACCCGAAAAGGGCGGTGTCGTAGTGTTCAAAAAAATTTCCAAAGCAAGCGCTTAAAAAGGATCGTCGCATAAGAGATCTAAGTGTCTTATATCGGCAAGATTTTTGTGAACAAAAATATCGAAGACAAAAGAATTGATTTTTTTAGAAATTTTCGAGTCTTCTTGTTATTAAGTTTAAATTTGTTTTCTTGCCAAAATCTTTTTTCTGAGATTGAGGTGATTGCTGTGAGAAGTGTTGAAGAGATCGACCAGTTTTTGGGCAAACAGATTTTAGTTAAAGCTTTTATGACAGGTTATGAAGATGTGCCCCTGCTTAAGTTAAATAAAGAGTTTCAATCGATTGGTGATGTGAGACGTTTCTATGAAAGTTATTTTGAAAGCGAATTAGAGCACTTTAAGCATGGGGGGCTTATTTGGATCCAAGCGTTTGAAGATAAGAGACTTGTCGGTTTTTCAACCTTTGAATTAGAAAAAAATGAGAAGGATGCAGCTTATATGAACCTTCTTGTAGTCGACCCAAGATACCAGGGAAAAGGAATTGGCAAACAGCTCACGTTCTCGATAAGAGGGGTCTATCCCAATGTTTTAGCGATTAACCTTTTAATTCGCAAAGTTAATGTGAGCGGCAGAAAGTTTTACGAGAAAATCGGCTTCTTTGATTTTGAAGTTGTTCGAGACAATTTCGTCGATGTGTCCCTATTAACCGGTTTGAGATGGGAGTTGTAATCTAACTCTCTTAGTTTTAATGAGAAAGTTTAAAAAAAATACTTGTTTAATATAAAATAGGAGGTGGATTAAAACGAGGACAGAGTAGTTTTTGGCTTTCGATTGAGGGGGGGGCTAAGAGGATGAGTGTTGGGCCAGTTGAAGGAAGGGGTAATTTACCTCCAGAACCACAGGTTAAAATCGAAAAAAAAGCCGATTACGGCCTATTCAAGACGTATGAGTTGACTGTGACTATTGGAGATAAGACCGTCACAGTTAAAATGAATACGTTTAGGACACCGTGGAATCAAAAAATTTTTGCGACGAACCTTTATAAAAAGATATCTAATGCATTTAACCTTGAAGATGTGAGCCAAGTCGACTCTTTGATGAAAGCGTTTATGAATGCCTCTGTTGAAATGGAGAAGCAGTGTCGAGTGAATCCCGAAAAGAAAAAGTTAAGACAAGACGCCAATGTTTCGGTGGTCGCAATGACCCTTTTTTTTAATCAGTATCCGCAGTCGTTACAGCTTCAGGTTCAACCCTCAGATTTTGAGACCGTTTTTTTAAAAGCTAATTCAATGGTCGCTATTGTGAAGAGAGATATGGCCCTTCTTTATCACGAGCTGCAACAGGAGAATCCAAGAGAGGAGGTGATTCGCTCCTTAGCTGAAAAGATAGATCAAAATATTAAAGAGATAAACAAAGATGGAAAATTAGAAGAAGCGACAAAACACCTTTTGATTAAGAGCTTTGATTTTATCAAAAAGGTTGTTTTGGAAAGGGAAGAGTCGAGTCTAAAGCTTTCTAACCTTAAAAAAGCGATCATGCCCAAAGAGGGAAAGGGAATGGAGGAGAAAGAATTTCAAGCTCTTCTCTCTTCTATAGAAAACGCACCCGATATTTCATCCTACCTCTCTCTTTTAGATGATCCAAAAGATTTAAATTTTAATCAATTTGTTGCCGTTGTGAATCTTTTGAATAAAAAGATAGAAGGTATTGTTCAAGGATATAGAGATACTCATAAGGCAATTGTTGAACTTAGAGAATCGGAGTATGTGAAAGTCGACAAGGAAGAACAGAAGAGGCAGGAGGAGCTTGGATTAGAAAGAGATCGGGCAAAAGAAGCGGCTCAAATAAAATACGAAGAGGGGGTCTCAAATTTAAGAGATTTAAGAGAAAATGGGGTCATTAACCAAAGACCTATTCAAGAGGTAAATGGTGAGATTCATCAGTTAAATGAAAGTTTGAAATTTTTAGAATTACAAATGTATGAATTAAATAAAGAATTAGATCAATTGATTACCGTAACAGATGAACGACCCTCTTTTATGCAAGTATTTTCTGGTTTGTTAGAAGATAAAGTTGAAGGCAGTGAAGTTAAGGAATTAGTACTTGATTTGGCAACTTTAGCAATTTATCCTCTTCAATCGGCCAAGGTAAAATTGTGTCAGTTAAAAGCGAAAAACCAAGAGGCGTGTCAGCCTCTTACGGCAAAATTTAAGATTTTAAAAGAGCAGCATGAGGTTTTACAACAGAAGAAAAGGGTATTAGTCGATCAAAGAGAAATTTTTAATGATCAAATGAATCAAATGAGTGATAATTTGGATGCTGAGTATCAAAAAGAGTTAGAGCAAGCGGATCGTGATTATGATAACGGGAAGGCTCTTTCGATTAAAGTGGCAAGTCAAAATTATCAAGAGCGAACTAGGAATACCAAAGAAAAAGAGCTTACGTTGCAACAACAGGATCTTGCATTACGCCCAAGTCAAGAAAAGTGTCAAAGGCTTGTTAAAGAGGGGGAAGAGTATAAGAAAGAACTAGTTAATTTCCAAAGAAAGACGAAAGCGATTGAAGGGCAGTTAGGTGTTGATTTTTCTGAAATAACAGACTCTTCAAAGGTTCAAAGTTTAGTGCCCCTTCAATTAATGATGCTTTGTGGTCTTGCGGCCTTAGGGTGGGTTAAGGAGTGAAAAAACCGGCGTTAAAAATTGGGGTAATGGGATCAGCTTCTGGTAGACTCTCTAAAATGCACAAAAAAATGGCTTATGACTTAGGTCGAGGGATAGCCGAGCTTGGGTGTATTACGGTGACTGGTGCGTGCCCGGGTTTTCCATTTGAGGCAGCAAAAGGGGCAAGCGTTGCAGGGGGGCTTGTGGTGGGGATATCGCCAGCTTTAAGCGAGAAGGAGCATGTGCATAAATACAAATCTCCGGTGGCTTATCACGATATATTGATTTTTACGGGCAGTGGTTTGATGGGACGGGAGGTGATCAATATTCGCACATCAGACATTGTTGTGATCATTGGGGGGCATTCTGGAACGTTGGGGGAGTTTTCGATTGCCTACGATGAAGGGCACTTGATTGGAGTGCTTCTTGGAACGGGAGGAATCACTGATGAAATTCAGGCGATAGTTAAGGCTATCGACAAGAAAACGAATGCTAAAGTGCTTTATGAATCAGACCCTATAAAGCTTTTGCAAAACTTATTGGAATATTACGATAAGCATCATTATAAACATCCCGATATTCATTCTTAATTTTAACCCCTGCCCTAATAAATTCTCTTTTTTTCGAAAATAAAAAGTCGGCCCTGAAAAAGTAAGGGTTCCTTGAGAAAAATTTGCAGTTAACGAGGAAGAGAGACATAGCCTATTTTGCAAGGTTTAATTATATGACAATAAGAAAAACTTAAAAATTTTGCGAATGGAGCACGCACTCTCCAAAGAAAAAGTGATCCTTTTGCAACAAAAAAAGCGGTGAACGACGCCCCCCCCCTTGAGGGGTTTGGTGAGGAGTAAAACGCCTTTTTTGTCAAAAGGGGCACTTTTTATTGGAGAGGACTTTTTTAAGGGCCGACTAATTACCCTTTCAGCGCAAAATCGATAAAACCTTTAGCAATATTCACATAGATAAGTTGCACCGTTACACGGTCCCCCACTCGAACTTTTTGAAAGCTCTTGACGATTTTGCCTTCCACAGCTGGGCTAAAAAGACGAACCCAGGTTCCCTTCTCTCCCGTTCCTGTAATAATCCCTTTAAAGGTTTTCCCAATTTGGGAGGTGAGAACAGCCGCTGCCGCCGATTTATTGAGCTGTCTTTCCACCTTCATCGCCGCATCCTCTTGCTTAGTGCATTGAGTGGCAAGCGCTTTAAGCTCCTCTAAAGTGTAGGGAAGAGGCTCCTTTTTTAAAAAAGATTTATACTGCCTCTGAGAAATCAGATCGGGAAATCGTCTGTTGGGTGCTGTTGAGTGGGTGTAGTCAGAAATCGCTAAAGCAAAATGGCCAATCGCAGACTCATCTGCCGTTTCTACGACGTATTCACCTCGCCCTAGAAGTTTTATGATCGTCAATGACAGGTCCGGAAAGCTTTCAGGATCAATTTTTTGCCTTTTGATCAAAAAGGCATTGAGAGCTTTAGAGTTTGGCGCCTCTGGCAATATCTCTCCAAAGCTTTTAGCTATATCGACGATCTGATTCCAGTATTTAGGAATTCTTACGATTCGGCGAAGACTTGCAATTTTTAAGTCCTTAAAGTGTTGTACGGTCGATCTGTTAGCTGCAATCATAAACTCTTCAATCAATTGGTGCGCCAGGTTGTGAGGGGGAAGTTCAATGATCACATCCTCTTTTTCGACGATCCTGATTTCTGCCTCAGATGATTTTAGTGTGAGCGATCCCGCCTCGTGCCTTCTTCGTCTTAAGGTTTGAGCGGCATCGTTTTGCAATCTTAACGTCTCTTCTAGCCCTTGAATTTTTTTGACTTTGTCTGGAATCCCTTTTTTCCCCTCCAGCCAATCCCCCACCTCGTTGTAGGTGAGCTTTGCAAAGTTTTTCACCACGCTTAAATCAATGGAAGATTTTTTTAAGTCCCCCTCAGGGCTCATTTCAATTGTGACGACGAGGCTGACTCTTTCTTCATTTTCATTAAGGGAGGTTAGGTTCGTCGAGAGTTTTTCCGGAAGCATAGGGAAAATTTTTGTCGGGGTATAAACAGATGTCGTGTTAGTTGCCGCGTGATTGTCGATCGGAGTGCCTTTTTTAACCAGAGCATCGACGTCCGCGATCGCTATATAGAGTGTGGTATCCCCATTTGGTTTTTTTTCTGCAAAGGTGAGTTGATCCAAATCTTTTGAGTCGTCGTTGTCGATTGAGCACCAAAGAAGTGGGCGCAAATCTTGCTCTTTTGTGTGGGGATAAGGGGAATTGATTAAATTGAGTTGTTCGTTAGCTTCCCTTGAAAATTCAGGGTCTAACCCCTTTTCTCTCATGGTGGCCGTGGCAAGTAGTGTGAGGCGCTCTATAAAGTTCATAGCATGTAGAGATACCAAAACGACACAATTTGAGCAATGTGAAACATTGACTTTAATCATTTCTTTAAGGCATAAACAGGGAAACTACTGAGATTAAAGGAATGTCCTTAAACAAATCTAACTATCGTTTCATTCCCTCTCTCACGATGATGGGGAAGGGATGGTATCAGCAGGGTCCCAGTTGGAGGGATTTTCTAGCGTCTCTTGTGGTCATAGCGCTGATCCTACTTTTGGGAGCTGCCGCCCATCAGATGGTCGCTCCTTTTGCCTTCGAAAATGCTCCAAAAATTGACCTCTCCCCCTCAGCCCTTCCCATGTATGCGCTAAGGACTGTCGCGAGGATGCTGGTGGCTCTCTTAGCCTCACTTGTTTTTACTTTCACCTATGCCACTCTTGCTGCAAAAAGTAGAAGAGCTGAAATGGTGCTCATCCCCCTACTCGATGTCCTTCAGTCAGTCCCCATTCTTGGGTATTTGTCTTTTACAGTCCTTTTTTTTGTATCTCTTTTTCCAGGAAATACGTTAGGTCTTGAGCTTGCTTCCATTTTTGCCGTTTTTACAAGTCAGGCGTGGAATATGGCCTTTAGCTTTTATCAGTCTTTAAGAATGGTTCCTATTGATTTAGATGAGGCAAGCCAAAGTTTTCGCCTTTCGGGCTGGCAGAGATTTTGGCGCTTAGAAGTTCCCTTTGCGATCCCAGGGCTTATTTGGAACATGATGATGTCGATGTCTGGTGGGTGGTTTTTCGTCGTCGCAGCAGAGGCCATTTCTGTGGGGCAGTTTCAAGTCTCTCTTCCAGGGGTTGGCTCTTATGTTGCTCAAGCAATTCAAGAGAAAGATTTAACGGCAATTGGGTATGCAATTTTAGCGATGAGTATCACCATCTTAATCTACGACCAACTTTTTTTTCGCCCTCTTGTCGCCTGGTCTGAAAAATTTAGGGTAGAGGATACGGCCTCTCAACAGTTATCGAGAAGCTTTATTTTTGATCTTTTTTCGAAGACTTATCTTTTAAAAAAGATCATCAACTCATTTCAAGAGATGGGAAGAAAGATCGCCAGAATGAGATTCACAAACCCTTTTGCTGAGGTTCAAAAAAAAGCGAATGTTTCGTCAGGAACAGTTGATTATGTGTGGTTTTTTGTCCTTTTTGTTGCCTTTGTTTACATCGTTTGGACCCTTTTGCAATACGCTGAGTTATCCCTATCTTTAAGCGATTTGTGGATCGTGATTTTGAATGGATTTCTGACCCTTTTTCGAGTGGCTGTTTTGATAGCCCTTGCAACAGCGATTTGGGTCCCGGTGGGTATTTACGTGGGATCTCGTCCAGCTCTTGCCGAAAAAGTGCAACCGATAGCTCAGTTTTTTGCAGCGTTTCCTGCAAACCTGTTTTTCCCTCTAGCTGTCTTTTTGATCGTTCATTACCACTTAAACCCGATCATCTGGTTGACCCCTTTGATGATATTGGGGACTCAATGGTATATCCTGTTTAATGTGATTGCAGGGATGACCGCTTTTCCAAGCGATTTAAAGGAAGCTGCCGCAAGTTTTCGGATCGGGGGAGTCGATTGGTGGTGGAAAGTGATTTTCCCAGGAATTTTGCCCTACTACGTTACAGGGGCTATCACGGCCTCTGGAGGAGCTTGGAACGCAAGTATCGTCTCTGAGGTGGTGACGTGGGGTCAAACCCATTTAAATGGACTGGGTCTTGGAGCTTATATCGCTGAGATGACGATAAAAGGGGATTACCCAAGGATCGCTTTAGGGATCGCCGTGATGAGCAGTTTTGTTATTGTGATGAATAGATTGTTTTGGCGCCCACTTTATGCTTACGCTGAGAGTCGATCACGCCTAAATTAAACTAAAGGAAGAAAGATGAGTAAGACTGTTCTTGAGATGAAGCAAGTGTCTAAAACCTTTGAAAAACCCTCAGGTGAGACACTGCCTGTGATTTCAAAGATCGACTTGTCTCTTAAGGAGGGGGAAATTTTGGGGCTTCTTGGAAGATCGGGCGCTGGAAAATCGACCCTTCTTCGGATGGGGGCAGGGCTTATTCAACCCTCAATCGGAGAAGTTCTTTATCAAGAGATTCCATTGGAGGGACCGAAAGAAGGGATAGCCATGGTGTTTCAAAATTTTGCTCTCTATCCTTGGTTAACTGTGATCGAAAATGTGGAGCTTGGTTTGGACGCTCTTCAATTGCCAAAAGAAGAGATCAGAGCTCGAGCTTTAAGTGCAATCGATAGAATTGGTCTCGATGGGTTCCAATCGGCTTATCCAAGAGAGCTTTCGGGTGGCATGCGTCAAAGGGTGGGGTTTGCAAGAGCTATCGTTGTCAATCCCACGTTATTGTTAATGGATGAGCCTTTTTCAGCTCTCGATGTTTTGACCGCCGAGACCCTTCGGTGCGATTTTCTCGATCTTTGGGCAGCCAATGAGTTGTCGATTAAGTCAGTTTTGATGGTGACCCACAATATTGAAGAGGCAGTTTTAATGTGTCACAGAGTGGTGATTTTAGCGTCTAATCCAGGAAGAATAGCCGCTGAAGTCCCCGTAAGCCTTCCCTTCCCGAGAAATAGGCTGGATGATTCGTTTAGAGCAATCGTTGAAGAGATCTATACGATTCTCACCTCTCGCACCATGGAGTCAATCGATGCTCAAACAAAGCTTTATGGTGGTTTAGCGCAGCTTCTGCCGTTTGCCTCCATCAACAGCTTGACGGGTCTTCTCGAGATCGTCGTGACTCCTGCCTATAACGGAAAAGCCCTTCTTGCAGACATTGCTAAACAGCTATCGATGACCCTCGATGACTTTTTTCCCGCCTCAGAAGCGCTTCATATTTTAGGGTTTGCCGAATTGAAGGGAGGAGCACTTAAACTGACCACTGCTGGAAAACTTTACATCGAAAGCGAAATCGATGAGCGCAAGCAGTTATTCAAAGAGCATCTTTTGCATTTTGTGCCCCTTGCCGCCCATATTAGGCAGGTTTTAGACGAAAGAGAGGATCATACAGCGCCAAGGTCGCGGTTTATGTCAGAACTTGAGGATCATCTCAACAGGCACGATGCAGAAAATACGTTGAGGACTGTGATTGCCTGGGGGCGCTATGCTGAGCTGTTCTCCTACGATGAAAAGACTAGAACCTTTAGAGGTGATCCAACTCTTGGATAGGGTTAAAACAAGAGAAACAAGCGGTGTAAAAGAGGTTTAAGTCAAACGACTTTTTATCAAGGCTTGTTGTGATTTCAAGGTTCCAATCAAGCGCTTTAAAAAAAACTAAAATCATTCTATTCAGTTGTTTGGCTGAGATATAAAGTAATGCCGCCTCTTTTGAAAGAGCTTCTAAATCAAATCCCTCTAGGTTGATATAATGAATATTTTTAAAAATATTGGCATAGCTTTCGGTGTTGTATTCATAAGTGCATTCGTTGTAAGAAATGATGGATAAAACAAGCGCGGTATAACTTAAGGAAGGAAGAATCTCTTTATTTTCGCATTTGGGGTAAAGGGAGAGGAATTTTTTAACTAAAAAATGAGAGTGTTTCAAAATAAGGGATGTGATCTCAATATTGTTATCGCCACAGATTCCTTGAAAAGAGAATTTAACGATAAATTTAGCGATCCTACTTTCTAAAGAAAAAGTCCTTAAACCGCTATTCATAAAAACAGAGAAATCAATTGGTTTTTCTTGAGTTGTTTTTTTTGAATGTTTTGGGATGAAAGAGACTAAAAGTGGGGAATCGTTAAAAATAAAAAACAAAATCAATCGACTCCGGTTTTTTTGCAACCCATTCTATAGGTTAAAAAGGATAATCTGCAACTGTTAATCGCACTCTTTTAAAAGTTAAATAGTCGGCCCTGAAAAAGTAAGGGTTCCTTGAGAAAAATTTGCAGTTAACGAGGAAGAGAGACATAGCCTATTTTGCAAGTTTTAATTATATGACAATGAGAAAAACTTAAAAATTTTGCGAATGGAACACGCACTCTCCAAAGAAAAAGCGATCCTTTTGCAACAAAAAAAGCGGTGAACGACGCTTCACCCCCTTGCCAAGGTTTGGTGAGGAGTAAAACGCATTTTTTGTCAAAAGGGGCACTTTTTATTGGAGAGGACTTTTTCAGGGCCGACTAAATAGTCAGCCCTGAGAAAGTAAGGGTTCCTTGAGAAAAATTTGCAGTTAACGAGGAAGAGAGACATAGCCTATTTTGCAAGTTTTAATTATATGACAATGAGAAAAACTTAAAAAATTTTGCGAATGGAACAAGGACCGACTAAATAAAGAGATCAATTTAGTCAGGTCGTCTTCTTGAGAGGTCTCATCGGCAACTTTATTCACCTTTTTAACTCGACTTTTGACACCTGTAGCAGATTTGCCACCCTTTTTTAGGGTGAAATGATCCTTTTTTGAAAAAAAAGACCTCTTCCACTGTTTTGGAAGAGGTCTTTTAAGCTCTACTTTTTGGTGTTGAACAATTTAATGCTGTTGCAACAGGAGACTTTTTGAGTTGAAGTGCCCGCTGACCCTGAGAAGGTGTCATCGCCTGAGTAGACAGCCTCAACGGTCGAGGTCCCTTTAGTTGTAAAGAATGCGGTGAGTGTCGCAATTCCTGTTAAGGGATCGACTGGTGCCGTCCCGACTTTGGTACCGTTAATGTAAAAAGTGACGGTACCAGTTGGAGAGCCCGCTCCGGTCACAGTGGCCTGTAAGGTCACATTCTGGAAGAGTTTGGAGTGGCTTGGGCTAGTCGTCACTTTTGTCGTTGTGGTGAGGCCACTTGAAGCGGTGACATAAATAGGATTGGTATCGGGGCTTGTATAATACGGTTCATCGGCCCAAGTCACGAGGAACTGACTTGTTGTAGGATCAAAAGTTGGATACACTATTCCAGTACCTTGGGGAGTTGAGCTTCCTCCTGGAATGATTGCAGGAGTGCCCCAGGGGGAACCTGCAGAACTGCTATTATAGGTCACATAATAGGGGCTGTTTTTAGCATCAACCCAAGTAAAAAGTAGCGTATTGGTATTCGAATTAAGCGTTGAAGTGACGGCCGCGTACCCTGCAAAGGTACCTGGAATTTGAAGCGGTGCACTCCAAGTCTTTGTACTCACATCGTAAATTGCATAATAAGGATAACCCGTATTAATGTCAAAATATGTCAAAATATATTGATTTTTATTGGGATCAAAGGCAACTGAAGGCGCCACGTTGGGAAGACCCAATGAAATCAGCCCCGCATCGATTTGTGTGGTTGTATTTCCGAAATAAAAATAATAATAATTCTGATCATTAAGACTACTATTCAAAGTATAACTCCAAACAATCATAAAGTTATCGTCTAGGGTACTGGCCGCATTAAAGAGGGGGGGTTCGACATCATTTAAATCTGGTGGTACAGACCATGGGATGGCTTTTGCGGCAGCAGGAACCCAAGTCGCCCCGTTATCATTTGTTGAACTAAAATAAGGAACGGGAATCGGGCCTGTGCCGACATCTAGCCAAACGGTTAAAAATGTTTTTGAGAAAGTGTTATAGACAGAAGAAACTACGGGAATAGCGACATTGCCTCCCCCAGCGATAGGTGCTGAAGTGGAAAAAGTCGATCCATTGTATGTTGAAAATACAACCTTATTTGTGGGGTCACAGGCTGTCAAAAAGTTAACGCTATTCCCATAAGTACAATAAACAGCAAGTGATAATGTATTAGGAGTAATGCTGGTCAACTGAGCGGAAGAAGACCAAATTCCAGTCGACTCATTGTAAAGACTGTAGTACGCAGACGTGCTAGCTTGATTTAGGTAGACACTTATAAACTCGCCAGGATTTGGTGTGGGAGCGCAGGTCACTAAAGCTGTATTGTTGATTGCAAAATTATCGATCTCTCCCGGGGGAGTTGGAGACCAGGTGAGCCCGTTCAAGGGCAAAGCAACCACAAAACTTATCAAAAAATTCAAAAGTAATTTCATCTATTCCTCCTTTAGGAAAAATAAGTATCATCTCATATTTTTTGAATTTTATACAAGTCGTTGACTAGAAATTTTTTTTGGCATCTGACCGTATGAGTAACTAGTCGGCCCTGAAAAAGTCCTCTCCAATAAAAAGTGATCCTTTTGCAATAAAAAAAAGTGGTGAACGACGCTTCCCCCCTTTCTCAAGGTTTGGTGAGGAGTAAAATGCATTTTTTGTCAAAAGAGGCACTTTTTATTGGAGAGGAGTTTTTCAGGGCCGAATATCATAGTTTATTATTAAAAATCAAAAATAACCACCTGACTCGGAAAGCGATTTTGAAATCCTCTTGTTTAAAAAAAATAGTTTAATTATGAGGGGGGTATGCGTTATTTTTGTGTTTTATTCCTCATTTTTGCCCCTCTTTATTGTGAAGAAGAGGCAGAATCTCAAAAATTTGAAACGTTGTATAAAAGCCCGATTTACAGGGCAGTTGGGTTATTATTCGAATCGGTATCTCATGCAGCGGCCTTTGGGGGAGGGGTTTGCTCCCTCTTGGGTGAGAAGGCGATTACCCCAAATGAGTGCCTTCTCTTTTCTAATATCTGTTTTCAGGCGGCACAAGTCGCTTTCAAAGGGATCGATGGGAAAAAAAGTCACTGGCGCCAAACAGCTTTTAAAAATCAAACTCTTTTAACTCAAGTGCCTGTCTCTTCAGAAGAGGATTTAGATCTTCTTGATTTTCTTGAAAATCGGTGGCTTGCAAAGGTAGCGGGAATCTCGAGGTTGGGCTTAGATTGGATCTACCCCTGTTTTGGACTCTCCTTACAGGCCAATCCCCTCTCAAACCACTCTTATGCAAGGCTTGCCTCAAGTTATATGGCCGATTCTTATAAAAAACGGATGGAGAGCTGGAAGGAGTCGTTTTCTAAAAACACGCCTCTTATTTTAACGCGTCCCTCGAATGTAGGACCCCTTCTTCCGAGCTATTTTTCTCTTACTTTGAACGATTCTTTAGAGGAGTTTGTTGAAAAGCTTCGAGGAAAAGCGGTGGTTGATTTGACTGAATTTTTGTCTTTAGATCCCACTAAAAGAGAATTTTGGCAGAAGCGCTTTAGCGATTTGTGTACATTAAAGAATCTCGATATCAACGATATCACCTGTATCGAGAGAGTTGAAGCCAAAGGGATTGGGGGGATCAGGATCCTTCCTTTGTTCGGACACTCTTTAAAAACGGTTTCAAGTCAATACACTCATCTTTTGGATTGGACGGCTACGATGGGATTAGTTGCAACAAGAGTTGAATTAGATCGGGGCCACTCTATCAAAAAAAGAGTCTTCAGTGAGGATCTTTTTGAAGAGACTTTAGAGGTCGAGGGGTTTCTTCAGTTTATCAAAGCAGCCAAATCAAAATGTGAGGGGCAACCTCACCACCAAAAGATTCTCATCGACGGCACCCTTCATGCGATCGAAGGGCTTTTTGCTTCATTAGGCGAGGAAGGCTTAGAAAAACTTTTAAGTTCAAAGACTAAAACAAAAGTTGCAAAATTGAGTATCGAGAATATTGAAAAACAGCTTACCAGTTTATTAGATAATCTTAATTTATCGACATTTGAATTGGGATCCTCACTTGAAATTGTTCACGCTAATCTATCGGCCCTTTTAGAGGTGATGACACCATTTTCTAAAGCTGATTTTTCAAACATTTACCAAGATCTAAACCCTCTTCCAGAATCTTTGAACTCTTTAACTTCCTTTGGGATTCACTCAACGGGCATGACCTGCTTGGGGTCGATTATTAAGGCGGTTGAGAAAAATTTGGGAGATGTTCACGCCATCTATGGTGAGTTCACCTATTATGAGTGTGTCAAAGCGTTTCAAAAGTTATCTAAAGTGGCCGTTCGGTCTGATCAGGCTCGCGAAGAGAATTGGAAAGAAGCCAATCTTCTATTCTATCAAAGTAAACCCGCACTTAGAATCGATCTTGATTTTGAGCAATATGAAGCTGAAAAGATCATCGAGGCTGTGAAAAGGTGTTTAAGTTATAAGAGAGAGGCCCCTTTAACCCTTATTTTAGACAGCACACTCGATTTTATTGTTTCTAATAAAGTTAAGGACATTATTGCCAATTTTTCGGAAGAAATTAAGGAAGGGGTGTTGAATGTTGTGGTTTTTAGAAGCGGCAACAAGTTAGATCTTTTAGGAATGGATAATTACTGTGGGGCGCCCTTTTTTTTCTTAAATAACAACGATTTTTCTTTTGATTTTTTGATGACAGACCCCTCTCTTCAGTGCGATCGTTTAAGTCTTAACTGGTTTTGCTTGGCTTACAAGTATGTTTTTACTGAATTAGAGCTTTATAAAAAGCAAATCTATGAAAACACGAGAAATTTGTTAGACCGAGTGCCTGAAGCGATGACAAAAAATAAGGCGCGTTACCGCTTGGTTCCCATGACAAAAGAGGGGGAGGCTCCCTTTTTAGATATAAAAGTCACGGGGCCTTTTCAAAAAGGGAAATCTGTAGCTCTTGTGCTTCCTCTTTTTTTTCTCGAGTCGATGAAAGCAAAAGAGCCCCTTTTTAACCGTCCAAGCTTAGGGTTTTACCACCCTAACATCACTGTTATTTTTGGAGAGGAGTGCTCGACCATTCGTTTGACGCTAGGTCTAGACCCACTTGAAGTTGACCTTTTTGTAAGGTGTTTTGAAACGTTAAGTCGGATTTAAATCGGGTAGTTTCTCCTGCTTTGGTTTTACAGCCGTTTTATTAAAGTTTTTAGGCTTCTGTTCTTTAACCCCGGAGGAGATTTTTCTTTGGAGCATGATACCCCAAACAACAGATGCGATAAGTAAAGAAGCCAATAGAGCAATGATCACATAAAGGGTTATGGGTCGAGAGGAGGAAGGTGTTGATTCCTCTTGCCGTTTTTGAGGAACTTTCAACGGCTCCATTGGGGCACTCTTTTCAAAAGCCGGTTCGATTTCAACCGTTCTTGAACTGATCGTTGCCACCTGTTTTATCTTTTTGCTGCTGTCCCACCAGCTTATGGAGATTTCTGGTAAGACTTGCGAGCCTGCTTGTTGAGGAATAAGCGTGTATTGCTCTTTTCTTTCGGAAAAAAGGGTATTATTTATAAAAGTTTGGGTCTCTTCCGGTTTGTCCGCGTACACCTTAAAATGGGGGATTTGAGTCGCTTCATTCGTGATATGAGGCAATTGAGTTTTTGTTAAACCTTCCCCTTTTACAATCAATGTTCTCGTTAAAGGCTCTCCCACTCTTAACGTTTGATTTTTTGGCCACTCCTCCGTTATGGTAAGCGCTTTTGCCGTGATCCAGGGAGACACCTCGCTCATCGGTGGCATGATTGTTAAAGGAAGCTCATCTGTTGCAAGAGTGAACGGTTTTAGTCTTTCAAACCCTTGCATCATCGCAAAAGGGTCAAAATCGTCGTCAAAGAAGTTATGGAAGGCCCCTTTTCTTTTCTGAGGAATTGCTCCTTGAATAGCAATCGAAGGGATTTTGAGGGGGCCTGACTTTAATGGGGTGATAAGGTAGGAGTACTCTACGACATTTTGTAAAACGCCATCGATGACCTTTTCCTTTAATTTGGGCTCCTCTAATAGTTCAACAATGCTATCGTCTACTTGTAATTTTTCCGATTGGATGTTGTAAAGAGGCGATTTTGAGGTGAGAAGAACTGTGAAAATAAAAGGCTCATTTTTATAGGGGGAAGCGTTACTTGAAGTGGTGATCACTTGAGGTCCTAAACTATCTGTCTCTTTAGAAGCCTCCCTAACGACATTGAGTGTGATCGGTTGAGTGGCGAAAAATCCTTCGTTGGTGTCGATAACGATCGGTGGAATCTGCAGAGTCCCTTCAGTTTTGGCAACTAAAGAGATTTTCCAAGAAATGCTCGATGAGACTTTTCCGTTGTAGATCGAGGTGTTATTGGCATGTTGCTGTGACTGAATCGTAAAATCTTTTTTCAATGAGGCAAGTGATGGGGATCCCTTTGCAGAGGCGTCTTTAAGAGTTAGGTGAAGAAAAAAACTCTCGCCTAAGGCCACTTGAGTTCTGTTCACGCTCCCAATAAATTCGGCAGCTGCCAATTGAGAACAATAGATGAGAAAGGTAAGTACCAAACATTTCATTTTTACCATGGGTTGATCTCCTCTTTTGTTTTCATTTTCTTAGACTCGAGATAGAATTTGTTTTTTAAAAACGCTGTTTGATCATTTTTAATCTGATCTAGCCAAAGATCGGCATTTAGCTCCTCTTCAGAGCGATCCTCTTTCCCTTCCTTTGATTCCTTTTCCTCTTCCTTTAAAGAGTTTTGTTTCTCTTCTTGGGAGTTTGCCTTCTCTTCGTTCTGTTTTTCTTGCTTTTCCTCTTCGTTTTTTTCAGATGAGTCTTTCTTCTCGTCGCTTCCCTTGTCAGAGTCTTGTTTCTCCTCACTTTGGTCTTTAGAGTCTTTTTTTTCTTCGTTTTTTGGAGGGTTCTCTTTTTTTTGCTCTTCAAGCATTTTTTTTACGATCTCTAAATTCTCTTTGGCCATGAGGTGGTCTTTCGATTTTTCAAGAACTCCTTCATAAGTTTTAACCGCTTCTTCCAATTTATTTTGTTGAGCTAAAGCGTTGCCTAAGTTGTAGGAGGCTTGTAAAGCGACCTCCTCACGATTCGATTTTCGAAACCACTCTTCAGCTGCCTTGTAATCCCCCATTTTGTAGTAGGCAACCCCTTTTCTGTAAGGGTCTTCAAACCCCTCTGCTGCTATTTCATACTCCCCTTTTTTAAACGCCTGGTGGCTTAGGGTTTCCTTGTTATAAAATGAGTCGGCAATAGAGGCCTCTGCAAATGTGGGCATGAGAAATAAAAGGAGAAAAACAGATCCCCTTTTGAACCACACGAGAAAGAAAGGAAGGAGCGGCAGAAGGAATAGATAAAACTGCTCTTCCCAGATAAATTGCGTTTTTTGTGTTTGTTGTTGAAGCTCGCTTTTGATTTTAAGATCTTCAAAAATTTGGGTGAGGTCGTTTGAGTGATCTGCATCGAAATATCTTCCCCTCCCAATGGTGCTGATCTCTTGAAATTTCTCTTTTTCAAGCTTTGAAATGAGGGGCACGCCTCCCTTTTTGATCACGATCCCTGAGCGGTTTTTAAGGGGGGCTCCCTCCAAAGTGCCAACGCCGATGGTGTAAAGAGTGATCCCTTTCTCGTGAATCGCTTTAGCCGTTTTAATGGCGCTACCATCTTCAAATCCGCCATCGCTTATGATGGCGATCGCTTTGTTTTGTCCATTTGTTGACTCAAGCATTTTGTCTGCCATCTCGAGGGCGGCACTTAAGTGACTGCCCTGGATAAACACAAGGTCAGTTGTAAGAGAAGACAAAAGGTGCCTTATGGTCTCTTTATCATCAGTCATGGGAGCAATCATATGAGGGTCTGCTGCAAAAGCGACAAGCCCAATTTTAACTCCCTTAGATAAATTAAGCAGATCTTCAATTTTTTGCTTAGCCAGTTTTAATCGGGATGGAAACACATCTTGAGCGTTCATCGATTCTGATAAGTCGAGAAGGATTACAAGACTTTGATCTTTAGTAAAAGTTGTGATTTCTCTCTGATTTGAGCGGGGGCCTGCCAGTGCGAAAGCGAAGAGGGTAGCGACAAGTGACCAGATGAGAAGGTTAAAAGCTTTATTTTTTGTTTTTTCTGAAGCTGCTTTAAGAAGGTGGGGGATCAGGTGTTTATCGATAAATTTTTCGAGTTGTTTTAAGCTGTCTCCTCCTTCCTTAAAAAGAAAAAAGAGGGCCCAAACAAGAGGAATAAATAAGAGGAGTAAAAAGTAGAGAGGTTCTTCAAAATGGAGTTTATTAAACGGCATATAGGGGTCTCCTATATAAAAATTGAGAGAGGGTAAGGGTGAGCAAAAAAAGAAACGAAGCGCTTAAGGGGTACCGGTAAAGGGGTTCTCGCAAAAGAAAAAGAGTTTCATTCGCTTCGCTTTTTTCAAGTTCATCGATTTTTGCATAAATTGAGGAGAGCATTTTTTGGTTGGTAGCTAAGAAGTATTGCCCTCCGGTCTCCTCGGAGATCTTGTGTAAAAGCTCTTCGTCGATAGAGACTTCGGCCATGCTGTATCCCCCAAATTGATTGGGGAAAGGCACAACCCCTTTCTTTCCAATTCCGATGGTGTAGATTTTAATGCCGTATTGCTTGGCAAGTTTTGCAGCTTCAAGAGGAGGAATGCTGCTTGAGTTATCTTCCCCATCGGTCAAAAGAATAAGAGCGCGCGAGTTCTCTTTTCGCTCTCTTAAGGCTCTTACCGCGGTTCCGATAGCATCTCCGATAGCAGTTGCCGTACCCGCCATTCCAGTCGCTGCCGTTTTGAGCATTTGGTTAACCGCCTCTGTATCTAATGTCAGGGGCACATGCAAATAAGCGTGTTGCCCAAACAGAATAAGGCCGACGCGGTCCCCTTGTCTGCCTCTGATGAAATCGGAGACGACTTCCTTCGTCACATCGAGGCGGCTTACTGTTTTTCCGGTAGTGGAGAAGTCAAGCGCTTGCATAGAGGCTGAAATATCGACGGCAACCATTAAGTCGTACCCTTGATTTTTAACTTGTCGAAACTGATCGACTCTTTCTGGTTGCATAAGGGCTAAGATTAGGAAAACCCAAGAGAGAGAAAGGAGAGTTTGAAAAAAAGTTTTTGTTTTTTTTCTCTGGTTTGATCCATTAAAAACCCCTTTTAAACGGTGGAGAGCCGGAAAGCAGATTTCGCTTACCTCTGAAGGTTTCTCTTTTAAAAAAAGGGGAAGGGCGTAGAGGATAAGGGGGAGGGGGAGAAGAAGAGCAAAAAAGGGAGAATAGAAGTGAAACATCTTAAACCACCCAATATCTAATAGCTTGTATTAACTCTTTAATGTCTGCAGTGGGGATCTCTTGTTTAGGAGCATAAGGCGCATTAAGCAACAGCTCTGCTTTTCCTAACCAGTCAAACTGTTTCGGATCGTGCTCATTTAACCATTTTAACCAGGCTTTTCCGGTAAGCCCTGCACACTCTTTTCTAGGAAACCGTTTCAAGGCAATTCTGCGCACATACTCTGATAAAAGTTGAAGTGTCTCTTTAGAAGTTGTTAAAGAGAGATTCTCTTCAAGCTCTTTTAATTTTATTAAAGTATCTCTTTTCCAGCTTCTTAAAAACTTTAATCGTTTTCTCAAAAAGAAAAGAGACAGAAGACTTAGAGCTATAACGACCCACCAGCCGATGGGAAGGGGAAAAAGACTTATAGTGTCGATTCCTTCAATATCGTGTAACTCATTGATTAAAGGAGACATCTTTTCCTCTTTTCTATTTTTTTAAGGCTTAAAAATAATTCACTTTGCACATCTGATGCGGTTGAAAGAGAAATTAAAGGAATTTTGAACCGTTTAGTGACCTCTTCCAGCCTTTTTCGATTCTCTTGCCATTGAAGAGCAAATGCTTTTTGCCCTTCGGTGTTGTCGGTATCGATATAAAGCTTTTCCCCCTCTTCGGAACAAAAACCAATCATGCCAGCAGGGGTGAGTACTTGGTCTGAAAGGTCGTTGATCGAAATAAAAATGAGGTCACAAGTGCGGCTTAAGAGGCTTAATGAAGCCTCTTTTTCAAACGAGTTAGACAGATCGATAAAGTCGCTTATAAGAAAAATCTGGGAACCTTTATGCACTTTTTTTGATAGATGTTTAAGAGCTTTCTCTATTGAAACGTTGTGTGTCTCTTTTGGAGGCAGTGTGAGTTCTTTGAGCATCTCTAAAAGAGATTGACGGGTCCGCTTCGATGGGAAAAAGTGAAGGCCACCGGGAGAGTCGCCAAAAATGAGAGCGCCGACCCGGTCGTTTTCCCGAAGTGATCGCCATCCTAAGAGGGATGCGACCCTTGCCGCTTGGACAGACTTAAAGGTGTTTTTTGTTCCAAATCGCATGTAGCTGTTCATGTCGATGCAGATGTAGGTTTGCCGCTCTTTCTCTTCCTTAAAAAGCTTTAAGTGAGCAGATCCTGTTCGTGCGGTGACTCTCCAATCGATATTGCGGATATCATCTCCTGGAACATAGGGCCGCACCGCATCGAAATCAAGCCCTTGCCCTCTAAAGGCGGAGTGGTGATTTCCGCTTGCTAAAGTCGTTACTTTCTTATGAGAAAGGGGAGCCTTGAAACGTTTTTTCTGTTTAAAGGAGAGGAGGTCGTTAAAATCGGGGTAGAGCATAATCTTAAGGGATTGCGACGACTTCTAAAAGTTTTGTGATAATATCGTTTCGGGTAATACCCATTCCTTCAGCTTCAAACGAAGGGTAGATCCGGTGTCTTAAGACAGGATGAGCAACCTCGTGAATATGGCTTGGGGTGACATACTCATCTCCTCTTAACCAGGCAAGAGCTTTTGCCGACCTGATAAGCGCAATGGTCGCTCTTGGAGAGACTCCGTGAGCAATCCATTGAGACAGCTCCCTGTCGTATTTTGCAGCTGTCCTAGTGGCAGAGGAGAGGGAGACTACGTATTTTTTCAAATTGTCCGAGATGAAATGCTGCGAGACAGCCTGCCTTGCAGCGAGCACCTCTTCAACGGTTGTGAGAGGTAAAGGGGCTTCCTTGACGTGTTGTTGCCTTTTTTCGTCGAGATCGACGATGAGAAGCTCCTCCTGATGGTTCGGGTAGCTCACCTCAAGATGCATCATAAAACGGTCAAGCTGTGCTTCTGGTAGGCTGTAGGTTCCTTCTTGCTCGATCGGATTTTGGGTGGCGATCACCATGTAAAGCTCTGGAAGGGGGTACGTTTTGTGTCCAACGGTCACTTGTTTCTCTTCCATCGCTTCAAGAAGGGCCGATTGCACTTTGGCAGGGGCGCGGTTGATCTCATCGGCGAGGAGAATGTTATTAAAAATGGGGCCTTTGCGGAAGACAAAGTCGCTTCTTTCGTGAATATAGATCTCAGTTCCAATTAAGTCAGAAGGGAGAAGATCTGGCGTGAACTGGATTCTGTGAAAAGCAGCCTCGATTCCATCGGCAATAGCCTTAGCAGAGCGCGTCTTAGCTAAACCCGGCATTCCCTCTAAGAGGGCGTGTCCATCGGTCAAGAGACAAACAAGCATTTGTTCAATCAGTTGATGTTGACCGATAATTTTGCTTTGAATTGATTTTAAAAGATTAGATAGGGGTTGATGTGTTGTTTTTTTTATTTTTTCTTTTTCTAATAAATGTGCAAAACTCATAGTTCACCTCTTTCAGAAATCGCTATTATACCAGCCCCTTTAAATTTCGCAAATGAAAAAATCTCACTCTTACTCTCTGTCTTCAGATCTAACGATTTTTGTTGGAATGTGAGGAATCTCAATTAATTTAGTCGGCCCTGAAAAAGTCCTCTCCAATAAAAAGTGCCCCTTTTGACAAAAAAGGCGTTTTACTCCTCACCAAACCTTGGCAAGGGGGGGGAGCGTCGTTCACCGTTTTTTTTTGTTGCCAAAGGATCACTTTTTCTTTGGAAAGTGCGTATTCCATCTCATTGTCATATAATTAAACCTTGCAAAATAGGCTATGTCTCTCTTCCTCGTTAACTGCAAATTTTTCTCAAGGAACCCCTACTTTTTCAGGGCCGACTGGTTTAAAATGTGTTAAATGTTTCTAAAAGATTGAAAAACTCGAGGAGTTCTTGTGTTAAATCCTCTTGGCTAAAGTCCCCTGGTAATTCAAATTCACCTGCGCAAGTGTGAAGAACAAGATCTGACTCATCTTTTTTTCTGTTTTCTATAACTATGAAATCGATTTTTTTCTCAGTTAATGTATACGAACCGTTTAGTAGTAAAAGGAAATGTTTTAGTTCATACTCCTTTGTTTGTCCGTTTTTTGTAATTGTTATTGGAAATCGATCGATGAGTTCATCGATCCACTTTTTATAATCGGCTCTGTTGCAAACGATGTTATTTTTTAGGTCTTCTTTTGTGACTTTTAATCCTTCAACATTTAATTTGAATTCATCAATATTTGTTTCTAATGGCCTAAATTGATCTCCGAGGAGCGTTTTGAGTTCCTTAGCGATAAAGGCAATCGCTGTTAATGCTGGAAGAGTTTCTGTTAAATCTTCAGCATCATCTGGGTCAAAACGTTGACCTGCAAATCCTATTGATGCCATGTAAAGCTTCTCTTGAATCTCATGATGAAGAGGGATGTCAAACTGAAGGTTGTCAAGCTCTTGATCGCTTAAGGCAAAAAGAGTCTGGTAGAAGGATAAGCTTTGGTTAATCCCTAAAGGGGATTTTGTTGTCAGGGCAAATCCCATAAGTCTTGCAAATGTTCTAATAGCTATAAGATCTTCAGTTTGCGACAATAGGGGCGTGACCTGATTTCTATCACTGACTAAAGCAATAGAGGAGCTCTTTTTGAAAAGGTTTTCGCAAAGAACAGACATAAATTGTCGGCTTAATGCTCCAGCATCGATTGCGTTAGATATTGTGCCGCTTTCAGGCTTGATATAGATAATTGAGGGCATTTCATTGCTATTAAGCAGTGTTTGTCCAAGATTAAGAAGAACTTGTTTTGGATTTGTTTTTGTAAGTTCTGGGTTGAATTCAAAATTATAAACTTCCTCTATTTCAGCTGTTTCAACTGTTGTTGTTTCTGGAATTTCAGGAATTTGAGTCAAGTGACGACATCCTCTGTAGTCAAGAGATTGAAGGGTGTTTGAAAAAATAGGACCTAAAGAGGTAAGTCTTGAGCAGTTCTGACAATTAATACTCGATATGACAGAGTTTTCTGAAAAATTAAGGCTTAAAATATTTGGAGAATCGTGACAGATAAAAATCTTTAAGTTTTTATTTTGTGAAAGATCGAGGGTGGTGAAGGGGTAATTTCTGTAAGACAATTTTATTAACTCTTGATTTTGTGATAAGTCCAAAGTGTTTAATAAATTTAAACGACAATTATATAAATAGAGGTTTTTTAATTTTTTATTATGAGTAAGGTCAATGGTTTCAATCGGACAGTTTGTGATTCTAAGTGTTTCTAATAGCGGGTAATCGGAGGTGTTAATGGTTCTCAAGCCTTCGCAGTTGTCAATAAAAAGTTTATTTAGAAAAGGGGAAGGGGTTTGAAAATTATTTATTTTAGATTTTAATAATCTGATATGATAGGCGTTTGAACATAGAGATATAAATTTTTGGGTGTCCATCTGAATTGTGGTTTTAATGTCGATATATTGAATAAAAGGAGCAATTCTTTCAAGTTCATTAGCAGTTAAGTTTAAATTATCAAGGCTTACTTTTTCTGTATTAATCCAGTGTGTTAACACTTCTAATCGTGTGTTTTCATCTGTAACTGTTGAATTAATAATAGTTTTAGCTTCATCAGGGTCGTCTTCAAGACCTATTAAATTAAAACTACTAGAGATCATTTTTGAAAGGGAAGAGCCTACCTCAAAATCTAAAAGATTTTCTTTACTTAAAAGTTCTTTTGCCTTCAAGATCTCATTTATAAATTGAGCTCTTTTATTTTCAGGTAAAATTAAACCTTCATTATTTTTAATAACCCAAGTCTTAATCTTTTCAGCATCGTTTTTTTTTATAAGAATTTTTAACTCTATAAATTGACACTCTCCTCCCATTTCCCTTATGGTGGGAGAGTGAGAATTTTTAGTTAGTTCGCTAATTTTAGTTAAAATTTCTGTATTACAATTTTTTTCTAAAAGGTCATTTTTTAATTTTTCTCCATTTTGATGAATATAGTTTGCTAAATTGTTTAGTTTTTCGTTTTTAACCTCATCGCTTAACGAAGGAATTACTTCAGAAACCATATTATTAAGAATTAATAAACTCATAAAAACCTTATATATAGTTTTATTTTAAATAAATATACTTAATTTGTATAGTTTAAAAAATTAACAAAAATTTGGTTTTAATTTGATTGAGTTGGAAGGGTTATTAAGCCGCGTTAAATGTTTCTAAAAGATTGAAAAACTCGAGGAGTTCTTGTGTTAAATCCTCTTGGGTTAAATCTCCAGGTAGTTCAAATTCACCTGAGCAAGTGTGAAGAACAAGATCTGACTCATCTTTTTTTCTGTTTTCTATAACTTTGAAATCGATTTTTTTCTCAGTTAATGTATACGAACCGTTTAGTAGTAAAAGGAAATGTTTTAGTTCATACTCTTTTATTTGACCGTTTTTTGTAATTGGTATGGGAAATCGATCGATGAGTTCATCGATCCACTTTTTATAATCGGCTCTGTTGCAAACGATGTTATTTTTTAGGTCTTCTTTTGTGACTTTTAATCCTTCAACATTTAATTTGAATTCATCAATATTTGTTTCTAATGGCCTAAATTGATCTCCGAGGAGCGTTTTGAGTTCCTTAGCGATGAAGGCAATTGCTGTTAATGCTGGAAGAGTTTCTGTTAAATCTTCAGCATCATCTGGGTCAAAAGGTTGACCCGCAAATCCTATTGATGCCATGTAAAGCTTCTCTTGAATCTCATGATGAAGAGGGATGTCAAACTGAAGGTTGTCAAGCTCTTGATCGCTTAAGGCAAAAAGAGTCTGGTAGAAGGATAAGCTTTGGTTAATTCCTAAAGGTTTTTGTGTTTTGAGGGCAAATCCCATTAGTCTTGCAAATGTTCTAATAGCTATAAGATCTTCAGGTTGCGACAATAGGGGCGTGACCTCATTTCCATTACCCACTAAAGCAATAGAGGAGCTCTGTCTGAAAAGGTTTTCGCAAAGAACAGACATAAATTGTCGGCTTAATCCTCCGGCGTCAATCCCTGGAGAACGGGAGCCTGTTTCAGGATTGGTGTAGATAATTTTTGGCATTTGATTCTGACGAAGCAGTGTTTGCCCAAGGTTTAGAAGAACTTGTTTTGGATCTGTTTTTATAAGCTCCGGGTTGACTTCGAAATTATAAACTTCATTTATTTCACCTGAAATAGTTATTGTTGTTTCTGGGATTTCAGGCATTTGAGTGATATTAGGACACCCTCTGTAATTAAGAAATCGAAGAGTGTTTGAAAAATGAGAACCTAAAGAGAAAAGGTTGGGGCAATTCTGACAACTAAGACGCATTATTATAGGGTTTTCTGAAAAATCGAGTGTTAAAATATTTGGAGAATTAAGACATTTAAAATTCGTTAATTTTTTATTGTGAGAAAGATCGAGAGTTGTAAAGGGGCAATTTTCGAAAGAGAAGTTGTCTAATTCTAGATTTTGCGACAGGTCTAAAGATTCTAACAAATTTAAAGCGCAGTCATTAAAAAAAATTGTTTCCAAATTTTTATTTTTAGTTAAGTCTATTGTTTGAAGTGGACATTTTAAAATTCTAAGTGTTTTTAACTGCTGGTAAGTAGAAATGTCAATTGTTCTCATGTTAATGCAATTCTCAATATGAATTGTATCTAGAAAAGGAGAGGGGCTTTGAAAACTTCCTATATTAGAATTTCTTAGTGTGATTTTGTAAGCATTCGAACATAATGATATTAACTTTTCGGTGTCAATATTAATTGTATTTTTAATTTCAATATTTTGGAGTAAAGGGGCGATTGTTTCAAGTTGATTACTAGTTAAATTTAGGGTGTCAAGGCTTATTCTTTCTTCATTGATCCAGTGTGTTAATACCTCTAATTGTGTGTTTTCATCTGTAATGGCTGAACTAATGAGAGCTTTAGCTTGATCTGGATTATCTATCTCTATTAAATTAAATGCGGCTGAGATGATTTTTGAGATGCAGGAGCCTATATTAACGTCTAAAAGGTTTTCTTTCTGTAAAAGCTCTCTTGCTTTTGAGAAAGCGTTGAGAAACTCTAAGTTAAATGTCTCGAGAATTTTAGTGTCATTATTTGCAATTATTAACTCTTTAATTTTTTGAGTATCTTTTTTTTGAATATGTTCTCTAATTTCTTCAAGTAGTGAAATTTGTTGTTTTTGTTTTTTGAAATAAGAAAGACAAGGACTTGAATAAAAATCAACTAAAGTTTGTGGAGGAATAATAGGTAAGAGCGCAAGCTTATCGCAATTAGCACAATATAATGAATTTAAAGATTTTGGTAAACAGGGACCAAGCGATGAGAGCTCCGGACATTTATTACAATTAATTAATATGAGTTGATGATTATTTGAAAAATCGATAGAAGTTAAATTTGGACTGTTAATAAATTCAAATTCTTTTAATTTTGTGCATTGAGTGAGGTTAATCGTTTCAATAGAGGATTCCGAAATTTTGATTTTTGTAAGATGATTCGGTAGATCAGTTAAGTGTTTAATTTTTTTATCGTTTAAAATTAAGGTATGGGCATTTTTGCATGAACTAATAAATTTCTCCAAATTGTCTAATTCAAAATTAGTACAATCGACATAAGTTAAAAAGGGAGCTATTTCAAATAGGCCATCTTCTGATAAGGAGAGTTGAACTAGTGGAATTTTTTTAGCTTCGATCCAGTGAGCAAAAACCTGTTGCTTTTCTTCTTTACTTAAGGCTTCTAGGAGACCACGAGCATCCTCATGGTGTAAATTAGTAGCATGTCTAAGTCCTAGAGAGTTTGTTAAGACTAAAGCTATTGAGGAGGACACCTTTTCAGAAAAAACTCCTTCAGAATTTAAAAGTTCTTTTGCTCTTAAGATCTCTTTTATAAATTGAGCCTTTTTATCTTGATGTAAAACAAAACCCTCTTTATTTTCAATAATCCAATTTTTAATGTTTTCAACATCTTTTTTCGCTAAAAGGACCATTAACTCAATAAGTTTACACTCTCCTCTCATCTTCCTTATGTTGGGGGAGTGAGAGTCTTTAGCAAGTACAATAATTCTTGTTAATAAATCTGTAGAATTTTTATCTAAAATGTCATTTTTTAATTTTTCTCCATTTTCAAGAATATAGTCTGCTAAAATTGTGAGCTTCTGTTCTTTGACTTCTTTGCTTAAAGAAGAATCAACTTCAGAAACCATATTGTTAAGAATTGATAAACTCATATTAACCTATAAATAACTATGACTTTATTATCAATAAATAAATATTTTTAAACAATGGGTTTTTATCTTGAATTTTTTATTTGGAATAGGGTACCATTACGTCTGTATGTTGACATGGCAAGAGATTAATCAACTTTACATCTGTCGTTTTTGTAATCTGATCCAAAAGACAACGAGGCCATTAAAAGATCGTTTTGGGATCAGTTACTTCACTTACCACTCAATTGACAATGAGGGAAAATACACCGTTCTTGTCGATCGCCCTGATTTTGCAGAACATTATGTGAGTGAGGAAATTTATCTCACAGACCCTTACTTAAGACATCCCTCTGTTTATCATTCAGGCATGACCCTGATGACGACCCATGGTTCAAAAGAGTATCATGAGAAAATTTCAAATTCGGGAAAAAAAGTTCTCGATATGGATCTTGGAGTTCTCCTCATTGAAAAGCATACCGATACAGTTGAGTTTTTTGGGTTTTCGGGTAACAAGAGTAGTTCTTTACAAAATCTTTACATGAATTCTCCTCAACTTTTGCACACTTTTGCATCCTATTTTAAAAAGGAGCTCTCTTCTATCTTGTCGAAGATGAAACAGGAGGCGGTCTCGCTTATTCAATTGAAAGGTGCCGATTTTTTCTTAAATGAGCCTGTTCATCCGGGGCTCTCTTCAAGCGATCGCCTAAGCTACTACGAGGATTTGGGGCTTTTGAGGCCATCAAAGCTTGCAACTAAGCTCTCGCCAAGAGAGCGGGAGTTATTGAAGCTCTTGCTTAAAAATTATTCTGCAAAAGAAACAGCAGCTTTTTTAAGTCTTTCTAAAAGAACTGTTGAATTTTACTTTGAAAATCTTAAAGATAAACTTTCTTGCTACAGTAAGCAGGAGCTTTTTCAAATGGCGAAGCTCTTTTCTGATGTGGGGCTTATCTAATACCGTATTCGATACGGTAAATCATAATCTCTGCTTTGAGGTAACATATGCTTTTTTACATTAACGGAGGTTATTATGTTAAGTTTTGAAGTATTACGCGATCTTGAGTCTTTTTATGCTGTTCTAAAATCACCACAAGAGGATTCTAAAAATGGCTTTACATGGATTTCAGGGATTCCCCACCCTTTTTTGAATGGTGTGATGCACCTCTCATCTGTTGAAGAAATCGATATAAAAATTGACCAACTGATTTCTCAAATAGCTAAAAACACTCTTTCATTTTGGGTTCACGAGTATAACTCTCCTCTTCTTTTGGGTGCTTTGCAAAAACGGGGTTTTCAATCGATCATCACTTGCACTTTGATGGTATTGTTCAATCTTGAGGCTGTCTCAAGCGTTAAGCACGATATTAGGGCTGTGAAGGGAGAGGATTTTCACTCGACCTTGGCAAAAGCGTTTCATTTTGATGAAATAACCAAGACAGAGTATGCGAAATTATTTGAAAGCACAAAAACACAAGATTATGTGTTTTATTTGGAAGGGGTGCCGATGGCCACAGGTACACTCATTGCTCAAGGCAAAATTGGGGCTATTATGAACATTGGTACCCTTCCGGAACGACAAAAAAAGGGGTGTGGGCGTGCGATAATGCAGTTTCTTATCCACCTTGCAAAAAAACAGGGCCTAGAAAAGTTGGTTCTGTTGAGTTCTCCTGCAGCAAAAAAACTTTATAACGATTTGGGTTTTATTTCCCTGATGGATATCGACATTTATGCTCAAAATGTCTCTTCGTGAAAATGACTGATTTAGGGTAAGATGGTTCTTGTTATGACTCATCAGCCATTAAACAATGAAGAGAAAGTGTTTAAATTCGAGAGTTTTTTAAAAAAATCTCTCGAAGGACATTTTTTTATTTCCTGCTCCTTTACAAGTTGTGACTTTTCCGAATCGATTCTTCGCAATACAAAGTTTTCTGCCTGCATTTTTACTAATTGTCATTTAAGTCTTCCCAAATTCGACGCTTGTCGCTTCCAAGAGGTACAGTTTATCGATTGCAAAATTGTAGGAGCTGAATTTTTTAAATGCGATAAAACTTTTTTTTCTGTATCCTTTAAAAACTGTTTAATTTCATATTGTAACTTTTCCGATTTAAATATGAAAAATACGATTTTTGAAAGGTGTAAAATTTATGAGTCTTATTTTACAAATACGATATTAAATAAAGCAGTTTTTGCAGAGACAGACTTATCTCTCACAATTTTTCACAAATGTGATTTATCTCAAGCAGATTTTACGAGCGCGGTGGGATATCGTATTGATCTTGAAACAAATAAAATCAAAAAGGCTAAATTTTCCTTGCCCGAAGCTGTTAGATTGTTGGACGGATTAGATATTATAATAAATAGTCGGCCCTGAAAAAGTCCTCTCCAATAAAAAGTGCCCCTTTTGACAAAAAAGGCGTTTTACTCCTCACCAAACACCTCAAGGGGGGGAAGCGTCGTTCACCGCTTTTTTTGTTGCAAAAGGATCACTTTTTCTTTGGAGATGACTTTTTCAGGGCCGACTAAATAACATAGTTTAATTCAATGATATCCTCATCTGCAACTTTACCCCTTGTTATTATTTTTGAAAGACATTGGGCTTTGGGGCTTAAAAAAAATATTTAAAAAGTTAATTCCCAATTTATTTGAGGAGGGATACGATACTTTTTGTTTTGAAGCGCCTGAAGATGTAGCAGAGAAGATCTGTCGACTAGTTTCTAAAAAGTAGCTGATGTGATTGACATTATTTTATTCCTTACAATATTAAGGAGTTAATTAAATCAATCGATTCACAATGATATATCACAGAGAAGAGCATTTTGAAGGGGGGAACACCATAAGAGACGTGGTGATTGGCATGTCAGATGGATTGACCGTGCCTTTTGCTCTTGCTGCTGGGATCTCTGGTGCTATTGCTGAAACTCATCTTGTCGTGACAGCTGGCTTTGCCGAAATTGCAGCAGGCTCGATTGCTATGGGTTTAGGGGGGTATTTAGCTGCTAAAAGTGACGTGGAACATTTTGAGACTGAAGCTAAGCGGGAACAGCTTGAGATTATCCAAAAAACTGAGGTTGAAGAACAGGAAATCTATGATATCTTTGCCGAGTATGGTGTTTCTCAAAAAGAATCATTATCTGTTGTGAAGGCACTTAAGCGCAATCCTACAGCCTGGAAAGATTTCATGATGAAATTTGAACTCGGACTTGAAAAGCCGGATCCTTCTAGAGCCTTTCAAAGCGCCTTTACTATTGCTCTTTCGTATGTTGTAGGGGGTATCATTCCCCTATTTCCCTATATATTAATATCAGACTCGCACACAGCTCTCTTGATTTCAGCCTGTGTGACTCTTATGGCCTTGTTTTTCTTTGGTGTTGCCAAGGGATATTTTACAGGCGCTTCTCTTTTCAAAAGTGGTTTTCAAACGGTTTTTGTAGGGGGGGCCGCAGCTTTAGCCGCCTATTTGTTAGCTAAGGCGATTTCATAATGAGAGTTTTTTTATATTTTTAACTGTATTTTATATAAATTAGCATAGGTGCCGTTAAGTGCTATCAGTTTTTCGTAAATTCAACTGGTTTTTCCTTGATAAATAGCTGTAGCTCTCTTTTATTTTTTAATGCATCGACAAAGGGAATGATTTTGTGTTTGTTAAATCCACACTTTTGAAACAGTCGAATAGAGCCTTTATTTCGAATGTCCGGGTCTGTCAAACAGTAGTGGTAATAAGGCCAAATCTCCTTTTTTAAAAAGTCATCCACAATATGAAATCCAAAACCTTGATTCAAAAACTCCTTTTCTCCAATAAATAAATCGAAACCCGCAGCTTTTTCCACGATTTCATCTGTTAGAGCTTGATTTTCCCAAGGGAATTCTTTGATCGGGTATTTTAAGATAAATGATAAAAGGGGTGAATTGGGCTTCACTTTTAAGATAGGGTTCTAATTTTTTTTGAACTTCATCAAGTGTCCAAGGTCTTAAAGAGTAGAATGTTTGTACGTGGGGCTCATTGAACCAATAATGAATTAACTCGAGGTAGCTCTCTAAAAGCGGTTCAAAATGAATTTCTTCATTTTAGCTAGACTATCAATAATTTTTAAATTAAGATGGTATACTCCTAATTCATTTTGTGCAAATTATAATCATAAACGTGTTTCTAGAGGTCTTATGGTAAATGTTATCGATATTGAGGGATTCAAGCTAAGGTATTTTATTGAAGGGAAGGGACCTAATGTTTTAGTTCTTGGAAGTGCTATTTATTATCCTCGTAGTTTTTCCCAAAATCTAAAGAAATCTTTGAGGTTACATTTTGTCGATTATCGAGGGTTTGCAGAGCCTCCCGCTTCTGGCATATATTCAGTGCCATCATTCGATACCCTTTTAAATGATATTGAAGAGATAAGGCAGAAGCTTTCTATTGGCAAGTGTCTTGTTGTGGGGCATTCTGCGCACGCTTTGCTTGCTATTGAGTATGCGAAAAAATATCCCGAGTATGTTTCACATGTTGTCATGATAGCAACCTCACCAAGTTTCAGTTTTGAGTGTGCCAAAATGGCTGAACGGAATTGGGAAGAGTCCGTTTGGCCGGAGCGAAAAGCCGCTCTTGAAGAAAGACTTCGGGAGTTTTCCGATGAGGAGTTATCAAAATGGCCTCCTGATCAGGCTTTTGTAAAATGGAATGTCAGAAGGGCTCCTCAAAGCTCTTTCGACTTCCATTTCGATGCAACCCCCCTTTGGCAAGGGGTTTGTCCCAATATGCCGGTATTGGATTATTTTTATGGAAAGGCTTTAAAAGATATTGATATTTCCAAAGGGTTGGAAGCGTTTGATAGGCCAGTGTTTTTAGCTTTAGGTCGGTTTGATTACATTATTGCGCCCCCCTCAAGCTGGGATCCGTTGAGATCGAAATTTCAAAATCTTACGGTTAAAATTTTTGAGCGAAGCGGACACTCTCCTCAACATGAAGAACCAGAAGTTTTTGATGCTGAGCTTTTGAAATGGCTTTTTTGAAAATCGTTTTACCAGGCAAGCTGAATCTTTCCAATAGACCTCTTTTAAAAGTCTATTGTGTCGGCTTAACTAGTCGGCCCTTAAAAAAGTCCTCTCCAATAAAAAGTGCCCCTTTTGACAAAAAAGGCGTTTTACTCCTCACCAAACCTTGAGAAGGGGGGTTGGATCATCGTTCACCGCTTTTTTTGTTGCAAAAGGATCACTTTTTCTTTGGAGAGTGCGTGTTCCATCTCATTGTCATATAATTAAACCTTGCAAAATAGGCTATGTCTCTCTTCCTCATTAACTGCAAATTTTTCTCAAGGAACCCTTACTTTTTTAAGGGCCGACTAACTAAAATGGGCTCTTGATGAGTAAGGGTTGCCATGCTCCTTCTAAAGTAGACGAAAAAACCAAAAAAGGTGAGCGAATAGCCAATACTAGAAGCTAATGCCGCATTATAAATCGAAGGATCCATGAATTTGTAAACAAGGTAAATCGGTGTCAGCGTTGAGACATAAAGCGACCAAAGTGTTAAAAGGAAAACTCCTTTGTAATCACCTAAGCCGATGATTGAAAAAAGGTAGGGGAAAGAAGAGATGCCAAACAGACAGGGAATACAGACCAACTTTAGGTAGATTGAGGTGTTCACAATCATTTCAGGATCTTGTGTAAAAAGAGAAATCAAATAAGAAGAAGAGATAAAAAAGGCAAAAGCAATCCCAAGACCTAAGGAGAAACAGAGCATAGCCAGAAAATGAACCCCTTTTGAGATGTTTTCAAACTTTTGAATTGCAAAGTTTTGTGCAACAAAGGGGATGATCGTTCCCGAAACAGTTAGGACAATATTTTGAAAAAAGCCAGCAAAATAGCTTCCGATAAAGACGCATTCCATGACCACTCTAGAGTACCAAGAGAACATGATTCCGAGCGATAAAAGAGAGATTCCAAGCGAAAAGCTGTTGATGATCTCACTTATTGCCATTGGAAGAATCTCTTTAACGACAGCTTTCATTTCATCTAAAGAAGTTAATTTTAACGAAAAGTTAAGGGGAAGTTCTTCGTCCTGATTGATTTTTCTTATGTAGAAAAAACACTGCATATAAAGAGCAAAAAGTGAGGCAAAAGCTGCAGCGTATATTTTTTCTTTGAAGTAAAGAATTAATAGAGGAGTTAAAATCATATTTAAACACAGATTCAACAAGGCCCCTTTGAGTATGGGAAAAGAGTTTCCTTTTAATTTTAGAATAGAAACAGCAAACATCGATAAAATAAGCCCTGGAATCCCTAACACGAAGATCGAGATATATTTGAGAGCATCGGATTTCATCGAGTCAGTGATTTCGTAAAAGTTGACGATACTTCCATAGGTAAAAGAGCCTACAAATGAAAGCATAAGACTTAAGATCAAAGCAAGACCAATCCCAACATGAAGCATCGATTGAGCTTTGGAAAACTCTTTTCTTGCATATAGCCTGTTAATATAGATTG
Source organism: uncultured Chlamydiae bacterium (assembly GCA_963697995.1). Lineage (GTDB taxonomy): Bacteria > Chlamydiota > Chlamydiia > Chlamydiales > JAJFMB01 > MFD00082-c5. Next base: position 304,130 of record OY969110.1, on the reverse strand, counting down.
AAAAAGAGGTGGCAATAGCCATTGCTGTAATTTGCAAAAAACTGATGATGTCGGAGCTCATCTTTACAATGACTGTTGCATTTTCAAGAACGGCAAACCATTTGAGCCAAAAGATGTCTACGATAGGTGTAAAAAAGTTGATGAGTGAAATCAACACAAAAGGCCATGAAAAATTTAACAGAGTGCTCATGTAGCTATCTTGAGTGAGAGTATTTGTTCTTTCCATTCTATAACACCGAAAATAAAAAAAAGGTTAAGTGAGAGATAATTAGGGGAGTAATACTAGGTTCCCAAAAATAAAGCAAATTGTGAATGATGCCCATAACTAAAGCACCAGTCATCGGAAACATCGCCCCATATTTCGAATTCATCTGAAAACTTTGCATAAAGACAAAGAGAAAGAGGGAGTAGAAAAAACCAAAAGGGAGAGAGTATTTGGTTAATTCCGAAAAAAAGACCCCACGAAAAATGATCTCTTCAGATCCAATCTGCATGGTGACAATCAAAAGAGTATAGGCCATTGGAAGATTGCGAAACACCTGCAGGTGATGTCTGATCCAACCTCCTCGAGAAATGACCATCCATTGATCCAATCCTTTGGGTGAAGAGTTTGGAAAAAAAAGCTCGCAAAGCTTCATATTGACTCCACACGCTAAGTAGGAAACTCCCATAATGGCGATTCCGAGAGTGGCTCCATAAGGAATAAAAATCCATTTGAAGTGGGCTGCCTCTTTTGTCAAAAGAGGCATATCAAAATAGGTGACCATTGAGAGCATGAAAATGACGTGAGAGAGGGCAATAAGGATAAGTTCTACTATTCCTATAAGATCGTTGTAGGGTAGTGAAGAGGAGTGAATGATTCCCGCTTGGGCCCCTTTTCTTGCAAGGAGCATCATCCCCTTTTTAAAAAAAAGATAGTAGAAAAATACAAAAAAAGTACTTAAGAAAAAGGAGCTAAGAGGAAGCAACTGGACTCCTCCTTAATTGTTGTAGATGGCTATAGGAGAGGTAATTGAAAACAAGATGGGACAAAACCGATGCAAAAAGAGTTTTACATAAAATCACTTCGGCAAACAGGGAAAGACTGAAGAGAGTTTTAGAAAGAAATTGGGTATTGTTCATATTCAAATGGGAAGCTCCAAAGAGAAACGATGCTAAGAGGAGGGCGGGAATGAAAAAAAAAGAAGGGATAGCAAAGAGGTACTGAAGCAAAAATCCCCGGAATAAAACCTCTTCAAGGAAGGCTACTAAAAGAACACTTGATAGGCTAAATGAAGAATAGCTGGGGACATTAACAGTCTCTTTTTCCTTCGATGAAGGCTCTTGCTTAGAGAACAACGATTTCCTTTTCACTGTTCCTACATTATGCATGTCTTGCGTTTTGGAAGGTGTTTCTTTCTGGAAAAGAGTTTTTCTAAACATTTTTCTCGATAGAAAGAACTCCAAATTGACATGGAGAAATCCGATAGCGATTCCTGTGATAGTGGCAAGTGTTAGTTTTAAGAATGAACAGTAAAACAGGTCCAGCAAGGGGAAAAGAAAAAGTCCAAAACAAACAATAATCCCTTTGACGATACAGTGAATATCGACGATTCCAAATCGAGATTGCCGACACCACTTGAAATAAATCAAAGAAGAGAGAGAGAAACTGCTCAAAATGAGCAGTAGCAATAGTGTCAAACCATAGGTCTCGCTATTAGGGATAAGGGTGAGGCTCTTCATGTGTAACACCACCATAATCTTTGAAGCGGGGATTTTGTTTTTGGACACAACCTGGTAAGCAAAGGGGTAACAGATCTGGCGACCAGGCCCTTGTCACAAACAGATCGCATTGCTTAGCTTCCATTGAAGTTAAGTCTGTAATAAATAACTCTTTTCCAGTTTGTTCAAAGGCTCGAACTAAAGTTTTACAAATCTCTTTGGTATCCCCCGTCATATCTTTTGGAAGAGAACTTGCTTTAATCTTTTTTTCTCGAGAAAACTTCCTGTGGATAAGCTCTTTATTTTTTCCCAAAGCGTATAACACAACATTCGAGTCGAGATCATGGAAATTTTGATTCTCTTGTCCTTGCATTTTCATGATGTTAAGTCTTGCAAGTCCCACGACTCCATGCCCTTCCAAAAACGATTTGTGAAGCGATTCATTGAGATTTGCCTCACATCCAAGTCCAATCGCAATCATCGGAAGACCACCTGTCGTATTTTCAAAAATACAGGCAGTCGTAAAGCCGGGAAGATCTGCATTGGGTAGCCAATAAAACCGAGGTTTTACTGAGTGAGGAGGAAGCGTTTTGTCGAGGTAAGTTTTAAAAACTGCCACTCTTTCGTCAAAAACGATCTCTTGGGCCACTTGTGAGGAGTACCAGTGCCCCATGGCAGCATCGATTTGGATGATTTCTAAAAGAGAGCTCTTACAGGCTATTTCAGCAATGGGGTGAACAGCTGTTCCCGTTGTGACAGCGCTTGTTAGCCACGGTTCGTTTCTACCATAGTCAACGTTATACCCTAAAAAAACAAATTGAGTCGGAACCCAAATTGATTCTTTGTGAATGACAGAGGGCAGTTTTACCCAAGAAAGGGATTGATCTTCGTCGAAACGTTTAAATAAAAAATTAGGTCTAGAAAGTTGTTCTTCTGCATAATGTTGCAGATTCTTTTTGTCAATAACACGTTCATTCTCTCTCTCTAAATCTCGATAAGAGCAAAAACGCTTGGGGAATGCGATGATATAATCTGAAATAAGCTGTGCATACCTTTCAAGCGATTCTCCTAAATTTTTGATCATCGCTTCTTCTTTGAAGTTGCCTGTCCCCCCAACGTGGTACCCTCCTCGACCAGGATCAGGCCTCTTCAGAATGGTATGCACTCCCACAAGGTCGCCCCCTGTAATGATCAGCTTCGGGTCATTTTTTGAGCGAGAAACAAACCCAATTTCTCTGTTGATCCCGCAAAGTGGACTTAGAGTTTTTTGCATGAGTTTGTAAAAAGAAAAGCTATCATTTCCTACTCTACTTTGAGATCTAAGAAGCACAACTAACCTCCTCGGCTACGAGCTTTTGAAAATCAAAATAGAGTTGATGATCTTCTCGATAAGGGTAGGAGCCACAAGTTGTGCAAAGAGATGATTTTAACACTTCGTTATATGAAATTTCCATGAGGGGTAAGTAAATCGAAAGGACTTTTCCCAATGTGAATGAGGCATTTGTGAGATAGAGATTACAGATTTCTAACGCCACATGAGATGCAAGAAGTGTGTTAATCAATTCAGTCACTTGACCTTTTGAAGTATTTTGGTGGACCAACCCTTCTGTAAGACTATTTTTATATTTCAAGTAGCTCTCATTTTCTCTTAAGTTCATTGAAATTAACGTTTCAAAACACTCAAAGCAAGGACCACTCTTGTGACTTTGAAAGGTAGGGCCAACGAATAGGAAGGGGCCATCTTGGGCGCAGTGAATCCAAGTGATTCCTAAATGATGGGCTACTTTGTTAAATTTTAGGGCTACCAAGGGGTTGACATTTTCAAGACAAAGAACGACGAGATACCCCTCAAGTTCTTTAATTTTTTGACTTGTTTCCTCTAATTTGAAACCATCCCTCATCCAAGAATCGGAAGAACTTGTCAGAAAGGAAATTAAGGGGTTTTTCAGTTCAAAATAAAGAGTGGGAACATCGGGTAAAAGCTTTGAAACATTTTGAGAAATGGTATCAGCCAATTCCTCATCCCCAATGTAGGCAATCCCTTTAAATTTAGGTGTATCTCCATACCCTTTTAAAGAGGGGGCATATTGGTCGATGTAATGATCAAAAGCGCTGCTACTTGATGTTTCTAAAACGTTTAATGATTGCAAGTAATCGATCACCCCTTCAATTTTCGGGCGAGAAATTGCAAGTTTTTGCGCAATTTCTTGAGTCGAATGGTGCCCATCTAGGTGTTTCATGATGGAAAAAAGTTTACCCGATTTTGTGTCATCGGAAATAGTATGGGAAAACTTATTCCAAACGCCGGCTCTAAGCTCCACCTCATCTTTGCTATGTCCAATAATCATAAAATAAGGCTTAATCCGAATATTTTCATTTGCCATAATGCTGCCTCCAAAAATTAGCTTGTCGTTCCAATAATGATGGAGTGAACGATCGTTTCATAAACACCATCAAAGGTAAAAATTTGATTGATTTCTTCTTCATAAAAGGATGCGCACTCAACAGAACCTAATCCCAAAGAGACGCAAGAGAGATGAATATTTTGCGAAATTCCTCCAACCTCTTGGAAGCAATAACGCATTCCACGTGCTCCATATTTTTTCATTGCCTTGAAAGGACGGATGGCAAAAAAGAGGATACATGCGCTGTTTTTTACACCCAGTTGCTCTTCGGGAACACAAAAAGTCTTGAGGATTTCATCCAAAGAATCGGCTCCAAGAGTTTTCAAAAAAGAGTCTTCGAGTGGTTGATAGCGGTAAACTCCTTGAGGAAGTCCATGGATATTTTTTGCAACCACATAAAGATCAACCGGATATAATCCTCCAGCGCTTCCTACAGTTCTAAAATTCATGGTCACTTTGTCGCCCGATTGAAGAGTGGTTTCTGCCTCACAAGAGATCCCGCAAGCTGCTCGAACGATGGAGTAAAGGTTCTCCTTTTCGATATAATCTCCTGAGAAAAACCGAGTGGAACGCCTCTTTTCGATCGCCTCCCCAAGCTTTAGGTTAAGAGGTGAGCCCGATTCTAAAGGGATCTTTTCATACTCTCCAGTTTCCTCTTTTCCCATAAAGGAGATCATCGAAACACCGGCATCGCAAAGGTAGGCGGCAATCGAGGCGTTTGTTTCGTGGTCGCCTCTTTTCATAAAGGAGTTAAGTAAAAAATCGCTTGCTTGAGTTATTTTTTCTTGCGAACGATTAGAGTACTTGCACGCATTCATCTTCATTCCGGTTGATTGCGTCCAAGGGATATGGACCCCATACCCATTGTTAAACTGGATCTGGTGAATTTTGTTATGATTAATGTTTGTTTTTGTTGCCATATACGTGTCTTATTAAAATTTACTTTTGTTAGTTTGACCACCGTGGACTTGGCCTTTTATGCTTGAATTTGCTGATAAATAAACCTGACCCTTTCCAGATTCGAGGCGGATATCTCCACCGATAACACTTTGCCCTTTAATATAAATTTTCTCTGCATATCGTGGATTTATAGTGGTGTTATAAATTTGTTTTGTTTGACAATTATCCAAGGTGATCGAGCTGCTCATGGCCTCTAAGATATCTTTAATATTGCATCTTAAAAAAACAGATTCTCCATTGACTGTACACCCTTTTTCAAAAGTGGAATCATTTGCTTTAATGCTTCCATTGACCGTGACGAAATCTTTAAAAATCGCGTTTGTCGCGATAAGTCGGCCATTGATTAAAGTAGTGCCTTCAATAACGACTTCATTGACCCCATCTCCAATTTCAACATTCCCATTGACATATAGTGGATTGACAACTTTCTTGACGGCTTTGTAAGAACCATTAATAGCTGCAACCCCATCTAACGTTCCTGCCGAATGCCTGGGGGGTAAAGGTTCGCGAATAGAAATGGATACAAGAGAGATGATTGATGAAATTATACCTCTAAACATACTGGACTCCTTTTATTTGATCTATTCAAAAAAACAAGATTTGGCATGACCTCCTTGATGAAAAGATCCAAAGTTGTTTTCATAACGTCAAGAGGTTGGCTGCCAAAATCTATTTGCCATAAAAAAATGTCGATACCGTATTTTTCTTGTATTGAGTTAATTTTTTCAGTGACTCTTTGAGGATCACCACAGATGAGAATATCGCTTTCAATCATTTTATCAGGTGTAAAAGACTTAAGGTAGTGGTAAATCTTTTCGTAGCCGGGGTAGTCTTTAGAGGATTTTCCAAGCCATGAGCTTAAGGAGTTCAACCACACATCGTGGTAATGTTTTATGTAAGTCTTACCCTTCTTCATGGCTTTCTCAAAATCAGAATCAATTAAAAGTGGTACACTAATGGCTATTTTTTTTAAAGGTTTTTTTGGATCTTGACTCTCTCTGAAAAGAGAAAGGTTTTCAATAAACCGTTCTTTTTCGCCAAAAGGGGGTGTGACTAGTAGCCCTAACCCATTTTCCCCGATCCAAGCAAAGGTTTCCCTCGAATTGACGGCTGCAGCCCAAAAGGGGGGCGCTTTTTTTAAAGTTGTCTTAGGGAGGATGGTGGCGTTCTCAAAGGAAAAATAGGGGGTATTTTCAGTAACGGCATCCTCGTCCAAAAGTCTTTTGACAGCGCGAATTGTAGCTTCAAATCGCTCGCGGCTTTCATTCATTGGAATTTTGAAACTCTCAAATTCATAAGGAAGATAAGCTCTTGCAAATCCTACTTCTAAACGTCCGTTGCTAATGGCATCAACCATGGCTATTTCTGAGGCAAGAGAGATAGGGTGGTGAAAGACGGGCAAAACGCATCCTGTTAACAATTTAATTTTTTTTGTTTGACACGCAACACCTGTTAGAAAATTTAATGGAGAGGGACAATATCCTCCATAGGATTTTAAATAATGTTCTGTCATTTTGACGTAAGAGAAATTGGCATCGTCAGCGATTTGACAGAGAGCAAAAGCTTCATTGTAATAGGTAGTAGCGGATTTTGTCGAAGGGGAAGAATCAGGTAGAAATGATAAGCCAAAAGGAGCTAAGTTTTCTTTCATGTTAAATCAGTCATTTTGAGGCTATCACTAAAAAGTGATAGCCTGGTTTTATTCTAATTAGCTTATGAGCAGGTATGTTTTGCTGCTAAAGCATCATTTTGGTTGATTGTTCCGCAGGAGCAGCTACTGCAACTTCCAAGGGAACAGCATGAACAACCGCCTGGAAGAAGCATTGACTGATCTGATGAAAAATTCAATCCTAAAAAGTTAAAGGATAGTGTTTTATGCTCAACACTACATTTACTCGAAAGTTGCATGAGTATCTCCTTAAGTTTTTGATTGTTAATCGGGATATTTATTTAACTAGCTACCAATGTTTGTAAAAATCAAATTTTAACAAACACATTCACACCTAGCTTAATTAAAGAAAAAATTAAATGCAAGAATTTTTCGAATGACACCTTAAAAACGTTTTTTAACCTATCCACAGGCTGTTTGCCACTCTAAAAAGAAGTAGCTTCTAAAGTAGTCGGCCCTGAAAAAGTAAGGGTTCCTTGAGAAAAATTTGCAGTTAACGAGGAAGAGAGACATAGCTTATTTTGCAAGGTTTAATAATATGACAATGAGAAAAACTTAAAAATTTCGCGAATGGAACACGCACTCTCCAAAGAAAAAGTGTTCCTTTTGTAACAAAAAAAGCGGTGAACGACGCTTCCCCCCCCCTTGAGGCGTTTGGTGAGGAGTAAAACGCCTTTTTTGTTAAAAGGGGCACTTTTTATTGGAGAGGACTTTTTTAAGGGCCGACTAATAAGTCGGCCCTGAAAAAGTAAGGGTTCCTTGAGAAAAATTTGCAGTTAACGAGGAAGAGAGACATAGCTTATTTTGTTAGGTTTAATTATATGACAATGAGAAAAACTTAAAAATTTCGCGAATGGAACACGCACTCTCCAAAGAAAAAGTGTTCCTTTTGCAACAAAAAAAGCGGTGAACGACGCTTCCCCCCCTTGCGGGGTTTGGTGAGGAGTAAAACGCCTTTTTTGTCAAAAGGGACACTTTTTATTGGAGAGGACTTTTTTAAGGGCCGACTAAAGTAAGGCAATAGCCATTGTCAATATCCAAAAAGGTGACAAAAAACCTAAGATAGGTTAGTTTTTGGATAGTTATTGAGAGGATGTATGAATATTTATTCTATTTTGTTTAGCTTAAGTCTTTTTTCGGCATTAGGAGCTTGTACTAGGTTCACTTACCAGGCTGAGGAGGGGACTGTGGTGGTAGGTAGGACAATGGATTGGATGGAAGACTTAAAAACAGACCTTTGGGCGTATCCTGCAGGGCTTAAGAAGAAGGGGGGTGAGACGAAAGAGAGTGTCACTTGGGAAGCTAAATATGGAAGTGTTATTGCAAGTGGCTATAATTTGGGAGCAACTGATGGGATTAACACAGAAGGGTTAGTCGCTAATCTCTTGTATCTTGCAACAAGTGACTACGGATCTTTGGCTCCTGGGCAGCAAAGTCTTAATGTGTTTGATTGGGCTCAATACGCTTTAGACAATTTTGCAACAGTTGACGAGGCCGTTATTGCTCTTTCACAAAAGCCGTTTTATCTTGTGGCAAAAACGTTGCCAAACGGCTCTCCACCAAGTGTGCATTTAGCTCTTTCAGATAAGAGTGGCGACAATGCTATTTTTGAGTATATTAATGGAAAATTAGTGGTGTTTCACGGCAAAGAGTATAAAGTCATGACGAATGATCCCCCATACGAAAAGCAGCTTAACTTAAATGAGTATTGGCAAACTTTGAAAGGGTGTTTTTTGCCTGGTACAACAGAGCCAACAGACAGGTTTGTCAGAGCCTCTTACTATTTAAATCATGCCCCAGTCTCACCCGATGAGCGTTTGTCTATAGCGGTTGTTTTTTCAATTCTTAGCAACGTATCCCAGCCGATGACAAAAAGCGACTCTTCTCGTCCCAATCAAGCAGCGACCCTTTGGAGAAGCGCGTCTGATGCAAAAAGGCTTAGGTACTTTTTTGCAAATACCGATAGGCCCAATATATTTTGGGTTGATCTCAATAAATTAGACTTAAAAGCCGGGAGCGTCCCTAAAAAGCTCCCCTTAGCCAATGGGGAGACTTACGTTGCAGATGCAAGCGCCTCTTTTGTTAAATGAGGTTGCAGTGGTGAGTGGCAGCAAGCTCTTTTAGGGTTTGGTTTTCCTCTTTCGTAAAAGAAGGTAAGGAAACAAATTCAAGACTTGGGCTTTCAGTTAAAATAGTCTTAGCATTCTCAAAAGAGATTTTGCTGTTATTCAGGTGAAGCTCCTTAAGCTCTTTGCAGTTGTCTATGATGGGTTTGATTTGGTCCCAATTAAGTTTTGTATCTTTTAAGTAAAGTTTTTCTAAATGGGGACAGTTGCCATTTAGAATAAATATGGGGTTATTTGCGATCGTGTTGAATTGAATCTCTTTTAACTTAGGGCAAGGGGCATTGATTGTGATCTCTATTTCCATGACGCCTGGAGGGTAGAAGACAAGTTCAGTCAGATGATTCATTTGATGATCGATGACCACAGAGTCAATCTGAAAACAGTCCACTAAATGGAGAGTTTTGAGAAGGTTGTTTTGTTTCAAAAGAGGGCCGATCATTTCGGGGGTCACTGTTGACATAGAAATGAGGGTAAGATTTTTAAGGGAAGCGCAGTTACTAATTGTTTTAGTTAGAGCTTCAGTTTCTTTCTTCGTTATGATCGTTGAGTCCGTTGTCAGGATTGATGTTAAATGAAGAGTTTCAATTGACGTGTTATTTTCATTGATAAATGATCCCTTCACTTTAGAACAATTATCTAAGGTAAGGCTCTTAAGTGTAAGACAATTTGTAATTATCTGATTTAAGTCTTCTTCAGTAATCTTAGATTTTTTTATATTAAGTGAATTAAGGTTGGGACAATGATTTACAGTTGTGACAATCTCTTCCGATGTCAAATTCATTGGGGATTCAATCGTAAGAGACTCTACTTGAGGTGAACGGGTCGTAATAGCCCAATTTTTAAGCAAAACCTTTTTCTCGATGACAGCTTGAGTTGTTTTAGAAAGGATTGTTGCGGGCTCTCCTACCGACAGGGTAAAAGTGTTGGCAATATTTATGAGGAGATCTTCTGCATCAAATCTTTCCCATTTAATGAGGGGAAATCTTTTAAGTTGAGCGGAGTCATTGATGATATGAAGAGCTGTTTCAAATGAAAAGGGAATGTTTTCAAGAGTTAAGACTTTGATACCTTTATTTTCTTTGATAAAATTTGATAAAGGACCAGACGAGTGCTCTTCCGTTATTCTGAGTACGGATATTTCTTGTAAGATATGATAGGGTCGGTTAAATTTTGCCCATTCAAGTTGTTTTAAGTGTATTGCCGCTCTTTGAATAACTTCAAGAATTTTTTGTACACCACAAATAGAGATTATTTTTAGATGAGGGCAGTGTTCTAAAAAAATGAAGGTCTCTTGAAACTCATTTGTAGAATCTAAATCGAGGTTTTCAAGAGATTTTCCCACTTTGAGTGCAATTTGTCTAATGGTTTCGAGCCTTGAATCATTTCCTGGTTCTGATTTGAGCTTTAATTTTAAAGTGGTTATTTCTGAACTTTTTACGACTTGAAGCAGGTTTGTCAAATGAAATGCTTCTTCATCGAAAGAAATTTTCTTAAGACCGTGGTAGGAATTTTCTAACTCAAGAGATCCCTGGTTTAAAGTTTTAATGGTCTTAATGAGACTTAAGTCTTTGGATTTCTTTTTAAAAGTTAACTCCTTTTTGAAGTTAAGTAGTTTCGTAAGAAGAGTAAATTTTCGATTATTGAGGTTTTTGCAAGTGGTGACGAAATTAAAAAAGGACTTTACCGGAACATGTTTTAAAATATTAACGATGATTTCGTCGCATGCGATGATTTGGTATATAGGAGAATTAATTGTAGGTTCCATATTATTCCTTATTAAAATTTTATATTTATTTAATTTAAATAAGCTAAGTTATCAGAAATAAGTTTATATTTCAATTGTTTTCGCAATAAAAATATAAAAAACCTCATTTTCTAATATTCCAGAAAGTTATGCTTGCTCCTTCTGTTGCTGTTCTTAAATTATCGGGACAAGAGCCAGAAATAAATTGGGTGTTAGAAATACGTAACAACGAGGAGACCCGTCCAGGGTTATCGCTTAATGTTTGAATAGAACGGTTCTGTCTGATATCCCACAACTTGATGGTACGGTCATCCGCGCTACTTGCAATCAGGTCGTTTTGGATGTTGATGACAGACCACACTCTGCCTTGATGCTCATGAAAATTCATCACGACTAATTGCTGATTCAGGTCGACAATTTTAACGGTGCCATCAAAGAGGGCGGACGCAAGCAGGTGGGTTTGATTGTCAATACGTTGAATGGCAGAAATATGGGGGCGCTGATTGTTGGAGCGTTCCTGGTTATTTTCTCTGATTAGAGATGATTTTTGCGGTTCGCCCCTTTTAAAGAGTTGCCAGGTTTCAAGACTTGGTCCGATGACTACAATCAGCCGATTGTGTTCGACTGGTTCTATGCAGTATACCCAGTCATTATTTCCAGTCTTATAGTAGCATAAAAGCTTTCCTGAAAGACCATTCCATAGTTGGACGAATTTGGGGGTCCCTGTATAAAACCTAACAGCCCCAGAATCAGAGAAAGCCTCAACAATGCAGTTAATTCTTGATTTATTGCGATCTTTAGATATGGTTTCATTTTTTACATTTGAAGAAGGATTATAAGCGAAATCATTGATTATCTCTGCTTTTTCATTCCAAACTGTAATGGCTCCATCCCTTGAACCTGAAGCCCATAAGCCATTCTTAAAGGTCGTTAGTGCCGTAACCCAATAAGGATATCCTTGCTTTCCGGGAACGAGCTTAAGGAGTTCGTTCCCGGTATGATCCCAGATTTTTAGGGAAGCATCTTTCGATCCGCTAATGAATCTACCTTGTGATAAAGGAGTAAAACCATGAATGTCGTCCCTGTGTGCATTATCATTTTTATGATGAAAAGTGATTTTAGGCAGAGTAGCACTGCTTGAAGAAGAGGATTGGTGCATTGGCCGCGCGGTATTTTCAGAAGAGGCCTTGTGGAGAAAGTTTAATGGACTTTCGCTTTTTGGTGGTTGTATAGGGACGCAGTTTGTGTTCGAAAGATCTCTTTTTTCTTGAGTGGCTGTTTCTATTTTGGGGGCGACACTATCGACACACTCTTTTTTTTCAGAAGGGGGGACAGGCAGTAGTGAGATTTGAAAGGCAACGACACCATATATTTTTTCATTTGCTTCGTAGTTAGGAAAGTTAAAGTAGATTTTTACTCCCTCTTCGATCGAGGTTATAGTCGGTAAACATTTTGAGAGACCTTCAGCGGTAAGCATTTCTTGAAAAGTTTTATATTTTTGGCAACGGTTGATGTAACAGTAAGCTTCTAGGCTTTTTGTTTGTGTTCCTACAAACTTGATGATGCTACCGACATCGAGAGTATCATAGGGAGGCTTGTTGACCCTGGCGTCGATTGATTTTGCCCCACTCAAAATAGCTGGAAAGTAACTATCATGAAGCAATACTTCACTGAATTGGTTTGTAGGGACTGAACTTGTTGAACTTGTCATTTTGCCTCAGTTTTATTTTGATTTAATCACCTTGAGATGAATTGCCAAAACTCCCTCAGTAACGGATCTTATTGTATAACCTGGAATCTTGTCATATTCTCGGCAAGCCTGATCAAAGGAATTAATTTCTGGAAGACATTTTTTATATCCCTCCTCTGATAGCATCTTTGGGAAGCTTTGATACGTTTTTAAAGCAGTAATCTCGCAAGTGACGTCGTCGGTGGGATTTTGAGTATAGAAAAATCGAATCTGCTCGCCGATTTGTAGACGTTTAAATTGTCCGCTGTTGAGGCGCCCCTCAATAGTCTTGGCGCCACTTCTGATTTGATGAATATACTGGCGCGGCAAAGTGATCTGCTTCAATTGAACGGCTGCCCTTGTTGGCTGCGGATGATCTATCTTAAGATCGGCTTTTTGAGTAAGCCCAGCATCTTGTTCATCTTCTGTCATTTTTACCCTCTTGAATGCGGCTCCATTGTTTCTTTCGCTTTCATTAACTCTTGGCGGCATTTGATAGTCATTATTTCTCATTTCACGCTTTTTACTCTCTTGGCCATCCCTTTCGTGTCCATTGGTGTTGTTTCTTGTTGGGTTTTCCGGCAACTCGATGTACAAGAGCTCAGTACGATATCCAGCTTTTGTATCGGCTGGGACTTTGCGATCAACAATGAATTTTCGTTCCAAAAGATAGCGGGATAGGCGATCTAAATAAGCTAGGTTTGCGTGAATTGATCTAGCAAAGCGTTCTTCTGCTATCTCCTCTATTCTATCATACAACTGGGACCTGTATCCCGCCCCGGCATCGCGCCTGAAGTTCATTAGTTCTAAGTGGCAAAGTTCTAGGCTGTCGTAGACGTTTCTATTAAAAAAGGGCATAAGATCGACACGATAAATGATAAAACCTACCGGTTCTTCATTTTTGAGGAGCACTTCACATCTAAGTCCGCTCAGTCTGCCTGGTTGATTAGAACCGGTCCCTTTTATCTCCGCAAGGACTAAGGATTGGTCGCCATAGAGAGGTGCTATTGTGGCTTTAATTACTTTTTCTATTGGCTCATGAAGAGTTGTTTCGGAGAAAAGATTTACGAGTCGAAAGCCTCTTGATAGAACTCTTTGTGATGGGATAGGAATAACGAAATTTTGCACAGACGAAGTTGTTGTTGCTGTGGAGAGTCCTGAATTCATAGATTATACTCCTATTACGATTGATTTATATTAAATTAATTATAAAGTTAAATTTTTATCCGGCTTTTCTTAAATCATAAAAGCGCAATTGTGCTCTCTTATCTGAGCCAGTAGAGCCATTGTCAGTGCTCGTTCCTGCTATTAACAGATTCTCTTTCAGGTTTAGGAGAGCATTCACTTGTCTTACATTGCCAGGCTCGCTAATAGTGCGTACTGATTTATCCTGCCGAATATCCCAAATTTTAATCAGGCAATCCTCTCCGCAGCTAGCAATAGTTCCATCTGCAAGTGGTTCATTTGTCCATACGCGCTTCTCATGCTCCTTCCACTGCCTAACAATTTTATTGTGATTTAAGTCGAGAAGTTTGACCGCTCCGATGAAATCTGTAAAAACATAATGATTTGAATGAGAAGCTAAAGGTTTTAAGGATGAAATAAACGGTCTTTGCGGTTTTGATCCTTCCCCTCTTACTTTTTTTCCCTCTGAAACTATTATTGAGGAGAAATTCCATTTTTCCTGGGTCTTCCTCCACTCTTCAATGCGGCCTGCGATAACAATCAATAATGAGCTTTCGGTAAGCGGGGAAATGCAGTAAGGCCAGTCATGCTTATCTACAACTGTTGATGAAACTGATTTTCCCTCAACTAAGCTATACTCCTCAAACTCTGTGGGTATTCCAACAAAGATGGTAGGATTTTCTCTGTCGAGCCCTCTTGCTATACTCATGACTCGATTATCATTGAATATATGAGTGTAACTAGAAGGCTTTTTAGGAAAATTGAGTTTGATCCTTCTGACGTGTTCTCCACTGGTTCTCCAGAGGTTAATATCTCCGTTGCGCTTTCCTGTTACCCAGTACTGTTTGTTAATCCGTTCTGCAGCTGTTATCCAGTTTCGTTCTGACTGGTAAACTGGCTCGACATCGTCAACATTGTAGATTAGAGCTCCGTTTTCATTCCATTTGTATATGCAGTTGTCTTTGGCACCTGAAATGAAGTGACCGTCGGAAAGGGGCATGAGGATGTGGATGTCTCCTTCGTGGGTATGGACAACCTGGATGAGAGAGGCATTTCTATCGGCAGAAAGAAAGCTTGTCTGAAGGCTTGCAGCGAGAGCTACTACTGCGTCCTGACCTTGTGTTTTGATGATTCTTGGGCATGAGAGGAGAAATTCTGTCACTCCCGGCTTATAACGGTCTTTCCATGCGTGAGCTATGGTGAACCCTTTTTTCTGAAAAAAAGCCAAAGAATCGGTTTTATTTTCGCTGACGGTTACATGGATACCTGTGTGCCCGATATTAAGACGCTCTGCCTCTTCAATCACTTTTGTTACCAGTAGAGAGCCGATCCCCTTTCCCGATTTTTCATTAGAATTATCGAGAAAGAGCGACTTAATTTCTATGCTGTCTTTGATCCCAAATTCAGCGAATTCATTAGAAAGGACTGTTTTAAATACGAGAACACCTGTAGGAATCTCTTGGTCGTAGAGCAGATAACAGCGTCTATCTTTACTTTCTTGAATTTGTTGAATTGCTTTATCTTGCGAACCATAAAGAGGAGTCAGTATTCTCTTAAAGATGTCACTGACCGCTGCCATTTTTTCGCCATTGACTTTACCGCTAACTTCATAAAATATTTTCTGTTCTTCTAGAGGGGTTCTTGGCCCAATGGTTAACATGGCTGATGAAGAAGCTGAACTTGTTGCGGTGGTTGACATTGTGATCCTTTTAGAGTTATTTAGACCTTTTTCTCAAATTCCTAGACATCTTATTAAAAGGAAGATTTATGCACAAGATTAATTTTGCATCGTAAAAACGGTCTTTAGGATATCCACAGGCAGCTTCCAAGCATGCTCTGTCATCGCACTAATTCGAAAGCGGATAGAGACTACTTTTAGTAAAATCGAAGATTGGCTACCAAAGTCAATCCAAGCGGAATCCAACAAAGGTTTTTATCTGAAAGTCATGATATTGATGGTAGCTTTTAGCTTAGTCGGCCCTGAAAAAGTTCTCTCCAAGAAAAAGTGATCCTTTTGCAACAAAAAAAGCAGTGAACGACGCTTCCCCCCCCTTTGAGGGGTTTGTTGAGCAGTAAAACGCCTTTTTTGTCAAAAGGGACACTTTTTATTGGAGAGGACTTTTTCAGGGCCGACTAAAGACACAAAAGCTCTATATTTTTTAAGCAATTAATAAAGCTACCGTGCTTGGCTAGTTGATGGAATGAATGGAACATGGAAACGTGTTTTTTCACAGAAGAACAATTAAAATGTCTCGAGGTGCTGTGGAAGTGTTTCAGATCATTTATTAGGTCATGAATAAAGTGCTGAAGAAATTGATTGCTGGGATAGTAAAAATCATCTACACTTTTCCTATGAACCTATCCGCAAATTAAAAATTCCGCTTTTTTGGTTTTTTTAGCAAATTTTAGGGGGCCTTTTTTGTCTACTTTTTTAAGTAGGCTAAAGAAAGGCCCCCTAAAATTTGCAAAAAATCCTTAAGAAATTCTCTGTTTTTAATTTACAGATAGGTTTATTTTTTCCAAGGTTTAAGAAATGTCTGTAAGTTTTAATATTTTGACCCCTCTTTTGGAGGGATTTACTGGTACTCAACTAGTCAACGAGGCGCTTCAAGTCTCATTGTCCTTCTTTCAAGGGGTAACAACTGGTTTTGAAAGGTTTTTTCAAAAAAATTCTACATCTAATGTTTTTGATCGCCTAAAGAAAAATGGCAGTGTCGTCATTCATCAGGCCATTAAAGAGAATATTATTCTCGTTGAATTTGGTAAGGATGAGGTAGGATGTGGTTATTTTGTAGTCGTAGACACCTCTTATAAGCCTGTGATTATCCGCGAAAAGGTGGGAGCGCATCAGATCTTCGAAGTACAAGTGATGAGTATCCTTTCTAAACTCTTAAAAGGCTCTGAGTCGCTAAGTTTTGGGGCTTCTTCTCGTTGGAAGGCAGATCAGTTTGAGGTATTAACGAATCGTTTTATCACTCAAAAGAACAATGCGGTATTCCTTAAACTACCCCAAAAAAAAATGCTTAAATTTGAGACCAGGCTGGAGGCAGAATCTGTTTTAAGGCACTATTATCAGACAAGAAAAACGCCTTTTGAAGAGTCTAATAATTGGGGGCGCATTATTTTTGCGGTGTCAGCTCTCTTTCTTACATCAACTAGTAAGAGTGACCAAATCACACCACCCGCTCTCTTTCTAACAACTTTAGCTGCAACTCATTATTCAAAATGGGCCCTTGCTGCGTCTATCATCGCTACAGTAAAGCCAGTGTTTGCGGAGCAAGTTAATGCGATAACCCTTTTGAACCCTCAGCCGGATGTTTGGATAAAGCCTTATAAACAATACGAAAGCATTATTAATTTAAATCAAGACTACAAGTGTTCAAATCCCAACCAGAACTTACACCTATCTCTTCAAAATGCAAATGGCTCTCCGCTTCCCGATGGGATCTCTTTAACCATGGGGCCTCTTTCAAAGATCATTTCCGAGGTTTTAGAAACTGATATAATTGACAAAGCTTTGTATATCAATGTAGTAGATGATATGGCCTATATCGTTGGGCAGAAATATTTTTATGCGCTTAATATAAGCAATCGTGCTCGTCCAGTCATTTTAGGAAGCGTTGCTCATCAAACATGGGGAGTAGGTTTATCGATAACGAATAAAACAGCCTACGTTATGAGTCTTCTTAGTACTTCTCTCGGAACTGCAATTGATGTGAGCATTCCAACTAAATTAAATGTTATTGGTTTTTTGCAACCTGCACCTCCTGGTGGTTCACAGTATACTTTATCGGTTATTTCAAATAACACGCTTTATTCTGTTGGTACTTATAATATTACTAAGTTTGATATATATAATCAGGTTCAGCTGCGTGCAGTTAAAACCGGAGCGGCTACTTGTATTGCAGATCCGCAATTTACAGCAGGTATTTCAGTCATTGAAGGTATTATTTTTTGTGCTTACACAATAAGGCTTCATGCTTACGATGCCAATAGTTTACAACAAGTTTTTAATATTCAGTTTGAATCTGCAGTCACATCCTTTGCAGGAAATAAAAAATTATTATGTGTTGGTGTAGGTCAATATGCATTTATTTATAATAATTTAAATCAAACAAATCCAGATAGAATTAAAGGGGTGTATCTCGGTAATCAAGCAACTGTTATAAAAATGTTTATAACAGATGATTATCTTTATTGCGCTTGTAAAGGGGCTGGGGTGGTGGTTGTTGATATTAGAAATCCACAAAATGCGGAAGTGGTGATAGCTTTTTCAACTTTTGGCGAGCCGATGGATGCTGTTTTGGTTGGAAATGACTTGTGCTTAGCTGATGGGCCTGCAGGTTTTACACGTTTAAGTGCTGATAGTCGAATAATAGCGATGCAAACAGGTCAGTTAGGGCAGAATAATATCAACATTACAGCAAAAGACGATTTGGGCCATTCGTTAACTTATACTGAAATCATGACTATTGGGGACCAAGCAATTCCTCCAACAGTGCTTTTCCCTTTGGAAAGTACTTCAATTGATATTAACACTCAACTTGAAAAACTTATTCCTCAGGATACATTTAGCGGTTCAAATTTAACACTTAGCGCTCAACTGTCAAACGGAAAACGTTTTCCCACCTGGCTTAAGTTTAAAGTCACAGAATCCATCGCTTCCTTTTCGGGGACCCCTTCTTCGTTTGACGTCGATACTTTTTCAGGGACGACCGTTTTAGATATTGATGTGTTTGCAACAAACAGCGCAGGAGTTGCAAAAACCGGTTTTAAAGTTTCAATTGTTGGACAATCTTTTTGGGCAAATTTAATTTACTATGGTGGATCTATTAGTTTGACTCTATATGGTATTTTGAAGAAAAAAGCGGCGTTTTGGAATTGGCTAAATAAAGATAATTACACGTCAGAAATTATATATACTTATGTTGGAGACGAATTTAAATATGAGTTAACTTTAGAGCCGCATCAAATACAAAAAATAGAAATTTATAAAAATAACTATCCTTTGTTTTCAGATCTTTGCCCCGAATGGCTAAGAAAATTGGAAGGGAAACCGACCTCACAAGATGTGGGAAGATACATTATCAATATTTACAATCATAAGGGTTATAGAGATATTCGCTTTGTTCTTATCGTAAAGGATAGTTCTTCAGCTAAAGATCCTGAACTTGAAAGAGTTCCAACATATAGAGAAGAAATCAAAGAAGAAATTGCTGAAATATGGAAACATTTTTTTTCAAGAGAGAAGAACGGAAATATATCTCTTCACAGGAGGAGCGGTACGCATCCCTTGTTAGATGAAAGCTAAGAGATCAAGGCGACAAATAGTAAAAAGTCGGCCCTGAAAAAGTCCTCTCCAATAAAAAGTGTCCCTTTTGACAAAAAAGGCGTTTTACTCCTCACCAAACCCCTCAAGGGGGGGGAAGAGTCGTTCACCGCTTTTTTTGTTGCAAAAGGATCACTTTTTCTTTGGAGAGTGCGTGTTCCATACGCGAAATTTTTGCAGCTTTTCTCATTGTCATATAATTGAACCTTGCAAAATAGGCTATGTCTCTCTTCCTCGTTAACTGCAAATTTTTCTTAAGGAACACTTATTTTTTCAGGGCCGACTAAGCGAGGAGTTCCCTTTGGTTATGAAAAAATTTCTAAATTAAGGCATGAATCAGATTCAAATTTTTTCACGCCAGGGCAGTTGGAAAGGTGTAACTCCTTTAAATTGGGGTTGCCGATGAGGACGATTTGTGCAAGTTTTTCACAGTTAGAAAGGGCTATTTTATTTAAATTCGGCCATTTTTCAAGCTTTAATTTTTCTAAATCGTTGCAATTGGAGAGGAATAATTCATTTAAATGGGTGAAAAGAATTAAATGGGAAGGGTTTTTAGGAAGTCCTGAATTGCGGATAAGATCTGAATAGCAGGGAATAACAGTAGCCTCAAGAATTTGAAATATATCGCATGAGAGATGGACCACTTTTAAATTTGTACAACCAATACACGTAAATACTTCAATCTTATCGCAGAGATAGGCATTTATTTTTTCTAATTGAGTTGATCCTTCACAGTCAAGACTTCGCAGCGCTCGGCAACCAGCAATATTAACATTGTTTAATCTGATACAATTCCTTAAGGTAACTTGTCTAAGCATTTGGCATTCAGATCCATTGACTTGAGTTAAATTTTCAGATTCGAGGCAAGTTAGGATTTGTAATGTTTTTGGTAACTGATCGAGCCTTTTAAGTTTGTCACTATTAACCCATATCGTTTCGGCAATTTTACAATTATTTAAAAATGTTTGAATTTCATCCTCATTTTTAAAATCGACATCGTAGCAATTAACAAAACGAAGGTGGGGAGCCATAATATTTAGCTCCTCTAGAGTCAATTTTAAATCTTTGAGCGCTTTTTTTTCAGCATTCACGAGGTGCGCCAAAACTTTAAGTTGGTCTGTTCGATTGTTAAACTTTGAAACAATAGTTTCAGGTCTTTGAATTTTAAGGGCTATAACAATCATTTCTGATAGAATTGTCGTTAATTTGGGTTTATTTTTTTTCTCTATAGCATCAAATGCGGCTAAAATACCTTCGTTTGATGTGTTTACATCGTTTACTCCTAGCTCATTACTAAGCCAATTTTTTAATTCGAGGGGTTTGGCAGCTAAATTTAAAAGAAAGGTGAGTCTTTTAATATTTTCGATCTTGTCTATTAATTCTGGGTGAATTCCGTTTAAGTTTACTTTAATCCAATTATAGTCCTCAATATGTTTTTGATTCATTAATAAATCTTGGGCGAGAAGAGATGCATACTCATCAAAAGTTTGAATTAAATCATTAATACTTTTACGTAGCTGAATTTCACCTCGTTGAGTTTTATCAGCAAGAGGTATTCGTCTTATATTTAAATGTATTTTTAAGGCTTGGCATTGACTAAACAACAAGTCAAATGCAAAAGATGGGGTAATGTTCAAAATTGTGCCTTTTTATTTAGTTTTAAGTGATTTTTTTTTGATTTTTAGGGCTTTTAGCGGAAAAAGACCCCGCTAATTTCAGCTAAATTCTTCACTCTTTTCGGCTTTTTACCCTAAAAATTTATTAAAGAGGAATTTTACCATCTAAAGAGCGTTTAAGCAAGAATAAAGTGACTTATTATTGAATTTAAGGGTGCATTTAGCTTAAGCATATGTAGGTGCGGGCCTTTTTGCATAACCTCTGATCCTAATCCTTTGCCTGTAACTGGCGCTTTCACTAAATTTGATATGAATCGAACTATTCGTTCTCTAAACGATAAAGAATATGAGCAGTTACTTGATGCTTTAAAAAAGCATGAAGGATGAAGAGAAGGACGTGAAGAGTATAAAGAGGCAAAGTCTGAAAAGAAGATTAAAGAGGTTTTGGGGTACACCTGAATAAGCAGCATGTCGTTACTTAATTTCTTGTTGGAACATCAAAAAAGGCTCAGTGGATTACAAAAAAAGAAGCGATTAAAATGGCTGAAGAAGGGCGCTTAAATGCTATCGTAGTTCAGGTAGCGTAACATCCCTTCTGTAAATTCAAATTGAGGGTGTCAAGAAAAGATCTCAAATTTTATAGAAAAAATATTGCTTAATCTCGACTCTCTAATCGCAATTTGAGGAAAGGTAGAATTTATACACTATCCATTAGGCCCTTAAAAAAGTCCTCTCCAATAAAAAGTGTCCCTTTTGACAAAAAAGGCGTTTTACTCCTCACCAAACCTTGGCAAGGGGGGTGAAGCGTCGTTCACCGCATTTTTTGTTGCAAAAGGATCACTTTTTCTTTGGAGAGTGCGTGTTCCATTCGCAAAATTTTTAAGCTTTTCTCATTGCCCTATAAATAAACCTTGCTCTTCCTCGTTAACTGCAAATTTTTCTCAAGGAACCCTTACTTTTTTAAGGGCCGACTAGTTAGTCGGCCCTGAAAAAGTCCTCTCCAATAAAAAGTGTCCCTTTTGACAAAAAAGGCGTTTTACTCCTCACCAAACCTTGGCAAGGGGGGGAAGCGTCGTTCACCGCATTTTTTGTTGCAAAAGGATCACTTTTTCTTTGGAGAGTGCGTATTCCATTCGCAAAATTTTTAAGCTTTTCTCATTGCCCTATAAATAAACCTTGCTCTTCCTCGTTAACTGCAAATTTTTCTCAAGGAACCCTTACTTTTTCAGGGCCGACTATCCATTTTAAGGTGATATTTTATAATATCAAGAGAAAGTGAACGCATTAAATTAATAACGTTTACCCGGTACGCCAAAAATACTAATAAATATTAAGCCAAAAAGGATGAAAACCCCTGAAGCGACTAGATTAACTCTGTTTCGATTTTTTTGGAGTAGTTTTTGTTTGGTCTTGTATTGTTCAATGGCCGGTGAACTTATTTCCTCAATCTCGTTTGGAAAGGTTTTTTCGTCAAACCATAATTCGATATGCAAACAGTTATCTCTAAAATCAGAGGAATCACTAAAACTTTTTTCGGCGTGTCGCGACCATTGAGCTGTGAATTGTAAATCCTTCTGGTTAGGATTAGAGGTGTAATCAATTAATAAATTATTAAGTTTTTTTGCGGCGGCTTGACCCACGATGGCCATTAAATTTTTAAAATACTTTTCGTCAATTTTTCTTGTACTGTTTTCGTAGTAGTCATCTGATTCTTTCTCATCAACAGAGAATTTTGCTATCCAGGCGTCAAAAGGGGGTAAATTTTCTCCGCCTTGAGTAAAATCGCTGATTTTTTTTGCGGTACGACTTCTTGTCATTTCCAAAGAAATATCAAATACCAATTTATTTTGAGAGCTAATAGTTTTTTTATAAGGATCTTTGATGCTCTCTGCTAGTTTCTCTAACACGTGTTGAGCAATACCATGAGCTAACTTCTCTGCAAAAGGTATATGGTTATTTTCAAAATTTGCTTCCCAAGATGATGTTCTTGTGCTTTGTCGTTCAGTCATCGACTCTCTCATCGGAATTTGAGGAAGGGTAGAATTCATACTATTCACCTTTGGGTTATCGTTTTATTTAGTCGGCCCTTAAAAAAGTCCTCTCCAATAAAAAGTGTCCCTTTTGACAAAAAAGGCGTTTTACTCCTCACCAAACCTTGGCAAGGGGGGTGAAGCATCGTTCACCGCATTTTTTGTTGCAAAAGGATCACTTTTTCTTTGGAGAGTGCGTATTCCATTCGCAAAATTTTTAAGCTTTTCTCATTGCCCTATAAATAAACCTTGCTCTTCCTTGTTAACTGCAAATTTTTCTCAAGGAACCCTTACTTTTTTCAGGGCCGACTAGTTAGCTGAAAATTATATTCATTTGGGTCATTTTATTTAAATCTTTTTCCAAAGACTTACGAGAACTTAAGGTAAAAATAGGGTGCTGTCCTGTTCTCTTTCTAAAAGATGAGTAATATCCTCTTCTAAATTGAGTTTAAAGGGATTGCTTAACAAAACTGATGCGCAAATATGCTCAACCCTTTTGTAATGCTTGTAAAAATCGGGGGCATTTTGCTCTTTTTTCCGAAAATGAAGAACACGTTTAAAAGAGGTAAGATCTGTGACATTTAAGCGGGAAGCGATTGGTACTGTTTTATTAAATAACTCGACAGAAACACAATGCTCTTTCCGTTTGTCTACTCGATACCCAGTAGCTGCTTGCCCCAAACAAAATTCAATATACCTTTCTACAGGATTGTGCCCATAAGTGTAATGATACATTTCAGCTAAGTAATTGCCTCCAAACCGATTATTCGATTCGATGAGGTAAAATTCATGAGCTCCATCCCAAAAAACTTCATTATGCGTAAGCCCATACTCTACACCTAACGCATCTAGGCATTGACTCACATAGGTGACCACAGAAGCGATGCCGGGAATCTCACTAAGTGTGAGTGTACGTACTTGCCTATCAATGCGGTAGAGACTCCCTTCAGTTGATTTGACATAAGTCGCTAATCCACAGCAATAGTGTTTGCCTGCATAAGAGATAAAATCAATCACGTATTCTTCTAAAGGTATATATTTCTGCAGTATGATTTTATCTATAATTTTATCTTTGTAATAGGTGTTTTGCTTATTAAAATATTTTTCCAAATAACTATAGATCTCTTGCAGGGAGTCAATCATTTCAACTGCAGCCATGACGGCAGTATTTTCAGAGGGTTTAGCGATTAATGGAAAGCCTATTTGATTTATTTCTCGCAAGTTATTTTGCACTTTGGTTGG
Organism: uncultured Chlamydiae bacterium; assembly: GCA_963697995.1. GTDB lineage: Bacteria > Chlamydiota > Chlamydiia > Chlamydiales > JAJFMB01 > MFD00082-c5. The sequence continues at coordinate 280,394 of OY969110.1, read as the reverse complement.
ATCGGTAATTTCTACAGTTGGAATAGCAGCTAATTTATGCTTTTTTAGAGCCTTAAACACTTCGTATTTGTTAGTTCGGAGCTTTGAGCGGTTAAGATCAAGTGGAAATCTAAGCAAAGTTTTCTGCAAAAAATCGGCATAATAGATGGCTGCATCTAGTCCATTTATTATCGCCTTAATATCTAAACTGTTTGTTTGAATGAGTTCTCTTATCTTTTCAAGATCTTGCTCTGGATCTGTACTACCATTCAAAACAAAATCGCTGTGTTGCAGTATATAATCAGTTTCAATTTGCGTATTTTCTAGCTGAGTCATGATGCTGAAAATCTTATACCCATGTTTTTTCAAGAATGGGAATAAGTAGTCTATCGAAATGGTTGGGTGCACCAAAATAATACTTTTTATATCTTTTTCCATAAATCTGCCCATTTTCGCTATTTTTTTTTGTGGATATTCATTCTTCCTGTTAACCAAAGACGGTTTTTTGCAAATAGGGTGTAAAGTGGCTTAAGGATAATTTTTATAAAAGGGATACGGAGCAAAGTTGAGATGAGTAACAACTGACACCTTGCGTAAACAGCTGCAAAGGCTGATAGACCCACTAAAAAATTCCCCTTACCATCAATTGCGTAAATTTGAGACATCGCCCTGTTGTAGTCAATCCTGTTATTCTCAAGTGGTGAAAACTCTTTTGATGAGATGTCGACAAAATTTATTTTGTTTTTAACGTTCTTTTTTTGAAGAAAGCAAATTTCTCTTTTACAGATAGGGCATTCACCATCATAAAGTAATTTTAAATTATTTTGTGAGTCTCGCTCTTCTAAAGTTTCTCTTGTGGCTCTTTCAACAATAGTTGCAATTTTAGCAAGAAGAGAAAGGAATAGACCCCAGGAGGTTCCAATGATGATCCAAGTTTGTAAAAGGGGGTGTGGAAAAGTTAATCCTCCGAGAGAAATACCCGCAATATAACTTAAGGGGGCCCCTAGAAAACCGAATAGAAAAGATGCCAGATAATGTTTTTTGAGTATTTTTAATGAGTGATTGAACAATAGGGAGAAGAGAGGGTAGAGCAAAACAATCCAAATGGGAGGAAGCCCTTTGGTTGTATTATAATGGATAACGTTTGTTTGAATAAAAAATAGTTCCAAAAGAGTCCCTAAGGGAACAGAAAAAATGACTAAAAGCAGATCTTGAATGTATAAAGAGGTATCTTTAATTTTGGTGTAATAGAGCTGAAATAGTATTAATAAAACCGCTCCTATTACGGCTATAAGGGTGTGACCATGAATGCCAAAAAGGACACACCAAAACCAACCCACTGTGTAGCAAAGGCTATTAAGCAACGACAAGTTCATGTAGATAGACCTTTTGCTTCTCTCATCGATCAGAGCCTATCTCTATCATCACTTCATTTCGACGCAAAAAAGGTATTGTCCAGGGTGGATTGTAAAATGCTAGGAGAGTCCCTCCAATAATTTTCAGTTTTTCATCTGCAATAAACGCTTCCAACTCCTTTGTATGCAGCTTTATGCTTTCGTCATCTGGTACACCTGAAAACCGAATAGTGGCAAAACGCCTAGCTGGCAACTGAATCAAAACCACCTCTTTAGAATGGGGTTTTGGAAGGGTTTCAAAGCTATATTTTTTAGGCATTACAAAACTGATTTTCCAATGATTGCTATCCTGTTGCTGTAGCACGGGAGCGGTCATAGCCATTTTTTCGCTCAATTCATTAGTAACCGGTGCTGTCATTTCCATTTTTTTGTTTGACGTATTATTTCCAAAGATATAATCCGCGAGAATTTGAAACCCCTCACGAATCGCTTGTTTTCTTTCCCCGGAAACTTCAACTTGAGCTAAAATGAGTGGCGCATAGTCGCGGATTTCAATAGGGCCTTTTGACTTAACTAGTTTGTAATTTGGCTGTTCAATTTGGCTCATAACGTAATATGCTATTGCACTTAAGATGATTATTCCAAGAGATACGACTATTAGTATTTTCATTTCAATAACCTATCGACCACATCGCAATAAAGAGTCATTTTAATTATCTCCTTGTAAGTCTATTAATTATTGATCCCACGGACTATAGAAAATTCTACAACTGCATCAAGAGGAATATGTCCTTCATAGAGGTGATAATATCGCGTGGTTCCCCCTGAATTAGTTTCATAGAGCAAACGCTTTTTAACTATTTTTGAAGCAAGTTTTAGGATAATATGGTCTTTATTATTCCAAAACTTTTGAGTCACCGCGTTGAGTTGCTTCTTCGTTGCAAGATGAATGAAATCCTTGTCTATCGATGAGTTGACGACTTGATTTTGAAGCTGGATTTCTTGCCATTGCTCTAAAGAGACAAATCTATAAAGATAATCAGGATTTTCCTGTTGCAACTGAATTTCCCTTTGCTCAATCAAATTTTAGGCTTTTTCTGAGGGGCCCACTTTCATGCCGCCTTCCTTTTCTCAAGCGATTCATCATGTCAGAGGGAGAGACCAAAAACAAGACATTTTTATAACACTAAAAGGCAGATTGTCTATTTGTCTCATAACTTTTATTGTGTTTAAGACCTAGCACTTTGAATTTTTTGGAAATTTAGAAAAAAGTGGGGCAACTTAGGACTTGAAACCTGAGGACTAGCTAAGTTATGAGTCCTATACCCCGTGTAACTCCGAACACATTAGAGTAAACCAGAAACATCTTTTCGTGGCAAGCAGAAGGGGAAAGTACTCTCATGAGTTCCTGAAAATCCCTATTTTCCAGAGTAGAATGCCAAATAAATATTGCAAGATTAGGTGAATGGCTTTAAACTGTAATACCCATTTTGTTACAAACCAAATTTAAAGGAAATAACATGTCAATAAATTCCAGTGTCTCAGCTGCTCAATCTAGATACGATGCCGCTCTATATGCCGTGAATATCGCGCAAAAGAATGTATTCGATATCTCAAGCTTGACTGCCATGCAGTCCACTTATGCCAATTGGCAGCAGGCTAATTCCGAATTAGATGCCGCTAGCGAAGCTTTAGATGCCGCAAAAAAAGCCGCTCAGTTGGCGAACTCTGCCGGACTTACAACAGGGGCTATGGGAGCCGGATCTGCCGGAATCGATGGTTTGGCCGGTACCGGTTTCAGTTATGCAGGCGCTCTATTGGCTGAAAATGCCGCTCAAAACGCAGCCCAGGCAAGCAGCCTCGGCTCAGCATATAACAATATTTTAAATGGCGCCCTGGGTAATGCCGGAAAAGTCATCTCCTCAGAATCCAATTCAAACAGCACTCAAAATGCAAAGAGTAGTTACAATCCTAGATCCAACTATAGCGCACCTTCCTCTAGTTTTAGAAGCGCGCCTCAAACAAATTATAATTCCAACTATGCAAGAAATAATAATTATTCAAATCCTGGAATGTCTAATACTAATTACTCATCCGGTAATAGCTCAAGCTATAGCGGATATTCTACGTATCCAAGCAGTACAAGTTATCAACAAGACACAAGCTATCAACAAAACACAAGCTACCAAGCGGACTCAAGCTATCAACAAAACACAGGCTACCAAGCGGACTCAAGCTATGATTCCGGCTATCAAGGCGATCAAGGCGGCGCCGGTGTCGCGAACTAATAGTGATTGAGGGGTTTCGCAACCCTTTCGATAGATTGTTCAGTTTTTGGGCTGATAAGTGTGTTGAAGGATTAAACTGTGATTGGGTTCAGTGAGCCCTTTCACCCCTTCCATGTTGAGTTGCTGGGCTGACAGGGTTGCGCTGCCGGAGCTCCATGTCAGAGAGGGTTGAAAACGATCCTTCTCATATAGTTCCCATATCTGAAAAGAGGATCTTCGCGGTAAAACGCCTTTCCTTAGCAAAAAAGGTCGTGTCTACAATTTTGTGCAAATTGGTCAAGATTTCAACTTCTCCCAGTTTTTCATTATGCAGCCTTACATATTCCAATAAGCTGTTCTTTCTTTTCTTCCCAAAGCAAGTTCATGTTCAGATAGATAGTCGGCCCTTAAAAAAGTCCTCTCCAATAAAAAGTGTCCCTTTGGACAAAAAAGGCGTTTTACTCCTCACCAAACCCCTCAAGGGTGGAAGCGTCGTTCACCGCTTTTTTTGTTGCAAAAGGATCACTTTTTCTTTGGAGAGTGCGTGTTCTATTCGCGAAATTTTTGCAGCTTTTCTCATTACCGTATAATTAAACCTTGCAAAATAGGCTATGTCTCTCTTCCTCGTTAACTGCAAATTTTTCTCAAGGAACCCTTACTTATTCACGGCCGACTACTTATTAAAAATGAATCAAATGAGCTTTCACCGGAATAAAATTTGGATATTTGAGTTAATCTCTCGTAGATGAGGGCGATTGGATCAAATAGGATTATGGGAATGGTGTGCTCATTATCTTCTACATCCTCACCATATAGTAAAGCTACCTTTTACAAAGAAATGTACATTACCACGCCTCATTAATTATCCTGCTGGCTATCAAATCTTTGTGCCCTATTCCCTTCGAAAAGTTTTACTAAGCCTCCCCCTATACCAGAGGCCCACAGAAATCCCGTATAACTGATCGGACTTTCCAAATAATTCATCAAATTTTTCTGAATAACCACTTCTGAAACGCCCAAGATAAATACTGTTGCCCCGTAAAATTGTGCGCGCTTCTCATCACTTAGGAGTTCAAACCTTTGCTTCACTTTTTCATATTGGGGGAAAAAACGCTCTGGATATTGAAAAAAAATAGACATCCCGATTCGGGTAACGGCGATCATACTGCCAAACAGCGCAGCATCATACTTTGGGTTTTCCGTTAAATTAACAAAACGGCTTTGCCCTAATAAATATAGCGTGGCTCCGCAAGCGAAGCCGACTTTTATGGGAGACATTTTACCTCATTTGTAATAAATTCTTAAACTCATCAGACAGATCATTAAAGATCCCCGGTAAAATATTAGCCGGATCAGCGCCATTCCTTAGCAAAGCTTTGGTTGTGTTCTTTTTTCTCGCAAGGCAGGCTTTGGCCAGTGCCGTTTTACCCTCGCTATCGGCGGCATCGATGTCCGAGACGAAGGGGACCAGGTATTCTAAAATATAAATTACACCCCTTTCGGCGGCATTGCCTAAATGGGTGTGATCGACATGAGCGCCGGCGGCTACCAGCATCTTTACAATTGACAGGCTACCCTGACGAATAGCCACTTGAAGCGCGGTCTGTCCCTGGCGGTTTAGGATTTCGATCGAATAGCGCTCCGGCACTTTATTGTCCAGCACTTGCCTCATCAATATCGGATTAACAAACCTTGCAGCTGTATGTATTTGCCTGTCGCCAAATAAGTTCCATGTTCTTTTCAGGGTAACTGTAGTAGTGCCGGTAAAAATAGTTGCGGCCACACGAGGTGTTTGTACTCTGACGATCCGAGCGCAGCCAACTCGGGGATAGAGGAATTCTTACAATATTGTTATGACCCTGCCTTTGGGCATATTGCAAGGGTGAAATGTTTCCCGGTGAATAATCAAGATCTGCGTCAGCGCCATATAAAAGTTGAACAATTTCAAGATTGCCTTGCACACAAGCTATTTGAAGGGCTGTGTTCCCGTCCGCATTTAAAATATCAACAGGGTATACGGTCCCTTCGTTATCCCAAAGGGTTCTCCATAACAATTCGATGTTATTTTCGCGGGCAGCTCTATGAATATCATTGTCGCCGGGATGAACCTGTCTAAAGCACCCAAACAAGCTAGGAGGCGAGGCAACTTCTCTATTTATCATCATTGTTAACTCCGTATCCTACTCAACCATGTAGAACCATGTCTTTCTCTGTAGAATCATTAAGAATTACGATTTATTTATGAAATCTAATATGGTAATTTAGCATCTCGAGCTACTGCTTTTGCTAATTCTAGTTGGGCCCAAGCAACTTGCCTGGCAGCTTCGGCAACATGAAATTCCATTTCAATTTCAGTAGCCCACTTGCAGTCCTTTCTTCTAGCGTCCAGTTGTTGAACCTTTACTTGTGCAACGTTAAAATCCTGTTGTTTTTGCGTGACTAATAAATGAGCTTGAGCTTGTGCAACACTCATGGGGTTCGCATTGAAATTGGTATCAGACCTACTGGCGGTTCCGGCAGAACCGGCTCCCATGGATTCTTTTGAGAGAGGGGAGGAGTTCATCAACTGAGCCGTTTTTTTTGCGGCATCTAAAGCTTTGCTGGCGGCGTTAAATTCTGACTGCACCTGCTCCAAATGCTTTGCATCGCTAACCCCTGGAACATACAAGTTTTCAATGAACGTTAGATGGGCGTGAGCGGAATCGTATCTAGATTGAGCTTGAGCTACACTATTTACTGACATGGTTTGCCTCCTTAAAGGGTTTGGCCGTTAATTTCTGTAAAACTTTATAGCAAGTTGATTTGAATAGCTAGATAAATCTCTGGAAGTCTACAAATATGCCTATAAGCAAGTAGTGTGTATGCGGCTTGATACTCGGGGTGATTAGTCGTGCCATTTCCCTCTCTCATCGCCATCATAAGAGTTGTTTCATGACCCAAGGCAGCTTTATGCCTTTCAAAACCTTTTTGCATCATAAGGGATATTGAAAGCACTGCTTGTGATGATAAATGTTTTTGCTGCTTGTGGGTATCTCAAAATATATTCTAACCCTAAAATTCCTCCCCATGATTGCCCTAATAAATGGATAGTCCCTAAATTTAGTCGGCCCTGAAAAAGTAAGGGTTCCTTGAGAAAAATTTGCAGTTAACGAGGAGAAGAGACATAGCCTATTTTGCAAGGTTTAATTATATGACAATTTGGTAAAACAATTGAGTTTCTTCTGCTTTGCTTTGATAATGAACTCTCTAAGAGTGTTAGTTGCCCATATCCTAAAATGTGTCGCTTTGATTGAGTTAACACGATACCCCACAGCAATTGTTGCATCCAGGTTGTAAACTTCGACTTTACGGGTAACCCGACGCTCTGCCTTCATTTGAACTATTTCCATTTTGGAAACAGTTGCTTCAGGACTTAACTCTTTGCTTTCATAGATATTTTTTAGATGTTTACAAATCGCAGAAGTTTTCACTCCAAACAACTCAGACATAACCGATTGAGTTAACCAAAACGTGTCATTTGCAAAAAGAACATTGGCCATCACTTTTCCATCGGCTGCTGTATAAACAATCTGATTCTGTGTATGGGATTGAGAGAACTGCTTATCCACTCCTATGCCTATTTTTCTCTTAAGGTTAAGTCTATTAAATCATTGGAAGATATCAAAATTCGGCTAAAAAAACCATCTTCATTTAAAGCCACAGCATAGAAAAAGTTAAGGCAACTTAGGACTTGGGAGCCTTAGCAGCACCCGTACCACTTCTCAGCAGCTAACTCCTCGAAATCATAGCGGAAAGCCAGTCTTTCGAGCTACTGTGAACTGTCGTCATTTATTGTACTTTTTTGTATGCCAGTGGTCCACAAAAGGTCCACGAAATTTAGTCAGTCAAACGGCCCTTTCTATTCATACCAAAGTTAAAGCTCTGAGCAAGCAGGAATGTGCCAAACTTTTTAAACTACTCTGTAGCCAAGATGACATGCACTAACAGCGCTAAGGCAAAAAAGAAGATGGGTATAACCCAACACAAACGGGTGATATTATAATAGGTCTTTGAATAACTGAACCACATCAAAAAGAAGCTTAGTGGCATTGCAAAAATGGGCAAGAGATCAATGAAACTAAGCAATTTATGCGTGAAGGTGGTATTGATTGAATTAGCTCCGACAAATGGAGCAAAGAAAAAAAACAAAAAAGGAAACAGAAATAAATAGGTAAGGCCCCAAACGATCATGCTACATTTAGCTTTTTTCTTTGCAAGGGATGTCGTATCTTTGGCTATCATAATAAGGTTACGTTATAAAAATTGAATTAAGGGATCTAGTGCCAACACAGCAATCAGAGTCAACCAAGGGACTGACCAGAAAAACAATGTTTTACCGTATTCTTCACACATGTAACTTGACCACATAAGATCTATGCTCACAGGCAAGGAAAGTGGGATTAATGAGATGGAAAAAATAATGGATAATCCCTTTGGGATTGATAAATGAGAATTATCAAATATCATGACAGAAAGCAATGCAAAATAAGATAGCAGTGGCAAAAGCAAAACATAAATAATCGTCCAAGTTACAGCACAGATCTTGGCTTTTCTTTTAATATTTTGCAAAGATTCTGGCTCATTCTGACAGCTAAACATACAGAAGTTTCTCTTCTTTTTCTTTGGATTATTCAATAGCGTCATGATATAAAAATTTTTTAATCGAGTTATTGCCGGTCTCCTTGAATGGAGATATTTTATAGAGAGGATCAATTTTAATCTATGGCAAATGGAGGCTGTTGGTTGTCTTGTTCTCTTGATGTTTGCTTAAAAATGCGAAGAATAGAATTTAAGACATTATTGAGGCGTTTACCCACATCTTTGGCTAAACCGTATAGCAATGTTCTTGTCATAAGGTATCTTTTCGCCGGTTTCGGCGATATGCTTCAACATCGCTAAGATGCAGAGCGCCTCAAGCTCTATAGCAAGCTGTGCTTCAGCGCAAGAGCAAATCCACCCCCATTCGACCTCAGCCCGTATCTAGTCGATGCTCCTTCTTTTCAGTGAGGATATGACATCTCATACCAACAGTGTTTTCAATTTCCCCTTTTGCATAAGTGATTCGCTAAATAAGACCTTTCATTGTAACCACAATGTGATCTCACTCATAGACATTTAAATTAATACGATTCTTTGCCTAACACGGCTTCACCTAAAGGAGTTAGATTGATTTTTGGTTGAATATAGCTTGGGTCTTCAAGGTACTGAATAAATTCTTGATATATGTGATCCTTAGTGTATTTCAACTCAGGATAGGCTGGATTATGACCAGTAGAAACACCTTTTTCAAAAGCTTCCTTCCTAAGAGCTCTTCCCTCATCTGTTAGTCTAGTTTTTGGAACATAACACAAATAACCCACCATTCTTACTCGGGGATTATCAATACGAGGTCTATCTTTATTAGGATGTTGATTCCAGTGAATGGTTCTTGAATCCCATAAAATTAAGGAGCCGCGAGGGGCTGTTATATGTTTCGTACAATAAGGATTTCCAGATTCATCTTTACGACTTTCAAAAAACTCTTGTAAGAATTTATGTCTAGCAGTTCTTTTTTCGTTTTTAGAAATTTCCTTGGCGTTAATGGTTTCTAGCTCAGGAGCGAATTCGGAGAATCTTAGATGAGATTTGGGAATGCAATAAAATCCTCCATCACCATCTAAGGAATCTTCAAACAAGAACTGTCCTTGGATAGTATATGGTTGTGTCTTAAGCCGTGATTCGCTGATAAAGCCGATAGGTGGATTATTGCTGTGAGCTACATTATCTTGTCGTCTTAAAATTGCTTGATCAACATGAGGCCACGGCTCAAAATAACCCTCTCTTATCTCTGGAGGACACATGATGGATAGTCCGTCCATACTTACGATAAGATCATTTGTATTCCATACGTGAGCAAAAACATTTACAATACGAGGGTCTTGCCTTAAGTCCCACATGACTTGTGTTTGACCGGCAGGTCCTGCAAAAATCCCCATTTTATTATGTATTGGAAAAGTTTCTTTCCATTGGCTTCTATCGTCCATTCTGCAATTTGGCCACGCTTGCTCAATAAATTCATGCCAGACACGTTGGTATAAAACGTCTGCTTCCGAAGTAGACAGTAATTGAGGGATCACACAATATCCCTGTTCCTCAAGATCGCTTAAATAGGAAGCAAGGAAATGTGAGTGACTATCTGTAGTACTGCTAATTTGTCCTGACGATGTTTGCGCACTTGTCAGTGTCGGCAGCAGTGATAAGAGGCCAAGTAGACATGAATACATATGCTTCATAGGTGAGTCCTTTGCAAAAGGGGAATAACTTAGTACTTGGGAGCCTTAAGGACCGGCTAAAAGTCCCTTAGCCCCTTGTCACTCCGAACACAATAGAGTAAACCAAAATCAGTTTTTCCTAACAAGAGAAAGTAAAAAGTGCCCTTATGAGTTCCTAAGAATTCAGGTCATTTGCGGAAAAGTCTGAAATGTTGTTGTTTCAATGAAAAATACTGACCATTTTTTTGATAATAACTTCCTGCTTCAGAAGAGAATTAGGATGACGATTATTGAAGTTGTGGAGACTAATCCGTCTCATCTTTAATACGGTTTAGATGGTGCAAAGTCTTTTCATGAAGTGGTTTGCTGATTAAAAAACCATAATCATTTAAAACCACAGCATAAAAAAAGTGGGGGCGATTGGACGGGTTCAGAACTTTTGACTGGTCTGGAATGAAGGAAAGACTGCACACTTTGACCTTCTTGGCTACTGGTTAATTGCCAATTTTATTGAATTGGATTAGCAGGAAAATGGAACGAATCTAGGAACTGACGATTGTATGTATATAAACCTGAGTTGCTATTGTTCCATGTCTTGCTTTTGAAGGTATATCCAATCACAGCAAGAGCTCTTCCTAATTGGAGTAAGGGCATGATCGGTTGATAGTTGGGGACTAGTCGAATACTGGAGTAACCGTCTAGTAAAATTTTCTTGTATTTTGAGTGAGGAGCCCATTTGAAATGCTCTATTGAACAAAAATCTTGCTCAGCAAATCCCGAACGAGCGCTAGCCCAATCAATAATACCCTGTAACCTACCATGCCAAACAATCATATTTCCTGGTCGAAAATCACGGTGTACTATGCAGGGACCATCAACATTGACTAAAAGACTCTGACAGCTATCGAGATACGCACTACATTTCTTAATGAGATTTTCTGGAAGATGTCCCTTGCATTCATCAAGTTCTTCCTGGAACTTTTCATTGAAGTATAGACTTGCTTCTTGAAATAAAGTCTTAGGTTTTGTTAAGTCTCCATATCTATCTGTTCGATTCTTATGGAGGTGAGCTAGGGCGATACCAATTTCAAAGGCTAGGTCATTTGACCAACCCTCATCTTTCAATATTTCCCCGTTCACATATTCCATTAAAATGGCGCCGAAATGGCTGCTTGAAGGTTCGACGGTGGCAATAATCTGCGGTACAGGAATGCAGTCTTTAAGCTGACAAAGAAAGTAGGCTTCTCGAAAGTAATCATCAATGCGAGGGCAAATCTTTAAAATGAAAGGCTTTTTGTCAGGCGTAACGACTTTATAGACTTCTGCGATGATGGTATCAGTATGATCGATATGAGTGAACGTAGCTGATTGCAGAGCAAACTGCTTTTTATAAACTTCTAAAGCTATTCCCACGTCTTCATCTGAATCTTTGTGCGGTCTCTCCTGAATAAATAATTGTAATGTTACGGGATTATTCAATGCATCTTTGCTGCTTATCTGTTGATGTTTGCGAAAACCACATTTTTTGAATAGCCGAATAGAGATGTCATTACGAATATCAGGGTCCACCAGACAATACTTATAGCGAGTCCAGATATAGCTTTTAAGAAAAGCTTTTAAAATTTGACACCCAAAACCCTTACCTATAAATTCCTTTTCTCCTAGGAATAAGTCGATTCCAGCCGAATTTTGGATTATTTCCTCAACTAAGTTTTGGTTGTCCCAGGGGTGTTCTTTGACTGGATAACATTGAATGTAGCCGATAGGAATTTTATCAATGGAGATGATGTAGCATTCCATGCCTCCAACACCCTGAATGTAAGGAGTTAATTTTTGACGAACCTCTTCAATAGTCCATGCTCTAAGCGAATAAAAAGATTGAACATGGGGCTCGTTAAACCAAGTGTGAATCAATGCAAAATGTTCTTTGCTAAGAGGCGTAAAAGAGATTCTATTGTTGATTGTAGAAGCGTCACTCATGTGCAGCCATTTCCAATTGGTCTAAATCCAGACTGCAGATCAATTTCAAATGTTTATTGATTTTTTCAATATCCCAATCCCACCAAGCGATTTTCTGCAAACGATCAATAGTCTTATCATCAAATCGCATTTTTACTACCTTAGCAGGATTGCCAGCTACAATAGAGTAAGCTGGGACATCTTTAACAACGACTGCCCTCGTTGCTATAATGGCTCCATTTCCTATTGTGACACCATTCTTCACTAAAGAGTCGTATCCGAACCAAACATCATTGCCCACGACGATATCGCCTTTAACAGGTAAGTCATACACGTTGAAGGCGGATTCCCAGCCATGTCCAAAGATAGGAAAAGGGTAGGTGCTAATTGCATCAAGTTTGTGGTCTCCTGTCATGATAAATCGGGTTTCAGCAGCAATGGCACAGAATTTTCCAATCACGAGTTTGACTTTAGAAAAGTCATAGTTGTACAAGACGTTGTATTCTTCAAATTTGTCCGGTCCGTATCGACGGTCATCGAAGTATGTATAATCTCCAATAAAAATGTTTTTTGCTTTGACAAAGTTTTTGAGAAAAACGAGTTTTTCATAATCCTTAATAGGATGGAGGGAATTTGGATTTGGACCTGTCATTTTCTTTTCTCCGATTGATATAAATCTTTTTTCAGCCACAAAATCAAATCATCATCAAGAGGATAAGATTCACCTGGGATAGTGGATTGGTATTTATACGAGATTCCACGACCATCAGGTATGTAACCCAAGCGAATGTAGAGCTTCTGAGCTGAACCATAGTCTGCATAAAGGCCAACACCAATACCGACCTCTTTGTAGCCTTTTTCTTTTGCAAGTTTTTCCAGCCAATCAATCAATTGACTCCCTATGCCTCTTTTTCTATATTCCTCATAAATCCACACGTCGTGAATCTCTGGTAACCCAGCTAAGTAAGGATATTGAGATTTGAGAAGAAGGCTTCCATATCCCAGTAATTTACCATCTTGTTCCACTATGCCTACAGTGCGGATACCGGTTTGCTGTTCTCTGTAATAATTATTCCACTTTTCTTTTGATTCTTGAACGGTTGACCAAGGTAGACACAAATCACCCGCAATTACATCTATGTCTGATTTGGAGATGGAGCGAATGATAATCTCATCATCTGAATAGCCTTTTTCACGCTTCATAACATTTTCCCCATAGCTAGATCATGAGGGCTTGGTGGTTCCCCACTAGGATCATCAAAAGGCATTTCTATGTAGCCATTGTTGCGATAAAATTGTATTGCACTTGGTCTTGCTTCATCATGTAGGGATTTCACTCCCTGTTTTTTTAACCATTCCTCACACAGGTGAAGAAAATGACTGCCCAATCCGTGGTTTCGAAATTGCTTATCGATGACAATGATTCTCAAAGAGGCACGATGATTCGCCCACAATTGAATATGAGCATACCCAACCATTGCCTCTCCTTGATAAAGGGTAAAATGAACGTATTCTTCATGATCAAATGTCCATGTATAAGGGTCCTGTGTTGACAGGGGAGCAAAAAAGTATGTCATCCTTAATTTTTTTGCGAATTCCCATTCAGCTTTACTGGTACATCTTGCAAGGTGAGCCTGATTAGTTTCCCTCTTCATTGACATCCTCGATCCTCAGTTGCATATTGTATAAACTTGCATATTTGCCATTAGATGCAATCAGTTCTTTATGAGTCCCTTGCTCTTCGATTCCTTTGTCAGTAAGCACTAAAATTCTCTTGGCATTTCGTATGGTTGAGAGACGGTGTGCAATGACGATCGTAGTGCGGTTTATTATTAATTTTTCCAAAGCATTTTGCACGGCTTTCTCGCTTTCATTATCGAGTGAACTGGTTGCCTCATCAAAAATGATAATGGGAGGATTTTTTAGGAAAACACGCGCTACGCTGAGACGTTGCTTTTGACCACCTGATAATTTTACACCACGTTGTCCAATATCTGTAGCGTACCCATTGGGTAGTGACATAATGAATTCGTGAGCATTTGCCTGTTTAGCGGCTGAAACAATTTCATCTTCTGTAGCCTTTAGGTTGCCATAGCGAATGTTATCCAAAACTGTCCCAGCAAATAGATAAACATCTTGCTGAACAAGCCCTATGTGCTTTCTTAATGATTCAAGAGTGATAGTTCCAATCTCTTTGCCATCAATGAATATTTCGCCTGCGCTGACCTCATAAAATCTCGGAATTAGAGAGCAGAGAGTTGTTTTACCGACTCCTGAAGGTCCAACTAAAGCCACATATTCTCCTGCTCTTACGTTTAGCGAGAGATTTTTTAGTACATGGTCATAACCTTCTCGATACTTAAAGTTGACATTTTTAAACTCTATATTTCCTTGGACTCGAGACAGTTCTGTAGCGTTGATGTTGTTCTTTATGTCTGGCTTCGTTTCTAACGCTTCCATGAATCGATTAAAGCCCGAAACTCCTTCCTGATAGAGTCTGACAAAGTTACCTAGCCGTTGTATAGGTTCAATCAAAATGACGATATAGAGCAAAAATGTCAGCAAGTCTGCTAAATCCAAGGATGTTTTGACGATGCTGATTGCGCCGAAGATAACAACTGCAACCGTCATGAGTTGAGTGAGGGTAACTAAGCCATCGTAAAAATAGGCTTCATTTTTATAGCCTTCCCGCCTGCTTTCAACGAAACGATTATTTTCGTAATGAAATTTCTTGGTTTCAACAGCTTCATTGGTAAAAGATTGGACTACTCTGATGCCTGAGAGGGTATCTTCGACCTGAGCATTGATATCACCTATTCTATCTCTACTCTTTCGTAAGGCAGCGTACATTTTTCTGCTAAAGTAAAACCCATACACAGCCATAATCGGAATGAAAAGAAGAGATAAAAGAGCTAATTTTACATTGATATTCATCAAAATGACAAAGGCACCAATAAAATTTAGTAGGGAGATGACGATATCTTCAGGTCCATGATGATATAATTCAGCAAGGTCAAACGTATCACTAGATATGCGCGTCATCAGTTGACCTGTGCGGTGGTCATCATAAAATCTGAAGGAAAGCTTTTGATAATGCTCAAACAGCTCGTTGCGCATGTCTTTTTCCATCAAAGCACCCATCACATGGCCTTTATAGTCCACAAAAGCGCGGGCGATAGCATGAACGGCTACCAAAGTAAGCATAACACCGCCCATAATGTAAATCTGTTTAAGTACATCAGGGGAATACGCTTCTAAATTCTTGGTGATATATCTAATACATAGAGGGATTGCGAGGACAGTTGCAGATACAATGACTGCACATGCCATATCTGCATAAAATAGACCTAAGTATGGCTTGTAGTATGAGAAAAACTTCTTGACGCGTGGGCTCATATATCTGCCTCATAGTTCACAGTATTCTTCATTTTTTGCCATTCATCTAACCTAAGCCGATAAAGAACATGTCTATTCAATCTGTGTTCTTTAGATAGCTTTGGATGATCAAAATCATCTTTAGGACGGTGATGCATGCCGATGCGTTGCATAACAAGTTGAGAACGCAGGTTTTGAATGGGATTAAAAGCAACAATTTCCTCTAAATTAAGGTGCTGGAATGCATATTCAAGTGCTGCCTTTGCCCCTTCTGACGCATAGCCTTTTCCCCAATGCTTGTAAGCAATCCGATATCCGAGTTCAATGTTTGGTGAAAAAGACGCTTGAAAATCTATATCTTCTAAACCAATTCTTCCTATGAACTCATTTGTTTTTAGGAGAGAAACTGCCCATTTCCCCCATCCGTACTTTTCAATATGGTTCTGTGCGGATTGTAAAGATGCATCACTTTCTTCTTGAGTCCAAGGGGCAGAAAAAAATTCCATTACTCTTGGATCGGAATTAAGCTGTCTATATGGGTCCATATCTTGATCGCACCATTGCCTTAAGATTAAACCCTCTGTTTGAATGATGGCAGTAGGATGGCTAGGCATTTGCTTCACCCCCAAAACAGCCGAGATTGTTTTTGCAAAACTCTTTTAGTTTGGGCAAAAAGTCTTCGTAAAGGTAGGGGGTAGCTAGAGCTTCAAAGTAAGAATAGTTTGAGCATTCTTCTGAAATAATCACCCCTTCGAAAGATGGGGTTATTTGTTCTTTTTCATAATAAAATCGCCAAAAACCAGCACCTGACCCACCAGCAATGGATTTGTTTGTGTCATTTGGTATTTCCCAGTATTGGAGATGCGCTTTTTCATCAAATCGCAACCTTTCTCCTCCACCTATGCATACGGCGGTATCAAGGAGTCCATCTGGTCTTTTAGGGGCCGCTCCCCTATAGAATGCAGAGGCGATTTGAGGGTCGTGCATGACAAACTCTTCATTGGAGTCTAAATCGTAAAAGAGTGATTCAGTGATCAGCTCGTGATTTGGTAAATGACCATTAATACCTAAAACAATAAAAGCAATGTCTGGTCTATAGCCATTATCTGAATCAGAATGGAAGCCTTCAATTTCAACGCAACCATAAATGTATGAGAATGATACCGAACAAGCAACTGTGTCCCTATTTTGAAGCTTAGACAATCCTATGAACGCTGGCTGACCTGGCAATCCAAATTTCAAATCTTTAACAATGTGAGCCGCAGTGAGGATACCGTAAACTACATGTTCTAAAGTACTAAATCTGACAAAAGTACCAGAACCGATTGGCGGGGGTAATTCTGAAAAGCCCAAGTAAATTCCCAAAGAGACGTGAAATTTCAAGACATGCTCTTCAATTTTATTGAAAAGCTTTTCACGAAGTTCTGCTAATTCTTTTTCGGTGGTGATATTCATACCTCAACGGTTTTTAGGTTGAGAATCTTTCAAATTTGAGAAAACTTATAACAGAAGCTTTGATTTTTTTCACACTATTTCAGTAGGAATCAGACGGAATCAAAAAGGAATGTATAACAAATATCGCAAAAGGGGTGGAGTCCTGACAAAAGTTATCCCATAATTCTGCAATTTGTACGTGATAATAAAAAGGCTAGGTTAATTTTGCGCTTTTTATGGAGGCGGATTGAGTGGTGTCAGGCTTGGCATTCTGGCATTTGTGAGGGAGTATTTTTTTTGAGCGAAGCAAAAAAAGTTTTTTAATTCCCGAAAAGATAAAGGATAGATTTATAAGATAGGTCACAATATCCTGGAAAGCAATTAGGATGCTACTTTGTAATTCTGTCCTTTATCTTTTTGAAATGTGAAAACAGCACCGGCGAATATCTATTCCCTTAATCACCCTAAACGCAGTTTAATATTTCATGTGAGAAGGTTTGACTTAATCTCTTGCATCTTGACTAAATACAAGATAGAAAGATTTGGAAGAAACCAGAATGCCAAGCCTGGCACCAGAACATTAGAAAAAGTGGGGCAACCTGGACTTGAACCAGGGACCAGCGGGTTATGAGTCCGCTGCTCTAACCGACTGAGCTATTGCCCCAATAACACCAAGATTCTACCAGCCTTAATATTCAAAATGCAAGAGTTTTTCCTGTCCTTTTAGTTTCTTTTTTAAGATCTCAAGCTGCTCCTTTCGTATCACTAAACGGCTATCACTTAAAACTATCTCCTCTCCCTTTTGAAGGTAAAATATCGCCTCGTTTATCCTTCCATCTGCAAGTAAAATTTTTGATAACCTAAGGTATGCCCCAGATATCCACACGTTTATTCGAAACGAATCGATCTCTTTTGAGTGATCCCTCATATAGTCAATCCCTTGAAGTATCACCCTTTCTCCCTCCTCCTTTTTCCCATTTTTGTAGAGCGCTTCCCCCAAATGAGCAAGCCAATCCCCTTTCTCACCACTCTCATCCGGAAAAAGATCTACCGCCTTCCTAAAAGCCTCTTCGGCTGACTTAAAATCCTTTAAAAATATGCACGTCTTACCATAAAAAAAATAATTAAGATGATCTTGTCCCTCAATCTTATAGTGTTGACTCACTTCAAGCATCGCTTCAGCCTCTTTTCTCGCAAGAATTGCAAATAATTTGTTTTCTCCATGGTTGTAAAGATGTTGCCACGAAATCAGGCGACCCGATAATACTCTTAAAACTCCTCGGTAATCCTCTCCTTTTTGGTAGAGGAGTAGCGCTTCGTTATAGAGGCTCAAAGCCTCAATCGTTTTCCCCTCCTCTCTTAATGTATCAGCTTTTTTTTGAATCGCCTCACCGCTCTCTGCCATACACCGACTCACCAAAAGTGAAAGAAAAAAAATAACATTTAAAAAATAGGCTCTTTTCACGTCTGTCCCCTTTTTGAAAAAGACCATTCTAGCATAAATGGTATTTGCTTCGCAGAATGAATAATCTTTTTGCATAAAATGAGCAGATCACGCCTGATTTTGGCAAGGAATTTGCTTAAATTTTTTTTTAGTCCCATTGATATCCTCAATTTTTTTTGTGAAAAAATATTGCAGAAATAAAAAAAAGGGGGTAATTTTTCCCGTCTTATCCTAGGAGGGTGAAATGTCTGTAAGTTTCAATAATCTTTCTTTCTCTTCACGATTAGAATCGTTTATGTCCAATACACAGCTTAATAAAGGACTTGTGGCCCCTTTTGCCCTTTTTGAGGGGGTTAAAAATTCAATTGGGAGGTTTTTTCGACCAAATTCTGTTGGAGAGATTTATGATCGATTAAAAAAAAATGGAAGTCTCATTATAGAGACCTCCTCTTTCGGGAAAGTTTTGATTGAAATCACTCAGGATAAGGGTAAAACCGTTTTCTTGGCGATAGATGAATCGTATAAACCACTTGTGATCGAAGAACAAGAAGTCAAACTCTTTGACGCTAAAGTGATCAGTTACTTAAACAAAGTGATGAAGGGCTCCCCGACAATAAAATACGGAGCCACTTCTCGGTTGAAAGGAGATAAGCTTGAAACTTTGAAAAACCGTTTTATAACAAAAAGGGGGCGAAAGGTATTACTTCAATTGCCAAATGAAGAGCCTCTCTATTTTAAGACGACTTTAGAGGCTGAAGGTGTTTTAAAGACCTATTATTTGGAAAGAAAAACGCCCCTTGAAGAGTCGAAGAACTGTGGTCGTTTAATCTTTGCCATCTCCTCTCTTTTTTTAGCCGGGGCAAAAGAGATTAACTCAGCCGTTTCTTTTGCGGCCACTTTGGACGCAAAATGGGTTGTAGCCGCCTCTTTAATCCATTTGGTAAAGCCAATACTTGCAAGCCAAGATAATCGAATCACCCTTGTCAATTCTCAACCCACCGTTTGGATCAAACCTGGAGAACTATCCCAAAGCCTCATCTATTTGAATCAAGACTACGAGTGTTCAGATCCTTATCAAAATTTAAAAGTCTCGATACAGAGCGCAGATGGTTCTCCCCCTCCTGATTGGCTGAGTGTGAGCATGGGGCCCCTAACCCCTCTCTTTTCAAGATATTTAGGAACCGATAAAGCACTTTATGTCCAGGTGGTGGGCAATATAGCTTATGTTGTGGGGGTTCGTAATTTTTATGCCATTGATCTCAGAGACCGTTCTTTGCCGGTACTTTTAGGAAAGACTTTGAATCTCGTATCAGCAACCGGTTTATCTATAACAAATAATACCGCATATATTTTGAGTTCTAAAAATTATATTGCATCAATAATTAATATAACAAACCCAATAAGTTTAAAGCACGCTGGTCAAATAAACTCTGTTAGTAACTCAACTAAGTTTTTGGCTGTTATTGATAATGATTTGCTTTACATTGTCACAGATCAATATTACATTATAAAATATAAAATTAACGATCAGAAACAACTCGTTGAAATCAAAGGTGCTGATTCGACTTGTGATACTTTTTATAATAATATTGGCATTAAAATAATAGATGGTTATGGTTATTGTTTTTATGGGTATTTTTTAACTATTTTTGATGCTAATACCTTAGAGCAATACAATTCAGTTCTTCCACATCTTATAGCTCCAATTACATCGATTGCAGGGAATAAAAAGCTTTTTTTTATTGGTGCGACTCAACATATTTTTATTCATGATAATATAAATCGAAAAAAACCTATATTAATTCAAACAATGTATATCGGTAGTCAAGCAGTTGTATTGAATATGATTATTACAGATGATTATCTCTATGCAATTTGTCAAGGGGGAGGGATAGTGGTTATAGATATTAGAGATCCAAAAAATGCGCAAGTTGTGACAACCTATGATTCCTTGAGTGAACCGATGGATGCCGTTTTGGTTGGCAATGATTTGTGTGTTGCAGATGGACCCTCAGGTTTTACCACAATTAGAGCCGATCGACGAATAGTTACGGCAACTCCAGGTTTAGGACAAGAAGGGGAATATAATATCAGCATCATCGCCGAGGATGAACAAGGTCATAGCTTGACTTACACTCAAATAAATAACGTAGGGGTTGAAACGATTCCTCCATCTGTGGTGTTTACGTTAGAAAGTACGACAGCTCAAGTGAATGCTTTATTTAATAAGATTATTCCTGAAAATACATTCAGAGGCTCAAATCTGACTCTTACTGCAAAGTTATCTGATGGAAGGCCACTGCCAAATTGGATCAAATTCGATGCCTCAAATCCCACGCCTCAGTTTTCAGGAACTCCTACCTCTTTTGATGCAGGGACTTTTTCTGCCAATATTCTAGATATTGAAGTCACTGCTGCAAACAGTGCTGGAAATACCAAAACCGCTTTTAAGGTGACAATTCTAGGGAAATCTTTTTGGCTGTTATTCATTTCTTATGGATTAGGATTTGGATCTGCTGCTATGAGTGCTTATGGAGCTTGGCAAGAAAGAGCCAAGATATGGAACTATTTGAATAAGAAAAAATATGAGAAGAATCCTCAACATGCCATTGTCGGTCAATTATTTAACTATAAAATTGATTTAGAAAAACATGAAATACGACGCATTGAAGTTTATAAAAAAGGCAATCTTTTGTCTGGAAACCTTTGTTCCCCTTGGTTAAAAACATTGCGTGGGATCCCCAAAAAAAGGGATGTGGGTAGATTCACTATTGTCATTTACGATCAAATTGGTTATATTTTCGCCAAATTTGATTTGATCTGCAAAAAAGCAGCCACAGATCCCGATCCAGATCCTGAAAAAGTCCCTACATATAAGCAAAGTTTTGCTAAGGCAGTTAATGAAATTCATGAGCGATTTTTCTATAAAATTAGATTAGTCGGCCCTGAAAAAGTAAGGGTTCCTTGAGAAAAATTTGCAGTTAACGAGGAAGAGAGACATAGCCTATTTTGCAAGGTTTAATTATATGACAATGAGAAAAACTTAAAAATTTCGCAAATGGAACACGCACTCTCCAAAGAAAAAGTGATCCTTTTGCAACAAAAAAAGCGGTGAACGACGCTTCCCCCCCCCTTCTCAAGGTTTGGTGAGGAGTAAAACGCCTTTTTTGTCAAAAGGGGCACTTTTTATTGGAGAGGACTTTTTCAGGGCCGACTAGATTAAGGGCAGTCGGTGGGAAAGAACGATTAGGAGATGTAGAACTTGGGGGCAATTAATTGATAAGAGCCATTTAGACATCGGCATCAATTGCTTGGCAGATTTAATCCCCTTTTGATTACATTGAGGTCAACTGAAATTTATTTGGAAACGAATGAACCTATCCCACTAATGCATTCAATGGATTTTTCTACCATTTTTGTGCCAGTCGCGGTATCTTAATCAAAAACCCGATCGTCTTAGAGCAACTCTCAGAGTGTAAAACCATGATTTTTGATAAAACAGGTACTTTGACCTATGGGAAGCCTCTTCTTGCAGACACGGTCTGGATCGCCTTTGGTCAATAGTACGATTGAGGCCGCAGGTGCTCTCATGTTGCAGAGCTCTTTTGATAGGATCGAAGAATTTATACTCATCAGTCATCGCATGAGAAAAATTGCTTAAGAGAGCCCTTGGTGGGATGGGGTTATCCCTGATCGGCTTGATTTGCTGCATTTGGTTACTTAACACCCGTTGTGGTAGCCATCTTGCAAGAAGTGATCGCTTTGATGAACGCCTTAAGAACTATTTGGAAACCAAAAATATTAAGCGATATCCCTAAGAGATAATTAAGCCTTGGTGAGGAGTAAGAGAACTTTTTCTGAAAAAATTAAGGATTGAAGAAGTAGTTGGTCGAGGCATTCCTTCCGTAAATCATGAAAAGGTTTTGAAACGGCTGTGTCAAAACTTGTGGCTTGGAGGTATTGTTGCAAAGTTTTACCAAGAGGGGTTTGATCTGCTGCTAAGTAGCGATGAGTTTGCTCTTTGTATTTTTGCAGCGTTTGGAGACATTTTTTTGACTCCTCATCAAAAAGGGTCGGAAATCGCTCCTCCAACACCTTTTTTAGCTCCTCAAGATCGTGCACGTAGTGGAAGGGGCGTTTTTGTGTCTTAGTCGTATGGAGTTCAAACATTTTGTGGCGACCACCCTCGCCTGAGATATAGTAGTTTGAGATTAAGAGGTGGAGGCTCTCTTCAAAAAGGGAGGCCGAGGAGAGTAAAACCTCCCCTATAAAGGCTAAAGGCGTTTTTTCATGCGATCCCTTTATTCCCTTTCGGAGTCTTGTCACCGCTTTTTTAAGCGTCAAAAGTCGGTCTAAAAAGTGATACTGTCTCCTATCGAGATCGTGAAAGGTTTCACTAATTGGGCCATTTTCGATAAAGAATGAGAGGCGATTTGATTCAGTATATTTTTTGATCGCTTCTGTCACGACTTGTTCAAAGATGACAGTTTTTTCCATAAAGAGTTGAACATCTATTGAAGGGGTCGTTTTTGGCGGAAGAGGAGAATCGAGTTTTATAAGGAGGACTTTTTCCTGAGGGGAGCCTAAAAAGAGGTAGGCAAGGTTTAAGCTTTGTTCCACAATTTCCCGCGTTTCAGTCTCTTCCCCTATCTTTGTGAATCGATCTAATTGAATTTCGATCTCTTTGTCAAAGAGGGGGGCTATCGGTTGAAACAGCTCTTTCAACTCATGGGAGGCCTTTTTTTGTTTCTCTCTTTGATCATTTGTTTTCTCTTCTAAGGCCTCTTTTTTTAGTCGCGCTAAGGCTGCTTTAAGGCTGAGCTCAACTAAGAGAGTGGCCAGCTCATTGGTCCTTTCTACAAAAAGCCCACCGTCGACAATTTCTAAAAGGGATGGCAATACGTATTGAGTGATATGATTGAGATACTCTTTCTCAAGGGGAGTCGCTTCCCTTATCGTCTTATTAAGAATTTGATTGATAAAAGTTTGCGTGGAAACTGTTTTTTCTTTAGGTTCTATTTTAGCGACGAAGAGGGGTGGCAGGGGTCTTTCTATCACGTAAGGAAGAGGCGTTTCCTTTTTTTCTTCAACCACTTCTTGGTTCAGTTGCCACTGCCTCAATAAAAAAGTCGGGGAAAAAAGGGTGATCTCTAGGAACTCAAAAGGATCCTCATTAGGCACCGATTGGGTCTGCTCCTCAAAACAAGAGAAGTCTTTTCGTTTACTTTCTGACACGAAATCTTTAAAAGAGTTCAATTCCTTAGCTAGGGTTGCAAGATCTAGATTTAAGGAGTTTTTAATCTTTTCAAGGTGTTTTTCAAATACTTGGATGCTAGCTGGTTTTTGAGATTGTTGGAAAAAAAGGCAGACCATTTTTTTGCACGATTCTAGAGTTGAATTGGATGGTGTTTTCTCTTTTGGAGTTAAAAGAAACATCAAGTGGCTGTAATGGTGGCGATTGGTTCCTATAAAATTGACAATACTGTTTAAAATAAAATCAATTATTTCTTTATCTTTGATGTTTTCTAAAAGAGGCTTCAAATCCGCAATAGATTTGTTAATAGAATCGAAAAATTCGTATGATTTTTCTTTGGAAATGCGGTGGATCTGTTCTTTATATAATCTCAGTTTAAAAATAATTTTATTAAATTTAAAATACAGTTCGGGAATTTCAATGAGTGTTTCTGAATAAAACCCCAACGTTTCAATCAAAGAGTGTCTGATTTTTAGTTTATCGATGGCTATAAGCGAATCGTGATATTGAAGTTGAAATTTCATTATACTTTTCACTAAAATGTCAAAAACTAAAACCAATTCAGTATTGAAATCGACTTCAGCGGTGTAATCTTCTAAAATATAACGATCTAAAAGTGTTAGTCCATGAAATGGGGGAAGCTCGACCCCTAATTCGCGCTGCCTTAAACAATCACGTACAAAATCCTCAATCAAATAACCCAAATCGTTTAATTGAGGAATGAACTTATGTATTGTGGATAATCGATTAATCAGTTGAGTGCCTAGGTTTCCCCATTCATCAAAGTTTTCATAAGTGAAAGGAGATTTTTGTAACTCTTTAATGATAAAGTTTTTATACGCTATTAATTGACTATTAGAGCATAATTTGTCGATATCATTGTATACTAATTTCTTATTTACAGAAGCTCTTTCTATCTTTTCCACAAAAAGGTTAATATCTTTTTTTTGTGGACTTGACCATGTTTGAAGAGCTTTTTTTAAAGAGACAACTCCTTGATCTAAATCTGCGATTTTTCTAATGACGATTTGGGTGAAATAGGAGTTCATTTTTTGGAGAAGTTCGATCAGATGGAGTTGTTGCTCTAAGAGGGGAGCTGTAGGAATTCTCTCAAGAGGAAGAAAAAGAAGGGGAAGAGTGGTCAATTTCCCGTCTAAACAGCTTTGAAGAAACGTTATCCGTTCAACAATTTCGGAATTTGTACTATTTTTTGGCAGCTTTTGGACAAGGGCGTTTCCCCCTTCAAAAAAGAGTTTCTTTCCTAAATTAAAAAGTTCAATATCGTGTTTTTTAGCTGTAAAATAGGCGTTTAGAATAAGCACACCTTCTTGGAGGCGTTTGATGTTCTTTGTTAAAGAATCAAGGGCTTTGTTGCCGTGGAGCGCTTCTTTTTTTAAAGTCTCCTGAGCCAGAAGGTGGGTTTGAAAGGTGATCAACCTCCAACAATTGAAGTTTGAGATGAGGTAAGCTGAGCAAAACCGTTCAATTTTAACAAGAACTTGCTTTTGTTCTGGGGTCCATCTCACCTCTTCCTCTTTTTTTACCAACTGTAGAAGGGTAAGAGCTTCAAAAGAGATCCGGTTATTAGGGTTATAAAATTCGGGATTTGTTTTAAAAAGATAACTAGGGGGAATAGTCGTAGGTTTTGTTTTTTGTAGTTCTTTTAAAAAAGTATCTTGATCTATTAAACCTGAAGTCATACTAGCAATGTAATATAAAAGTAAAAAAAAGTCAATTTTTAAATAATAATTATTATAAACTTTTTCTTGAAAAAACATTGCGAAAAATAATATTGATTTGCTATCTTTTGCCATCCTATCGAAGGAGGTCGCAATGTCTGTAAATTTTAAGAATATGTTCTTTGTCTCTCCATTAGAGTGGTTGACGTCAAATCACGAGGTTCATAAAGCTTTTGGATGTCCATCTCAAATTTTTGAGGGAGTAAGAGCTTCCATTAGGAGGTTATGGGGCACAAATAGCGTGGGTGACGTCTTTCAACGATTAAAGAAAAGTGGAAGTGTCACTTTAGAGACCCCTTTAAAGGGGAAAATATTGATGGAGATCACTCAGGATGGCGGTAAACTTGTTTTCTTGGCAATAGATGAATCTTATAAACCGCTTATGATTAGAGAGGTCGACACAAAACTCTTTGAAACAAAAGTGATCAGTTACTTAAATAAAGTAATAAAAGGCTCTTTGACGATCACATATAGATCTCGTTGGAAAAATGGGGAGTTTGAATCATTAAAGTCTACTTACATCACTCAAACGAGGCTAAGAGCACTTCTTAAATTGCCGGGTGAGGAGCCTCTTCAATTTGGGACAAGTTTAGAAGCAGAATGTGTTTTAAAGTACTATTATTTGGATAGGAAAACACCTTTAGAAGAGTCAAAGGATTGGAGTTCTATTATTTTGATGATCTCATCCCTTTTTTTCGACCGCAACCAATGAACTTAATGCCGTTTCAGCGGCAGCAAATTCAATGGTTGCTTCTGTTGACCCAAAATGGGTTATCGCGGCTTCTTTATTCCATTTAGTGAAGCCAATACTTGCAAGACAAGAGAATCATATCACGCTGGTGAATCCTCAGCCAACTGTTTGGATCAAACCGGGGGAGCAGTACCAAAGCATCATCGATTTAAATCAAGACTATCTTAACTCCGATCCCAATCAGAATCTAAAAATCTCTCTACAGAGCCTAGATGGTTCCCCTGCACCTCATTGGCTGAGTATCGGAATGGGACCTCTTTCGTCGATTTTTTCAAGATATTTAGGGACCGAGATTGCCATAAAAATTCAGATAGTTGGAAATATAGCCTATGTTCTTGGTGCCAGTCAATTTTATACCATTGATATCAGTAACCCTGATCAGCCAAATGTTTTAGCAAGTTTTCGACATCTTCCCTTTGCAACAGGCCTTTCTTTAACAAATGATACAGCTTATATTCTATTTACTAATGTTTATCTTTCATTGGCGATAGACATTCGGAATAAAACAAATTTAATACTAGTTGATAGGATTCAATACACCTCTAATGCAACTAAATTTGTAACCGCTATTTCAGACGGTTTTCTTTATACTTTTATGAGTGATGAGTATATTGTAAAATATAGAATATACAATAAAACAAAATTACTTGAAGTGAATAGTGCTTATAGTCCATGTTACCCTAGTTTTTGGAGTTCTGGCATTAAAATTATCGAAGGTTTTGGTTATTGTTTTTATTCAGTTTTTATTCATATTTTTGATATAAACACTCTTGAATTTTTTTATATCGATCCGCACTACATAAGTGAAGTCACATCGATAGCAGGAAATAAGCAGTTACTCTTTATTGGTGCGACTCAACACCTATTTGTCTATAATAACACCAATCAAAAAAATCCTATTTTAATTCAAACGATGTATCTCGGTCATCAAGCCAATGTGACGAATATGTTTATCACAGATGAATATCTCTATGCGACTTGCCAGGATGGAGGCATAGTGGTGATCGATATTAGGGATCCCAAAAATGCCCAAATTGTATCAACTTTTACTTCGTATAGCGAACCGAGGGACGCAGTTTTGAAAAGTAACAATCTGTGGGTAGCTGATGGTCCTGCTGGTTTAACGACCATTAAGGCGGGCCGTCAAAGGGTTACTGGCGTGCCAGGGTTAGAAGATGAGGGGCAATATCATATCAACATCGTCGCTCAAGATGAGGAAGGTCATACGTTGACTTATACTCAAACGATTAACGTAGGAGTTGAAACGATTCCTCCTAAGGTAGTCTATACTTTAGATGGTGCAGTTGCAACAGTAGGTGTTCCTTTTAATAAACTTATTCCTCAAAACACTTTTAGTGGTTCAAATTTAGTGATTACGGCTAAGTTATCTGACGGAAGGCCTCTTCCAGATTGGTTAAAGTTCGATGGTACAAATCCAACCCCTTCGTTTTGGGGAATTCCCTCCTCTTTTGATGCAGGCACTTTTATTCATTGGGTTCTTGATATTGAAGTGACAGCGACTAACAGCGCTGGGAGTACCAAGGCAGGTTTTAAAATAACGATTCTGGGGGAATCTTTTTGGACCTTATTCATGTCTACAGGAGCTACAGTCTTGACCGCAGGGATCAGCGTCTACGGAGGTTGGCAAAAAAGAGCCGAAATATGGAATTTTATTAATAAAAAAAAATATGAAAAAGAGCCTCAGAGGGCTATTGTGGGTCGAGAATTTAGTTATAATAATCCTTTGGAAATGCATGAAATACAAAAGATAGAGATTTATAAAAAAGGAAATCTTTTATCCCCTGCACTTTGTTCAAATTGGTTAAAAAAATTGGATGGGACTCCAAGAGATGAGGATGTTGGTCGATTTACGATCGTGATCTATGAACAAGGGGGTTATATTCATGCGAAGTTTGATCTGATTGTTAAAAAAAATGTAGAAGATCGGGATCCAGACCCTGAAAAAGCCCCTACATACAAGCAAACCTTTGATAGGGGGATCACTGAAATTCATGAGCGCTTCTTGAGAGGGTTTAGAATAAGCAGACGAGGTAGAAATGGGCGGCTTCTTCGTGATCATGATACAGAATTACGTCAAATCACTACTGAAGAGAGTTAAAATAAGGTCTCTATAACAACGTGAGCGTTCGAAACAGAATCTTTAAACCCAGGGACTTTTCGTTCAAAATTCGCTTGGGTCGTTCCCCAAAGCGGTTTGTATTGGGGAAGACGGTATTTAGTCGGCCCTGAAAAAGTCCTCTCCAATAAAAAGTGTCCCTTTTTGACAAAAAATGCGTTTTACTCCTCACCAAACCCCGCAAGGGGGTTTGGATCGTCGTTCACCGCTTTTTTTGTTGCAAAAGGATCACTTTTTCTTTGGAGAGTGCGTGTTCCATTCGCGAAATTTGCAGTTTTTCTCATTGTCATATAATTAAACCTTGCAAAATAGGCTATGTCTCTCTTCCTCGTTAACTGCAAATTTTTCTCAAGGAACCCTTACTTTTTCAGGGCCGACTATTTAGTTAAATGGTAACATTTTGATGTAATCATGCAAAAAATTCAATCAAATATTATACATTTTAAGCACGAGGTGAAATTGATCCTTAAACTCCTTTTTTCCCCGTTTGTGCTAGGGCCTGTCCCTAAACTTTTTTTACGGAATTTTTAAAGATTTTTTTTCAGGTTACAAAAGGGCAAAACTGGACATACATAGATCATGTAGGCCTGTTTTGCCCTTTTGCAAGACGGAGAAAAAGACTAAAAAGCTCCTCAACAAAAGTTTAGGGACAGGCCCTAATATTCAAATATAACAAGGGATTTTATTTCCAAAAAATAAGAAAATCGGATAAGTCTCTGAAAATCTTTGTCCCTCTTGGTTAAAAAACATTGCGTGGGATCCTTAAAAAAAAAGGATGTGTGTAGATAAACCATCGTCATTTACGATCAAGTTGGTTATATTTTCGTTAAATTTGATCTGCAAAAAAGCATCCCCAGATCCTGAAAAACATATAAGCAAAGTTTTGATAGGCCAATTAATTTATAAGAGCAATCAGGACATCTGCATCAATTCCTTGGCAGATTTAATCCCCTTTTGTTTACATTGAAGTCAGCTGAAATTTATTTGGAAACTAATGGCGCAAGAACAAAAAGTTGACTATCAAACCACTATTGCAATTCTTTCAATCATCGGGATCGCCGTTTTTCTTGTGTTGAAGTATGCCTTAGGAGTTCCCGAATTTAAGGCTAACCTCCCTCTTTTTGCTGTCTTGATTTTTGGCGGGCTTCCTCTTTTATATGATTTAGCAAAAAAAGTGATTTCCCTCGATTTTGGTTCAGATTTACTCGCCGGTATGTCGATTATTACAGCGATTCTTTTAAGCCAGTATTTGGCTGGTGCCTTAGTTGTTCTGATGCTCTCTGGTGGTGAGGCGATTGAGAATTTTGCTCTAAGATGCGCCTCTAAAGTATTGGAAGCTTTAGCTAAGAGGGCCCCCACGACCGCTCATAGGGTTTTAGGGGATACAATCCAGGATATTTCCGTTGAACAAATTAAAATTGGCGATCACATCCTCATCTTTCCTCATGAAACATGTCCCGTCGACGGGGATGTTTTGGCAGGTTATGGCGTGATGGATGAATCGTATTTGACGGGAGAGCCTTTTTTGATTTCGAAAGCGCCAGGGGCCTCTGTCATTTCTGGGGCTATCAATGGGGAGGCCTCGTTGACCATTCAGGCCACCAAGCTTGCTATCGATTCCCGTTACGCTAAAATTATGCAAGTGATGCACGAAACTGAACAAAAACGACCCCGCATGCGCCGCCTGGCAGACATTCTAGGCGCCTGGTACACCCCGTTAGCCACATCGATTGCCCTTCTTGCCTGGGCTATGAGTGGAGAACCTATTCGGTTTTATCGGTCCTTGTGATTGCCACCCCTTGTCCTTTACTGATTGCGATTCCGGTGGCGATCATTGGGTCAATTTCCCTTTGCGCAAGTCGAGGCATTTTGATCAAAAATCCGATAGTATTGGAGCAACTTTCTGAATGTAAGACCATGATCTTTGACAAAACAGGGACCCTTACGTATGGCAAGCCTCTTTTAGTCGAGCAGCTTATTTTTGAGGGAAATAAAAGGGAAGTGTTGCAGCTTGTAGCAAGTCTAGAGCGGTATTCAAAGCACCCGCTCTCCTCTGCTATTTTGGAAGAGGCTCAGGTTGAAAAAATCCCACTTTTGGAGGTCAAACAGGTAAGCGAGCCTCCGGGAGAGGGTTTAAGAGGGGTGATCGACGGGAAGGAAGTGGTGGTCACGTCACGCAAGAAGGCTCAAGGCTTTGAGTTGCCCGAGGGGGGAGGGCTTGAATGTGTGGTTCTTGTTAATAAAAAACTTTCCGGTTTATACAGATTTAGAGATACTCCAAGAAAAGAGAGTGCCTCGTTTATTAAGCATTTAGAACCTTATCACGGGTTTCAAAAGTTGATGATAGTCTCAGGTGATAGAAAAGGTAGAAGTAGACTATTTAGCCAATTCTGTGGGGATTAATGAGGTTTATGCGCAGATGAGTCCCGAGGAGAAGGTGGAGATTGTTGAAAAAGAGACAAAGCTTGGAAAGACGGTTTACTTGGGAGATGGGATCAATGACGCCCCAGCTCTTCTTGCTGCCACCGTCGGAATTGCGTTTGGTCAAGAGTATGATATCACTTCGGAAGCCGCTGGTGCTGTTATGATGGAGAGCTCTTTAGAGCGAGTCGATGAGTTTATTCACATCAGCTATAGAATGAGACGAATTGCTCTTGAAAGTGCCCTTGGAGGGATGGGCTTATCCCTTATTGGGATGGGGTTTGCAGCGTTTGGGTATTTAACCCCTGTTGTTGGCGCTATTCTTCAAGAGGTGATTGATGTGATTGCCGTCATGAACGCTCTAAGAACCATTTGGAAACCAAAAACTTTAAGCGATATCCCTCTGGGATTAAAAAAATAGGACATTATTTCATGTATCCGATCGAACGATGTAAAGATCTTATTCCTAAAGAAACTATAGAAATAAAAAAAAATGCCGATTCGTTTTCTCTTCTTCTTGCTAGACATTCTAAGGAGACACCAGAGTCAGGTTTAGAAACTCTTTATGAAAAACAGTGCACTCCCTTGATCACTTATATCAAATCGATAAGAGTTCCCCAAGGAGTACATGCTATTCCTCTTGAAGATCGATCTGTTATCGTTATTAACCCTAAAGATGCTTGGGAATATAACGTCAATTGCTTGAAAAAAGTCTACTTCAGCTTATCAGATTCCGATCTTTTGAACATCTCTCCTCCAGAAGGGCTCCTCTGTGAGCATATCGAAGCCCAAACGCAGGCGCTCATTGAGAGATTAGTGAAAAAAGGTAAGGTGGAAGCCCATTTGACCGAAGAAAGGGAAAACCTTGCTTTAAAATCAGCTTTTTTATCCCTTGGATTGGCTTTGCAGGAGGTCAATCGGCAGAAGGCTGAATTAAAACCTGAAATAGATCTTAAGAACTCCTCTTTAAAAAGTGATGAAGTGTCTCTGCTTTTTGATCTTTTAAGGCAGCTTAATGTGTTTTATTTGAATCTTGATCTTTCTGGAAACTTAATTGATGATAAAGCGTTAAGCTCGATTCAATCTTATGTGGGTCACGAGGAGTGTTTGGCAACCGTTAATTTAAAAAATAACATGGTAAAAGGATCCTTGGATCCTTCCTTTTTTTGTCATTTAGATTTAAGCTGATTCGCAAAAATGAAGTAAACCTGGCTCGCCAGCTTCTAGTTTTATACGTAAGAGGGCAGACTCCATTTCTTGAATTTCTTCAGGTGTTGCGTTGTTATTTTTTTTCGCTTTCTCAAGGATTGATTCTAGAGAGCGTCTTGAGGTGACCCCTCCATTTTTTTGAAACCCAAAGAACATAGCTGAAAGAGGCTCTGTTCTCTCTAAAAATTTTAAAAAGGGAGCAAAGTTTGGGTAGAGAGCGTCTCTTAAACCCCTAACTGTAGGTACTGTGTTTGTAGCGATACATTTTTCAACATACTCTTTTTCCCTGACAAGTCGTTGTTTTAACCCTTCAAAGGCGCGAGGATGAATGTGACTGAAGAATTCAGCCCTTGTTTTTTCTGTGATCTCTTTGATTTTTTGTTGTATTCGTTGACAATCGGCCTTTGTAGGAGGTGAAGAAAGGGTTATGTTTAACGAATCTGCTATAGCTTTTAAATTTGCTATTTGTGGTTGAATTTGAGATTCATTTGCTATGAGGTGATCTAAAAAAGCTATCGCTCTTAAGTATTGTTGATACACTTTAAGTTCTTTGTCGAAATCGCCTCCTTTTAAATGAGCGACTCTTTCCATCATTTCGTCGGGATCTTCTGCAAGAATTCTTTCTTGGAGCGACTTGTCCAAAGGTTCATCACAAGCGGGGTGGTCTAGAAGGCCGGCTCTCAAAAAAGGATAATGTGCTGTATTTCCTTGAACGGTTTCGGCAAAAACCTCGCTTGGATAAAGATTGCGTCCCTCATCAAAGCAGAACACATCGTGAGAGCCCTCCTCTAAAGTGTATTGCCCCATATGACCATCTCCTGACATGACGAGTAAAGACATTCTTGCATTTTCCTGTACTGAAACCACATTGTGTGAGTTATATTTTTTTCGCTCGTTTTCCCAAGCCTTTTTGGAAGAATCAATCTCAGTTTGATCTCCTTTATGTAAAGCAGCTTCGTAGTTTTTTCTAGCTTCCGATAAACTCCTCATATTCATTTCTGAACCTTCGGTACTAAGGAGTGTTCCATTCACCCACGCTCCAACGATTCCTCCTTCCTTTTTTAAGGTCTGTCCTCCTCGTTGCTGCATTTCACCCACTTGGGAGTCCCTTTTCGGGACTAAGTAAGGATTTGAAAAAAGAGACACATTTAATTGTTCGACTAAAAGTTCTCTAGCTCCCTCTTCCCCGTATTTTAACACTCTTCCGGGTTTAGCTTTAACAGCCTCTCTTCCCACGAGTTGCTCTTTTTTATCGGTTTTTGAGGTTTGACTAGAAGTTTCAGTCCCTAGTAACTTGTAAAAATTGTCGGCTCCTTCGTTATCCATTCTTTTTAAGACTTCAAGTGTAGAAACGTAAGGAGTACAAACAGCCTCGATTCTCTTTTTATCTAAATCTTCAAAATCGGTTAATGTAATAAATTCAGAGGGATTCGCTCTTAATTTATTGATAAGCTCGAAGGTATCTGGAAATAAACTCAATCGACTGATCACTTCATCTTTTGAATAGTGTTTTGGTATATTTTCCCAGTTACTGGTTTCATTTAAAAGGGCGGTATCTGATTTTTTCTTTAAGTAATCAACAAATTTTCCTAAGAATGGGTAAAGTCCCAATTCTTCTACTGATTTGAATGAGGAATCGGGATTTTCTGATCTTTTTTGACACTCTTCTGCAAAATGTTGAGAGAGACTCTGCCAGGCAGCTGATTGGGAGGGAAATGAGTTATTTTTTAAAAAAGCTTCCCTCATGATGTCGCTATAAATCTTTCCAAAAAGGGGAAGCCTTATCCTCATGATTTGCTGAATCTCTTGGGGGCTTAAATGGGGATTTAAAGCCATTAGCTGGGATTTATAGACGTTGATCATTCTTTGGTATAATTCTTTACAATCCTTTTGCAAATCGATCGGTCTAGTTTCTTCGGGGCCTTTAAAGGTTAATATATCCTGGACAAATTCTTGGGGTAACATAATATCGTCTTGAAGGTGAAAGACGGGGTTGTGGCTACCACCTAAAGGATCAATTGTAAAAGTTCCCTTATCCTTGACCTCCTCGATTCTTTTGTTCTGTAATCGTTGATCTCTTTCTAGTTTTTTTTGTTTGATCTCAGCTGACATGTGATGCCCTTTAACATTGGCCACCATTTGCTGGACCGGAGGGCCAGGAGGTGGGGGAGGTGCTGGGGGAATTTTGCTTAAAGGGACATGATGGTTTGGCGTTGTTGGTGGCTGATTTGATGTTTCGTTTGATGTTGATTCGATTCTTACTCTGTTATCATTTACATTCATTAAAAAACACCTATTAAATAGTATAAAATTAATTATACAATAAATTAACATTTATCGTATCGAATTAACTGAAAAAAAACTTTTTAAAGAGATGTTAAAGATTGCTCATTTAGTTCTTTTAATTTATTTTACGATAGGGTAACAGGAGGAAAAAGGAGTTATTTTTGAACCACGCTCAATTAGAGAAATCAAAGCTTACGACTCTTATTTTGGGCGCTATCGGGGTTGTCTACGGAGATATCGGGACAAGCCCTCTTTATACTCTTAAAGCGGTGTTTGGTGGAAGCTATTCCCCTCCAATTGACGAAGCGAGTATCCTTGGAGTCTTATCCATTATTTTTTGGTCTTTGATGATCGTGGTTTCTTTTAAGTATATTATGTTTGTGATGCGTGCAGATAACCATGGCGAGGGGGGAGTGATTGCTTTAACAGCTCTTGCTTTAAGGCGCTTTCGAAAGGAACACGCGAAATATCTTTTTATTATGGGGCTTGGAATTTTGGGAGCAGGGCTCTTTTATGGCGATAGCGTCATCACACCTGCCATCTCAGTACTCAGTGCTGTCGAGGGATTAAAAGTGGCAGAACCCTCGTTGCACTATGTTGTCCTTCCCTTAACGCTTCTGATTTTGACTTTTCTTTTTTTATTTCAGGTGAAGGGAACCGAGTCGGTGGGAACTTGTTTGGACCCGTCATGATTGTTTGGTTTGTCACGATTGCTTTATTGGGTTTGTTTTCTATCTTGAAAAACCCCTCTATTTTGCAAGCGTTAAGTCCCTATTTTGGATTTAAGTTTTTACTTGTTCACAACTACTTAGGATTTGTCGTTTTGGGAGCGACGTTTTTGGCAGTGACAGGAGCTGAGGCTCTTTATGCCGATATCGGCCATTTCGGAGTAAAGCCCATAAGGCTTGGATGGTTTTTGTTTGTTTTCCCAAGCCTTATAATAAATTACTTTGGGCAAGGGGCCCTTCTTTTAAAAGACCCTAAGTCAATCGAGCAGCCGTTTTATTTACTCGCTCACGATCAACTCCTTTATCCCCTAGTTATTTTAGCCACTTTAGCGACGATTATTGCCTCTCAGGCAGTCATTTCAGGCACCTTTTCGATGACCCAGTCGGCGATTCGCTTAGGGTATTTACCCGTTTTAGATGTGCAACACACCTCCGAGAGAAAGACGAGGACAAATTTATATTCCAACGATTAATTGGCTTCTCTTTTTAATCGTTGTGGCGGTAGTTTTAGGATTTAAAACCTCAGATAATTTGGCAGCAGCCTATGGTCTTTCTGTCACGGGCACAATGATCATTACCACAATACTTGCCTTTGGCGTGATTGTTCGGATCACAAAAGTAAAATGGTGGGTCATGGCCCCCGTTTTTTTACTTTTCTTTTTAGTCGATTTCACCTTTTTGGCAGCAAACTCGATCAAAGTTTTTGAGGGAGGGTGGTTGCCCATTTTAATCGCGTCGCTAGTGTTTATTTTGATGACGACATGGCGAAAAGGGATGAGATTGGTTAAAGAGCAGCTTGCGGAAAAGACCGTCTCTATTCAGTCATTTCTCAAAAATAGTGCTCTTTCACCCCCTCTAAGAGTTCCAGGAACTGGGGTTTACATGACCCAAAATAGCGAAAAGATTCCAGGGGCTCTTTTGACCCATCTACTTCACAACAAGGTTTTACACGACAGAGTCGTGTTACTTGAAGTGGTCATAGAGGATACCCCTCATGTGCCAGATGAGGAGCGGATTGAGTTAAAGAGCTTAAATGAACACCTCTTTGCCCTTCGTGTCTATTATGGCTTTAAAGATGAAATCGATATTCCAAAGGCGCTTAACTTTTGCGAGGCGAAGGGGCTTAAAATTGAACCGGATGAGACTTCGTATTTTATCGGACATGAAGTGTTAATCAATGAAGGTAAATTGAAAATGGCAAATTGGAGGAAGCGTCTCTTTATGGGGTTATTCCATAACGCTCACAGCTTTATCGATCATTGCAAAATTCCGGCAAACCAAATTGTAGAGATTGGAACCAGCGTAGACTTTAAGTCTATTAATAATAGATTTATTAGTAAAACAATTTTTTATTAAAAGAAAAGATCACTTGACTTTCATTCGAATTTTCTTTAAAATGGCGTGATGAACGAATATTTTTACATGTTAAATTGGTCTTTTTTCGAGAGCGTTACTGATCTGATTCTCTTTGGGGTGTCCCTTCTCATTCTTTTTTCTTGCGTTTTGCTCACTATAAAAACAGGCTTTATTCAGTTCAAAATCATTCCACATCTTTGGGGGCTTTTTAAAGGGAAGAGTCAAGGACCTGTTGAAGGGGAGTTTAAGGTAAGTCCTGTAAAAGCTCTTTTTACCGCCATGTCCACTACCTTAGGGATCGGCACCATTGTAGCTCCCATTATTGCCATTAGATGGGGAGGGCCAGGGGCTTTAATCGGCTTCCTTCTAACCTCTTTTTTGGGCTCTGCCGCCACTTATTTAGAAGTCAACCTCTGCATCTCCTATAGAAAACAGCACAAAAATGGGGAAATTAGTGGCGGTCCAATGCCGTATTTAAAAGAAATTTTTTCATCGAAAGTCGCCATTTGGTACGCTTTTTTTGGCAGTTTGCTCATGGCTTCCTGGTCTGCTGCCCAAGCCAATCAATTAGCAGCCATTTTAGATTCTCCTCT
The DNA here is from genome assembly GCA_963697995.1 of uncultured Chlamydiae bacterium. GTDB lineage: Bacteria > Chlamydiota > Chlamydiia > Chlamydiales > JAJFMB01 > MFD00082-c5. Next base: position 243,817 of record OY969110.1, on the reverse strand, counting down.
TCTTGGTCCCTACAGAATTCCTCCCTATATTTCAGGTATTTTCTTATCGCTTACAGTGTTTTGTATTTTGATTGGGGGAATTAAACGGATCAGTTCTTTCTCATCCAAGCTTGTTCCTTTAATGTTTACTCTTTATTTAGGCTCCATCACCTGGATCCTTTTTTCAAATCTCCATGAAATACCAAGCTTGTTAAATCTTATTTTTGAATCAGCATTCACTCCTTATGCTTTGGCGAGTGGCTCCCTTGTTGGGGGATAGTCAGTGCTATGCGGTGGGGATTTTTTAAGGGAATGCAAGTGACTGAAGCTGGAGTGGGCACTCAAACGATTCCCCACTCTATGGCAGAAACTAACGATCCCCATGCTCAAGGAATGCTAGCTATGCTTTCCACATTTTCAGCTGGGATGATCGCCTTTTTATCCGGTCTAGTGGCCTTAATTACAAAAACCTGGGAGAGCTCAGAGCTCCCCTTAGGGATTAGTATGGTAGCCGCTAGTTTTTTTGAATACTTTTCCTATTTTGGGATCGCCATTGTCGCGGTGAGCGCGCTCCTTTTTGCGTTTGGAACGATCCTTGGAAATAGTTATAATGGCAGTCAGTGTTACTCTTTCCTCACGGGAAGAACTAAACTGTCTGTCTACTATGGGGTCACGGTGGTCGTGATCTTCCTGGGAACGATTTCTCACGTAAAATTAGTGTGGTCGATCATCGATTTAGGTCTTGTTTGTTTAGTCCTTCCTCATGTTTCGGCACTTCTTGTTTACGCTTTTAAAAGAGAAAAATTTGCTTCCTCCATAAGCATTGATAAGCTGAGCGCTTAAAAAAATAACAAAAGTGTAATATTGTGAATTTCAATCAACTTCCGTTAGATGAAAACCTATTAAAAGTCTTAATTGAAATAGGGTATTTAAAACCAACCCTTATTCAACAAAAGGCTATACCTGAGATTGAAGCTAAAAATGATCTTTTAGCTTCAGCTAATACGGGAACTGGGAAAACTGCAGCTTTCCTCCTTCCGGTTCTTGGATTTTTGGCGAAAAATAGAGCTCAAAAATTGGGTGCTCCAAAAGCTCTCGTTTTAGTTCCTACAAGAGAGCTTGCGCTTCAAGTCGCCGAAGAAGCTAAAAAGTTTAGCCGTTATTTGAATGGATTGCACACGGTGTGCATTGTTGGGGGAGTCCCTTATCCTATTCAGAAAAAACAGTTAAGCAAACCATGCGACCTGTTGATCGCAACACCTGGCCGCTTGATCGATCAGATCGAAAGCAAAAGAATCACTCTTTCATCGGTCGAAGTGTTAATACTCGATGAAGCCGACAGAATGCTCGATATGGGCTTTTTGCCTCCTGTAGAAAAAATTGCAAGTTTAATGTCAAGTGACAGACAAACTCTTCTCTTTTCTGCAACCCTTAAAGGTGAAGTGTTAAAACTGTCGAAAAAACTTTTGAGAAACCCTGTGACAATATCTGCTGAAGAGCAAGTTTCTCTTAAAGACAATATCGAGCAAAGACTTCATATAGCCGATAATATCGATCATAAGCATTTGCTTTTAGACAGCATCTTAGCAGATTCAGCTCTTGATCTTGCCATTGTTTTTACAGCCACAAAAAGGCTTGCAGGACAGTTGCAAAAAAGACTTTACGATTCAGGTCATAAAGTGGGAGTGTTGCATGGTGATTTAAACCAAGGGCAAAGAACTCGCACAATTGATGCGATGAAGAAAGGGCGCTTAAAGATTTTAGTGGCAACAGATGTTGCAGCACGGGGAATCGATGTCCAACAGATCTCTCACGTGATCAACTTCGATTTACCAAACTCTGCAGAAGATTATGTTCATCGGATTGGAAGAACCGGAAGAGCTGGCAGCAAGGGTATCGCGGTTTCTTTCGCGACGACTCAGGAAGCCTCTCTTGTTTATGGTATCGAGCGCTTTATTGGGGGACCTTTAGCGCAACATACTATTCCAGGTTTAGAGCCTACAGTGAAGGTTTTAAGGAGAAACGAGGGGGGACCTTCTTCTCGCCGCCCTCAAAGACCAGGCAATCGGGGACCTGCCAATAGAGGACCATCCAGATTCTCAAGAGGAAAACCTGCAAACCGGTTTAAGCCGGGTCCGAAAAAAGAGCGCACTTATCAATAGAAAAAGGCTTTTTTAAAGTTTAGGGTTAATAGGAGAGATAAGTCCTATTAACCCTTTTTTTTTAAGCCCTTTAAGTTTGACTTCTTTTCTTGGAAAATACTTTTCTTAAGGCAACTTATTAGTTTGCAGGAGCTGTCAATTTCTTGTGAGCAATTTTTTGAACAGCTCTTTTTACAGCCGCGTTCACATCTTCCCCTGTTTGAGCAGACAACATGATCGCCATCGCCTTTCCTTCAGGTGTCAAACCATCAAACACCACTTGCATTTGGGGATTAAGTTTGCTTCTAAACTCATCTTCTTGTGTCAATCTTTCTTGACCTGGTTGAGCTTTAGTTTTATCAGTTGTCGTTGAGGTGAAGTTTTTTGGAGCTGTAGCTGTCTCAGGAGTTGTTGGCGCAACAGTTGGTTGTGCATTTTGGACAGGTGCAGTTGTTGGTTGTTGTTTTGTCATTTGAGCAAAAAGTCCGTTTGCACCAAATGTTACTGTTAATACAACTAGGGCTATTTTTTTCATCTCTAATCCTTTGTTAAGAGTTTTTTTCAAGGAAACCTTAAGCTACCATTTTGATTTTGTTTAATCAAGTTTTTTTTCTTGCACTTTATTTGTCGAAAACGTATCTTACGTCTCTTTTTCGTCTTTTAAAGGAGTTTTTATGAAAATTGTTCTTTTGGTGCCCCTTTTAGCCATGAGCTCTCTTTTTTGTTTTGAGTCAAGGGAAGTAAAATATCAAAAAGTGGAGACCGTTTTTGATGGAAGAGATTTTAATAGTGAAGTACTCCCTTCCTTTTCTCTTTTATTTCCCCTTTTTCCAAAAGCCTCAAATGAACTCTCTTTTCCGATTTATGGAGTAAGGGATGAGAGGGGTATGGAATTTTTAGTGACGGTTTTTCCTTTAAAAGATCTTTTGATCAATGTTTCCTTTTTGAAAGTGACCGATATCGATTTAAGGACTCTTTTGGATGCGTGGTTAAAGAAAGAGAGAAGAAGGGGCGAGGTTGTTAAAGTTTACAATCGAGTGGTAAAAAATTTTCCCTTTGAAGCGTATGATGTTCTTTTTTGCAATCCTGATGGGATAGCCGTAAGAGCCCGTTTTATTTACGCTCATGAATTTTTGTTTGTACTTTGCACGAAAGTGACTGATCCAATTTACAAAGAATCCGTTTTGGAGGAAAAAAGCGAGGCTTTTAATCTTTATAAAAGAGACTATAGGCGATCGCGCGATTTCTTCACCTCGTTTAGTTTTTTTTAAGAAATGGAAAGAAGTGTATTCCCTTTTTTTTCACAAAATGAAATAGTAAGTTGGTTTAGCTAAAATTTTAAAGTGGTGGTGCTCTTTTGGAGAAAGCTCAGTTTTTTAAACGAATCTTTTTTGCTCTTTTCTTAGTGTCCTCTCTACAAGCCGCCTCCTCTTTTAATGGGACTTTTTACTCACAGCTCAGCGCTCATTTTGGAAAAAGTATTTGGACCGATGGCTCCTACGGGCAGCTTGGCCTCTATTCTGTTCCCGATTTATCGATCTCCTCTTACGGTCTTGTGATACAGGAGGAGGCGTTTTTTTTAGACGACAATCAGCTTGCCAATTCTGTAGGTCTTGGATTAAGAGTGATTGATCCGAAAGGTGTTATTTGGGGCATTAACAGTTTCTACGACTACTTTAAAGGGTATTACGGAGGCTTAAAGCAGCTTGGAGCAGGTTTTGAGATTTTGACGCCAACTGCCACTCTTCATTTTAATGGTTACTTGCCTTTTTCGGTTTCGGGAAAGAAGGGCCCTACAAAAACGATCACATCGTTTTCTAAACCTTATTTAGAGTTGATAACACCCGTTCAATTCCTCTATCAAGGTTTTGAGTTTACTGCCGATAAGGGATTTGCTATTTCTGAGCTCTATTTTCAATTTAGTCTTGGCACTTACTATATCGATGACTACTACCAAAGCCGCTCTTTTGGATTGCAGGTTAGAGCCGATATTTGGTGGCACCCTTTTGTTTATATGGGCGTTTTTTACACAAATGATGCGATCTTTAAACAGTGTCTACAAGGGTATATAGGGGTTTCAATTCCCTTCTCCTCGATTGTTAGAAATCAATTACCCTCATTTGAGCCTTCTTGTTTAAGTTATCTAAATGGTAAAGATGGAAAAAGTGCTAGAATTTCGAGGTGGGGTTTAGGTTGCCCAGGTTGTGGATCGTATTATAAAATCAATTGGATACCTCAATGTACAAAGTAAAGATTTTTTTTATTGCATTTGTGTGGGGTATTACACCTCTTTTTGCTCAATCCCTTAATGAGTTAGACAAAAGTTGTAATGATCGCTTTTCACCCGTTCCTAACGGTCCAAGAGGTGAAAGAGGAGATCCCGGGCCTCAAGGGCCAACTGGATCTAACAGTCCGATTGGTCCAACGGGACCCACTGGACCTTCTCAAGCGCCTTCTGGTCCGACAGGTCCTACCGGTTCTTTTTCAGGCCCACAAGGTCCCACAGGGATGACAGGGGGTGTTCAAGGACCAAGAGGAGCGACGGGGTTGACTGGTCCAACAGGAGGCTCAGGGCCAAGAGGTCTTTTAGGACCGACAGGAAAAACGGGGCCAACCGGCGCTACCGGTCCAACTGGTGCTACTGGAGCTACGGGGGTGACGGGACTTACCGGTCCAACAGGGCTGGTAGGACCGACAGGCCCTACGGGTGGTACGGGTCTTCAAGGAGTTAGTGGTTCCACGGGCCTAACGGGATTGACTGGTTTTGCGGGTCCCACAGGACCATCTTTTGGAACTGTTGGAGCCACAGGGCCAACAGGTGGGACAGGACCTCTAGGTAGCACTGGCCTTTCAAGTTTTGTCGTTGGACCAACAGGTCCCACAGGAGAGATAGGAGCTACTGGGCCAACAGGTGTTGATGGTCCCACGGGACCCACAGGTCCAACAGGTGACATGGGCCCTACTGGGGATACCGGTCCCACAGGAGATGAATATCATTATGGGTATCGTGGGGATTCTCCCATAGGTCCTACAGGGGTTACAGGACTTACGGGTAAATTTACAGGAGCTACCGGTCCAACAGGAAACGCTCCTGTTCCCTATCTGGTAGAGTATATAACTGAACAAGGAACTGGCCCGATATTTATTCCTCAGGAAGCTACTTTTTTCCAAGTAAAAATGGTTGGAGGTGGAGGTGGAGGTGGGGGATGTGATTTGGGTTCTGAGTCAGGAGGAGGGGGGGGGGCTGCGGGATATTTTGAGTTTTACTCTCCCAGTTATGGACCTAACAGTTTTATTTATGCTGAATACATGGGTCAAGGAGGCTCTGCAGGCTCCTCTTCTCCAAGTTCTAATGGAGGCAATGGTACAATAACTCAGATTATTTGTTCTAAAGGACCCCCATCGTATGACTTTTTTATTGCAGCAGTAAACGGGGGGCTTGGTGGTGCTTCTGCTGGTAATGGTTCGATTGGTGGGCAAGGGGGTTATGTTATCTTGGAAGGGAGTGTATTCGTGCCATATATTGCTAATATAGGTAATTCAGGGCTTGCCGGCATGACTACAGAAGCTGCAGGTGAATTTTTTGGTCATGGAGGTTTAGGAGCTTCGAGCCCACTTGGAGCTGGAGGGCCTGGAGCATCAGCTACGAGTAATTTTGGGGTATTGAATGCTTATGGGGGCGATTTTGGAGCGGGGGGCGGAGGTGCAGCTTCTGCAGGAACCAATTTAGGTCAGGCAGCCGCCGGGGGTCCAGGAGTTATTGTAATTATTTATTATAAATAAGGGGTTGACACCTTGAGAAGAGAATTCTTCCGAAAATTTATTTATGTCTTGCTAATTTTTGTCCCTCAAATCGCTTTTGCGTTAGATCAAGAAGTGGAAACTTTAGGGGAAAAATGTGCTCCTCCTCATCAAGGTTTAAGGGGGTTTCGGGGTGCTCTAGGGCCAACAGGACCGGCTGGCGTTCCAGGGCCGACCGGCCCTATTGGTCCAACAGGCCCTCTTAACGGTCTTGCAGGACCGACAGGTCCTACGGGAGTAACTGGAGTGACTGGCCCAATGGGACCTGCAGGGTTTGGTCCTGTGGGAACGACAGGTCTTCAGGGTCCCACGGGTCCAACAGGAGTTACAGGAGTGACCGGTTTGACAGGACCTACCGGAGTCTTTGGTTTTCAAGGTTCAACGGGGGTGACAGGTCCTACTGGTTTTCAGGGACCTACAGGTCCCACTGGCCCAACAGGGATCACAGGTCTTACGGGTATTACTGGTCCTACAGGAGCGACAGGTGTCACCGGACCTACTGGTCCTACAGGTTTTACAGGAGTTTTGGGACCGAAAGGGTCATCTCTTGGAGCGACTGGTCCTACTGGATTTATGGGGCCTACGGGGCCCACAGGGGGCACAGGCTTTGCAGGTCTTGATGGCCCCACAGGGCCGACGGGTCCTACAGGTCCCACAGGTTTTACAGGACCCACAGGTGAGGATGGTCCGACAGGTGATACGGGACCGACTGGAGATTTGGGGCCGATGGGACCGACAGGACCTACTGGGAAAATAGGTCCGACTGGACCCTCGGGAGCATTAGGTGCTACCGGTCCTACGGGCTCAACAGGGCTTCCAGGACCTACGGGACCCACAGGTCCAACAGGTGGAACTTTTCCTGTCACTATTATAAAATTGACAGGAGCTACTTCTACGACAATTCCTTTAAAGACGACAAGTTTTAAAATACAGGCGTGTGGAGCGGGTGGCGGCGGCGGTGGAAGTGCTCAGCTTACTGGTCCTATTCTAGGTTCTGGAGGCGGTGGAGGAGCAGGAAGTTATGGAGAAGTGTATGTAGGTCCGGCCTCTTTTACTCCAGGGACAAGTGTCATAAGTGTTGTTTGTGGAACAGGTGGTACTGCAGGCGCATCGAGCAATAATGGTGGTAACGGAGGGAATACGACTGTTTCTCTTAATGCAAGTCTTATATTAACGTGTCTTGGGGGAAACGGGGGTGAGACATCGCCCAATGGAGATGGAGGACTTGGCGGATCGGGCTCGTTAAGTATTATCAATCCACCAGCTGTAGGGTTTACTGTCGATGGGAATGCTGGAACTTTTGGGTTAGCACAACCGAACACTCTGATCTCCTTTGGGGGTAATGGGGGAAGTAGCTACTTAGGTGCTGGGGGTGTAGGGGCTTATGCTGGTACTGGTGTCGGTGTGGCGGCAGGACTTGCTACTTTTGGAGGGGGTGGAGGAGGTGGTAGTGTTGGTACAAATGTTGAGGCAAGCTCAAGTGGTGGCAATGGATTGGTGGTGGTGACTTATTATGAGTAATTTGAAGTGTTTTATGTCATCCTATTTATCCGTTTTTTCAAAAAGAGGTAAGAATTTGATAAAAAAAAGTGATTTGTTTTTTCTGTTTTTTTTTATTTTGAATCCTCTTTTAGCAGAGGACATGCCAAATTCTGAAGAGTTGTTTTTAGAAAGAGGTTGTAAGGAAAAATTGATTCCTTCTCTTCAAGGACCAAAAGGGTTACCGGGATTGAGAGGCCCAACGGGTCCCCCAGGTGTCGCAGGTCCTACGGGAGGAATTGGCCCTTTGGGGCCATCAGGGGGTGTGACAGGACCAACAGGACCTCAAGGCCCAACCGGGAAGACAGGTCCTACTGGCCCGACTGGGATTGATTTACCTGGCCCAACAGGTAGCACGGGACCTCAGGGTCCTACAGGTTTTTTTGGCTCAACTGGTTTTACGGGCTTTTTAGGTCCAACGGGAAGAACAGGGGCTACAGGTTTAACTGGTCCCACAGGCTCTACTGGCCTACTTGGGATAACAGGTGCAACAGGCCCGATGGGGTACACCGGTAGCAAAGGATTCAGTGGAAGTACAGGACCGACAGGACCTACAGGTTTCGTAGGTCAGACAGGACCTACAGGCCCAACAGGGCCTGCTGGGGGGCAAACGGGAGCTACTGGAAATACAGGATTTAATGGTCCTACAGGAAATACAGGTGCGATTGGAGTTGCAGGTCCTACGGGTTTTACGGGGCCATTGGGGTTGATGGGAGATACTGGTCCCACAGGAGATCCAGGCCCTACCGGGGATACGGGGATGACGGGGGAAACAGGTCCTATAGGACCAACAGGCCCGACAGGGGCTACCGGTCCGACTGGGATTTCTGGAGCAACAGGTCCAACCGGCCCAACAGGTCCAACAGGACCTACAGGGGTTACTGGGCCGATGGGACCAAATTCTGGGGGGTTTCCGACGATCATCACCGGTTTGACAGGAACATCCTCTTTAACAATTCCTTCGGGCACAAAAGTTGTGAAAATACAGGCTTGTGGAGCAGGTGGAGGCGGCGGTGGTGCTTCAAGCGGAGCTGCACCCTATAAATCGGGAGGCGGAGGGGGTGCCGGTAGCTATGGAGAGGTTTATCTCAATAGTACTTCGTTTACTGTAGGACAAAGTATAAATGTCACCTGTGGTTCTGGAGGAGCTTTAGGGGCAACAGGTGCTGCTGGAAGTCCAGGGGGAACTACGACGGTTAAATTAAATGCGACGATTGTTTTGACTTGCCCTGGAGGTTTAGGGGGAGGGGGCACAAATGGCGTTGGGGGAGCTGGAGGAGCTGCTGGTACCATTTCTGTAGGTGTAGGGTTTACAGTGGTTGGTTCACCAGGTAACTTTGGATCTCAAGAAAGTGATGGAACGCTCCAAAACCAAGGGGGAAGCGGTGGAAATAGCGCTTTAGGATTGGGGGCTTATGGAGCTACTTCTGGGCCTTTCTTTACGCAAGCGGCAGGGAATGCAACGAATGGTGGGGGAGGCGGCGGTGCCAGTGTTTCATCAACATATGAAGGAAGCACAAATGGGGCAGATGGGTTTGTGCAAGTAACATTTTATCAGTAGGGGAAGAGGTTTCGATGTCTTTTTTTGTAGGAAAATGAAATGATAAAATTTATGAAAAAAAACACTACTCTTCTCTTTTCCTTATTGATGGCTTCCTTTCTTGAGGCGACCCCTTTTGAAGGGGGAAACCTTTATATGCAAGCAAGCGGTCATTTTGGAAACAGCATTTGGACTAAAGCATCGTATGGGCAAGTAGGGGTCTATTTTGTGCCCGATCTCTTCGAATATTCGAGGGGGCTTGTCGTGCAAGAAGAAGCTTTTTTTCTCTCGGATACTCAAATAGCCAATTCGATTGGGTTAGGAATTCGGCTAGCCGACTGGAAAAAAAACGTTTGTGGTTTGAATGCTTTCTACGATTATTTTAAAGGGTATTACGGCTCAATGCAGCAGCTAGGAGCAGGTCTTGAGGTGATCACACCAACAGCGGCTTTCCATTTTAACGGTTATTTACCTTTTCACGTGACGGGTAAAAAGGGAAAGACAAAAAAATTTGATAACTTTGTGGGTACTTACTTTGAGTTTGTGACTCCTGTTCAATTTCTTTATCAGGGTTTTGAGTTTAACTTTGACAAAGGGTGGGACCTGTTTGACGCCTATTTTCAAATAGGTGGTGGGGTTTATTACATCGATGACTTTTTTGATTCCAATTCGTTTGGGGTTGAAGCAAAAGCTGAGGTGTGGTGGCACTCCTTCCTCTTCATGGGTGTTTTGTTTACACGCGATGATATTTTTAACGGATGTGTTCAAGGGTATTTTGGAGTTTCTCTCCCTTTTGATTCTTTAAGGACTAATTCATTACCTTGCTCCTCCTCTCCTTGTGATTACTTGAGTGGCAAACATGGGAAAACAGCGAGAATTCCAAGGTGGGGTTTAAGTTGTCCCGGTTGTGGTGCTTACTACTCAACAAGTTGGGTGCCACAATGCAGAAACTAGTTTTGGCGGTTATTTTTTACTCGTTTCTTCTAACGCCTCTCTTTTCAGAAATTCAAGAGGATAAGAGTTGTCAATCGAGGTTTTCTCCAAAACCGATTGGACCAAAAGGGCCGCAAGGCCCTCAAGGGGCAAGAGGCCCTCAAGGGTTTCGTGTAACAGGTCCCACAGGTCCTACAGGAGCCTCTCAAAGTCCCACCGGACCGACGGGAAAAAGTGGCGATTTAACAGGTCCAACAGGATATACAGGTCCTCAAGGTCCAACGGGTGAGACGGGGATGTTAGGACCTGTGGGTCCAACAGGACCCACAGGTCCTACAGGTTTTGGTCAAACAGGAGCTACAGGACCTGTCGGTCCTACGGGAATGACAGGGGCAGCTACTGGACCCACCGGACCGACAGGATTTGGAGCTACTGGGCCTACGGGAGGAACTGGGGCTCCTGGAGTGACGGGACCCACAGGTCCTACTGGACCTACTGGAGCCACTGGTATTTCAAATGGAATGACTGGGAGTACTGGGCCTACCGGTCCTACTGGAAATGGTCTCCTAGGGATGACAGGATCTTTCGGCCCCACAGGGCCTCAAGGAGTCACAGGTTATACAGCCGCACCCCTTTTGGGTCCCACAGGGCCCCAAGGAAGTGGTGCTACAGGACCTACGGGACCTACTGGTCCCACAGGTGGGTTTCCAGTGCCATTTTCTATTTTGGAATTTTCAGGTCCCTTTACGAGCATCACAAATGTGCCGATCCCATTTCCTGTACAATACGTGACAATAAAAGCTTCAGGAGCCGGCGGTGGCGGCGGTGGTGCCTCTCAGGCGTCAAATGCTCAAGCTGGTGGTGGTGGAGGTGCAGGGGGTTACGCTGAAATCTATATTCCAAGTCCCACTTCTGCTTTTCAAATTTCAATTGGTGTGGGCGGGGCTGGGGGAGCAGCTGGGACTTCTACCTCGGCAGGATCCCCTGGTCAATCTTTTTCGATGCTGATATCTGATGTCTCTTATTCACAAACGATTACGTTGGGTGGAGGAGATGGGGGAGGTCAAGGATCTGTTTCTTCTGGAGGGACAGGAGGAATTGTAACATCCACTATCGCGTCTCCCAATTCTTATTATTCCCTTACGGGAAGTGCAGGTTATTGTGGTTTTCAAACATTTGGAGAGCTTTTTCAATCTATCGGTGGCCCTGGGGGTAATAGTGTTTTAGGTCCTGGCGGCGTAGGAGCTGGGGGTGGTGGACCATTTAATTCAACTAGTGGTCAACAAGGACAGTTTGGAGGGGGCGGGGGTGGTGGAGTCGCTATTTTGTTTCCCGGATTATTAGAGGCAGCTGGGAATGGAGGAGATGCTTATGTTATTATCATTTTTAGCCAATAGGGGATGATTTTTTGAAAAAGCAATTGATTAATGGTTTTGTGATTTGTTTCTTTGCTCTTTCGATGTCCCTTTTTTCAAATGAGACACCATCAAAGCAAGGACCGAGAGGGCATCGGGGACCGACAGGCCCAAGAGGTGTTTCTGGAGATACGGGTCCCACCGGTCCGACAGGTGAAATAGGTCCTACAGGACCTACTGGCCCAACGGGGCCAACAGGTCCTACGGGACCAACTGGGTTGACAGGGCTAACAGGTTCAACTGGCACGACAGGTCCAACAGGTCCCACAGGTTCAACAGGTCCCACCGGGGCAACCGGCTTAATGGGGGTTACGGGCCCCACAGGTCTTATAGGGCCCACAGGTCCAACAGGACTTCCTGGAGGCCCCACCGGCCCCACCGGCCCTGCCGGGGTGATTGGGCCAACGGGTCCAGAAGGCCCTTCGGGACAGGGAGCTACAGGGGTAACGGGAAATGCTGGGAGTTTCGGTCCAACCGGTGCTCTAGGATCTACCGGTTTTTTGGGACCAACAGGTTTTTTAGCTTCACAAGGCCCAACAGGGGCTACCGGTACGACTGGCCCAACAGGCTCAAGGGGAGCGACGGGTCCCTCTGTTGCTGGCCCTACAGGGCCAACAGGGGTGTTTGGCAGTACAGGTCCAACAGGTCCCATTGGGATTGTGGGTCCAGGCGCTTGGTTTCCAAATCAGATTCAGCAGGTGACTTCATCGACAACAGTGACTGTTCCTTATAATACAACAAGTATTGTGATACAGGCTTGTGGGGCGGGAGGTGGTGGGGGAAGCTATTCTAGCGGCGGTGACGGGGATTCCTCTAATTCAGGGGGTGGAGGGGGAGCGGGAAGTTTTGCTAAAGTATTCTTAAATGGATCGCTCTTTACTCCAGGCTCATCTGTTATCACAGTGACTATTGGAGCTGGTGGAACAACCCCCCCTTTCAGTGACGGAACAGCTGGAGGAGCAACGACTGTAACGATTGACGCAAACACAGTAGTCACTTGTAATGGGGGTGGAGGGGGGCTTGGAAATAACGGGTTCCCAGGGGTTCCCGGTGCTGGGGGTGCCGTTGGAACGATTTCATACGGAATTGGTTACTCATTAAAAGGTAACCCTGGAACTTTTGGTCCTATCTTAACCGGATTGTCAATAAACGATGGGATCACATGGAATAACGGAGGCAATGGAGGTAATAGTGTGCTTGGAACCGGAGGACTTGGAGCTTCCCTTACAGCGCCCGCGGTTGCTGGGGTCAATGGGGGTGGAGGGGGAGGAGGAGCTATTTTTGGTACGACAACACAAGCGCCGTCAAATGGGGGGAATGGTTATGTCCTTATTTTCTTTAATCAGTAAAATTTTTATTTTTTTGTTTTTAATCTTTTCAGGGGCTCTTTTTTCATCTGAAAAGAAAGAAAAGTGTGATTCTGCTGCAACTTTAGGACCTCGAGGGCTTCGAGGTGTAGAGGGGGTAACGGGTCCGAAAGGGCCTACAGGGGCAACAGGTCCCACAGGTCCTAAGGGGCCAAGTGTGGGGGCCACTGGACCAACAGGGATTGCAGGGCCCACCGGGACACAAGGGCCCACGGGAGTGACCGGACCTACCGGGCCAACTGGGGTGACCGGAATTTTAGGAAATACAGGACCCACCGGCCCGACAGGACCTACGGGTCCCACCGGACCTACAGGGTTGACAGGACTTATTGGTCATCAAGGACCTTTAAATGGCCCGACAGGTCCTACCGGACCCACTGAAGCTATAGGGGCCACAGGTCCTACAGGTCCTACAGGGGTTTTTGGCTCAACGGGGTCGGTTGGTCCAACAGGTCCGACGGGTCCGACGGGAATTCAAGGGTCTACAGGTCCAACAGGTGCAACGGGCCCAACTGGGCAAACAGGTCCAACGGGTCCAACAGGAGTAACCGGTCCGACTGGACAGATCGGTCCAACAGGTGCGACGGGGGTGGCTGGAGGGACTGGTCCTACAGGTCCGGTTGGGGTGGGTCCTCAAGGGCCAACAGGTTCAATAGGCCCAATGGGAGATGGAGGGCCTCAGCAGATTCAAGTGGTGACCTCTTCGTCAAATAGCATTACCGTTCCAGCGTTTACAACAAGTATCATCATACAAGCAGTAGCAGGAGGGGGTGGTGGAGGGGGAGTCGCTTCCTTTGTGAATAATACTATTTATACATGGGTCAGTGGAGGAGGAGGGGGCTCTGGAAGTTATGCTGAGGTGTATTTAGCTTCAAATCTTTTTACTCCCGGATTATCTCTAATGAGTGTCACGATTGGTCAGGGTGGGACTGGAGCGACAACCTTTGATACAGATGGGACATCTGGAGGTAACACCACTGTTACAATTGATTCTAACCCTGTTTTAACCTGTATTGGAGGTTTAGGTGGTGGGGGAAATACATCAGAAACATTGCAGGGAGCAAGTGGTGGAACAGGGGGAGTGATTTCTTATGGAGTTGGGTTTACATTGAATGGCAATCCAGGACTTTTTAGGGTACCTGTTCTTGGACAAAGCACCTTTGTCAATGGGCCTCTTCAAAATAATGGAGGCAACGGGGGTAATAGTTATCTTGGGCCAGGTGGCGTTGGAGCCTCTTACACAGTGAATGGAGGAACCGGATTTTACGGTGGTGGTGGTGGAGGGGGAATGGCTTCAAGAGGAACAGGTATTCCATTAGGAATGTTACCTGCCGGCAATGGAGGCAATGGCGTTGTCATTATCACGTTTAACGATTAGTCTCTTCATGCTTTTTTCTTTATCAAGCTGTTGTAAAGAGGCGTCTTGCCCGTTTACGATGACCCCAAAAGCCCCTTCTTGCCCCTATGAGACCACTCTTTTTATTCCCCCAAGCTTTCTTTTGCTAACTTCAGAGGTGTATCAAAAAAATGAGCTATCTGAGGTTTGCACCATTTCCCTTGCAGAGGTGTTAAAGCTAGCTCTTATTAACAGCCAAAAAATGGCAGAAACTTATGCTACAACCAAAATACGCGCTTCCCAATATGGGCAAGCCTTTTCCCCTCTCTACCCACAAATCAGTGGCAACACGTATTATGAAATTGTAAAAAATGGGAGCGCCTTTGCAAACAATTTTGCTTTTCCCGATCAGTATATCGATTACGGCACTTACGTTTCGGTGAGTTGGCTCCTTTTTGACACGGGGGCGACGTGCGCAAATATTGAAACCTTTCGGCAGCAACTCTTTGCAGCTAATTTTAGTCACAACAGATCTATTCAATCAGTTCTTGAAACGACATTTAAAGACTACTACGATTTTATTAAGGCTAAAGAGGAGGTGAGGGCTTCACTTGCCAACCTAAAAGATGCAGAAACGATTCTTTCGGCGACGAGCTTAAAACACGAACTTGGCATTTCAGATGTGGTCGATGAGCTTCAGGCTAAGACGCAAGTTGCGAAAAGGCAACTCGATCTTTTAGGCAGTGAAGAAGCTCTTGTCGATGATAAAGCGAATCTCATAAAAGATTTAGGGATACCTGCAAATAGTTTAGTCGATTTTCAAGATTTGGAGTGTCCCCCTGATATCGATAAAAAGCTGCCCTCTTTAGATTTTTACGTTTTGGAGGGGTATAAATACCGCCCAGATCTTTTTGCCGCTTTTTCGGAAGTGCGTGCCAGTGCTTCGAATGTGAATTACCAAAACCGCAACCAGTGGTTTAAAGGCAATTTTAGTGGAACGGGAGGGTGCATCACATTTGATTTTCAAAACACCCCCTCAAGAGGCCTCTCTCCCATTTACGATGCCGTTGTTTCTTTAAGCGTTCCCATTTTTTCAGGGTATGAGTATTTGAATAAGATCAGGGAAGCAAAAGGGGAGCTTGCCAGAGCTAAAGCTAAAATGAGGCAGTTAGAGCTCGATATGATTGCAGAGATCACCACATCGTATGAAAATTTAAAAATTGCGACAAACAAGGTCAAAACAGCTTTTGATTACTTAAACTTTGCCGAACAGTCGTACAAGGCCTCTTTAAACAGGTATCAGGCAGGGGTGATCGATTTTCAAACCCTTATCAACGCTTTAACAGATTTAGCCGATGCAAGATATTCTCTAGCGGAATCAAAACGGGACTGGTATGTTTCATTAACAGATCTTTTGTTTGCCACAGGAACTTTAACACCGGGGTGTGCCTTATGAGATGGCTTTTTTGTTTTCTTTTTCTCTTAGGGTGTACAAGAGAGCCTGAAAAAAATAACGAGAGGCCAAAAGCCTCTGTCACTTTGGCTGAAGCTAAATGTGAGACAAGACCCTACCTTATCCAAACGATTGGCAATTTAGAGGCTTACGCCTCAGTTGACATAAGACCTCAGGTCACAGGGGAGCTAACGGGGTACTACTTTAAGGATGGAGCCCTCATCAAAAAAGGGGATCTTCTCTTTACGATCGATCCAAAACCTTATATGGCAAAACTTGAAGAAGCGCTTGGGCAACTTGGGGCAGCAAAAGCCTCTTTCACTTTCAATCAAGCTAAAGTGGAAAAGTATAAGGGACTTCTTCCGGAAGAGTATGTGTCAAAGCTTGATTATCAAGAGTATTTCTCAAATGCGCTTATCGCTGAATCTCAGGTGAGAGAGTATGAGGGAAGCGTCAAAAATGCCAAAATTAATTTAGGTTATTGCACGATCAATTCCCCGATCGATGGACTTTTAGGAAGGCACTTAAAAGATCCTGGCAATCTTGTGACAGCCAATCAAGAAGAGGCGCTTGTGACAATAAAACAATTAAAACCGATTTACGCCTATTTTACTTTAGCTGAAAGGTTTTTAAGGCAATTGCAAGATTTTGATACTCAAGGTTTAGAGGTAACCGTTAACGTAATTGATCAAAAAAGGACTCAAAAAGGAGTTCTCGATTTTATCAACAATACCGTCGATTCCTCTACGGGGACGATTCGCTTAAGAGGAATTTTTGACAATGAGGAATTAACTCTTTGGCCAGGACAGTTTGTCGATGTCGCTATTAAGCTTTATGATATTGAAAATGCCATAGTAGTGCCTGAAATGGCCGTCAATCTCGACTCACAAGGCCCCTTTATTTATGTCGCAAAAGGGGATTTTACCGTTGAAAAGCGCATTGTGACCTTAGGACAGCTTCAAGGAGATGACAGAATCATTGAGGAAGGGATTCATTGCGGAGAGAAAGTGGTGATCGAAGGGCAATTAGGGCTCTTTTCCGGTGCCTCCTACACCTTATCCAATTCGGGGTCTTAAAGTATGAACCTTTCTGAACCTTTTATTAAGCGTCCCATCATGACGACACTCTTGATGTTGGGTATTTTTCTTTTTGGACTTGTTCCGAAGCCTCCTGCACCTTATCCAATCGGGGGTCTTAAAGCATGAACCTTTCTGAACCTTTTATTAAGCGTCCCATCATGACGACACTCTTGATGTTGGGTATTTTTCTTTTAGGACTTGTTCCGAAGCCTTCTACACCTTATCCAATCGGGGGTTTTAGAGTATGAACCTTTCTGAACCTTTTCTTAAGCGCACCATCAAGACGACACTTTTGATATGGGGTATTTTTCTTTTAGGACTTGTTCCGAAGCCTTCTACACCTTATCCAATCGGGGGTTTTAGAGTATGAACCTTTCTGAACCTTTTCTTAAGCGCACCATCAAGACGACACTTTTGATATGGGGTATTTTTCTTTTAGGACTTGTTCCGAAGCCTCCTGCACCTTATCCAATCGGGGGTTTTAAACTATGAACCTTTCTGAACCTTTTATTAAGCGTCCCATCATGACGACACTCTTGATGTTGGGTATTTTTCTTTTTGGACTCGTAGGGTACAGGCAGCTTCCCATCAGCGATCTGCCAGATATTGCCTACCCTGTCATCACGGTCACGGCACAAAACCCAGGGTCGAATGCCGAAGTGATGGCAGAAAACGTCACGACGATTCTCGAGCGGCAACTCATGACGATTCAAAGCCTAAAAAGCATCGTTTCAAGCTCAAGTAGCGGCTTAAGTCAGATCGTTTTGGAGTTTGATTTAAATCGCAACATCGATGCAGCCTCGACAGATGTCTCGGCAGCTTTAGTCCAATCGCAAGGCAATCTCCCCCCAAGTATGCCAAACCCACCCACATATCAAAAAACAAACCCCTCCGATACACCCATCATGTATGTTGCTGTGTCCTCCTCTTCGATGACAACTCAAGAGCTCTACGATTGGGCAACGACGGCCGTTTCTCAGAGGATTTCTATGGTGGCAGGGGTCTCCCAAGTACAAGTGTATGGCAGTCAAAGGGCCACAAGGGTGCAGCTTAATCCCGATAAAATGGCGGCGATGAATATTGGAATCGATACCGTCGCAGAAGCGATTAAAGACGCGACGAGATTAATCCCCGCAGGTAACGTTTATAATAAAACTAAAGCATTCATCTTAAATCCTTTAGGTCAAATTACCACAGGGGAAGGGTTTAATCCGATTATCGTGGGAACTAAAGATCAGGCTCCTGTGAGAGTGATTGATATTGGCAAAGGGATCGACGATTCTCAGTATAAAGATTTTTTCCTAAGTTTTTGGCGGCAAGGGGAGCCTGAAACCCCCAGTGTGATTATAGCGGTTACAAAGCAAGGGGGGTATAACACGGTTAAGGTATGCAACACCATTAGAAATATGTTACCAGAAATGAGTAGGCAGATGCCTCCTGCGATCTCATTAAGCGTGGTGTTTGATGCCTCAAACGGGATAAAGGCCTCGATCGACGATGTTAAATTAACTCTTCTCTTAGCGTTTATGCTTGTCGTCCTAGTGATTTTTCTCTTTTTAGGGGAGCTCACGATGACGATTATTCCTTGCATTGCTCTCCCGATGGCTGTTGTGGCAACATTTGGGTTGATGTCGTTAAATGGGTATAACTTAGATATTCTCTCGATGCTAGCCCTGACGCTTGTTGTGGGATTTTTAGTCGACGACGCCATTGTTGTTTTAGAAAATATTGTCAGACATCTTGAAATGGGTAAATCGCCGATCAACGCCGCCTACGATGGGAGCCAGCAGATCAGTGCAACCGTTTTGTCGATGACCCTCTCTTTAAGCGCCGTGTTTATTCCCTTAATTTTTATGCCAGGAATTATTGGGAGAATGTTTCACGAATTTGCCATGGTTGTTGTGATCGCCGTCCTTTTCTCAGGGGTGATCTCGTTAACATTAACGCCGATG
This sequence comes from uncultured Chlamydiae bacterium, assembly GCA_963697995.1. Classification (GTDB taxonomy): domain Bacteria; phylum Chlamydiota; class Chlamydiia; order Chlamydiales; family JAJFMB01; genus MFD00082-c5. The sequence continues at coordinate 225,282 of OY969110.1, read as the reverse complement.
CTTTGCTCTAAATTTTTAAAAAGAAGAGAGACTCCTTCAGCTCTCGAGAAAAGGGCCCATGAGTTTATGGCGTATTTGCTTGGCCTTTATGACCCTTACTTGAAATGGATTTTAAAGAAACCTTTAATTCCGATTGGTGTGGCGATCGCTTCATTTTTGGCAGCTCTGCTTTTAATGTTTCATATACCACAAGATTTTTTGCCCTCGGGAGATACGGGGGCGATTCAAGGGTTGACGCAAGCTGTTCAAACGGTAAGTTATAAAGCGATGATGGAGAATCAAAAGCTTGTGACAGAGATTATCAAAAAAAATCCGGCGATTGAGAGTATCATTTCAGCTGCCAACATTACGGGGTTTACGCCTCAAAACCAAGGGATCCTTTATCTGACCTTAAAACCGTCTCATAAGCGAAAAGGGATCAATGAAGTGACCAAGGAGTTGACAGAGGCTCTTCAACCATTAAGTAATATAAGGACGTTTTTAAAGCCGATCCCGGAGATTAATTTAAGTATTGGAACAGGCGTGCAAAGAGCTCCCTACCAGTATGCTCTTTCAACTCTTGGAGGGGCCGAAGAGCTCTATAAACAGGTGAATGTTTTGACTCAAAAAATGCGCTCTTTTCCGGAGCTTATTAATGTCTCAAACGACATACAAAACGATACCCCTCAGTTAGATATTGAAATTTTGCGAGATAGGGCAAGTTTATACGGAATCAGCTGTTACACGATAGAAGAGGCGCTTAATTTAGCCTACGGGGGTGGGCGAATCTCAACGTATAACACCCCGATAAACCTCTACGATATTATCGTCGAACTTGAAGATTCGTACCGGGAAAACCCCAATAGTTTAAACAAACTTTATTTGACATCGACGAATGAAGAAACAAAAGGGGAGCTTATTCCTTTAAATGCGGTGGCAAAATGGATAGAGACTGTCGGCCCAATGCAGGTCAATCACGTCGATCAGTTTACTTCTGGAACAATATTTTTCGATTTAAAACCGGGGGCAGCTCTTGGAAGCGCCCTTAAAAAAATTGAGAAGGCAGCTACAGAGGCCGTTTCGCCGACAGTCATGAGACATTTTCAGGGAACAGCCGAGGTGTTTCAAGAAACGATACAAGCGATGATACCGCTTCTTCTTCTTTGTATCGTAGTGATTTATCTTCTTTTGGGAAGTCTTTACGAAAGTTTTTGGCACCCTTTGACGGTACTCTCAACCCTTCCTGGGGCCCTTTTTGGAGGCCTTGTAACCCTTTATATTTTCCATGGGACGCTCTCACTTTATGCCTATGTTGGGCTTGTTGTGCTGATAGGGATTGTTTTAAAAAATGGGATTATCTTAGTGGAGTTTGCAAACGAACTTGTTTTAGAGGGGCAAGAGGCGGAAGGGGCGATCTATAATGCCTCAAGGGAGCGGTTTCGTCCCATTTTGATGACGACGGTAGCAGCTGCAATGGGTGCCGTGCCGATAGCGCTTGGGATGGGTGCAGACGCAAGCTCGAGGCGCCCATTAGGTCTTGTGATTTTGGGAGGCTTGCTTTTTGCTCAATTTATCACCTACTTCTTTACCCCTGTTGTTTATTTGCTAATTCAGAGAAAACTGACGCAAAAACAGAAAGAGACGAATGGGGAGTGATCCACTCCCAAATAGTTTAAAAAAACATCGCTAAAAAGCAGAGAAGGGAGAGGTTGATACACTGAATGATTGGTTCGATGGCAATAAGACTATAATGAGTAGGCCCTGAAAAAGTAAGGGTTCCTTGAGAAAAATTTGCAGTTAACGAGGAAGAGAGACATAGCCTATTTTGCAAGGTTTAATTATATGACAATGAGAAAAGCTTAAAAATTTTGCGAAGGGAACCCTTACTTTTTCAGGGCCGACTTTTTAGAGTGGTTTCTAACCTTAAAACCCTTATGGCCATTCTTTTCGAATGGGTTGCCTTAAGGGTTTTTAGATTTTCGCCGTAACGTTTTGCCAAAAAGAGTTAAGAAGCGATTTTTCTTTTCAAGTTTTTCAAGATCCTCTATATATTGAAAGACTATTCATTTTGAGGATCACCTTATGTTTAAACGCACTTGCATCAGTTTTATAGCTCTCACGACCACCCTTTTGGCTCAAGTGGAAAGCGACGAATTAGCCCTTTTAAAGGAGCCGGGACTTAGCTGCGAATACTACAATGCTGAGACCCCTTGCACACCCTCTGCTCCCATTAACTGTTGCAATTGCCCAGCCCGGTTTGAAAATGATGCCCAATATGGCAGAGAGTGTGGTCTTAAAGGGATTTGGTTTCCTGAAGCCCCTGTTCTTTTTGACTATTTAGTGGCAGATCCAAGAGAGATTTTCTACTCCATTTCCTGGCGCTCTTATGAGACCGTTTTAAAACAAGATAACGTTGTCGCCGTCTCTTTTGGGGATCTTTTCCCCGTTTATCGCTGGTTTAACGTAGGTCCTCTGAAAGGTGGGGAACTTCAAGTCGATATTCAAGGTGCTATGTGGGCTATTTTTGCGCCCTTTGATGACTACTGCCCTCTTCTTAATACCGACTATTATGTGGGCGTTCCGATCACTTATGCATCTAATCGCTGGTCGTTTCGCTTAAGAGGGTATCACATCTCTTGCCATTTAGGGGATGAGTTTATGATTTTGAACCCGGAAGTCGCAAGAAAAAATCCAAGTTCTGAGTTTATTGATTTTTTTGCCTCTTACGATTATAGAAGCTCTTTTCGCTTTTACGCGGGTCTCGGAGGCGCTCTGACAGAGGATAAGTCGTTTAAGTCGAGTCGTGTTTTTGGTCAGTTTGGGTTGGAATACCGCCCAAGACGGTTTAAAGTGTTTAGCTCAAAAAATCGTCTCTATGGCGTTCCTTTAATTGCCGCAAACTTCTCTGTCCAGGATAAAACAAATCACTACGTGAACACCACATGTATTGTAGGGTACGAAATTGGAAAGCTTTCCGGCTGGCAGCATAAGATGCGCGCCTTTTTCGAATATTACAACGGGTATTGCTTTGAAGGACAGTTTGCGACTCGTCCCACAGAGTATGTGGCCTTTAAAATGTCATACGGGTTTTAAAAAATGGTTGAGTTTGACGAAAAGACACCTGGAATCGATCCCAACAAGAGCCCATATCCCACCTGGCTTTGGTTTTTTCTCCTCTTTCTCTTCATGACTCTTATCTGGCAAATGGTCTCCCTCACTTTAAGAAAAGAAACAGGACCTCTGACTCCAAAAACCGCCTTCACAGATGTTACAAACAGGGATATCTCTCTTTTACTTTGGCAAACCCCCGAGTTAAGGCGTACAAAAGAGGGGGGAAGGTACCTTCCCGCTTTTGATAGCAGCTCTCAGATGGCCCTTAAGGTGTCTCTTGCAGATCTTCCCGCAGATGCCCCTCTAGGTCTCTTCTTTCGCTACCACACCTGGAAAAGATTGCTCTTTGATGAGTTCACTCCATCTTTGGCAACTCCTCAAGAGTTTCAAGAGTTTTTATCCTTTGCTCCTGAATGGCTTCCCGCGAACTGGCCAAAAGCTCCTGAGGAGTATAAGCGCGCGCCTAGCGAAAAAACGGCGCCAAAAGAGGTTCAGATCGCCTTTCAGGGATGGAAGAATGTGTTTAAACAAGCAGATTCTATCGATGCCTTTCACCCCACAGATGAGGTTTTAAACTCCTTTTTAGAAGCTCATCCGAATTATAAAAGAAATAGGTGGAGAAATATCGTAGGTCCTGATTATTTGAAGGGTGCCGAAGGGGTCTCTCCCTTCTTAAAACAAGCCATCTTTAATGCTTCAACTCAGAAACTGTAACGAATCCTTCCTGGTAGATTGGCCCCTCTTTTCCAATCGGAAGGGTTGCTGTAAAGAACTTTTTGTAGACCTGTAGAGCCTCAGTTGCCGATTTCACGCAGTAAAAGCAGTTGCTGACCCATTCAGACCCTTTGATCGTCCCATTTTTTAAGTTGCTTTGGAACCGGTGAGTGATTTTTTCCCTCCAGTAGCTAGGATCGCCAAAAAGAATTACAGGGTTTGGGGAAATTGCCCCTACTTTTCGTCTCACCTCTTCTAACGAGAATTCAAAATCGGTGCCAATCCCCCCTTTTAAAAAGATAGGGAAATCGAGGTTAAACTCTGATTGCCTTTCGACGAGTTTGTCGATTCTGTAGGTCATTTTCGCTTCGATGTAAGGATTCTGAAGCTGTTCATTGATAAAAGATTGCGATTTGTTTCGAAAATCGACGATATTGCCGCAAGATAAGATTCCAAGCTCTTTGGCCACTCGGTTCCCCACTTCCATTGCCCCGGGCCCCCCTCCGGTAATCAAAGCGATCGGCGTGTCTTTATTGAGCAAGGGATGCAGAACTTCGTTCCTCAAATGGAGGATACCACTAAGAAGACCTCTCATTTCATGTTCAAAATCTCCTTCGAGAAGGTTAGATCCGTAAACACCAAAGGTTGTAGAGTTTAGATATGTCTTGAGTTGATTCAAGGGGACGAAGAGTCCTGAGTCGTGATCGGGTTTTTGGGTGTAGCGCAAAATTTGTTGCGAGGTCTCATCAACCCATGAAACGGGAATTCCAAACTTGTTTAAATCGTTTAATAGGGTTCTATCTTCAGCGGAGAAGAACCCATCGCCTGAACGAGAGGGGTATTGAAAGTAGATCCCTTTTAAACACCTCTGGATTCGATCGCTTAACAAAAGTCGTTTTAAAAGGGGGGAGGGGAAGTATCTGGTGAGTAAAACGCCCTGACTTGTGATCACCTCTTCGCTAATCGCTTTTAGAAAAAGATAGGAGGGTTGTTGTTGGATGTATCTCTCCACCATCATCGCTTGCCTCTCCTCGTGGGAGGAACCGGGAAACTCTTGTAGGAGAATGTCTTTTGCAATCCAGTCATCCTGCTTTAGGTGGATCAGTTGCTCTCCCTTAACGACGAAAACTGCAGCCCCCTTCTCTAGAGGCTCTGGAGCCGTTGCAAAAGCGGCAAAAAGAGTTGAGGGGTTCTCAAGGCCTGCCTTGAGTTTATCTCGATCGGAGAAAAAAATATGCTCTCGGTACGGCTCCAGGGTGTAAAATTCGAGGGGAATATCGGTTAATTCCCTTTTGCTATGCCCATAAAGTTCATAGATGTCTCCTGAAGCTGAGGTGTCTGGCTGAAGGATATCGGCACTTGTGTGTTTGTAGCCTTGAGAGAGGAGAGGATCGACGACTTTTGCAAAAACTGTTCGGATGTGAAGGGGATGTGTTTTGACTAAAAGAAGCTCTCCCTCTTCAACATTTCTTGGCACCTCTGATTTCCAGATCTGATGAAGTTTGAGTAAATCTCTTGTTTGGTAGCCAGCAATTAGGGCTCTTACGAGGGTTGGCAAAAAGGTGTAAATCTCTTCGTCGTATTCGATCCGGCCATTGAGAAGAGTAAGATACGCGACACACCTGCCATCCACTTTTTCTAAGATTAAATCGCGGCTTCCGTGAAGTCCTCCGAGGGAGAGCAGGGGGCGCCCCAGCCTATCTGATCTGCCAAACATTCGCCCCAAATACTCGGGGTCTCTTACTAGGCGCCTATCGTCGGCGGCAAAAAGTTTGCCTAAGTTCACCCCAATTTGGAGATAATCGAGGAGTTTTTTGGCTATCGGACCGATACTTGTTAAAAGAACTTTAACTTGTGCCGATCCGTTTTTTTTGTCGTAAGAGAAATTTTGAAGAGTGCCGTTTAACCCAAGCTGTGCTAGCGTACTTTTGATATTGAAGAAGAGTTGTTTAGGATCGAGGTTAAATCCTATGAATTTTTGGGAGATTTTAGTGATAAAAACTTCGGCGACAGCTGTCGTTTCGGACAGCTTCTCATATTTTGTGATGGAGCCGTCCGGGGTGACAAGATCGAAGTGAGACATTTCGAAGGGATCAGACAAGATGCAAGCTCCGTTTAAACCGTTTTCCTTCCCTTTACACGAAGTTACCAATTCCTTTAAAGAAGAAACCTGAAGTCATTTAATACTCCCTTTCTTAAGACATCGCCGAGGGAAGGTAAAAGATTTTCAAAAAAAATAAGTCATTGATCTATAAGAATTCTCATCATTTTTTAAGTTAACACCTGTCTCATGTAAAAATGTTTTTAAAAAGTCCTTGATTTTTAAGTTTTAACATAGTATAATAAACAAATATTTAAATAAATTTTTTTTAAAAAGGATTAATATAATGGGCGTATTATTAAATAGGCACACCTTTAAATATCTCGATTTACCTAAAACTGATAAAAAGTTCGAAGAGTTTGATGTTTCTTCCTACATGATTGAAGGGAAAATTAAAAATAAACTTGGAAGAGCCGTTTATCGAAGTGCCCGAGCCCTAGCTATTGCCGTTGAAATGATCGCCTTTGCTGCCCTCTCTGCCTTAAGGCTTTCGATAAAAGGGGGGAAATCTCTTAAGTCCTTCTCTAAAAAAACGATCCTTATGTTTATTAAAAGCCCCCTTATTGTAAGAAAAAGATTTTCCCCTTCCAAGGCCGATCGCCTTGAGTTGAGAACTGCCGCTCTTAACAACGCCCTTAAAACAAAAAAGTCAATTAATAAAGCTATCGTCGGAGAGGGGAAATACGAGTTGTCTCACGATGAGAAAAAAGAGCTTATGGACAATTGGTATCAAGAAACGGTTGGAGGTGCTCATGATCAGCCGTTAAAAGAGATCAAATCTCAACTAGATAAGCTTGCCAATCGAGATATTTCAGAGGTCGAGGTTGAAGAAGTTAAATCAAGTATCGATAAAATTCTTGAGAACCCCGATAATACAGCCCTTTTCCGTAGATTTTCTGGATTTAAGTTTGTGGTTAATGCCTTTGAACAAGTTTTTGACTCACAAAAAGACGCTGAAGATAAAATCTCCTCGGAAGATGTAAAAAAAGATTATAGTTTATTCCTTAAATACCCGAACCTCTTGAAAAGAGAAGATCTCGCATCTCTTGTCAATTCCGCACCTTTTTCTATTAAAAAACAACTTTTAACGAAAAAACAAGAAGTGGCTCAGAGAACTCTTACCCATTTTCACAAAAAAGAGCTTGAGTTGTTAAAGCTTTTTGAAACGTTGAAGCCAACCACTAAAGAGGACCTAGAACTCAAATACACCTCTGAAGAGGAAAAGAGATATCTTAAGGAAAGGCTTGCGCTTGTTAAAGATTGGCAAACTAAAACGAATCCTGGCAGCTTTGAGCACACTTACTATTCTTTTGAGGTGAAAGCTTTGGAGGAGCAGCAAAAAGCAAGTCAAAAGGCTGATGGTAATGTCGTTCAAGTCACTCAGAAAATCCATAATTTAAATCGAGAAATTAAGGGGTCTCTTAAATTGGTAAGAGAGGCTATCACTCAAAGGATTTCAAACGGACTTCAAATTTTAGGAAAAATTGATCGGTCGGAAGAGATTAAAAAGGCGTCTGATGCCGAGTTTTTAAATCTTGCAAAAGAGGTTATTCAAGATCTTCAAAAAGAGGAGTTAAAGCTTTCTAAAGAGGCGTTTAAAGAGCCTTCTTATCTTCAGAAATTTAAACAATCTCTTGCTGAGTATGGAAAACAAGCTGAACACATCAAAACAACACAAAAAGAGTCAGTTCTTTGGAAAAATTTAAACGAGATGCAAACGGTCGATGAGAGAAATGAGGAGAGGGAGAATCGTTTTGCAAATGATGTGATTCGTCTCAGTATGGAAAAAAAGGCCGAATGTCAGCTACCCCTTATCATTTCTAAGTATGATGCTCGATCGATGTCTTCAGGTGATCTTCCCAAACGCACTAATCCTGAAAAAAGCGCTAGCGATAAGATTCATAATGCAGCTATTGATTTTGTTGAGAAGGTACAAAAAAAGCATTTAGAGGTTTTTAAAACAAGGATTACACCTTATACCGATTATGCCGCGGCTCTTCAAAATAAAAATGGAATTGGAGATATTAAGAGCGTTGCAAAAATTGCAGCCAAAGAAGAGAAGGAGCGTCTCGATTTTGACAGTTTAAGTCGCGAGCTTAATTTAGCTGAGGATATTCACCAATGGAATCAGAGGCTTCAAGAGATTTTTGTCGGTCATATGGAGGAGATCGAGCTTGAGGAAAAAATGGAGGCGTGCTCGAGCAAGGAAGAGGCTAACAGAGTCATGGCTGATTGTTTTGAGGTATGGCTTGAAAAAATTACGGGACAAAAAATGTCTCCCTCTCTTAAATTCGATCACCTAAAATTTCCAAATAACCAAAAAGCAAGAGATGAAGCGACGGCAAAACTTGCTGCTAATAAAGAGTTTAAACGGGGATATAAAAAGTCTGGAGAAGATGTCGTTGGGGGATTTTTAGCTTTTGCTGAAAAAATTCATCAGAAAATTGAAGATCGGAAAAAAGCTCAAGAAAAATCAAATGAAGTCGGTTTGACGACAGATCTCATAGGAAAAGGGGTCGTCGAAGTAGATCGTTCATCTTTATCAATAAAATTACCAGATTTTCAAGCCCTTCATGGGAAAACCATTGCGATAGAAGATTTTGTTGAGGCTCTTGAAAGAATAAGGAACAATTTAATTGGAAGTACAGATCAAGAGCGTCAGGTTGAGTGGGTAAAAGCCTTGGTAAATACCCCTCGCTTTAAAGAATCAAAAATTGCAAAATTTATGATCATTTCTGCTTGCCGTGATCTCATTAATCTCGGTTTTGATCAAAAACAGCCTATAGATGATGAGATTAAAACAATCTTTTTAAATCAATTTAAAGATAAAGATCAGTTTGAGTTTAATAAGATGACGAACTCTGAAAGGGGAGGATTTTTGAGTCTTTACCTCAAAATGCTCTTTTGTGAAAACAAGCAAGTAGCGGTGGTGGAAAAAGAGCGCTCCCATCTTATTCAGCTGATTGAGTTAAGTGGGCTTCAATTTGCTGAGAAGGAGAGCCTTAAGGGTTTAATACAATTGGGGGGCTCTTCTACTGAAGCCACGATTGAGGAAGTGGGGTTAGCTCTTCAGGGGACATCTATTGGTCTTGAAGGAGTTGAGGAGAGTATTCTTGTAAAATCGTATCAATTGTCGACTCTTAAAGAAGACACTAAAACAAGAGCTCTTCTCGATGCTTGTCGAGCCGTAGCAGCACATGCGCACTCAGCTGATTTGCTCTCTTATGTGTTTGACCACTACAAAGAGGAGCACGATCAGGGAAGAGAAGCGATAGAGAGGGCGCTTATTCACGCTCACGCTTACGAGCCTCAAGCTGTGAAAGATTTTATTAAGACTAAAATTGTGGGCAGTGATAGTTGGGATCCAAAAACAATGGCTCCTTCTTCCTCTATTTTTTACAAAGATCTTTTAGCAAAGTTAGATCCTTCACAGGTTCACGATGATACCGCATTTAATCAGTCTCTTATCGATTCTAAACGTGTCCCTGAAATGTTAATGGGGTATGCGCGCTTTATTAAGAGTTATTCTGCAAAAGATTTAAACGATCCTGAAACATTTTATAAATTGTTAAAGTATAAAGTGGCCTATCAAGAAATTTTATTTAATTTTTTTGAAGGAAAAAAAGAGATCGACGGTTTCTTAAAAGTGGCCACAGACAAAGCTCTTTTAGCTATGATTGAGCGAGATCATGAGATCTCAGATATGCTAAAAGATACTGATTTTATAGATAAAATAACTGAAGCTTTTGAAAATGATAAAGATAGCGATCACGAAACCAAGCTGATCAAACGAGAACTTAAAACGACTTCAGGAGACAGAAAGTTTTCACAAACAGTTATTCCTCAAATCATCTCTTTTGGTACACGAATTAAAATCGATGCCGTCACGGGAGTTTTGTATAAAGACGGAAAGCAGCAGATCGCTCTTCCGGGTGATTTGCAGGCCCACCCTGCGATCCTCTCCTTAAATATTGAAGGGTATCCGTATGATTGGGATGCAACTCTCCAGGCGTTTGTTTATTACACCAAACAAGGGGCTCATAGCACTCCTCAAATCATCATAAAAAAATCGGGTGATCAGCTCATCGTTCAAAAGAAATTGACAACAGATTTTAATAAACCTGAACAAAAAGAGTTGCAGTTTGTCGAAAAAGAAACGATTTTGATGCCTTTAAGTGTCTTTCACAGAATGGGGATTCAGTCGTTTTGGCAAGACGAAAGAGGGGTTGTTTATGGCTACAACAAGGAAGGGGAGTTAATTTGTCGTTTGACAAAAGGAGATCCTTGGACTGTTCAAACCAAAGAGGGTTCGTACCGGTTCATGTCTAATGTAGTGTACAAAATCCAAGAGACTCTTTTAAAGAGTATAAGTCCAAATGAAATTTTAGAGAGTTTGGATGGGAACCACTATTTTGTTCCTTCACTTGGATTAAAGCTTCACAAGGAAACAACTCTAGGGAAAAAAGTCAACTTTTGGTCGACTCCAAAAGAAACGACTCAATGGGCTGCTGAAAGGGCGGGAATGCCAAAAAAAGTTCTCGATTTAAACTCCGATCTTTCGTGTCTTGTGTTTAAAAATAGTGTGAATGAAGAGAAAAGACGCGCTATGGAGACCAAGTTGAAAGAGTTGAACTATCGCAAAGAGATAAAAACTTTAGAAGGGCGCTCCCATCTTGGAAAAAATGAGATTCGAGAACTTGAAAAGCGAATAGCAAATATCGAAAATCAGCTGATTGAATTTGAAGAGAAAACTTTCTTAGCTCCTCTTTCAGATGATGCACACGGTAAAGACTTAGATAAGATAAAAATGTTAATTCCTGCTAATTTACAAGATGAATTTATCGAAAATTTTGATGGATATGAAGCGGAATATGTGAATTACGAAATTTATTTCGCAGCTCTAAAATTTATGAATAATAAATTAATTGAAAGTATTGCGGGAACGGATCAAAAACAAATCGATCTTTATGTGACAGTATATAAAGAAATCTTAGATCAGTATCAAGCGTGTTGTGATAAGCCTGTCGAGGCGGTTCTTTTCTACGAATCGACCAAGGCATCGATTGCGACAAGAGATCTTCAGGCAGCTCTTGCGATCACTTTAAAAGGGATTGAAGGGGATGCAGATCCTCTTCTCCTCGTAAAAAATTTAGCTAAATACCGGATCGATGCTCCTCTTAAAAAGACAGAGATCAGGTTATTGAATCAAGCAATTGACCTTTATCAAGGTAAAGGGGATAAAATAAATCCAAATCTTGAAACGATGTTGAATTTGATCCGCTATTTAGATTTAAGCTATAGAGTTCAAGATCTCTCCCATACGCCTTTATCAGACAAAAAGAAAAAGGTTCAGGAGTTACAAGATCGTTATAAGGCCTCAAAAGATGATATAGAAAATAAGTTAAAAGGCTTAAAAGAGCGCCCCTCTTTGGAAGTGATTGCTCTTTGGAGAAAAACGGGGCTTCTTTCAGAGCATAATTACCTACAAGAGGCGGCTCTTCTCAAAGGACAAGTGGAAAGAAAAGAGAAGCCGGTTGTTGCCGAGGAGTTTCAGTATTTGGGAGCAAGAAGTCTTTTGGAAAGGTTGGGAGTTTCTCATGCTATCACCTCTTGCCACAAAGATGCTGACCAATTGCTATCAAAACAGCAAAAACCGTTGATCAAGGAGTTTCAAAAACACAGTCCTGATCAAGTGATCGGCTTTTATTTGGAAGAGCTTGGACAGTTTAAACTCGACGGATTGTATCAAGAGTTTGGAATCGATCCTAAAACTAAACGAGGCCTTTACGGACTAAACGAGAAAGAGTTACAAAAAGTGTTCACTTTCTTAGAAAAAGAAGGGTATATCGAGCAGATCCCAAGTTCTACTTATTACCGTGTTAAATCGATTGAAAAAGCAACGACTGCCTTTTTAATGAACGAAATCAGAGCTCAATTAACCCATCTTCCGTTAAGTCAAAAACAGCTAAATCAAGCGATTGGTCGATTAGAATCGTTCCTCTTTAGAGCGATGCAGTCAGGCTTTGAAATCAAGTTTAAAAATAAAGAGTTTGAAGCTGAAGTTAGAGAAAAATTAGCGGAAGAGAAGAAAACACATCTTCAAATCCAGCTAGAGAGTGAAGCCATATTAAAGAGCGAATTAGCACAGTTTGGCGCCTCGATGGTCGACTTAAAGTATGCAATTCTTTCTCAAGATTATACAAAGTTTTCAAAAAATGGAGTAGCTAACAATCAAGAAATGGTGCGCCTTTCAAATGCGATGATCAGGCATCTTTTCCATAAAACAGAAGTGCAGCACATCGAAAACATCGAAAAAGCCCCTCTTGTTGGGGAGAGAAATATGGTGGAGCTGCTTTTAACTAAAAGAAACTACCCGGTTGACCTTTTGTTAAAAGAACAACTTACAGATGATGAGAGAAAAGAGCAGATCATGCAAAGAGCCTTTTTGGCTTTCGAAGAGGATTACGGTAATAGATGTAACGTCTTGCAAATCAAAATGTTCCGCTCTCTTATTTTGGACACAAACCACGAAGAGGCGATCGATGCCGCTCAAGCGCGTATGGGTTTTGGAAAGACAGCGCTTCTGCCTTTGATGTCGATCACAAGGGTGGCTCTTGAGAGAACTTATAACGAGGAAGATAAACACCTCGTCCGGTATGTGGTGCCAAAGGCGGTTCTTAAGGATAACGCAAGCTCCTTCAATCAGCGCTTCTCGGCCATTGCCGGTGGGAATGTGTTGGAAGATAGGGAGTTTTCTCGCTATCAAATCGATGCTAAAGATCCTAAAAGCTCTTTTGAGTATATTATTTTAGATTTAACAGCACGTCTCCATTTTTACGAAGATGCGAAAAAGCGTGGAAACGTGTTGATCCAGTGGCCAGAGATTCGGGGAAGTATGGAAGCTCAAGATCTCGACTTTGGAGAGATGATTAAAGACGGAAAGCTTTTGCCGGATGTTGTTCCTCTTTGTCTTCAAGCCAAAAAGCTTTTAGCACAGATTAGGAGCATACCTACCTATACCGTATTTGATGAGCTTGACGACACGCAAGATATCAAATCGAGAGAAGTGAACTTTACAAGAGGGGAGAAGAGGGAACTTCCAAGAGAGACCATTCGCCCCCTTCAACAATTGATTTCAAAAATTGAAAAGGAAAAAGATAAAAACTGGAAAGATTTACCTAAACGTGCAGAGGAGCTTGTGAAAGAGCTTTGTACAAATCGAGATGGTAGTGCCATAACGACTGTTTCTAAAGAAGTCATTAAGTATCTGACTGAAAGGGAAACCTCGATCAACAATGAAATGAAAGATTTGTTAAGTCAAAATCTGGCAGATCACTTAGATGATCAAGCGGTTCACACAGAGAACGACTCGATGTTTTTCTTAATTCGAGCAGTTCTTCTCGATGAGAACATTTTAGCTTTGATACAAAGCAAACAACCAAGAACGCACTTTGGGGCGCGCTTTGAGGAGAAGGGGGAGAGAGAGTTTACGATTATGATCGCGACTCTGATTCAGCTCTTTTAATTGCCGTGCCTTACGAAGGAACAGATACGCCTAAAGGTAAATCTATTTTTGATAATACGGAAGTCGCTTCCATCACGACGATGCGCTACTACCGTTCAAAAGAGACTCGGTTCGAGATGAAACCTCACCTCGATTTCTTGATCAAGCAGATGAGTCGAGACAAAGTTCCTCAAACATTAGTTAAAGATTTAATTTCTGATCAGGCTCTTGAGGATTTAAGAAATATGTCTAAGATGTTAGACCCCGAAGAGCTAAAAATCGCAAAAGAGAAGTTTTATAAAAAATATATGGAGCTTCCAACACATAAATTTAGAGACTTCTTTGCTATCACAGTTGTGGCAACGCAGATTCGACAAGATGAAGCTTGTGCAAAGAGCGATCGGTACGAGAAAGGCTCTGTCGATAATATTGAAAAAGGGTGTTCTGGGACTGTCGGTGGAACCTCTTCTTACTTTAGAAAACAGAAAGAGGATGCCGCGGCCGATGGAAAATTGAGCATCGAGATTATGGGGCGTGAAAATAATGCTGAGATTAAAAAGGTTGAGCCGCCTGAAGAGACCAAAGATTATCTTGAACAGATCATTGCAACGCTTCTAAACGCTGCCAATGAAAACACCAGGGCGATTGTCGATGCAGCCGGGATGTGTAAAAGTCAGGACGGAACACCTGAAACGATTGTTGTTGAGTTGTGGAAGCAACTTCAACAATCCGCGACGATTAAAGGAATCGAAGGAATTGTCTACTACGGTAAAGATGGGGTAAAAAGAGTTTACCGAGGACCGGATAAAGATCCGATTCCTTGCCATACCGGGTTGGAACTTGCCGCTTTGGAAGAGAGAAAATACTTCTCTTTCTACGGGCAGAAAAATACGAGGGGATCAGATATTAAGCAGGCCAACGGAGCCCACTCTTTGGTGACCCTCGATGAAAACGTTTCAAACAGCGACGCAAAACAAGCGATCCTGCGGTTTAGAAACCTTGTTAACCGCGATTCTTCACAAACGTTCTCATTTGCAGTGATGCCGGAGTTTGAAAGGGTTTTACAAGAGACCCTTAACACAGATAAAACAAAAACGTTAGCTCAAAAACAAAAAGAGCTAGCAATTTTTGAAAAGGCTCTAAATGAAACCGATTATAAAAACATCGTAATCATTCCAGAGGTCGAAGTCGATCCTTTAGATGCTAACTTTGTAAAAAAATCGGATCAAGAGAAGCTTGAGTATCTTCAGCTTAAGTTAAAAGATTCAATTCAAGCGACCAAAAGAAGTATTGAGATTCTAAATAAATATAAAGCTCCATCTCTTGATGGGATGAGAACTAAGGAGATTTCGAATTTCCTTAGAATTCAGGAGAAAAATATTGAAGAGAGAGGCGCTCTTGTGGTCTTTAGAAAGGAGATGAAGGCGCATATCAAACAGGCGGCTTCTCACCTCGAGAATTCAATTTTATCTCAGCTCGGAAAAGATTTAACAAAAGAGCAGCAGGATGCCTACCAAAAGTTCTTAACAGAGAGAGCAGATGTTGTTAACTTTGTTGAATACTCGATAAGAACATTGTACAAAAAATATGGAACAGAAACGGTTAATGAAAAAAGAGATGAATTTATAAAAAAAGAAAAAGAAAAAGCTCTAAAAAAATTGGATGACATTTTTAAAGTGGCTGAAACTTTTGCAGCTGCTGTCAAAGTTAATCTGAATGTAAAGAGAGATTTTTATAAAGAGCATATTGATCGTTCAGTCGACCTCTTTAAGAGCCGTTTCGGAGTCGATACACCTGTTCAAACAACGCACGTCGATGCCAATGGACAAGCAATCGCTCAAGCACAAGCTCAAGCACAAGCTCAGGCAGAAGCCGTAAGTCAAGCAGAGAAGTTAGCAGAAGCTGAGGTCACTGTTTTGGAAAGGGATGGAGTTTGCGATGTTTTGATGGTGGATGATCAGCACATGGTGGTTGACCTGTCGTTTGTAAATAACATTTCATCACTAGATAAGGTAGCGGGCAGTTTGATAGAAAATCTTATCAGACCCGATTTAAGAAGCAACTTTTATCTTAGCCCTGGTATGACAAACTATGGACGTTTGGCTTCCCATTTTGTCATAAAAAACGGGGATGAAATGGTATTTGTCACACAAGAGGAGGCCGATGAATTCAAAAAACAGCAAACTTCCTACCCAGGAGTGATTCTTTTTGATGCAAGACAGAGGGTGCCGCAAGATGACAGGGAGCGTCAAGCGATAAGTGCCGTATTGCGCGAGAATGGGGTTCCTGTAGGGGTTGCAAATACAGCCGCTCTTCGAGGTGTTTCGTTGCATAACGTTTCAACTGAGCAGCTATTACCGAAGCTTTCGTATAGGCCGCAAAACGGTTTTGAAAATATCTTTACTCAAGGCCACTTTGGGGTTTCTAACAATCTCAAGTTTTCAATCGAGTTTTTTAAGGAGGGAAGTCCTCACCCTATTACTTTTGAAATTAAAGGAAATTTGTTTTCAAAAAAGGTTGAGATTCCAAACACCTGTAAGACTTTTAATGAAGAGTTTAAAAAGCAGTTTGACATAGCAAATAATAAAAATAAACTTCAGCAAGTTTATGATGCTATTGAATTCCGTTGTGGCGGATTTAAATTAGAAATGGACAAATTAGAGGCAAAGAAAAAGGCTCTTGAAGTCCTCAATAAGAAAGATAGTGAAGAAATTGCTAATTTCAAAGCTTTCAAGTTAGATGACAATATGAAAAATGGTTTGCTTGAACGGGATAGTGGAATGGGTTTCGAATCTAGACTTAATAAGATTGGAGCTGAAGCTATTCAACATGCCGATAAAATCGTTGCCCTTCAAAATGAATTGAAAAGTAATCCCACTATTGACAACTTAAATAGATTAGAAAAATTATTTGACGAGTTGATTTCAAAAGGTATTATTAAAGTAGCTAAATCGATACAAATTACACAAGATCTTCTTTTTGATAGGAATTATTGGGATAGGTACTTTCTAAATGCATACCCTATGCCGATTCTTGAAAAGGTGTATGGCCGAATTGTTTATAGTGTTCATGGTGCAAGCCCAAGTGGTGCTTCTGCCTGTACTAGAAAGGATTGTAGGCAAATGTTTGCTCAAACAATTCCAGAGGTTATAAATGCTGTTGATCATTTAAATTCGATTATTAAATCGATAAAAGAAAGGGAAGTAGAAAAGCTAAAAATTCATAAAGAAATTAAAGAATTGGAGGAGAAAGCTGGGGATTTGTTTGTTGCATTAAAAACAGCAAAAGATCTTCTCATTGAGCAAGAAACGATCGAAGAGGGACTTGCAAAAGAAGGGATGATTTACTCATCTAACACGTTCTTTGATCAGTTTAGTCTTAATAGCTCAATGGAATTAGGAAAGCATTATCGAGGTGAGTTTGAGACGACTCTTCCTGATTACCGCCATGTGATTGAAGATATGGAAAAATACCGTAAAACTTTAAAGCACTTCACAGCAAAGGAATCGGAAGAGGTCCAAAAAAATAAGGAGTTCTTAAAACAAGTCTTTAAGTTTGCACAAGAGGTCACAGATAGAAGAGACGAAATAACGACAATCTAAACGTTAAAAGAGACTTAACCCCCTTCTTTTCTTGGAAGGGGGTTAAGTCTCTTAAATTTAGACGTTATAGAGGGGTAGTGGTTTTCTTAGTTTGCCCATCTCTTGTTCAAAAAGGGCGCGGTTTGCAAAAACAACAGGGGTTGTTTTCCCAAGTCTTGGGATGAGGTGTTCTGTTACTGCTTTTACGACATCTCTTTTAGTAGCTGCCAGGAGTGCATCTCGCAACGCTTGCCTTAAAGGAAGCGTTTGCCCTCTTTTAAGCCAGTCGTAGGCCACTTTTGCTCTATCGCCCGGATTTATCGGCGTGTCTAAATTTTGGATCGTCTCAAGTTTTGCCTCAAAAAGATCATCTTCGGTAAAATGGCCCGAAGCGATCTCGTGGATGGCCTCGTGAAAGCAGTTTAAAGTTGAGGCAATGTTGGGGTCTCTGTAGCTAAAAAAGTGAAGCGTTCCTGAAAGAGCATTGCAAGAAGTACCAGCCCCATAAGCTCCCCCCTTTTCCCGAATCTCTTTGTGAAGGATATTGTTGTCAAAAAGGTTTGAAGCGATGCTTAAATACGCTTGATCCTGGTGGGTGTAGCTGATTGTTGGGAACACTTCAGCAGCAAATGCCACGGGGGAAGAGATGAGTCTTCCTTCTTCAGCTACTGCTTGAGAGAGTTCAAACGAATGGTCAAACGGCGTAAAGGAAGCGCTTTTTTTCTCAAATAGTCTAAAATAGTGGTGTTCGGCGATTTCAGCTTTAAGCTCTTCATCGCAAGAGAGCAGAAGTGTTGGGGTGGGGTAGGAGAATAAGCGGTTATAAACTTTTTGAAGCTCTTTTGCAAGGCAGGCAAGATCAGCTTCTTCAACATACCCTCTAATCGCGTTTAGGTAGGGAAGCCCCGAGAACTCGTTTGAGAGGTGTAAAGGGTATGATAGCCCCCTTCCACTTTGGGAAATGGCATACGCTAGCGCATTTTGATTTAAGCTGTTGTTTAATGCAACGTGATGTTTTTGCAAAACATCTTTCAGCCGGTCTAAATCATCGAAACGAATCTCTTCGCTCAACATTTTTAAAAGATGAAAGAGCTTTCCTGTTTTCCTCTTTAAAGCTTTTCCCTGGATGTAGAGATAAGGGGCGCACGTTTTGGCATCTGTTGCTTGCGTATTTAACGAAAAAGAAACATGGATTCCCCCTGTGTGGGCCTGAATCTCGTTTAACACCTCTTGGTATGATTGTCTCTTTGTGCCCATTTGAGGAATCAAGATCTCGGCAAGGCGGGCTAAAGGAATGTCTTCCTTTGTCAAATGGGGCATCTCGTAGCAGACCGTTGCATACACAATGTGATTCGTGAAGCAGTTGTGGTGATAGATCGTTCCGTTGAGGTCCGTCTCTTGTTTTAAAATAAAATCTCTCGCATTTTTCGTCACATCGTTAAGGGAAATGCTCGGTAGCGAGCTTAAATCCTCTTCGTTTTCTTCATCTTGCGATTTAAGAAGCTTTTCGCTGTTTTCTATAATTTTTTTAGCCTCTTCTTCACTTAAGCGCTCTTGAATTTTTTTAAGCTCCTCTTTTTCCTCTTGAGCCTCTTTTTCGGAGAGGTGTTTATCTGGGGTCATTGTTGTGAACACGAAATGGGGGTTTGTGATGAGATATTTGACGATAAGGGAAGTGAAAAGGGTGGGGTTTTCTTTAATTCTTCCCCTTAAGTTGTTAAAGAGGGTGTGGATAAGAAGCCCATCTTCAGGTTCAGCCCCGTGTTGTTTTAAAAGGCAGGAGCGAAAGAAAAGGGAGAGGCCAAACGGGCTTGAACCCCCTGAGATTTCGCTGCGGTGAAACTCTAACTGATGGAGCGCGTTTTCGATGAGCTCATCTGATAGTCCCTCTTGAGCAATCTTTTCTAAGCTTTTGAAGAGCACCTCTTCTATTTTTGAAACACTGTTTTCTTGACACCCTTGGAAGAGGAGAACTAAGGGGGCTTCTCCCTCATCGGTTTCAAGATAGGAACTGACTTGTGTGCAAAGACCCGATTTTAAGAGGGCTGCCTTAAGAGGTGACGCGTCGGTGTCTAATAGGGCGATTTCGAGCACTTGAAGAGCTAAAAGCTCCTCTTGTTGAAGCACGTCGGCCGTTAAAAAAGCTGCCGCTGCAAAGGTTTTATCAGTCTCACTCTCCTCATCTCCGATTGGATAGGTGATGTGGGTCCTTTTTCTTTTTTCAAACCGTTTTTGTTTTTGGATGGGGGGAAGAGGAGGGAGGGGTTTCACATTTTTTAAGAGGTTCTCCTCTAAAAAGTCCAAGTGCTCTTCGGTTTCTAAATCCCCATAAAAGTAGAAGAGGGTGCGGCTTGGAGCGTAGCTTGTTTTATGGAAGTCGATCAGTTCCTGGTGAGTCAATTTCGGGATCTCTTTTGGATCTCCCCCTGAGTTGATTCCATATGTCACATCGGGAAAGAGTTGTTTGTTCACTTCTTCCAAAAGTCTTGTGTAAGGGTTTGAAAGAGCCCCTTTCATTTCGTTAAAGACGATCCCTTTGAAGAGAAGAGGGGAGTTTTTATCGCTAGGATTTTGAAATTCGAGTCGATGTCCCTCTTGTAAAAAGCTTAAGAGGTCAAGTTTTGGGTAAAAAACGGCATCGATGTAGACCGAAAGAAGATTATAAAAGTCTTTTTTCACTTGGGATGCGGCTGGATAACAGGTAAAATCAGAGCCTGTCATGGCGTTCATGAAGGTGTTAAGGCTGCGTCTTTTCATCGAGAAAAAAGGGTCTCTTACGGGGTATTTTTCTGAGCCGCAAAGCACCGTGTGCTCCAAGATGTGCGCAACTCCCTTAGAGTCCATCGGGATTGTTTGAAAAGAGATGCAAAAAAGATTTTCTCTATCATCGTTTTTTAAGTGGAGAACTTTAGCGTGTGTTTTTAGGTGAACAAGTTCGATCAATTCGATATTAAGCTCTTGAAGCTTAATGGACTTAGTGACTTGAAAGTTTTTGTAATGAGAGCCGTTTTTTAGTGTCGTCATGAAGGCCTTGTTTTCCTTTTTTCGAAATCTTATCAGGAAGTCCCATTCTTTTTCATACAAAAAAGAACGGGACCAGAAACCTGGTCCCGTTCCCCCTCTTTAAAGGAGTTTGTCAAACAGACTAGTTGCATCCGCAAGAAGGAGCAACAGGTGCTACTGGAGCTGCTTGTCCGCATACTGGATTCGGTGCGCAAACTTTTTTGTAGTATGTGCAAGGAATGTAACGAACGTGCTTGTCGTAGCAAACTTTATTTTTGTATCTTGTTTCAGTTACACAGTAAGGTTCGTCAACATATCTGCAATGTGTTGTTTCGTAGTATTCAGGAACCATTCTGCAACGTTTTACAGTGTAGTATTGTGGAACTTTACGGTTACATTGTTTTGTAACTTCATAAGGTTCTTGTTCACAACGGCTTGTGTAGTAGTATTGGCAGCTGTATTTTGTTACTGGGCAGTAGCAGATACAGTTTCCGCTTCCTTGGTATTCAACACCTGGTTGAATTCCGCAGTTGTTATCAACTGGAGCTTGAGCTCCACAGCTACCAGTTCCGCATTGAGCAAATGCATTAGCACCAACGAAACTAAAACAAAGTCCTAACATGAAAAGGCCTAACTTTTTCATCTGTAGTCTCCCTTTAAAAAATTATTATGTTTTACTTATTAAGGTGCGAGATCGAAGTCCACATTCTTTTTTCTCGTCCTTACCCTTTTGATAGTGGAGGGGAAATATTCTGGTAAACGAAAAAAAAATAACGCGAAGACCCCTAAAAATCAACGAGTTATATGTTAATTTTTCTTTGTAAAGAATAATTAACAAAACTATTTTCGATAAAAAATAATTTCAAGAGCGTCAAAACGAATATAATGCAGTTTTAAGGATTTTAAACATTGGATAAAGAAGATTATTCTTCGTAATTTCTGATAAGGGAAATGACGACTCCAAGAACCTCTAACTCGTTGAGTGGTATGGTGATCTCTTCATTAGTATGAGTCGGGCTGGATAATTTGACCGAACGCCCTTCCGGAAAGACTCGTTTGATCACATGAGAGGAGTGACATTTGCCAAGTATAAGGGCGTTTGGGGTTAAATTGTTTGTGGCCTCAATAATAAGGAGGTCGTGTTCTTGTATGAGCTCTTCTTTTAGCCAATTGCCTTTAACCCTCAGAGCATAAGTGAGATCGATATTTTTGATAAAGCTTGAAAAGAGGAAGAGTTTTGGGGGGCTTCGAAACGGTTCGATCCCATTTTTTTGACATAAGGTGCCAAAGAGGGGAATGGTTTTTTCTTCCTCTTCTTTTTGAGTAAAAAGAGATAGGGAGCGGGGGGATTTGGGATCGAAGGTCAAATACCCTTTTTGTTTGAGAATTTTGAGGTGGGTGTGAACAGTGGCGGGGGAGCTTAACCCAAGAAGGGCTTGAAGCTCTCTTAATGTCGGAGAGATTCCGTTCTCTTTTGTATAGAGCTCAATCGATTTTAAGACCTCAAGTTGTTTTTGAGTAAGTCCTTTCAAAAATACCACCCCTTAAAAGAAAGTGTTCGAGAAGAGTTGCGGATCCCCACATGAGGGTAATCGAGGTTAAAACATCGGATAAAAAATGGCCTCCTTGAGCAATTCTTGCAAGACCGAGTAAGCCCCCTGTTATCAGGGCAAAAATGGTCCAAAATTTTCTCCAGCGCCTCTCTTTTTTTAATTTTGCTACGGCAAGAAAGTAAAATCCGGCAGTGGCGTGCCCACAGGCAAACGATTTTAAAGGACGCACCTTAAAGGAGATGTCTGGTTTATAGATTGGGCGATACGGCTCCTCTCCCCCAAAAAGGGTCGTTTGTTTGGGCCTTGGTCTGCCGAAGTGTTCTTTAAAAAGTTTTTCGTTTACAAGGTAGCCTCCCAAAAAAAGATTGAGGGCTAGGAAGTAAAAAATGATCCGATATTTTTTTAGGGAGTTAAAGAGGTACGTTAGTGGAATGAGAAGGGCTGAAAGTCCAACAATTCCAAGGGCCGGGTACTCTCCGTATGTGTAGATAAAAACGAAAAACGGATGGTTTGAAAACGCCCCTCCTTTAAAAAAAAAAGAGGAGACTGGGATGTCTAAAGGGCTCAAAAGAAATGGGAGGGCCAATAGGAATAAAAAACGTTTAGACATGGATAGGTTTTTCTTTATTGAGGTAGATCTTGACGAAGTGAAGGGCAATATAGAGAAGGGGGGTTGAAACTAAAGAAAATAGAGCCTTAAATCCGTAATCAAACAAGATGATCGGAAAAACTTTTGAGAAAGGGAGTCCCAATCCGATCGAAAATTGACAAACATTGACGATGAGGGTGTCGATAACTTGGGAAACGAGGGTCGAACCATTAGTTCTTAGCCAAAGAGCTCTATCCCCAGTTCGATTCTTAATAAATTGGTAAAGAGAGATGTCGATGTTTTGGGATATTACAAAAGCGAGGAGGGAGCCGAAAAGAATGGGACCGTTTAAAGAGTAAACTTGTTGAAACGAGATGTTTGTTGGTTCATTATCAGATGGCAGCACAAGAGCTAATTGAAAAATGAGGTGGCTAAACAAACTCATGACAAATCCGGTAGAGATCATGTGCCTTGCTTTTTCTTTTCCAAAAACTTCGGTTGTTAAATCAGTTAAGAGGAAAATGAGGGGAAAAGTAAGGGATCCGGCCGGTAGACTGATTCCAAAAAAGGTGAAAAGCTTAATGGTGATCAAGTTAGTCACAATGACTAAAACTGAAAATAGAGTTGTTGCAAAGCTATAGAGTTTTTGATGGGCATTCATGGGAACCATTATAGAAAATTTCAAGGAACAAGGTCAATAATAATTACTCCTCTTCTGAAATTTGCTTTTCTTGAAAAAATTGCTCATTTTTGAGAGAATGTTCCTTTAAGAAATTATGAACGAAGATATTATTTTAAAACGCTCTTTTGGAACTCACGATGGCACCTTTCATGCAGATGAAGTGACGGCATGTGCTCTTTTATTTCTCTTTGGATTAATCGATTTAAATAAAATTGTGAGAACAAGAGATCCTCATCTGCTTAAAACTTGTGAATTTGTTTGCGATGTGGGGGGAATTTACAACCCACAAGAAAAGAGATTTGATCATCATCAGATTGAATACTTAGGTCCATTAAGTAGTGCTGGAATGGTGCTTGCCTATCTAAAGGCCATTGGCTCTTTGACAGAAGCTGAGTACCATTTTTTAAATCACGGTTTAATTTTAGGCGTCGATGCTCACGATAACGGCAAAGAGGCGGGGATTTTGGGTCTTTGCACGTTTTCTCATGTGATTTCAAATTTTAATCCGATCCATCACGAAGTGACTTTAGAGGAGAGCAACAGGGCCTTTTTTTCAGCTTTGGAGTTTACCATCGATCATTTGAAAAGAAAACTTGAAAGGTACCATTTTGCTCAATCGAGTAAAGAAGTGGTGCGCCAAGCGATGGAAAAAGATCAGTTTTGTTTGCAGTTTGACAAGTCGATTCCCTGGTTGGATGTATTTTTTGATTTAGGCGGGCAGTCTCATCCTGCAAAATTTTTGATTATGCCTTCAAAAGAGCACTGGAAATTAAGGGGGATCCCTCCAAGTTATGACGATCGGATGGGGATAAGACACCCTTTGCCGAAGGAGTGGGCGGGCCTTTTGGATGAGGAGCTTCAAAAAGTAACGGGAATACCTGGCGCGATTTTTTGTCACAAAGGGCGTTTTATTTCTGTGTGGAAAACTAAAGAAGATGCAATACTTGCATTAAACAAGATTGTTCAGGAAGGCCAGAGTGAGTTCAATTTTTAAAAAGATCATCGATAAAGAGATTCATGCTGATATTCTCTTCGAAAATGAGAGGATTTTGTGCTTTAAGGATATTCATCCGAAGGCACCTGTTCATCTGCTCATTATTCCAAAAAAAGAGATCGTCGATCTTCAATCCGTTGAAAAGGGGGATCTTTTTTTGATGGGGGAGATGGTGGAAGTGGCTCAACAAATGGCCAAGAGGTTTGGGATTGAAAACGGGTACCGTTTGGTGGTCAATAACGGTCCCTTATCAGGTCAGGAGGTCCCTCATCTCCATTTTCATCTTATGGGAGGCAAAAAGCTTGGAGGGTTATGAGAATTCTTCTTGTTTTTTTTCTAGCCCCTTTTCTTTTTGCCGATCAGTCTTCTTTAAGGCATCTAGAGGCCAAAATCACTTTACGCGATTTTAATGGGGCTCTTCAAGATGTTGAAAAAAGCTTAAAAGAGACCCCTGAAAATCAGGAACTTCTTAAGTTAAAGCTCAACCTTTTAGCTAAGATGTCTTTTGAAAAACCCCTTCTTGAAACGTTTAAGGAGTACTTGCATCAAGTTAAGGAGCCTTACAAAGATAGGGATCTTTTGGAATCTGTTGCCTTTGGGGTGATTGGCGAGGGGATTGAATCCCGTTCACCTGAAGTGCGTTTTCACGCCCTTTTAGCAGCTCACCAAAGCCGCCTTGCAAAAGGGGTTCAAATGATCTGTCAAGCTTTAAAAGATCCTCACGCGCTTATTCGAGCCTTAGCGTGCCAGTTGAGCGGCACATTACAGGATCAGTGTCTAAAGGAAAAAGTATTTAAGACCTTTTTAGAAGACAGTGACTTTAGAGTTCATTTAGAGGCCCTTCGCTCTCTTGGCCAGATGAAGTGTCATTTTGCGAAAGAGGCATTGGTCTCTTTAGTTTCAGATCCCAAGCGCTCAGCGGAGGAAAGAGCTGTCGCGCTTGAGGCCCTTGTGACCCTTACGGAGGGAATAACCGATACACAGCTTAAAAGTTTAGTTTCTAGTAATCGGTTAGGATTTCGTCTTTTGGCGTGCCGCTTAGCCGAGTGGTTTGACGGGGAGGTCGACCCTAAATTATTATTCCCCCTATTAAAAGACCCTTTTGTGGATGTCAGGTGTGGTGCCGCCCACGCTCTTGGGATAAGAAAGGTGGGTAGAGATGAGGTCTTGCCCCTTCTTTTAGATCAGGACTTAAAAGTTTCTGTGATAGCTTCCTGGGCGCTTGCCGTCATGGGAGATTCTGAGGGGTTAAATCTCTTAGTTGAAAGGGTGTCACATCCTAAAAAAGAGATTAGGAGCTTAGCAGCTACAGCTCTTGCCTCCACCGGCGTCAAAGGGGAGCTAGCCCTATTGGAAACATTTAACAAAACAGCCGATTTTTTTCCCAAATTAAATTTAGCTCTTGGACTGATGAGGAGTCAGAAAAATTTAGACGAGGTGGGAAGTTTTTTATTTGAGGCCTTGACTCAACAAACGCCCCTTTTGATGAAAAAGGAAGAAGCCTCATTTGAAGTGTTTATCGAGGGAACATCGAAGGAATTGCTCTCTTCTTTTGAAACTTTAGAGACAATAGACCAGAGAACGAGGTTTGAGTTATTGAATGATTTAGCTCTTTTAGATCCTAATCGCGCTCTAAAAGCTGCAAGAGTTTTCTTAAAACAGAAAAAAGGGGCTTTTACTGCGGAGGTTTCGGCTCTTTTTTTAACTGAAGGGGACGAAGCAGCCCAAGAGGTGATAGAGGGTTTGCTGACCGATGAGGATCCCGATGTGCGTCTAGAGAGTGCGCTTATTTTAGCTTTTTGGGGTAAGGAGGCGAAAATTCTTCCTCTTTTAGAGAAGGCTTACGAGGGAGCAAATGGCCCGACTAAAAAACGGATTTTGCAAGCAACAGGTCAACTGGGGATGATGGACGCGGTGCCGTTTTTAGTCAAATCTCTTTTTGAGCCGCATCAAACGTTACGTCTAGTGGCGGCTTCGGCAATCTTGAGCTCCTTAACAAACTGAACCTTGAGAAAACCGTTGTTTTTTTAAAAAAAACCTGGTATAATCACCCCTTATGTACGCATTTGCTTTCGTTTTATATTTTTTAACCCTTGCAGCGATTGGGTTTGTTTTTAAACAAAAACAATCCTCTAATACTGGTTTTTTTGTAGGGGATCGAAAGTTAAATTTTTGGCTTACGGCTCTGAGTGCTCATGCAAGTGATATGAGTGCCTGGATTTTCATGGGTTTTCCGGCAGCTTTTTATATTGGGGGAGCCCCTAAGGCAAGTATTGCTTTGGGTCTTATTTTGGGAATGGCCTTAAATTGGCAGTTTATAGCTAAGCGGCTTCGAAGCGAAACGGAGAGACTTTCATCAGATACGTTACCTAGTTTTTTCGAAGCGAGATTTCAGGACAAATCCCATATTATCAGACTTTTAACCGGAGCTATTTCGGTTTATTTTTTGACCGCTTACATCACAGCGGGATCGATTGGGATGGGGAAGCTTTTCGAATCGGTTTTTGGTATTGACTACTACGTTGGGATTGCGATTGCGACAGCGGTTGTTTTGTTTTACGTCTTTATCGGTGGTTTTGCAACGATTGCGTGGACTGACTTTTTTCAAGGGATGTTTTTACTTGGAGTGTTAGTTTTCGTGGCATTTGTAGTGAGCGGTGAAGTTTCGAATTTGGGGGATGTGGCGAAAGTGGCAGCAGATAAGGGTCTTTCCCTTTCGGTGATGCCTGATTATTCGGTAGCTTCATTTGTGTCATTGATTTCTCTTGCTTGTTGGGGTCTTGGTTATCTGGGGCAGCCTCACATTGTGACAAAATTTATGGGGATTAAAGATCCATCCGAGATTTACAAATCGAAGTATTTGGGTATGGCGTGGCTTATTGTGTCTTTGGGAGCGGCTAGCGTGATTGGGTTATCGAGTATAGCGCTATTTCCGAGCTTAGAGAATCCTGAGCTTCTTTTTATTGAGATTGTGAAGACGTACTTTTCATCGGGTATTGGTGGAGTTATTCTTTGCGCGATTATAGCGGCGACGGTTTCGACAATGGCATCTCAAATTTTGGTGGCAGCTTCCTCATTAAGCGAGGATTTTTACAAGAGATTTTTTAAGGGGGAGACTTCTTCAAAGAGGGATCTTTTAACATCCCGGATTAGTGTTTTAACAATTGCGCTTATCTCGTTGATTTTGGCTTTTAACAAGAGTCAAACGATTATGGGGGTGGTGGAGTATGCGTGGTCAGGTCTTGGTTGTTCATTTGGTCCTTTGATGCTGGCATCGCTTTATTCAACTTCCGTGAATAGACAAGGGGCGATTGCTGGTATCGTAACTGGTGGTGTTGTTGCTGCTGTTTGGCCACTTGTGAACCCGTATGTGATTTCAGTTGAGGTGATTTCGATGTTGCCCGGTTTTATTTTAAGTTTGTGTGCAATTTATTTAGTTTCGTTTTTGACGGCGAAAGAGGCCATACTTGATCCTAATGAGACTCTTCATTTAGGGTAGTTCCTTCCCCCTAAACTTGCCCTTGCGGTTTCATATCATTTTTTCTGGATAGATTTATTTCTAAAAAGTGAAAACTCTTCAAATTCTTGATTATAATTCACAAAAAATAGAAGCCCTTAAAGGGGAAACCGCGCAGGGGTTTCCCCACTTAGATGAAATCATTACAATTGATCAAGAAGATTCGAGATTATAGTTTGTTCTTCGATGGTTACAACTTAAAGCATCTTTAAAGGGGGAACCCCTGCGCGGTTCCCCCTTTACCCCCTCCGGCAACCGCTTCGCGGTTTTTTATGCATGGCCTCGTTTGACGCTTTCCGGCCAAGGGCAAGTTTAGGGGGGAGGGCAAGGGCATGGGCAGGGGTGGGGGCAAACATCGACCTTTATTAAAAATGACTCCCTGAGCTAATATCAGAATTTGGCGCCTTGAGGAGTGTTATGATTCGTATTTTATGGGGGATGTGTGGGATTTTTTTTCTAAATCCCCTATTTTCCATGCAAGGATTTTTAGATACCAGATACCACTTCACTCAAGGAATTGGGTATGAAAAAGGGTATACCACTTTAGATCTTTTTGCCCTTCAAGAGCTCAGATATTCCCTCTTTGGTTTAGCCAATGCAAGAGCCCACTTCTTAAATCAAGGGGAAACTGCATTCAATGGAGGGCTTGGATTGAGGTATGCCCCTAACACAAATCAACGCTACATCTTTGGCGCAAATCTCTTCTACGACTACAGAAAGGTCTCTCAAAAAGGAATAAACCAAGTAAGTTTTGGGCTTGAGGCTTTAGCTGATCAATTCGATGTGCGGTTTGAGCTATGTTCTGCCTTAAATAAACAATTGTTCTTTTTAGGATCGCCTACTTTTTGCCGTTTTAGTGGCCATCAAGGTGTTTTGACTCAAGAAGTTGAGACTCCTCTCTCCTTTTGTATGGCAGAAGTTGCTTACCGTTTCTCTCTTACTAAATTTCAATGGTGTTTTCCAAAGCTTTGTGGTGTGTCAGCCATCTCTCCTTATTACCTTTTTAAGTCTGAACAAAAAGGTGTTCATTTTGGTGGCGCTCCAGGGGTGAAAGGGCGAATTAAACTCTGTTTTTCTGATCTGTTTTATGCTGAAGCTATCTTTACTCACGATAAGATTTACAAAACTCTTGCTCAAGGAGTTGTCGGGATCTCATTTCCTTTTGGAAAAAGGAGTCACTCTTGTCCCATTGATTGTCGCCTCTTAAGGAGTATTGAAAAACAAGAGATCATCCCCGTTCAGAAGAAAAATTACGAAACGAAGTTTATTAATAAAAAAACGAATAAGCCTTATAGGTTTTTATTTGTCGATGAGGATCTTTTTGGAACCGGAAAAGGTACTTTTGAGAGCCCCTACACCAGGTTAAAACTGGCTTCCCTTAAATCGAGAGAAGACGATATTTTTTTTGTAAGACCGACAGAGCGAGGACTACTCGAAGAGGTGACTCTTAAAAAAGGGCAAAAGCTTTGGACTAGAACTGCTGAAAACTCACTTGAGGGAGTCAATATCCCTTCAAGTTCTCCTCTTTATAGGCAACTTGCCACGATCCAAACCTTTATTACTTTGACAGAGGATAACGAAATTTCTGGATTTTACTTTGGAGGAACCGGAGTTGAAACAGGAATTTATTCTGATAACCTCAAAGGGAATCATCTTATCAGAAATTGCATTTTTGAAAAGTTAAAGCGAGGAATCGACTTAAAAGTTCAATCAAAAGCCCATATCACCCTGATCAATAACGTATTTGATGATATTTCTGAGGAGTGTTTATTGCTCTCAAATTGTGGAAAGGAAGTTTCTTTGATTGCAAAAAATAACAGTTTCTCGAATGCCTCTTTTGGAATGAGTTTTAATCTTGGAGGGAAAACCACTCTTTATCTCTCTAGTAATGAGATGAAAGAGATCTCTGACAATGGGATTCTTCTAAATCAGTACGACAGCGACTTAAAAGCAGAAATTAATAAAAATAGAATAGAAGCCAATGGAATGGCTGTTTCATTAAATTGCAGAGAAGCAAATATCAAAATTGAGGATAATATCCTCACCTCTCTTACTGAAAGAGTACTAGATATTAATACCTTAGGTGGCTCCCTCTCAATTTTAAACAACCGCTTTTTTGGAATCTTAGGTTTTGAAGTGTTGTCTATTAGACGCTTAGGGGATATGCCACTCTTGTTAGACGTTTATCAAAACCATTTTCTTTCAACAGATTTTACTAATAAATTTTACTTACCCGATAACAGCTCTATTATTTCAAATTGGGGTTCAGAATCACTTCTCAAAGTGAAAGTTGTCGATAAGCTTAAGGGTCAAAAAAGTTTAAACGAACAAAACTTTGGAAATGTGACAGCTGAAAATGTCGAATTCATTTCAAAGTAAAACGATTCATTAAAAAATCCTTGTCAAAAAAACACATATCTTTTAGGATCTGATTCATTTAAAAAAAAATTCCTTTATGGGAATCAACTTAAAGTTTGAGGAGGATAAAAATGGTTAGTGAGATAAAAGATAACAACTCTTACTCTTTGTGGGATTATGTAAAAGGGGGAGCTTCCCTTTTAGGGGCAGCTGCTTTAACGGCTACTGTAACATATGTCGCTAGGCAAGCTCTTATAACTAGCAGTACAGAATTAGATGTAAGTTCTAATGGTAGTCCTATGCCTTTTCAAAGAAAGTTGATGGGGTTTGAGGATAAGGAGAGAAGGCAGTTTACATACAACCAGTATGCCCCTTATATCTCAAGTGCCGGTAAGCCTTTTCCAACCTCTTTTCCAATAGTTTCAGGTGGGGTAGCCACTCAAGTCTTAGATTTTGAGAACTGCGCTGATTCTACAGTTTATCTACAGCCTCAAGTATGTGATCAAAGCACGACTTTTATGAATTTGAATTTTACGATTACAGGACCTAATAATACCGCTCTTCCACCTGGATTAACAGTGATGCAAAGTAATTATTTGACGACTTATCGGATGTTGCTTTTGAATGCGACGACTCAAATGCCAACTTATGGGTTAACCCCTTTTGAGTTTCGTGCAACAAACAAAGGGGGAAACTCGACCGTTATTCCTTTTGAGACTAATGTGATGAGTTTTCAGGACAGTCTTCCTCAAACAGGTTCAAGCTTCCCAAAGCTCGAGTATGACCTGCTTATTGGGTCAACCTATAATTTATTTATTGGAGAAACCAGCGACTATCTTTTTAGCCCTGTAAATCAACCCTTGACGATCTCTTGCCAATTGGTAAGCGCTGATCTGTCTCCTAGTTTATCCTTTGACAACAATTTAAATGGGTATGTTCTTCAAGGCACTATGGGAAATAATCCTGTTTATTTAGAGGTGACTGCTACGACTCAGGTGTATCCTGTTTTATCGAAGACTTTTACGATCAGTATTCTGCCAAAAACCGAGACCAATAGTGTCACTCCTAAACCACATGGCAAAGGGGGGAGTGCCCCTGTAAAAAGCTCTACTGGAACGGCAGTTGTTGGAGGCGCTGTTGGTGGAGGAGTAGCTCTTCTTGGTGTGGGAGGATTAGCTCTCTATTTTGCGAAAAAAAAGAAAAATGGGGACACAGAACTTAGTAAAGTTTAAGGTTTTTTAAGCAAGAGAGAAAGAGATGTGTTAAGATTGCAAGATAAAGAAGAGTTTCGCTATAAGTAAAGTATGATGTTAAAAATTTTACCTTTTTACTCTATTTTTTTGTTAACACTCTCCACTTTTTGGCCTTTGTTTGCCGAAGAAAAAGAGTTGTTTGAGAAGCCTCGGATTTGCTCCCTTCTTCCCGATCTTCTTTCTCCTCTTGCTGTGGAGCCTGCAATTCCAAAAGAGTTTGTCGCCATGAGTCCTGAAGGGCCCCCTTCTATTTCAAAGCCCCTTTTTTGGGGAAAACCTTCAGTATTGGAAGAGTTTTTTAAAAATCCTCAGTCTCTAAAAGAAGAAATTATTAATATTCAGGTCAGTCAAAATATTCATCAGAAGGGGGCTATTCTCGAAGGGGATAAGGAGCTTATCAAAGAGATGAAAGATAAGGGATTTCAAATATTGAACTCCAAGAGGTTGATGTTTGGGCCCTACCCTGCCTGGATGGTTCGATTAAAGGGACCTAAAAAAGAGGATGTGTCGATCGCCTGGGTTGGTTTAAACGCCTCTGAAGGGGCCGTTTTGATGTTTAGCCCTGTGATTCCTCAAGGGCAAAAAGAGGATGGACTTTTCGAAAAATTTTTGACAAAGACAAAAGCTCTCGATCAAGAGGCGTTTTTTCGATCTCACGGTTTGTGTTTGAAAGAGGGAGAGACCCTGGTTCAGGAAGGGGGCGCTCAGTTTAGAATGATTGTTGAGAAGAGAAATAGCGATCACAAGCTTCTCATCGTCGTCGAGCCTTTAAACAAGCAGACTGAGTTTAATATTGCAGAGGTCCGAATTGAAAAGATGGGGGGCAGTTGGAATAAGAATCACTTAGTTGCTGAGGTTGAAGGGGAAATCATCTATTGCGAAGGGGGAAAAAAATACACAACTGAAGCCCATAAGACCTCCGTTCTTATTCGCGATGTGGATCGATTCACCCCAAATGTCCAAGCGCTTAAAAAATCGCCTCAAAATAAAATCTACTTTCAATGAATGGCATCTCCTCTTGGGATCAAGTGGTCTCCATTCTTTCCTCTTATAAACAGATAGCTCTTTTTTTAGATTACGACGGCACTCTAACACCGATTGCTCCAAAGCCAGAACTTGCTTTGTTAGATCCTGAAATCAAAAACCTTCTTTCAAAATTGGCTTTGAAATATCCAATGGGTATTATTTCAGGGCGAGATCGAAGTAATGTCGAACAACTTGTGGGAATTAATCGAATTTACTATGCGGGATCTCATGGTTTTGATATCATGGGTCCATTTCATTCTTTTTGCATGCTTCAAAAAGGGGATGAGTGGTCTTTACTCTTAGAAGCTCTGGCGAAAGAAGCGAACAATTTGGATTTAAAGGGTATTGAAGTCAAGGCGTGTTCAGTTGCGATCCATTACCGATTGATCCCTGAAGAGGAGTTAACCCCCTTCTTTAAAAAAATTGATCAATTAAAGAAGAAATTTCCTAAGCTTCAAGTGAAAGAGGGTAAAAAAGTTGTTGAGTTTTTGCCAAATATCACATGGGATAAGGGGAAAGCTCTTTTGTGGTTATTAGAGGTGATGCAACTTGAGGGAAGCGACGTTTGTCCTCTTTTTATAGGCGATGATATCACCGATGAGGATGCTTTTTTGGTTGTAAAAAAGAGAGGCGGCGTTTCATTTGCTGTTTTAGATGAGATGAGAGATACCCATGCTCAATTCACCTTAAAGAGCGTTGAAGAGGTAAAAAAAGTGTTAGAGTTTTTATGTTAAAAGACGTGAGTATTTCGAAATTTTTGTCAGCCCTTTTTTTAGTTGGTGGAACGACGATTGGAGGGGGCATGTTGGCTCTTCCGATGGTGACCGGGTTTAGCGGTTTTTTTCCCTCACTTGTGATGATGGCTATTTGTTGTTTTTTTATGACAGTCACTGCCTTGATGCTTGTCGAAGTGAGCCTTTGGATGGAAGAGGGGGTGCATGTCATAACGATGACAGATCGTCTTTTGGGTTTTTGGGGAAAGGCTTTAAGTTGGGTGTTGTATTTGTTTATCTGCTTTGCTTCAAATGTCGCATATACTGCAGGAGCTGGCTCCCATCTTTCTTTAGTTGCTAAAAAAACATTCGATTTTTCGCTTTCAAAAGATTTAGGAGCTGCTTGTTTTTTATTTTTCTTTGGCGCCTTCATCTACATGGGGCAAAATATTTTAGGAAGAGTCAATTCCATTTTGTTTATTGCGATGGTTTTGGCTTATGCTCTTCTTGTGGCTTCAGGTCTTTCCGAAGTGAAACCTTCACTTCTTAAGGGGCAACTTTGGTCCTCATCGTTAATGGGGCTTCCCTTTTTTTTAACCTCGTTTAGTTTTCAAACAATGGTGCCGAGTTTAACTCCTTACTTAAACCGCAATCGTAAAGCTCTTTATGGGAGCATTATTGGGGGGACTCTTTTAGCATTCCTCATTTATGCCCTTTGGCAAATGCTTATTTTAGGTATTATTCCTGTTGAGGGGGATTTTGGTTTAAGGCAAGCTCTTTGTAACAACCATCCTGCAACTCTTTATTTAAGCGAGCATGTCGGAGTGGGGATTCTTTCAAAGGTCGCCGAATTTTTCTCATTTTTTGCGATTACGACCTCATTTTTGGGGATTACGATGGGATTATTCGATTTTTTATCAGACGGATTAAAAATTCCCAAAAAAGGGCTTGGTAAAGTTTTTTTAGGAGCCCTTATAGCTCTTCCAACACTCTTTTTTGTCGCTAAATTTGAAAATGCTTTTATAGCAGCTTTAGATATTTCAGGAGGTCTAGGAGACTCCCTGCTAAATGGGATGATCCCTGTTTTGATGGTCTGGTCAGCCCTTTACTTTGTGAAATACAAAGGAGCTAAACCTTTTTTTGGAGGAAAGCCCCTTCTTGTAGTGACCTTTCTATTTTTCCTTTTTTCACTAGTTGTCGAGCTGCTCATCCAAACGGGCTGCCTTCATTCCCATTACGATATCATCATGGGAACGACTTAAATCTAATGGCCTATTTAGTCGGTCCTGAAAAAGTAAGGGTTCCTTGAGAAAAATTTGCAGTTAACGAGGAAGAGAGACATACCCTATTTTGCAAGGTTTAATTATATGACAATGAGAAAAGCTTAAAAATTTCGCGAATAGAACACGCACTCTCCAAAGAAAAAGTGATCCTTTTGCAACAAAAAAAGCGGTGAACGACGGTTCACCCCCTTGCCAAGGTTTGGTGAGGAGTAAAACGCCTTTTTTGTCAAAAGGGGCACTTTTTATTAGAGAGGACTTTTTCAGGGTCGACTATTTAGTCGGTCCTGAAAAAGTAAGGGTTCCTTGAGAAAAATTTGCAGTTAACGAGGAAGAGCGACATACCCTATTTTGCAAGGTTTAATTATATGACAATGAGAAAAGCTTAAAAATTTCGCGAATAGAACACGCACTCTCCAAAGAAAAAGTGATCCTTTTGCAACAAAAAAAGCGGTGAACGACGGTTCACCCCCTTGTCAAGGTTTGGTGAGGAGTAAAACGCCTTTTTTGTCCAAAGGGACACTTTTTATTGGAGAGGACTTTTTCAGGGCCGACTATTTAGTCGGCCCTGAAAAAGTAAGGGTTCCTTGAGAAAAATTTGCAGTTAACGAGGAAGAGAGACATAGCCTATTTTGCAAGGTATAATTATATGACAATGAGAAAAGCTTAAAAATTTCGCGAATAGAACACGCACTCTCCAAAGAAAAAGTGATCCTTTTGCAACAAAAAAAGCGGTGAACGACGGTTCACCCCCTTGTCAAGGTTTGGTGAGGAGTAAAACGCCTTTTTTGTCCAAAGGGACACTTTTTATTGGAGAGGACTTTTTCAGGGTCGACTATTTAGTCGGCCCTGAAAAAGTAAGGGTTCCTTGAGAAAAATTTGCAGTTAACGAGGAAGAGAGACATAGCCTATTTTGCAAGGTATAATTATATGACAATGAGAAAAGCTTAAAAATTTCGCGAATAGAACACGCACTCTCCAAAGAAAAAGTGATCCTTTTGCAACAAAAAAAGCGGTGAACGACGATCTAAACCCCCTTGCGGGGTTTGGTGAGGAGTAAAACGCCTTTTTTGTCCAAAGGGGGCACTTTTTATTGGAGAGGACTTTTTCAGGGCCGACTATTTAAGAATAACCACGCTACTTCGATAAGTTTCCCCATTCTTTACGTATTCGATGCTTAAAGTTTCTGGTACTTGTGTTAAGGTCTCTTCATGAAGCGATCTTAACGATTCGGGAAGAGTATCGCAATACCCTTTAAATTGTTCGAAGGAGAGAGGATCCAGCGCGTGTTTTGTGACAAGAATTTTTAATGGTTGTGTTAAAATATCCAACGAAACCTCTTTAATATTTGCTCCCTCTTTATACAGAAGGGTAAAGAGAGTATTGATTCGAGGGTTAATCGGAGGAAGGATCACGTATTTTGATTGAGTATCGGTAAAGAAAGTTACTAAAGCGGCTGTTTTTCTTTCCTTATCTGCTAATTCTGTTTCTTCCTCTTCTTTTGCAATCATGCTTGAAAAAAAAGTTTTATAATTGTTTTTATGTTCATACAGGTTAAATTGATAATTTAAAAGGATCGTCTCGACTAGGGTTGTCATGATCTCGTGTCTTCCTTTTGTTTCGCAAAGAGCGGTCACATTCGAGTCCTTTAAATCGACTTGGGCCTGTAATACAAGGGTCTTAAAAAGAGTATTAGTGGTTTGACCATTAAATTCTTGTTTTAAAAGCCTTGTTAAGAGGATTTCAAGAGGCTCTTCAATCGATTCATACATCTTTTCGACGTTAAGTCCTTTCTTAATACAACTATCGATGAGTCGTTTAAAGTCTTTAGCTCCAGCACTTGGTAAATAGTCGGTTTGAAGTTGTCTTAAATTTGCAGCATCAGGTTTTTGTGATAAATTGGCTTGAGTTGCGATATGGAGTAGGAGTAGGAGTTTAAAAGAAGGGGAGCTTGCAAAAGATAACTCTTGAAGAGTGATTTCTCCTTCTTTTTTTAGAGCTTTTTTAATTCTCTCTAAGCGGGCTTTTGTTGCTTTGATCACTAAAGAGGGATCGAGCCAATAAAGAGGAAGTTTACCTTGTTTTTTATTAAGAAGATTTTGAAATAGAGTCATTACATTTTTGTTATCTGTAAATTCCCCCATTTTTTTCTCCCAAAAGGCTATTTTTATTAAGATGGATTCTCTTTGGGCTTGAGTTAATGGGATAAAGGAGCCTTGTAATGAAAGCAGGCTTGATCGGTAAGCTGCAATAACAACTCCATCAGAGATGATAATGTCTGCATGAGGCAGCGAGCGGGAGTTGTCGAAAAAGAGAATTTTCCCCTCTGGGGTAATGTACACATTTTTTTCGTGGGCATCAAACATTCCGCAAAGAAATGTGGTGAGAGTGGCATCGATCAGTTCCTCTTGAGGGATCACGGGATCAGAAGGTTTAGGATCGTGCATCCTTGAGTGGAGATCCCTGCCGGGAATGGCATTTTGAATGCTTCCCTTTACCGTTTTTGAAGGATCGTCGTATCGGCTTTCTTTTGAATCATTATCATAGCGACAAAGGTCGATATCGTTTATTTTTAAAAACTCTCTTTTCCACTCTTCTTGAGATTTGCTAGCATAAGTTGTTTTCTTCGCAATCAGCTCATCACATAGGTAAGTGTATTCAAATATTGTGGCCCCCAGGACTTCTTCGTGCCTTTCTACTTTAGTTGAAATGAGAGCATCGCTAAAATGATGTGCCCATGAGAGATGTGTTTTTTGTTCAGTTTTTTTATCTCTTGTTTGCTCTTTGAAACCCTCCTTCCCATACTTTGAAAAGGTCGTTTTTGTGGGGACAAAATGGGTATCGACCTGTTCAAATGAGCTTTGATCAAAGTGAATGGTTGAAAGAAGGGTTGGAGCAAAATGTTTATCGACCTCAAAGAAGCAAGCGATTTGGAAGAGAAGAGTCTCTAAGAGGTCGGTCGGTGTGAGCTCACCCGATTTTAAAAAGGCTGTGACTTCATTTTTCCTATTTTTAAGGGGGAAAACAGCGTTTCTTTGATTATTTAGTCGCTCCTTTGGGGTAAGAGTTTGTTGTGAAGCTGCAAAAATTTTAGCTTCCCGTATACTTTTTTGAAGAGAAGCCAAGGCATAAATTTGGGATGGCGACAAAATTTTCTTTTCTCTCACTTGTTTAAGTTTAGCATAAGTTTCTACTAAAACGGTATTATTAGGAGTAAAATTAGGAGCATCTTCTTTTCGAGTTAAAAAAACAGCTTTATTGAATTCATTTTTTAAAGAAGGGGGTACGTTTTCAGAATCAGGTATTATACTAAAATTCATTTTTTTTCTTATATTAAAACAATTCTCTCTAATCTGTAGTAACTCAACTCCTAGTTTTTCTCCCTGACGCCTCTCTTCTGAAACTTCAATCTTACTTAAGAAATCTTGAAGCAGAGCTTTGTAAGTGGCTATAGGTATCTCTTGAGGTTTGTCTTTAATGAAGTAAGGGGCCAATAATTGGTCGTAACAATCAGAGGAGGGAGTCGATTCGACTTCGACATCTAAAGAAGAAAATCCCGATTCAATGTCTTTAACCTGATTTTTTTTCGCAAAAGGAATAAGGGAGTGATCTTTTATAGGGGAGAGCTCTTTTAAAGCTAAATCGTGGGATGTAAGTGCTGCAACAATCTCGATCAAAAGATTGAAATTGTGGTGAAGTATGGCCAATCTTTGTTCAATAGGGATGATGTTTTCTTCAGGAGTATCGGTATCGTATTGATCGTATTGATCGACAAGGATAGAAAGAGCTTTAAGCACAAGGGGGTATTGAAGAGCTTTCAAGAAAAATATATCCATGCTTGTGGAGGCTGCGGTAAAAAAAGAGAGCTTACTATTCCGTAACGATTCGTGCCTCCTATTAAATAGGTTTGCAGCAGGTTTTGGGTGAGCGTATTTGACGCCGAAGTAATACGATGTGAGAGAGGGATCGATTGGATTCATTTAGAACCTCCTTACTTTTTAGGGAGTAAAAATTTAATACATTCCTGCTTCATTTTAAGATAAAGACTTTGAAATCCGTTTGCGCGCCCCGGTGTCAGTATTTGGAGGATTTTGAGCTCTTCAATAACTGTAGGAGGACATTTCAGAATAGTTTCGGCAGTTTCGCCGCTATAGATTTCAATAAGACAGGCCGCAAGGCCAGCTGAAATAAGAGCTTCGGAATCAGCCTCGAAAAAGAGACACCCTTTGTCAAATGTCGTTGAGAGATACATAAGACTTTGACATCCAAGAACCCTATTGCTTTCAGTCTTTTTGTCAGAGGGCAAACCTTTTAACGATTTTCCAAGTTCGATCAGCTTTTGATAAATCTCCTCTTGGCTCTTACAAGAAGAGAATTTTTCTTTTAGAAGGCGTTGTTTTTCGAGGCACGACGTCGACATATGGTGCCATGTTAACAAAAACTATTTATTTATGGAAAGAAAAATGGATACAGATTAAAATTACGATTTACACTAAAAGCAGCCATTCCCTTAAGTGGGGAGCTGGTGCAAAAAAAGGTTTTTTGATGTTTGATTTTTTTGAACTGATTGGGAGTGCGTTTTCTTCAGCGTTATTTGTGATGAGTGGATGCCTTGCCATTTATTTTTTTCAAAGGAAAGCACAAATTGTCGATATCGGGTGGTGTTTAACATTTTTGTTGATCGGCGTATTTTATTTTATATTAGGCAATGGGGATTTGTTACGAAGAGTTCTTCTTTTAGTGGTGATCTCTCTTTGGTACCTCCGCCTGCTTTGGACCTTGAGAAACCGGTTTAGTAAAGAGGATCCTCGATACACAGAACTGATCTCAAAGTGGGGGGACGGAAATCTCTTATTAAAAGTGGCAGCTCTTTTCTTTTTTCAAGGATTTCTCGCAGTGATTTTGTCGATACCATTCCTTTTGATTGCCACAAACAACCAACCCTTTTCCTCTTTTGAGGTGATCGGGTTAGTGGTTTGGGTTTTAGGATTTGCCTTTGAAGCTTGGAGTGATCAGACCCTTAACGAATTTAAAACGTACTCTGATCTTGTATGTAAGGAAGGCTTATGGCGTTATAGTCGCCATCCAAACTATTTTTTTGAGTGGGTGATGTGGATAGGTGTGGCTCTTGCAGCTTACCCGACGCGATTTGGGATTTTCGGTTTAATCTCTCCCATTCTTATGTATTATTTATTAAGGTATGTATCGGGCGTGCCTCTTGCTGAG
Source organism: uncultured Chlamydiae bacterium (assembly GCA_963697995.1). GTDB lineage: Bacteria > Chlamydiota > Chlamydiia > Chlamydiales > JAJFMB01 > MFD00082-c5. The sequence continues at coordinate 186,098 of OY969110.1, read as the reverse complement.
AAGCAATCGCTTCAGTCAAAAGGGGAGGAGTACAAGGAGTATCAGAGGGAGACAAGCGAGTTTTTCCCTTGGTTTAATAAAGAATGACTAAACTGTTTTAAGGAAGCCCTTTTGAGAATCGAAAACTTAAAAGAAATCTTTAGTATTCCACTCTAAAATCTTAGTTTCAATGAGTCGTTTTATGTTTTTGTAAAATCTTCATCACCCACAACGACAAATTTTCCTTTTAAAAAATCAAAAAGAGTTATCGAAAATAACCAATAAATTTTTTAATGAATGATTGATTTCAAAAACCAATTTTAGTGCCATTTTGGAAGTTATCACTTTTTTGAAAAAAAAATAAACGAATTGATTCGAAAAGCTTGACATTTATACCAAAAACCTCTGTAATGGATACGTATCTAAACGAAAACTCCCTAGTAAAGCGGATATGGCAAAAGAAGACACCATCAAAGTCGATGGAACAGTGGAAGAGTTACTTCCTAATATGAATTTTCGGGTAAAGCTCGCGAATGGCAAACAAGTCATTGCACATTTGTGCGGAAAAATGCGTATGCGAAACATACGCGTTTTAGTCGGTGACGTCGTCTCAGTAGAGATGTCGCCATACGATTTATCCAAAGCACGGATTGTGTACAGGCAAAGATAGTTGACGTTCGAAAGATTTAGGTTGATTTTTTTTTGTTTGACACTTTATAGTGACTTACCTTTACGGGTGTGTTCGTTGTGATTTTGCCCAGATAGCTCAGTGGTAGAGCATTTGCATGGTAAGCAAAAGGTCGTAGGTTCAATTCCTATTCTGGGCAGAGAGAATTTTTAACACTTTTTCAGGAGCCTAACGGAGGATTAACATGGCAAAAGAAGCGTTTAAGCGAAATAAGCCGCACGTTAACATCGGTACCATCGGTCACGTTGACCACGGAAAAACGACATTGACAGCTGCTATTACAAAAGTTTTGTCGAAATTCGGCGGTAAAGTTCGCGATTTTAGTTCGATTGACAGCGCACCAGAAGAAAAGGCGCGTGGGATCACTATTAACTCGTCACACGTTGAATACGAGACAGAAAACCGTCACTATGCTCACGTCGACTGCCCAGGTCACGCGGACTACGTAAAAAACATGATTACAGGGGCTGCCCAAATGGACGGAGCTATCCTCGTTGTTGCGGCAACAGACGGAGCTATGCCTCAAACTCGTGAACACATTTTGCTTGCTCGTCAAATGCAAGTGCCAAAAATCGTCGTGTTCTTGAACAAATGCGACATGATGAGCAAAGAAGACCAAGAGTTGATCGAGCTTGTTGAAATGGAATTGCATGAACTCCTCGAATCAAAAGGGTACAAAGATGCACCTATCATCCGCGGTTCTGCTCTAAAAGCTCTTGAAGGAGATCCAGAGTATGTAAAAACAGTCGAAGCTTTGATGAAAGCTGTCGATGAGTTTATTCCTGAACCTGAACGCGATGTGAACAAACCGTTCCTTATGCCTGTTGAAGACGTATTCTCGATCTCAGGACGTGGAACAGTTGCAACTGGACGTGTTGAGAGAGGGATTGTTAAAAACAACGATAAATTGCAACTCGTCGGAATTCACGACACAGTGGAAACTGTTGCGATTGGTCTTGAAATGTTTAACAAAGTGCTCGATGAAGCAAGAGCTGGTGAAAACGTAGGGATTTTGCTCCGTGGTATCGATAAGAACAAAATTCAAAGAGGTATGGTTCTTGCAGCGCCAGGAACTTGTAAGCCACACACGAAGTTCAAAGGGCCTGTTTACATCTTGACTAAAGAAGAGGGTGGCCGTCATAAGCCTTTCTTCTCTGGATATCGTCCTCAGTTCTACATCAGAACAACTGACGTAACAGGTACAGTAGACCTTCCAGCAGGTGTTGAGATGGTGATGCCAGGAGATAACGTTGAGATCACAGTTAACTTGATCCATCCAGTTGCTCTTGAAGTAGGTATGAGATTTGCGATTCGTGAAGGTGGTCGAACAATCGGCGCCGGAACTGTATCTGAAATCATACAGTAATAATTGCTATGGCCACTCCGTTAATAGGGAGTGGCCATTTGGGTGTGTAGCTCAGCTGGTAGAGCTGCGGTCTCCAAAGCCGCCGGTCGGGGGTTCGAATCCCTCCGCACTCGTAGACTTGGTTGATATAAGTCAAAGGGGTAAACATGACATCGGATGTCAATAGAATGGAATCAAAGAAGACAGCAACTCAAGAAGAGAGACAGGCGATTGCCGCTAAAAAAAAGGTAATGACTTTTTTTTCCGATATTAAAGACGAATTTAGCAAAATCACTTGGACCAGTCGAGAGGAGCTACTTTCGTATACAAAAATTGTCGTAGCGACAACTTTTGTTTTCGGTTTGTTAGTTTATATTATTGATTTGACTATTCAGGCTGTGTTGCATGGATTGTCTTATTTTGCACGCTTGATAGGTGGTTAATCAAATGCAGTGGTATGTCATACAGGTTTTTTCAGGCCAGGAAAAAAAAGTGAAAAAGACTCTTGAAGAGCATTTAGCTTTGAAAGGGATGACCGATTTTATTACTGAAATTGTTGTTCCGATTGAACGGGTCTCTGAAGTTAAAAATGGAAAAAGTCAAGTTGTCGAAAAAAGAATTTGGCCAGGCTATATTTTGCTCAAAATGGTATTAAACGATGAAGCTTGGTCATATGTCAAAAACACAAATGGTGTGATTGAATTTTTAGGGGGAGCAAAACCCACCTCTTTATCCGATGTTGAAGTGAAAGAGATTCTTTCCGATCTTCAGTCGAAAAAAGAGACCGTAACATTAAAGCACAAGTTTGAAGTAGGAAGCCACGTCAAGATTATTGACGGGGTTTTTGTTAATTTCATGGGAACTGTGACAGGAGTTGACCACGAGAAGGGACGCCTCAACCTTCTTGTTTCTATCTTTGGTCGTGACACGCCTGTGGATGACCTTGAGTTCGCTCAAGTAGAAGAAATGAGAGAAGATATTAAGTAAGTTGAGGAAACTATGGCAAAAAAGAAATTAATTAAACAGATTAAGCTTCAGATTCCCGCAGGAAAAGCCAACCCGGCTCCACCAATTGGACCGGCTCTTGGATCTGCTGGGGTCAATATTATGGCTTTCTGTAAAGAGTTTAACGCGAAAACACAAGGAATGGCTGGGGATATCTTGCCCACAGTTATCGATGTTTTTGCCGATAAGTCGTTCACTTTTATATTAAAGAAACCTCCTGTATCCCGAATGATTTTAAAAACGCTCGGTTTAGAGAAAGGATCTGCGGTACCAAACCGTGATAAAAAAGGAAAATTGACACGCGATCAAGCAAAAAAGATTGCGGAAGATAAAATGCAAGATATGAATGCGGGTAGTCTCGAAGCAGCCATCAATATCGTCGCAGGAACTGCACGTTCGATGGGCGTCGATTATCTCGCTTGATAAGGAAAGGAAAAACATGGGTCGAAAAAGTAAACGTTTTCGGGAGATAGCCAATTTATACGACCGTCAAAAGGTGTATACTGTTGATGAAGCTATCGCTATTTTAAAGAAAGCGCCACCAATTAAATTTGAACAATCGGTGGAGTGTTCTTTAAGAACTGGAATCGACTCACGTAAATCGGATCAGCAAGTAAGAGGAACTGTATCACTACCGAATGGTACGGGTAAAACTCTAAAAATTCTCGTCTTTGCAAAAGGGGAGAAAGAAAAAGAGGCTAAAGCTGCTGGTGCCGATTATGTGGGACACGATGAACTTTTTGCCAAAGTGCAAGCGGGCTGGACAGATTTTGATGCTGTAATAGCCACGCCTGACATGATGCGCGAAGTAGGAAAATTGGGAAAAGTGTTGGGCCCTCGTGGCTTGATGCCAACGCCAAAAGCTGGAACTGTTACGCAGGATGTGACAAAAGCGATTGCTGAGTTGAAAGCGGGTAAAGTCGAGTTTAAAACCGACAGACACGGCGTGATCAACGGAGCTGTAGGGCGTCTTGCCTTTGATTCTCCTCTTTTGAGAGAGAATATTGCAGCATATCTTGCTGCAATACAAAGAGCAAAACCTGCTACTGCAAAAGGCATTTATCTTAAGTCTTTAGTGATCTCATCGACGATGGGACCTGGGATTAAGGTCGATATGCGCGAAGGCGAATTGATTTAATAATAAGGGAGACTATTTGTAAAATGAGACAAGAAAAACAACTGCTCCTTGATGAAATAGAGAGCCAAATCAGTACTTATGGTTCTTTTGTGGTCGTTCGCTATTCGGGTCTTACGGCTAATGCTTTAAGAGGCTTAAGAGTCGATGTGACAAAATCGGGTGGAAATGTTGAGGTTGTGCCAAAGAGATTGCTGATGAAAGCGGCAAAAAATCAAGGCTTTGATCTCGATAAAAAGATGCTTGATGGACATATCGGAGTGGCCTTTGGTGGCAAAGATGCTTTAGAAACTGCAAAGATAGTGTTTCAGTTCAGCAAAGCCTCTGATAAGGCTTTGGAGGTTGTGGGAGGTCGCTTTGATGGTCGTCTATATAATGCCGAACAAGTCGATGCCCTTTCCAAATTACCAAGCAAGGATGTGATGCGTGCAGAGCTGCTAGCGACGTTAGAAGCGCCGCTTGCTCAAACTTTGGCGACTGTAGAAGCTATACTGACAAGTGTGATATATTGTTTAGAAAATAAATGTCAGGAATCGGCTTAGGAAAGATTCGTAACCAATTATCAATATTAATTAAAGAGGTAGTAACGTGAGTACAAAAACAGAACAACTCGTAGAAGAACTCAGCAAATTGACAGTTTTGGAAATGTCTGAGTTAAAAACAGCTCTAGAAGAAAAATGGGGCGTAAAAGCTGCTGCTGCTGCAGTAGCTGTTGCAGCTCCTGTTGCAGGCGGACAAGCACAAGAAGCTGCTGCTGAATCAACAGACTTTAAAGTAACACTTGAAGATGCACCAGCAGACAAAAAAATTGCTGTCATTAAAGTTATTCGCGAAATCACAGGTCTTGGCTTGAAAGAAGCTAAAGACTTAGTCGATGGAGCTCCTAAAGTTGTTAAAGAGACAGCACCTAAAGCTGAAGCTGAAGATATTAAGAAAAAGCTTGAAGCTGCTGGCGCTAAAGTCTCCTTGAAAGGGCTTTAAGACTTGTCAATATAATTGCAAGTGCCGTTTTACCCAAGGAGAGGTTAACCTGTCCTTGGGAATTTTTGCTTAAATCTTTTGGAACAACAAGTTAAACCGTTATTATTACGAGGGAGTCCTTCACTTATGTTGAAAAGGTCACCAAAGCGTGTCAGTTTTTACGACAAAAAAGACATTATCGATCTTCCAAACCTTATAGAGGTTCAAGTTAAGTCTTACAATCAGTTCTTGCAAGCCGATCGCCTTCCAAGTGAGCGCGAGAACTTAGGACTAGAAGAAGTCTTTAGGGAAATTTTTCCAATAAAGTCGTACGATGAAAAAAACATTATCGAATTTTTGACTTATAGTTTGGGTGTTCCGAAATATGAGCCAGACGAGTGTATTAGACGAGGTGTCACTTATAACGTGACTCTTAAAGTCAAATTCAGACTTACTGACGAGACAGGGATTAAAGAAGAAGAAGTCTATATGGGGACTATTCCTGTCATGACGAATAAGGGGACTTTTGTCATCAACGGCGCTGAAAGGGTAGTCGTTTCTCAGCTTCATCGCTCTCCTGGTATTTGTTTTGAGCAAGAGAAGCACCCACGCGGCCAAACGATATACAGCTTCCGCGTCATTCCGTACAGAGGAAGTTGGCTAGAAGGGGCTTTTGATACAAACGATTTAATTCATATCTATATCGACCGAAAAAAAAGACGCCGAAAAATTTTGGCTACCACATTTATTAGAGCTCTTGGCTATTCGACCAATGCCGACATTATCGAAGAGTTTTTTAGCACGAGAAAAGCTAAGCTAAAAAGTGATAAAGAGATTGCAGCTTTAACGGGTAAAATTTTAGCCGAAGATGTGATTGATGAAGAGAGTGGCATTGTTTTTGGAAAAGCGTCTGAAAAATTAACGACTGCTATGCTAAAGCGCATGGTTGATGCCGGCATCGATACAATCCGTATTGCAGAAGATGCCGATGAGTCATCAGCTGTGATTAAAATGCTAGCAAAAGACCCGACAGATACCTATGAAGCCGCTTTAAAAGATTTTTATCGCAAGATTCGTCCAGGTGAGCCTGCGACTCTTTCAAACGCAAGATCTGCTATTATGCGTCTTTTCTTTGATCCTAAACGATACAATTTAGGCAAAGTCGGCCGTTACAAACTTAATTCAAAACTTGGGCGAGACATCACAGACAAAGAGCTTGAAACAGTGACTTTGACAAAAGAAGATGTGATTGCAGCTCTTAAGTATTTGATCGATCTAAAAAATGGGAAAGATTACACAAATATCGATGATATCGATCATTTGGGTAACAGACGTGTCCGCTCAGTGGGAGAGCTCATACAAAACCAATGCCGCGTAGGCTTGGCTCGTATGGAAAAAATCATTAGAGAGCGTATGAACCTCTTTGATTTCTCATCAGACACCTTGACACCTGGAAAAATTGTTTCTGCAAAAGGGCTTTCAGGAGTTTTAAAAGACTTCTTTGGAAGATCGCAATTATCTCAATTTATGGATCAAACTAACCCGATTGCTGAATTGACCCATAAGCGACGTCTCTCCTCACTTGGGCCTGGTGGTTTGAATAGGGAAAGAGCCGGTTTTGAAGTGCGCGACGTTCACTCCAGCCACTACGGAAGAATTTGTCCGATTGAGACACCTGAAGGACCAAACATCGGTTTGATCACATCTCTTTCCATGTTTGCCAAAATCAACGAGTTTGGTTTTATCGAAACCCCTTACCGCATTGTAAGAGACGACGTCGTTACTGATGAGATTGAGTACATGACGGCTGATTTAGAAGAGCGATGCGTTGTAGCGCAAGCGACAACAGAATTAGATGAGTTCAATATGTTTAAGACTCCTCTTTGCTGGGCTCGCTACAAGGCCGAGACTCTTGAAATCGAAGCTGACCGGGTCACTCATATGGACGTGTCTCCAAAGCAGCTCGTTTCTGTTGTTACAGGTCTAATTCCTTTCTTAGAGCACGACGATGCTAACCGTGCGTTGATGGGCTCAAACATGCAAAGGCAAGCTGTGCCTCTTTTAAAACCGCAAGCTCCTATTGTTGGAACTGGTCTTGAAAAAAGGTCGGCAAGAGACTCTGGCGCTGTTGTGATTGCAGAGGAAGAAGGTATTGTTGAGTATGTCGATGGAAACAAAATTGTGATTGCACCAAACGACAACCGCATGGAAAAGAAAGTGTATCAACTCAAGAAGTTTATGCGCTCAAATGCGGGAACTTGTGTGAACCAGAAGCCTATTTGCGAAATAGGTGATCTAGTTGTTCCAGGAGATGTGATTGCTGATGGTCCTGCAACAGATAAAGGGGAAGTAGCTCTTGGACGTAACGTCCTAGTCGCTTTCATGCCTTGGATGGGATACAACTACGAAGATGCGATTATTATCTCTGAAAAGCTTTTGAAAGAGGATGCTTATACCTCCATATATGTGGAAGAGTTTGAACAAACTTCCAGAGAGACTAAGCTTGGTAAGGAAGAGATCACTCGCGATATTCCAAACGTTTCTGAAGAAGCATTAATGAATTTGGATGACGACGGTATTATCAGAATTGGTTCAGAAGTGAAACCAGGAGATATTCTGGTGGGTAAAATTACCCCCAAATCGGAGACCGAATTGGCTCCTGAAGAGAGACTTCTTCGCGCCATCTTTGGAGAAAAAGCGGCCGATGTTAAAGATGCCTCACTCACTGTTCCACCAGGAACTGAAGGGGTTGTCATGGATGTCAAGATCTTCTCGAGAAGAGATAGACTCTCTAAAACGGATGAAGAGTTAGTTGAAGAAGCTTCCCTCTTGAAAGAGATTCAAAAAGAGTACAAGACGCATCTTGCAGAGCTTAGAAAAGAGAGACATGAAAAAGTGGGAGCTCTTCTTTTAGGGGAAGTCGCGCCAGGAACGATTGTTCACAGACGTTCAGCAGATATTATCGTCGAAGAAGGGGAAAGAATTACGGACGATATTATCGATGTCTTAGAAAACGAAGCCCTTGAAGATCTTCTAATGCCTGAGAGCGAAGTTTTTGCAACGCTTAAAAAAGTGTTACAAGACTACGATACCGAGAAGCAAAAATTTGAGCTTCACTACAAGACGCAAATTGAGCATATGCGCAAAGGGGACACCGACTTGGATCCTGGTGTGATTCGCCAAGTTAAAGTTTACATCGCTTCGAAGAGAAAGCTTCAAGTGGGTGATAAAATGGCGGGTCGTCACGGAAACAAGGGTGTGGTTTCTAAAATCGTTCCTGAAGCTGATATGCCTTTCTTGGAAGATGGTCGCAGCATTGAGATGATTTTGAACCCACTTGGGGTACCATCTCGTATGAACATGGGACAGCTGTTTGAAACACACTTAGGATTTGCAGCTCACAGCGCCGGTATCTATATTCAGGCCCCTGTGTTTGAAGGATTCCCAGAGGACAAAATTTGGGAGATGATGAAAGCGCAAAAAATGCCAGCTGATGGTAAGTTCTATCTCTACGATGGATTTAGCGGTGAGCGTTTAGACACTCCAACAGTTGTTGGGTATATTTATATGCTGAAGTTGAGCCACTTGGTAGCTGACAAGATCCATGCTCGCGCAGTTGGTCCTTACTCACTTGTGACTCAGCAACCTTTAGGAGGTAAAGCACAAATGGGGGGACAACGTTTTGGGGAGATGGAGGTTTGGGCAGCGGAAGCTTATGGAGCGGCTCACTTGCTTCAAGAGTTGCTCACAGTGAAGTCCGACGACGTCGCTGGAAGAACACGTATTTACGAATCCATCGTCAAAGGAGAAAACCTCTTAAGACCTGGAACGCCTGAATCATTCAACGTATTGATTAAAGAGATGCAAGGTTTAGGCCTTGATGTGAGAACAGAAGCGTTTGCAGAAGAATAAAAAAATAAGCCTCATGAGGAGAGTTCATGGCCGAAGAGAACTTTGAAAAAAAACACCACAAATCTGAAGAGAGCCCTGAAAGAAGACATCATAAAAGGGAATCTTCAGAAAGAGAGTCCTCTGAAAGGGATCTGCTTGAGACAAAAAAATTTGACAAGCTTTCGATCCGGATTGCCTCAGATGACGTGATTTGCAATAAGTGGTCTCGGGGTGAAATTAAGAAACCGGAGACGATTAATTACAGAACGTTCAAACCTGAAAAGGGCGGACTTTTTTGTGAAAAAATCTTTGGACCGACAAGAGACTGGGAGTGTGCTTGCGGTAAGTACAAAAAGATTAAGCACAAAGGGATTGTGTGCGACCGTTGCGGCGTTGAAGTCACTCTGTCTCGCGTAAGACGGGAGAGAATGGCTCATATTGAGCTTGCCGTGCCTATTGTCCATATCTGGTTCTTTAAGACAATGCCTTCCCGCATCGGAAACGTTTTGGGAATGACTTCTGCGGACTTGGAGAGAATTATTTACTACGAAGAGTACGTTGTCGTCGATCCAGGCTATACTGAACTTGAGAAAAAACAACTTTTGAACGATGCCGAATACAGGGAAGCGCAAGAGAAGTGGGGCAAAGATGCTTTTGTTGCCAAGATGGGAGCTGAGGCGATTTATGATCTTCTTCAATCAGAAGATTTGCAAGCCTCTCTTCACGAGCAAAAAGAGAAACTAAGAAAGACAAAGTCGATGCAAGCTCGTATGAAACTTGCAAAACGGTTAAAGATTATAGAAAGTTTTGTCTCCTCTGGTAACAATCCAAAAGACATGGTGATGAACAGTGTTCCTGTGATTCCACCAGATTTAAGACCTTTAGTGCCTCTCGATGGTGGTCGTTTTGCAACATCGGACTTAAACGATCTTTACAGACGGGTGATCAACCGCAATAACCGTTTGAAAGCTATTTTAAAGTTAAAAACTCCTGATGTGATCGTAAGAAACGAAAAAAGGATGTTGCAAGAGGCTGTCGATGCTCTCTTTGACAACGGCCGTCACGGTCATCCTGTGATGGGTGCTGGAAACAGACCTTTAAAATCGCTCTCTGAGATGCTTAAAGGAAAAACTGGACGTTTCCGTCAAAACCTTCTCGGTAAAAGGGTAGACTACTCGGGCCGTTCGGTAATTATCGTAGGACCTGAACTTAAGTTTAACCAGTGCGGTTTGCCTAAATTGATGGCGCTTGAGTTGTTTGAGCCGTTTATCGTTAAACGCTTAAAAGACTTAGGGCTTGTCTACACCATCCGTACAGCTAAAAAGATGATTCAAAGACAAACTCCTGAAGTATGGGACGTTTTGGACGATATTATTAAAGGACATCCTGTTCTACTGAACCGTGCGCCAACTCTTCACCGCTTAGGGATACAAGCTTTTGAACCTGTTTTGATCGAAGGTAAAGCGATTAGGATTCACCCGCTTGTTTGCGAAGCGTTCAACGCCGACTTCGACGGGGACCAAATGGCCGTTTACGTGCCTCTTTCAGTGGAAGCTCAGCTAGAAGCTAAACTTCTCATGATGGCGCCAGACAATATCTTCTTGCCATCCTCTGGAAAACCGGTAGCAGTACCTAGTAAGGATATGACGTTAGGTCTTTACTACTTGATGCAAGATCCGATCTATTTCCCAGAGAAACACGGGCACAAAACGCGTATCTTTAAGGATAGCGAAGAGGTGTTGCTTGCCCTGTCAGCTAGTGGTAGCTACAACTGGTTTGAAAAAGAGACCAGTTCCAAAGAAGGGGAGCGTCAATATTTCAACAGAGGAATTCGCCTTCAGGAATTGATTAAACTCCGCACAGAAGCCGGGATCATTGAAACAACACCTGGACGCGTGATTTTTAACACGATTGTGCCAAAAGAGCTTGGATTCCAAAACTATAGCATGCCGAAGAAAAAACTAAGTGGTTTGATTCTCGAGTGCTATAAAAAGGTGGGACTTGAAGCAACCGTTCGTTTCTTAGACAATCTTAAGACTCTTGGGTTTTACGAGGCGACAAGATCTGGGGTTTCCATGGGTGTTTGCGATGTGTGCATTCCTGCAAGTAAGGGAAAAATCATCGAAGAAGCACATGAAAAAGTGGCTATTGTTAAAAGACAGTACGAAGATGGTATTATCACTGATGGGGAAAGACACTCAAAGATCATTGGGATTTGGACAGAAGTTTCTGAACAATTATCAGACGAGCTTGTCGACCTTGTGGGTGAAGTGAAAAACGAGCGTAGAAACCCTCTATTCTTGTTTATCGATTCAGGAGCTCGTGGTACGAAGTCGCAGTTAAAGCAGCTTGGAGCCCTTCGCGGTTTGATGGCTAAGCCATCGGGTGCCATTATTGAATCGCCGATCACGTCGAACTTTAGGGAAGGTTTGACAGTGCACGAATACTACATCTCCTCTCACGGTGCTCGTAAGGGGCTTGCGGATACAGCGCTTAAAACCGCCGACTCAGGTTACTTGACAAGACGTCTTGTTGACGTAGCTCAAGATGTGATTATCACTGAAGAGAATTGCGGTACTTTAAATGGTATCGATGTTTCTGCGATAAGACAAGGGCAAGAGGAGCTTCTTCCTCTTAAAGACAGAATTTTTGGACGAACTGTTTGCGAAGATATCTATCAGCCTGGCGACAGAAGTAAGTTGTTTGCAAAAGCTGGGGACACCTTGAACTTAAAGCAAGCAGAGGAGATCGACGACTCAGGTATTGATAGTGTCAAGATCCGTTCAGTGCTTACTTGTGAGACAAAACGAGGTGTTTGTTCTAAGTGTTATGGCACAAACCTTGCGAATGGGCGTCCGATTAGCCAAGGTGAAGCTGTCGGTATTATTGCCGCTCAGTCGATTGGTGAACCGGGAACTCAGTTGACGATGCGTACGTTCCACTTAGGGGGTATTGCTGCAGCTTCTTTAAGTCCTGAAATTGTAGCGACCCAAGATGGTATTTTGGTCTACACAGAACTTCGTACAGTGAAGAACGATGACGGCTACTACGTGGTCTTGAATAAGAATGGCCTTCTCAATATCGTTAGAGATGAGGGTAGAACTTTAGAAGAGTATAAGAAACTTCTTTCGACGAAGTCGATTGAGCCTCTTCAAACATTTACCATCGAACTTGGAACGAATATTTTCGTCGAAGATGGGGTGTTTGTAAAACTTGGTCAAAAAGTGGCTGAGTGGGAACAACACAACATTCCAATCATTTGCGATCGCCCAGGTTATGTGAAGTATGAGGACTTGGTCGAGGGGATCTCAACTGAGCGCGACGTGAACAAGCAAACGGGGCAAGTGGAACTTATTGTGAAGCAGCACCGTGGAGAGCTTCATCCACAGATCGTGATCTATGCAGATAAAGCTTGTAAAGAGCTGATTGGTACATATCCGATTCCTTCTGGAGCGATTATTTCAGTGACTGAAGGGCAGTACGCAACAGCTGGTACGAGACTTGCCCGTCTTCCTCGTGGAGCCGTTAAAACGAAGGATATTACCGGGGGTCTTCCTAGGGTTGCCGAGCTTGTAGAAGCGAGAAAACCGAAGGATCAGGCTGAAATTGCTAAAATCGACGGAACAGTTGACTTCCGCGGCGTTCAAAAGAACAAACGTATTGTCGTTGTAAGAGATGAAGCGACTGGAATGGAAGAGGAGCACTTGATACCGCTCTCAAAACACTTGATTGCTCAGAAAGGTGATCACGTGATCAAGGGGCAACAGTTGACAGATGGTATCGTCAATCCTCACGAGATTCTTGAAGTGTGCGGGGTAAGAGAACTTCAGAAGTACATGGTGAACCAGGTGCAAGAAGTTTACCGTCTACAAGGGGTAGATATTAACGACAAACACATCGAGATCATCATTCGTCAGATGCTCAACAAAGTTCACGTCGTCGATCCGGGCGATACGAGCTTGCTCTATGGTGAAGAGATCGAACGGAAAGAGTTTGAGAAAGAGAATGTTAAAGTGATTAACGAGGGCGGTAAGGCGGCAACAGCCTCTCCAGTTCTGCTTGGAATCACTAAAGCGTCTCTTGGAACTGAGTCGTTTATTTCAGCGGCCTCTTTCCAAGACACGACCCGTGTTTTAACTGATGCGGCATGCTCTGGCAAAACCGACTATTTGATGGGCTTTAAAGAAAACGTGATCATGGGGCATATTATCCCTGGTGGTACCGGTTTTGAAAGCCACAAACGAGTGAAGAAGTTTGTCGATCGGGAGCTTGAAGAGGAACTTGTGTTCGACTTCGAGAGTACACCAAGACCTTAAGCTAAGCTTTAACTGATTCAATTATTTAAGGCCTTATCACTAAGTTTTAGTGGTAAGGCCTTTTTCTTTATAATAAATTAATTCCATTTTAAAAAAATTAATTAGTGTTTTTATGTTATAATAACATTAATTTTAAAGATAGGGGATTTATGAGTTCAGTTAGAGAGCATCCTGAATTTTTCTATAATGGATTAGATGATTATGTCAAAAAGGTTGAAGCTAATAAAGGCGCTTTAAGCTCTGAGACTCTACGCCAATTTTCACGAATATTGCAAGATAGCAACGATGTTCATTCGAGTCCTGATTTCAAAAGAATAAAATTTCGAGTTCAATGGGAAAACTTAAGAACTCGAATTGATCGCGAGATCAATAATCAAACCCCATTTAAAAAAGCAAAAAATAAAGTTAATGTGGCTATGCAGCGAATTTTTAGGGGGGTACGTATTGAAGATGATATAAGAGCGCATCATCAAATACAACAACGTAATCAAATGCAACAAAAGAATTTCATTGAAAAAGAACGAAAAATAAAGTTTGCGGATTCAGAACAGGTTAAATTTATTGAACCTCGAGGAGAGCATTCCAGTTTTAGTGAATCTTTGAGAAAACAATTTATAAAAGATTATCGAGATTATAGTGAAAATTTTCCTATTTTTGCAAATTTTGTACAAACATTAGGGCATTTACACGAGGAATCGTTAGATCCTGAGATCAGAGGAAAGATGGAACCGCACGAATACTTTTCAAAGCAGGTTGATAAATTATTGAAAAAAGACAAAGAAGAAAAGAAAATGTGGTTAGAGGCAAGACTTGATGTCGACTTTGAATCTTATCACTTAGTTCGTGAAATGATTGGAATAACTGCTAAAAACATGGTTCAAAAGGGCTTTTAAATCGGATAGGTTTAAAAAGGAAAGTCAGTAGACGTCGATCTTGAGACTGATTGCTTTCTTTTCGGAGTCGTTTTCCTTTTTTCAAAAGGCTCACATCCCTCTATTTGTTTTAAGTCAAATTTTCTTTCTTTGAGATAATTTTCAAAAGACTTATCCCCACTCACAAGCGATCCTTTAAAAAATTTAAGGAAGTATAAATTTGTTTTTTCGTCGAGCTGAGTTTTTATCCCGTCGTAAACATTCACAACGTCGTAAAAATCAGTTTGGTTGTCACATTTCATGTTTAGGATTTTCTCTTGAAGAAGCTGGTAGATCTCTTGTTTGTTATTCTCCGGAATCGGGCCATACTGATATTTAAAAAGGTTTGAAACAAAAATGGCAGGGGACACTTGGGCTTGCTGGGCAATACTCATAGGTTTCCTTGTTAATTATTGATATAATAATAAATTAATCAATAATTAATTTCAACATTTGTTATTGTTTTATGTTTATATTTATGGGTTTTTAGTATAATAGACCTATGGAACGTATTGAAAATCAAGGAAGTAGCTCGTCCCCATCAGTGCCGACGACTCCTAATGTAACAGGTCTTGCAAGTGTCAAGAAAATTATTGAAATCTTGAAGGCTCATCCTCTAATTGGGGACTCTTTTAGTGAGGGAATCCAAAGTGAGAGATTTCCTGCGGTTCGGGTTGCCTTAAAATCAATTCAAGAGATTGATCACAAGGAAGAGGGGGTTCTCGCTCAGGTTGAAAAAATAGGACAAGTGACACCCCTTATTTTCAGGGAGGGTGCTGGGTTTAATGTTGATGTTTTGGATGAAGAAAGAAAGGTGCTTTTTAAAGTTCAGATTTTACATCCAGAGGATAAAGAAATTTTTATTATTTTTAACAGGGAAATTACAGAAACTGAGTTTTCTGGTGGCAATAAGCGGATGAGTGAATCGGTAAGGGTGACATCAGAGGGGTTTGAAAAGTTTTTAGTATCTGAAGAAATGGCCCCTCTAGGTCATGAGAAACAGGAGCTCTCTCTTTTCAGAGAGCTTAACGTCAGGCAACATCTTGAAGGGATTCCATATGTTGTTCTTCCGGTAAAGGTCGTTCATATCGACCAAAGAAGTGGGGAGCATCCGTTTGTGCAACAAATCAGTTATGTCAGCTTTAAGAAAGGGGTCCCTCCTCATCCGGTAGATCATCCTGAAAAAGCAGCAAGGCAGTTGCTTGAGACATTTGTTGCAATTCACAAGAAAGGGGTGACTCATAACGACATCAAGCATGCCAATCTTATTATGACCGATGAAGGGGAAATTTTTGTAATCGATTGGGGAACTGCAATTTACGAAAAAGATGAGAAGCAGACTTTGGAGGGAGCGATTACTCCCATGTACGCTCCAAGAGAAGTGTTTGTTGATCAGGAATCGTTTAACAAAGCAAGTGAAGTTCAAAGGATCGTTAATTTATATCGACGAGTTGAGAGGGTTATTCAAATGGAAGGGGCGTCTGATCCCTCCCTTGAAGATCAAATTGTCGCTTTGAAAGCGTCTCTTTTAGAAGATTTTTCAACGGAAGTGGGGGAAATTAAACAAAAATTGAGGGAGCTCTCCAATGACCCCGAAAAAGCGCAGCTGATCAAAGATTTATTTAGCATGGAAGATATCGAGGAGATTTTGATCAGTGATTATGTTATTCTTTCTGTGTTTGCTTCGGGAAGAAGTGTTGAGGGTCTTGTAGCCATTGCAGAAAATAATGAAAAAGAGGTGAAAGAGGGCAGTTTTGCCTGTTTTGCCACTTGCTGTATTTTTGGAAATAAGATTGCTTTGTGTTTACAGGAGCAAAAATCTAAGCCCGTTATCGATACCTCTAAGCTTAGAGAGCATGAGGCGAGAGTGAAAAGCGATTGTTACCAGATAGGGCTTATTTTAACTACTCTATTTGCTTGTAAGAAACCGATTCCTCCCCCTTTTGATGAGATCATTAAGGGACTTTTAAATGAAAATCCTGCAAGTCGGATGTCAATGGAACAGGCATTAATGCGTTGTAATTAATAAAATATTAATATTTCAAAACCGTATACACTAATTAAATTAATATTTAATATTATAATGAGGTGTATTACTATGAATATTCCTGAATTTGAGCATTTTGATCAATGGGTAAATATATTAGCAAATTATAAAAGTTCTTTAAGTAAAGCGACGATTGATCGTTTTATTGATTTTTTGGAAGAGCGGATTGCTATTGTATCGGAGCAAAAATTAGAAGTGATCTATAATCCCGAAACAAAAGGAGAAAGAGAGAAAGCTTGGAACAATTTAAAGGAAACGATCATTCAGGAAATAGCATCAGATCCTGGTAAAGTGACAAAGATTAAGAATGAGATGAATCTTACGATAAGTAATGTTTTTAAAGAGAGCGTTTCCTCTAAAATTGAGAGGTACAGGAGTGCTAAACGAACATTTGATGAGCACCAACGAGAAGCTCAAGAGATTCAAGAGGGTGTGAATGCAAGTTCGCAGCCTCCTTCTCAACCTAAAAAAATACAATCCATTTTAAATAAAACAGATGTTCCTAAAAATAGAGAAAAAAAGAGTGTGACTTTTGGTGCCCCCCAAACAAAAGAATTTGTAAAATCAACAGAGGAAACGAGTTTGGTGATTAAAAAAACCGAAAATCTCTATTCACCTCTTCAAGACGAGTTACGCCTTGAGTTGAAAAGGCAATTAATCAATATAGAAGGTTTTGAAAAGTTTATGAAAATGGATGGGGATGCGTTTGTCGATGAATTGGCCAAACATTTTGGTAGTGAAGATTTTGAGACTGAAGCTGAGGGGTTGATTTTGGAAATGGTCAGTGAAAAAAGGGATGAGTTAAATGATTATTATTCAAATGATGCTCAAAAAGAGAGAAAGGTGAAAGGGCAGCTCGGAAGCTTTGAAGCTAATTTAATGCGCATTTTTAACAAAGCAAGAAATGTGATTCAAGACAAAGAGTTAATCGATTAAAGAGCGTAAGTCTTAGAGATGTACTCCTCTAATTTTTTTGAGTCCTCTGCAAATTTCCTTATCCCTTCGGCTAGTTTTTCTGTAGCCATAGCGCTTTGGTTCAATGCAAAGCGGAACTCAGCTTCGTTTAACTCCTGTTTTTCAACGGAAGAGGCTTTAGCACCCTCAACGCTTAATTTTCTTTCCACAATCCCTTCCATTTCAGAGAGTTGCTTTAAAAACTCTGGGGAGATGGTCAAAAGGTCGGAGCCTGCTAATTCTAAGATCTCATCGACATTCCTAAATGAAGCTCCCATCACCTGGGTTTTATAATCAAATTTTTTCAAATAGTTGTAGATCTCTTTGACTGAAAGGACGCCAGGATCTTTCTCTTTCGGGTACCCATCAACCCCCTCCGCTTTTTTGTACCAATCGAGGATTCTACCGACGAAGGGAGAGATGAGTGTGGCTTTAGCATTGGCACAAGCAATCGCTTGAACAAGAGAGAACATGAGCGTCATATTGCAATGGATCCCCTCTTTTTCAAGCTCCTTGCACGCTTCGATCCCTTCCCATGTGCTAGCCAGCTTAATCAATACCCGATCTTTACTAATTCCTGCCTTTTCGTAGAGGTGGATCAAATATTTAGCCTTGTGGATACTCGCTCTTGTGTCAAAAGAGAGTTTAGCAGGCACTTCAGTGGAGACCCTATGAGGGACCACTTTTAAGATTTCAATGCCAAAGTTGACGAAGAGCTTGTCGATCACAATGTCATGCCTTGCTTGCTGTGTTTCCCCGTGAGTTTTAGCGAACGCAACGGCATCTTCGATCAAATGGTGGTATTGCGGCTTGTTGCAGGCAGCGAGAATAAGAGAGGGGTTAGTGGTTGCGTCTTCCGGTTTATAGATCTTAATCGTTTCAAAGTCGCCAGTGTCTGCGACAACGGTTGTGAATGTTTTTAAACTTTCGAGTTTGTTCATACAGCCTGGCCTTTAAGGGGTTCAAAACGGAAAGCAATCGGAATCACTTCCCCGTTTATTTTTAAATCTAGTTGAGAATTTAACCGAGTCAGCAAAAGTTTGAAAGGAATTTTTACGTGGTGATCCCCGACGTCAATTCCAACGCTTGTTTGACTTAAAATTTCTTGAGAGTCAAGGAGTTGAGCGCAAAGGTCGTTAAAGCATTTCAGTTGTCGTTGAAGATCTTTATCAGCGAAGGTGTAGGGTGTGGAACATGAGGTACAGACAACTTCCGGTTTTTTAGAGAGCTCAAGAAGGGAAAATTTGACTTTTGTTTTGCAGGTGGAACAAGGAAATTCTAGAAAATGCCCTTTTTGCATGGGAACACCTTTTTATTTAAAGAATCTTGAGTGTATCAGGTTTTTAAAAAAAGGGGAACATGATAAGTAGGGAATAGTTTCTGTTAAAAGAAAAATTGAAGTTTAGGGAGGGGAATGATGGAACCGGTAGAGCGTCTCGTGGCCACTTGTATGATTTATTTGACCTCGATTGAGGAGGATGAAGAGATTAAGTCTGAGGAAGATATAGCTCAAATTGAGGAGTTTTGGAGAGCTCTGGCAACTGGAAACGGGGATAAACTTCAATTGAAGGGATTTAGGGAGAAGTTTTCGAAGCTTAAAAATATTATAGTCGATTCGGATAAGATTGTGGGTGTAAAGGACGAAGAGATGGCAAAAAAGTTAAAGGTAGCTCTTAAGAGTGCGATCCTTTTGCGTGCGGAAAATTTGAAGGGGATGAAGTCTGGTCGAGAGAAGTTAGCTTTTTTAAAAAAAAGAGAAGAAGTGAAAAAGAAATTGGCAGAAATTCGGATAGCAAAAGAGTATCTTGCGCGCTTACAGATTGATTTACAGGAGCTTAGAAAAGCTTGATTTCGAAAAGTTTTTCCCGTATGATGATTAATTTTAAATGATCTCTAAAAAAATAGGAGAGAGTGCTAGTGCCTATTCGCATAGCAATTAATGGATTTGGACGAATCGGGAGATTAGTTTGTCGTTTAATGGCGACTAGGACTGATTTCGAGATTGTCGCCATTAATGATTTGGTTCCGAGTAGTAATTTAGGGTATTTGTTGAAATACGATTCTACTCATGGCCGATTTTCTCAAGAGATAGGAGTAAAAGACGACGCGTTGATTATCAATGGTAAGAGCGTCTCAATATTTTCTGAAAAAGATCCGGAGTCTCTTCCTTGGGGGAGGCTCAATATCGATTACGTAGTGGAATCCACAGGACTTTTTACAACACCGGAACTTGCGGGAAAGCATCTTAAAGCTGGAGCTAAGCGGGTAGTGATATCTGCTCCTGCGAAGGGAGATGTGCCTACGCTCGTGATGGGTGTGAATCACGAAACTTATAACCCTGAGAGGGACAAGATCGTATCGAACGCTTCTTGTACGACCAACTGTTTAGCTCCGATAACAAAGGTGCTTTTAGACACTTTTGGTATAGAGGAGGGTTTGATGACGACGATTCATGCATTGACGGCGAGTCAACCGACAGTAGACGGTCCTTCTAAGAAGGATTTTAGGGGGGGGCGTGGAGCGCTTCAGAACGTGATTCCTTCATCGACTGGGGCAGCCGTTGCGGTGGGCCTCTGCTTGCCTGCGGTAAAGGGTAAGTTAACGGGGATGGCAATGCGTGTTCCTGTTGCGGATGTTTCTGTGGTGGATTTAACAGTGAAGCTTTCAAAGAGTGCGACATACGATGACGTATGTTTAGCGATGAAAAAGGCTTCAGAGGGATCTTTGAAGGGGATATTGGGATATACAGAAGATCCTGTGGTGTCTTCAGATTTTATTGGGTCAACTTATTCAGCGATATTTGATCGTGATGCAGGAATTGCATTAAACGGTCACTTTTTCAAGGTCATAGCTTGGTATGACAATGAGATGGGTTATGCAGCGCGTCTAGTCGATTTACTCGCATACATGAAGTCGAAAGAGGCTAAATAGCTTTTTTCTTAACCCGTTAATAAAAGGTGAAACCGTGGATTTTACGCGAGAACCCATAATACAAAGTGTAATCACTCCGAAAGATGGCTGTAAACTTGTTGTGAGAAGTAGTAAAGCATCAGGCCAGGAGGAGTTTTTTGTCGATGCCGTTGAAATGGTCTCATTTGGCCAGACATTTTTTTTCCGCTCTTTAGAGCGTCCTAAGGCATTTTTAGTGCCATCAAATGACTACGAGGTCTTGGAAGTTAGAGAGGCTCGCCTTGTGTTGAAGAATGCAGGACTTGAGCGTTCGATCAAGATAGGTGGTGGGAAGAAAGAGGAGAAAGTGGCGCCTGTTGAATCGGAAGAGGAAGAGTCGCAACCTAAGGTCGAGAAGAAGAAAGACCGCAAGAAACTTCGTCGCAAGCGTTCTAAGGACGATTTGGATGAGGAAACACAAGCTGAAGTGCCTGCACCTAAAGTAGAGAAAGAGGAGAAGGCGGTACCAACTCCGAAGAAAACGGGGGGATTATCGTCCCTATTGCCACCGCCGAATACTTTGATATCAGAGACGATAGCCAGATACAAGGACGATGCGTTATTCAAGGATGCTTTTTTTAGTAAAGAGGAGAAGGCTGACGCGACGATATTCGAAGCAGAGGAGGAATTCCCAACCTTTGGCGAGGAGGGTGAATTTGGTGTATTTGATCTAACTTCTGAAGAGGAGGAGGAGATGAGAGAGCAAAGAGAGCGTCGAGCCGATTCTTTTAGTAATACAGAGGATTATATCAACACGTCCCGAGAGACGACAGTTGAGTAAAGTAAGTGGGCCCCCCAGCTTAAAGTTTTTTTAAGCTGGGGATTCCATTAAAAAGAACTTGCTTTGGAATGGTTTTTGAGGCTATAATAGCGGTTCATTCATTCGGCTCGGGTGGTGGAATGGTAGACACAAGGGACTTAAAATCCCTTGGGCCTTAGCGCCCGTGCGGGTTCGAGTCCCGCCCCGAGCAGCCAAACCGCGATAGTGTTAAGTCCTTGAACAAGACTGGTTTACACTATCACGTTAAGGGGCCTAAATCATTACAGATTTTGGTCCCTTTTTTTTGCTCTGGGGAATTTTCCCCATTTTTTTCCCACTTACACACAACATACAGCAACAAATGACAAAACGTGGAATTACGCTTATGTTGACAAGTTTCTATTTTTGTGGGGAAAAAGTGGGGAAATCTGCTATAACCTCCTTTCATAATTCGTTATTTTACGAGAGAAAATATCTATCAAACCTAGGGGATTTGAAATCCCTTGGGCTATATTTTTCGTTATATTTTATCAAGGAAGGGACTAATGGCATCAATCAAAGAGCTTAAAGATAAGAGTGGAAAAATTCGTTACTATGTTCAAATCAGGATAAAGGGCTGTCCTCCTCAACATGCTTCTTTTAAAAGGAAGACTGATGCAGATCGTTGGATTCAGCAAACAGAGGCTGCAATTCGTGAAGGAAGGCATTTCAAAACTTCTGAATCAAAGAAGCACACTCTTGCTGATCTAATTGAACGATATATCGAAAATATACTTCCTACCAAAAGGAAAAGCATTGAAAAGCAAACAGCCCAGCTTAACTGGTGGAAGGACCATTTGGGGTGTTATTACCTTTCCGACATAACTCCTTCACTCATAGCTGAGAAAAGGGACGTTCTTCTAAAGGGGACAACATTAAGAAAAAAGCAAAGAAGCCCTTCAACGGTAGTTCGGTATATGGCAGTTCTTTCACATGCCTACACCATTGCGATGAAAGAATGGGGCTGGGTAGATGATTCGCCAATTAGAAAGGTGACTAAGCCAAAAGAGCCAAGGGGGAGGGTACGTTTTTTAGATGAAGATGAACGTATACGCCTTCTTGAAGCTTGTAAAGAAAGCCCTAACCCCTATCTTTACACGATTGTAGTCTTGGCTCTTTCAACTGGAATGAGGCATACAGAGCTAATGACTTTGACATGGGGTGATGTTGATTTAGTAAAGGAGCGTGTGATTCTAAAGGAAACTAAAAACGGGGAAATTCGTCAGGTTGCGATAACAGGGCATGCTTTGGAATTGCTAAAGCAGTTAGATAAAATTAGACGAATCGATACCCATCTCCTTTTTCCAGGAAAGTTTCCAAAAAAACCAATAGATATTCGGACTGCTTGGGAGAGTGCTCTCAAAAGGGCTAACATTTCCAATTTTAAATACCATGATCTCCGTCACACGGCGGCATCCTATTTAGTGATGAACGGGGCGAGCCTTGCTGAAATAGCTGAAGTCTTAGGGCACAAAACACTTGCGATGGTGAAACGTTACGCCCACCTTTCAGACACACACACGGCTGGTGTAGTTTCAAAAATGAATCAAAAAATTTTTGGGTAAACAGAGGAGCTAAACATGAACAAACAACAAAACGAAGTAATAAATTGTGAATCTGAGTTATCTCTCAATAACCGTTTTTGGGCACTCCATGAGGCTGTTTGGGAATTAATTGGGTGGCCAAAAAAAGAAATTTATTATGAAAGTCCTGGTATGTACATACCTGAAGACATAAAATTAGATCGTCCTTTTTTTTACATTCCACATTCTGGAGAAATTGACTTTAAAGTGCTTGGAAAACATTTTGAAAAGGTCTTTACAGATATGAAAAAGGATATTGAGTATTATTATTTGCCTGCAAGGCATCAAGTTATCTGCAGTGGTTCAAATTATCTTGTTTCCCCTTGGTCTATAATTGTATGGGCTTTGAAAAAGGGGGTTTTAATTCGAGAAAGACTTTTAGAAAAATTGCAAATTCGTCAGGATTTCCAAAAGACAATTAAATCGGACAAAGTAAATGAGTTGACGAAAGCTTTATGTATCCTTTCTCAAAATCCCAATATTCCGATTGATACTTTATGCAAACAGATTAAAGGAAATGAGGATACTTCGTCGCTTAGAAAAGAGGTGAATAAAAGATTTTTTGATATCAAAGGTGAACCTGGACGTCCAAAAGATAACAAGAAAAGTAAACGTAAATGCAAATTAATGGCTTTACCTGAGGTTCGTTCGGTTGATGAGACAGGAACTTTAAGATTTAATTTTCCTCTTCTTGAAGTTGTAATAAGTGTTATTTTTTGTGAAAAAATTAAACTTCTAGGCTTAGAGCCATTTCTAAAATTAGATGTCGATGAATTTATTCAATTAATGGGAGAGGATTTAGTGGTTAGTCTTTATTTAAATAATTCTAATGAGATGGTGTTTAATTTTATCTGTACCATCATCGAAGAAAGGTTTTATTTAATTCAATGCCAATACGACACACTATCACGAAAAAGAAAATTAATTTTTGGAGCATGATTGTGAGTTGTTTTTTGTAAATTGGTTTTTTGAAGGAAAAAATTTTGAAAACACCAATTTTTAAATTTTGTGGATATTCGTATTCTTTGATCAAAGCTCGTGAAAGCCTGTAACGGGTTGTGGGCAATAAAGGAGGAAATAATGCAAACAGTAGAAGAGGCAAAATATATGACCGTCAAAAAGTGGGTGTCGACCTTTGGGTATATTCCTGAAGGGGGTGTGCGACATTTGATTTTTTCAAATAAAGATTTTGAAAAAAGGGTGGTAAAACGGATAGGCAGGAAAATTTTATTAGATGTCCATGCCATGGAAGATTGGATTTCTGGACAAACCACAACAAATAACAACTAATAGCAAATGAGTGCAATAAAGTATTTAACAAAAATATAAAATGTTAAAGTTAAACTTGATATACATATTTTTTTATAGTATAGAGGTTATAAGATGGTTTTAGAGGGCAAAAGCTCTTTAGAGCAGATAAAGAAAAAAACAAAATGGTGAGGCTGTGTTGAAAAGGTGATAGGAAAAAGAGATAAAAAAAAGCCGTAAAGAAGTTGGTACCTTCTTCACGGCAAAGAGCATGGTTTCGTCCTGTGCTTCTCTTAATCTCTAGGATATCAAGGAATCCTTTGCATTTCAAGGGTTTTGAAGTGTAAATATTTTTTTGCCTTCTCAACATGGCGACGCCTCAAAAAATGAGGAATTAATATGTCGTTAGAATGTTTGAACGGTTTGGAAAAAGAACTTAATGAAAAGATCGGGGATCGTCCTTTTTTCACTTTGCCTGAACTTGTTTCTCTCGGGCTTTTTGGCACAGTACAAACCGCTAGGCATGCTCTCCAAGATGGGGAGATTCCCTTTATAAGAATTTCTACTAGACGATGCGTTATTCCTCGTAGCGCTGTACTCGATTTTATTCGCAAAAACATGTTTAGAAAGGAGGATAATATAGATTTGTAAACCAAAAAAGAGAAAACACCAATTTGTAAATGGAACATTTAGAATTAAGAAGGGCGGTTGCTGTTAGAGCAGCAAACCGCCAATAAATAACCTTAGAGGCTTAATCATGACTATAACACAAAAGACGGTAAAACCACAATATCAACCAAATTTTTCTGAACTTCAATCTGAATGTTTGAACTATATGGCTAATAACGGAATACCTTTTGAAGGCCCTTTACGCGTAGATGGGAAAATCCATAGATTTTCTATCGATCATAAGAAAACTAAACCAGATGAATGGTATATCGCCTCTAGAGAGATTAGCAAGAACGGAACGGAATGGTTGATTTGTACATTTGGATCTTGGAGTACTGAAGAAAAATACACTTATAACTCGTGGGAAAAAAATGAGACGTTAGACTTAGATGAACTAGAGATGATCAAAAAAAGGGTGAGGGAGGCGAGACAAAGAGCCGAAAAGGTTATTCGAGAAGAATATGAAAAATCTGCTATAGAGTGCCAAAAAATATGGGAAGAAGTAAAGAATATCAAACCCACTAAAAAACACTTAGCCTATTTGGAAAAGAAAGGTGTTAAAGATTTTGGCCTTGGATTTGGTAAAAATGAAAAAGGATACGAATCGATAATTATTAAATTGGAAAATGAAAAAGGGGAGGTTCGCTCCCTTCAATATATAAGCGTTTCGGCTGATGGTGAGGTTTATAAAAGCTTTTATAGGGGAGGAGAAAAAAAAGGGAATTTCTTTGTCTTGGGTCAAATTTCGAATGGAATGGATTTTTATGTTGCCGAAGGATATGCAACAGCGGCCAGTGTTCACGAGGCTACTAATGTTCCAGTAGTGGTGGCATTTGATTGTGGTAATCTTTTCCCTGTTATAGAAAACTTAAGAAAGCTTTATCCCAATAACAAGATTACGATACTTGCCGATGATGATCAGGAAACAAAAGATCATCAAGGGGCATCAATAAATCCTGGTAAAAATGCTGCTGAAAAAGCTTTCAAACAATATGGCTGCGACTTCATACTTCCTAAATTTCAGAAGGATTTCAAACTTCCTAACGGGAAACTCCCTTCAGACTTTAATGATCTTCATTTCTATTTTGGATTAGACAATTTAAAGCAACAGCTTGAAGATGCTTCCCATTCAAATTGGGAGGAACCAACACCATTACCCGATGGAATCCCATCCGTAGCATTTCTTGAATCTGAAATGTTGCCCGACTCTTTACGCGGATGGATAATCGATATTGCAGAACGAATGCAAATACCCCCAGATTTCTCCGCTGCTGCTGCCATTGTAGTTCTTGGATCTTTAATAGGGAGAAAACTAGGAATTCATCCAAAAGAAAAAGACGACTGGATTGTTGTCCCTAATCTATGGGGGGCGATTGTGGGACGTCCATCATTGATGAAATCTCCTGCAATTTCAGAGGTAATGAAGCCTCTCAATCAATTCGTTGTTGCTGCCAAGACAAAGTATGACGAAGAAATAGAGGGATATGAATTCAAAAAAATGAAGTTAAAGGCGCAAAAGAGTGTTCTTGAAGATGATCTTAAAAAAGCCGCGAAAAAAAAAGTTGGAGAAGAAGAGCTGGATGCTCTAATAGCTTCTCGTCCCAAGATTGAAAGCTCTGACACTCCAGTTGAAAAGAGATACAAAACAGAAGATGGGACCACTGAAAAGATTGGCGAAATTTTGTTGGAAAATCCTAGAGGTATTCTCATTCATCGTGATGAGCTCACAGGGTGGTTTAAAAGTTTGGATAAAGACAATAGAGAGGGCGACAGGGCTTTTTTTCTTGAAAGCTGGAATGGAACAGGCTGTTTTACAGTGGATAGGATTGGCCGAGGGACATTTCATATTCCTGCGCTTTGTCTAAGCATTCTTGGAGGCATACAGCCTGGACCTTTGTCCTCTTATGTCTATCAAGCAACAAAAGGTGGAATTGGTGACGATGGTCTTTTACAACGTTTCCAGTTAACTGTTTGGCCAGATGCTCCAAAAGAATGGATTAACATTGATCGTTGGCCTGATACTGAAGCTAAAAAGCGCGCCTATGAAATTTTTAAAAGAATTGATTCCTATGAATGTTCTTCACTAGATACAAATTCTGACTTAGATGTTCCAGCAGTACGATTTTCGCCAGAAGGACAACAAGTTTTTAACTTATGGAGGGCAGAACTTGAAAACCGTATTCGATGTGGAGATCTTTCGCCTTCGATGGAAGCTCACCTGGCAAAATACCGCAGCCTAATGCCTAGTCTTGCCTTAATCTTTCAATTTTGTCAGGACGCTGACCTGAATCGAGAGATTAAACAAGTCGAACGTTCAGCTGCTGAATTAGCTGTTCAGTGGTGTAAATATTTAGAAACGCATGCACATCGCCTTTACGCCAGTGTAGAAAACCCTGCCATTGAATCGGCAAGGGCACTCTTGCAACGAATAAAAAAAGGAAGCTTGGCTGAAGGCTTTACCCTTCGAGATATATATCGTTCTGGGTGGTCGAAGTTATCAGATTTAGAAGAAGCCAAAAATGCAACGGATATTCTTATTGAGCATGGATGGATTCAATCCGAGGAAAAGTGTACATCAACGAAATCTGCAAAAATCTTTCGGTTACACCCAAAGCTTAAGAATGAAAAAATCGTATGAATATGTAGAACGAGAAACCGACAGAACCGACAAATCTGGTGAATTTGATAAATCTGTCGGTTTTGTCGGTAGCTTGAAGTGGGAGTTTTGAGCAAATGTTGTCGAAAACTCAGATTTGTCGGTTTTGTCAGTTCCTTAGGTTAGGTATGAGGGTAAAAATAGCCACGAAGGAAATGATGATCCCTAACTTTATAATGTAAGAAGCTGGAATATGTAAATGAATAAAATTATCAGACTTAGAGAATATCAAATAGAGTGCCTTGAAGCAGTGTCGACCGAATTTAGGCAAGGTATCAGTCGACAGTTGATAGTTCTGCCAACAGGATCAGGGAAAACAGTCATTATGGCTGCAATTGCTAAAAAATTCAACGTAAGAACATTGTTGCTTGCACATCGAGAAGAGCTACTTACACAAGCAGTAGATAAATTCAAGCTTTACTGGCCTGAGGTTAGCATAGGGATTTGCAAGGCCGAGCGGGATGAAATTGATTGCCAAATAGTAGTGGGCTCCGTTCAAACTTGCTCCAGACCCAAACGGATTGAAGCTCTTAAGAGGCAGGGCTTCGAGCTTATCCTAGTCGATGAGGCGCATCATGCCTTGGCAGACACCTACCAAGCTATCATCAACGAACTCGCCTCAAAGCTTTTGGTGGGAGTAACAGCAACAGCAATGAGGGGGGACGGGGAAGAGCTAGGCAATATGTTTGAAAAGATCACCTTTGCCCGCTCTGTTGGAACCATGATTAAAGCAGGATATCTAAGCCCATTGATCGGCAGAAAAATCCTCACAAACTTCAACGTAGAAAAAATTAAAACCAGAAACGGCGACTATGCCATTGAAGACCTAGCCGAGGCAATAAACACCGAGGAGCGGAATAACTTTATCGTTGATAAGTTTCAAACCTATGCCGCCAATAGAAAGGGTGTAGCCTTTTGTGTGGATGTTCAGCACTGCAAAGACTTAGCTGACGCATTTAAAAGGGCTGGGATCGCTTGTGAACCCGTCTATGGTGAAATGCCTTCCGATGAACGGAGTAATGTACTGGAGAGCTTAAAAAACGGCTCTATTAGGCTTGCAACTTCTTGTGGGGTTTTGACTGAGGGCTACGACGAAGGATCGATAGATGCCGTTGTGATGGCTAGACCTACAAAGAGTGCTGCTCTCTATACACAGTGTATTGGTCGTGGTCTTCGCCTATGGCCAGGCAAAGAGAATTGCCTTGTAATGGACTTCACCGACCGCAGCCATAGTTTAGATAGTGCCATGACCTTAAGTCAAACAATCCCCGAAGCTCTACACATAAGGGAAGAGGTGCAAGAGGAAGAAGAGAAAGAGGGGGTTGACGACAAGAAGATCGATAAGACCGCAAAAATTGGTGCTGTTGAGACTAGCGATCAAGCTTTTGACATCATCGGAGCTACCCGCTTTTGCTGGGTTGACATCGGTGACGGGGAATGGAGCCTTCTCGACGACGACAAGCAGGAGATTGTCATGACACCAGATGGAGACGGGTATAGAGCAAAGGTTTATTTCCCAGATGGTAGCTCAAAAGAAATTACCTCCTCACCTCTTCCCTTGGCTTACTGCTCGGGTGTTTGTGAGGACTTCGCTAGACGCTATCTCAAGATTGCATTTGCCGACATGACAAAATCATGGGCGAACTCCAGTTCATCACCAACTCAAGGTCAAAAGGATTTTCTCCAAAAGAATGAGGCATATGTCGAAAGCATGAGCAAGGCTCAGGCTGCTCTTGAGATACGGAAAATCATCACCTTGAAGAATAAGAACAGGCGCTTGATGTTCAGTGAGCCACCTACCAATAAGCAAAAGTTTTTCCTAAACTCTCACGGGATCAATATTGACAATATGTCAAAATACGATGCGATCAAAGCTATATCGAAAATAAAACAAAAGGTTTAACTAATGGATAATAATAACCTTCCAGCAACAAAAGAATTCAACACACCTCAAGAGCTTTCTTTGAAAAATGAAGAGGAAGAGAAGCGCATTGCAGAAGTAAAATTAAAGATAAACAATGAAAGGATCTCAAAATTACAAAAAAAAGCCACAGATTTGGGCGTCATTCTGGATGATGAGAGCGACGATAAAGTTTACATTCCTTTGAACAAAAAACAAAAGCAGGTCATAGAAAAGTATGAAAATAGAACACACAAGGTGCAACCAAGCCAGATCGTTTACACCGATTCCTCGAATGAAGAAGACAAAAGAAAAATAACGATAGAGACAAATGACGGATACCCCCTTTCATCGGGAGACTTATCAAAACTATTTTCCGCCACCATAAACGAAGCTACAGGATGTAATGACCTACAATATGGGATAAAAATCTTTGAAGGGTGCTACAAGGCTTGCGGATTCTACAAAGAGGATGGTAAGCAGGGGGAGAACGTTACCGCCATTCTGGAAGCTATGCGAGCTATGCAACCAAAAGACGAATATGAGGGGCAGCTTATCGCCCGCCTTATAGCCCTTCATGAGCAAAGCATGAAATACCTTAGAGGCGTAGACCCTTGTCTACCTGGAACTTCGCAACAATACACCGATCTTTGCGTAAACCGTACCGCAAAACTCTCACGGCTCTACAATGAAACACTTGAAGCTCTCATGCGATACCGAAGGAAGGGCGAGCAAAAGGTTGTCGTCCAGCACGTCAATGTTGAAAACGGCGGGCAGGCTGTTGTCGGTGGAATGATTTCAGGGAACGGGAGGGGGGTATGACAATAAAAAGTAATGAATCTAACCTCATGGATACAGGCAAGAATAATGGGGATTATTCGGGTAGCTCACTATGCGGAGCAAAGGCGAAAACTAACGGACATCAGCCTTGCAGGCTCCCAGCTATGGAAAATGGTCGCTGCCGCTTTCATGGAGGGCTTACACCGAAACACAATACTGGGCCAAAGACTCCAGAGGGTAGGCAGCGGCAGAGAACTGCTAACTGGAAACACGGCAGATACTCCCAAGAGTTTCTTAAAGAAGAGAGAGAGGTGCGGGAGTTTATCAGGCAATGCAAAAAAGAGCCTGAAACATTTAACTTTTTTTAAAAACAACAACTGAAAAAAAAGACATTCTAAATATTGGGGATTTTCGCTGTTGGTTTAAGATGCTGCAGAACGATTGCAAATTTGCCGATTTTTCCTTAAAAAGAATTCTCATCGGAGGATAAAGTGCACGATCTTAAACCAATAGCTTATTGGAGTATATTATTTACATTGAAAAATTTTTCAGATTTGTTATATAATTGCGTAAAAAATAAAATGGTTAAATTTATGTTATTTAAAAAACTTCTTTTTGTTTTACTTTTACATTTCACAACAATTTCAGCTAATAATATAAAATATAAAATGGTTGATCTTGGGTTGTTCTATACTGACTCTAGTGAGGCCATTGCAATCAACGAACAAGATCAAGTTTTAGGATTCTGTTACAGTGGAAACAATCGATTCTTATTTTTGTGGGATCAAAATAACGGGGTTAACTTCATCGATATACCAACAGATTGTTTTATAGATTCAGCAAAGTTAAATAATAAAGGGCAAATTACTGGAACATATCGTTCAAATAATAATACACAAGCACTCTTTTTTTGGGATCAAGCTTTGGGATTATGGGAAATTGATAATGTAGAAAATCTAGGAAAATCAGAACTAAATATATACGAATTTAACGATAAAGGACAAATATTATGTTACAAGACGAACCAATTTGTTTTTTATGACCGCGGAAAAATGACCGAATTAGATAAACT
The DNA here is from genome assembly GCA_963697995.1 of uncultured Chlamydiae bacterium. GTDB lineage: Bacteria > Chlamydiota > Chlamydiia > Chlamydiales > JAJFMB01 > MFD00082-c5. Next base: position 155,211 of record OY969110.1, on the reverse strand, counting down.
GCTATCTGATCAATTAAAACTAAAAAACATATACATTTCAAATGTAAACTTGAATAATAACGGATACTTAATATCAAACGCATACAACGATCAAAATAACAAATATGTTAGTTATGAGTTTGAAAATGGAGTTTTCAAGGAATTACCTGAAACTTATAGTTATACGACATGCATAGACGACAATAAAAACATATTGTTTTCAAATGGTTTATTTTTTTACAACAGCAAAACAAATAACGTAATCCCATGCTCGCAATGTGACTCTATAAAAAATGGGAAACCAATTCGAAAGGATAGCACACCATGCGAACTAAAAAAGAACATAAAAGGAAAACTTTATTATTCTACTGGTGTGCAGATAAAAAAACTTATCGAAGAGAACTCATTTTATTACGATATACCTAACACTTGCTGGATAGCAGACAAAAACTCTAAAGGTTTCGCTGTAGGCTCCGCTGACACGATATTTTCTGGACGTCACGCCTTTTTGGCCATACCTTACATAGAAAAATAACAAAATTGCTTTAAAAAAACAGCAACAACAACATTATTGCATTTTCGAAAGCCAACCTAGCTACGAGCAGAGAAGTGGAACCACTCATACTTTTTCAAGTGTCGTTTTCTACTGTTGCTTTTTCTAAGATAAATAAAACTCAGGAACTTTTTTAAATAGCTTAAAAACGCATGAAAGAGTTTAGACAAGGGAAGTATCGTCTAAAGAGATTTAAGGGCTTTCAGGGCATTTAAATAACCAAAACAACGAAAGTGAAGGACGATAACTAATTCGCACATACACCTTTTTATTGTCAAAAAACGATCTTAATGAGAGAATAGCGCATATAAAGGTTTAGTCATGGCACATTTTGAGCATATCCCCGAAAGTGAAAAGAAAAAACAATGGTTTTGTTTGCTAAGCCCATTGATTCAAAGACGTATTGATCGCAGTAATTATTTTAATTCTCCTTTGTTTGAAGCTTTAAATCGTACAGAAGGTCCATCTTCCTGGAAAACTCTTAAGGATTTAATAGAAGAGGTTTTAACAAATGTGACAAATGGTGAAAAAATTTTCTCGCGAAATTCGGAGATCGCTAATGACCCAATTCCTGATAACCCTATAGCGGATATGTTTGCAGAATGTAGGGCTGCAATTTATCTATTAAAAAAAGGATTTTACAACCTAGTTTATTTTAGACAAAATAATATTGATTATCATGCAGATTTTGATAATGAAACGTATTATATTGAGGCAACTTATTTACATGGTCCAGACTTTAAAGTTTTTAATGACTCTAATCCAAGCGCACATTTTATAAAATCACATGAAAAATGGGACTACTCAAGAAGGGTAAGAGAGTTTCTTAAAGAAAAGTATTTGAATAAAGAGTCCCAGTTTTTAAAAAGATCTCTAGACCCTTTAAGATGCCTTGTCTTGATTTTTACAGATTTAATGGAGACATATGAGCCATGGTTTGATCATGCCAAAATCAATGATACTCATCCTATTCAATATTTTGTAGAAACACAACAAATTGCTACCGTACTTCACGGATGCGGATCAGTTTATGAACCTGCTCCTAATTCATTAAATGGCACATTTGGCAGGCTAAACAAATTTTCCTGGGAAAATTACGGTTTTTAGGGCCCTATTTTTCTAAAGCTTCTTTTTTTTTGAAGCGAAAATTGAGCTTGAATTAATCACAATGACCGAGGCGGTGATCCTATTTAGGCATCAAATCCTTCATGGAACAATTCAGCGCCTCAGCGAATTTTTCAATGTTTGCTAATGAAATATTGCGCTCACCCCTCTCTGTACTGCTGACGTAGGTGAAATGCAATCCTGCCAATTCAGCAAGTTTCTCCTGCGTAAATCCTAACTCTGTTCGTCGAGCTCGCACTAAAATGCCAAAGATTTCCTGTAGTGGTGTTTTCTTTTCTTTTAACTTAGACTTTTTCACTTTTTTCATGAGAGCCTTCCTTTAGGGAAAGGCTAATCTCATTAAGTCTATGAATCTAGAGGCGATAAATCTAAAGACTTTAAGTCTAGTTTATGATATGATCGGTCCTTTAAAAATGGAGAGAAATGTGAATTCTATTAAATATTTAGCTTTTTTGTTTTGTTTCTGTGCTAAAACTATTTTGTATAGCATGCCTGTATACACAATTTCTGAATTCAATATACAAGAACTAAAAGGAAATTCAGCTATTGAAATTATTCATAGCTATGCCTGTAAAATTAATGATTTTGGAAAAGTTGTAGGGTATTGCACATATTATGAACAAGATAAAGGTATACCCACACAAAAATATGCAATATTTATTTGGGATAAAGAAACAGGTTTTAAGATAGTTTCGGTAGATACATTTTATAAAAGGTTTCCTGTGATAAATAATAATGGTTTTGTTGCGTGGACAAATTATATTAAGGTGTCAAATAGGTACTTGAGTTGTTCATGTTTATGGGATCCTGTATCAGAACAAATAAAAGATGTAGTTTCAGAGAAGATAAACGCCATTAACGATTATTACATATTAAATTTATCTTTTCTTGAGAGTATTGACTCAAATAATGCGAATAGAATAATCGGTGTCGGAGGTAATTTAATTACTATGAGTAACACCTCAGTAATTGGCTATAATACCTCTAAAATCTCTAATAAAACATATGACCATTATTTCATTTGGAATGTGGATTTTATCACAGGTATTAGTGATTCCATCTCAGGTATTGGTAATGTGGGTGAAGAACTTTACCCATATGATGTTAATGATTTCGGTTGTGTTGTAGGACAAAAAGGGGGTGGTGCTTTTTTATGGAAAAATGGAAAATTTGCTATGATTCAATCCAATGCTAAGGCGGTTGCTCTCAATAATAATGGTGATATTGTGGGTATGAATAATAGTCCTCAGCCTAGAGCATTTATTTTTAAAGACGGTATTGTTTATGATTTATTAAGTCTCGTTGTAGATAACGATGGTTGGTCACGCCTTGAGTATGCTGCCGATATCAATGATAGTGGACAAATCGTTGGTCATGGAATTAAAGAGGGAAAGTTAACTGGTTTTTTCTTATCCCCACTTTAAGTCTAGAAAAAATGGATTTTTGAAATGACTATATTTAGGTGTTTTTAAAAAAAAAATCGAATTTTTTTTTTTTTGGTGTTATTTGTACATTCTTTTTCAAAATAACCCTTTCTCGAAATGAGGAGCATCTAGAAAAGCCATCTCCTTGAAATACGTTCGCTGCTTTTGAGATAAGCTAATGGCTTTAATTCATTATATTCCACCATGTTCTACAAGAAGAGAGATTAGTTCTTCCGAACCATATATTCTTGCATAATGTAGAGCTGTGTATCCTGGCATAGGTTTCATAACAGCATTGACGGAACTGACATTAACGTCAGCTCCAAGGTCTATCAATAATTTTGCAATTTCGTATTGGTTCCAGAGAGCGGCTCTTACTAATGGTGTTATTTTGTTTGATTTTGTTTCGTAACCATTCATATACTCAACAGAGTAAATATCAGCGCATTTTTCGTTTAGTAGTGTGGTAACAGCATTTATATCTCCAACCTTGATGGCATAATGAAAAGGGGTGAGTTTATCGGGGTTGTTTCCATATTTTATTAGGATGTGTTCAAGCTCTTTCGATTCCTTTCCGATCTGTTGCTGTTGATTGAGTTTTTCTGTTAATTTTTTGAGTATCTCTATTTCTTTTTTTAAGAGTTCTATTTGTGTTCTATTGCCTTGGATTTCCTTTTTGAGGTCAGCAACAGCATCGTTTTTTCCGCTTGTAATCGACTCTATCTTATTCTTAAGAGATTTAATCTCCTTGTTTAGGTCGTTTATTGAACAGGCACCAAGATGAACAAAAGGTGTTGCAAGCGCCATTAATGTGAATGTTTTTAGAAGAAAAAATCTTGTCATTTTATTAACCAATATTTTTATTTAATATCATATTTAATGTGATTGAAGTTTGAATCTTTTTTAGGTTCAATGATGCAGGGATATTCTGCACCCCAAATTAAGCCTAATCCAGTCATTTGATTTTTGTTGTTGATGCCTATCAATGTTGTTATGCGTTCTACAGAATAATCATCCGAATAGGGAGGTGAAAGTGATTCCAAAGAGGATACGCCTAATAAACTTGCAAGCGTCTTGGTTTTTCCATCTTCCCAGAGAGCATATGAATTTTGAGCAAGACCGCGTTGGCGCCCAAGGATCACGGAAGAATCATTAATTGCAATAGCATCAAAATCTTTTAGTTCACGAGATCCATTTTCAATATCCCACATAAATGATTTTGAATAATCACCTTCATATTTTAAATTTAATAAAACAACACCATTATTGTTCAACATAATTTTTTCAATCCAGCAGGTGTTAGGAGCTATTGATATTACATGCATTTCTCCATCCCAGAAAAAAGCATTAGCTCCAATGTAAGAATATTTTTTATGTTTTGCGTTGTATTTTCCGTAAAAAAATACGCCCGCTATGTCACCTTTGTTATTGATGGATGAGAGTTGGATTTCACTCATTAGTTGATATCCTAGAGCTTCAAAATTTTTTGCGAAATCAGAGTCCATTCCCATATCTGAAAAAACACCATTATTCCAAAGAAATGGGCTATCACATTTACCGACACCGTTAGAAATGGTTCCTATCAACATTCCGCAATCATTCCAACCGATAGGAGTGACATTTTTGATGTCTAGTGGTTGAAATCCAAATAGTTTACTCCAAATAAAAATACCCGTTGAGCCTTCATATCCAACGATCTGACCAAGATTATTCATACCGTAACATCCTCTTATAATAAAATCTTTGTTAGGGTTTTCAATTAAAAATAGACCGTCTTTTTTATCTGTTATAAATAAAAAATTTTCCCATGATTTTCCATTGTATCTGTTACAAAAACCATAAACTTGTTCTTTTTCAGTTATCCCACTTATAGCCCAGTTCATCCCGTAGATTGATTCGGTTCCCATGGATGAAATATCATATTCGGCCGAATGTGATATGAAGGGTGTTAGAAAAATGAAAATGCAAAGTAATCGCATATAAAAACCTTATTTTTAATATGTTATTGCGCTATAATAGTTAATAGTAGGATAAATACTTTGAGATACTATGTCAATAATTTTAACGTTAAAATTCTTGTTTTTATGATTATATTTTTAAAATAATCGTCAACACATCATGTCGAATAACATTCAATAAAGCGAGAACAGTTCCTTTAGGTTTCTTCAAACCCCTTTTCAAGGATAAGAGAGCTCCTTGCCTTGTGTTGTCTGTAACTTTTAAACTATGTTTTTTTCACAATTTTACCCCACTTTACCACAAGAAAGCACCAAAGCCCACAAAAGTTGGTAACTTGAAAATTTACCTAAACATTTAATCGTTTAGCTGTTATGATTTGCTCTTTGTTGTAGTGTATTGGGTTGCGGATGACTTAAAATCCCTTGGGCCTTAGCGCCCGTGCGGGTTCGAGTCCCGCCCCGAGCATTTCTTTTCGCGAATTTTGCAGGATCCAAGCGGCCAGCCGTGTGCATTTACACTGTCTGGCCGCTTGGATCCAGCAAACTTCATCGAAAATCTTTTGCTCGGTGCCCCACACGTTTACTCGCCGGTGCAATTTTCACATCGTCCAAAAGTCGACTGCATCGACTTTTAGAGAAGTAAAAAACTTTTTTCGCTTTGCTCAAAAAGGTGAGGGTATTGCTCGATAAGATCATTAGAATAAGCTGAAATAACTTGCTCCTTGATCCAAACGGCCAGCCGTCTCCTTGATCCAAACGGCCAGCCGTGTGCGTTTACACTGTCTGGCCGCTTGGATCCAGCAAACTTCATCGAAAATCTTTTGCTCGGTGCCCCACACGTTTACTCGCCGGTGCAATTTTCACATCATCCAAAAGTCGACTGCATCGACTTTTAGAGAAGTAAAAAACTTTTTTCGCTTCGCTCAAAAAGGTGAGGGTATTGCTCGATAAGATCATTAGAATAAGCTGAAATAACTTGCTCCTTGATCCAAACGGCCAGCCGTCTCCTTGATCCAAACGGCCAGCCGTGTGCATTTACACTGTCTGGCCGCTTGGATCCAGCAAACTTCATCGAAAATCCCCTCGCCAAAAACAAGTCTTTTTCGCAAATTTTAAACGATCAGACGTATCCTTGCCTTTATACTGCTTAACGATATTTTTAAAAACCTCACTTTCTTTTCTGGGGGTTTATTAAAAATTCAATTTACAAATAATATCGTTTTAATTTAAAATATATTTATATGGATGCAATTAATTTAAAAATGCAGGGGAGTCAGTGCCCTTTTTATGAATTAATCGAAAAGCTTCCCCCCTTCCAAAGGGAAAACCTTGTAGCGAAAATAGAGACTTTGGTAGAAAAAAAACAACTCTATGAAAAAGTTAATCAATTGGCCGAAAGTCACGATTTTTCTGGTAACTCAGAGTTTTTTTTAAGCGAAAACTTTGAATATATTGCGATGGGTGCCCTTAAAGAGAGAGTAATCACCCCCATTATGCTTGGCACACTCATGCAGATGCGCGCTGCATTAAACGATGTCAAAATTTCCGATTTGAAACCATTTTCGCTCTTCGATTCAAATAATCAGGTGAGTCAGCTTGCTAAAGATTTAATTAAGGATACCCTTAATAAGACCGAATATTTACACAAGGAACTCAATGAAAGTCAATTGGATCATTTTTTTGATCTGATGCGCTCCCAACCCCCTTCTGAACACTATTTTGTGATGGTTCCCGATACGAGGGAAGAGAAAAATATTTCAAAAGAAGTGAATGCTGCCTTTTTTACAATTTTTTGCGGTTCTAAAAATAGAATGATCCCCTCGTTGGGAATGGTAAAAACCCTCCTTGATATCACATCTGAAGAGGGGTTCACCTTAAAACTCGTCGTTGGGCCCTCTACGGCTGAAAGTATTAGAGAGTCTGTATTGAATGATAATTGTAGAGAGGTCTCAGTCCATTGCCCTAAAATAGCTCCTGTGCCCCCTACAGCTGATGGCTATCCCGCTCCCCCTATAGATTTTATGTATCACGATCATTATCACGCCTACATCGCCGGGCAGATAAAGAAGAGTCATCGCCTTTTTTTTTGCGAATTGGCTGCGCAAATTGCCTCGACAAACTGGTTAAATTTTGGGGAAATAGAAAGATGCGCTGTTGATAGTTTGAGCGAAACATTGCTTGATTTGGAATTTTCAGCTTATCGTCAAAAGGGTGAAAGAGATGATGATTTTTGGAAAAAAGCGAGCTATTTGGCCATAAAGGGGATCGGAGGTGAGAGACAAACACACCGCGGCTTATTTAATCGGACGGTGACCGTTGAAGAAAGGAAAAAGTACGACGCTGCCTTTAAAATTGTTTTAGATCGAATAATAGAAATCTATGCCGTTTGGCGATTGAGTAAAACGACGCTTTCAGTTAAGTTAATCGTTGATTTTTTAAATACGCTTAGTCCATCCCTTTCAACATCACTAAAAAATAATTTTCTTTACGTTGATCAACTCACCCACCATGACCTTCCAGGTCAAGGTGGTTTGTATTCAGCAATTGAAAAGTTTAAATTTTGGGAACAGAGATTGAAGGAGTTTCCTTTTAATGACAAAAGGGTTCAAACTCTCGTCGCAGGGCATTTTCTCTTTCGGATACCGGGTGTAAATCATAGAGCAGTTTTAAGATTGGATCCCGAATTTTTGCAATGGATATTAAGAGAATTATCGAGCGTGCAAGAATTGATGAGGCAAGGAGTTCATTTTGACGAGATTGTAAAAATGGATAGAAATCTTTGTAAAAAGTTAATTTTATGCCCTGACATTGTGGGTCCACGTGAAAAAATAGGGGTTCAGTTCAATGAGTTTACCACTTTGACTTTAGAAGAACAAAAAATTGTTTGTGAAAATTTTTTCTCTATTATTAGTAAAATGAAAAAGAAATAAATATTAAATAGTTTTATGTTAGTGATATGTAAATAACTTTTTATACTAATTTATAAATTCCAGTTTAAAATTTAATGTAAAATAACATCAATACCTTTACGTCGAATAATATTTAATAAAACAAGCACAGCTCCTTTAGGCTCTTTTGATCCTCTTTCCAATTGCGATATGTAACCTACAGTTAAATTGAGATAATATGCAAATGCGGCTTGGCTGAGATGAGATTGTTCACGCAAAGATTTAATTTCTTCGCCTGTCATGGGATCTATTGTTGGCAATTTGCCTTTCTTGATATGGCGCATGGTGATTTTTTCATAATCTTCTTCACCAATAATTCCAAAATTTACCATATCATTAGCAGTCTCAAGAATTGCTTTTGTTAATCTATTGGATTTTTTATTCATAATTTATCTCCTTTAAAATACCTTCAGAAATTGAATGATCGAGTTTTACATCATTGGCTTTAATCCATGCAGCTGCAAGTTCTTTTAACGATGTTAATTCGTTGCTTTCGATATTTTCACGTTCGTTTTTGGCAAATCCGTATAAAAATATAGCTCGGTCATTTTTTTGTAAGCAATCAATGTTCGATATCCAGATGATCGACCCTCTCCTTTTCTGGCTAATCTTATTTTTATAAGATTTCCGCCAAGCTCTGCATCGATTAGTCCTCTTTCGGTCTGTCTTATAGCTTCATTTAGAGAGTCATCATCAATCAAACTTCATCGAAAATCTTTTGCTCGGTGCCCCACACGTTTACTCGCCGGTGCAATTTTCACATCATCCAAAAGTCGACTGCGTCGACTTTTAGAGAAGTAAAAAACTTTTATCGCTTCGCTCAAAAAAGTTAGGGGCTAAGAGTCAAAGGTATTATTGTTGGGGCCGGGCCTGCGTAAATGCTATTTTTTGTAATTCGACCAGATTCACTTGGTTTGAGGATAAGAAGGAGCTAAAAGTTCTGATGTTTTTATTAGATTAAACTGTTTATTTTTAAATTTATCTAAAATTAAAGATCTCTTTAAATCTATTTTTTACAAATGTATCAATTTTACTTTTTTCTTATAGAGAAAAAAAATTTCTTTTAAAAAAAAACGGTTTGGTTTAGAATAAGGTTTATAAGAATAAATATTTGATATGTATATTTAATTATTTGTTAATAAATAACGTTTATCAAGAAAAAAAAGGAAATTTTATGGAATTTAATATGATTCATCCTGACAACTCTGCTGATGGGGAGTTTATTCATCTACCAGCGTATGGGACGCATTTTCGAGATACAAAGGTTACTCCTGAATCGCATAATCCAAGTACTTTGAAGGTAGGAGATTGGATTGTCTTAAAAATTGCTACTGAAAAAAAACAGGCTGGACCATTTCGAGTAAGAGAAATAAAAAAAAATGAAATTATTAAAACTGTTTTGGTTAAATTTGAGGACCTCAATGGAAACCAATATGGTTATATGTCATCTAGACAGGGCTCTTATTTTGATAATTTAAGTGATCTTGGTATTAATGAAGATGATTTGAAAAATATAAAAATTTATTCAATAAATAATAGAATGTTTAGTGAGGATCTAGAAGCATCTAAAGAAAAGGATCCTGATTTTAAAGTGATTGACAAGGATTTAATCAATAGAGTAAGCGAGATGGCGAGAGGACACCTTTAACTCGATTTTGGTTGGGGCCGGGCTTGCATAACTAGTCACTGTCAAAAACTTTAGTCAATTGATGAGTTATTAAAATATCAATCAGAGATGTTGTTTGGACTCTATAAATATCGCAAGATTTCTCCCAAAAATTTGCCCATAGCATTCGATTTGGTAAAATGAAAGGATGCCATGGAGGCACAAATAACCAAAGGATTTTGGTTGGGGCCGGGTCTGCGTAAGTGATAAATCGAATGAAAAAAGAAAAATTATGCATTTAATCCGACCCGGCCCTATTCGCGGCCCTAAAATAGTCAGTAATCTTTTGCTCGGTGCTCTATATGTTTACTCGCCGGTGCAATTTTCACATCGCTCAAAAAGGAAAGAAGCACTTTTTATTTATTAAACAGAGATGTTACACTCTTTGTAAGTTTGGCTGCATGGCTAAGAGTTTAAAGCCTGTTTTAAGGGATAAACTTAAATGCCCGAATGCTTCTACCCCATCGAGTTTCTTAAAGAATTATTGAATGTAGAATTAACACTCCATTATTATTGAAAAAATGCATACGATAGACGATTTAATCACCCTTTTTAACACCTGTTTTCTCGATACCTACAATACTCAGTTGGTAAAAGGGGGTGATGAACCGCTATATCTACCCTCTGGAGGGGATTTAAAGCATAATACGCTCTATTTTGCTCATGGATTTTTTGCGAGCGCTTTGCATGAAACAGCTCATTGGTTAATCGCCGGAGAAGAGCGGCGGAAATTGGTTGATTTTGGATATTGGTATGAGCCTGACGGCAGGACAAAAGCCACACAGGAGCTCTTTGAGAAAATGGAGGCGAAGCCTCAGGCGCTAGAGTGGATTCTTTCAAAGGCTTGTGGTTTTAGTTTCCGATTGAGTTTAGATAATTTAAACGGAAGCGAGTCTGATTCCACCTCCTTTAAAATGGCTGTCTTTAATCAAGTGAAGACTTACTGCGAAAAAGGGCTTCCTTTAAGAGCTGATCTTTTTCGCACTTCACTTTGCTCCTTCTATCACACAAAAAAAGAGCTTGTCCCAGAAGATTTTTTGCTTCAGGAGTTGTAGCTAAAGGCACTATTCATTAGGTATCGCCATTTTTCTAAAAATCAATCTTTGCCTGAACTGTGAGTCCATGTAAGGTGAGATCGCCACCTGCCGGTGTGTTTAGAAATAAAGCTTGAACAACAGATAGATTAGATTTTATCTGATTCCACCAAAATTGTACTTCATAGCCCACTCCAAAACGGACTAAGTATTTGTTGCAGAAGAGACGATTCCACTCTCCTCCGACCAACATCTGGAAAGTGGGACTTAAGAAGTTATGGGAATTCTCGATCGTTGTCTTTTCTCGCCCATTTCCAGCCATTCCCTCTTTATTAAAAGTGTCATCTAAGGAGGAGGTTGTTTTTAGATCAAATTTTCCCACAGGGGCTGCGCCACTAAGTGTGCCGAAAATGCCAAATTGGGGCCCATAAGCGATACTTAAATCGATTCCGATACAAGGTCCAATCCCTTTAAAGTTATTTTGTCTTTTCACCGAACCGTTAGAGAACTCTGTTGTGTGTTCCTTGTGAAGAATCCCTTTAACCTCCATTTGTTGCGTCTGGTTGATCCAACCCCCTTTCAATCCGATATGGGGATGTAGAGCTAAGCACTCTGCTGCCTGATACTCATAACCAAATGAGAGATCTAACATGTCAAAGTTTAAACCCCAATCACTCACAACCGATTTTGCGTGTCCAAGATCTCCATCTGTTTGATCGAAAAAAGCTAGCGATTAGGTCTTGCACATAAGACGTTGAAAACGTCGTTGTTGTCCGAGGATGGATGCGTGTCCAGGCCAGTTTAAGGTCGCACGTATGGTAAGGGAGTGCAAGGGTTACTCGAAATCCTGACGTATAATCAAAATTCTGGTTTCTTACAGAAATGTCTGTGACGTTTACCCCTTTTTCAATTAAGTTTTCTGCGATTATTACCGGGTAGAGCTGCTCCTCTTGAACTTTCCAATAGAGATATTCTAAAGAAAGGTGCGCACCCCCCTTTCTGCACTCACAGGATGGTGTGTTAAGGTTCATTGCTTGCAAGAGAGAACTTGTGGCTAACATAAAAGCAGTCAGTGAAACTGTTATCATCTTCATTTGGAGGTTCCTTTGTTATCTTCATTATTGATTCGCAAAGCTTTTCATTTATATCATATTCGTAACAATAATTTTAAGTCAGTTTTTCTCTCCTCACATTCCTATGAACCAGGTGGCACAAGACATTGTTTTGCTTTTAATGCGTCTACACGTCAATGAATTAATCAACAGCTCAAACGATAATGCAGAACTTTTACATGCAAAAAGCGTTAAAGTGATTGATGAACTTTCTCATCCCCAAGATAAAAAGACTCTTGGAAAAAATTAAATCACTGGTTAAATCAAGTGTTGAAAAAGATCTGGATTTAAGGGGAAGAGAAGTCGCGTTAGGAGAGAGGGAAAAAGGAACTAGAATTGAAAGAGAAACAGCAAAAATTAAAAAGAACAAGTTCTTATCTAAAAATCAGATCACCAAAAATAAAGCAGAATTTTATCAACTAATTTATTTAAATCATTTGGATGTTTTTTTACTCTATCGAAGCACCAGGACTTAAAAAAAAATACCTCAACATTTAATCGATTAAGTGTTATGATGTTCACTTAATCGTTCTATTTCGATTTGCTAAAGACTTAAAATTGTGGGAGTCTTAGCTAAAACAGATTTGCCAAAATGGCAAGAAATGTTGCCAAACCGCAAGAGGGTTTCAATTCCTTGAACAAGAATTGAAAGTTACCCTCTTACTTAAGGAGCTAAGGATTTTTTTCTTTAGCTCCTTTTTTTATATAAGGTGTCAGATCTGACACCTTTTAGCTTAAAAATTGGATTTTCTTCTTTCTAGCTAACACATTAAAACAAGGATAAAAATAATCTCCTCGATAATTGATTCGTGATATGAAATGGATGTTTGTATTTTAAGTTTGTCTAAAATTTCATTTTTTAGAGCCGGCTCTATAATCTAAAAGCCACGATTCAGCTTTTTGAACTTTTGGCATGATCGTCAGTTTATTTTTCTTAAAAATTTGTATCAAATTGGCCGTGCGAATGTTTGAGGAAAATAGAGCCTGATGTTTTTGAAGAAAACGCCAAAAAAGACCATCCCAAATTTCTGTCCACTCCCCTTTTGAGTAATTGCTTAATTTTAAGATATAATTTGAGGATGAGACGTAGGGTTTTGTGATTATGACACCTCCGTCAGCGTACTGACTCATCCCATAAACATTGGGGACCATGACCCAATCGTAAGCATCCACAAAATGACCCATAAACCACTCATAAACCTCTTGGGGGGAGGTCTCTGTAAGAAGTAAAAAATTTCCTAAAACCATCAGACGCTCGATATGATTACAATATCCTGTTCTCAAGACCCTTTTGACGAGGGTATCGATAGGTAAAAGACCCGTCTCGCCTTTCCAAAATTTTTTAGGGATTTTTTCGTCGTGCTGAAAAAAGTTAGCAGAGCGTTGATAGGATCCCTTCAGCAGGTACGATGCCCTAACAAACTCCCTCCAACCCATCACTTGTCGCAAAAATCCCTCAAGAGAATTGATGGGGATAGGATGTTGTCTTGAGTATTCGATTGCCGCTTCAATCACTTCCTTAGCAGTTAAAAGGCCAATATTGAGTACGGGAGATAAGATGCTGTGAAAAAGAAACGATTCTTCTTTTTGTATTGCATCTTGATAGTTGCCAAAAAGGGAGAGTTTATCCTTTAAAAACTCTTTGAGAACTTGTCTTGCTTCCTCGTGGGTCGTGGGGTACAAAAAGGGGGCAGCTTCCCCAATGGCCAAGGGAAATTCTTTTTCCACTTCAGCAATTATTGTTTCTCTTTCCTTGTCCTTTTTTGGCAGAAAGGGGGCGGGCACGTGGAGACCTTTGGGAATTTTTTTTCTATTCTCCGTATCAAAGCTAAATTTTCCTCCAATAGGACTTTCACCCTCCATTAAAATATTTTGATTTTTCCTCTGGTAAGCGTAGAACTGAGCCATGGAGAGGTGCTTTTTTTGTCCAAAATAGCTTTTCAGGTCTTGATTGGAAGAGATAAAACCGGGCGAGGGGTAAAAATGGATTTTCCATCCGTATTTTTTGGCTCCCCTCATCAAATCTCGATAGAGCCACTCATCGGCAAATTCAGCGACGTGAATATTTTTAATCCCCCTTTTGCTCAAAAGGTCACAGAAGCTGCCGCGCTTTGAGAGCTCTTTTGAAGAGATATAAACGACCTCTTGTTGGTCGCTTTTAAGTCTTTTAGCAAAGTTATGCATGGCCGATTTGAGGAGAACAAGTCTTTGTTTGTGAAAGGGCTGGACCTTAAAAAAAAGAAACTCTTCCAAGAGGACAATGCACCTCTTTGATCCGATGCAAGGGTGATGTAAGAAAAGCTGATCCGGAAATATTAGGGTGATATCACTCATTGAGTCACCAGATCCCTGCATTGAGCATTGCCGCCAAAATCAATATTTGGTCTCTTTCCAGCAAATCCCTTGCCTTTCACTAAAATGTTGTGAACTCCTAATTGAGGTAGGAGTTTATTGTGACGAAAACTCAGCATCGTAAAAGATAGGATAGGTTCACGGAAAGCTTCCCCTTTTGTTGCAAAAATAAACTTTTTAATATAAAACTTCGCCTTTCTATTTTTTAGCATGATGAATCTGATTTTCCATTTATTTCCTATTTGCTGCATAAAGGGGGGCGCTATACCTAAGGATGAAGTCAGCGATAATTTTAAAACCCTGGTTCATGGATTCTTTCATTTGACCATCTATTTGAACTTCAGTACAATTTGAGGCAGATAGTTGCCGATTTTGATCGCTATTCGGTTTTGGTCTATTCCTTTCCTCTCACGGCTTAAAAAGAATTATACAAAATGAGATTAATATGAATACGTTAAAATGGGTAAACTCTAAAAAAGATGCCTGAGTTACCGGAAGTCGAGACTATTGTAAGAGAGTTGAATCAATCAAATCTTGTGGGCAAAAAGATTCTGAAAGCTGACATCTTTTGGCCCCGCACTGTTGCAACACCCTCTGTCCCAAAATTTTTACAAGCCATTGAAAACCAGGAAATTCTTAAGGTTTTTCGCCAGGGTAAATACATCGTTTTTCAACTCTCTAGAGGCTTTCTTCTCATTCATCTAAGAATGACGGGAAAATTTCTTTTCACTTGGCCCCTCCATCATGAACGATTAAGGCTTTACTTAAACGATGAAAGGGTTCTCTATTATGCTGATCAACGTAAATTTGGCCGATTTTCTTTGGTAAATAGTTTGGATGCGTTGAAAATTGGTATCGATCCTTTTTCAAAAGCCTTTACTATTAAGGCTTTTAAGATGTTATTACAAAGCTGTAAACGGCTATTAAAGCCTTTTCTTTTGGATCAGAAATACATTTCGGGTCTTGGCAATATCTACGTGGATGAAGCTCTTTGGGAAGCCAAAATAAACCCCCAAAGGGTTTCAAATACGCTGTCCGATAGTGAAATTGAAGCTTTATTTTTAGCTATCCCTAAAGTTCTAGAAAAAGGGATTAAGAATCAGGGCACGTCGTTAGGGGCTCACCATTCTAACTATTTTAGCGTCAGTGGAAAAAGGGGAGGCAATCAGTACCAATTGAATGTCTTTCGGCGGGATGGAGAGCCTTGTCCGAGGTGCCACCATACGATCGTGAAATTGAAAGTAGCCCAAAGGGGCACACACATCTGCCCTTTCTGTCAAAAAGAGGCGAATTCTGATCGTATTTGAAACCTGACTTTTTCAGGTCCGACTATTTAAAACTTAGTTGCGTTGTTTTCTAAGGTAAGCGTTTAGCAAGGATTGCTAATTTTTAGATGAATCGGTACGTTGTTCCATTTTGCATAAACTCATCTATTTCTTTACCCGTGCCATTGAAATCATCAAAGAAGATAACAGCAAAATTGACAATAGGTAGAGTGACAATCAATGCCCGTCCTAAATTATCGCAAAATTTTTTTATTCCAGTAATGGGTTCCCCTCTTAAACATTCCCCAATAAGGGCAAGAGTTGCAAAAACTAATCGTGCAACCGCTCCAATGGTACTGACGATTGGAATGTAATCGACTTTTTGAAGCCAGCTGGTACCGGCACCAAAGCAAATACCATCCCAGAATGTTTTTGTGGCCTGAGTGTCGCATAAATCATTTAAATAATCAACGGTCTTATTGTAATTTTCAATAAACATTTGTTTCCTCGATTTTTTAATATTATAATAATTAATCATTTAAAATGCTATAACTTTTTACTTAGAAAGTTACGAGGTTGAAAAAAAAGATCGATAATTGTAAAATACATCGGCTATGCAAAGGATTTTTTCATGAATATCTATAAATTTATTTTTGAAAATATCAAGCCGTTTAAAGCAATTCTTGCGCTTCAGCTGTTTGCTATCTTTTTTTGGGCTTTTGATTTAAGCTTTAGGCCTTACCTTCTAAAAACAATTGTTGATAGAATTAGCCAATCAAAACCGCAAGAAATTGAGGAGTTGTTGTCGCCGGCTCTGCTTTATATCATGATGTCTTATGCGATGGTTTTTACTTTTCGTCTCTTTGACTACACGTGGTTAAAGCTCAATCCGCCCCTTAAAAGGCAGTTGGGCGATCAGTTGATGAAGCGGATGATGCTCCACTCTCAAGACCTTTTTCATAACCACTTTGCAGGAGCGCTTGCGACGAAAATAAAAGATGTGATGAGCTATGTTCCTGATCTTCTGAAGATTTTGGTGACGAGTTTTTATGGGAATTTAATTGCCTTATCAATCGCTGTTCTGTTTATGGCCTCCGTTCACAAACAGTTTGCTCTTCTGCTACTGACTTGGGTGACACTTTTTTTAGTAGGATCTATCTGGCTTTCGAGAAAAGCTAAGCATTTAAGCGATAAAGCCGCTGAATCGCGCTCAACCGTTGTTGGTCGCATGGTCGATATCTTAAGCAACATGATGAATGTCCGCCTCTTTGATGGAGCCCCATACGAGTCGCAGCAACTAAGGAGGCAGTTAGATACTTATGTAGCCGCAGATCAGGCTCGCGACTGGTATTTCATTAAGCTTTTTGCTTTCCAAGGGCTTTCCTTCGTGACCTATCAAAGTGCTTCGTTGATTTGGTTGATTTATTGCTTTAAACAAGGAAGGGTGACTGCCGGCGATTTTGTTCTTATCTTAACCATTAATATTGCTATCATCAATACGTTGTGGAAGATTTCGGAAGATATTTCAAAGTGTGCAGATTATATCGGAAACATCTCCCAAGGGCTTAAAATTGTGCTTTCGCCAATCGAGATCGATGATAAGAAAGAGGCTAAAGAATTAAACGTGACTCGTGGAGAGATTGTATTTGACCACGTGGAGTTTCACTATAAAGGGACTAATCTTCTTTTCGAGAACAAGTCAGTTGTGATTACAGCTGGGCAAAAAGTGGGGCTAGTGGGCACTTCTGGAAGTGGTAAGTCAACTTTTGTCAATCTCATTTTGCGCCTTTACGACGTTAAGAGCGGGCAAATTTTGATCGATGGGCAGTCGATCAGTGAAGTCACCCAAAGCTCTCTTCACAGAGCCATCAGCATGATTCCGCAAGACCCCTCACTTTTCCACCGCACTCTTAAAGAAAATATCGGCTACGGTCTTGTAGGTGCAAGTGATGAGATGATTATTGAAGCTGCAAAAAAAGCTCACGTGGATGAGTTTGTCGCAAACCTTCCTCAAGGATACGACTCTTTAGTTGGAGAAAGGGGAGTAAAGCTCTCAGGTGGGCAGCGGCAGAGGATAGCCATCGCGCGAGCTGTATTAAAAAATGCTCCTATTTTGATTTTAGATGAGGCGACCTCTGCGCTCGATTCTTTGACTGAGACTTTAATTCAGCAGAGTTTATGGCAGCTGATGCAGGGGAAAACGACCATTGTCATTGCACATCGCCTCTCCACTCTGTTGCATATGGACCGGATTTTGCTCTTCGATCGCGGAAGAATTATCGAGGATGGCACGCATGAAGAGCTTATAGCCAAAAACGGCAAGTACAAAGTGTTTTGGAATGCGCAAACAAAACAATAAAGGTGTCTTTCGCTTGCTACAAAGAGGTTAAGAAGTTTTGTCTTTAACTGAGCTGTAGGCGTAAATAGTCGGCCCTGAAAAAGTCCTTTCCAATAAAAAGTGCCCCTTTTGACAAAAAAGGCGTTTTACTCCTCACCAAACCCCGGAAGTGGGGGGGGAAGCGTCATTCACCGCTTTTTTTTTTGCAAAAGGATCACTTTTTATTGGAAAGGACTTTTTCAGGACCGACTAAATAAAATTGATTCACAGGCTCTAGTGTTTCTAAAAATGAACAAGGAATCCCGCCAAAATGGCGTGAGTTGTCACTGTCACTTCAGGAGCTGATAGTCCGTACACATGGTTGAAATCAAAAAAGCCGGAGCTTTCTGCCTCGGCACGTGTTTTAACTCTTCCATAATAAGTCGCTATATAATCTATCGTAATTCCCAAATGCTTTGTGATCAAATACTCTCCCCCACCACCTACCCGAAAACCGATCGTATTTTTAGTGTTGTAAGAGCTTTTTTTGGCTGAAAGTTGAAGGCCTGTTTCACTTGCAATCTCTGTCCACTTGCCAGAGTTATCTATTTTTAATGGGGTTCCTAAAGAAAAAGCTGCACCCCCTCGTGCATAGAGAAGCAAGCTTTTAAAGGGTAGGAAGCCAGGCTTTAGATCGAGATTTAACTCATTGCGGACAAACGTCACTTTTGCTTGAAGATCGGAAGTGCCAGAGACAGTTGAGTAAGGGGGAAGCCCTAAAGTTGCAACGTGCGTAAATTTTCGCCTCTCGTTTTCGCAAAAAGTCTCTCGGGAGCTTAAAGTGTAGGAGAGTTCCCCGGCAAGATAAAGGAAAGAGTTTACTAACTGGTAGCCAAGCTGGGCGCTCCCAATCGCTTTTCCCCCTTTACGAGTTTCTCCCTTGGGGTCCCAAGTCCAGGATTTAAAAACGGCATTGGGATCGTGAATATCGTCGATCAAGGAGATCACATTAACTCCGCTCCACTCTGCATGGCCCTGATTGGCACCAAAAAGAGAAGCCTGCATAAAACCCCTCTTTAAAGCATCCTGAACCATATAAATGGGTTATTGCTGAGAAGCAAATGGTAATTATCCATGGAAATGTTTTCATAGGCACCCAAAGTCTTAAAAACTTTACCGTATATAATAATATTTGTTTTGTCAAGAGTTGCTTTATGAGGTAAAGCTATTAAGTTTTTTTTTGCCGTAAGTTATGTCCTAACAGTCAATTCACTTCGTTTCTATGAAAAATTAGACGAAATTCTCGCTCTGGATTGGACCTGTTTTTTCTTAAAAAAATGCACTAAAAGAGATGTAAACAGGTAGGAAAATAATGAAGCGAGGGCTCCAAAGCTTGCTGCAGCGAAAAGAAGATCTTCATTGAGTTCACCTCCCAAAAAAATAAAGATAAGCCAGGATATGGTACCACATAATACGCTACACCAAGCAGAGAGTGCATTTGCGCCTTTCCAAAAAAGAGCGGCTGTGGCCGGAACAAAAATTGCTACAAATAGCACGGTCCCTGAATGAACCATCATATTGAAAATAGATTGACCTGTAAGAGCGAGTGCAAAGGCAATAAGGGAAATAACGACATTAACAAGGCGTAAAATAAGGATTTTGGTTTTTTCATTCTCGATGGGTCTCAACTTCATGATGACGTTATTTGTTACAAGCGTCGTCCCGGCGAGAAGGTAGCTGTCTGCGGTACTCATGATAGCAGAAAATAGGCCACAGGCAAAAATAGTGAATGCAAAGGGCGAAAGAAAGTTTTTTGCAAGAAGGGGTATTAAGTGTTCTGGCGTCTCAAGTTCTGGGTAGATCTCACGTCCTGCAATCCCAATAAACAAAGGTATTAAACCAAGAGACATGTAGGTGATTGATCCTACAATCCCGCTTAAGCGCGCGACACTTTCATTTCGGCTCGCCAAAAAACGCTGAAGCAAGTCTTGTCCCATAATGGCCCCAAGCCCCGTCATCAAAAGACGACCCGAATAAGCAAGAGCTCCAAATGAGGAGTATTCCCCTTTGGGAATTACCGTTTTAAATTCGTTTGCAAAGGTATTTAAAACGACTTTGGTATCTGGTACTTGCTCAAAACAGATAGGCAAGATGATGATTAATCCAAGACTTAATAAACCAAATTGGATGAAATCTGTAATCGTGACAGCCCACATCCCTCCAGATACTGTATAGGTCACTACAATGATTGCGCCTATTAGGATTCCAGTTTCAAGGGGGGCACCCGAGACAATTTGGAAAACATACCCCATAGCAAGCATTTGGGAGGCTAGAGTACCAATATAGAAGGGAAGAACGATTAAAGAAGAGAGTTGTTCAAATCTTCTGCCGTAAGCCTTTCCCAATAAATCTGAAATCGTCAGTAGTTTTAATCGTCTAAAAGGGGCAGCGAAAAAAAGACCCCCGATCAGTAAAGCCAATGAGCAGCCGAACGGGTCGGCAATCACTCCATAAAATCCTTGGGAATAAACGGTGCCAGAAACACCCATGGATGACCCTGCGCCAAACCATGTCGCAACAACGGTTGGAAGGGCTAAATAGAAGGGAAGACGGCGACCGGCAATGAGATAATCTTCCATACTCTTCACTTTGAGACTTGCTAGATAACCAATTAAGGCCATAAGAGAAAAATAGAAGCCGACACCTATAATAAAAATCCAGGTCATCTCAAGTCTCTCTTTTTAAGCGGAAAGGGATAACGTCGGAAAGATCGTTTGTTTTGTGGCGAAGCATCATCAGACGGTCAAAACCGACTGCCACACCACAACACGGAGGTATCCCTCTTTCTAGTGCCTTAAGGAAGTTTTCGTCGACAGGTAGTGCCTTTTTTCCAAGCTTTAGCCTTGCTTGATTGGCTAGGTTAATTCTTTTACGCTGCTCTATTGGATCGGTCAGTTCATTGTAGCCGTTACAGAGCTCAACGCCCTTGTAGTAAATTTCAAAGCGCATCGCGACTTGCTCGTCGTCGTTTTGGATGGTCTTGGCAAGGGCCGCCTGAGTTGAAGGGTAATAAGCCAAAGCGCATAAACCATTTTGACCTAAGTGAGGCTCTATATCAAACCCTAAGATGAAGGTCAGCAGCGTGTCTTTATCCTCCTCTTCAATTCCTTGATGTGTGGGGATTTTTTTTGCATCGATATAGGCTAAGAGATCTTTTTTATCGGCTTTGACATAATCAAAACCTGCATAACGTTTAAAAGCCTCTCGGTAAGAAACTATTTCTTTTGGAAGGTTTCCAAGAAAGAGAGAAATGAGATTAAAGGTTTCCTCGATAAGATCTACAAAAGTTAAGTGTTGCCGGTACCATTCGATCATCATAAATTCTGGATTGTGTTTATGGCTGTGTTCCCCGTCGCGAAAGACATGAGAGAGTTGGTAGATATCCCCGATTCCTTCTGAGAGCAAACATTTCATTCCATATTCTGGTGAAGGGTGAAGATAACAGGTCTCTGTTTGGTTATAAAGGGCTGTGATCAAATTGATATGGGTATCGATATCAGAGCAAAAGCTCAAAATAGGACAATCGACCTCAGTGACATCTCTTTCTGCAAAGAAGGCTCTTACGAGGCTGAACATGTAAGCTCTATCTTTAAGAATTTCAATACGTTTTTTATTGGGATTCAAAGATAACCTCATTAATAAAGTGTGAAAAATCTTACCATATTCAATTAATTAGGGTAAAGAAATAACCCGACAGCTTAATTTTTAAGATGGCATTTTGAACCGAAATCCCTTATGATTTTAAGAAAAAAGAAGGAGCGTTTTCTGATGGAACCGGAAACAAGTCCAACACGTGCTGCCCATTTTAAAGAGGCCAGGCGCGTTCGCCCTCTTGAAGTTGCCGAAGATTACACTGAACTTATCGATGATTTAATCAGAGAACAAGGGAAAGCGCGGGTTTGCGACCTCTCAAAAATTTTGGGAGTCTCCCATGTCAGCGTATTAAAAGCTGTCAATCGGTTGATTCGGGATGGATACCTGATCAAAAATGCTGCTTTATCGATTGAACTGACGAAAAAGGGAAACAAACAGCCCTCTTTTCTAAAAAGAAGCACCTTGTTCTTTCTGAGTTTTTAAAAGGCTCGGTGTTCCCGATGAGATTGCCGCGATCGATGTCGAGGGGATCGAACACCATATCAGCGAAACCACTTTAGAGGCGATTCAAAAATTGTTAAAAAGTTAGTTTTATCTCTTTGATCTTGTGGAGAGCATTTTTTTGAGGCTCTGTTAAAGAGATGCTTCTGCTTTTTGCAAAACAGGTCTCAATTTTTAACTGTTTTGCTTGTTTGTAGGGGTCTTGGATAAACACGCGGTAAAAAAGATACGATGCAGCTCCGATTGCTGTCAGAGATGAGAATAGTCCCCCTAGCTGCGTCAAATAAAAAGCCTCTGTGACTTGTTTTTCTATGTTTTTGGAAAATAAATCGGTTACCTGTGTGTCGGTAATAAGAATCCCATTTTCAAAAATAATAAAACTTGCGAAAACAAAAGTGAAAAGGCACGCAATAGCAGCGGCTGTTTTGGCAAGTTTCAAAAGGGGTGAATTTTGTTGAAAGTCTCGGATCCCATTTTTCCAAACCTCTTTAATGAAATACCCTCTCCAAGCTCTTGGTCGATACTTTTTAAGAGGGGCGTAAGTTCCTTAAAGAGTTTTCCTGTTGTGGAGAGAGGATCGGGGTTTCGATAGAATTGATCAAGAGAGTGTGATGAAAGTTTCACAAGATGCTTTTGGTAGAGCGCTTCATGCATCGAGGCACTCAAGGCCATCTCTTCGTCGACAAAGCTGTGATAGCTTAAATCGAGGGCTTTATGGACGCATTCCCGATAAGCTTTTTTGAAGACAAATTGAAGGAAGATATAGGTGATGGCGGGAAAGTCGGTGATGCAAGCAAATAAGGCTCCTGAATTTGTAATGTTGTTAGCAAAATAAACGCGATCGGCAATATTTGATGAATAGGTAGAAGAAAAATCACTGTTCACCAATAAGCTAATACTGGAATAAGAAGTGATGCCCCCAAGCCCCACTAAAGTGGCAAAGAGCGGTAATGCCCCAATTTTTAGGACAGTTTTTAGATACGATTGGTGTTTAATCTCTTTGATCCATTGTTTGGCAACTGGAAGGGCGATATGGGAGAGGGAAAGCTTTTCTTTTGAAAGGTGTGCCACTTTTTTCATCACGAGTGTTAATTGCTCAAGCTCCCCCTCTTGAAAATAGGGGAGAGTCCCTGTAGGGGATTCGAGTACTTGAAGGGGGATGATGGCTTGCATGTATAACTCCGGTTTAATGTAGCTTAGGTTACATATGTAACACAGGTTACATTTAGAGAAAGATTAAGTCAACAGGGCTTGTATCATCAGTGAATTTCAGTTTAATAAAAAAGGATTGATCTGGTCTCTAAAGGAAATGCCCTTAGCTTAGTCGGCCCTGAAAAAGTCCTCTCCAAAGAAAAAGTAATTCTTTTGCAACAAAAAATGCGGTGAACGACGCTTCCCCCCCTTGAGGGGTTTGGTGAGGAGTAAAACGCATTTTTTGTCAAAAGGGACACTTTTTATTGGAGAGGACTTTTTTAAGGGCCGACTATCATAGAGTGTGTGGAAATGTTTAGGAGGTTGGTCTCCACTATTCCATTGAATCGGTAAATGTATGTCCTTTCTAATGATAACAGGCTTGAGAGGCTTTAAGAATAATTATGCCCCAGCCTTGTACTCTTCCTCAAAAAAGGTTGGGAATTGAGCTACAAAATCATCTGGGTCAAAACATTCCATGACCTTTTCCCAAGGAACAACCCCTTTTTTCCAGGCAGGTAATGGTTGCCCCCTTTCAAGACATAGAGTTTTAATAAGCATTTCAGCGATGCTAGGATCCCCAAGATTCCACGGTTTAGCCTGGCAGATCCACCAGTAGGTGAGAGCAATCTTTTCAATAAATTTATTATCGTCTCTTTCAGCTCTTGCTTCATCAAAAAGCTTAGCCACTCCTTTTAAGATTTTTTGTATAACGTCCTTCTCTTTTGTATGAAAAATAATGACGCGGCCTTCATTGTCGATATTTATTAGAGAGTGAGAGATCATCTCACCTCTTAAAGGGGCTTTAAGCTGATAATCGGTCTCATGTTCGTTTTTTTTCTCTTCAACAAAAGAACTTTTACTCTTAAGAAGAGAGGAAAGGTTTTCTCCTAAATTTTTATAAATCGTTCTACAATGAGTGTATAAATTTTTCCCTATAGATTGTGGGATACCGTAGGGTTTTCCTTTACCTATCTGTTGGCGTCTTATCATCAAAAAAGCGAGAAGTTGATCAAATCCCCAATCTTTTTCTTTAAGGAATTTGGCTCCATTTAAAATGGTTTGATGAACATACGCTCCATACTTTGTTTGGTCTCCATAACCGGCATCTTTGGCAAAATTTTCTTTTCTGACCACATGTTGATTTGCAAAAGGTTCACACTCTTTTAATGGAAAGTTCTTTTCGCAGTCATCAGAGTTGTAAATCTCTTCTGTAAGCTCGGTGAAGTAAAGTTGAATAAAAGGGATATCCAATTCATTAGGGTCGGTCATGAGTTTTGCTAAGGTTTTTTTTGAAATGCGGATCCCTTCAAGGAAGGAAAGTAAGTTAAACGTATGATCGACCCACTCATTTGGAACGCCCTTATCGATTAAACTAAAGAGCTTATTCATATAATTACTGCCTGGTGGATTAATTGCTCCTTGAGAACAATAAATCCAATCATCGATAACATTTATTGGAAAATGTTTTTCCAAAAGTGTTTTTAAGCACGAAACATTGATAGGATCTTGCCTGAATAATAATAAGTCAAATCCAAGTCCCATATTAGAGGAAAAGTGATCAGGATAGGAGTGGCAAAAGTCTAATATCGTTTTTTTTGAATAGGCTTCAGTCAGATGAAGAAGATTCTGCATACAATACTGAAGAGTTCCACCGTAAACATACTCGGAGCCGTTCTTTAGCATGATTTTAAGATATTCGACAAGGATCTCTTTCTGATAGTTTAAATCTATAACATTTTCTTTAGGGTGAGCCTCCTTCCATTGTTTCGCGACGTATAAAGCCATTTTTGTGAGTTTCTCATCTAGGGTTTGGCCATTTTCTAAAGAAGGGGTTTTGCCAAAAAGAAGCTTCACAGAATCGTTGAACTCTTGCAGGTCTAACAGGTCTAACTTACTTTTAAGAGCCACTCTAAATTCTGTAAAATCAGCAGGGGCACTCTCTTTTTCCCATTCTGGATGATCCCATACCGCTTCGATGGGTTCTAAAGTTATAGAATCTTTTTTTTCGTTTACATTAACAAATTTAATGGTCTCTTTTGCCAATTCTCCTAATTTTTGCAAGTTAGGATCATCGCTATTGATAAAATCATGAATAAGTTTATAACAGCGCTTTATCTCTTTATTCTCGCTATTTGTATTTGGGTCATCTTTCTTAGAAACATCTTGGGGTCCAACTTTTACGCAAAAAATAATGGGCACATAAATAGGCTTTGTTTTATTTTTTTCTGATTCCCGATATCTGCGGTAATTTTCATAAATCATATCCGCAAGAGCATTCTTATTGGCTTGATTCTCATCCTTCTCTTCCCCAATCTCTTTCTCATCCAATACACGCTCAATTTCTCTTTTTGAAACGTTAGAAAATCTTCTGGCCAAAGGGTCTTTAGAGACATTCGATTCTTGAAAATTTAATGCCGAATCGAAAACTTTATAAGTGGAATCAACACCCTCTTTTTTGCTTTCAATGATCGATTTAAGGTTTAAATGTTTAGAATCGCTCTCTCCACAAAGCATGACTTCTTTGCAATCAGGACCAATAAGGTTTTCAAATGATTGAAAATTAAAAGTATTCATAACTTCTATTTAAGTGTTTTTTTGTTTTATGAAAAGGTAAAAGAGTGGAAAGTTTGTTGTTAAAGCGGTTTTGTAGCTTTTTTGTTTCTATTGTGATTTTATTATGCTTTATGTACAATGTACTCTTTTTAAAAACTAATAATAGCTTATGTTCATTACCAATGATTCTCTCTCTTCAAGGGAATGTTTTGCTTCAGAGCAGAAAATCCCCGACACTCAAAACCTAAAGAAAAGAATTGGTGAGGTTTGGGAAGAGATACAACAAAAAAAAGAGGCTTATTTAAGTCACAAATCTTCTCCGTTTTCTCAAAACTTAACTCAGTTTTTTACTCCGGAAGAGGAGTGGGTCGATTTTATACTGCATGTCACGGGCGATCTTAAAATTTCTCTTCCCTCTATGATTCGTTTAAGGGAAGAGTTTAAAACGGTTGAAAAAGCTCAAATCTCATATCTTGCTCTCCAAGCTCTTGTTTCTGGCAACAAGGGGTGCTCTGTTAAAGTTCATTTTGTTTGGGAGGCTCTTTTCTCTCAGACTCTTATCTCTCTAAAATTAAAACAGTTAGGGCTTGTTAAAAGTTTTTTTGCTTTCCTTGTTCAAGAAACGAGCATCGAAGAAGCCACTTTGTTTTTAAAAACAGTCATGAACACCTTATGTCCCTCTCTTAAAAGCCCCTTTTTATTTGGATGCTTAGAACTGATTTCTAGGGAAGAGTTTTTTTTAAAGAATGGGGGTCTTTTGTGTTTGATTGAATCCTTAACCGATGGCAATTTAGAAACACAAGAGATAGAAAAAATGTTTGAGTGGTTAAACGGCTCTGAAAAACTTATTTTTCTTCAAAAATGTGTTAAAGAAAAACCGGCGCCTTTTAAAAAGAGAGTTTGGCAAGCGCTTTTAAATAAAAAATTACCTCATAATGAAAGGCTTTTAAGCATTTCTCTTTTGAAAGATCCCGAGCTTCAAAATGAGGCTATTCTATTTTATAAAAGTGATTTTTTTAAAGAGCTTATTAAGGACGAAGGTATTTATAACCAAGTCTATTCTATAGTTTTAAAATCATCCTTCGATAAAGAAAAATTATCTTCACTTCACAAAATCTACAATGCAAAATGTTCTTCATTAAAAAATGAAAGGGGAAAAGCTGCACTAGAAAAAGTGAGCGGAAAGGGGGTCACAAGCCCAGCTCTTATCGAAGAAATTTTAGACGATATCGATGCTCAATTGATTAACGACTCCAACCTATGGCGTGCTATTTTAGAAAAACTTTTGAATAAATCACCCGAACCACTTAAGAAAAAAGCGTGGCTTATTTGGCTTAAGAGTTATTCAACACTTGTAAATGACAAAATTTACCCCAAATTGTGGGTTGATGCTATTAAATTAGCTGATTCATTAGACTTGTTTTTTGAATCGCATGTTTTGAATGTTTTAGGTTCTTTAAAAAATAAAGCTGATTTATTATCTTTTTATAAAGAAATTAACCATGCACCGAAAAAAACAGTTGAACATTTTTATGCTTTAATCGAAGCTAATCAAACTTATTTAAAAAAGGGTCACAACCTCCCTCTTGAGTCTATTTTGTATCTCTCAAGTGAATCTTTAAAATCGCCCAAACCAAATTTAGGTTTTGAACTTTTAACAACATTTGTCCAAGCAAAACACGAAGATCTTAAAGAAATCAACTCTTGGTTGCTTTTCCATTTAGAGGGCTCTGGTTTTAAAAAAGATACGGTTCCTTATGTTCTCTCTTTTATTGAGTTTTTAATCGAGTTTTCTCGAAAAGAGGAAAAGTTTTTTGACGATTTAAAGTTAGCTGAAGCGTTAATCAAAAAGGGAAAAGAGTTTGAAGGTCTGGCCTTAAGAGTCTCTTTTAAGGCCCTTTTTAAAGCGACAAATGAGTACGCTCAAAAAAGAGTAGGTTTAAAACAATTAGAGACCTGTTTTGATTTAATTATTAAGCTTATACCCAAAAGCTCGGATAAAGATTATCTCATGCTGCTCGAAAGGGAAAATATCTTAGGGTTTCAGAACTTATATCATAATAGTTTTGAAAAAAAGTGGGTGACCTTTTTTGAGGAGATGATGTTAAGAGGATTCAAGCTTCAATCGTGTTTTATTCCTCTTTCTGCCACCTTTTGGAAATTGATTAGTCCCCATAATGAGAAGAAAGGTGTTGAATACTCTTTGGAGATGTTTTCAAAGGTGTTATCAGACTTAATAAATGATAATAGTATTCCTTTAGAGGAAAAATGTGAGAGATTTAAAAATGTCTCTTTTACCCTTTTGAGTGTTTTTCAGCAAAAAGTCACATACAAATTAGATAAAAATGGAAGAGTAGCTTCTCTTCGCCCGATCGATTTATGCACTAAATGGTTGTGTGATGAGGCTAAAAAATACCAGTCGTTTGAATTTGTGATTTATCGTATGATTTGCGATTTTGTAACAGATCCAATTTTTATTGAAGAATTTAATAAGACTGGAATCCATGACGAATTAAAAATCGTTTTTATTGAAACAATTAGTAATTTAAAAAACCCTTCTCATTTTGAAACTCTTGAAGTCCAAGATTTTTTAAAAGCGTTTCGAAATATGATTAGTTTAACTTTTGAAGAAGATTTTTTCGATCAACTAGACGCTGAAGGGTTCTTATACGAATCGATAGCTATTCTTGCTCCCTCTCTGTTTAAGATCCATTTGTTGGTTCAAGAGGGGCATAAGAAGATAAAAGAGGATCAAAAAGCTTTTTTTACCCCTCTTTTTAAGGAATTTTTTATAAAAGCGTCAGAAATTATTGAGAATACTAATGATTTTAATCTTCAGAAACTGATTTGGAAGTGTGCAATCACTTTTTCAGTTAATTTGGAGAATGAAGTAGAAGATGATGATTTGAATGACAGTTTTAATCTTTTAATGAATTGGATCCATAAAATACTTCTTAAGAAAGTTGTGACAATCCAGGGGACTCGCTCCATTCTTGCAAAAGATTTTGCCGAAGTTATTAATCTTGTCGATTTTGGAGCCTCAAAGCTTCATTTATTAGAATTTTTTATTGCCGAATCTGTAGAAAAATTGATTTCTATTCTTTTAGAAATGGCTTATTTGCAAATCAATTGTCGGAAATTTAAAGAGAAAAAACAAATCGTTCTTGAGATACTCGAATGGGCGAATTGCCAATCTTTAACGTATTTGCAGCAATACCAATTGATTCTTTTAGCAATAGATGCTGAAACAGAAAATTTTGTATCCGAAATGATGATTTGTGGAGAACCAAATCCAGTAAAAATTCTTGGGGAAGGGGTTGGTTATAGGAATGAAGATCCAGAATTATTTCGATCAGCTACTGCAAGTTTAATTTCATATGCTTTAAAAAGGGCACAAGAAGAAGAGAGTTTAGATTGGCTTTGTTTGATGAGTGAGTTGCTTGTGGTCTCTCTCTCCAAACCGTTTCAAAACAAACAAAATTGTTTATCATGGATTCGTTTTTTCTCTTCTTTAATGAATGAGATGAAAGATTATCATTGGAAAGATGTTCAATCATATAACATATTAAATAAAGTATTTTTTAGTTTGCACAATAAACCTGTTGGACCATACGAGGAGCGGTTGATTTGGGAAAATATAAACAGTTTTGAGGAACTTATTGGAACAAATGACGAAGCGATTAAAACAAAAGTAAGAAAAGAAATTAATGGCATCATCAGATCTGTTTTCGAGGCTTGGGGAGACAATGGAAAATATTTAAGTTGCATGAATGAAGAGAAAAAACAAGATGCTTTAGACGAAGTTAAAAAATTTCTATTAGATTGTGAGTTAAAAAATTATCTTACTATTCCCGAAATAAGAGGATGGCAAGAGAAGCTTAATCAATTGTTCCCAAAGTAAAATTGTTTCTTAATCCATAACGATACTTGAACTAAGCTTATCAAAACAGGGACTTCGACAAGAGGTCCTATCACGGCTGTAAAGGCTTCTGGTGAGTTAATCCCAAAAATAGAGATCGCAACAGCGATGGCAAGTTCAAAATTATTTGAGGCGGCTGTAAAACTTAAAGTCGCAGATTGTTCGTAGTTTGCTCCTGCTTTATACGAAAAGTAAAAAGAAAATAGGAACATGATCAGAAAGTAGATCGATAGGGGGAGGGCAATAAGAAGAGTGTCGAAGGGCAGTTCTACGATCGTGTCTGCTTTAAGAGAAAACATCACCAAGATGGTAAATAAAAGGGAAGCAAGTGTGATAGGGGAAATTAAGGGAATAAAAGTTGTTTCATACCAATGAATACCTTTGGTTTTGATGCCAATAATACGTGTCATGATCCCTGCTAAAAAGGGAATCCCCAAATAAATAAAGACGCTTTTGCCGATTTCTCCCATGGAAATGTCGACGATACTGCCTTGAAACTTAAAAAAGGGGGGTAAAACAGTGATGAAGATGTAGGCGTACAAAGGAAAGAAAAGAATCTGAAAAATCGAATTAAAAGCGATAAGTCCTGTGCATAATTCTCGGTCTGCCTTTGCTAAATCGTTCCAAACAATCACCATAGCTATGCATCTTGACAGTCCAATCAAGATAAGACCTGTCATATATTCTGGATAACGGGGAAGAAAAATGAGGGCCAAAGCAAACATTAAAATGGGCCCGATAAGCCAGTTTTGAATCAGGGAAAGAAATACGATTTTAAGGTTTTGAAAAACCGCTCCAATCCGCTCGTATTTGACTTTAGCAAGAGGGGGATACATCATCAAAATAAGGCCAATCGCAATGGGGATATTTGTTGTTCCCCATTGAAACAGACCAACAAGGTGTGGGGTATCGGGATAGAAAAAACCGATTCCAACACCTATCAGCATCGCAAGAAAAATAAAGAGAGTTAAGTTTTTGTCTAAAAAGGAGAGGCGCTGCATGCGATCGTTTCCCCTTTACTTATCGTAATACTTCTTTTAGCCTGAGCTGCCACTTTCATATCGTGGGTGACCATGATAATGGTGCGTCCTTCATTATTCAGATTCTTTAAAAATTCGATAACCGTTTGACTCATTTCAGGGTCTAGGTTTCCGGTGGGCTCATCTGCCAAAATAATTGACGGGTCGTTGGCAAGCATTCTGGCTAGTGCAATTCGTTGCTGTTGCCCGACGCTTAATTCATAGGGTTTGTGATCCAAACGATCGCTTAAACCAACTTTTTCCAAGAGGAAGCAAGCTCTTTTAAGCTGCTCTTTTTGAGATAAGCCGCTTAAGTGGAGAGGAAGTTGGACGTTTTGGAGGGCTGAAAGATAGGGAATTAGGTTAAACGTTTGAAAAACAAACCCCATTTTCTTTAGTCTGAGAGCTGCTATCTCATTGGGACTTAAATCATAAAGAGATTGGTTGTCGATAAACACTTTGCCAGATGTTGGGGAGAGCATCCCTCCAAGCATTAAAAGCAAAGAACTTTTGCCGCTGCCGCTTTGTCCAATGATCGATACAAAATCCCCTTGGGCAACCTCTAAAGAGACGTTGTCAATCGCCTTGATCTCTTGGTCTCGTTTTTTGTAAATTTTACTGACATTTTTGATTTTTATCATAAGTTAAACCTCCTGGAGTACTGTGCAAGGATCAAGATTTGTTGCATATCTTGCTGGAAAATAGCTTGCGACAAGGGTGATCCCAACAGATAACCCGAGAGCTACAAAAAATAAATAAGGAATTGGCAGCACGGGGACTCCTGCAATTAAGGGTCCTAAGATAACTGCTGCAATCGTTCCTATAAGATACCCTCCAATTCCTCCTAAAAGACTTAAAAGGAGAGCTTTTTTAAGAAAAATCTTAAGTACCACCGAGGAGTTAGCTCCAAGAGCCACAAGAGTGCCGATCTCTTTTCTCCTCTCATAGACGTTGTTGTACATATCATTGGCAATTCCTGCTCCTCCAATGGCCACAATAACTAATAAAAACAGGGTTGAGAGGTTTCTCATGAGTTGATTGGTTTTGACTTGTGTGTCGACAACCTGAGAAATCGTGATGATTTGGGCATCGGGAATCAGATAGTTGATTTTTCCGACCAGTCCTTTAGAGATTTGCTCGCAACAACCTACGACTTCTATGGCATTCACAACAGCGCCTTTGCCCGTTAAATCTTGCACTGTGTGTAGGTGGGCAAAAATACGAGAGTCATCCACCGTTCCAGTTTGCGGAAGAATCGCAGAGATATTAAAGGAAGCACCAAGCATGGTGATTTCTTGAGATTCAGCTAAGTTTAATTTTTTTGCAACATCTGAGCCCACTAAAACTTCATTTGACTCTAGCGTTTCAATGACTCGCTTCCTTGTGAGAGTCTCTTTTGGCTCTTTTTGGGTTAGACCAAAAATATCCTCCACGTTACCACAGCTTTTGGGTCTTGAAAAAATCCCTGCGCCTTGCCAACTTGCTTTGCTTTGAAACTCATTTTTAGGAAGGATTCCTGTTAAGATCGCTTGGTTGTTTCCGATGGTAACAGGTAAAGAGAGTTTTGGAGACAAATTGTCCAACCCTTCGAGGTTTGATGTGGTGAGCAGAGTCACGTACTCTTCAGGAATTTCACCCGTTTGAAGGTCTGCGCTATAGTAGTCCACAAGAGTTGCTCCATGAGGCAAAATGAGGATATTAGCTCCTAATGCATCTAACTCTTTAGAGATAGCCTTTTCAGAATACGTTGTGATCGTATTGATGGTCACAATGACAGCTATCCCTAAAATAATAGCCAGTCCACTTGTGATGAGTTTATTTTTTCGCGCTAATAATTCGGAAAAAACTAAAGTATTCCAATTCATTTGATCTCCTTATTTATTACCACATTTACCGCCAGGACAGCACCCCCCAGGGCAGCATGGTTGAGAGGTGGCTTTTTCTACATCAGAAACTAATTGAGCTTTTGTTACAGCTCCGTGGTATGTTCCTATAATCTGTGATGGGGGAGAGATAAGGGTTGTGATCGCTTGGGAAGATTGAGTATTGAGGTTTAGTTGATTTAAGAATTTTTGCTCTTTGACATCTGATGGGTCAATCATAATAATCTCTGTTCCATTTTTAAAACGGGTATCAGCTTTAAACTCATTAACTGCTTTTAATGCTGCCTCATTCTCTTTAGTTTGGCTGTTTTGAAGGCAGATCAAAGCAAGTTTTTTCTCTTGGAGGGCTTTAAGACAACTTGCAGCGCCTGAAGAAGAGAGAGAATCGATAAGCTGTTGCTGAGTAAAAGAGGGGAAGCCTCCCATAACGGCACCATTCGGAGCTAATACGATGACAAAAGGCATGGGAGCCCGTTTTAAATTAAAGCGATCGATGAGCGGTTTTTCTGAAGGGTCACTTGCTTGAACTTTGAGGAATTTTGCTTGTTCTCCCAATTGCTCTGCAGCTTTATCAAAAATCGTCTGGAGATGATTCGTTTTCTCATTTTGATCTTTGTAAAAGAAAATATAGAGATACTTATTTTCATTTGCCGCATTTTCTATTCCCTTAGAGCTTTCAGCAAAAAGGGGTAAACTCATCAATGTAAAAAAAATGAGACTATATAATTTACGCATTAATCATTCCTTAGTTTAATTTTTTCTTTTACTTTTGACACTTCGTTCAGAATAGCTTCCAATTCTTTCAAATCTTTTTTAAAAATAGGGTACTCTTTACTGCAATCTTGTAGACATCTCATGTTGTTTTCAAGTTCACAGCAAGTTTCTTTGTTTAATGAATAGAGCATCCTATTTTCATAGCGGGTGGCTTTAACCATATCTCTTTCTTTCATGTAGAGAAGGTGTTTCGATACGTTGACCTGAGTTATTTGTAAAATTTTTTGTAGATGGGAGACGCAAAGAGGGGTGACTGATAAGAGGTTTAAAATACGCAGCCGTGTCTCATCGCAAAGGCATTCGTAAATTTGAATAAGCTTCATGAAAAAAGGTACCTACCGTTTAAATAGGGTATACTACCATAAAGGAATATTCCTCAACAAGAAATATCATTTAGCTAAGAATTTTTCGAAAGTTCTTTTAAATAAAAATTTGAGCTGTCAGTTCGGAGAGTTTTTTTATCTCTTTTCCCTCTTTGTCGAAATTGTCTTTGTTAAGCCACACTTCATACGCTTTTGCAAGCTTTCCCCACTCCTCACTTGTAATAGCATACCAGGAGGTGTCTCGGTTTCGCGATTTATAGATTGTAGCTTGTCTAAAAATGCCCTCAAAGGTGAATCCTAATCTTTTAGCCGCATGACGAGAAGGGGCGTTAAGGGCGTCACATTTCCATTCAACGCGCCGATATCCAGCATCAAAGGCCCACTTAATCATTAAAAGAAGCGCTTCAGTTCCCGCACGCGTTCGTTGTAGAAGGGGCGATAGGTGAATATGCCCAATTTCTATACACCCAATTTTTGGTTCAATTCGTAAATAGCTTGCAACACCTGCTGGAACCCCTTCTAGTAGGAGTGTATAAAATTTAGGATCTTCCCCAAAGCAGGTTGATTTCATCCATGCAGTGAATTCGGCTTCGTTTTTAAAGGGCCCATAAGCCATATAGGTCCAGTTTCCCCCCTTTAAATCCATTGAAAACGCTTTATAAAGAGAGGGAGCATGGGTCAAAGAAATTGGCTCCACGTTGACAAAATGTCCCGAAAGAGCTTTAAAATTTGGGCAAGTCGGTTGATTAAAGTTCTCTATTGCAAATCCGATCGGTTGTCCAAGTTCGTTTGTTGTATAACTCATAGGCCTCTCCAAATAATACCATCTTAAGTTCAAACCCTCTTTTTTTTAAATCGAATTCCAATTGAAAAAAATCCTGGAAAAAAAATGGGGTTTGTAAGTATAAAGATCTTACTTATTTTAAAAGGATGATTTGAAAATGTGGAAGCTCTTAATCCCAATCTTGTGCCTTTTTTCTCTGCAATCTATAAAGGCCAACATTATCGATACTCCTCTTCAAATTGAAGCGCGTTACGACTCTTTGAAAGGGATCGGCTATGATAAAGGGTATACCACTCTTAGCGCCTTCTTAAAAGTTCCCTACAATTCGAATAAAAACGGATTTCCCTTTCTCGATCTTCGTGGGCACGTATTTGATGATGGGAAGTTAGCTGCAAACATCGGGCTTGGATGGCGCTATCTCAACAAGGGCCGCATCTTTGGTATCAACGGTTACTACGACTATCGGAACACTGAAGAGTTACACTACCAGCAGGGAGGTTTTGGCTTTGAAACTTTGGGTTCTGTTTGGGATTTTAGAATCAATGGCTATATTCCTTTTGGGACTCAAGAGGTGATCCAAATGACAAATACCTTCGCAGGTTTTCAGGGGCACTATTTATTAGCATCTGCTTGTAAGCAATTTGCTATGAAAGGAATGAATGCTGAAGTGGGATTTCGCAAAAATCCTTTTTACGTCGCAGCTGGTCCTTACTACCTTCGTGGAAATCAACGCCACACTTGGGGTGGACAGTTGAGAGCCTCTTCTGACCTCTACCTTAACTACCTCAATCTAGAAGTCAGGACCTCCTACGATCACTTCTTTAAATGGGTAGGGCAAGCCCAAATCACTCTTAGCATTCCTTTGGGGTGTTGCCGCCCTGTGACTCTTTGCCAAAAGTTGGAATTGATGAGGATTGAGAGGTTTGAGATTATCCCCGTTGCAAAGCAAAAGGAGAAAAAAGAAGCCATTAATCCTGCGACTGGTAGACCCTGGACTTTCTTTTTTGTCGATAACAGAAGCTCATCTGCTGGAACTTTTGAGAGTCCTTTCCCAACTTTAACGGAGGCAGAACGGCATTCAAAACCTGATGATGTGATCTATGTTTTCCCTGGCGATGGAAGTGTTCGGGGTATGGATCAGGGGATTCGATTAAAAAACAAGCAGCTCTTTCTTGGAGCTTCTATTCCCCAAACGGTCGACACCTTATATGGCCCTCTTGTGATTCCTCCTCAAGCTTCAACTGCCCCTTCCATCACAAATTTGAATCGTCTTAATTGTGTGAATTTGGCAAACGGCAATAGGGTGTCAGGTTTTACATTTTTAATTTCCCCTCAAAATGGAACAGGACTTTTTGGGTCTGGTATTACCGATCTAACAGCCACCCACAACCAATTTATTAACCAAAGTAGCGGAAATTCCAGTGGAATTTACCTTTTTAACCCCTCTGGAAGGCTCCTAGTGGAGAATTCCCGTTTTTCAAATTTTAATAATTCTGGGAATGGTATTTTTATCGGACTAGAATCCGGTTTAATAAATAAATTAAATATTTCCAAATGTCAGTTTAATAAATTTTCAGGGTCTTCTTCAGGTATTCAGACAATTATTGTAGGGGGAAACCTTAACTCATTTAATATTTCATGCACTCAATTTAACGATTTGGTCAATGCTTATGGTATTCAAAATTTGTTATTTGGAGGAGTCATTAACAGTTTTAATGTTAACAATACCGAGTGGAACAACCTCTTAGAAGCTCCCACAGGTGGTGGTTCAACAGGTCTTGTGAACTTGATCGGTGGAGGAAATATTGGCAATTTCACTCTTTCTCATTGCCGGTTCAATAACCTTGTTAGTAGTGAAACGATAGGCATTTGGAATATTATTCAAAGTGGTTCTTTAGGGAATTATACAGTTTCTAATAATGTGTTCAATAATATTGATGGGGCAATAGGTATAACGAACGTCATTTTTGATAAGGGAAACTTAAATAATTGTTCAATTTTTTCTAATAAATTTAATCAAATCACTCTAACAGGTCAGGGGTCTACTGGAGCTATTGTTCATTATGACTCTTCTAGCCAAGATGCTTATTTAAACATCACCTCCAATCAGTTTTTATCTGGATCGTCTTTACAAAACGGGTATGCTGTTTATGTTGCCGTTTCAGGCGAATTGTAAAACTTGCTTAAATTTTGTTCATAATGAGGCTTTTACAAATGTGCCAGTCCCTTACCTTTTTGTTAACTCTCAAAATGGCGTGTTTAATTTGACTGAAGAGTCGACAGAAGAAAACAATACGGGGACTATTCAAAAGCAAGGAACTTTTGGCTCTTGTGGTTCTTAGATGTTAATCGTGAGGAGCTCGTCAAAACAGGTGGTGTAGCGCGCCGTTCGCTTATCTTGTTTCATTTTCCACGTCTCTTTTAACCCTTCCGCGCCAAAAAGAATTGTTTTTTTTCTTTGGTTTAATTTGTCGACAACCTCCATCAACTTTTTTTCCTTTTCATACGGCCTAATAGCGAAAAGATCGGGTTGTACCGTTTCTCTTGGTATGAGTCCCTCTAGCAAAATTCCCACTTTCCGGTAGGAAACCCCTTCTTTGTAAAGGGTTTGGAAAAGAGATTGAGCCTTTTCAATAAGCTCTGGTGTGTAGGCGGTTGCTGGTATAAGAGGTGTGCTGGCGGCCTCGTAACCTAGCATCGGGAAGGCAAAAACAGTTAAGTGGGAAGCTACTTTTTTTTGCTGTCTTAGTTTTTCAGCGAGGCGAGCTGTGTAGGAGGCTACTGCCTGATTGAGCTCATCCCTGTTTGAAATAGGGCGACCAAACCCTTTGGCTGTGGTAAGCGATTTTTTTCCTTGAGGCGCCTCTTCAAGAGGCAAACAAGAAATGCCTCTTAGTTCATAAGCTGTTCTAATTCCTACTACACCCATCAACTTTTTAATGAACGTATCGTCGCTTTTTTTTAAGTCGTAAGCTGTGTAGATCTGTCTTTGATTTAAGCGCACTTTTAGCCTTGAACCGATCCCCCAGATCTCTTCCACCAGAGTTTGTTTTAAAATCGGGTCGGGGTGATCTATTAGGCACACTCCAGTTCCCTTTTTAGCGATTTGGTTTGCAAGCTTGGCGAGGGTTTTAGTCGAAGCGATTCCAATTGAAACGGCAATTCCGGTCCATTTTTTGACTGTTTCCCTAATTTCTTTTGCAACAGCTACAGGATCTGCCACTTCCATATCTAAAAACGCCTCATCGATCGAGTAGATATCGAGTGGTAAGCCAAATTGCCGAAGGGTCTGCATCACTCTTCGGGACATATCGCCATAAAGGGTGTAATTCGATGAGAGGGTGACCACTTGGTGCCGTTCGATAAGCTCTCTATACTGGAAGTAAGGAGCTCCCATTGGAATGCCAAGCGCTTTTGCCTCGTTTGATCTGGCCACAAAGCACCCATCGTTGTTTGAGAGAACTACAACGGGGACTCCTTCGAGTTTTGGGTTGAAGACCCTTTCGCAAGAGACGTAGAAGTTATTGCAGTCGACAAGTCCAATCACTACTTGGCCTTGTGGATGATGTACGTCACCACTCCCCAAATTCGGAAATCGGTTTCCTCGTTGATTGCAATTAAGGGAAACTTAGAATTTTCAGCTTTTAGAAAAATACGCCCCTCTTTCACAAGGAGCCGTTTTACGGTAAACTCCCCGTTGAGCACAGCTACCACAATCCTTCCAGAACTTGGAGGAGTCGATCGGTCAACGATTAAAATGTCTCCTGAATCGATCTTGGCTTCTTGCATCGAGTCCCCTTGGACGCGAATAAAGAAAGTGGCTGCTGGATGCTCAATCAAAAGCTCGTTTAAGTTGAGCTCTTTTTCGATCGAGTCTTCTGCTGGAGAGGGGAACCCTCCTTCGACGTAAGAGGCCACAAGGGGAATAGAAGGATAAGAAGCAAAATCGGGCTTAAATAGGGAAAACATACCCTAACATTTTACCAAGAGTTGCAAAAATTGGGAATGCCACAAAACTTTTTAGTAGGGTATTTTCCTCTTTTGTTGTCATAATTTTTAAAAGTCGTTATTAAACGGTTGAGGTGTGTTATGTTTTTTCTTTTAAGATGTTTCTGTTTTATTCTTGATCTTGTCCTCACTTGAGGGAAATAAAATTAAGGTGGCTCTATTTTTAGATAAGGGGGCTCACCCTCGATCGGGGTTAGTAACTGCTTTAGAAAACACTTCCGATATGAGTTTGACCACTCTTACTGCCGAAGAGTTGCGAGAAGGCTCCCTAAAAGAGTTTGATTTGCTTTTAGTTCCTGGGGGCTCTGCAAAGGTTGAGTCGATTGCCATGAGCGAAAAGGGGCGCGAGGAGGTGCGTCAATTTGTAAAAAATGGGGGATTGTATATTGGTATTTGCGCCGGCTGCTATCTTTTGACGGAAGCTAAGCCCACCGATATCGGCCTTTTACCTCTAAATACAAAGGACAAAAAACATTGGTCCCGTGGAAAAGCTGTGCTTCCTGTAAGCTTAACACCAAAGGGAGAGGAGATTTTTGGCACAACAGAAAAAGTCTTTAACATTCTCTACCACAACGGACCTGTAATCGATGCTTCCACTGTTACTGCAGGTGCTGATTTTACCCCTTTGGCACACTACTTGGGAGAAGTTGTCGCAAAAGGAGGCGTGCCTGGTGTAATGCGCGGAAGCCCTGCAATATTTTACGGAAGAGATGGCAAAGGGTGGGTTATGGGGTTTAGTCCCCATCCAGAGGCCAATCCTGACCAGGTTTTTATGATACTCAATGGGATTCGTTGGCTATATTCAAATAAAAATAGACCTAGTACAGTTGAACAAAAGTTTTTACTGAAAATTTTAATTTGAAAGCTCCCGCGGTTCGTGTATCGAAAATGGGGCTAGTACGGAGTTAATACAACCCCATTTTCGATCCGCGACCCCCGGGGCTTTGAAATCGAAATTTAAGCTAAAAACTTTTGTTCAACTGTATTAGTACCCCAACTTAAAATTTTCCGTCAAAACTTTTAAGTTGGGGTACTAGGGCCTGTCTCTAGTGTAATCGCGCATTCTCAAGCAAAGAAATACGATTAGGATGGGACAAGGAAAGTGTTATGACTTCTGCCACAACTCTTGCACGAGTGCTATTGAGGGTTAGTCCCGAAGTCTCGCCAACCGCTTCTCCAATATGAGCTAAAATCATGCTGATTGGGATTGGGAAGCTTTTCATGAGGTCTGCATGAGTGATTTGTTCCTTATCAGTTCGCAGGATATATTCTGGGCCTATTGCGATTGCGGCAAAGACGACTTGCCCGGCTCTTGCCGTGTAGTAAATAGTATCGTTTCCCGATAGATGAGCTAAAAGACTTATTGCATCTAAAGCGACAACTCCTACTCGTGCTTGCAAACAGAGCACTTTCCACCCCTGGAGATGCTTTTTCGATTGACTTTGTGTATAAAGATGGGAAGATGATAAACAATCTTTTAAGTTTAATAATCCGTTGATAATGGGTAACACGTTATCCTCCTTAAGGGTGTTTTTAAGTGATTAAAATTGTGGTTTTATATTTATCCGAGTCGTATTTCTAATAAAAATATTTATTAATAATTCATCCGGTAGAGAGTTTAAAAGTGTTGAGTTTCTGAAAAGAGAAATAAATAAGCAATATTAAAATAATGGCTTGGCGTTTGCAAGTTCAAGAATTTGTAGTTAAATATACCTACTAAATCTTTTTTTTGATAGGGTGAGATTTTTCAAATGGGAGGCCCTTTTGTCATCAATTTTAGCTCTATCAACAGCTCTACCCCCTTACCGTTTTTTCCAGCGGGAAGTGGCTGACCTGTTTATCCAAATGTTCTCTTTAGAGGGAGACAAAGCCGCTTCTTTAAAAAAACTCTACGAAAATTCAAACATTGAGACCAGGTTTTCGGTGGTTCCAGATTTTACAAAAGAGCGCTCCTCTTTTAATTTTTTGAGTAGCGATTATCCAAAGAAAAGGCCTGGAACCAATTTAAGAAACCAGATCTATAAAAGGGAAGCGCCAAAGCTTGCGTATGAGGCAGCTTTAAAGGCTTTAGAGTCGTGGGGAGAGGACCCAAAAAGGATCACTCACGTGGTTTTTGTCTCTTGTACTGGGATGGTGGCTCCCGGGATTGAATTTGACTTAATGAAAAGGTTGCAGTTAAATCCGACGGTTAACCGTTTTGGAATTAATTTTATGGGGTGCTTTGGGGCTTTTAAAGGGCTCTCTCTTGCTGATTCGTTTGTCAAAGAGAATCCCCATCACAGAGTTTTAGTGGTTTGTACTGAGCTTTGCTCTCTTCATATTCAGGCAGATCAAACACTAGATAATATGTTAGCTAACTCCCTTTTTTCAGATGGTGCGGCAGCGGTGGTTGTTGGGGCAGATGTCAGAGATTCTAAGAAACCCCTTTGGAGGATTTGTAAAAAAGGATCGTTTGGGTTAGAGGGTACTGAAGACAAAATGAGCTGGGAGGCAACAGATGAGGGGTTTGTGATGCAGCTCTCCCACACAGTTCCAGTTCTTCTTGCAAGGCAAATAGAGCCGTTTGTTACCTCGCAACTAATGGAGTCTCACTCAATAGAGGAGTGTGAATTTGCCGTTCATCCCGGAGGAAAATCGATTCTACAAGCCACCGAAAAGGCTTTAAAACTCAAGGAGAAGACGATGAAGGCTTCCTGGAATACCCTTGCAAAGTTTGGCAATATGTCTTCTGCAACTTTTTTATTTGTTTTAAAGGAGCTTTTGGAAGAGGAGAATAAAAAGAGATGGACTTTGGGCTTAGGATTTGGCCCAGGACTCTCTATCGAAGGGCTCTTACTAGAGAGGTGTTCGTGAAGCGTTCCTTTGAAAAAGAGCTACTCGATTTAGGCCCTCCTCACTATACAGATAAGGAGTATGAAGCGTGTCTTGATCAATTGGGTCGAGTGGGAACCTTTTTGGGCGCTCAAGAAGCGACTTTTAAGGCATTTCACCCTTTTAAACCCCAAACAATTTTAGATGTCGGTTGCGGTGGGGGGTATTTTGCTTTTGAGCTTGCAAAAAAATTCCCGCAAGCGAAAGTGGTAGGGGTAGATATTTCAGCAAATGCGATAACTCACGCTCAAAAGAGGCTTGAGAAGCAGTCGTTTGTACTCAAAAACATTTCCTTTAAAGAGGGCTCTTTTTTAAAGGAGCCGTTCGATGTCGTGACAGCGACTCTTGTTTGTCACCATTTAAACGACGAGGAGATGGTTGAGTTTATTAAAACAGCCTACCAAACCGCTAAAAAAGGGGTCATCATCAACGATTTGCACCGCCATCCTTTAGCTTACATGGCTTTTGGCCTCATAGCTTACCCTCTTTTTCAGAATCGCTTGATTTTTCACGACGGTCTTTTGTCGATTAAGAGAAGCTTTAAAAAGGAAGAGTTGTTCCAATACCTAAAGGCTGCTGGGATCCCTTTAGAGCGTTGCTCTATAAAATGGCACTTTCCTTTTAGGTGGGTCATCTCAATAGATAAGAGGTGCTCCTCTTGAAAACAGAATTTGCAATTGTGGGAGGGGGTGTCGCAGGACTTGCCGCAGCAATTCGCCTGTTAGAGCTTGGAAAAAAACCTTTACTGATTGAAGCTGGCTCCTATCCTCAACACAAAATTTGTGGAGAGTTTCTCTCTCCTGAATCTTTAGATCTGTTAAAGAGATGGGGTGTTTCACCGGTCCCAATTTTTGAGCTTAAGTTGAGGGCTCAAACAAATCAACTGATCTACCCCTTTCAAAAAAGCGGGGGAAGCTTGTCTCATATCAGATTAGATCCAGCTCTTTTAAAGTTTGCAAAAGACCTAAAATTGAACATTTTGACCGAAACTCAAGTTCTTAATTTTCAGCCAAGTGAGAAGGGGCCTCACCTTCTTCAACTCTCTAATGGAGTGAACGTTGAAGCCCTTAACGTGATCATTGCAACAGGGCGCTATCCTGGAAGCGTTAAACCTAAATTTCCCTATATCGGGTTTAAAGCACACTTTAAGTCTCTTCCCTTAAAAGAGGGAGAGATGCAGATGTTTTCTCTTCCGGGTGCCTATTTAGGGATTTCACCGATTGAGGAGGGAAAGTTTAATGTGGCGTGCCTTGCAGAAGGAAAAGAGGGGCAATCAATAGAGGCGATTATTAGGGAAACACCTTCTCTTCAAGAGCTTCTTTCACAAGGAACTCCACTTTTTGAGGATTGGATGAAGGGTCCAATCCCTGAGTTTGGCATAAAAAAGACCCCTGATTGGAAAAGAGTCTACTTTATTGGGGACGCGGCATTCACAATTCCTCCGGCTTCCGGAGAGGGTTTGTCGCTTGCCCTTTTTGGAGGGTGCCTTGCGGGGCATTTCGCAGTGAAAGGAGACTCAGTTGGTTTTAAGAAAATCTGGGCAAAAAAATGTTCTCGGCAACTGTTTTGGGCAAAACTTTTGCACCGATTGCTTTTAAAACCCGATCTTTCATCTCGTGCTTTTCCCCTTATTCAAAAGTTTCCCTATCTCGGGAAAAAAATGTTTGAATTGACGAGATATGACTCTTTTGTGAAAATGGACTAGAAAAAAAGAAGTCCCTTTCATGAGTCAAGTTCCCCTACATGCGCCACAAGTGATCGAATGGATGATCCAAAATCCTTGTTTTGATGACCATTTTGAACTAACTAAAAACCTTGTAGATCTTTTAGAGATCGTAGGGTATGAGGGATCAGAGTCAAAAAGTATCGACAAAATCAATGAGTGGGCTCAAAAAAACTTATTGAGGAAAGGGGAGCGGTGGGAAGAGCAAACAGCGAAGTTTGAAGGATTAAAAGAGCGTATCCTCCCACTTTTGACAAATATGGGGTTTATTAATGGTGTTCGTCCCCATTTTGGCACGTATGAAGGAGCTATTATCCACGGTGCAACTCTTGGGCGCGTGCGTCTTCGACTCTTTGATTTAGTGAGTGAGTGGAACAAAGGGGTTCGTTTTCAAGATCTGATTTTTTTTGGTGGGGAGAGAGCTTTGGATCCCCATCTTGAAAGTGAGGAGAACCTGACTTCGGATAAAAACTCCCCCTTAAAAATTCGTGAAGGGTGGATGCGTCCTGAAACGCTCCCAAAAACAGAAGCTGAAATGATTAGGTTTGTGTTTGAACAGGCTGACCTTCCAGAGGAGATGCGAAAACTGAATGTCGTTTTTGTGAGTGCTGCTATGAAGCAGGAAGGGGGAAAAAGTGTTCGTCCAAGTACTGAGGATACGATAAGAAGTTGGTTAGAAACTTCCCCTAAGGGTAGTCGCTATCTTGCCGTATCAAACGCTCCTTATATTGTCAGGCAAGGACTTCTTATGCAAGGAATGGATCCTACACGGCAATACGATACTATTGGTGTGGAGGTTTCAAGTCAGGAAAGGATGGCGATTATTCTCGATGAAGTGGCCCGAGTCATTTTTTACACAAAAACGACTAAGAAATAGTTGCCAGAATTAAAATTTACGCTCAAAAGTTTTAAGCTGGGGTACTAGTACAGTTGAAAAAATGTTTTTACTGAAAATTTTAATTTGAAAGCTTCGGGTTCGTGTATCGAAAATGGGGCTAGTATGGAGTTAATACAACCCCATTTTCGATCCGCGAACCCCGGGGCTTTGAAATCGAAATTTAAGCTAAAAACTTTTGTTCAACTGTACTAGTTCGAAGAGATGGCTAAATAGAGTTTATATCTTTTTGGAACGCATCGAGCAATTTAAACGTTCTTTGTTGAATTTCAATCGGTACATGGAACTCT
Organism: uncultured Chlamydiae bacterium; assembly: GCA_963697995.1. Classification (GTDB taxonomy): domain Bacteria; phylum Chlamydiota; class Chlamydiia; order Chlamydiales; family JAJFMB01; genus MFD00082-c5. The sequence goes on along the minus strand of OY969110.1, from coordinate 111,087 downwards.
TCTTGAGGCTCTTGTTTTGTTCTTTTCCATGCTTTTTGACACAAATCGGTTGAATGGTGCTTAGCTGGAGAGCTATTTTGATTCCAAGTTTCTGCTGGGGAAGCTGTGCGTTTAGTGGCGGAACAATCCATGATAAACTCTCCATTTGTTTAGTTTTAATTAATTTTAGCAAAAAACTGATTATTTTACAATATTTAAAAAATAAATTATAATAGGAGTTAGTTTAAGAGAAATCTTTAAGGGGGAAAGGATGGATGCTGGGGGAGTTTCTGGTAATAAGGAAGATCAAGTGATTACTTCAAGAGACGAAAAATTAGTGACTAGTGCTAAGGAGGCTGTAACCGGGTGGACTAATGATTTTAAAACTTTTGTTGCGACAAAAATTGATGCGTCTCCTAATCGAGATCTCTATTTGCAAAAAATGGGAGAGCAGTTGAATGAACTTAAAGATATAAGAAGAAATATTTTAGAGAATCATGCACTGGTTTCAGTTGGAAGCGTAAATAGTCAACGTTTGCAACAGATAGCGAACTCCACAGATGTTTTGAGGCAAAATTTAGAGCGTACTGTTTTTATTCCAACAGCTGCTTTGAAGGAACTGTTGGAGATAGATAGAAGTCGGTTGAATCCAACTCAAATAGAGTTACTAGACCTTGTTATTCAGCAAATAAAAGATGTTGAAATTGGGTCAAACGAAGGAACTCGAAGTCTCTATCTTAATATGATGTCACTTGTCGATAAATTAAAGCATGACTCAATTGAACTCAAAAGGGTGAATGTATTTATTCAAAAAATTGAGGACATAAATAAAGTTGATTTTGATGATGCCGATCAAAAACACTTTATGGGTCAATTATCTTCAGTTAATAACAATCTTAATAAAGAAGAAGTTTCTATGACGGCAAGTCATCGGGGCGCGCGCCCCTCTGAAGATAGCCCAAAGTTGGTCATGGGTAAAATGATGGAAATCTATAACGATGCTGCTAAAAAGGGGAGTTTAAGTTTAGTTCAAGTGGTCAGATTGGAGCAGCAACTTGAGTTATTAAAACCACCAACTCAAGAGTTTGCTGTCTACCAAGAATTTCAGAAAATACCTTTAGATCAGCGTAAATCCAATGAGGCTCAAGCGATGAGAAGGAGTGTTGATCCAGATGTTTGGACCTTTTGCGCTCATTATACAGCATTAAAAGAGACTGTAGAAGAATTAAAAGGGCGTTTCTCTTAAAGTCATCAGTTGTTTAAAAAAGCAACATGTGTTAAAGTGGGCTTATGAAGCACAATCTTATAAACTTCAATTTAAGCAAGAAAAACACGCTTGTTTCTTTCTCATTCGCAGCAGCCCTTGGGGCTACTCTATAATTTTTTTCCATTTTCGATTTTCCATTTAAAAAATTAAAAAAAATAGAGGTGCCCTCATGTTAAAACTTGATTTACCCAAGTACAAAACGATTGAATCGATTTCGAGCAGTAGTCCCGATTATATTTCCTTCTCTCAAGGGACTGTTAAAATTTCCGGAACCCCTCCTTTAATTAAGGAGCATATTCAGAAAAAGTTAGAGGGGGATAGTTTAGACTATTACCAGTATGTGGGTGGTATTTATCCGCTCCGGACAAAAATTGCTGAAAAGTTGTCTCACACCCACAATAGTTTCATAAAACCTGAGCAGGTGATGATCTCTCACGGCTCTATTGGAGGAATAACTGCGCTTTGTTTGACCCTTTTAAAGGCAGGCGATGAGGTGATTATTCCAACGCCCTTTTATCCAAGCTACCGCAATATCGTCCTTTTTTCAGAAGCTACCCCTGTTTTTGTGGAGGGGTATAGCCACGCAAGAGAAGTATTCCTTGAGAAAATTATGGCGGCAAGAGGGGAGAAAACGAAGATGCTTATTTTGTCGAACCCTTCAAATCCTACAGGGGTCTGTTTAAGTCAAGCGGAGGTTTTAGCTCTAAAAGAGTGGTGCGTAAGATTTGGGATCTATCTTATATCGGATGAGGTTTACGACAATTATATTTATGAGGGGTGTTTTACCTCATTTACCCCTTATGTCAATGAATCTCAATTTGTGATAAGAGTGGGTTCGTTTTCTAAAGATTTTGCGATGAGTGGATGGAGGGTCGGTTACGTCGTGGCTCAAGCAGCTCTTATTTCAAACGTGATAGCCATACAGGATGGCACCCTTTGTTGTCCCAGTGTTATCGGTCAACAAGCAGCTCTTTTTGCCTTGGAGAATCACTATTTGATCGAAGAGCAGACTCAAGTGGTAAGACGAAATAGGGATTTGGCTTTTCTCCATCTTTCCCCTTTGATCGAAAGGGGTATTTTTTCATTGATTAAGCCTCAGGCGGGGATTTTTTTCTTTATCAAGACTCAAGAGAGGGATAGTGAAAAGCTTGTTATGGATATTTTAGAGAAAGTAAAAGTTGCTCTTGTTCCGGGAAAAGATTTTGGTAAGACCCCTGAAATTTTGTCCTCGATCAGATTTTGCTTTGCAAGGCGAGAAGAGGTTTTGCTAGAAGGCATTTCTAGTACAGTTGAACAAAAGTTTTTAGCTTAAATTTCGATTTCAAAGCCCCGGGGTTCGCGGATCGAAAATGGGGTTGTATTAACTCCATACTAGCCCCATTTTCGATACACGAACCGCGGGAGCTTTCAAATTAAAATTTTCAGTAAAAACTTTTGTTCAACTGTACTAGGTTATTAAATTATTTTACTAAATATTAAAATGTCAGGGAAGAGATGAGGGAGAGGTGCGGTTTTAGAGCTTTTCCCTCTTCTGTAGCATTGAGAAAAAAGTAAAACTCCCTTTCGTCTAGTTCCTTCTTTTTTCTTAGTAACACCTCTTCATCTTGGGAAAAGGCTAAAATTCTTCCATAGGCTTCCTTGTCCAAAAGGGTTTTTCGCCACTCTCTTACGTGGGAAAAGAAGGGGTTTTTGATGATAGGTTCAAAGAAAGAGAGGTAGAATGCGGTCCACAGAAAGGCTTGTAGGGAGCTTGTGTGTTTGATCTCATCGATCAAGTGAAGAAGGGTTAAGGTTTCAATTTTCAGGAGGGCCTTTGAGGGGTGCTCTTTTTCTGTTTTGTCAATGGTAGCGACGATCTCTTCAAGTAATGAGACTACATTTTCAAGGCTGAGGAGAGACACTTCCGTAACTTCATGAATCAAGTCGATGCATTTGCCTTCTAAAGAGTAAAGGGAGAGGTCATCTAAGGGAAATGACGTTTTTTTGAGAGTAACAGCAAAGAGGTGAAGAAGGACAAACAACCCTTGTAGCTGATAAGGGAGGAGAGGATGAACTCTAAAGTTTTTCTCTTTTCTTACAAAAATGAGCATTTCATCTCTTTCAAATGAAAACTCCTCTTCGGTCTCGATAACTTCTATTCTCATGGTATCTTTTTCATATCATTTTTGTTCGATGTTATCTATAGAAATGGATAACAGGTGTTTTTAATGGATCAGATATCGAAAAAAAGTGCGATGCTGTTTGTTGTGCTTTTGGGATTTGTGAGTCTTTTTGCCGATATGACGTATGAGGGGGCCCGCAGTATTACGGGACCCTATTTGGCTTATTTTGGAGCAAGTGGGGCTCTTGTTGGTTTTGTAGCAGGTTTTGGGGAATTTATTGGATACAGCTTTAGAATGGTTTCAGGATACTTAGCTGATACGACGAGAAAATACTGGGCCATTACTTTTTTTGGGTACGCCTTAAATCTTTTAGCCGTTCCATTATTGGCTCTTGCAGGAAATTGGCAGGTTGCGGCAGGCCTTATTCTTTTGGAGAGGTTTGGTAAAGCGATCAGAAGTCCTGCCAAGGATGCCATGCTCTCTTTTGCGACAAAAAAGATGGGGCGGGGGTTTGGATTTGGACTTCACGAGGCGATGGATCAAACGGGGGCAATATTAGGCCCTTTGATCGTCAGTGTCGTGCTTTATTTTAAGGGAAGCTACAAAGAGGGGTTTGCCCTTTTGCTAATTCCGGCTCTTTTAGCTCTTTTGGTTCTGTTAGCAGCTTTTTTTCTCTACCCAAAGCCCGAAGAGCTTGAATCTAAAACTCCTCACTTTACGACAAAGAATTTATCAAGCAATTTTTGGCACCTCTGTTTTGGAGTTTCTTTGGTAGCATTTGGTTTTATCGATTTTTCCTTAGTCGCTTACCATTTTGAAAAAGAATCTGTGATGCCTGCTGTTTGGATCCCTTTATTATTTTCGATCTCAATGGGAGTGGCAGGCGTTTCTTCCCTTATTTTTGGTAAACTTTACGACACTTTTGGGATTGTGATTTTAAGTTTCACGACCCTTATCGCCTCATTTTTCGTTCCCTTAGTCTTTTTAGAAGGGTTTTATTCAGCTCTTTTGGGGATGATTTTGTGGGGGGTGGGAATAGGCTCGCAAGAGACGATTATCAAAGCTTTTGTTGCAGAAGTGTGTTCTGTTGGGAAGAGAGCAACAGGGTATGGCACACTTAACATGTTCTTTGGCTTGTTTTGGTTTTTAGGAAGCGCTCTTACGGGTTATTTATACGATATTTCAAGACCTGGCTTGATTGCTTGCTCCCTTCTAGCCCAGTGGGCTGCCATCCCTTTTTTATTAAGTCTTAAAAGATAACTTGGGATATTAGATCTCTTTCGAAATTCCATTCAATCGATAAATTTGCTATTTTTTTCGGGAATTTTTTCCACCATATTTAGTCGGCCCTGAAAAAGTCCTCTCGAATAAAAACCGCTCCTTTTGACAAAAAATGCGTTTTACTCCTCACCAAACCCCTCAAGGGGGTTTGGATCGTCGTTCACCGCTTTTTTTGTTGCAAAAGGATCACTTTTTCTTTGGAGAGTGCGTGTTCCATTCGCGAAATTTTAGAGCTTTTCTAATTGCCATATAAATAAACCTTGCAAAATAGGCTATGTCTCTCTTCCTCGTTAACTGCAAATTTTTCTCAAGGAACCCTTACTTTTTCAGGGCCGACTATCTAAAACTAAGGAGCCTAGAAGCCGAAGGCGAATTACCACTTAACGACACAAGTGACTCCGAAGCGTTTCTAAGGCGTGCTTTGGGTTATATGGAGCTTGATGAACGTAGAAAGAGGTTACTTCCAGCTGACGTTAAAAAAGTATTGCGAAATTAAAAGGATGACTCGCTTCTCGGTGTCTTTAGGCTGATTCCTGGCTTTCCCGATGTGGCTATGGTAAGCATCGCGTCCATATAAGGTAGGCAGTGCTCTTTGCATGGGCTCCACCTGTCAATCCAACCAATTCCACCCTCTTTTAGTGGCACTTCGATCGGGTCGGTAAGGGTGTACTTTCTGTTTCGTTTTTTTTCACTAAAATAGTTTATGGCACTATCCCCTTCTTTTGAGCTCCAAAGAGTGGCTCCAAAAGTGACGATCCCTATAGAGCTTTTCGAGAAACTTTTAAACCGCCCCACCTTAAATAGGGCAAAAGCCAGGGCCACTTCAGCACATCGGGTCCTCGCCTTTGGCAGTTGGTCTACTGAGATGTCGTATTGAGCTAACGTGAGAGCCCGAAGCATTAAATACTCTGACAAATTGGGGCGGTAAACAAGCTCATACTTCCATTGGTTGGTCAATTCATTCACTTGGATGATGAGTTTTAAAAAGTTTTTTCGCCGTTCATCGTCTAAGTTAGGGTTTCTATCCTCTGAAACAGAGATCAAAACGAGGTTTGTTTGAGGAACAACCACCATTCCAAGACATTTATTGCAGTTGATAAAAGGGTAACGATTCTCATCACTTAGGATCTCATAGAGTTTTTTGAAAAAATGTTTGGCGGCCTCTATTGTTTTAAGTTCACTCTCTTTGTTTAGCAGGGGGTTAGAGGTATGGAAGTGATTTTTTGCAATCGAGTAGCAGTTTTTTAATTCGGCTGTACTTGAAATTGAGTGGATGCTCATCGTTTAGTCTTTAAATAGTTTTTTTGCGACATCATCTGTGTTTATTTTTTTAGGAGCCACAAAATCTCCCCCTTTAAACTCTTCGCAAAAGTTGTTTTTCTCTCTATCGGAAATAAATTCGGTGTTTGGAACTCTGCAATCGTTTGGAAGCCCCACTTGATAAAAGACACACCCTTTGCAGCAGTGTAAATCGGTGCCACACCCCTCGCAAATCGTGCGAAATGAGATCTTGCCTTCGATCGTTTTTTGACATTTCCAGCAATTCATGTCTCCAAAATAGCAAGAAGAGGAGGCCTTGTCAAGAAACTTCATTTTATTATATGATCTTAACCTCATGAAAAAGAAGATTTTAAAAACACCTTTAGGGACAATGGTTGCCATGGCAGATGAGACTCATCTTTTTTGTCTTGATTTTTTAGATCGGAAATTACCAAAAATTAAAGATGTTGAAGAGGGAGAGACTCCTCCTCTTTTGATGATTGAGAAAGAATTGGAAGAGTATTTTGCGAAAACGTTAAAAGTTTTTAAAACACCTATTTTTCTTCAAGGCACGCCGTTTCAAAAAAAAGCTTGGGAAGCTTTAAGAGAAATTCCTTATGGTGAGGTGAGGAGTTATAAGCTGCAAGCTGAGGCTTGTGGTCATCCTTTGGCTTGTCGAGCGATCGGTTCGGCCAATGGAGCCAATGTCTTAAGTATTATCGTTCCTTGCCACCGAGTGATTTTGACAACGAATAAACTCGGGGGGTATGGTGGGGGCTGTTTTAGAAAAGAAGCTCTTCTTAAACATGAATCTTTAGGGGTGAATTGATGGAGTGTCCTTGTTGTAGTGGTCGTGCGTATAACGCCTGTTGCGAGCCGTTTCACAAAAATGTACTGCCGAAAAATCCTCTTGAGTTAATGCGCTCTCGCTATTCAGCCTACGTTTTGAATAAACCTGACTATATCATTGGAACGACTCACCCTGCAAGTCCTGGTTATTCACAAAACAAGTTTGGTTGGTCCAGAAGTTTGTCTCAATTTTCAAAAGTCTCTTCGTTTTCAGGGCTTAAAATTCTCGATTTTCAAGAGAGGGGATTATTTGGGTGTGTCACTTTTGTAGCTTTTCTTACTCAAGAGGGGCAAGAGGCGACGTTTACTGAAAGAAGCTATTTTGAAAAGGTAGGAGAGAAGTGGTTTTATCGCAATGGGGAGTGGGCTCAGGGAGAGAACCATCAGCTTGTCAAACCGGGCGGCTTAAATCTTCTCCCTTTAGTTTATTATGACGATCCTTTTTTAAGACAAAAGGCAATGGCGGTGGAAGATATCACTGATGACGTTAAGACCCTTGTGGCGATGATGATTGATACGATGGATTCTTTTTCAGCTTTAGGACTTGCCGCTCCTCAGGTCCATTCCTATCAAAAATTGTTTGTCTTCAGAACTCCTTTAGAAAAAGAGGGGGAAAGAGTGGGGCTGGGAGAGGTTCAGGTGTTTATCGACCCTAAGTTATCAGACCCAAGTTCTGAGAGTTGGAAGGCAATCGAGGGGTGTTTATCGATTCCGACGATCAGACAGGTTGTGGAGAGACCAAAGGAGATTACGGTGGAGTACACGACAATTGAGGGGTTAAGATGTGAGAAGCGCGTGAGTGGGTGGGAAGCTCGGGTTGTTATGCACGAAAACGACCATCTTCAAGGCACTCTTTTTATCGACAGACTTAAGAGGCACGAGAGGGAAGAGATTGAAGGGGCCCTTCGCGATCTTGATAAGAGAGTACATCAAGGGTAACTGATTAAGAAAAAGGCTAAGATCAGTGTTGCAATCGCAATGGGAAACCCATACGAGAAGTGTTGTTTTCCCGAGATGTTGATTCCAAACCGTGCGGCTTGCGTCACGACGATAATATTGGCAAGGCTTCCCACAAGAAACATGTTCCCTGCAAAAGTGCTTGAAAGAGCTAGAAGAGTGCCTGTTTCTTCCGTTTTGGTGAAGGGAAGAAGAAGCATCACCGTGGGGACATTGGAGATTAGATTTGAGAGGAGTGAGGAAATAAAAAAAATGGAGAATGGGGAAGAGAGGTTAATCTTGTATTCTTCTAAAGTGTGAAGCAAAGAGGGCATGAACGAGGTTTGATTGAACTGGTGGTTTACGATAAAGAGTCCTAAAAATAAGACGAGTAGCTCCCAATCGATAAGGCTTAACATCATTTTAGAGGCCATTTGGCGGCTCAAAAGCAAAAATCCTGCAGCTACAAGAGCGATATGCTCTCTTGGCCATTCAAAGAAAAGAAACATGAGAATTACAAGGCTAATCGTAAGAGATCCTTTAAGAGTTTGCCACCGGTCAAATTTTGGGGTCTCGACTTTTGTCTCTTTCAAGGTGTCATCAAACCACGATGTGGTTTTATAACAGATGACTGCAAAAGTGATCAATCCTCCCAAAAGTGAGGGGATAAGCGCGGCATAAGTGTATGTTCTAAAAGGAATTTGAAGCGCTTGTCCAATCAACATATTTTGCGGGTTGCCAATCAGTGTGAGAGCAGATCCAATATTTGAACTACAAGCAACCCCTATAAGAAAAGGAACGGGGTTGAAGCTTTTTCTTTGGCAGATTTGGATGATCAGGGGAGTGATCGCAAGGCAGACGATATCGTTGATGAGAAGTGCTGAGAGTAGCCCTGTGGTGAAAATCACTTTTAAAAGAAAAGTCTTAGGCGAGTGGTTTGTATCGCTTAAATAGGTCGCAACTCTTGAGTAAAATCCGCTAAAGTAGAGCTGAGAGGAGATGATCATAAAGCTAAAAAGAATCGCAAGCGATGAGATGTCAATCCCAAGAAGAGCTTCATTTAAAGAGAGTCGTTTAAATACAATGACCCCAATAGCCCCAAGTAAAGCAATTCCTGTTCTGTCAAGAACTAAACCCGGAAGGTTTCCAAAAGCCATGCCAAGGTACACAAGAGTAAAAATAAGTAATAGAACCGTTTCCATGGCAGAAAATATAACCTAATCGTTTATAAAATTCCTTACAAAAAAAGTATTGTCTAAAAGAGGGAGCAAACGTCATGATGCAATTGAAGTTAAATTGAAGTGATTTATGAAAGTTGTTTCGTATAACATCTTGGCAGACAGCTACATTCGTCCTGAAAGGTACCCCCATGTCGACAAACAAGCGTTAGATCCTGTCAAGAGAAGACAAACCCTTTTAAAACAGCTTCTTTTATTAAACGCAGATATCATTTGCCTTCAAGAAGTTGAGTCAGATGTGGTTGCCCTTTTAGATAAAGAGCTTGAGGAGCTCAATTATAAAAGCATTTATGTGAAAAAAGGGATGGGACGACCAGACGGGATTGCCACTTATTTTCGTCGAGGTCCATTGGCTTTTTTGGGTGCTAATGCTCTTTATTTCAAAGATCAACACCATTTTAAACAGTTTCCTTCGGGGCATGCGGCTCTTTTAGTTTACCTCCAATGGGAAAATACGATTATCGGCGTGATCAACACACACATCAGATGGGATGATCCTTTGCATGAAGGGGATAGACATGTGGGTTACCGGCAAATGCAGGAATTGACTCATTGGATCAAACGGGATCAAAAGGCGGATGAATGGCTTGTTTGTGGCGATTTTAATTCCGATTTCGATACCCCTGTTATCGATTTTTTGTTTGATTTGGGGTTAAGTGATGTGTTTGGTTCAACTAAAGAGTGGACGATCAATATCGGGGGTTTGGGAAGAGTCGATTATTTTTTCCATAGTCGAGGACTTATTGCCACACCGCACCCTGTTCTTCCGATAGATGAACACACCATTCTTCCAAGTAAAGAACACCCTTCAGATCACGCCTATATCGCGGCTGATTTTTCATTGGTTTAATCTTATGATCACAATAGGGATCGATATCGGGGGAACAAAAATTGAGTTTGGTGCCATTGATGAAAAGGGGCGCCTTATCAAAGCCTTACGTGTTTTAACAGAAGTCTCTTTAGGTCCAAAAGCAGTGATTGAGCAAATCGTTCAAGGGATTAAGGAGCTTCAAGTCCCGTTTGATGCGATAGGGGTAGCTGTTGCTGGACAGGTCAATCGGAAAGGTGTGGTCACTTTTGCTCCCAATCTTTTTTGGAGCGATGTCCCTTTAAAAGAAGAGCTTATGAATTTTTTTTCAAAGCCTGTTAATGTTGTGAACGATGTGAGAGCCGCCACTTTTGCCGAATGGAAGTTTGGTGCGGGTCGGGGGTGCCAGGACTTATTGTGTGTCTTTATCGGAACCGGGATTGGAGGGGGAGCTATAATGGGGGGGCAGCTTCTTGTAGGAGCTACTGGCTCTAGCTTAGAAGTTGGGCACATGCAACTTGATTACAGAGGTCCTCTCTGTACATGTGGATCTCATGGGTGTTTTGAAGCTCTTGCTGGAGGTTTAGGCTTGACAAGGCAGTTTAGGGAAGCTGTTATTAAAACAGATCCTTTAATTGATCCAAATAGGTATGATATGTATCGAATAATTGCTCTTTATAGAGAACACGATACTGTTGCAGAAAAATTGATAAAGAGAGCTTTTGAGGTGTATATTGCAGGCTTTGTGTCTCTTGTGAATCTTTTTAACCCTAAAAAGCTTCTTTTGGGAGGGGGTGTTGTGGAGGGGTTGCCCGAAATTGTCGAGGTTGTTAGAAGGGGAATAAAAGAGAAAGCATTAAAAAGTGCCAGGGGAGTTGAAGTCAAGCTCGTTGAGCTTTCTCATCCCACAATTTTAGGAGCAGCTTTTATAAAAAATGAAGATTAAAACTTTAATATTTGATGTCGGCGGCGTTCTTTTGACAAACGGATGGGATAGCGCGTCGAGAAAATTAGCTGCTGAAACGTTTGGGTTAAATTTCTCAGTCGTCGAAAAGAGGCATCAGTTGATGTATTCAACTCATGAGTTAGGGAAGCTTAGTTTAGAGGCCTACCTTGAATTTACTTACTTTTACGAGAAACGCTCCTTTACAAAAGAGGACTTTAAGCATTTTATGTTTGAACAATCAAAGCCGTTTCAAGAGATGCTTGATTTGGTTAAGGAATTTAAGGAGAAGTTCAAGCTTCAAATTGGGATTTTAAGCAATGAAGGGCAAGACTTGACCGAGTATCGAGTGAAAAAATGGCTCTCTTCCGGGTATGATTTTTTTTGTGTCTCTTGCTTTGTAGGAATGAGAAAGCCAGATCCTGGGATATTTCACTTAAGCGCCCATATTGCCCAAAAAAAACCAGAGGAGATAGCCTACATTGAAGACAGAGTGGAGTTTGTGGAAATGGGTCACCGCATGGGATTTAAGGCAATTCATCACGAGTCGGCTGAAAAAACAAAAAATGCGCTTCTTAAGCTTTCTTTTTAGGTTCTGTTTTCCTCAATCGTCTTTGAATCGGCTTTTTCGGAGCCTCTTCTACTTTTTTAGGAGGAGTCTTTTTCTTTACCGGAGGGGGTAAAGGTTTTGAGGCAACAGGTTTAAGCTCAGTGACTCTTTTTTTAACAACCTTTGGTTTTGCCATTTTTTGTTTATCGAAATCCTCATCCTCAGAATCATCATCTTTATCCTCGTCCTCTTCGTCTTCATCGTCGTCGAAGCCAAATTTTTCCGAGCCTTTCTTTAGGGCATCGGGATGCACAAGCCCTTCTTCGTTTAATTGCCCCCCTTCTTGAGCAAAACGACTTGAAAAACTTCTCAAAGTGGCAAGCTTTTCATTTAATGTTTTAAGGGTCAGGTCAGTTTCGGGTTTTTGGGAGAGAGGTTTTGGAGCCGCACCTAAGTCCTCTCCATCAAATTTAGAGGAAAAACTCAAAGCATTCGCAGCATTCACATCAGGTGTAAACAAAAAGGGCCTTGCAGCTGGGGCAACGGTTGTGTAGATGTCGACAGAGGTTTGATGCTCCACCTCAAGCTTTGCCTGTTGCTTTGGAGGACGTCCCCTTTTAGGTCTTGGGTTTAGAGCCTCACTCGAGTAGTATGTTTTAGCTTTAGCTTCAAGAGTTTTTCTTGCGGAAATGATTTCTTTACCAGCTTTTGTTTCAAAAAGACTCTCTTTGATTTTTTCAAGAAGTGGTTTTGAAATCTCAAGGTCCTCTTCAAAAACAAAATGAAATTGGTTTTGTCTTAACCATTCGATGATCCGAACACGGGAGCGCTCTTGATAAAATTGTTGCCATTTTTCAAATTCAGAGTGATGGTCGAAAAGAAACTCCAAAAAGTTTTCTCTCGCTTCTTTTGATTGGATGATTTCAGTTAATTTTTCTTTCGTATCGATATCGTAAACTTTTTCATGAACAAAGTTTTCCATAATTTTCTTCGTTTCAAAGTAAGAAAATTTTGGAATAAGGCAATACCTTTCGTGTGAGTCAATCAGTTCTTTCTCAAAGGCTATGAGCTCTTCATCATCTTTGTCGAGATTGGTAAAAAGGATAAATCCTTCGATTCTATCGAGGTAAAAATCCCTTTCATCGTTTGATTTTGCAAACGCTTCCATCAAACGGTGACAGTTCAAAATTAAAGGAGTTTGAGCTTCTGGAAAAGGATTTTTTTTTGCCATATATCCATATATTTCGTTCAATTGTTTAAGTCAGCAATTCTTTTCCTTCAAGGAAAATTCTTTCAATGTGAACCGCTGTTGTTTAGTTTACGATACTTTCGTGGAAGAGTTCAAGTAAAATTAGCTCGACCTTTCCTTTTAATTCGAACCCCTTTTCCCGATCGAATCCAATTTGAAGAGGCTCTTTTGATTTTGGAAGGACAGTAATAGGAGAGTCCTTATTTAATTTGGTGATCGCAAGATACGCAGCAGCAGTTGCGCCAGTACCACAAGCTGGCGATTCGTGATCAAGCCCCCTTTCAAAAGTTCGAATTTCTAATTTATCCGATAAACATTTGACAAAGTTGATATTGCTGCCAGAGGGTCCAAACAAAGGGTGAGTTTTCAAGGCATGTCCCTTTTCGATCAGGGGGTGTTTTTCTAAATCATCTACAAAAAAAACAGCGTGAGGAACGCCCGTATTTAAAAAATCAAAGGAAAATTGGTCGATTTGAAGATCGTTTTTGATCTCTTTTGGTAGGGGAAGAAAAAGGGAAACAGAGGTTTCATCGATTTGACCAGAGATGAGACCAGCCTTAGTCTCCAGGGTGACTTTTCCAAGGTACCCTGTCAAATCTTTATAAAACGTCAGAAGGCACCTCGCCCCATTGCCACACATTTCAGCTTCACTCCCATCGGCATTAAAAATACGCATCTTTAAATCGGCAGAATGGGATGTTTCAAGAAGAACAACCCCATCTTTTCCAGACGAGAGGGCTTTAATCGTTTTCTTTTCTGGCAAAAACGAGCCCTCTCTGTTGTCGATCAAAGTGAAAGTATTGCCCGATCCCGAATACGTGTGGGTTTGCAAAGCTTAATTGAGCTCCTTATAGCTTTTGACGATCCCATCTAAAAGACCAAACTCGAGTGCTTCTTGAGGGGAGAGCCAAGTGTCCCGGTCGATGGCTTTTTCAACAACCTCTGCTGATTTTCCTGTAGCATCGACATAAACTTGGATCAGCTGAGCTCTTGTTTTAAGCATTTCTTTGGCTTGAATTTCTAAGTCAGTCGCTTGTCCCTTGACAACGCCTCCAATCATAGGTTGGTGGATCATAATTCTTGCGTTTGGAGTTGCAAACCGCTTTCCTTTAGAGGCTGCAAGACTCAAAACTGATCCCATAGACGCTGCAAGTCCTGTCACAATGGTGATCACAGGGGAGGAGATCATTTTGATTTGATCCCAGATCGCAAATCCTGAATCGACAGAGCCTCCAGGACTGTTGATGATTAGATAAATAGGCTTACCAGGACTTTGAAGCTCAAGATACCACAGTTTTCTGATCACTTCGGCTGCGGAATCTGAGTCCACAGCATCTGAGAGAAAAATGCGTCTTGCTTGTAAAATTGTTTCATCAATCTTACTTTTGAGGTCCAAGAATTGGGATTGTTGTTCTGGCATAACTGTAGTGGTCCTTTTATCAAATTTTTATCAATCGATCGGATTATCTTCTTTTAGCTTGCAAATTTCAAGTCAAAAATCGGACTTGTTTCTTCCTCTAAAATGATTTCAGGGTAAAGGGGGTGTTTTTTAAGTAAATCTTTGACTCGTCTTCTCGCCTCTTGAACAATTCGGTCGTCTATTTCAAATTTGGCTTTACTTAAACCGTCGTGGGATAAAATCGGTTTGGTATTTTTAAGGACAAGAGCTAAAATTGATGCTATCTCTTTCATTTCTGAGCTTTTCATCCCCAAAGTGGTCATTGCTGCTGTTCCAATTCTAACTCCAGAGGTGTACCAGGCGCCATTTGGATCAAAAGGGATCGAATTGCGATTGACAGTGACTGCGGATTGGTTAAGAGCAATCTCAGCCTGTCTTCCGGTCAAACCCAATTTTGAGACGTTGAGAATGTTCAAGTGGTTGTCAGACCCTCCTGTAACGAGCTCAAATCCCTCATTTTTTAAAGCTTCCGCAAGCGCCTGGCTGTTAGCCACGACGTTTTTTGCATAGACTTGAAATTCAGGTTTTGCAGCCTCTTTAAAGGCACACGCTTTTGCGGCCATCACATGGGGAAGAGGTCCTCCCATCACTAAGGGGCATCCTTTATTAACGGCTTCTGCAAACTCTTTCTTGCAAAGCACCATACCACCTCTTGGCCCTCTCATCGTTTTGTGAGTGGTACTCGTGGTAATATCGGCGTAAGGGATCGGGTTAAATTCGTTTATTAAGGCTTTTCCTGCAACAAGACCTGCAAAGTGAGCCATATCGCACATTAAAACAGCTCCGACGTCATCTGCGATCTCTCTCATTTTTGCAAAGTTAATCAGGCGAGGATACGCCGAATAACCACACATTAAAATAAAAGGTTTAACTTCTCGCGCTTGTTTTAAAATCATATCGTAGTCGAGAAGTCCTGTTTTGGGATTGACGTCGTAGGCAAAAGCTTGCATTAATTTTGAAGAAATGTTGTGTCTAAACCCGTGGGTGAGGTGTCCCCCTGAATTTAAAGACATGCCGAGAAGTCTTTGATTCACAAGGTGTTTTCGGACTGTTTCATACTCTTCTACCGTCAGATCTTCTAGGTGTTTTTTTCCAAGTGCTTCGATCTCTTTTTGTTGCACTCTTGTGATAAGAGCTGCAAAAATGGCAACCAAATTAGCGTCGGCTCCTGAATGAGGTTGAACGTAGGCGTGCTCAGCACCAAAGAGATTTTCAAGTTCTGTTTTAGCTAAATCTTCGATTTTATCGACATTTTCACACCCTGCGTAAAACCTGTGGTGAGGGTATCCTTCGGCGTATTTGTCTGTAAGAAGGTTTCCCATAGCGAGTTGAACGGCAAGAGAGGAGTAGTTTTCAGAGGCGATTAGCTTTAGTCGCTCTCTTTGATCGATAAGCTCCGAGATGATTGTGTCGGCAATCGGTTTATGCTCTTCCGAGAGGTGATCAAGAGAGGCAAGATAGGCAATTGCTGCTGTTTTTTGCTCCTCTTTTGGAGTATTTTTTAAATAAGAGGCAAGATATGAGGTCATGAAAATCCTAAAAAAGTGGTGAAAAATCGTATTTTACCAAGGTAGGGTAATTCTACTCAACATGAAGTTTTTATCAAACGATTCATTTTTCTTTAAAAACTTTTGATAAAGGGAATTTTTTTTTCTTGCATTAATGGTGTTTATTTCTTAAAATTCCGCAGTTTATGCAACCAATTGAAAGAAAATACTACTATCTACCACCACAAAGCAGCAGACCCATCTCTTCAAGTTATGGAGCAGTTTCGTTCTACTTTCACCCAGGAGTAGTCTATCCCCGCGTGATTCCCAAAAAGGTTTATTCAGAAAGGGAAAGAGGGGAGGCTGCCTCGAAGATTCAAAAAATTTTTAAGGGTTATCAAGAGCGGGTTTATTATTTTTCTTTCAACCGTTTTGATCAGCAAATAGCTCCCTTTTTGACCGATAAAAAGAGCTTAAGATTTAAAAATTATATTATCTCTAATATCAATCAGGCTCTAAAAAATAGGGTAAAAAAGAAAAGCTTTTCTATTGAGAAAGAAATTGAGTGTTTGTTGTCGTTTGACTTAAGAGAAAAAATATTGAAACTTGTGTTTAGAATTTTCTCAGAGGAGTGGGAACGGCAAGGATCATATAAGGAAGAGATTGTTCCTGCTGATGTTTTTGAAATAAATATGAAACCTATTAAAACGACTCAAGGGTATATTCGAAGTTTTTTTCATCTTAATGCCGTTCGCCTAAAGATGAGAAATGTGTTCACCGACCAGTTGACGATCCAGGGCATGAATCTTTACGAGACTATTTATAAAAAAAAACCGGAGGATGTGTGTCTCTCTTCTCCTTTGAGTCTTCTTTCTCATCCCTACTACACCCAAGAAAGGTATTTATGCACGTTGGGTCGTGAAAGTGATAATGCATTCTTTTAGTTTTTTAAAATGCCTGCAGGATGTTATTTTAGCTGCTCGATGGCTTCATTTTCAAAATGTCAGTCACAATGATATCAAGGAAGAAAATGTCTTTATAAAATTACTTGAAGGTCAGCCTCGGGCTTTTCTTGGAGATGTCGATTTTATGTCTCCTTTTGGATACCGTCGTTTTAGCGGAGATCCCGCTCATTTATCCTACCCTGTTTGGGATCCTTGCTTTCAAAATACTTGTGTGGCTACACCTTTTAACGATCGGTTCAGTCTTTTAAGAGTTCTGCTTAGATACTTTAAAGTTGAAGTGGATAACAATAGGTTCATAAGTTTTAGAGATAAAATTGTTTCAGATATAAACAGTAGCGAGTTAAAACCCTCAAAAGAATATTATAGTTTTTTTTCTAGTGGTGATTACGACAGAGAGTTAAAACCGGTTGCAAAAAAGGCTTATAATATGTTTTTTAGTCTCATTCTCAAAAGTACCTCCCTCATTAAGGAGTTGGAAAAGGAACCAGAGTTTCCTGTAATGATCAGTTTTAAACAGATTTTTGATGGTATGAAAAAGGTAGAAGAGGTGGGGAGTCACTCTTGTGAGATAGAAGAAATCTTTGATTTGACAAAGTAATTTTTTTCTCTTGATCAATATCAAAAAAACGGGTATGATCCAGAGTCTTAAAGAATAGAGGAATCCCATTTATGCTAAAGGCTCTTAAACCCATTCTTGAAATTCAAAAATTAGATATGCAAATGATTCAACTGATCCAGTTGAAGTCGAGGCGTATTAAGGAATTAGAGCAGATTCAAAATGCTAAGCTTGATCTAAAAGATAAGCTTGATGAAAAAGATCAAATTATCCAGGAAATTAAGAAAGAGATCCGAATTGGAGAAAGCTCTGTTTTGGATGTGAAAACACGTCTTAAGAAATTAGAAGAGCAGCAAAGTTCCATTCGAAAAGTGGATGAGTTTAATGCGTTGAGTCAGGAGATGTCGCAGGTTGAAAGAGAAAGAGGTGCTAAGGAGCATCTTTTGAGCGATCTTTATGACAAATTAGCTATTGAAGAGGATGCTCTTCAACATCTTCAAAAAGAACTTGAGCAGACGGCAGAAGGCAGTCGCGTTCTTGAGGGGGAGATCTACGATAGCATCGATAAGATCAATCAAGAGGGACGGGAAATAAAACAGAGAAGAGATGGTTTAGTTCAATTGGCTGATCCTGAAGTTTTCCGCGTTTATGAGCGCTTGCTTGGCAATAAAAAAGATTGCGTTGTGGTTCCTATCGAAAATAGATGTTGTAGTGGTTGCCATATCCAGATCACAGCACAAGATGAAAATTTAGTGCGAAAAAGTGAAAGACTTGTTTTTTGTGAGCATTGCTCTCGTATTCATTATTGGGCTGAAGCTGAAGAGATTGAAGATGAAGGGCAAGCAACAGCGACAAAACGACGTCGTCGCAAGGTTGCGGTTTAAGTTTTAAGTTGGGAAGAAAGGCAATCGCTGTTTTTGTTAAAAAATGGAGGAAAGTCTGGGCTTCAGAGGAGAGGATACCAGCGAAAGGCTGGGGGCCGCAAGGCTACGGAAAGTGCAACAGAGAACATTCCGCACTAATTTGTGACAGGTTGAAATGTCCACTTTGAGAGTGCGACCTTATCTAGAGAGATCTTAGAAAGCTGTAAACCCTATCCGAAGCAAGATCGAATAAAACGGTTTAGTACTCCGCTAATAATTCCGTTTAAAAGTATCGCTTGAGGATTTTGGCGACAAAATCCCTAGAGGAATGATTGCCGCTTAAGAGTTTTTTTAAGTCACAGAACCCGGCTTATCTCTTCCCAACTTATTTTTTTTCTATCCAATTAAAGTCAAGCCTGCTATACCAAATGTTTAACTCCTTAACATTGAGGTTGACTATGAAAAAATTTGTTTCATTACTTTGCGTATCTCTTTCACTTTCTTCAATTGCGATTGAAGCTAAAGAGTACGAACTTGGTGCTATCGCCCAAACCTACTATTCCGATTCTTTTTTGGATCGCTCTCCCTTTGGAGATAACCATAAAGCTGTAAAAGGGTTTGTGGCTGGAAATATTTATGCCTCCCTTCAAAGCAAATTTGAAACGACCAAGCCAAAATTGTCTGGTACTGTTTTGACTTCTTTTAATATTGGTATTGCATTTCACTCCTATCTTAACCGTCAATTTAACGAATTTATCATAGATTCTAACTTAAAGAAATTTATTGATTCAAAAAAGAAGGGGACTCTAGAGATTTCTACTTTAGCCGATGCGATTTATGTTAAAGAGATTAACGAGCAGATTTTTTTAGAGGCTCTCGATGCGCTTCTTTTAGAAAAGTTTGTTGCCGATATTGGTAGGAAGTTATCAGTCAGCGAGAGGGAGAAACTTCAAAAAATAAAAGAGTGCATAGAGCTTAAGGAAGAAGCTTCAGTTGTCTCTAAAAATTTATTTAACGAAGAAGATGTGACTGAAGAGTTTCGAGGTTACTTAAATCAGTTTGAAACAAAGATGAAAGACGCTTTTGCACGTCGAAAGAAATAACTTTTTGAAGTGCGCTTAAACTTTTTTAAGCGCACTTGTTATTTTTTCGCTAAATACTCTTCTAGAGGGCCATTAAAGAAGTGGACCCCATCCTTTTCAAAAGCAATGATTTTAGTGGCCACTTTATCGATTAAGTCTCTATCGTGACTGACGACGACCACGGTTCCTTTATACTCTTCTAATCCCCAAGCAAGGGCTGATACTGCTTCCAGATCGAGATGGTTGTTGGGTTCATCCAAAATAAGCAAATTATGTTCTGAGATAATGATTCCAGCAAGGAGCAGTCTTGCTGTTTCTCCTCCCGAAAGAGTGGGAACATTTTTAAACGCATCATCACCAGAGAACAAAAGCTTGCCCATAGCACCCCGAATCTCTTGCTCGTAAACAGTGGGTCTTAGTTTTTTTAACCACTCAAACGAGGTGATTTTTTCACTTTTAACGATCACGTCGGCGTGGTTTTGAGGAAAATAGGAAAAGGCCACATTGTGTCCTTTTTCAACTTTACCCTGATCGGGAGGTAAATGACCTGCTAAAATCTTCATAAGGGTCGATTTTCCAAGGCCGTTACTTCCGATGACTCCGATTTTGTCTCCTCTTAAGACTTCGAAAGAAACATTTTTCAATACCTGATGCCCATCGTACGCTTTAGAGACATTATCCACTTTTAAGACGATTTGTCCTGAAGGATCTGAAGGGATAAATCTGATATAGGGGCGTTGAATGTTTGTTTGTTTCATATCTTCAGGTTTTAACCGCTCGATCTCTTTAAGTCGGGATTGAACCTGGCTAGCTCTTGTTCCGGCGCTAAATTTTGCGACAAAGTCTTTAAGTTGAGAGATCTTTTTCTCTTGCGATTTAGCATCTTGTAGGGCTCTTTCGCGAACGGCACTCTTTGTCACGACCATATTGTCGTAGTTTCCAGGATAGATGATGATCGACTCGTAGTCGATATCTGCAATATCTGTTGTGACGGTATTTAAGAAGTGGCGGTCGTGGCTGATGACGATTAAAACCCCTTTATAAGTTAAAAGGAAATTTTCAAGCCAACGAATCGATTTTAAGTCTAAGTGGTTGGTAGGTTCGTCGAGGAGAAGAGCTTGAGGATTGCCAAAAAGAGCTTGGCAAAGAAGCACTTGAAATTGTACGTCTGAGGGAATTTCACCCATCAATTTATCGTAGTACTCTTTCTCGATTCCCATTCCCTCAAGGAGCACTTCAGCATCTGATTCAGCGCTATAACCATTTTCTTCAGCAATGATGCCCTCTAAATCGCCAAGTTTCATTCCAATTTCGTCTGTAAACTCTTCTTCGTAAAGGCGATCTCTTTCTTGGAGGGCTTCCCAAAGTGGGGCATTTCCCTGAATAACAACGTCTAAAACCCGGAAATTTTTGAAAGGTTCGATGTTTTGTTTAAGCCAACCCACTTTTTTCGGAAGAGTGACTGTTCCACTTGTCGGCTCTTCTTTACCCATCATGATATTCATCAAGGTTGATTTTCCAGCTCCATTTGGACCTGTCAAACCATACCTGTGCCCAGTAAGAAATGAAGCAGAGACTTTGTCGAAAAGGACGCGACTACCAAAACTTTTAGAAACAGAATTGAGAGTAAACATATAATTTCCATTAAAATTCTCTAGAATCTTACCAAAAACTAAGATATAATGAAAAGGGAAAATCTGTTGGAAAAGTCATGTTAGCTCTATTTTTTTGGAAGTATTTAAAGCCTCATCGTTTAAGCCTGTTTTTTCTTGTCTTAATGTCTATTATTTGGGGGGTTGTTAGTTCTGCAAGCCCTTACCTTTTAAAAGTAATTATCGATCGCGCTATTAGTTTTGAAGGGGCTCCTTTGCCCTTGTTTATTCATATTGGTTGGCCTCTTGTGTTATTTCTTTTGGCAGAAATCTGTATTGAAGCGACCTATAGGATTAAAGAGCTTTTGCGTATTTGGATGATTCCCGATATCAAAGCGTTAATGAGAAAGGATTTATTTGAATCCTTTCAAAATCATTCTTACCGTTTTTTTCAGGATCAATTAGCGGGGAATTTATCGAACAAAGTGCTTGATATGGCGAGGGCTTTTGAGGAGCTTTTTAACTGTGTCGACTATGCTTTTTTGCCCATTGGAGTGATGTATGTGATCACAACGGCCTTTCTTTTTTCTGTTAACGTTTATTTTGGGTTATTTGTAGTCTTGTGGATCGTCGTGTACATTGGGGTAACATTTGCTTTTGCAAAAAAGTGTATTCAGTATTCAAACGAACATTCGGAAGCGCAATCAGAGATTAGCGGTCAGATTGTGGATACATTTAAAAACATGGGGACAGTCAGGGCTTTTTCTGGAAAGCGGTTTGAAAATGAGCGTTTGACCGAGTATCAAGAGGAGGAGATTGGTCGTTTTCGAAAGCTTCATTACCACATGTTTAAGATGCACACCTTTCAGGGGATTTCAAGCATCTTTTTATTTACGGGTCTTTTGTTTTTGCTTCTTTACATGTGGTCATACCGTTTGATTACCGTGGGAGATTTCACGTTTGTGATGACGACAGCAATTAACGTGTTGATGTTTACCTGGTGGCTTGCCGAGCAGTTTGTGATTTATTTTAAAGAGATTGGGATTGCAAAGCAGGCATTTACCTTTTATAAGATTCCTTTTGAAATCACCGATTCAAAAGGTGCAGTGCCTCTAAAAGTGACTGATGGGGAGATTTTCTTTAACAACGTCACGTTTCAACATTTAGAGCAACCTCCTCTTTTTAAAGATAAGTCGTTTAAGATTAAGCCTCACGAGAAAGTGGGGTTAATTGGGACATCGGGGAGTGGTAAATCGACGATTGTGAATCTCTTACTTCGGAATTTTGACGTCGATCAAGGGGCTATTTTGATCGATGGTCAAGATGTGCGTTCGGTAACACAAGAGTCGCTTCGTTCACAAATCGCATTAATACCTCAAGACACCTACCTTTTTCACCGATCGCTTATGGAAAATATTAGGTATGGAAGAGAGGGGGCGACAGATGACGAGGTGTTTTTAGCCTCGAAACTTGCGTATTGCGATGAGTTTATTGAGTCGATGCCTCAAAGCTACCAAACGTTAGTTGGTGAGAGTGGTGTTAAACTCTCAGGTGGCCAGAGACAGCGGATCGCGATAGCAAGAGCCTTTTTGAAAGGCGCGCCCATACTGATTTTAGATGAAGCGACGAGTGCTTTAGATTCGGAGACGGAGGGTAAAATTCAGGAGTCGCTATCGATTTTGATGGAGGGTAAGACGGTGATTGCGATAGCGCACCGTTTATCGACATTGAGTCATATGGATCGTCTTCTTGTTTTAGACGATGGGGTGATCGTAGAGGAGGGAACTCACGAGGAGCTATTGAAGAAGAAGGGGATTTACGCAAGACGTTGGGCTATGCAAACCAATGGCTTCTTGCCTTAATCCTTGTCCTCCTCCCAAACTTGCCCATGCCCTGTAAGCGTCAAACGAGGTCATGTATTTAAAACCGCGAAGCGGTTGCCGGAGGGGGTAAAGGGGGAACCGCGCAGGGGTTCCCCCTTTAAAGATGCTTTAAGTTGTAAACATCGAAGAACAAACTATAATCTCGAATCATCTTGATCAATTGTAATGATTTCATCTAAGTGGGGAAACCCCTGCGCGGTTTCCCCCTTTAAAGATGCTTTAAGTTGTAAACATCGAAGAACAAACTATAATCTCGAATCATCTTGATTAATTGTAATGATTCCATCTAAGCGGGGGAACCCCTGCGCGGTTCCCCCTTTAAAGATGCTTTAAGTAATAAACATCGAAGAACAAACTATAATCTCGAATCATCTTGATCAATTGTAATGATTCCATCTAAGCGGGGGAACCCCTGCGCGGTTCCCCCTTTAAAGATGCTTTAAGTTGTAAACATCGAAGAACAAACTATAATCTCGAATCATCTTGATCAATTGTAATGATTTCATCTAAGTGGGGAAATCCCTGCGCGGTTTCCCCTTTAAAGATGCTTTAAGTTGTAAACATCGAAGAACAAACTATAATCTCGAATCATCTTGATCAATTGTAATGATTCCATCTAAGCGGGGGAACCCCTGCGTGGTTCCCCCTTTTAAAGATGCTTTAAGTAATAAACATCGAAGAACAAACTATAATCTCGAATCATCTTGATCAATTGTAATGATTCCATCTAAGCGGGGGAACCCCTGCGCGGTTCCCCCTTTACCCCCTCCGGCAACCGCTTCGCGGTTTTTAATACAGGGTCTCGTTTGACGCTTACAGGGCACGGGCAACGGCATGGGAAAGTTTAGGGGAAGGAGAAGAGGGCACGGGCATGGGCAAGGGCAAGTTTGGGGAAGGGGAAGGAGAAGAGGGCAGGGGCAAGTTTTGTGAAAGAGGGCAAATCTTAAAGAAGAGAGAATTCATCAACTAAAAGGTTTATCCCCTCAAGAGAGCTGGTGAGGGTGCGCTTTGTTGTACGTCTCTTGTTTTACCTTTGGTGAGACCTGGGTGTAGATCGTCGTTGTTGCAAGAGAGCTGTGACCCAAAATCGTTTGTATCGTTTTTAAGTCCATCCCGTTTTCTAGCCAATGGGTCGCTATCGTGTGTCTAATCGTGTGGGGTGTGATATCTGCTGCAAGGCCTGAACCCTTTAAGTACTTATCAAAGTTTCTGTCGATTGAACGAGTTGTGATCCTCGTTCCAAGTTTGTTTAAGAAAATAGCCCTTTCGTCCACTTGAGAAAAATGTCCGCTTCCATCAAGGTGTCTTTCAGGGTGCTCCAAATACTCACGTATCCATTTTGCCGCATGCTCTGTTATAGGAACAACCCTCTCCTTTTTTCCTTTACCCCTAACTTTAAGTGTGCAATTTTTTAAGTCGACATCTTCCCGATTCAAATCGGCAAGCTCGCTCACCCGTAATCCTGAGCTGTAAAAAAGCTCCATAATCACTCGGTCCCGAAATCCAAGGTAAGTGTCCGTATCGGGTTGGTTGAAAAGAATCTTGATCTGATCGAATGAAACTGAAAGAGGAATTTTCTTCTCTAGTTTTGGCGACTCTATATCCTCGATCGGGTTTTCACGAATCAGTTGCAGGGAAAGCGCAAATTTAAAAAAGGTCTTAAGGGACGATAAGCGCCTCACAATGGTTCTCTTGTGGGCGTTTGTGTCGTTTAGCGAGGCAATAAATTTTCGAATAGTGTTTCGATCAACTTCAGACAACACAATTAAATTGTCGTTACCTTTCCACCGCTCGTTGTATTTCGCGTCGTGTCTGATTTTTTCTGGTAAATCTTCCGGTTTTTTATCGCTAAAAGCAGTCGATTCGATAAATAGCTTTAAAGCATTAAGATCGATAGCGTAATTTCTGACGGTGTGTTCAGATGCAGCTTTGACAACTTTTAAATGCTCTAAAAAACGGTATGCAGTCTCTATAAACATGGAAGATTCTCCTTGCATAAAGATATATACTACTGCTCATTTTTTGGCCAGGAATACGTCATTAAATCTTCTGCAACGATTGTATTTGGAAAAATCTCTTTAGCTTCTTTTTCAATCTCTCTCACACTCGCGTAACGAGCTGAAAAGTGGGTTAAAATCAACTGAGAAGCCCCCGCCTCTTTTGCCATCTCTGCAGCCTGTCTTGCTGTTAAATGAAAATGCTTGTGGGCAAGTTTTTGATGCTCATCCGTATAGGTGCTTTCGCAAATGAAAAGTTTGGCACCTTTTGCTAAATTGACGGCCGTTTCACAAGGTCTTGTATCGACCACATAGGCTAAAATATCTCCCTTTCTGATCACACTCACATCATCTAAAACCACTAGGTTTCCATCGATGAGAAGCTCTCCTCTCTCTTGAAGCAGTCTCACGTTTGGACCCTCGACTCCACATGTTTTTAATTTTTTTTTGTCGAATTTACGCGTGTCGCTTTCAGTGATTCGCCAACCTAAATTGTCGACGCCATGGACTAAAAAGCCAGCTTCAATCTTAAAATGCCCATCATCGTGCACAAGCCCACCCTTATCAACCGGATGCTCTATCACTTCAATCATTTCGTGGTAAATCGTTCCATACCGCAATCTGTCAAAATATTTTTTACCGCTAGCAGGGTAGTAGCAATGAATGGGATGATTCACTTTGTCTAAGTTAAGACGCATGAGCATTGAGCCGAGTCCTAAGCAGTGATCCCCATGAAAGTGGGAGACGAAAATTCTAGTCACTGTAGGAGGGGCTACATCTGCAAAAATAAATTGTCTTTGAGTGCCTTCCCCCGGGTCAAAGAGGAAACCCTCCCCATTCCACCGAATAAGGTAAGCTCCATGGTTTCTTTCCCGAGTTGGTTGCTGAGAGGAGGTGCCTAAAACTTTTAAATCGCGAACGCTCATACGAGAGATTATAGTGAATCAAGCGGTATCTTTTCTAGAAAAATAGGGAAGAGCTGCAAGAAAAGCTCCCGTTAATCCTCCGGTGATATGGGCCGTGTTCGCAATATTTGGTGATATATAAATATTTCCGTAAATATTTAGTAACGTAGCAAACGTTTCAAAAAGAAAGAGTCCTGAAACAAAAACGAGTATAAAAAGGGCGGTTGAGGAATCCAAATCGTACTCCTCCCAAGGAGCTTTTTTTTGCCTTACCCAGATAAAGGCAAACATTCCGCAAAGAACTCCCGAATAACCAATAAAGTTTGGACCACTCATCAGGTATTGGGCCGTATTTGAGACTAAAGCTGTGATCAAAATAAAAAGGGATGTTTTAAAAAGACCTAAGCGACTTTCAAGCTGCCTTCCAATCACAATGGCCCAAGCCATATTGAAAAGAAGATGAAAAATATCTCCGTGTAAAAAAATAGGAGTGAAAAGGCGCCAGACCTCACCTTGTTTAATTTTTTCAAAGACGGGAGCTTGAATTTTGAAGGCAGTGCCCTCTTTAAAATGGGAAACGATTTGATTGTAAAACCCTTCCCAGTAGGGGATATTCTGATTGAGTTCATACGCTTTTGGGTAGTCGTAGAGCATCTCTTTTTTTATTGTAGACAGGGCAGGCCCTGTTTCATCTGTTGGAGTAGTAATGGCTGAGATGGCAAAAAGAAGGGTGCAAAAACCTACGATAAACTTAGTGAGAGGGCCAAGAGGAGGTTCTCTCATGGTAATTCCTTAATTTTTTTGATCAGTTGAGAGGTCGAAAGAGAGGCAACGAGATCCACAATGTGGATAACTCCTCCCATTTGCTTGACAGCCTCCGATTCGATGCAGTTGATCCCATATTCAGAGCCATTGACGTGAACATTTGGCTTAATCTCTTGAAGTAAACGGATAGGATCAGTCTCTTCAAATGAGGTCACATAATCGACAAATTGAAGTGCTGCCATCATTTTTAGTCGATAATGTAACGGAACAATGGGGCGATCTTTTGATTTGTACGCTTTGATCGATTCATCAGAATTTAAAGCGACTATCAAAACATCGGCTTGTTGTTTAGCTTCAAAGATGATCTGAAGGTGCCCTGCGTGCATTAAGTCAAATGAGCCGTTTAGAGTCGCAATCGTTAATCCTTTTGCGCGAATCGCCTCAGCAAAAGAGGAGAGCTCTTCTCTTGAAATAAATTTTGTTTCAACGAAGAGTTCTAAAGTCTCAGGTTGGGTTTCTATCTTTAAAGGCAATGGGAAACACCTCATCGTAAGTACTCACATAGTGTATCACAAGTCCCTCTTTTATGTGAGTTGGAAGTTCATCGAAATCTCTTTTATTGTCTTTTGGAAGAATAAGTGTTTGAATTTTAGCTCTTCTTGCCGCAACGACTTTTTCTTTAATTCCTCCCACAGGAAGAATCCGTCCGGTTAAAGTGATCTCGCCTGTCATCGCAAGATCTTGTTTTATAGGCGTGTTCATGGCAAGTGAGAGAAGAGCTGTGCACATCGTCACCCCAGCTGAGGGACCATCTTTTGGAGTCGCCCCTTCAGGAATATGGATGTGAACTTGCGATTTTTCAAAAAAGGTGTACTCAGGAGCATATTTATGGATGGTGCTGTGCAGGTAGCTCCAGGCAATTTGGGAAGACTCTTTCATCACATCCCCTGCTTGTCCAGTTAAAACCATCACCGTTTTTTCAGCGGGCACTTTGACTGTTTCTATAAAGAGAATAGCTCCCCCAAGTGCTGTCCATGCAAGTCCTGTGGCGACACCCACAGGAGTCTCTTCGTAAAATCTGTCTGAGGTGAAAATAGGTTTACCCAAATAGTGTTCTAAATTTTTGAGGGTAATTTTGTGACTTTTTTCTTTTGTTTTATGTGTCCCTTCGACAATCTCCATAGCCACTTTTCTGAAAATCTTTTTGATAAGATTCTCTAAGTTACGAACCCCAGCTTCCCTTGCATAGCCGTTGATTAAGGCAATAAGAGCCTGTTTTGTAAAAGAGACGTGTTGCCCTTTAAGTCCCATCGCTTTTCTGTTTCTCGGAATTAAGTATTTTTCTGCAATTTCAATTTTCTCCTCTAAGATATATCCTGAAAGGCGAAGAATCTCCATTCGGTCGAGTAGGGGCTCTGGGATAGTGTCTAAAACGTTTGCTGTGACAATAAAGAGCACATCAGACAGATCGCAGGGCACATCGAGGTAGTGATCGAGAAAGTCTTTGTTTTGTTCAGGATCTAAAACTTCTAAAAGGGCAGACGCTGGGTCTCCCTGAAAACTCGAACCCATTTTATCGACTTCGTCTAGCATGATCACGGGGTTCATCGTTTGTGTAAGTTTTAGAGCTTGAACCAGTTTTCCCGGCATCGCGCCAATATAGGTGCGTCTGTGCCCTTTAATTTCAGCCTCATCTCGCATTCCTCCAACGGAAAACCGGTTAAACTTGCGGTTTAAAGCTCTTGCAATACTTCTTCCAATACTCGTTTTTCCAACTCCAGGGGGGCCTACAAGACAAATAATGCTTCCCTTCACGCCGTGGGTGAGTTTTCCGACGCTAATAAACTCTAAGATCCTCTCCTTAATGTCTTTAAGGCCAAAGTGGTCGGTGTCGAGAACCTTTTTAGCAAGTTTTAAGTCGTGACACTCCTCACTTTTAACTCCCCAAGGGATGATCGTCAACCAGTCGAGGTACCCCCTGGAAACTGCGTACTCTGAGGATTGAATATCTAAGACTGAAAGTTTTTCGATCTCCTCATTGATCACTTCGAGGACCTGATCAGTGGGTTTTCGATCTTGTAGTCTTGCCTCAAACTTGTCTTTATCTAAGGATTTATCATCCTTTTCGATTCCAAGTTCCCGTTTTATCGTTTTGAGCTGCTCTTTTAGGAAAAAATCTTTTTGGTTTTTAGAGATCGTCGATTCAATTTTTTGAGTGATATTTGTTTGAAGGGCAACTAAATCAAGCTCTTTTTTTAAGAGAAGAAGAGCTTTTTCGATTCGGTTGGAAATGTTGAATGTTGAAAGAATATTTTGTTGTTCATCTCTTGAAGAAGTTGTCAGGGCGGCTGCAAAATCGGCAAGTTTTCCAGGTTCTGTAAAGTCTGAATGCCCAAGGAAAATTTGGAGCTCTTCTTTAAAGAGGGGATTTAGCTTTAAAAGCTCTTTTATCGTCGATAAAATACTTAGCGCGTAAGCTTTCAATTCTTTTGTGATCACCTCTGAATCTTCGTGGTACTTGACGAGAGCTTTTAGCGGTCTTTTTTGATGGAGAGGTTCGATCACTTTAAACCTTTTCTCCATATTAAAAATGACTTGAGCTCCCCCTTGTTCTAAGGGAACGACTTTCAAAATACGCGCAAGTGTTCCAACTTTATAGAGATCTTTAAATGAAACAGTATTAGGATTAAACTCCTCCTTTTTTGTAAGGAGTAAACCCAAGGCATTTGTGATCAGATTTAGCTATTTTTTTTAAAAGTTCATAGTAGGGCCCAGGTTCGATCACAATTGGCGCCGCCATTCCTGGAAAAAATGGGCGTTTCACGACAGGAATAATCGAAAGCTCCTCCGGGGGGGTGAACTCGTGAGAGGTAAGACCTCTCTCTTGCCCTAGTGACTTGAATAGGGTCTCCTCAATTTCAAACTCTTCTTCCGACTCTTTTTCCATAAGTTCTCGACTTTTGATCTATTTTACTCTATACTGTTCTTGTAAAATTATGAAAACACTGATTATTGATACAGCAACAGAAAAAGGGGTAGTAGCTCTTTTTCAAGGAGATACGCCAATTGAAGTGGTCACTTTGCCGGAGGGACTACAAAGCTCGACCCATCTTATGCCGGTTTTATCAGACTTATTGGCTCGTTTTAACCTTGAAATTAGCTCTTTCTCCCTTTTGATTGTGGGGGTAGGCCCAGGCTCTTATACAGGATTGCGTGTTGGCGTCACGATTGCTCAAGCCTTTTCATTTGCATGTGGGATTCCATTAGTAGGTGTCAGTTCATTAAGAGGTTTTGTAAGAAGCAATTCAGGTCCTTTTGTATCGGTGATCGATGCAAGATCGGGGGGGCTTTATATGGAGAGGGGAGTAAGAGAGGGGGATCAAGTGATTTTTGAGGGAAAACCGAGTCTTTTAAAACCAAAGGAGTTCTCTTTAAAAGAGGGGGAAGTGATTGTTACACCTCATAAAAACTTAATTAAAGATAAGTTGCCAGGTTTGCCTATTTTTGAAGAGCCCATTTCCCCAAAAGGGCTTTATCTTGAGGGGCGCTCCCTTTTGTTAAAAGGGGAAACATCTATTAAGATTCATTATTAAAACCGAAGACGACAAAACAGTCTATCCTGTTTTGTCGTCTTACAAGTCAATTAATTAGTTGGTGTTTTTACTCGAGTGAATGGGACTGAATTTTCTTGGTTCAAATCCCCTTCTTTGGTCGACTCTAGTTACTAGTAGTTCATTCTGAAAAAGTGGAATATTAATTGTTTGAAATACTATCTTCTGTATCAACATGACTTGAGTTTTCACTTGCCTCACCGTCTTGAATAAGTTTGAACAACTCCTCTTCGATCGATTCTTTAAGAGATAATCCAGAATACATCGACATACCAGTAAAATAAGGAACGTCATGTTTGTCTAATCGAATATTCTCTTTAAAAATCTTAAGCTTTTTATCGGGGTTTATTACATTTAAATTATAAAGATTTTTAATAAATGCAACAACTTGAGGTTTTGATATGTCGATCTCCTTTGAAATTTTTCTAACTACCCAAAATTTACCATTAGTAGGATGTTTGTAAGTCTCAGGTGTAATAAGACATTCGGGATGATTTATTTGATTATCTTTAAGGTATTGTATTGTTTTTCTTGTGTTTTCAAAGTCTCTGAAAAGTGCATTTCCCATTAAAGGATTGAAGATTTTTAGAATCCATTTACGACAGGAATGAGATCGATTTTTATAAATTAAATCTTTTGATTCGAATACGATATCGTGTTTAATTTTAAAGCTCTTAAATCTTCCTTGTTTACCAAATTCTTTAATTTTGTAACGGGTATTTTCAATTTCAACAGTAACCCCTAATCTAGGAACTGTTTTTGTCATCACTTCTGCTATTCTGTCGACAAAAGGTACTGGTGGTTGTCTTCTATGTAAATTATCTCTGCTTATTCCAAATCCCTCAGGAATACCTACTTGACTGTCAAAACTAATATTACTACTACTCATGTGTAAAAACTCCTTTTTAATCACAAAATATACAAAATAAATAAGTTAAAGTCAATGATAATATGAATTTTAATTTGCTTAAACTGTAAATTTTATTAACATTTAATAATAATTTTACTAATAACTGAGATTTAATATTTTATTTGTTTCAATTCTACAAATTTTCTCTCCTGATTGTCGTAAAATTTTGTTAACTTGTCTTCTAATTTGGGCAGCTTTAGCACTCTTTCAGGTCGACTCTAGGGGGTAGGTGAAATTGGGTATTGCTTCTATTTTCCCATTTGTGTATAGTGGTGAGCTTAAAGGATAGGTTGCTTTTTTTAGTTGAAGTGGCAGCCTTTAAAGTGAAATTTAAGAAAAGGTAACAACGTACATGTCATTCGTAAAAGTTCGTATTGGTGAGCCGATTGATAAGGCTTTGCGCGCTCTTAAAAAGAGATTAGATAAAGAAGGCGTAATGAAATCGGTGAAAGCGCACCGTTTTTATGTTAAGCCGTCGATTAGAAAGCGTGCTAAAGCAAAAGCTGCTCTCAAGTACAAAAAGCAGCGTTAAGATTTACCAGCGTTTCTCCAAGTGTTTTAGCTGACAAGTGTTTTCACTTTGTTGGCTTCTGCTTGTAATTTTTACGAGATGGGAGATATACACCTATGACGAGGACTATGGCAACAGATTATTATACTGTGTTAGAGGTGTCTAAAGAGGCCACCCCAGAAGAGATCAAAAAAGCTTATCGCAAACAGGCGCTTAAGTATCATCCCGATCGCAATCCTGGCGATAAGGGAGCGGAGCTCAAATTTAAAGAAATTTCAGAAGCTTACGAAGTCTTGAGCGATGAGAACAAGCGTCATATGTACGATCAGTACGGTAAGGCGGGCCTTGACGGAGCGCACATGGGTGCAGGTCCTGGCGGGGCGGGTTTCTCTTCGATGGACGAGGCTTTGCGCACTTTCATGGGGGCTTTTGGCGGCGGTGGTTCCGACACGATATTCGAGTCTTTTTTTGGCGGTGGTCGAGGAGCTCAAGGGTATAATGCCCCAAGGCAGGGCGCCAGTAAGCGGGTTAATATCACGCTAACCTTTGAAGAGGTGGCAGCCGGTGTCGACAAGGAACTTGTCGTGCACAACTTAGTGAGCTGTGAGGTATGCCATGGTAAAGGGGCAGCTAGCCCTGAAAGTATTAAAGTGTGTTCGACTTGCGGGGGTAAAGGGCAAGTTTTTGAGCAAAGAGGCTTTTTCAGCATGAGCATGGGGTGTCCCAAATGTCATGGTGAGGGGCAAGTGATCGTCGATCCTTGTAAAGAGTGTCGCGGTGAGGGTGTCGTTAAGAAAAAGACCCATGTGAAAGTGCATATTCCGGCAGGCGTCGATGATGGGATGCGCCTAAAAATGAGCGGTTATGGAGATGCAGGTCCCATGGGTGGTCCTGCTGGAGACCTTTTTGTTTTTGTGGGGATTAAACCGCACGATATTTTTGAGAGGGAAGGCAACGATCTTCTATTAAATCTACCGATAAGTTTTGCTGAAGCAGCTCTTGGATGTAAAAAGGATGTCCCAACGCTTGGTTCTCATCAAAAGTGTGTTTTGACAGTGCCAGCCGGTGTTCAAAATGGCAAAGTGCTTCGTGTAAAAGAACAAGGATTCCCAAACGTGCACAGACGCGGAAAGGGGGATCTTCTTGTCAAAGTCTTTGTTGAGACACCGACTAATTTGTCGCAAAAGCAAAAAGAGCTGTTAGAAGAGTTTCAGAAACTTGAGGGGCCAGGCAATCAACCTTTAAGAAAAGGATTTCTTGATAAGTTGAAAGGTCTCTTTAGTTAAAAGTTTTTGATTTAACAAACAAACTTAAAGATTAATTTATTTCATTAATCAATTTTATTGACAAAAACTGCATTACACTTTTATAATCCTTTTTTTTTAAATTAGGATTGTTATGGATTGTTCAGTTAATGGTAGTTTTTATCCCCTGGAAGGTGTGTTTAATGAAGAGACTCTTCTAAACTCTCTTCAGAAAAGGGATTCTGAAGATCAAAGTGTAGAAAATGTCATATATGATGATACTCCTTTTAAGGAGTATCCCGGCTTACCAGATGAATTGCAACTTCATCCCGAACCATTGGATACCATTTTTAAAGGTCGACTTGTTTTTTTTAATCAACCGGTCGATATGGTAGAGGTTGCTGAAACTTACCAGACGATTTTGCCTAAAGAAACAATTGATTCAATCCTCAAAGATCTCTCTCAACAACTTCTATTAGAAAAAATCGCTAAAAGTGAAAGTCTGACCAAGGCTCGTTTAGAAACTCAAAAAAAAATTGCCTTAAAAGATGCTATTAAAATCCTATTAAATTTCTTTGATACAGAAAAGAAAATAGCGCTTTTAGCCTTGGAATTAGAAAAGAATTCGAGCTTTAATTTTAAAGAGCAATATAAATTTACTAAGCCTTTGGTTTTCATTCAAAAAAAAAACGAACTTGCAGGCTTTGCTTTTAATCTACCCGAATCTACAACAATGACGCGTCACCTATTCGCTGAATTTTTTCACGATATTGTTAAAAATAATCTAGTTGATATTGAAGTATTCAAAAAAAAGCAAGATTTTTTAGTTACTTTTTTAGAATCAACACAAGACAAAGAAATTATTTCAATAATAAATGATATTTTTCAGAAGGTCCAATATGACAAGTTGATCGAATTTGGCATTAACTTGTTTGGCCTGATAGATAAGACTGGTGAAATTTTTCTTTTAGAGTGTCGAAGATTTTCTATTATTCCGAAAATCTTCAAAATGTTTCCCTTTTTGGGTTTATTCTTTAATATTCATTTTCAAAGGGATACTGCAATTGATATTGCAGATCGTTATCAAGAAAAATGGCCAAATTTTTTCGAGTTAAAATTTTCTTTAAGAGACCGAGTGAACTGGAAGTACAGTCAGCTTGCTCGTGGTTTGGTTGAGGATGCTTTAAATAAGAATTACTTTTTTTTGCGTCAAAACGGGATACTCAATGAGTTAAAGGAGCGGTATGGTCAAGGGGCTGATCCTTTGTTTGAGCCTTATTTTGCAAAACCTAAGTCTCGGGAAGTGGTTCCCTTGGATTTATCCGATTGGCATAAAGAGATAGACAAAAAGAAAAAAAAGGGGAAAAAAAGCACAAGAGTTACCAATAATTCCCCGGTCAACAATCAAAAAGAAGGGGGCTCATCTTGTGCTAAAGATGAAGGAAGTTCTCAAGTTTTGAATTCACCCTCCTCTTCTGAAGAGGAAGAGGACTTAATATTTGAAGGTTCCCCTTTTTTATCAAGTATTGCAAAAAACAAGGGTTTAAACATTAAAAAAAATGAGGCGAAAAAGACGTCTTCCTCAATTCCTGAGATTGAAATTGGTGAAAAACTTCGCAAGTTAGCTTACACTTTGTTCCAGTATGAAGAAACGGTGTCTCGTTATTTGGCGATAAACCCGTCAAAACATTTAGAGCAAATAAGGACATTTCGTCACAAGGGGGAGTGTATCTTGCAGAATGCTTCCCCTGAGGAATTACTGGATGCTTGGCTGCGTCACTCTTTTCCCCCAATCGAGGTGATCCTAAAGGATGAAGAGTTAAGAAGCCGATTTGTTCTTGAACAAATCGTAGATAATAATAAATCTTTTGTGATGGTCGTTTCTGTTCAATATAAAAATTATGAACCCCGTTACGGAAGGGTAAGGATTGGTTTTCACAAACAAAAACCGGACGTTATTGTGCATAGGTATTTTAATCCAGGAAATGAGTCTGCAAAAATGGTTCCTTACTTAAAGAAAATGTTAGAAAAAGAGGATGAAACTGATACTGTTCCCTTGTCAAATGAGGGGCGAGAGGGTGTTTTTGATTCTCTTAACTTTTCAGTTGAAGGGGAAGGGGTGTTTCAAACAATTAAAGTCGTCGATAAAACTCGCAATATAACGCTGACTGCTTGTCCGATTCCTTCCTGGTTTCGCTAAAAACCCAAAATCAGCTTAAAAGGGTTATAACCAAATTCGAGTGCTTATCTTATCTTGATGGGCGATTGAGATGTTTAAGCTCATTTGAGAGCGCTCCAAAGCCTCTTTAATGGTGACTAATGCTTTTTCAGGTGTATTGCACTCAGACGAGAGGTGGGCAAGGAAGACGTGTTTTAGATCGTCGTGAGCAATTTGTGTTAAAAGCTCTCCACAATCTTTGTTAGAGAGGTGCCCATTGCGACTTAAGACCCTTTGCTTGTAGACGTCTGGACGGTGTGAGGCGTAGACTAAATCAGGTTCATGATTCGCTTCGATATAAAGGTAGTCACATTTTTGCAGTTTTGTTCTGACAAGGGAAGTGACGAACCCTAAATCTGTACAGAAACCAAATTTAAGCCCCTCATTTTCGATCGTGAATGCTACCGGGTCCAATGTGTCGTGGTTGATGCTAAAGGGTAAAATATTTAAGTCTTTGAAAGTAAAGCGCTCACCTGTGGTAAAAATCTTGAAGTTGGGAACACATTTTAAGCTTGCGATAATCCCTTTTGCTGTCTCGGTGTTTGCAAAAATGGGGATTCTGTATTTAAGAGCTAACACCTTCAAGCTTTGGATGTGATCGATATGCTCGTGTGAGATGAGGATGGCATCGATTTCTGAGATGTCGACATTAATCTCTTGGAGTCTTAAGAGCAGTTGCTTAGCGCTTAAACCCGCATCGATCAAGATTTTTGTTTTTTCACTACTAAAAAAAATCGCATTTCCCTTTGAGCCTGAGGCTAAAGGGCAAAAACCTGCCATGATAGATGCCTTTTATCGTTTTGATACAGCTGTTTTAGCATGGTTTGGCTGTTTATTTCAAGAGATCTATTCCTCCTCTTCTCGGAACTCCTCTTGGTAGCCGTTAAGAACGCGTCTTCCCTTGATCCCATCTGCCTCAGAAATCACTCCTCTCTCCTCTAATAAATCCATTAAGCTTGCAGCTCTGGCATAACCGATTTTAAGTTTTCTTTGTAAAAAGGTTGTGGAAGCATTATTTGCCTTCATTACGATCTCCTCTGCCTGTTTATAGAGAGGGTCTTTCTCCTCTTTCTCTTCCTTCATGGCAGAAGGCAGAAGTGACTTGTCTAATTGACTTAAATCGTCAAACGACTTGATCACGTAGTTTGGAGGAGATTGTTCACAAATCGATTGAACAACTCGATTGATATCCTCATCTCGAATAAAAGCTCCTTGAGCGCGAATCAGGTGGGAGGTCCCTGGAGGCAAAAAGAGCATGTCCCCGTTTCCAAGAAGCGATTCAGCTCCCGTCTCATCTAAAATGATTTGCGAGTTGATGCGGCTTGCGACTTTAAAGGCAATACGGGTCGGGAAGTTCGCCTTAATAAGCCCTGTGATCACTTCGCGTGAGGGGCGCTGCGTGGCTAAAATTAAGTGAATTCCCACCGCTCGCGCCATTTGCGCAATACGTGCAATCGGCGTTTCAATATCGTTTGAAGAGATCATCATCAAGTCGGCAAGCTCGTCGATAATCCCTACAATGTAGTGAAGGGTGGCAGGGATCTCATAATCGAGTGAAGCTTCAAATTCCTTATTGATTTTTCTTTTATTGAACGCTTCAATATTGCGAACACCGCTGATTCTTAAAAGTTCGTACCGCTTCTCCATCTCTTTTACAAGCCAGTTAAGAGCTGCGCATGCCCCTTGTGGCTCGGTAATCACAGGAGCTAACATGTGAGGCAACTTACTGTAGGCTGACAGCTCCACTTTCTTTGGGTCGACCATGAGAAGGCGGATTTCGTCGGGCCTTGCGTTCATCAAGATCGACATCACAATTGTATTGATACAAACAGACTTTCCAGATCCCGTGGCCCCTGCAATGATGCAGTGAGGCATTTTAGCCAAATCGCTCATCACCCAATCCCCATTGACCGCTTTCCCAAGAAGTAGAGGAATGTGAAGCGCTTTTTTCTCACTTTGATACGTGTCTAACATCTCTTTAAAGCTGACCTCTTGCGGGTAAGCGTTTGGCACTTCGATCCCGATGGCCGCTTTTCCTGGGATCGGTGCTATGATACGAATCGATTTGGCCTCCATATTAAGGGCGATATCGTTTTCTAACGCTTTGATTTTTTGCACTTTAACCCCAATGGCCGGATGGACTTCAAATGAAGTGATGGTCGGCCCACAGTTAATTTCTCCAACTTTAGCCTCGATTCCAAAGCTCAAAAGGGTCTCTTCTAGCACTTCTGCCTGCTTTTTTAAATTTTTCTTAAGCTCAGTGGTGTCTATTTTTTGAGGGGCTGTAAGAAGCTTATTGGAGGGCATTTTAAGGTGAGTGAAGTCGCCGTTATAGACTTTTTGGGCTTCCAGCGCCTTTTGTCGAATCAGCTCTCTTTTAGGAGCGACCTCTTCAGATTTGATAAAAGGTTCAGGTATTTTTTTTGTCATCGAAGGGCGCTCTTTTAAGTGCCTTTCGGGGTGAATTTCTAAAAGCTCCTCTTTTTTCTCTTTTGAAGCGAAAAAATCGGGGGTTTTGAGTTTGACAAAGCGTAAAAAACGGCTCTCCTCCTTTGATCGTTCTAAAAAGTAAGAGTCGATTTTGATTTTTGCTTTTTCAAAACCTAAAAGGGCATTTTTAAGGAGCGTTTCTAAGCGTATTTTTGCAAGGGCAAACACACTCATCAAAAGAGTTGTGGTGAAGACGATAAATACCCCTAAGTCGTTTAAAGCCATTTTTAAAGAAAAAAGGGACGCTTCTTTGTAGAGGTAGAAAAACGGTTTTCCTCCCAAGTGGTAGTTCATCTGTTTGTGCCAATACTTCGATTGGGTCGTTGAGCGAACGATGTTTTGCAAAAGAGGGGAGTGCTCCTCAAAAAGCGACAGAAGAATACAAACTGAAAAGAGTAAAAGGCTTAAGTGAAACACCTTTCTCTTGGGGTTGTTGATTGGCTTTTGAAAGAGAAGTCTTAAGCCAGCCCAGATGAGAAAGGGGGGGATCAGGTAGGAGGCAAGCCCAAACGCTGAGTGAAAGAGGTAAGCGATAGTGTAACCCAAACCCCCAAGTAGATTTTTTGTCTGAACCTGATAGACAAAACTTAAAAGACTTAAGCTTAAGATTAACCCTCCCGATATGAAGAGAAGCCCCTTCACTTCTTTTGGATCCTCTGTAGAAGAGATGTTCTCGTTTCCTTTTTTTCCCATGGAATTTAGCCCTTACATTTTTTCTCTAAATCTTATGGTCTCATAAGGTTTTGGTTTCATTCAAATAAATAAAAATGTATAACACGAATTTATTCCTTTAGGAGGGAAATATGCACGAAATTCAAGAATTTATTAAGCGAATATCGAAAGTTTTTGATAAAAAAGATGCAAAAGGAATGGCCTCTCTTTTTGCTACACCAAGTTTGATCGTTAGCGAACACAGAATTTTTAATTTTCACAACCGCGATGAAATTGAAAAGGAGTTTAATCAAGTCTTTAAGTTATTTACTGAAAAAGGGGTTGCTCACTCAAAGTGCGCAGTCAATCAGGTGATTTTTTTAGATGAGATGATGGCTTTGTTAACTGTTGAGTGGTGTCTTGTGACTGAAAGTGGGGCTGTCGTGTGGAATTGGAATTACACTTATAATCTTTTAAAGGGGAAAAAGGGTTGGGAAATTGTGGTAGCAACACCACATGAACAACCGATACCAAGTAATCAATAGTGTAAAAAGGGCGATCGACGGGGTTCGAACCCGCGACTTCCGGAACCACAATCCGGCGCTCTAACCAGCTGAGCTACAATCGCCGCAAGATGAGAATCATTATTAAGCGATTTACCTTTTTTAGTCAACTTGAAAAATGCTCCCTCTACCCAAGCAGAGGGAGCATTATGTTAGTCGGCCCTTAAAAAAGTCCTCTCCAATAAAAAGTGCCCCTTTTGACAAAAAATGCGCTTTACTCCTCACCAAACCCCTCAAGGGGGGGGAAGCGTCCTTCACCGCTTTTTTTGTTGCAAAAGTATCACTTTTTCTTTGGAGAGTGCATGTTCCATTTGCAAATTTTTCTCAAGGAACCCTTACTTTTTAAGGGCCGACTATGTTAAGCCTTCTTTGTGATTTTAATTTCTTTAGCTTTCTTCTCTTTGGCTTTGGCAAATGTGATTTGTACAACACCATCTTTAAAAGAAGCAGAAGGATCTTTTTTTTCGTCGATGTGGCCAGGAACATTCAAATGATATGAAAAAGAACTTTGACATTTTTTGTAAAATGAGCGTTTTTTATCTTTTTGCTCCTCTTGTCTTTCTCCTTTTATCCAAAGGGTCCCATTTTCAAAGGTGATTTGAACATCATCTTGTTTAAGTCCCGGTAGGGCCGCCTCTACGTAGATATTATTGTCGTCTTCTGAAACGGAAAGACCTGTGTGTTCTTGGGCGCTAAAAAGTGAAGGAATAAAGTCATTTTCAAAAAAGGGTGAAAAAAAAGAGTGGGGACGGAGGTTTGGACGTCCAGTTTCTGATTTTACAATGTTTTGTTGTTTCATACTAAAAATCCTTTGTAAGGTTAAGCTGTTTTCTTTTGCATCTTAAAAGGAGATTTGATTTTGGTACAAGAAAAATTTATCAACTCTATTTTTGAGGTAAAGTCCGATAAGAAGCAGCGGGATAAGGATGTAGGCTAAAATAATCACCTCCATTGAGGAGACTCTTAAGACAAAGTCTACTTTTAGGGGAATGTTCGTCATAAGGCTCAAAAGGGCATGGGTGAAATAATCGTTTATAAAATCGATTGTTTTAGAGAGAGGAAAAAGCAGGATTGAAAGAAGAAAAAGAAGCAGGCTGATACCTACTAAGGGTGGAAACAACAGGTTTGTAAAAAGGCTTATCCAGGGAAAGCGGTGAAAAAAAAAGAGGGTGAGAGGTAGGGCAAAAATTGTGACGGCTAAGTTTAAAGCAATCCCTTTTTTTAAAAAAGATAAGGCGAAATAGCCCCACTGATTGAGAGGGGTTAAGGCTAACACTTCCTCGTGACTTCTTTTTTTAAAAACGAAATCTAAAAGGGCTTGGCAAGGAGAGGAAAAAAGTAAAATAGAGGCTGTGATCCCGTAGCTTAACCAAAAAGCTGGTCTTAAAATCTCTGTCGGATTGATGAGAAGAATAAGGAGACATGAGATCCCTAGGGAATTTAACGGTTCTGATTTTTTTTCTACGAAATGTTCTCCTAAAGCGATCAAAATCATCGTCCAGGCTCTTAAGACAGAAGCTTGAGCTCCAAGGAATAGAAAGTAGGAACTTAAAAAAAAATAAAGCAAAAGTGTCGCTGTTTTTCTTTTAAAAAAGTTAATGCAAAAAAGGCTTAAGACATTGGCGACAAGGCTAAAGTGGAAACCAGAGATCGCCATTAAATGGGAAAGTCCAAGCCTTGAAAACTCCTGGCTCACTAAAAAATCATCAAAGTTTCCCGTTACAAGCCCAGTGATTAATTTTTTTGTATCGGGAAAAGAGAATTTACTTTCGATAAAGCGCGCAAGTTTTTTCTTTAAAAGAAAGCGTCCTTCTGCAAAAAAGGTGGAGGAATTGGGGATCCAGGGTGTTTTTAGATGAGGTTTTAGGCGCGCAAAATAGGGTGTTTTCATCGCAAGAGTGCCCTCGATAATCACTTTATCTGGGTAAATCTCTTTTTTTTTACTGAGGTAAAGAGAACAGGGGAGTCTACAAAAGTTTATTTTTAATTGAGGGCTCTCTATAGCGACGATGTGTCCTTTGTAGAGAACCCCTTTTCCAAAGGCTGTTTTTGATTCTCTGATCTCATCGATTGCAAAATGGAAAGTGCCTTTTAGCTCATCGGTAGCAATTTTTGGAAGGGATAAAAAACTAAAGAGGCCCGCTAAAAGAGAGAGGGGTACGGCTAAAAAAAAGGCTTGTTGCCCTCTTTTAGGAAAGTGGGGGTAAAGGGTGATAAGAAAAAGGGTGGGGAAGCTTAAAAAAGGGTATAGGGGGATAAAAAATCCAAGTAGAGCAAAAGTTGCAATGAGAAGTGCTGGAGTCTTGTTTAAAAA
The DNA here is from genome assembly GCA_963697995.1 of uncultured Chlamydiae bacterium. GTDB lineage: Bacteria > Chlamydiota > Chlamydiia > Chlamydiales > JAJFMB01 > MFD00082-c5. Next base: position 70,559 of record OY969110.1, on the reverse strand, counting down.
GAGCAAATTATTTTTTTTCGGTTTGTAAGGTTAAAAAAAAGCAAAAAAATAGCTGATTTACCCTTTTTTGTCACAAAAAAAATATGGAAATTGGTATAAAAGAGTGGAAAACTCGATTTTACAGCGGTGAGATTTTTGGACGAGCATGTAAGTGAATATTATTCTCAATTTTCTGATCCAACCCCATCGGGAAATTTTTTAGACGTGATTGCTCTCCACGATCGGTCAGATCTTTCGTTTAAAGATGTGTGTTTAAAAGTGCCTAACTTTTCTAGAGGTTGGTTTGAACTTTCCCATTTAAATCGAATAGACAGGCTTGAGTTTTTAAGAGATTTTTGGCTTTCAAAGCTTCCCTATCACAAAGATTTAAAGGCCACCGTTTCTCAATTTTTTTCTTCCCTTGACGATATAGGTATTTATCTTTCGAATAAAAGAGCCCAAGATCCTTATCTTGCCGAGATGGTTTATAGCCGAAAAAATGGGGGTGGTTTTTTTAGAGGAGCTCTTCCTGCAACGGAAGAGCAGCTTGAGAGGCTTAAAATTGAATTTTCAGGTTTTTATTTCCCATCAGATTATTTAGCTTTTTTGCAAATACACAACGGGTTTTCAAAGGCGACAGACACGACGGGGATCACTCCGACAAACCAGATGAAGGAGCTTTACTTAGAGCTTCAGGAGATGCTTGTCGAAAGGGATGTCGCTTTAAAATTTAAGGGAAAGCCTGTGGAGCCGAAATCACTTATACCTTTTTACGAGTCGTTTGGAATGCCTTTTTTTCAGTGTTTTCTATCGGAATGGCGTCCTTTAAACGAGATAGGAAACGTCTACTTTTCTGCCAACACTCTTGAAATCTCTGACTTAAAAAAAGGAGCCAAGGGAGCAGAAAGTTTAGCTTTTGAAACATTTTTTGAGTGGTTGGCTTTTTATTTAGATCAAATTAATTGAGTATATGATTACTGTTGCAGACCTTTACCGCCGTCACCAAAAACGTTTAAGCTTAGAGCTTGTTTCAGGGCAAGATGGGTTGAATCGGCAGATTCCTTCTCCTGAAGCTGAGAGACCCGGTTTAAGTTTAACGGGGTATTTGAAGGGGTATAGCGATAAAAGGATGCTGGTCTTCGGTCAAGTGGAGATGGCTTACTTAAGAGATTTGAGTAAAGAGATTAGAATTGAGCGACTTGAGAAAATCCTTTCGAAAAAAATACCTGCAGTGATCGTGACTCAAGGCTACCAGGTGATGAGAGAGCTTAAAAGTGTGTGTAAAGCGGTTAATATTCCTCTTTTATCGACGACGATGTCGACGACCCCTTTTTTAAGTCGATTGATTTTGCTTTTAAACGAAGAGTTTTCTCCCAGTATGAGTTGCCATGGAACGCTTGTGGAGGTTTTTGGGGTTGGTGTCTTGATTCAAGGGGATTCTTCTGTTGGGAAAAGTGAGGCAGCGCTCGGATTGATTGAAAGAGGCCACCGCCTTATTTCGGATGATGTCGTCAAGGTCAAAAGAAGAGAGAGTGGCCATTTGGAGGGGTTTGGTGCGGAGTTGACTCGGCATCACATGGAGATTCGGGGGATTGGGATCATTAATGTGGCTCATCTCTATGGTGCTGTTTGCGTACGGGATCACAAAAGTATTGATCTTGTTGTAAAGCTTGAGACGTGGGATGAAAAAAAATATTACGATCGGGTGGGGATTGATGAGAAGTCTTGTCAGATTTTAGGGGTAAAATTGCCTCATCATATATTGCCTGTGAAGCCTGGAAGAGATGTGGTTCTTTTACTGGAAACGATTGCCTTAAACCATCGTCTTCGCGTGATGGGTTACAATTCTGCGAAAGATTTTAACTCAAAGCTTTTAGAGATGATAAAGAGCAAGCAAAAGAATTTAGGGAAAAATCGTGAAGTATACGCGTAAACTTGTTGTAAAAAATCCTTCGGGATTGCACATGCGACCTGCTGCTGAAATAGTGAATCTTTTAAGGGACTCTAAAAGTCAGGTCTTTTTTTCGTTAAACAGTCAAGAGGTGAATGCTAAAAGTTTAATTGGTCTTTTGAGTTTGACAGCAGAGAAAGGGGCAAAAATAAGCGTGACAATTGAGGGTGAGGACGCCACTGAAACGATGGAAAAACTTATACTGGCATTTGAGCGGCAATTTTAATGAAACTAGTGACTCGTGAAATTAGGATAAAGGGTACAAAAATTTCTCCAGGATTGGTGATGGGCAGAGCCGCCTTTTTTTTCTTGACGGCCCATGAGGTTAAGGAAGAGATTCTTTCTCAGGGAGAGGTGCTTGGAGAAGTGACCCGTTTTAGGGAAGCGCTACTCCATTCAAAAAAAGAGATTGAGAAGCTCAAAGAGACCCTTAAAGAGGAGAAGGCCTTAGATGGCGTGACTGTTTTAGAGGCGCATTTGCATCTTCTCGAGGATCCAGAGATCATTCCAGTAGTTGAAGACGAGATCAAGAAAAGACAGAGAAATGCCGCTTACATATTTGATCAAGTGATCGATGATTTTAGAAAAAAGTTTTACGCCATGGAGGATCCTTTTTTTAGGGAGAGGTTTAAAGACTTAGAGGATGTTTCCCGTCGGATATTGAGCTATTTAAATCATCAAACAAGGGTTAATTTTTTATCTTTTCCAAAAGATTCAGTGATTTTTGCCAAAGAAATTAGTGCCTCTGACGCAGCTGAGGCCAATCCTTCTGAAATTAAGGCATTTGTGACCGAGTTTGGTGGTGAGGCGGCGCATGCTGCGATTGTTGCAAGGGCTAAAGGGATTCCCTATCTTTCGAATTTGCCTCTTAATTTAGATTTGATTTCTGAAGGGGATTTGGTGATTGTGGATGGTCATTTGGGTGAGTTGATCATTAATCCAAGTGAAGAGACGCTAAGTGTTTATAAGGCGCGTGTACAACAATCGTATGAAACAGAGTTAAAATTAGAGGGACTAGCTTCCTTTAAGGCAGAGACGTTTGATGGGTATGAGGTGCGCCTGTCTGCCAATATCGAGGTGCCGGATGAGCTTGAATCGCTTCATAAGCACAACGGCAGTGGAGTGGGGCTATTTCGGTCGGAGTACTTATTCTTAGCAAAAGATTCATTTCCAACAGAAGAGGAGCAGTTTGCTTTTTATAAAAGGCTTGTGGATGGGATGAGGGGATTGCCTTGTGTGATTAGGACGTTTGATCTTGGTGGTGATAAGTTGATGGTGGGGCAGAAGGGGATGGGTGAGACTGCTTCATTTTTGGGTTGCCGAGCGATTCGTTTTTGTTTGAAGGAGAAGGGGCTGTTTAAAGTGCAGCTTCGAGCTATTTTAAGGGCTTCCCAGTTTGGAAAAGTGAAAGTGATGTTTCCGATGGTTTCGACTTTGAGTGAACTGCGGGAGGCCAAAGCTCTTCTTTACGAGGCACGAGATGAGCTGATTCGGGAGGGGCAAGTTTTTGGTGAACCGATTCCGGTGGGTTGCATGGTGGAGGTTCCATCAGCTGCGATCATTTCCGATCTTTTGGCTAGGGAGTGTGATTTTCTTTCTATAGGAACAAACGATTTGGTGCAGTATTCCTTGGCAGTAGATCGAACGGACCATTCGATGAGCAGACACTACACGCCAACCCACCCGAGCGTTCTTCGTTTGATTCGCCTGGTTGCCGAGGAAGCTGGTGCTGTTGGGATACCGGTATCTGTTTGTGGAGAGATTGCGGCCGATCCTAAATACACAGCTCTTCTTTTGGGTTTAGGGATAAACGAGCTATCGGTTTCACTTCGTTTTTTACCGATTATCAAGCAAACGATCAGAGAGTTAAGTATCGTGGAGTCGTATCTTTTAGCAGAGAAGGCTTTGGAGCTTGGCACTTCTGAGGAGATCGATCAGTTGTTGGATAGTCGCTAAGGTTTAAGTCATAAGTTTTAGGCTAACGTCATAAGGTTTAGGTTAACGTCATAAGGTTTAGGTTAACGTCATAAGGTTTAGGTTAACGTAATAAGGTTTAGGTTAAAGCTGTTTTTAAAGTTTAACTTAAAACAATTAGCAAAAGCTGTTTTTTTAAGGTTAACGTAATAAGGTTTAGGTTAAAGCTGTTTTTTTAAGGTTAACGTAATAAGGTTTAGGTTAAAGCTGTTTTTTTAATGTTAACGTAATAAGGTTTGGGTCAAAGCTGTTTTTTTAAGTTTAACGTAATAAGGTTTAGGTTAAAGTTGTTTTTAAAGTTTAACTTAAAACAATTAGCAAAAGCTGTTTTTTTAAGGTTAACGTAATAAGGTTTAGGTTAAAGCTGTTTTTTTAAGGTTAACTTAAAACAATTAGCAAAAGCTGTTTTTTTAAGGTTAACGTAATAAGGTTTAGGTTAAAGCTGTTTTTAAAGTTTAACTTAAAACAATTAGCAAAAGCTGTTTTTTTAAGGTTTTGAAATAGTTTTTTCAAGTTTTTGGCTTAAGCCAAACTTGAAAAGGGGAGGGGGGAGAGAGGGCTTTAAAAGCCCTCTCTCCCCCCTTAACCCCCCACCACTCACCCTAAATTCGGAAACGAGATAATAGCTCCAACCTTTGGTTGGAGGGGTTCTAAGGGGGAAAATGCTTTTCCCCCTTAGGATCCCCCTTTTGCTTCCCCTCCTGAGTTGAAAGCAGGGGGGAAAAGCGATTTCCCCCCTACCCCCCCCTTTGCGTCAAAGGGGTGAAAGTTCCTTTCCCCCCTACCCCCCCCTTGATCCTTTTACCCATTGTTGTAACTATTTGGCGTTCAATCTAATCGGATGAAGTTTAATCCCTTAAGGTTTTTGGCTGACGCCAAACCTTAAGGCAAAGGGGAGAGAGGTTTTGCACCTCTCTCCCCTTAACCCCTCTCTCCGCAGCAAAGGCTTCGCCCTTGCAACCCAATTATAAGGGGTTTTAGGGGCGAAAGCCCCTAACGCGGTGAGGTGGGAAGGGGAGGAGAGGTGCGAAACCTCTCCTCCCCCTTTGCATTTCCAAAGTTTTGGCTTAAGGCCAAAACTTGAAGAAATGCATTTTGCTCTTTTCCGAATAGATTGATCGCCAAACAGTTATAAAAATAAGTCAAAGGATCAAGGGGGGGGTAGGGGGGAAAGTGAACTTTCCCCCCTTTGACGCAAAGGGGGGGGTAGGGGGGAAATCGCTTTTCCCCCCTGCTTTCAACTTAGGAGTGGAAGCAAAAGGGGGATCCTAAGGGGGAAAAGCATTTTCCCCCTTAGAACCCCTCCAACCAAAGGTTGGAGCCATTATCTCATTTCCGAATTTAGGGTGAGTGGTGGGGGGTTAAGGGGGGAGAGAGGGCTTTTAAAGCCCTCTCTCCCCCCCTCCCCTTTTCAAGTTTGGCTTAAGCCAAAAACTTGAAAAAACTATTTCAAAACCTTAAAATTTAAAAACAGCTTTTGCTAATTGTTTTAAGTTAAACTTTAAAAACAGCTTTAACCTAAACCTTATTACGTTAACATAAAAAAAACAGCTTTAACCTAAACCTTATTACGTTAACATTAAAAAAACAGCTTTTGCTAATTGTTTTAAGTTAAACTTTAAAAACAACTTTAACCTAAACCCTATGACGTTAACCTTAAAGCAACAAACTTGAAAAAGCAGCTTTAACTTAACGAATCTGTTTTGCGTGAAGGGAAACTAACTTAACCAAGGAAGGGCAATCCTTGAGGCAGTCCCTGCATCGATTCAGCTTCGGCTTTTTTGAATGCTGCTTGATGTGCAGCTATGATTAAGTCCTCTAAACCCTCTAAGTCGTCCTTGTCGACGCACTCCGGTTTGATTTTAAGAGCTTTTAGCGCAAATTCTCCAGACAGAGTCACCGTTACAAGACCATTGCCAGCTGTTCCTTCAAATGTCGCACCCTTCATCTTTTCCTGTAGATCGGCAAATTTCTTTTGCATTTCTTTCGCTTGTTTTTTTTGTTTTGCAAATCCTGATCCCATGTGGTCTCCTTTTAAGGGTGTTTTTCTATTTTGCCTTCTAGTTCAACAGCCATAAATTGCAGAATGGTGTCAAACCGACTCTCTTGCTCTTTTGTTAAAGAAGGTCTTGGAGTTAAAATCTCATTATTTACGACAGGTTTTGGCGGAGGTTGCGGAATAGGCCTTGGAGCGGATGTCTGAGGGGGCCTTACAAGTGGCATTGGCTCCTTTACCTTATTCTCTTCTTTGTTTGCCTTTTGAGTTTCTGCCGCTCTCTTCGCTTTTACCTCCTGAAAGGTTGGAGGGTCGTTTGCTTCCCTTTCGAAGGAGGTTGCCCTCCTTTCCTGGGCTATCTCCGCTCCACTTGTCGCTTTTACCTGTTGCAAGGTTGGCGCAAGCTTTGTTTGTGGCTCATTTGCTAAAGGCAAAACATCTCTTGTTTCCTCACCCTCAAATCTTGTTTCCTCACCCACAAAAGAGGCCTTTTCGAAGGGCAATTTCAGAAGCGTCTCCTCTAAATCGCTTAAACGTTTGACCAGGTGCTCGATAGGCACCCTTCGGTGCGATCTGAGCACGTTTAACAGAAGTCGCTCCAGATAAATACGACTGTTTGGAGCAAATCTGATCTCGTTCATCGCGTCGATAAGCTCCTCTAAGAGGTGCAGTAGGTTCTCTTTTGAATAGTGTGCCGCTGAATTTAAATAAAGAGGATACTCCTCTTTCAAAATCGAAAGATGTTCCGGTATCCCTTGAGAAAGCTTGATTTCAAGAAGTAGCCTAAAATGCTCTGCAAGCGCTTCGGTAAATTGAATAAAATCTTTCCCTTGGGAAAAAATAAGCTCTGAAACTTCAAATGCTTTCCCAAGATCCCCCTCTTTTGCAGCCCCATCAATTTCAAAAAAAAGATCCTTCGAGACAAGTCCTAACGAGCTCGCAACCACCTCTTCTGTAATACTCTCTCCGTGGAATGAAATAATCTGGTCAAGAAGTGACTCGGCATCCCTTAATCCCCCTTCAGCTCTCCCGGCAATCAGATGGAGCGCCTTTGGTTCCACTTGAATGTTTAAATCATTTGCAATTTCAGATAATTTCTCAATGATTGTAGCAAGAGGAATACGGTTGAGCTGAAACCTTTGGCATCGGCTTAAAATCGTCGGAAGAACCTTATGAGGCTCTGTTGTTGCAAATAAAAAGATCACGTTTTCAGGAGGTTCTTCTAACGTTTTAAGAAGAGCATTAAACGCCTCTTTTGTTAGCATATGCACTTCGTCGATTAAGTAAATTTTGTACTTATTTGAAGAGGCGTATGAAACCGTCTCGTTGATCTGACGGATATCCTCGATCCCTCTGTGGGAAGCGCCATCGATCTCTAACACATCCAAAGAGTAGCCCGCTGTGATTTCTCTACAAGAGGCGCATTCGTTGCAAGGCTCTTCGTTTTGCGGGTTAAAGCAGTTCAACGCTTTTGCTAAAATCCTCGCAAGTGTTGTTTTTCCTGTTCCACGTGAGCCGGAAAAAAGGTAGGCGTTTGCAAGTCTTTTTTGCCGAATGGCATTTTTTAAGGTCGTGACTGTCGTCTCTTGCCCTAAAACTTGACGAAACGTCTGTGGTCGGTATTTTCTTGCGATGACTTTTGACATAAGTCCCGCATTTTACTTAAAAACCCTTAATTGTTGCAACTAAAAGCATCTTCGATAATCTGTTTAAGAGTCGATTTCTTAGGGCGAAATTTAAGAATTTTTTCGCTTTTTTCACTAGACGCCACAAGGTAGGCGAGGATCCCCCTCTTTTCTTTTTGTAAAGTGCTTGATTAAAGTTTTTTGTGTAAGGGTTTCGATCGTGTCTAACACCTCTAAAACAGTAGCTCCTTGTCCTGTTCCAAGATTGTAGACTCCTGAAGGGGCCCTCTGTTGTCAGGGCTATGAGGTGCGCTTCGGCAATATCCTCCACATGGATGTAATCCCTTACGCAAGTGCCATCTTTTGTGGGGTAATCGTTTCCAAAAATCGTCAAAGGCTCCCCCCTCTCAATCGCTTGGAGCGCTTTTGGGATCAGATGAGGATCCCCTTTGACGCCCCTTTTTGCCAGCTGCGTTAAAATAACGAAAAGCAAAGTAGCGAAGAGAGTACGCTTTTTGATAATCGCTGAGGATTTGTTCAATAAAAAATTTGCTTTTTCCGTAAGGCGTTGAAGGGGTGCAATCGGTTTCCTCTGAAAAGGGAGGTTTGTCTCCATAGACAGAAGCCGAAGAGGAAAAAAGAAAAGGGGGCTTTCCTTGCTCTAAAACGACATCGAGAAGTGAAAGAGTTTTTTGAATGTTTTCTTTGTAGTACTCTTTTGGGTTTAAAAGAGAATCTCTTAAGTCGCTTAAGGCGGCTAAATGGCAAACCGCTTTTATCTTATATTTTGAGAAAAGAGAGTTTAAAACAGTTTTATCCCCAAAATCAGCCTCTACCAAAATCTGACTTTTGACGTTTTTTCTCTCTCCTAAGCTTAAATTATCGAGGGTGATGGTGTGAAATCCGCACTTCTCTAGTAAAGCCGCAACTTGAGAGCCTACAAACCCCGCTCCTCCAGTGATTAAAATGGTCTCATTCATGCCGAACAATATACCTCGACAAAATCACATTAGACAAGATTTTTTTCTGTTATGTGGTTTGTCGAGCTTCTTTAAAAACGAGGGGGGCCTTTCAAGTTTTGCTGTTTTTTAAAAGGGGGGTTCACAAATAAAAGCCTTTTTATGTTACAATCGCTCTTCAAGAGTCAAATAAGGTGGCTTAGTAGTATGGTGTTTAGCGATCAGGCGAATGAAAATGAGCTGAAGTTTGCTAAAGAACTTGGTTTTTTTGATGGCAGTCCCATTATTAGAGGACTTATCGGGTTTGCTTTTACCCTCTCTCTTTTTGCATTTCTTCATTTTCGAGAAGTACGAGTTGATGTTTTAGAAGCTAATACCCCCGCTCAAAATTTTGTTGTCGCTCAGACGGATTTCAATTATTTTGACGAAAAACAGACGATCATCAATAGGCAAGATGCTGTCCGTGATATAGGAAAGTTTTTTGAAGTTGTGGCGGCAGATATCAAGAAAGTGCGCGCAAGTTTTGAAGAGAAACTCATGGCGCAAACCGAATGGCACACCTCGTCAGAACCCCCCTCTTTTCAGCGCCTCTTTAAAGCCGCTGACTTGATCGAGGAGAACCTTCTTCAAATTAAATTGACCGATCCGCGAACGTTTCAAAAAATGGAGCAGTATCACCTAAACCTAGAAGATGTGGTCATCTATTCCCCTAAAGATTTGCTTCCCCAAAAATTGCCTCCTTTTCTTTGGAGTTTAATCAAGATCCGAGTGCTTCAAAACAAAAGTGTCGATCCAGACACTGTTAATAGAGGAATTGCTTTTTTTGAGGAGCAGGAGTACACCCTTTTCCCCAATCCAGAGGAGGAAAAGAGTGTTCGAAAGCAAATTCAGGCTCAAATTCCAGAAAAATACACCACGGTCAAAGCGGGTAGTCGAATCATTGATCAGGGAGAGTTAGTCACCTCTTCCCATCTTGCTAAATTAATAGCTATGAAATCGGCGATGCGCAGTCAACGAAATTTGTGGCACCCTCTCACTCTTCTTGGCAGCCTTATTCTCACTCTTTTGGCTGTTGGAATTTTTATCGTCTACTTTAGAACAACACAACCACAAGTGCTCTTCTCTAATCGAAAACTTCTTTTGATTACCACAACGATTGCTTTAACTTTTGGTTTTGCTAAAGTTACAGAACTTTTTTTAATTTATACGAAAACGAATTGGATAGAGGCGATCAGGTACCCCATTTTTGTTCCATTTGCAGCCATAATGATTGCAAGCCTTATCAACGCTAATGTCGCTATTTTTATTAGCGGTTTTTTAACAATTATTTTAGCAGTGACTTTAGCTTTTGAGCGTCAAGGATTTATGGTAATGAATCTCTCTGCAGCTTTTGTGGCTATTTTAAGCACTAAAACCTTAAGGCAGAGAAAAGAGGTGTTTGTGGTCTGCTTTAAGGGATGGCTTTGTGCGGTAGCTGTTATTTTTTCTATGCAGTTTTATCAGGGGCATCTTTGGACTGAAGGGGTTATCTCAGATATCGTCAGTTCAGCATTTTTTTTAACTCTAACAGCAGTTTTGGTGATCGGACTTTTACCTCTTTTTGAATCAAGTTTTAAGATTATGACAGATGCGACCCTGATGGAGTTTATGGATCCCAATAACGATCTTTTGCGCTCTCTTGCGATTGAATCTCCCGGGACTTATCAACATTCGGTGGTTGTTGGGAATTTAGCAGAGTCAGCAGCTCTTGCCATTGGGGCCAATGGCCTTTTTTGCCGGGTTGCCACTCTTTATCACGATATTGGCAAGACAAAGACCCCTCAATACTTTTCAGAAAATCAGCACAATGGAGTGAACATTCATCAGCTTTTAACTCCAAAAGAGTCTGCAGAAGTGATTTTAGCCCACGTTCCTGAGGGAGTTGCGATAGCAAGAAAGGGGGGGCTTCCGGAGCAATTTATCGATGTGATTAAAGAACATCACGGAACGAGCCTTGTTTATTATTTTTATCGGCAAGAATTAGAGCGGTTGGGAGGAGATCCCTCGCTTGTAGATGAGAAAGGATTTCGGTATCCCGGGCCTCTTCCTCGCACAAAAGAGGGGGGCATTATCATGATCGCCGATATGCTGGAGGCCGCCTCCCGCTCCCTTCCTGTTGTCGATGAAGCTAGCACCGAGGAGCTAGCTGATCGTTTGATTAGAGAGAAACTGATGACTGGCCAATTAGATGAATGTTTGCTGACGCTTAAAGAATTGGCTGTTGTAAAAGCGACCCTTGTGAAAATGATTGTCGCTTTTTCCCACTCACGGGTCAAATACCCAAAAGCTGAAGAGCGAACAAACTTAAAAACAACAACAAAAGACTTATGACACTATTTTCTTCATTTCCACTAGACCCTTTAATTTTGAAAGCATTAGAAAAGATGCAATTTCAAACGGCAACACCTGTCCAAGCGAGCACCATTCCAGAGGTTTTAGCAAATCAAGACTTAATGGCTCTTGCCGAAACCGGATCTGGTAAAACCGCAGCTTGCGCTATCCCAATCTGTCAAAAAGTGGATGTATCAAAAGGAGAGGTCCAAGCGTTAATTATCGTGCCCACAAGGGAGCTAGCTCTTCAATATGCGACCGAGACACAAAAAATTGGCGTTTATAAAGGCGTTAAGGCGTTTGCCATTTTTGGGGGAGAAGCTGCTACCATGCAGCTTAGCAAACTTAAAAGTGGTGTTCAGGTTCTCGTAGCCACTCCTGGGCGTTTAATCGATTTTATCTACTCAAGAGAGATTGATCTGTCACATGTTGAGACCCTTATTTTGGATGAGGCCGATGAGATGCTCAGCATGGGGTTTGTCGATGACTTAGAGTTCATCATTCAGTGCTTAGTTCACGAACATCAAACTCTTCTTTTCTCAGCTACGATGCCCGAGGCTATCCGTAGAATTGGGAAAAAACATATGAAAAATCCAAAAGAGATTTCCCATCTTTCCGAGAAGAGAACCCCTGAATCGATCGATCACCACTTTGTTTATTGTGCTCACCACAAACGGGGCGAAACTCTTCTTAATTTGATGAAAACTCAAAATCCGCAGCAAAGCATTATTTTTTGCCACTCTCGCTACCAGTGCGAGGATGTGTGTAATGAACTTAAAAAAGAGATTAGAGGGGTTGAATACCTTCATGGGGGCTTGGATCAAGATTTAAGAAGTCAGATTATGGGAAAATTTCGGCAAGGAAAAATCAAACACTTAGTGGCAACTGATGTGGCTTCTCGAGGAATTGATGTCTCAACGATTACCCACGTTTATATCTATCAACTTTCAGATGCCCCTGAGATCTACCTTCATAGGGCTGGTAGAACGGGAAGGCAAAATAGAGATGGGGATGTTGTGACCCTTGTGACTAAAAGAGAATTACCAAATTTGCAAGAGGTTTTAAAAGTTTTACCAAAACCTCCCATTTGGATAGGGGATCCTCCCAAAAAATAATATAATTTAGGTGTCAAATGAATATTAATAATTTAGGGCCAATTAACACAACCTCTTTAGTTGAGGATAAAATCGCTCTTATTGATCAGGAGTTGTTGAAAGCTTCTCAAAATGAGGATAGAAGTGTCAAGAAAGAGCATTATGAAAAAGTTTTTCAGGTGTTTAAAAGCTTAGCCGTTAACGGACAACTCCCTCCCGAATTAGCTTCAAAATTTTATTTATTTTTAGAGACGTTTGGGGATAAGGTTTGTTATGCTCAAATGGGGCCAAAAGGAAAAGATGAGGGGTTTTGTAAAAGTGCTCGTCTTATGGAGTTTTCGTTTCTGCTTCAGATGAAACAAAAGGTCAATTTTAACTGGTCACAAGTGGAAAGTTTAGATCTTCTTATCGATCAGATCGAGAGAGAAAACGAACAAGAGGTCGTTGAAGATTATCTTATGACCATAAACTCTGCTGTTTTAGTGGAGAGTGTGACTGACAAACCAACTCTTTTGATCACTTTGAAGCATTTGGCCTATTCGTATCAAAATGTGGAGGCTTTAAATAAAGATAAATATCCGCTTCATTTAAAGTTAAATACGTTGGTGGAACAACTCATCGATCGAGAAACTTCAAAAGGGCGTCTGGAATTTGCTGAGTTTAAGTACAACAGATGCGGATTTTTGATCGGATTGGAAAAACACTCTCCAGAAGAGACTATCAGAAAAAAAATTGAAGCGTATGACGAGGTTTTAGCTCTTTTTGAAAGTGAGTGTGTTTTAGACCCTTCCCAAAATAGAGCTCTAAAAGCTAAAATTTCTCAAATCAATAATATGAAAGGGATAATATTAGTCCCCGTTAACCCTGCATTATCGGAGGATTCGTTTAGACTCGCCTTCCGTTTAAGAAATGAGTTATTTCAAGAGGGGATCGATCCGCAGGACGAGTATTTTCTTTCAAACATAAGGACGGGGATTATTCATTGCCTCAGCTTGCCTCCTTTGACTCAAGAGAGGGTTTTGGAAGCTAATCAACATGCCCAAGCGCTGGGTGCTTATGTTCAAAAACTTCAAGCCTCAAATAATCAACATCTTTATCAGACGAGTTATGCCAATGCGATAGTGAAAGCAGCAACAGCTTTAAAGAGTTTTACTAAACCTCAGTGAAAGAAGTTTTTTTCGAGCCAGTTGATAGTGGTTTTAGCTCTTTTTTCCCCTTGTTGAGTCCCTTTTTCAAGATCTTTGACGCTTCCTTCGTAAAGGCCGCAATAAATCTTGATTTTGGGCTCAGTTCCTGAAGGGCGCACGATAAGTTTGGTTCCATCTTCTAGCCAAAAGGTGAGCACTTCCGATTTTGGTAGGGTGATTTCAGTTGTTCGATCGGTTTTAAAATCGTGTCTCATCGAAGTTTTGTAATTGTCAACAGCTATAACTTTTACGCCATTGATCACCGTTGGGGGATTCTCGAAGAGCCCTTTCATCCCCTTCTCCATCAGGTCTTTCCCTTCCTTCGTTTCTTGAAAGTTAATCGACTCTAAAACTTCGACAAAGAGACCGTAATTTTGATAAATCTCATTTAGAATATCGACAAGTGTTTTTCCCTGCCGTTTGGCGTGAAGGGCTGCTTCACAAATAAGAGCTGAAGAAACAATCGCATCTTTATCCCTTGCGACCCTTCCAAAAAGATACCCATACGACTCTTCTCCGCCAAAAATGAACTGTAAACCCTCTTTTGAGTGCTCCCAACGATCGATTTTTTCGGCAATGTATTTAAATCCCGTCAAAACATTGAAACAGGGGTAATGAAAGGCGTCGCAGATTTTTTGGAACAGTTCCGTCGTGACGATCGTTTTGATAAAGGCGCTTTTTTCTGGAAGGGAAGCGTTTTTAAGAACATGGTAAAGAGCGATACAAGCGATTTGGTTGCCGTTTAAAACAACGGGCTTTCCCTTATGCTCTACCACAACACCTACTCGATCGGCATCCGGGTCGTTTGCAATAAAAAGATCCCCTTCCACTTTTTCAAGAAGTTCAATTCCCATTTTAAGGGTCTCTTTGAACTCAGGGTTTGGGAAGGCCACCGTTGGAAACCTTCCATCTGGGATCACTTGTTCTTTGACATCAACGATATTGGTAAATCCCCAGCTGTTAAGAGCGGGTTTAATAAGGGTGATACCAGTTCCATGAAGACTTGAGTAGACAATTTTTAGGGTATGGCCAAACTCTTTGTTCTCTTTTGGCAATATTTGTAATTGTTTTATCGCCTCGATGTAGGCTCTATCGACCTCTTCTTCGACGTATTCGATTCTTTCATCCTGAAGTGATTGAGATATTTTGACTTGAGAGGGATCGGTAATTTTATTCACTTCGTCGATGATTTGAGTGTCTAAAGGGGGCACCACTTGTCCACCATCTTTCCCATACACTTTGTAGCCATTGTAGATGGCTGGGTTGTGGGAGGCTGTGATCATGATTGCTGCATCGCACTTTTTAAAGCGGCATCCAAACGAAACGTAAGGGGTTGGACGAAGATGTTTACAAAGGTAGACGTGGCACCCATTGGCCGCTAAAACTTTGGCAGCCTCTTCCGCAAAGAGTTGGCTGTTTATTCTTGAATCAAAACCGATGAAAACTTTTGGGTGTTTTTTTGTTTTTAGAAGAGTGTTTGCAAGTCCTTGTGTCGCTCCTCTTACCGTGTAGACATTCATTCTATTGGAGCCGATTCCCATAATGCCCCTTAAGCCTCCCGTGCCAAACGAGAGCTTCGTGTAAAAAGCATCGATAATCTCTTTTGAGTTTTCGTCTAAAAGTTTTTGGATTTGTCGTTTGGTTTCTTCGTCGTAAGTGCCTTTTAACCAACTGTCGATGTTCTGTTTTGTGACTTTATCTAAAGAAAGTGTCTGCATAAAACGCCTCATATCTCTAAAAAGTCATTCTCGTGAAACGGTTCTATTAGTTCAAAGAAAAAGTTAATTTTCTTTTTGTTCTTGAAGTTCTCTTTGTTTTTCGATCTCTTCGTAGGGAATGATATGGGGCTCTTTAGGATTTATCCCTTCGCAATGTTTTGCGGCCTCTTCCCAGTTGTCCTTTGAGGAGAGAATTTTTGGCCAAAACGGAAAAGTTCTGCATTGAGTCGGCCTTACCGGATAAATTTGACATTTTTTCTCTTTTAAAAAAACACAGTCAAAATTTTTGGGGTTTTCTAAAAGAGAAAAACGATTATTTAAAACTTTTCTAATATATTTTTTAGTGAATTCATCCAGGGAGATATTTAAAAATTTGCTAATCTCTTCCATCTCTTGAAGATTAACAAAGCAGTATCCAGGCCCCCCTGTACAACACCCTCCACAACCTGTGCACTTAAATGACAACCCCTCTTTATACCAAGGAGTTTCTATAATATTTAATTTTTTCATAATTAGTTCCGTTTATTTTAAACGAAAAAAAGGTGTTTGTCAAGAATTTCAATTGCAAGAAAAAGGGGTGTTGTTTTACAAAGGGTTATACAACAAATCAATTTAGGTGTGATTATGAAATATTTAATGCTATTGACAACTCTATTTGCCGCTCCCCTTTTTGCTAATCCTACAGTCACCTGGTCGTGGAATCCTAATGAGGAAGTTTTTGTGAGAGGGGAACCTGGCGATGAAATTGCTGTTGTTGAATTAGACAATGTGAATTTTGCAGAGTTTATTAAGCAAAATGTTGCCGTCATTAAGTTTTATGCCGATTGGTGTGGTCCTTGCCAAAGATTTCGACCTAAATTTGAACATGTTGCAGCCTCAGAGGAGTTTGCAGGTGTTGTAGGCTTTGGAGCTCTTAATGTGTCGACCTCCTCTCAGATTGCAAACAAGTGCCGCGTAAAAAAAGTCCCGACGATTGTGATTTTTTCTCAAGGAACTGAATTGAAAAGACATGAAGGCTCTTTGAGTGAGGAGCCTCTGAAAAAGTTTATCCTTTCAGCTCTTAATGGGTAATAAAAATCCCTTAAAATCTTAAGATTTTAAGGGACAACTTTTAAGGTTAACGGTAAATAATTTTGCCGTTTTCTCTGTAGGCTCGACCTTGCCCTGGAGGACCAGTCACTGAAGAGGAAGGGTAGTACCCGTTGGTATTAGAGTTGTATCCGTTACTATTGATATTGGGACTGTTGTAGTTGGTGCCGTTATCGTACTCGATTTTAGTGCCGTTTCGATAAGGTCTTCCCTGGCTTGGGTTTCCTGGTAAGTAGGGGTTACCATACTGATCGTAATAGTTGTAATAGGTCTTTGTCGGCGTTTGGATCGTTTGACCACTCGCAGGGGGCCCATACTGTTGGGCTACAGCTAACGTAGATAGTGATAATAATATAAGAATATAACGCATAAAAGGCTTCTCCTTGTTTCTGTATGCTACTTGATTTATATTATTAAATTTTTCAAGAGTAATAAAGTTAATTTATTATTAATTCAAATACGTTTTCTTTTTCTTTAACCCCAAACACATTTTGTATAAGTTCTTTAGTAAGAGTGGTTTTGGTCTCTCCTTGTGCGATTGCTTGCCCCTCTTTTAAGACGATCACCTCGTCGCAAAATCTTCTGGTTAAGGGAATATCGTGATTTGTGGCTATGACGAGTTTTCCTTTTTGGGAGAGTTCTTTCATTAAGTTCCAGATCTCTAGTTGGTGGCGTAAGTCGAGGCTTGAGGCCGGTTCATCTAGAAGAAGAATAGGGGCCTCAGTCATAAGAGCTCTTGCTATGATCACTCGTTGTTTTTCTCCTTGAGAGAGGCTTGTGATACGTCTTTTTTTTAGATGCCATGCATCGACTGTATTTAAAGCCCAAAAAAGAAGCTCATCTGATGGGGTGTCCTCCCCATGGGGGTGTCTTCCCATAAGAACAACCTCTTCAACGGTAAAGTCAAAGGGGATTTCAGTTGTTTGAGAAACAAGGGAAATTAAGCGACTAATGACTGAGCGTTTTTTTTCGTGTAAATTATCCCCACGCCAGGTGACTTGCCCTCTTAAGGGGGTCCAAATTTTTGCAAGGAGCTTTAGTAGAGTCGATTTTCCCGCTCCATTTGGCCCTAAGATACCGTAAAATCGTTTTGGATAAAAGGTGAGAGAAACGGAATTAATTAAGGCTTTATCATCGATTTTGTAAAGAAGATCTTTTGCCTCTAACATAGGGCCTCTCTTGAGCGATTTTTAAAGAGAAGCATAAGAAAAAAAATACCCCCAAGCACGGCTGAGACGTTTCCTATTGAAAAGGCGTGGATGGAAAAAAAACGGAGTAGGAAATCTAAACTTGTCAAGCAAGCGCTTCCGCCTAGCATACAAAGAGGGATGAGTTGTTTGTTTGAGGGGCCACTTAAGCGCCTTAAAAGATGGGGAAGTACGAGCCCAAAAAAAGCGATGATCCCCATGGAAGCTAAAGCTCCTCCTGTTAAAAGGGCGACTGAAAGAAACAAACGCCACCTCACTTTTTTTACCTCAACACCCAAATTTTTAGCCTCTTCTTCACCAAGAGCTAAAACGTCGATCTCTTTTCGATAAAGGTAACAGACAGTGAGCGCAATAAGGCACAAGGGCAGTTGCATATGAACATGCTGCCACGATCTGTCGACAGTTGATCCTGCCTCCCATTCAGTTAACATCTGGATCAGTTGCCACTTGTCTCTCAAAGCATACATAATCGCCCCTTGGATCGAAAGCAAAAGGGTCGATAGGGCAATTCCCGTTAAGATAAGGGTGTTGAGCTCTACCCTTCCCTGTCTTCTCGAGAGGTTATAAACGAGCAATAGGGTGATAAACGAGCCGCTAAAAGCTGCAATCGGGACTGCGATCGGATTTAAGTTATTGAGTCCAAGAGCGAAGACGAGGACAACTAATAGCGAGCCCCCACAAGAGATGCCAAGAACACTTGGAGAGGCTAGAGGATTATGAAAGAGCGCTTGCATCACAGCGCCCGATACTGCAAGGGAAGCTCCTGTGCAAATTAGAACAATCAGACGGGGTAATCTCTCATGCAAAAGAGGATTCCAATCGGAAGTGTTAAGAGATCCTAAAACCTCTTTGAGGGGCGTATCCCCGGTGATAAGTGTTAATAGGGAGACACCGATAAGTAAAACACTAAGAAATTTTTTTAAGCTCAAAGAGTCTCCCCTTTAAGTTCTAAATAGGCTTTAGCTAAATCAAAGTAAGCCAGAGCTATAAATTGGGAGGGGAATGTTTGGATCACTTCATCGACAAAGATAAGATTTTTTGGCAGTTTTTGAAACCCTTTTTCTGTGTTCATTTTATGTTTAATCGATTCTTGTTCAAAGCTTGAGATGATGAGGCTATCGGGTTCGTAGTTTACGATTTGTTCGATGCTTAAAGGGATGGACCAGTCGTTATTTTTTTCCTCTAAAAGCGCTTGAGGTCCCCAGGAGGAGATTCCAAGTCTTGTAAGCAGTTGCCCTGTAAGCGTTTTCTTTCCTGGTAGAGAAAATGTGTTCATATGGGTTAAGAAAAGAATTTTTTTAGCAGGAGTTGATTGAATACGGTTGTCTATTGCTAAAAAAGTGGCTTCGACAAATATTTGGAGAAGTTCCCCTTTAAGAGGGTGATCTGTGATCTCTCCTAATTGTCCAATGGTGTCAATGATTTCTTGGATCGTTTCTAAAGAGGGAAGGGTAAAGAGAGCTATCCCTTGATTTTCTAATGCTTTGAGAGTGGAGGGGTGAGAGTAATTAGAAACAAAAGCGAGATCGGGCTTTTTTAAGTAAAGCTTTTCAGAGGAGTCTCTTTCTGAGTTTAAGGGGATTTGATCTGTAAGAGCTTTAGGATAAATGGTTGTTAAATCTCTAAGCCCCTTTGGGATAGAAACGATTTCATCGACATCTGAGAGAGCTAGCAAAATGGAGGCGGAAGCATAGGTTTGGGGCAAAAAGCGGTGTGCAGTCTCCTCTTTAGAGAGGGAAAGGTGTCTTCCAATAGACAAGGCTCGCAAATACTTCTCTTTTGAAAGCGTTTTAACCTCTTTAACTCCTTGCACTTCTAAAAGGTCAGCGTCGGTCTGCCACTCTTGAATGAGGGAAACGATGGTTTTTAAGTCACCAGATAGGGCCTGCTGAATGAGTTCTCTTGAAAAGGGGGAGAGGATAAGAGCTGTTTCTTTTGAATGAAGTTTTTTTTTCTCAAAGGGAAGGGGTTTAGCCCCATTTTCCTTAAAAGCTAAAGACCACCAGGTGAGGATAAAAAGGGTTAAAAAAGCGTAGTAGGGGTAAGATTTTTGCATCAGTAAAAAAAGTTCCCCAAAGTGGTTTTAAGACTTTGGGGAATTAAGGTTATTTTTTTTCTTCCTCTTCTTCTACATCGCCGATAAGGGCTTCTGAGAGGAGTACAATGCCTGCGGCAGAAACAGCATGACGCAGCACCTGCTTGACGACTTTGGCTGGATCGATAACCCCAGCATTTATGAGATCTTCGATTGTTTCACTAAGCGCATTAAATCCAAAGTGATCCCCTTTTTGAAGAACTTCAGAGAGAATGACTGAACCATCTTTGCCACTGTTTGTCGCAATTTGTTTTAAAGGGGCTTGAGCTGCTTTTTCAAGTAAGTGGCCACCCAAGGCTTCATCCCCCTGTAGTTTTAATGAGGGCACAACTTGACTTGCTCTAAGAAGTGCAATCCCACCACCAGGAACGATCCCCTCTTCAAGAGCTGCCCTTGTGGCGTTGAGGCTGTCTTCAAAGAGTTGTTTTTTTTGCTTAAGTTCCGGTTCAGTAGGAGCGCCCACCCGAATAACGGCAACTCCACCCGAAAGCTTAGCCTTTCTCTCTTCGAGTTTTTCTTTATCGTAAGGACTGGTCGCTTCTTTGATTTCGTAATCGATTTGCTTAATTCTTTCGTTAATTCTTTTTTTATCAGTGGGAGCTGTCACGATAAGAGTGTGTTCTTTAGAGATCACCACTTTTTCAGCTGAGCCCAAGACATCGTCGTTGACTTCTTTTAAATTGAGACCAGCCTCTTCTGAAATCACTTGAGCGCCCGTTAAAATGGCGATATCTTCAAGAAGGGCTTTTCGCTTATCGCCAAAGCCGGGAGCCTTCACTGCAGCGACTTTTAAAGAGCCTCTTAATCTGTTGACCACTAAAGTGGAAAGCACATCCCCCTCTACGTCTTCAGCAATGATGAGAAGCTCTTTTCCTGTCGTGGCAACTGATTGAAGAATGGGAAGAATTTCATGGATATTATTGATTTTTTTATCGATGAGAAGAAGGCTTGGGGAGTGCATCTCGACGATCATTTTCTCTTGATTTGTGCAGAAATAGGCGCTGATGTAGCCTCTGTCAAATTGCATCCCTTCTTCTAGTTGGACAGTCGTTTCAGTTCCTTTTCCCTCTTCGATCGTCACAACCCCGGATGTTGTCACTTTTTCTAAAGCTTCGCTGATCATTTGGCCAATCTCTTCGTTTCCAGAGGCCGCAGCTTTTGCGATATCCCGGATTTGTTTTTCACCTTTGATTGGAATGGCTTTTCTTTCGATTTCTAAGATGACGGCTTCACACGCCTTGTCCAAACCTCTTTTGAGTGCAATGGGGCTAGCTCCAGAGGCAATTAAACGCACGCCATTTTCGACCAAAGCTCTTAAGAGTAAAGTGACAGTCGTTGTGCCATCGCCAGCTTTCGACTTAAGTTTTTCAACAACTTCTTTTGCAATCGAGACACCCATATTCTCATACTGGTTTGCTAAGGTGATCTCATCGACAATGCTTCTACCGTCGTTTGTGATTTTTGGCGCTCCATAACTTTTTTCAAGTCCGACATTTCGTCCTTTAGGGCCTAGCGTGAAGCAAACTGCATCTGCAAGTTTTACGATTCCTTTGACAAGGAGGTCTCTTGCTTCCTCTTCAAAGATGATTTCCTTTGGTGTTGAAGACATGAATTATCCTTTAGTTCAAGTAGTGTTTTCCGAAGTTGAGATGATAACTGAAACAACCTCTTCAAGTCAAACGGTAAACGAAGTGTTGTATAAGATAGAAAAAATTTTAAGAGATGGTTTTTTTAAAGAAAAGTTCAAGCATTTACAATAAACGTCCAACGGGATAAACTACCTGGCTAAAGAAGAGCAATTCTCGCCAAAAGGAATTATACCGCAATCGTCGATTTAATTGGCTGAGGGTAGAGCTTTAAAAATAAAAGTTTAATGAGACTTGATATGTCGTTTCGTTCAAATAAAGACTTAAAAAGATTAGTGCAACCTTTCTCTTTTGCGTTGAAGGGGGGAGCCTCTTTAGACAAGAATTTGATGGATTTTTCTTTAATGATACTGCATATGTCTAATGTCGAGACGATTCCTTCTCCTAAGGGGGAGATGGCGGTGACACAAAAAGTGATTTTAAGTGGCAGCCCTCTTTTCACGCCGATGGCAAAGCCTAAAAAGAGGCAACCTCCACTAAAGGTGATCGAGTCGTTATTGCCAAATCAAACTTTTAGTTCAAGCGACTCTTAAGATAGCATTGATCGAGCCATTCTTGCCAAATCAAACCTTTAGTACAAGCGATTCTTAAGATAGCATTGATCGAGTCGATCTTGCCAAATCAAACCTTTAGTTCAAGCGATTCTTAAGATAGCATTGATCGAGTCGATCTTGCCAAATCAAACCTTTAGTTCAAGCGATTCTTAAGATAGCATTGATCGAGTCGATCTTGCCAAATCAAACCTTTAGTTCAAGTGACTGCTAGGATAACGTTGCTTGTTTGTTCTTGCTAAATCAAACCTTTAGTTCAAGCGACTCTTAAGATAGGTTTGATCGAGCCATTCTTGCCAAATCAAACCTTTACTTCAAGTGACTCTTAAGATAGCTTTGATCGAGCCATTCTTGCCAAATCAAAACTTTAGTTCAAGCGATTCTTAAGATAGCATTGATTGAGTCGCTATTGCCAAATCAAACCTTTACTTCAAGTGACTCTTAAGATAGCTTTGATCGAGCCATTCTTGCCAAATCAAACCTTTAGCTCAAGCGACTCTTAAGATAGCTTTGATCAAGTTGATCTTGCCAAATCAAACTTTTACTTCATGTGACTTTTAAGATAGCTTTGATCGAGTCGATCTTGCCAAATCAAACCTTTACTTCAAGTGACTCTTAAGATAGCTTTGATCGAGCCATTCTTGCCAAATCAAACCTTTAGCTCAAGCGACTCTTAAGATAGCTTTGATCAAGTTGATCTTGCCAAATCAAACTTTTAGTTCAAGCGATTCTTAAGATAGCATTGATCGAGTCGATCTTGCCAAATCAAACTTTTAGTTCAAGCGATTCTTAAGATAGCATTGATCGAGTCGATCTTGCCAAATCAAACTTTTACTTCATGTGACTTTTAAGATAGCTTTGATCGAGCCATTCTTGCTAAATCAAACCTTTAGTTCAAGCGACTCTTACAAGTGACTCTTAAGAATCCATGCCGTTTTGTCGTGAGCTCTTAGCCTTTCGATGTATAAATCGGCCGTCGCTTCATCTCCCAATGCTTGGATCTCTTTTATCCCTTTAATTAAAAATTGAGCGATCTCTTCATGGTCAGCTAGTAATTTTTTGATCATTTCGGAGGCTTTTAAGTCCTTTTCCGATTCTTCAAGGCGAGTTAATTTTAAAAAATCTTTTAAAGATCCCGGTGCTTTAACTCCAAAAAAGCGAATTCTTTCAGCTATTAAATCGGCAGCTTCAGCTAACTCTTCATACTGCTCCTGAAACATTCTATGTAGGGGAAGAAAATTGACGTCGACCACATTCCAGTGAAAATTTTGGGTTTTGACGTATAAAACGTAAGTGTCTGCAAGTAGAGTTTTTAAGTTTTTAGTAATTTTTTCTACAGCGCTTTTTTGAAACATGATAGGAATCCCCCTTAAACTTTTTAGTATAGCTTCAACTTAATTAAATTGTTTATTTAATAGCAAGGAGGGTTATAACTCGTTAATACTCTGGTCGTCCCCTTCAAAAAGAAGGACAATTTCCCCTTTTAAAGTGTGTTCTTTCCAGTAGTTAAGGTGTGTGGCTGCAGTGCCCCGTCTAGTCTCTTCGAACTTCTTAGTCAGTTCTCTACACACAACAAGGTTTTTTTCCGGAGCTATTTTGTGAATCATCTCGAGCACTTTAAGGAGGCGATGAGGTGTTTCATAACAAATGGTCGTTCCATCGTAAGAAAAGCTTGTCTTTAATACGCGTTCTAAGCGCCCGGAAGTTTTTGGTAAAAAGCCAATAAACTGAAATTTTTCGGTGTTTAGCCCTGAAAGGGTGAGGGCTAGAATAACAGCGCAAGGACCTGGGATACTATCCACTTTTAAGTTGAGTTTTATGCAATGCTTGACTAAACGCTCACCCGGATCTGAAATTGTTGGGGTGCCAGCATCTGAAATCAGGGCAATATTTAACCCCTCTTGAAGTTTTTCTGCGATCAAATCTAGTTTTTTTTGTTCGTTGAATTTGTGGTAGCTATAAAGAGGTTTTTTGATTTCATAGTGATTAAGAAGGATTGCACTTCGCCTGGTATCCTCGCAGAGGATGATATCGGCAGCTTTTAGAGCGTCTAGTGCCCTGAGGGTGATATCGCTTAAGTTGCCAAGAGGAGTTGCTACAAGAGTTAACATAAAAAATTAAGGTGGCACCCAGATTCGAACTGGGGATGGAAGCTTTGCAGGCTTCTGCCTTACCACTTGGCCATGCCACCGTACCTTAAAGCCAGAGTCTAGTGGATTTTCTCATTTTCTTGCAACTAAAAAGGCAGAAACTCCCCTTTTTTTATTGCTTGAAAAAAGAGGCTTCTCCATGATCAATTGAGAGTTTTTTTTAAGATGGGGTGATCTTATGCTTTTAAAACCAAAACGATTTGTATGCGATAGTCGTCTGGTCGAAGAAGGAGATTTTTTTGTAGCCATTAAGGGCGAAAGGGTCGATGGGCACGATTTTGTCAAAGAAGCCCTTTCAAAAGGGGCTATCGGGGCTTTTGTTGAAAGAGAACTTTTAATCGAGGGTCCTCTTTTTGTTGTCGAATCTTCTCTTGAAACTCTTCAAAAGTTAGCTAAAGAGCGCTTAAAAGAAAGAAACCCCAAAATCATTGGCGTCACGGGCTCTTTGGGGAAAACAACGACTAAAGAGTACATTGCAAAACTTCTTTCCAAAAAATATAAAGTAGCTAAGTCTTTTGGCAATTATAACTCTAAAATTGGACTGCCATTAACTATTTTAAACGATTTTACTGATGAAGAGATTTTGGTTTTAGAAATGGGGATGACAGAGGCAGGGCATATTAGGGATTTGATCGAGTTAAGTCCTCCGGATATCGCCCTTATCACAAGTGTTGCCCTAGTTCATGCCTGCAATTTTGAATCAATTGAAGGGATTGCCAAAGCTAAGAGCGAAATTTTTGAGCACCCCAAAACTAAATTTCGCCTCTGTCATGAAACCACTCTTCATTTTCAAGACATAAAAAAATGGAATCCAATAACTTATGGAGGCTCTTTTAAATCAACCCTTCCTCTTCATCTTCAGCAGAATGCTTTAGGGGCAAAAAAGTTAGCCGAACTTTTGGGGGTGGATGAGAAACTCATCGAAGAGGGACTTTTAGAACTGGGAGCTTTAGAGGGAAGAGGGAATCTTGTTGAAAAAAGCTCCGTTTTCTTTTATAACGATGCTTACAATGCCTCAGAAGTTTCGATGTTTGCAGCTTTAGATGAGCTTCAAAAAAAAGAGGGCAGAAAAATAGCAGTGCTTGGTGCCATGTTTGAGCTTGGTTCCTTTTCGTTTGAGTGTCACGATAGGGTCTTAAAGAAAGCTTTGAGTGTTGCCGATCTTGTCATTTGTATGGGAAAAGAGTGGCAACCCTTTTCGCCTCTTTTGAAGACATCTCTCTTTTTGACACTCGAAGAGGTCGCAACTCATTTAGGAAAGCATCTTCGTCCAAAAGATCATGTGCTCCTTAAAGGGTCTAATGGAAATCAATTATGGAGACTTCTCGATGGTCAGTTTAATCTTTGAATTTTTAAGAAAAGAGTTTTTATTTAAAATCCCATTGGCTTTTAGCTACACGTCGACCAGGATGATGTTGGCTTTGATGACCTCTTTTCTGCTTTCCCTTTTACTCGGACCCTATTTTATTCGAAAATTGCAGCAGTTAAAAGTGGGACAAAATATTCGAAAAGAGGAGTGTCCCCCTTTGGGAAAATTGCACGAAAAAAAACAAGACACTCCAACTATGGGCGGTATTTTAATCCTTTTCTCTTTAATCGTGTCCCTTATTTTGTGGACTGATTTGAGTCAAGGATTTACCTGGATACTCCTCTTCGTCACTCTTGGATTTGGTATTGTGGGTGGAGTCGATGATTATTTAAAACTGAAATACCGCAACTCTAAAGGGTTAAGAAGTAATTTTAAGTTTATCGCTCAAGTATTGATCTCTCTTGTAGTGGCCCTCTCGATGTATTTCCCCATTAAAACAGCCCCTATTGTCAAAGAGGAGGCTAAATCGCAAAAAGTTTTAAGTCAGTCAGATTACGCCTCGAGGGTTTATGTCCCTTTTGTTAAAGGCCCCATTGCTTATTTGCCTGCCGCTCTTGCGATCCTTTTTATGATTTTTGTGATCACTGGCGCTTCGAATGCTGTTAATTTGACCGATGGGCTCGATGGGCTAGCTTCTGGCTGTTTGATTATGGTGGCAGCGGCATTTGCTTTAATCGCTTTTGTCTCAAACCATGTCGATTTAGCAAGGTATCTCAATATTTTGTATATCGAGGGTAGTGGGGAGATTGCCGTTTATATGTCGGCCCTTGTCGGAGGGTGTCTTGGGTTTCTTTGGTATAATGCTCATCCAGCAGAAGTGTTTATGGGCGATGTAGGCTCTCTTTCGTTGGGAGGTATTCTAGGAACAGCTGCCGTTCTTTTAAAACGAGAGTTTTTGTTGGCTATTGTGGGGGGTGTTTTTGTCGCAGAAGCGCTCTCTGTTATTTTGCAAGTCACAAGTTATAAATTAAGAGACAAAAAAAGGATTTTCCTTTGTGCTCCTCTTCACCATCATTTTGAGTATAAGGGGTGGGCGGAAACAAAAGTGGTGATCAGGTTTTGGATTGTCAGTCTTGTGCTTGCCATTTTTGGATTGCTCTCCTTAAAGTTTCAGTAAGAGGTGTTATTTTGAATTTTGTTTTAGGTTTAGGGATAAGCGGAAGGGCGGTTATTGAGTATTTTTGTAAAATAGGCAAGACCGTTTTGGCTTTTGATGATCGGAAAGAGGCGAGGGAAAAGGCAATATCTGACTACAAAAATGTGATCATTCAAGAGGATTTAAAAGGTGTTGATCGTTTAATCATCTCTCCCGGTATTTCAATGAACCACCCTCTTGTAAAAGAGGCTTTTTTGAAGGGAATCGATGTTGTTGGGGAAGTAGAGTTTGCTTTGGAAATGATCCCCCAAAAATGTGTGGCTGTCACTGGGACCAATGGGAAGACGACTGTTAGTGAGATGATTGCCTTTGCTTTAAAAGAGTTAAATTTTCCTGTTTATCTTCTCGGCAATGGGGGCACTCCCGTGATCTCTTACGTGGGAAAAATGGAAAAAGAGGCCATTGTTGTTCTTGAATTGAGCTCTTTTCAGCTTGAAACGATGAGGCGCTTAAGTCTTGATGCTGCCTGCATTTTGAATATCACTCAAGATCACATCGACTGGCACGGCAGTTTTGAGGCATACGCTGAAGCTAAATGGAAGATTGCCAAACTGTTAAAGCCTTTTGGAAAACTTCTCGTCAATGGAAATATAGCCAAGGAAGGGGTTTACCAGTTTAAGGTCGAAAGGGAGGGGTGCCAAATAGGGGAAGATTGGCTTCCTCTTTCGTTCTTTGGTGAGACTCGCGGACATCATTTAGAGAATTTACTGGCTACTCTTTGGATGTTAAAGCAGCTTGGAATCCCATTTGATAGGGCTATTTCTGTATTAAAGAGGTATAAGAGGCAAGAACATCGAATAGAGTTTGTCAGAAAAATTGCAGAAGTGTCATATTATAATGACAGTAAGGGAACAAATACGGATGCGACTTTGCGGGCTGTTCAATCGTTTGAAGAGCCGATTTGGCTAATCGCGGGAGGAGTTGATAAAGGACTCGATTTTTCCCATTGGAAGGCTCCTTTTGAAGGGAAAGTAAAAGGGGTTCTTTTGATCGGTCAGGCGGCTGAAAAGATTGAAAAGCAATTGGATGGCATCTTCACAAAACGGTGTGTGAGTTTAGAAGAAGCTGTTGAATTAAGTGCAAAATTAGCAAGTTCTGGGGAGTTGGTTTTACTCTCTCCTGGTTGTTCAAGTTTTGATCAATTTTCCTCATACGCCGATCGAGGTCATCGATTTAAAGAGGCAGTGATGAGGCTTATATGAGTGTAGGAGATAGGGGATGAGTCGACGAGATACAATTTTGATGGCAGTTTTGGTAAATGCAGCTGTTTTAGCGATCCTTTTTATGACCGCTGTAAGCCCTGATGTCGATTTTATGCCCATTAAGGAGGAAGCCCCATTAGTTGTTGCCCCTCATCCCGTGCATGAGGACATCGTGATCCTTCCAAAGGATGAGATCGATCATCTTCTTGTAGAGAATGCCGCTCTTCCTCAGGAAGTGGAATCTTTTGAACCCTCAAAGCCCTCTCAAGGTTTTATTGAGATCACAGTAAAGAGGGGAGATGTTTTGGAAAGGATTGCAAAATCTCATAAGACGAGTGTCACTTCTTTAAAAAAGCTCAATAATTTAAAGAGCGAAAGAATCGATGTGGGACAGGTGCTTAAGGTGCCGACTCAAGAAGTAACAGCAAAAGCTTCCGTAGTTTCTGAAGGAAATAAAGAATTCTATGTCGTTCAAGAAGGGGATAACCCTTGGAAGATAGCTAAACAATTTCATGTGGGTTTTGAAGAGCTTCTCGACTTAAACCACTTAGATGAGATGAAAGCTAGAAACTTAAAAGTAGGCGATCAAATCCGTGTTCACTAACCGGTTCGTCACGGGTTTTGTCTTTTTTTTAGTAGCTCTTATCTTTTCGATTGGACTACTGATGATTTTTAGTACGACAAGTGCCGAAGTCTTAGATTACGATCTCGATAAAAGTGTCTATGTCGCTTTGTTAAAACAAGCGTCTTTTGGATTTGCAGGTCTTGTTTTGGCTTACTTTTTATCCCGAGTGTCCTTTGAGAGGCTCCTTCAATGGAGCCCTTATCTCTTTGCTTTCATTACTTTTTTTTTATTTCTCACCTTAATTCCAGGAGTTGGTCGTGTGGTGAATGGATCTAGAAGGTGGCTTTATATCGCTGGAATTTCATTGCAACCCTCTGAGTTTGCCAAATACATCGTTCCCTTATTTGCTTGTCGTCTTTTAAAAGAGTACGATTTTCACGATTTAAAAACTTTTTTGAAGGGCGTCTCTCTTTTAGCTCTTCCCATTTTTCTTGTCTTGATCGAGCCTAACAATGGAACGGCGATTGTGATGGTGATTTGTCTTGTCACTCTTTTTTTCTTAAGTGGGATCCCTTTAAAATTTTTTGCGCTCCCTCTTCTTATCGCCACCCTTTTAGGAGGGACCCTTGCGATGCAACTGCCTTATGTTAGGGGTAGAATTTCTGTTTATAGACACCCTGAACTTGATTTAAAAGGGAAAGGGCATCAACCCCATCAAGCTAAAATAGCTGCTGGAAGTGGGCATCTTTTTGGCAAGGGACCAGGCAATAGTTTGCAAAAATTAAGTTATTTACCAGAGGCACAAAACGACTATATCGGCGCTATTTTCGCCGAAGAGTTTGGCTTTTTGGGAATTTTTGTGTTGATTCTTCTTTACAGTTTTTTAAGTTATTTTGGATTTTTAATTGCCATTCATACAGAGTCGCTATCAGCTTTTTATTATGCTTCAATCATCACTTTTTTAATTGCATTTCAAGCATTTTTAAATTTAGGGGTGGTTTCAGGTTTACTTCCAAGCACAGGATTAAATTTACCCTTTTTTAGCCAAGGGGGCAGTTCTTTGATTGCTAATTTGAGCGGTTTGGGGGTACTATTGGGTCTTCGGAGAAAGTCTTCATTTGTTTTTAGATAAGGATTGAAATATGAGCCGACCATTTAGCACAGGTGCTATAAGTGATTTAAGACGTCAAGAACAAGAGAAAAATTATTCTGATCAGGTGGTTTATGATTACCTATTTGTAGGGTCAGGAGTTGCGGCCCTAACTGCTGCCTCCTTATTTGCAAAAGCCTCAAATAAGGTTTGCCTTCTTGAAGCTCACGATGTGCCTGGCGGTTATGCTCACACCTTTGAGATGAACGATTTTCATTTTTGTGCTCAGGTGCACTACATTTGGGGATGTGCTCCAGGACAGAGAGTTTTTGAGTTTTTGAAAAAATTGGGTCTTGAGAAACAGATCACTTTTAACTCCTACGATCCTAAAAGCTACGATGTGATGAGTCTTCCCGATGGGAAAAAGGTGGGGATTCCTTATGGGTTTGATAAGCTTGTCGAAAACATCGAGAAAAGTTATCCAGGAGAGGGAGCAGCTGTAAAAAAATTCATCAAAGTCGTCGAAAAAATCTCTCAGGAGATGGCTCGTTTTCCCGCTGAGGGGCCCACCTGGTGGGATTATTTGACCAAAGGGTTTCGTTTTTTAACTCTTTTTAAATACCGGAATAAAACGGTGCAGGATCTTTTTGATGAGTGCCGCGTAGGAAAAGAGGCTCAGAGCATTCTTGCTGGAAATTCTGGCGATTTTATGTGTCCTCCTAATGAATTATCTCTTTTTGGGTACATCGGTCTCTTAAATGGGTACAATGAAGGGGCTTACTATCCTTACAAACATTTTAAGCACTTCATTGAAACTTTGGCTCACTTTATTGAAAGTCATAAAGAGTGTCATATTTTTTATGAAAC
The DNA here is from genome assembly GCA_963697995.1 of uncultured Chlamydiae bacterium. Lineage (GTDB taxonomy): Bacteria > Chlamydiota > Chlamydiia > Chlamydiales > JAJFMB01 > MFD00082-c5. Next base: position 40,718 of record OY969110.1, on the reverse strand, counting down.
AGAGGTCAATGAGTTTATAAGAGAGGGAAAAACGATAAAAGGGGTTAGAACTGCTAACGGGAAAACATTTTTTGCAAAGAATGTGATTTGCAATATGGACCCAAAGAAAGCGGTTCAAATGATTGGAGAGGAGTTTTTTGCTCCTATAAAAGAATCGGTTTCATATGAATACTCCCCCTCATCTTTTAATATCTATCTTGGGTTAAAAGATCTTAATTTAAGAGATTTTGGGTTTGGCAATTTCAATATTTGGCACATTGGGCAGTGGGATACGAATAAGATGTGGAAAGATATGATGAATAGCGATTACGAAAATCCTCTCATTTTCTTGTCGACTCCAACCCTTCATTCCAATTACCCAGGAGTGGCTCCTGCCGGGTGTCAGATTTTAGAGATTGTGACAAGCGCCAATTATGATCACTTTAAAAATTTAAGGGAAAAAGGGGAGGTTTTCTATCAAAAGGAAAAAAGGCAGCTGGCAAATCACCTCATTGATATTGTAGAGAAGAGGTATATCCCGAATTTAAGAGAGCATATTGCCCTAAAAGTGGTGGGATCCCCTTTGACTAACGAAAGCTTTTGTCTTGCCCCTTTTGGCAACTGCTACGGCTCGAATATGACGCCAGAAAATTTGGGATTGAACCGTCTGAAAGCTGATTCTCCCTTTGAAAATTTTTATTTTTGTAATGCAAGCTCTGGTTATCCAGGAGTCTTTGGAACAATTTACACGGGACAAGAGCTTTATATGAAGCTTTCTCACGATAAATATTACGATCCTACAAAAGCTCCTAAAACCGAAGAGGCGATCGATTTTGCAGTTAATTGTCTTGAGCATTAATTTTATCGACAATAAAAAGGTCGGCATAATACTTATCGAGTTTATTAAAGAAAGAAGGATCTGTATTAAAGAAGGCTCCTAAAACTTCGTTTGAAAAGGCTCTTATGCTTCCTGTAAATCCCACATCTTTTGGCATCGCTTGGTCGAAAAAAATCAAAAAGTTAAGGGGGGTGTCGCTGAGGGTTTCGATGTGATGGGGGTATGCTTTTGGAATATAGTAAAGATCGCCGGGTTTAAGTTCATAAGTGTCAATGGCGCCACTTGGGTGTAACAGAGTCATCCGTCCAATTCCTGTGTGAACATAACCCATTTCCCCTGTTTCAGGATGCCAATGAGGCTCTCTCATTCCCTCTTTGGTTAACATGAGGGAGTAAAGAGCTTGTCTTTTTAAAATGGGCCAAGTGTTTTGTCTGGCCATTTTAGCAGATCCTCCCGTCGCTTGTAAGATAGGGTTAGAGGCTTCAAGGCTAAACCGGTAAGGATTTGAATAACGAGCATCCTCAGGAATCGCTTCGATTTTGTTTATCAGACGAGCGAAAGACTCTTTGAAAGGGCGTTTTAAAGTTTCAAAAACGGTCTCTTGAACATGAAAAGTGTTTCCGAGTACGGCATTTGTAAAAGCATTCACTGTTGTTGTCAGAGCAAACTCTTCGGGGTTTTCGTTTGAAAATTGTAAAATAAGCTCAGCTTTTGTGTTTCCTAAATTTGCAATGTAGTGGAGGGCTCCTGAGGGAATAAGAAAAACATCGCCACTTTTCACTAAGAAGGTTTCTTTAAGATCGGAAGTGCTGTAAAAAGTGACCAAAACCTCGCCTTCTAGACAAACCCCAAGTTCGTCGGCATTTGGGTGCCAATGGGGCTCTCTAACTCCCTTTGGTTCAAGGGTCACTTTATAGAGGCTCATTCCTTTTAATGCAGGAAAGTTTTTACTATTGGCTTTAATCCTTACTCCAGCTTCCGATTTATCCTGAGGGGGTTGTGAACTTAAATGAAAAACAGGGGATACATCCATGGCCACTCTCCTTTTTTTTCACCTTAGATTTTTTTCGATAAATAGCGCAAGGTGCGGATCGAAAAGCCCCTCTTTTAGATGGTAAAATCCACAATCAAAGTCAAACCTTGCTCCTTTAAACCCGTAAGGAAGAGAAAAGTTTTTGCTTGGTTCCCCAAATTGTGAAAAATCAGCACGTTTTGTGATTTCGTGTGTTTTAGGATCGATTAACCCTCGCACGTTTCCTTGAAAATCGATTAAAGGAGAAAAGGGGACGCCATCGATTTCAATGGCGCTTATCTTGTTTTGATTTAAGATTTTAAGGACTTTGGGTGTCATCCCTTCCCAAAGACCGATCTCTTCGAAGTCGTCAAAGAGAAAAAGCTCTTTTTTTCCTCCCAACACTTCCCTTGACATAAGACGTCCTAAAGGGTCGTAGGTGAAAAGGATTGTTTTATTTTCCCCATCGACTCGTATAAGTCGATCTAGCGCATCGTACTGGTAGTAAAAGGTTTTTCCTTTCGTTTTCTTAAAAATAAGGCGATCGTTGAGGTCGTATTGACACTCTATATCTGCCAATTTTATCGGTCTATTAAACTCATTTAAAAGAATGGAATGATTTAAATAGTTGATTCTGTTTCCATTGGAGTCAAACTTTGAGGATTTGTGATTTTCATCGGTTAAATACCCGAGGGGGTCGTAGCGGAATTGAACAACCCTCTCTTTTTCTTTGAGAAGAAGCAGCTGATTGCCATAGTCGTAGTGGAGCTCCTCCTGAAAGTAAGGACTTGCCTGATTTGTGATACGCCCGAGCTTGTCGAACGTTTTTTTCACTTCTCCTAAATTATAAATTAAAGTCTCGACATCCTCTTGACAAGTGTGTTGGTAAAAAAGTTCCCCTTTCTCTGAAATGCGGCTTAAAACCTTGTTGTCATATTGGATAACGCTTCCATCGGGAAGGGTGATCGCTTTTTTTTGCCCTTTTTCATCGTAGGTTTTTGAAATGGGCAATTGGTTGGGAAAAATTTCCTTTAAAATATATCCCTCTTGGCTTAATTCTCGATTAAGAGTCAAACCTGTCTTGCAGTCGATGGCTTGCGTAAGTCTATTTTGTTCATTGTAGTTGTATCTGTAGTGCACTGAGTGGTCAGTGGCTTTGATCTCTTTTAGAAGTCCACCATCATTGTAATCGTATTCAAGAGCGACCCCATTTGGAAAAGTTTTACTTTTTAACAGGCCTTTCTCTGTATAGGTGAAGTGGGTGGTTTTTCCCTTGTTGTTGATTTCTACCACTCTTTTGTTTAGATACTTATAACTTGTTGTTTCTTTTCGTAAAAGAGTGGTTCCTTCGAAGATAGAAGTGATCTTTGAGGCTATTTTTTGAAAGGGAGTAAAGAGGAACTCTTTACAAAAGATAAGCTCCTCATCCTCATTAAAGATTTCTTCTTTAACAGTTCGGTCGTAAAGATCGAGGGTTTCAACTTTTTTAGTGCCATTGGGGAAAAGGGTCTTTTTTAACCGGATAGGGTACTCTTCGTAAGTCGTAATGGTAGGAAAAGAGAGTGGGGGGTGAATAACGGTTGGCCTGTGTAAAGAGTCGACAGTTTGAAACTTGAGAGCTTCTTTAAATGGAGTGGTTTCCTCCTCCTCGTTTTCGTTTAGATCTTCGATGGCTAAAGAACCATCGAAAAGAGGGGGGTGTTCTATTTGAAGAAGTTTGTCTGTAAGAGGGTCGTAGGTGAATTTGGTCACTCTTCCCAAATGATCGCTTTTTTCAATGAGGTGACCAAAGAGATCGTACTTAAAGAAGGTGTGTTTTTTTAACCCGTCAAATCCTAAAAAGGCTTCTTCGACAATCCGTCCCATCGGATCGTAAGCTTTTGTGAAGATGTTTCCCTCGACTGTTTTTCTAAAGATCTCGTTGCCGCGTAAGTCGTACATGTACACGGTTTCTCTTCCAAAAGTGTCAATTTCCTGAAGTAAATCCCCTCTTTCATTGTAGGTCTTTTTAAGATCTAAAACCCTGGTGCCATCTTCTAAAAAGAGCTCTTCGTGGCAAATATTTCCCCAAACGTCATAAGTGAGATATTTTCTTGTGGTGCGATTTCCCATTTTGGTTTCGATCATTTCGGGCATATGAATGAAAGGGGGGGATTCCCTTAAGTGGTAAGTGATTTTTTTTTCCTGATAAGAGCCAACCCATGTGATCTCTTCGATAAGGTTGTGGTATTTGTCGTATTTGAGCCGCTCCTCTTTTACAAGAGCTCCCTCTTTATAGAACCGTTTGACAGTGGGGAGGTTTGTTTTGGGCAAATACTCATACTCAACCGACTCATTTTCTTCCTTAACCTCTTTAGGAAGAAGCTCTTTTGAAAAGGTGAATAGTTTGGTTTTTCCGTTTGTGTACTTGACTAAAGTTTTTCCTTCTTTAGAACCTTTTATCGGAGCTTCGTAATCGATTTCGCAAAGAAGCTCAAATCGTTTGTGACCTGTCGGGACAAAAAGCTTGTGCACTTTTCCTTTTTTGTATTGAAAGTGGAAGTGTTTGTTTTTCGATACGATTTTTTTTGGATAAAACTCTTTTGTGTATTCAATCGTCTCCTCTTTAAAAAAAGGGGATGTAACTAAGACAAGGCGAGGGGGGAAATGGGAAGTGAGCTCAAGCTCATCTGGTCCTTCCTCTTGACTTGAAAATTTTAGATTAACGGGTAGGATTTCGTATTTGTAGATGGCTGTTTGTGAGGAAGAGGTCGTAAAGGTTTTTTCCCCTTTGCGGTGAGAAAATGAGATACTTGAGTAGGTGATTTCCTCATTTGGACTTCTCGCTTCAAGTCTTACAAGTTCGCTGTTTTCATAGAATGCTCTAATGACACGCCCATTTGGGAGCACCGTCCGCTCGGGAGGAAGACCATTTGGGAAATTTTCCCATCCTTTGTAGTGTTTGCTTAAGTGTTTGTAGAGAAAGTAAGTGTTCCACTCTTCGACGTGTTTCTTTTTTTGGTGAAGTGGTGAGGGAACTTCGTGAGGTATAAGGGTTCTTGTGAGGGTAAGAGACTCGGCTCCTTTCGCTATAAGGTCCGTTTCTGAAATTAGGGGAGCTCCTGTGAGGGGATCGATAACTCCTTCGATTAATCTTTCTTGTTCTAGGGCGAAAAGAGGTAGAGAAAAGAATAAGAGAATAATAAAATACATATGAGACTCCTTTTAGGAGTATCTCAAAATCAAATGATGCTGTCTATTGAAATATAGTGGATGCGACTCGTTTACCTAATCGGCAACTGCCTTCGGTCCAGGGACTATTGAGATAGTCTCCTAAAAGATACACTCTATTTTCCCCTTGATGTGTCTCTAAAAACTCCTTGACGTGAGTGATGAACCCGTGTTTGTATTTTGGGATCGCCTCTTTCCATTTTTGTAGAGCGAAGGGTTTTATCGACAATTCGTGTTCTCTTAAAGGAGGACACACCTCCATTAAAGCTATTTTTACCTCTTCGAAAATTTTTTCGTCAGAGAGGTTAAAGATTTTTTTTGCAAAAGCTTCGTGAAGACCCACATTAATGAGAGTGATCCCATTAATGGTCGTGTCAGCACCTTTAAAAAATTCATTGCTATACTCTGAGATTTTAGAGTGTTCTTTAAAAGGAACCATGACGTAGGAAATTTCTTCCACTAAGGAAACAGGGACTTGGAATGAGACGTTAATTGTTGAGGCGTATTCTACCTCTTCGAGTAGTTTTTTTTGTGCAATTGTGGGGTTTTTGTACAGATCTATCGCCTGCGAGGCTGTCGTTGCTAAAAGAGCTAAATCAAATTGTTTTTCCTCTCCCTTAACTTTTATTAGGGTGTGGGTGAGAGAGCCTGTAAGAGTTTCAACGGGGCTGTTCAGATGGACTTTTAATTTTTTAGCTAAAGCATTAGGTAAACAGCTCATTCCTCCCAAGGTGTGAGCCATGGTAAACTCTTGATTGTGTTGAACAAGCTCGCTCATAAGAGCAAGAACTGCTGCGCCACTTAAATCTTTAAGTCCATGAAATTGAAAGGTTGAACAGAAAGGGTCTGCTATTAAGTCGGCAACCTCATGACCACAAAGGCGAGTCATGGTGTCGTACGCATCTTCATTATCAAGAGGCGCTGATTTTGATAGATCGTAAAAATTAAGAGGGGTTTTTCTTAAGGCTTCTTTTCCAAGCATCCAGGCGAGGTTTAAACGAGAGGTTAGGGAAATTTGCTTCATCGAAAGAAGAAGTTTTGGTAGCTCGCTGTAAAGGGGATAGAGAGCTCCTTCTTTGTACGTTGCAAAGTGTTTGGGAGGTAATTGTTGCCACTTATCTAAAAGGTTAAGCTCTTCTAAAAGCTCGCGAATGGCTTTATAATTGTAGATTAAGAAGTTAGCTCCAATGTCGAAGTGAAATCCATCGATGACGCGGGTGGACATTCGCCCACCCACAAAACCGTTTTTTTCGAAGACTTCGACTTCGTGCCCCTCTTTTTGGAGCCAATAAGCGGCACTTAAGCCCGCAATCCCCGATCCAATCACCCCAATTTTCATAACATTATACAACACTACTCAAAAATTGGTCTTCTAACGCACGGTAATTTATTTTACCAGACCCCATGATCGGAATATTGGAGAGTTGTTTGACAGAGGAGACGCGCACTAAATTGCTAAACCCTTGTGACTGAAGCGATTTATTCACTTGTTCTGTCGTTGTCTCATATTTTGTGAAGAGGAAAATTTTAGGCTTTTCTCCATTTTTTTCTTGTGCGCACACAGCGATTTGTGGTCCTTCTATATCACTTTTCCACTCCTCTTGAAGGGCTAAGGTGGCGACCGCATCTTCAATGGCAGCTAAACTGACCATCTCTCCTCCAATTTTGATAAACCGCTTTTTTCTACCAGAGAGAGTTAAATAATTGTTTTCATCTAAATACCCTAAATCCCCTGTCGAATACCATTTTTCTCCGTTAATGGTGACAAATGGGGAAGCGATTCCAGGATTTAAATACCCAGAGAAGATGTTTGGACCTTTGGCTAAAATAAGACCTCTTTCCCCTATAGGTAAAGGCTCGTGCGTGTCTGGGTGAACCACAAGAAGGCTGACCCCAGGTATCGGTTGCCCAACGCCCTTTGAGGCTTTATGAGGAGCATTTAAGGTGAGCACCGGTGAACACTCGGTAATCCCATACCCTTCGAAGAGGCAGTCTCTTTTTTGTACACTCTCCATTTGCTCAAAAAGTTCGGGGGGTGTTTTTTCAGCGCCCGTCAGACAAAGCCTTAATGTTTTTAATTGTTTAGGAGTTGCAACTTTCAACATATTTTTGACAAATGTAGGAGCGCTACACATAATCGTGATCCCAAAAGTTTCAAAATCGTTAACCAGTTGTTTTCCATTGGTGGGGTCGGGTGAAAAGCCAATCCTTAAACCAGCAAGGATGGGTATAAGCCCCCCATACGTGAATCCAAACGCGTGGAAAGGGGGTAAAAACCCAAAAATCACATCGTCTGAAAACACTTCGGCCATTTCAAGAGTGCTTCTTTGGTTAGTCAAAAGATTTTCGTGAGTGAGAGGAACTCCTTTTGGGGTGCTCTCTGTACCACTTGTAAAGAGGAGGGTTGCAAAGTTATCTTTTGTTAATTCGTCAGCTCCAAAGGCTTTAAGTACAGTTTTGGGAGAGCACTTGGAGAGATAGAACGCTTTAAGTTTATCTTTTAAGGTCAGTTGCTCCCTCACCTCTTCTAACATGAGCAGGTTCTCTTCAATCCCTCCGAAGTCGACGTTTTCAAGCCGGTCAATAAATGTCCAAGCTGTCAAAATTTTTTTTGCTTGAGAGAGTTGAACAATCGATTGTAAATGGCGCGAGCCTGTAGTCCAGTTGATCATGAGAGGCACTTTTCCAGCAAGTTGGGTGGCCAAAATAAGGATATAGGCTCCAGTGCTTGCGGGAAGAAGAATCCCTACGTGATCCCCCGGCAGCTTTCTGATATAGAGGGCGAGAAGGATCACTCTCATTTTGAGCTGAGAGTAAGTCATCACACCTGAGCGCATGTCGACAGTTGCCGCTTTGTTTCCCATTTTTTCACACGTGTTTAAGAAAACTTCAGGAATGGTGTTTCCTTCGTTTAAGAAAATCCGCTCATGCCCTCTTGGTTCAAACCATTTTTTAAGGCCTTTAATCTTTTCTTTTTCAATTTCCTCTTTAAAAACGACCTGCTTTGCAGCAATAGCCATGACTTTTCCGACCGAGGTTAGCTCATGCACGGGAACAGAGGAAATATCGTATTCTTGGTTGAGGAAAGCTGCCATTTCAGCAGTATCAAGGGAGTCAAGTCCTAAGTCTTTAGCAAGATCTTGGTTCGCCGTTATCGATTCTGGGGTTGTATCTGCAAGTCGTGCAAGTTGCTTTTTAACGTTTTTCTGAATCTCCTCGGGGATTAAAGAGAGCACGATTTTTTCATCTTGCGTTGCCGCAGGAGGTTTAATCACAGGAACTTCATTTCGCCACATCGAGGTTGAGACTAAAATCAAAGAGTCTCCAGGAAGGGCCCCTTTTTGTTCCGTTAACCCATCGGGTTTATTATACCAATTTTCCAAAAATTGGTTTAATTCTCTACGAGTTCCGTTTACGGGAAGATCTTGAGGGGCTTCTTCAAATTCGATAATAACGTTTCGTCTTGGAGTGAAAAAAAGCAGGTTTTTAAAGCAAATCTTAATTCCTTCCCAAATCGTTTCAAACATCGGGGGAGATTTTCCGATAATCGCTTTTGAAAAGCTACTTCCCCAAAGCCCTTTGATCCTAACGAGAACGATATTAGCTTCCGGGACATCGGAGAGAATTTTATGAACGGCGGAGTTTCCTCCAATATCTTCAAGCGAGGTGTTTTTAAGCTTTCCTGCAGGATAGATAAGGAAGTTGTCTCCCTCTTTTAAACTTTTGATAACCTCGTTTAAGCTCTCTTCGCTTCGTTTTCTCTTTAAGCTATTGCTGGTAGAACTAAAATTTGGCATCGGTAAACCATTCATCATCCGCATCACTCTTTGAACGATCGGGTTATAAAAATGGTACTCCACAACGAGTGGTCTTATAGGAAATTTTTTATAAACCGCTAAAGTGATGAGGGTTGGATCGACAAAGACGGTGGGATGGTTAGGTAAAAAAAGAACTCCACCAGGCTTGTTTTTTTTGATTTTATCGAGCCCTTTGATCGTGACCTTATACCTAAATGAAAGAGAGAATTGCAGCAGGTAGTAGAAAAAGAACATGAAAATCTTGCCAAGCATTTGAACACTCCGTTTTAAGTTTGAAGGGGAGATTATCTCACGTTTAAGTGTTTTAAATCAAATTCGGATTTAAATTTTTTATTTAACAATGTTAAAAACTTTATTGGTATTGAATATAAACATATAAACTAATAGAATAAACTTCTTTTAATTTGTGGTTGTTTTATAATGAGTTCTGTTACATCGGTCGAAAATAGTTCGTTTTCAGAAATGTTAGCTGCAAAGACGGCTAAAGTGGTTAAAGGGGGAACTCAGCTAGAAAAGATTTTAAAATTGGTTTCTGCTGTTTTAAAACCATTTGAATCGATTCCTATCCTTCCAGCTCTTCCCGTATTTTTTTGCAATCTCAGTAAATCGTGTACACAAGCGACTGAAATTTCGGGAGGGATTAAAGTTTTAGAGCGACCAAACGATTGGATAAAGGGGAAATGGAAAGAAAGTGGGCCTAGAGGTTTTGTACAGTTAGTCAGTTTTACTGCAGCGCAAGCGCTATCGACTGCAAAAATGATTTGCAAGTTTGCTGTTTTGATTCTTCCAAGTCCGATCACCCTTGCAAGGGACTCTTTGTTTATTGCCTCATTTACCCTTCTTACTGTTGATGAGGGAAAGAAGTTACACAAAATTTCAAAACAGATGAGTAAAGTCAAAAATAAAGTAGGGGAAAGTGATAATGATCAAAAAGCAAAACTTCAAGGGAAGTTATCAAAGTTAGAAAAGACCGACCCCAAATACAAAAAAATAGAAAAGCGGATTGAGCAAGCAGTTAAGGGTGAGCTTCAAGGGATTCGACAAAAGAAAATAGAAAAATTGAGAAAAGATCGCTCAGATCGATTCATCAATATCGCCTTTAACATTGCGATGATAGCAACCCTTGTGTTTAGTATTGTAGCCACTTGTTTGTTTATCAGCCAGCCGTACGTTTTGATAGCTTTCGCAGTGATTGGTGTGGCAGCTGCTGCCCTTAACGTGGTGAAAGTATTTAGTCGGCCCTGAAAAAGTCCTCTCCAATAAAAAGTGCCCCTTTTGACAAAAAAGGCGTTTTACTCCTCACCAAACCCCACAAGGGGGAGAAGCGTCGTTCACCGCATTTTTTGTTGCAAAAGGATCACTTTTTCTTTGGAGAGTGCGTGTTCTAATCGCAAAATTTTTGCAGCTTTTCTGATTGTCATATAATTAAAACTTGCAAAATAGGCTATGTCTCTCCTCCTCGTTAACTGCAAATTTTTCTCAAGGAACCCTTACTTTTTCAGGGCCGACTTATTAGTCGGCCCTGAAAAAGTCCTCTCCAATAAAAAGTGCCCCTTTTGACAAAAAAGGCGTTTTACTCCTCACCAAACCCCTCAAGGGGGGGGGGGAAGCGTTGTTCACCACTTTTTTTGTTGCAAAAGGATCACTTTTTCTTTGGAGAGTGCGTGTTCCACTCGCAAAATTTTTGAGCTTTTCTGATTGTCATATAATTAAAACTTGAAAAATAGTCTATGTCTCTCCTCCTCGTTAACTGCAAATTTTTCTCAAGGAACCCTTACTTTTTCAGGGCCGACTTATTAGTCGGCCCTGAAAAAGTCCTCTCCAATAAAAAGTGCCCCTTTTGACAAAAAAGGCGTTTTGCTCCTCACCAAACCCCTCAAGGGGGGGAAGCGTCGTTCACCACTTTTTTTGTTGCAAAAGGATCACTTTTTCTTTGGAGAGTGCGTGTTCCACTCGCGAAATTTTTGCAGCTTTTCTCATTGTCATATAATTAAAACTTGAAAAAATAGTCTATGTCTCTCCTCCTCGTTAACTGCAAATTTTTCTCAAGGAACCCTTACTTTTTCAGGGCCGACTTATTAGTCGGCCCTGAAAAAGTCCTCTCCAATAAAAAGTGCCCCTTTTGACAAAAAAGGCGTTTTGCTCCTCACCAAACCCCTCAAGGGGGGGAAGCGTCGTTCACCACTTTTTTTGTTGCAAAAGGATCACTTTTTCTTTGGAGAGTGCGTGTTCCACTCGCGAAATTTTTGCAGCTTTTCTCATTGTCAAATTAAAACTTGAAAAAATAGTCTATGTCTCTCCTCCTCGTTAACTGCAAATTTTTCTCAAGGAACCCTTACTTTTTCAGGGCCGACTATTTAGGAAAGAGGAATAGAAAAAAAGAATGATGTTTCTCCTTTGTTATTAAGAGGTTAGCAACATTAAATCCTTATTTTCGCAAATTTTTACAGAAATTGCATTTTTCTCTTTACATCGCTTTAAATTTTGAGTAAAATCGCTCTCCTTTCAACACGCATTTAGGAGAGAATAATGACAACAAGTGTGGGATCTGTACCAGATTTTCAGTACAATGAGATAAATTCTGTAAGAAAAGTTTTTAAGTCCTTTAATAGAATGCTTCAGGATTCAGGCAGCGCCGGAACGTTTTTTCGGTTGATTTGCTATTTGGGAGAAGGGTGTGAGATGGCTTTTGGAAAAAAGGCTGTTTTTTCATACCTTACAAACCATGTCGCTTGTGCAAACGTCTTAGATGCGGCTCCCTTTAATAGTTTTAATGCGTGTTTTGGAAAGCGAAATCCTAACGACCCGATCCCATCTCTCTTTGCAAAGTTGAAAGGGCACTGTTTTATCGGTGTGAACTTTGCGTGTATTCCACTTCTTCTTCAAGACCTAAAAGCTATCAATTTAGCAGAAATTGCCGCAAATATAGGAAATAAAGCGAGAGTTTTTCAGTTTTTGGGACACTTAAGCTTGATCACAATCGTCAAATCCCTTCTTGTTTTTGGTAATATTTTTGGAGCAATCGATGCCGCAAAACGATTGAAAAAGATGAATGCTGATATTGCAGAAATGAAGATAAAGAATCCGAAATTTGATCCGAAAAAAGATTTAACAGAAAAAGAAAGATTTGACAAGCGATTAGTCTGTATTGAACTTGCAGCTCATGTCGCAAGTGTTGCTTTTTACGCTTTAGGGTTAGTTGTTGGAATAAGTCATGCGCCGATAGTGGCTCTTGGAGTGATTGCTTATGGCATAGGAGTTTCCCGTTCACTCTACAATTTTGCCTATGAAGAGGAACAGAACTGGAAAAGAGCGCAGCAGGAAAAACAAGCAGGATCAAGGGTTTAGGTGGTAGATAATGAGTGAAATATATGGAATGAAACAAAAAAATCCTTGGTCAGTAATGGCTAAGGTAGAAAGTTCCTCAAGAGATTTAGACGGTCTTGCAAAATATGCTCAGTCGTGGTTTGGAATTTTTGAATTGCCAAATATGCCGGGGCTTTCTAAACCTGTCAAAAACTTCAATAAAATTTTGAAGCAATTTATCGAATGGAATAAGGGTACCTACGGTGCTATTTCTAGATTTGATGAGTGGTTACCAGATGCTAATGGCAAGTTATACTGGGATAGGAAGAAGAAAGATGCAAAAGGGACAAACGGTAAGCTTGAGGTGACAACTCAAATTTTTATGACGGTTGTTTCTTGTTTTGATGTTGTGGGTTTGTTTCAGAGCATAACGGGGGGAGCAAAATTGGGATTTACCGCAAGGACCGTGCACAGTAGTGCTTTCTTTGGCGGAATGACATTAACAGTTGTAGGAAGCTTAGATCCTTTAAAGAAGTCCCAAGCAGAGAAAGAAATCTCCGCTGAAAGGCTTGAGAAATGGACCAAAAAAGAAGAGCTTTTTAGAAAAGGCGCTTCGATTAATACAGATCTCGTTCAAGAAAAAGAAAAACTGGAAGCTGAATTAAGAACGATCCTTGCTGATAGAAAATCAGGATATAGCGAGCGCGTGGCTGAGCTTAAAAAAAGCATTAAAGTGGTTGAAGAAAAACTAAAAATTCAAGATGAATATCAAAAGAGATTAGATCAAAAAATTAAGGGTTATGAAAGTACTTTAAATGAGATTACAAATGAATTAGAACAGGCTGAAAAGGAATTAAGAGATGTAGTAGCAAAAAATTTGGCGAATGAAGAACAAGTCAATGTCAAGGAAAAGGCAGGAAAAGACCAAAAGACCGATAATTCTGTGGACGTTCAACGTGACCTTTTAGATAAAATCGAAAAACTCAAGTCTAAACAAAAAAATATTTTAGAAAAGCTCGCTCGATATAAAACCATTTTGGTTCAACCGCAAACTCCTGTAAAAGGGTCAAAAGTTAAAAGTTTAGTTGATGGTCAACTTAAATCGGCTCTTGGCGATCATGCTCAAGTAAAAATTGCGATGTGGCAAAGACAATTGATTATTGCTAAAAGCGATGTGAGACAAAAATGGTTTGATATAGCAAAAACTGTCGCTAAGGCGGTTCAACTTATCTTCTCAGTGGTCATTATGACTTTAGGAACTGTTACATTATCAGTACTGGTCGCAGACGCCGTAGTTAAGTTTGCTATGGGACAATTCTCATTAGCCTCTCTTTTAAATAAAGAGTTTAAGCCGGAAGTTATTCACCCTAGCTTTTTGCCGAAAGATTTTACAAGTATGAAAGCTAAAAACTGCTTAAAATAAGGAGTATTGAAAATGGATAAAGAAACTCAAATTCACAACTTAATTCATGGAAAACTTTGTATGTATGAGTGGCTTTCACTTGGGTCGTTTGCGGCTGCCACCTTAGGACTTCTCCTTTCCGCATGGTTCTGCTTCGATTTTAGTAGTGAAAAAACAGAAGAAAAGCAAATTGCACGTTTTCCTGTTGTGGAAAATCGCGATTTTTGATACAGTGTTCTATTCAATGAGATATCAGCGGTCAGTAAAATGACCGCTTCTCCTTTGAAGCGCTGAAGATAACATGTTTCGCATGTACATCATCACTCGCTAAAAGGTTAAGTTCTCGAAAAAAAAAACGATTTAACAGGCAAACAGTGAGTTTTACTGAGAGTCAGTGATTTTAAGGAAGTGACTTATGGTTCAAAAGTTTATGGGTAGAAAACAGGGAATGATCCAACTCTTCGATGAGAAGAAAGGTAAAAGCATTCCTTGTACCGTCATCCAGGGAGAACCCAATGTGGTTACCCAAATCAAAACTAAAGAGACAGATGGGTATAACGCGATTCAGTTAGGTTATGAAGAGATTGTAGCAAATGATGCTAGAACTGTTCAAAGACGCGCAGGAAAACCTCAATCTGGGCACTTTAAAAAAGCCGGCACAGCTCCAAGACGCTTTTTAAAAGAAGCAAGAGTTGACAACGCCTCCGATTACGCTTTAGGGCAAGAGATTGGCGTTGATGCTTTTGCTGAAGTCAAATTTGTGGATGCAGTAGCGATCTCTAAAGGAAAAGGATTCCAAGGGGTCATGAAGAAATATGGGTATGCTGGAGGACCTGCAGCCCACGGTTCTGGTTTCCATCGCCATGCAGGATCGACTGGTATGAGAAGTACTCCCGGTCGTTGCTTCAAAGGCGGACCAAGAGCTAGCCACATGGGATCAGTTCAGGTGACTGTCCAGAATTTAGAGGTGGTGATGGTAAATCTAGAAGAGCAGGTGATCGTTGTGAAGGGACAAGTTCCTGGGCCAAAGAATGGGTTTGTTTGCCTCACCTCAGCAACAAAGAAAATTTAGGAGTCGTTTGTGACAACACTTAAGAAATATAATTTACAGGGAAAAGAAGTCGGAGTCGTAGACGTTCCGGAAGCTCTTAGTGAAGCTGATGTCAATTCGCAACTCGTAAAAGACTATATCGTGGCTATCCGTGCTAATGCGCGTCAATGGTCAGCAAGTACAAAAACACGTGCAGAAGTCAAACATACGACGAAAAAATGTCAGAAACAAAAAGGGACTGGTAACGCTCGTCATGGATCGCTCGTGGCACCACAATACCGAGGTGGTGGTGTTGTATTTGGACCAAGACCTAAATTTGATCAACACGTAAAGATCAATAAAAAACAGAAGAAAGCTGCTATTCGCGCTTTGCTTGCAACGAAGATTCAGTCAGGCAGGATCACTCTTGTCGATGATATCAACATGGATGCTCCAAAGACGAAGACAATTGTTTCATTTATGAAAGAGAGAGATATTAAGGGACGCACTCTTTTTATTGCCGAAGGTGCAGCTCAAGAGTTTCGCATTGGAGATGAGATGAAGTCTGTTTCAGTAAGAACTACTGGTCATACAAACTTTGCAAGAAGTACCCGCAACTTGCCAAAGACGACTTTTTCACTTGCGAAAAATATTAATGGGTATGAGTTGATGGTAGCCTCTGATCTTGTAATGACAGAGAGAGCACTTCAAGAAATTCAAGAATGGCTTTGCTAAAGGGAATTGAAAATGAAAAGAAATAAAGATCCGTTTCAAATCATTAAACATCGTCACGTAACGGAGAAAAGCACAGTTCTTGAAAATCTTAAGAGTGCAACCAGCAATCGTTCCGTGAGAGCTTGTGAGAGCCCAAAATACGTGTTTATTGTTGATAAAAAGGCTAACAAGCCTCAAATCGCAAGTGCTTTAGAGGAAATTTACAAAGAAAGTAAAATCCGCGTTGTGAAAGTCAATACCATTAATCTGCCTCCAAAGGTGAGACGTGTGCGTGGACGAGTGATTACTCAATCAGGATTTAAAAAAGCAGTGGTCACCCTTGAGAAAGGTGATGAGATCGCGGCTGTATAGGATTAATAAAGGATAAAGGTCATGCTAAAAAAATTCCGACCCATTACACCTAGCCAAAGGCAGCTTGTCCTTCCAGCAAACGAGACGCTCACAAGAGCTGAAGGGAAGAAAAAGCAAACTGTTAAGCCTGAAAAGTCATTATTGTTGCCAAAACGAAGAACATGTGGACGCAACAACTTAGGACGAATCACGTGCCGTCATAAAGGTGGTGGACATAAAAGACACTATAGAGATGTCGACTTTAAAAGAGATAAAATTGACATTCCAGCGAACGTGGCTTCGATTGAATACGATCCAAACCGTTCTTCGTACATTGCTCTTTTGCACTACGTCGATGGTGAGAAGCGTTACATCATTGCACCACAAGGCTTAAAACAAGGCGATAAAGTGCAAACAAGCGACAAACCACCTTATTCGGTTGGTTGCTGCATGAGATTGAAGTCTATGCCATTGGGATCTGTCGTTCACAATATCGAACATATCCCAGGAAAAGGGGCGAAATTTGTGAGATCAGCGGGTCTTTCAGCTCAGTTGATGGCAAGAAGCGATGGTTATGCGACATTAAGAATGCCTTCTGGTGAAATTAGAAGAGTTAGCGAAGAGTGCTACGCCACTTTCGGAGCTGTATCTAATCCCGAGCATAACTTAAGAGTTGAAGGGAAAGCTGGACGTAATCGTTGGAAAGGGATTCGTCCTACAGTACGTGGTACAGTGATGAACCCAGTTGACCACCCACACGGTGGTGGTGAAGGTAAAAGTAAGGGAAATATTCCTCAAACACCTTGGGCACAATTCACCCGTGGAATGAGAACAAGACTTAATAAGAAGTCTACTAAGTTTATCGTGAAAGACCGAAGGAAGAAGTAATATATGGCTAGATCGCTAAAAAAAGGACCCTTTGTCAAGCATCACTTGTTGGTGAAAATCGAAAAGATGATTGCTAGTGGAAAAAAAGAACCGATTAAAACCTGGTCTCGCGGATCGATGATTATCCCTGAAATGATCGGTTACACTTTTGAGGTTCACAATGGACGAAAATTTTTGACCGTTGTTGTTTCAGAAAATATGGTGGGTCATCGTTTAGGAGAGTTTTCTGCTACGAGAACCTTTAAAACACACCCAGTGAAAAAGTAAGAGGAAATCGATGACTACTGTAAAAGCTGTTACAAAATATGTAAGAATTAGTCCGAGAAAGGCTAGGAGAGCTGCAGATCTTATCGTCGGTTTGCCAGTCGAAGCGGCTTTGACTCAACTCGAGTTTAGTCGTTTAAGAGGTGGACGTCTTTTGATGAAGACGCTTCATAGTGCAGTGGCTAACGCGGAAACAAACGCCGATTTGAGAAGAGAGGCCCTCCTTGTGCATGAAGTGCGTATTGACGCAGGTCCTACATTGAAGCGAGCAAAACCAAGAAGTAAAGGAAGTCGTCACCCGATCATGAAGCGGACGAGTCACTTTACTGTGATCGTAAGCAACAGAGAAGAGGAGTAATTTAATGGGACAAAAAACAAATCCGATTGGGTTTAGACTCATTCGTAATAAGAAATGGCGTTCAAAATGGTTTGCAACTAAGCAAGAGTTCGGCGATCTTCTCGTTGAAGATTTTAGGATCAGAGAGTTTTTGTTAAAGCAAGCTGCTTGTCAGGGCACATCACAATTGCGCATTAAGAGAATGAGCGACAAGATTGAAGTGACAATTTACACCGCAAGACCAGGTCTTGTTATTGGGAAAAAAGGCGCTGAAATTGAAACTCTAAAAAAAGAATTGTCTAAACTGACAAAGAAAGAAGTTTGGGTTGAAGTTGAAGAAGTAAAACGTCCCGATCTCGATGCACAAGTCGTAGCTGATGGGATTGCAAAACAACTTGAAAGACGTATTCCTTTCAGAAGAGCGATGAAAAAAGCCCTTCAGTCGACAATGGACGCTGGTGCACAAGGCATTAAAGTTCAGGTTTCTGGACGTTTAGGTGGAGCAGAGATTGCTCGTACAGAGTGGTATAAAGAAGGGGCAATCCCATTGCACACATTGAGAGCCGATATCGATTATGCGATCGGACGTGCAGAAACAACCTATGGAAGCTTGGGTGTCAAAGTTTGGATTAATAGAGGCGAAGACATTCATAATAAGATGGAGGCTGCGTAATCATGAGTTTGATGCCAAAACGTTATAAACATCGTAAGCAGCAAAAAGGGAATCTTACTGGGATAAGCAAAGGGGGCAATTTTGTCACTTTTGGAGATTTCGGTATTCAAGTTCTCGAAAGAGGTTGGATTACAGGTCGTCAAATCGAAGCTTGCCGTGTTGCAATTAATAGATTCTTCGAAAGACGTGGTAAAGTTTGGATTCGTATATTCCCAGACAAACCCATTACTAAAAAACCTGCAGAGGTTCGTATGGGTAAAGGAAAAGGGGGCGTTGAGTTTTGGGTAGCTCCAGTATGTCCTGGCCGTGTGTTGTTCGAAGTGGCAAACGTCACAAGAGACGATGCACAAAATGCCTTAAGACGTGCAGCCGCTAAATTAGGCTTGAAAACCCGTTTTGTAGAAAGAGTGGAGCAAGTGTAAGTTTTATGAAAAAAGCAAAAGATTTTAGAAATCAAACAAATGCAGAATTGATTACAACATTGAGCGATTTAAAGCGCAACTACTATACAATGGTCAATCAAAATAAATTCCAAAATAAATTGGAAAAACCTCATTTGTTGCGACAAACAAAAAAAGAAATTGCACGGTTAATGACTGTGCTTAACGAGAAGCGAGGTTAAGGGTGGCCATGCAAAACGAAGAAAGAGGCGAAAGAAGATTTAAACAGGGTGTTGTGATTTCCAATAAAATGGAAAAAACAGCTGTGGTCCTCGTGAGTGTCACTGAAAGCCATCCCCGTTATCGTAAAACGATTAAAAGAAGAAAGAAGTTTTATGCTCATGCTGAAACACCAGTTGCAATGGGCGAACAAGTTACGATTGTAGAAACAAGACCTCTTTCAAAATTAAAAAGATGGCGCATCGTAGCCGAAAGCGCAAACTGAAAAGGACTGGCGGAGAAATAAAATGATAAGACAAGAAAGTAAGCTAAAAGTGGCAGATAACTCGGGAGCAAAACGAGTCAAATGCTTTAAAGTCCTTGGCGGATCGGGAAGAGATTGTGCGCAGGTAGGAGATATTATTGTTTGTTCCGTACAGGATGCTGAACCAAACTCCCAAATTAAAAAAGGGGACGTTGTAAAGGCTGTGATCGTTAGAACAAAAAACTATATCAAACGAGATGATGGATCAAAATTAAAGTTTGATAGTAATGATTGCGTTCTTATCGATGATAAGAAAAACCCAAAAGGGACCCGTGTCTTTGGTAGCGTGGCAAGGGAAACTCGTGATCGCGGATTTTTAAAAATTGCTTCACTTGCACCAGAAGTTATTTAGGAAGTAAGAGATGAAGATGCTAAAAATGAAAAATTTAAAGACTCAACCAAGAGTCAAATGTAAAATTAAGAAAGGTGATCAAGTTGTGGCTGTTGCTGGCGATAGCAAAGGGCAAAAAGGCGCAGTTCTCTCAGTTGTTGGAGAAAGAATTGTCGTTCAGGGACTCAATCTTAAGAAAAAACATGTGAAACCCAATCAGCAGATGCAGAAAGGGGGCATTATTGAAATTGAGAGGCCTATTCACGTCTCTAACTTAAAAAGGTGTCCAGAATGAGTCATTTGAAAGAATTTTATAAAAAAACAGTTAAAAAGCAATTAAGTGATAAGTTTGCTTATAAGAACGTCATGTTGATTCCTGACTTGAAAAAGATTGTAATCAATATGGGTGCAGGAAAAGACGCTGTAAAAGACAGAAACGTTATTGTTGAATGTGAAAAAGAGTTGACGTTGATTGCAGGTCAAAAAGCTGTTCCTACAAAAGCTCGTATATCCATTTCTAACTTTAAGTTAAGAGAAGGGCAAGCTATTGGCGCCAAAGTGACATTGCGTGGGCAAAAAATGTGGGACTTTTTTGCAAAATTTAATAATATCGTTTGCCCTCGTATTCACGACTTTAGAGGATTTGAGTGCAAATGCGACGGTCGGGGAAATTACACTTTAGGTTTAACAGACCAACAAGTTTTCCCTGAGCTCAATTTAGATGAAGTGAAGCGCACACAAGGGATGCATATCACATTTGTGACTTCTGCTGCAACTGATGAGGAGTGTGTTGAATTGCTCCGATTACTTGGATTACCATTTAAAAACTTGCCCATAGTGTGTGCGGCTTAAAATATAAGATAGGAGACTAAAAGAGTCATGGCATTAAGTGATACAATAGCCGATTTCCTGACCAGGATCCGCAATGCTATTAAAGCAGAGCACCGCTTTGTTGATTTAGATTGGAGCAAAATGCGAGAAGGTTTAGCTGCCATTCTTAAGGAAAAAGGGTTTATAGAAGATTATCTGATTAAAAAAGAGAGCAGCCACAGAGGAAAAATGCGTTTGTTTCTCCGCTATGGTTTAGGACGTAAATCTGTCATCCAAGGGTTAAAACGTGTTTCAAGACCTGGATGCCGCCATTATGTGGCTTGTACAGATATACCGAAATTTTATGGAGGAATGGGATTGTCTATTCTTTCTACGTCTCAAGGGGTTTTGCCCGATAGCGAGGCACGTAAGAGAAAAATTGGCGGCGAGCTTATTTGCTGCATTTGGTAAAGAATTGGTTTAAGGAGTAAGACGTTTTATGTCACGAAAAGGCAAGACACCCATAGAACTTCCAAAAGGCGTTGAGATAAAAATCAACGGTGCAGAAGTGAGCGTTAAAGGTCCTAAGGGATCTTTAAAGCAAGAGATTGGTCAGCAAGTTAGTTTAGATGTTCAAACAAATCAGATTCTAGTTTCTCTGAAAGAGGAGTATGCTAAGGAGTCTAGACTTCATGGGCTTTACCGTTCTTTGGTGAACAACATGGTTCGAGGAGTCGCTTTTGGTTTTGAGAAACGTCTTCAAATGATAGGGGTTGGTTACCGTGCTGCTGTTAAAGGTACTGATCTCGATTTGAGTATTGGATATTCTCACCCGACTGTTTTGAAAATTCCTCAAGGAATTAACGTAGTTGTTGATAAAAACACAACAATTGTTATTTCGGGTTTGGATACTCAAGCGGTTGGTCAGTTCGCAGCAGAGGTAAGAGCGATGAGACCACCTGAACCTTATCAAGGTAAAGGTATTCGATATGAAAATGAGTATGTGCGTAAAAAAGCAGGAAAATCTGCAGCTAAAAAATAGGATCTTCGATTAAACTTTAACAGTCTTAAATGAAGCTGTTGGTTACGAAAAGAGTGAGTTAAGTATGATAAAAACACAGGTAAAAAAGCACGAAACTCTTCGAAAAAGAGCCTTGCGTGTTCGTAAAAATTTAAGAGGAAATGCTGATCGCCCAAGACTTAGCGTGAAAAAGACGAATAGTCATATTCATGTTCAGCTCATCGATGATGAAAAAGGGCTCTCTTTAGGAGCGGTATCGACTCTTTCCAAAGAATTTCGTGGAACTGAGTTTGGAAAGCGAAATAAAGTCTCTGCTAAAAAATTGGGAGAGATGATTGCTAAGATTGCTATTGAGAAAGAGATCAGTGAAGTGGTTTTTGATCGCGGAGCATCTAAGTATCACGGAGTTTTACACGAACTTGCACAAGCTGCAAGAGAAGCTGGATTAAAGTTTTAGGTTAGGGAAAAATATGTCAAAATTTGCAGAAAAAGAACCGCAGGAATTTAAAGAAAAAGTGCTTCACATTAACCGATGTGCAAAGGTGACTACTGGAGGAAGAAAATTTAGTTTTTCTGCTTTGGTTCTCATTGTCGATTCAGCAAACAGAATCGCCTATGGTTTTGCAAAGGCCAACGAATTGACCGATGCGATTAGAAAAGCTGGGGATGATGCGAAGAAAAACTTAAAAAGTTACCCAATGCGTGGTACTTCAATTCCTCACGAAGTGACCGTTCACTTCGATGGTGCAACGATCTTCATGAAACCTGCGGCTGCGGGCTCTGGAGTTATTGCTGGATCGAAAACTAGAGCTATTTTGGAAATGGCAGGTTATAAGGACGTTGTTGCTAAGAATTTAGGGTCTAGTAACCCAATGAACCAAGTTAAGGCGACTTTTAAAGCCTTAAGTAAACTAAAAAGTGTTGAGTCACTACATGCGCTTAGAGGACAATAATATGCAAACATTGGAAAATTTAAAGAATACATGTAGAGCCAAAAAAGTCTCAAAACGATTAGGGCGTGGACCTGGTTCAAAATTGGGAAAAACTTGCGGCCGTGGCCAAAAAGGGATGGGAGCAAGGGCTGGTGTTAAGTGGAGACATGGGTATGAGGGAGGACAATTCCGTCTATTCATGAAGTTACCTATCCGTGGTTTTAGCAATGCTAATTACAAAAAGCAGTTTACAACAGTCAATCTCTATCAGATTGAGGAAATGTATGAAGCTGGTGAAGTCGTCAATGGTAAAACTTTAAAAGAGCGTGGATTTATCACCAATGAGCACTTGCCAGTGAAACTTTTAGGAAATGGCGTTTTGACAAAAAAAGTTGTTATCGAAGTCGAATGTGCTTCGGTTGCTGCTAAAGAGAAACTCTCTTTGGCCAATATTGAATTGAAAACTAGATCATAACCGACCTTTGAAATTGTAGGAGTTCACTAACATGTGGCAAGCTTTAAACCGAATTGCTCAAATACCTGAGCTTAAGTCGAAAATTGTATTTACGTTACTTATGCTCGTTGTATGTCGGATCGGCGTGTTTATTCCAGTACCTGGAATAAACGGAGAGCTTGCCGTAAGTTATTTTAGTCAAGTGACTGGTGGCGCTCAAAACTTGTTTCAAATGGTGGATCTCTTCTCAGGTGGCGCGTTTTCTCATATGACAGTGATTGCTTTGGGAGTGATGCCTTATATTAGCGCCTCAATCGCTATGCAGGTTTTGATGATTGCTTTCCCATCGTTACAAAGAGAAATCAAAGAAAATCCTGAAGCGGGTAAAAGAAAGATCAATCGTTACACAAGATACTTGACCCTTTTACTTTCGATTGGTCAATCAGCTGTGTATGCAAGATACGCTTTGATGATGAATCTTTCAAAACCTGGAATCATTGCAAATGAGCTGTTGGACTATCAACTTTTCGGGTTACCGATTCTATTTTTCCTTTTAACTGTGATTACAATGACAACAGGAACATTCCTTCTCATGTGGATAGGTGAGCAGATCACTGAGAAGGGGATTGGAAATGGAGTGAGTTTGATCATTACACTTGGTATTTTGTCCCAACTTCCGACATCAATCGGTGTGATCATCCAACAATTGAACTTGACCTCTCAAGAGGCAGGTCAAATGAATTTATTGACAGTAGGAGTTATCCTAGCGATTTTCGTAACCGTGACCTTAGCGACAATACTTGTGATTCAAGGGCACAGAAGAATTCCTGTTCAGTACGCAAGACGTGTTGTCGGGAGACGAGAAGTTCAAGGAAATACCTCCTATTTGCCGATTAAAGTGAACTACGCTGGGGTGATTCCTGTAATTTTTGCCTCATCCCTGCTCATGTTCCCGGCAACTATCGGAAGCTTCTTAGGAAATGGCAATTGGTTTGGAGATTTATCAATGCGTTTCTCCTATGGAAGCCCCGTTTATATGACGACTTACGTCCTTTTAATTTTTGGATTTACTTACTTTTGGACATCGACACAATTTCATGCCGATCAGATTGCCTCTGATATGAAAAAGAATGGAGCGTTTATCCCTGGAGTTAGACAAGGAAAACCGACTCAAGACTTCCTCGATTCGACGATGAGCCGAATCACCTTCTTGGGAGCTCTCTTTCTCGTATTGATCGCAATCACTCCAACGGTCATTAACCGATTTTTAGGAATTCCTCAAGGGATAAGCTACTTCTTTGGCGGAACAGCACTACTTATTTTAGTAGGCGTTGTCCTCGACACGATGAAGCAAATTGAGTCTCATTTGATCATGAGACGGTATGATGGGTTCATGAAAAGTGGACGAATTAAAGGACGCTAAGAAAGAAATTGAGTCTTAAGTGGACTTCATGTTAAGATATAACCTCTATTTGTAGAAAGTTAGGAGCATCAAATGCCAAGAGTTATTGGAACTGACATACCAGATAAGAAACGCCTCATTGTGAGCTTGACTTATATTTATGGTGTCGGACCCGCCATTTCGGAAAGAATTATTGATAAGTTAGGATTAGATCCTAACATGAGAGCAAGTCAACTCTCCCAAGAAGATATCGCACGTTTAAACGCTCATTTGCAAAGCGAACATGTGGTCGAAGGAGATTTAAGACGTCAGATTCAAAATAATATCAGACGACTAGTAAGTACGAATTCCTATAGAGGAGCAAGGCACCGTTTGGGATTGCCGACACGGGGTCAACGCACAAGAACGAATTCAAGGACCCGTAAAGGTAAACGTAAGACCGTCGCTGGTAAGAAAAAATAATTAAAAGGAGTTTATAGCCTTGGCTAAACAACCAACAACAACACAAAAGAAAAAAACTGTTGTGAAGAAGAAAGTTCACAAACAGGTAACGACTGGAATCGCCTTCGTTAAAGCGACGTTTAACAACACGCACGTCACGATTACTGATCCTATTGGACGAGTGATTGCTTGGTCGACGGGGGGAAAGTCTAAGTTCGTAGGATCGAGACAATCTTCTGCATTTGCGGCAACGGTAATTGCACAAGATGCAGCAAAAGCTGCGATGTCCTTTGGTTTGAAAGAGGTAGAAGTCAATTTGAAAGGACCTGGCGCTGGACGTGAGTCTGCTGTTCGTGGTCTTCAAAGCGCTGGATTGCTTGTGACTGTTATTCGCGATACAACACCTGTTCAACACAATGGATGCCGTCCACGCAAAAGAAGACGTGTTTAGCGAGAACCCCTGAACTTTCAAGTGAAAACTTAAAGTTTTAAAAAATAGAAAATGTTATTAGGAGAAACTTAATGTCTGTTAAGTATGGAAAATTTGAAATGCCTGAAGAGGTCATACTCGATGAAGATACCGCTACTTATACTTTTGGGCGTTTCATTGCAGAGCCTCTAGAAAAGGGATTTGCCTACACTTTTGGGAATGCGCTAAGACGCATGTTGCTTTCGTCGATCGAGTCCCCAGCGGTTATTTCGATCACTATGGAAGGAGTTCCTTTAGAGTACATGGCGGTTGAGGGAATTATCGAGGATATGACCAATATCATTTTAAACCTTAAAGGGGCATTGCTCAGAAGACTTCCGACAACAGACTCACCAGGTTCAAGAGAGCAGAGAATTTTGACGACAGTCCTCGAAGTTGACAGAGATCTTCTAGACAAGGGGAATGGGCAGTACAAAGTGACACTAAAAGATTTAGTTAAAGATTCCTTTTTTGAAGTGATTAATCCCGACCTATATCTTTTTACAGTGACAGCTCCTATGAAAAAGCAAATCGATTTAAGGGTAGCTTTTGGAAGAGGGTATGTACCATCAGAGCGTCTTTTAGTTTGGGGTAAAACAACCGATGAGATCATGATTGATGCGGCTTTTTCACCTGTAAAGCAAGTGAATAGCTATGTTGAAAACACTCGTGTTGGACAAGATACTGACTACGACCGTTTGATTTTGGAAGTGAAAACTGATGGTAGGATTACTCCTTCTGAAGCCTTGACTTTTGCAACACAAATTTGCTTAAGACACTTTGAAGTATTTAACAAAGTCAAATCGTTACAGCTAGCTTTTGATGAAGGGTATGATGAAAATGATGCCGATCATGAAGAGTTGATTGCAAAACTTTGCTTAAAAATTAATGAAATTGAGTTGTCAGTCCGTTCAACAAACTGTTTGAGTGGAGCCAACATTGAAACGATTGCAGAGCTTGTATCAATTCCTGAAAGAAGAATGCTTGAGTTTCGCAACTTTGGTAAAAAATCGCTCAATGAGATTAAAGCAAAACTCCACGAAATGGGACTTTACTTGGGAATGGATATTGCCAAGTATGGCATTAACCCAGACAACGTGAAGGAAGAAATTAAGAAAATTATTGAGACTAGAAAATCGGCCGAATTAGCAGCGGCTGCTGAGGAATAATCTAATGAGACATTTAAAAGATAAGAAAAAATTAAGTAGAACATCATCTCACAGACGTTGCTTGATGGCGAATATGTTGAAGTCTCTTATTGAACATGGACGTATTCAAACAACTGAAGCTAAAGCTAAAGTGTTAAAGCGTTATGCAGATAAGATGGTCACGCTTGCAAAGAAGAACGACTTAGCTTCTAGAAGACGAGCCATTGCACAGATGATGGTGACTTACAACACTTTGACACCAAAAGAAAAGCGTGCTGTGAAGACACAAAACGATAAAAGCTCTTACAATACAGACCGTATTGTGATTGAAAAGCTTTTTACAGAAATTGGACCTCGTTTTGTAAATCGCGAAGGCGGTTACACTCGTATCATTAAAACGGAAAGACGTGTTGGTGACGACGCAGCTCTCTGCTTTATTGAATATCTAAGCGAATAAAGATCTTATAATCCTGCAGATAGACTCATATTTGCAGGATTTTTTTATGCCTACATTTTAAAAATACTATTACTACTTTAAAATTCTTTTTAATTGGAGCCACATCCATTTCCGCACTCTTGGTAAGCATAGGCACCCACTACTCGTGAGTTTTGAACGGCTATGGCTATAATACCAATAAGAGTAATCGTGGCAAAAGCGACAGCAGGTGTGATGCTTGGGAGCTCTTCGACACTTCTGGTAGCCACATCGCCTTGTATTGTGCAATAAAACGGAAAGACGTGTTGGTGACGACTCACCTCTCTAATTTATTGAATAACTAAGCGAATAAAGATCTTATAATCCTGCAGATAGACTCATATTTGCAGTTTTTTTTATACCTAGACGGCCCTGAAAAAGTCCTCTCCAGTAAAAAGTGCCCCTTTTGACAAAAAATGCGTTTTACTCCTTACCAAACCTTGAGAAGGGGGGGGAAGCGTCGTTCACCGCTTTTTTATTGCAAAAGGATCACCTTTTCTTTGGAGAGTGCGTGTTTCATTTGCAAAATTTTAGAGCTTTTCTCATTGCCATATAATTAAAACTTGCAAAATAGGCTATATCTCTCTTCCCTCGTTAACTGCAAATTTTTCTCAAGAAACCCTTACTTTTTCAGGGCCGACTACATACATTTTAAAATAATAATACCACTTTGAAATTCGCTTTAATTGCAGCCACATCCGTTGTTGCATCCATTTCCGCACCCTTGGTGAGCATGAGCACCCACTCCTCCGGAGTTTTGAACGGCTATGGCTATAATACCAATAAGAGCGATTGTGGCAAAAGCGACTGCAGGTGTGATGCAAGGAGCTCTTCGACACTCCTGGTAGCCACATCCCCCTGTATTTGTGCAAACAGTTTGTGCTAAGGTTTGATTTATGGGAGCTAAAGTTAAAGCAAAAACGGCAATTGTTCTAATCCAAAGTTTTGATTTTAACATAAATAGCATGTCTCCTTAAGCTAAAAAGTATTTTTCAAAACCGTTCTTGCGATTTGACGATTTTAAAAAAGTCCTTTTACCAATCTGTTAGTCTGCAAAAGGAATCTTTTTAGTGACCCCTTCACAAGTATTATTTATCCTTCTAACCAGAGTTTGCTTGAGTAAAAGTTTTATTTGCAAGTGGTATTGTTTATTACACCCATTTGATATTTCTTTTTATCGAAAAGCGCTCATTTTTTTTAGCTGAGGGGGCTTTCCAAACAGGTTTATTTTTCTTGGATATCGAACGAACGAAGCGAATTGTAAAATTGAGGAAGTAGTGAAGTAAACTCCTCTTTTTTTGCAGCAGCCGTTAAAATATACGCAACACCCTCTTTTAAAAAGATCACATGCATCATGCGAATATCGCCCCACTCAGTTGGCATAACGATTTCAGAAAGAGAAGCCTCTCCAGCTTTAGTTATAAAGGTTCCTAAGTCGTGCCATTCAGTTCCTTGTGAGCGGTTGATTTCTTTGACGATAGCGAGGTACTCCTTAAGAGTTCCTTTGTGTTGATCTAGTCCTAAATTGATCGAGGGGGGAAAATACCCTGGGCTTGTCCCTAGGACCATAGACTTTACACTTTTTGGAAGATCACTCTCTTTAACTGATTTCCAACCTTCGGGGGGAGTAAAGGTGGCTACCGGAGATGAAAAAAGAGTTCCCATTAAGGATAAATTAAAAAAAAATCTCTTCATACTATTTAAATTCTGTTTTTAAGAAAAATCTACTCGAGATTATTTTTTTTGTAAAGAGTAGATCTGTTTCGAAATGGTCTTTTTAAGTCGTGGAGTTTCCTGAATTATATAACCGTATTATGTAATTTTTGAAAAAAGTTAGATCCTCTAAGACTACATTTACAGCGGCTTCACCGAACTTCTCTTTAGCCCCCCTGATAATATGTCCCGTATCTATCTCTTTTCCATACCTGTTTTTTTTAAGATCGGAATTTACATCTTTAATGATTCTTTCAGCGATATTGCCATTGGCTACCTTTTCATTTAACCACTCAATTTCACCTATGCTTCCCAAGCTATCGGCGTCATAAGCTAAGAAACCTTCGATAAGTTCTAAGCAAATTAGCTCTTGTTGATTTAAATTTGGTTTGTTTTTTTCATTTTCTATCTTTTCTAAAAGCTTATTTCTTTCTTCACTTAGAGTCTCATTTAATGGATGAAACTCCTCGAAATGGTTGTAAATTAGCATTAATTTATTAATAATGTGCACAGTTGAATCATGAGGAAACTCACTTGATGCAAGAAGAAAGTTGTAGTGATTTGTGCCTCTGATATAAACAGCATAAGGAACTATCCCTTCAACATCAATGATATTGATTTTTGGCTTTTTCCCTTTATGAGGCCACTCTAGTTTTTCCCAACAAGAGATAATCACTTTTCCGTTTGGCAAAGAAGTTTCCTCTCCCTTGTGGCTATATCCTAACTTTTGTAGAAAAGGGTTATTGTCGATACAGATATTTGTGTCTTCAGGATACTTCTCGACAACCGGAAAATTTCTTGAGTTTTCCATGCCCATTTCCTCTTCTCGTCGAACGGGATTTGTAATTTCTTTAAACCGATCCTGTAGTACAAAAACGTGGGTAAATCCCTCTTCAACACCATTAAATGGTTCAATCCGAATACATTTCCAAAGCGCTCCTGAAAAAGTATCAGGCTCTTGTTTTTTTTGAGAAATATGCAATGTTTCAAGGGCAATTGGGATCGATTTTTCTTCAGTTTTGGTAAGTGGGGGTGTATTGCCGGGATTTTCCGATAACGGTTGTATTGTCGGTTTAGGCAATGCTGTCCCTTTTTTAGTAGAGGTTGTGGTATTTAATAAGTTAAAAGAGCCTTTGTTGTCTATTGGGGAAAACATGATTTTAAACTCTCCTTTAAATAAATAGTAACTATTATTCTTAATTTATTTTAATTTGTTTCTATATTTTATTCAAATCAAACTAAATTAAAGATTTTATTAAGAAGTATTACTGTGATTGATTTACTGGTTTTAGGTTTTTCACAACAGATAATCTTTATTTTTTTAAGAGAAATCGCTTGAATGATTTTTAGAAAATCATCCATATGCCTATAATAGTGGCATTAAGCAAAAGAGGTTTAGATGAAGACATTGAAAGAGGGACACGAAAAAATTCAGCAAATCTGCGATCTCATAAAAAAAGAGACTTTGGAGCCTGCGAAACAAGAAGCCCAAAATATCATCCGCTTAAGCGAAGTCAGGGGGGAGGAGATTATTAAAGAGGCTGAAAAGCAAGGAGAGGAGCTTTTAGAAGGGACGAGAGCTGTTTTAAAACAAGAAAGAGCCGTTTTTGAAACAGCCCTTTATCAAGCCGCCGCTCAAGCCAAAGAAGCTTTAAAACAAGATATCGAAGAAAAACTCTTTTCAAAAGAACTTAATTCCTTGATTAGCAAGCAGATGAGTGAGCCTGAGGTCGTTGCTAATCTCATCGAAGCTTTAGTAAAAGCTTTAGAAAAAGAAGGATTAGCAGCTAAAATCAGTGCGATTATCCCTCAAACAGTCGATAAAGATGAGGTCAATCGTAAGTTGATTGCAACTACACTTGAGAAATTAAATGGGAAAAGTGTCACTGTTGGTTCCTTTAAAGGGGGAGCAAAACTTAAAGTCGATGGCACTCAAGTGACGATCGATTTAAGTGATGAGGCTGTTTCTGAAATGTTACTTCCTTATTTAAGAGCTGATTTTAGAAAAAAACTTTTTGGGGAATAAGTCCTTTTTATGAACTATTTCTTCCTGACATGCATGTTTCCAAAACTTGAAGTGGGTGCTCCTGTCGATATGACTTTTTCTGAGTACAACCATTTATTAGAGGATAACTTGCTGCCTAAAGATATGGCTAAAGTTTCAATTATAAGACGATACTACGATATTGAAAACTTAAAAGCGCTTTGGAAAGGGGAGCCGCTTGATCCTTGGGGAAATTTGGATAAGTCAGAGCTCGATGAGTCGCTTGCCAATCAGATGGGATTTAGTCATGCCAATTACCTTTTTGACTATCTCGATCGCTACAGTGGGAAAGAGGAGCGTCTTAAACATTTTCCATCGCTGATCGCTTCCTATTTTAATGAAGAAATTGCCCAATCAAGCGGTTTTTTAAAAAAGTATTTGGAGTTTGAAAGAAATTTACGGCTGATTTTAACAGGTTTTCGGGCAAAAAAACTGGGGCGAAATTTAATTCAAGAGCTTCAATATGAAGATCCTACTGATCCGATTGTCTCTCAAATGATTGCTCAAAAAGATGCGCCCCATTTTGAGCCTGTTGAAGAGTTTTACCATTTAAAGCCTCTTTTTGAGGAGTTTAGCGATAATCCCATCGGGCTTTATCAAGCTCTTTGTCAATATAAGTTTAATAAAATAGATGAACTACTTGGTATAGATCTTTTTTCCATTAATACCGTTTTGGCTTTTACAGCTCAGTTTATTATAGTCGAGAAGTGGTTGCAATTGAATCGAGAAAAAGGTCTTGCGCAAATCAAATCATTAACAGAAGGAATTCGATAACTTATGCAAAATGCCACAGGACGTGTGATAAAAGCTTTTGGAAACCTGCTACAGGTGCAATTTGTGGGGTCGATTAGGCAAGGGGAAGTGGCCTTTGTAAAGATAGGAGACAAGGCTTTAAAATCAGAAGTCATTGAGATTGTTGGAGATGAAGCTAAAATACAGGTTTTTGAAGATACGCAAGATGTCGAATTTGGCACACCTGTTAATTTTACTGGAGATCTTTTAGAGGCAGAACTTGGGCCCGGATTGATCTCTTCGATTTTTGATGGTTTGCAAAACCCTTTAGAAGAGGTGGCTATAGCTACTGGTCTTTTTTTGCCAAGAGGTGTTTATCTTAATGCGCTTGATCGGAAAAAGAAGTGGGATTTTAAGCCTTTGGCCAAAAAAGGGGATCTTTTAGAGAGGGGAGACGCGATTGGTTTTGTGTTAGAAGGGCGGTTTCATCACAAGATTATGATCCCTTTTTCCCATTTTGGAAAGTATACGTTAACCTTTGTGATTAACCAAGGGACGTTATACTGTAGATACAGTTGTTGCCAAAGCAATCGATGAGAAAGGGCAGGAGGTCTCTTTCACTATGGTGCAAAAGTGGCCGATTAAAAATGCTCTTGTCCACGGTGAAAAAATTAAACCGACAAAAATGATGGATACCGGTTTAAGAATTATTGATACTCAATTTCCTGTGATGAAAGGGGGAACGTTTTGCAGTCCAGGTCCTTTTGGGGCGGGAAAAACTGTGATGCAACACCATTTGGCTAAATTCTCCTCTGTCGATCTAGTCGTTATTGTAGCTTGTGGGGAAAGAGCTGGGGAAGTGGTTGAAGTCTTAAGAGAGTTTCCTCACCTGATTGACCCGCATACCGGGGAGACATTGATGACTAGAACTGTCATCATTTGCAATACCTCTTCAATGCCGGTGGCTGCTAGGGAGTCATCTGTTTATCTTGGCATGACGATTGCTGAGTATTATAGACAGATGGGATTAGATATTCTTCTGCTAGCTGATTCAACATCGAGGTGGGCTC
This sequence comes from uncultured Chlamydiae bacterium, assembly GCA_963697995.1. Lineage (GTDB taxonomy): Bacteria > Chlamydiota > Chlamydiia > Chlamydiales > JAJFMB01 > MFD00082-c5. The sequence goes on along the minus strand of OY969110.1, from coordinate 8,930 downwards.
AAGCGATGCGTGAAATGTCTGGTCGATTGGAAGAGATTCCGGGAGAAGAGGCGTTTCCAGCTTATTTAGCTTCGAGAATTGCCGGCTTTTACGAGCGCTCAGGGGTTATTTTAATGAATAATGACCAAGTGGGATCAATCACAACCGGGGGAGCTGTATCTCCTGCCGGAGGAAACTTTGAAGAGCCTGTGACACAAGCGACCCTTTCCGTTGTTGGAGCCTTCCTTGGTCTGTCGAAAGAGAGGTCCGATGCCAGAAGATATCCCGCTATCGACCCTTTGATTTCTTGGACAAAATATGTGGATGCCGTTTCAGCTGAGCTTGAAAAAAAAGTGGAAGGGTGGGGCCATATGGTGAAATTGGCCAAAAAATTCTTAGTTGAAGGCAATGAGATCGGTAAAAGAATGGAGGTTGTCGGGGAGGAGGGGACTGCTATGGAAGATATGATCACCTATTTGAAGGCTGAACTTTACGATTTTGCCTATCTTCAGCAGAACGCCTTTGACGCAGAAGATGCGTATTGCCCTTTAAAAAGACAATTACCCCTTTTTCAGCTGATTTATAAGATATTTAAAACGCCTTTTCATTTTAAGTCACACGATGAGGCGCGAAGATTTTTCTTAAATCTACAAAACAAGATTAAGAATATGAACTTTGTGGCTTTTGATTCTGAAGAGTATAGAGAGATGTTTGCCGAGGTGGAAGAGGCGATTGAAAGGGAGCAAAAGGTTTTTGTATGAAAATGGTGTATGACAAGATTAACGACATGCGGGGTAATTTGATCACCGTGACAGCTCAAGGAGTAGGTCTTGGTGAGCTTGCCAAAATCGATATGATGAATGGACGCTCCTGTTTGGCGCAAGTGATTAAAATTGATGGAGATTCAGTCACTTTGCAGGTGTTTCAAAACACAAGAGGGATCTCAACCGGTGACAAGGTCACTTTTTTAAGCCGCTCGATGGAAGTCCCCTTTGGTCCCTCTCTTTTGGGGCGCAGATTAAGTGGCTCAGGAGAGCCAATCGATAAAGGACCTAAAATTATAGGAGAGGAGATCTCGATTGCAGGACCCTCTTTCAATCCTGTAAAACGGGTTGTGCCAAGAGAGATGGTGCGCACAAACATTCCGATGATCGATGTGTTTAACTGTCTTGTGAAATCGCAAAAAATCCCTATTTTTTCTGTGGCGGGTGAGCCTTATAATGAGCTTTTGATGAGGATAGCTAACCAGACGAATGCAGATATCGTTATTATTGGAGGGATGGGACTGACATTTAAAGAGTATCAAGCCTTTGTCGATAATGCTGAGTCTTCAGGGGTCATGAATAAAACCATCATGTTTATTCACAAAGCAACTGACCCAGCTGTTGAGTGTCTGCTTGTTCCTGACATGGCTTTGGCTTGTGCTGAAAAATTTGCGATTTCAGGAAAAGACGTGCTTGTACTTCTTACCGATATGACAGCTTATGCAGATGCCTTAAAAGAGATTGCAATCACGATGGATCAGGTGCCTTCAAACCGGGGGTATCCAGGCTCTCTTTACTCTGATTTGGCCGCAAGATATGAAAAGGCGGTCTACATCGACGGAAGCGGTTCGATTACGATTGTGGGTGTGACAACGATGCCAGGTGATGACGTCACGCATCCGATTCCTGATAACACCGGATACATCACAGAGGGGCAGTTTTATCTTCACAATGGAGAAATTGATCCTTTTGGTTCCCTCTCCCGTTTAAAGCAACTTGTCATTGGACACGTTACAAGAGAGGATCATGCACACGTTGCCAATGCGATGATTCGTCTCTTTGCTGAGTCTAAAAAAGCTAAAGAGAGGCAAAGTATGGGATTTAAACTCTCCCAATGGGATGAAAAGCTTTTAAAGTTTGCCACTGAATTTCAGGATAAAATGATGAACCTTCAGGTAAACTGCTCCGTTGAAGAAGCTCTTGATCAAGGCTGGCAGATGCTTGCTCGCTGCTTTAAAGAGGATGAAGTGGGGATTAAGTCGAGTATGTTAGAGAAGTATTGGCCTAAAAAAATTGTGAACGTTTAAGGTTTTTGTGACTAAACTTAAATTGACAAAAACAGAGCTAAGATCTCAACAAAGCCGGTTTAAGCAACTGCAAAAGTATTTGCCAACTCTTCAGTTGAAAAAGGCGATGCTTCAGGCTGAAGTGAATGAAGCAAGAGTTGAAATTGCCGAGTGTGAGGAGCTTTACAATAGACAAAAATATGTGGTCGATCGGTTTGCTATCCTTATGTCTGATGTTGAGTTATCAGACGTTTCTTTAGCTGCCAAGGTGGAAAAAGTGAATCGTCGTTATGAAAATATTGCCGGGGTTGAAGTGCCTTATTTTGAGGGTATCTCGTTTCACCCTTTTGAATACTCTCTATTTTCTACGTCCCCCTGGATTGATTACATGGTGATCGACTTAAGAAAGCTTGTAGAGGCTAATGTGAGAATTGAGATTGCAGAGGAAAAAAAGAGCGCTCTTGAGAAGGAGCTTCGCTCTGTTTCGATTCGTGTGAATTTGTTTGAAAAAGTACTGATTCCCAGGGCTTCGGAGAATATTAAAAAGATTAAAGTCTTTTTAGCAGATCAGGAATTGGCTTCAGTTGCTCGTGCGAAAGTGGCTAAGGAGAAAATTTTACTTCGAAAAGAGGACGTTTGAGAAAAGATGCGGATTGACACGAAGAAATTTTTATTTGTAGGTCTTGAGGCGGAGAAGGCGTATTTTTTTAAAAAAGCGCAAGAGATTGGGATTGTTCATTTTTTAAATGAGAGCTCTTTACAATTGAGTGAAACTTCTGAGAGTTTGCAGCTAATTCAACAAGCGATTCGCGCCGTTAAAGGATTAGTCCCCACAGAGCAGGATGAAAGAACTGATTATTATAAGGCCGAAGAGGTCGCTAAGACGATCACCTCTTTAAAAAATGAAAAAGATCTTTTAGAAGAGAAGGTCCGTACTCTTAAATTAGAGATTTCGCGCATTCACGTTTTTGGTTCTTTTTCAAAAGAAGAGATCGCTTTAATAGAAAAAGAGACAGGGCGATTTTTTCAATTTTTCTGTGCGAAAATCGGGCTTTTTTCACATGATGAGCTTCCAAAAGAAGTGATTTACGTAGGTTCTGATCACGGTTTGGATTATTTTGTTTCGATCCAAAAACACCCGTTTCAGATGCAAGGGCTAGTTGAGATGCAGATCGATCGTCCGATGGGGGAGTTAAAAAGGGAGCTTTTTGAAGCTGAGAAAAGGATACACGAGATCGAAAAGGCAGAAAAACCTCTTGCGAAATTTAATAGGTTTTTGCACAACGCTTTAACGGTCACCTTAAATGACCACAACTTAAAAACGGCGATGAGTTACCCAAAACAAGTTTTAGATGGTTCAATTTTTGCCGTGACGGGTTGGGTGCCTCAAGATAAAGTGGGTTTATTAAAAGAGATCACAGAGGGACTCGATGTTCACTACGAAGAGATTGCAAAAGACAAAGAAGAGGTCGCTCCCACTTATTTAGAAAATACAGGTTTACATCGCTTAGGAGAAGATTTAGTTCACATATACGATACCCCCTCCAACACCGATAAAGACCCCTCTCTTTGGGTTCTTTTCTTTTTCTCCGTTTTCTTTGCATTTATTGTAGGGGATGGGGGGTATGGTTTGGTCTATTTATTGGCCGCTTTGTTTATTTATTACCGCTCGAAGAAAGTGACTAAAGGGGGTACGCGCCTCTTTAAAATTTGTACTATCGTATTTTCCTCGTGCATTGTTTGGGGGTTATTCACTAATTCATTTTTTGGAATCCCTTTTGCTAAAGACAGTTTCTTAAAGAAAATTTCTGTGTTGCAGTGGTTAATCGATAAGAAAGCGGCCTATCATATGAAGGCAAACGATGCGGTTTATCACGATTTCGTGAAAAAATACCCAGAAGCGCTAAAAGCTTCAACGCCTGAGCAATTTCTCGAAAATGGGGATATCGCTAATAAATTTTCCGATAACATCATGTTTGAATTAGCTCTTCTTATTGGAGTGATTCATATTTGCCTCTCTTTAGCAAGGTATGCGAAGAGAAACTGGCCTGCTATTGGTTGGATAATAGCGATTATTGGAGCCTACCTTTATTTTCCGATTTATCTCGATGCGACCTCATTGATGACATTTGCTTTTGGAGTGAGTAAGGAAGTTGCAGCAAGAGAGGGGTTCATTATGATGTGCTCAGGTTTTACCCTAGCGATGGTGTTAGCTTTTATTCAACACAAGGTTTGGGGTATTTTAGAGGCGATGAATGTGATTCAGATTTTTGCAGATATCATGTCGTATTTGCGTCTTTATGCTTTGGGACTAGCAGGTGGAATCGTAACGGGTGTAATCAATGAGTTTTCTTTAGCTTTAGGCCCTTTTTTAGGAGTCATACTGCTTATTTTGGGCCATGCGGTTAACTTAGTTTTAGGAATTATGGGGGGAGTGATTCACGGGTTGCGTTTGAATTTCCTCGAGTGGTATCACTACAGTTTTGAGGGAGGGGGCAAACGGTTTACCCCTCTTGAAAGTTATGAAATAGAATAGGAGTGTTGTTATATGAATTTTGATATGGTGGGTCCAGCCCTTGCATTGGGTTTGAGTTCGATTGGTAGTTGTATTGGGTGTGGGATTGCCGGTCAGGCGTGTCACGCAGTAATGAGCCGTGTTGAAGAGGGGCATGGGAAGTTTATCGGTATTTCGGTCGCTCCCTCATCGCAATCCATCTATGGGTTTATCTTGATGCTTCTGATGGCAAAAGCGATCACAGCAGGCAAGCTTTCCCCTTTATCTGGTATTGGAATTGGAGCGTGTTCTGGTGCTGCGATCATGATGTCTTCGATTTGTCAGGGGCTTGTGTGTGCCTCGGGTATCCAGGCGACTGCTAAGCAACCCTCACTTTTTGGTAAAAGCTTTGTGGCGATCGGTGTGATTGAATCGTTTGCTCTTTTCGTTTTCGTGTTTTCCTTGCTGATAATGGGTTAAGATGTGAGAAGCGAGACAGACTCTTTTGGCAAAGTTGAAATTCGAGAAGGAGCTCTTTGGGGGGCAGTAACTGAAAGGGCTCTTGAGAATTTTGCCATTGGCGAAGAGTTTGTTCCTTTTGAATTGATTTCAGCTATCGCTTTAGTTAAGTTGGCAGCAGCTTCAGTGAATTTGGAGCTTAAAGTGATCACGGAAAAGAAGGCTCAAGCGATTATTTTTGCGGCAGAGCAGATAATGCAAGGGCGCCTCAATGAGCATTTTCCCTTAAAGGTGTGGCAAACAGGATCTGGTACTCAGACGAATATGAATGTCAATGAGGTGATTGGAAATTTTGCAAGTCAAGTTAAGGGGGAGCCTCTTGGATCAAAAAAGCCTCTTCATCCCAATGACGATGTGAATGCTTCTCAATCCTCAAACGATGTGATCCCGACAGCAATGCACATCGCAGCTTTTGATTTGATCGAAAAAAAGTTGTTACCTCATCTGCTTCTGTTAAGAGAGGCTTTAAATGAAAAGAGAAAGAGTTTTGATCAGATCATCAAAGTGGGGCGCACTCATTTGATGGATGCAGCTCCCTTAACGCTTGGGCAAGAGTTTTCAGCGTATGTCGATGAGCTCTCCCATGCTACAGAGGCGATTAAACAAGCTTCAAACTCCCTTTTGGAGTTAGCTATTGGGGGCACGGCCGTCGGTACAGGATTAAATGCTCCTGAAGAGTTTTCAAAAAAGATGGTTAAAAAACTTTCTGAATTGACCTCTTATCCTTTTGTAGAAGCTAAAAATAAATTTGCCGCTCTTTCATTTCATGGCGCAATTGTCTCTGTAAGTGCCACTTTAAGGGGACTTGCAACAGTTCTTATGAAGATTGGAAATGATATTCGATGGCTAGGATCAGGACCCCGTTGCGGTTTAAATGAGTTAAAGCTTCCCGCCAACGAACCCGGCTCATCGATAATGCCTGGGAAAGTCAACCCGACTCAGTGTGAGGCCCTTACACAAGTTGCGATACAGGTGATGGGAAACGATGCTGCGATTGGGTTTGCAGGCTCTCTTGGAAATTTTGAGCTCAACGTGTTTAAACCCGTCATGATTTATAATCTCATTCAATCGATTAAACTCCTCTCAGATGTTGTTTTAAGTTTCACAAACAAATGTGTTGTAGGAATAGAGCCGAATACAGCCCAAATTGAGGCGTATCTTCACCATTCGTTAATGTCGGCAACAGTTTTAAATAAGAAGATAGGGTACGATAAGGCTACCTTGATTGTAAAAACGGCAGAAAAAGAGAACCTGTCATTAAAACAAGCCGCCCTAAAACTAAAACTCCTCACTGAAGAGGAGTTTGATACTTTAATCGACTACAAGAAAATGGTCTAAATAGTCGGCCCTGAAAAAAGTCCTCTCCGATAAAAAGTGCCCCTTTTGACAAAAAAGGCGTTTTACTCCTCAGCAAACCTTGAGAAGGGGGTTTGGATCGTCCTTCACCGCATTTTTAGTTGCAAAAGGATCACTTTTTCTTTGGAGAGTGCGTGTTCCATTCGCGAAATTTTTAAGCTTTTCCCATTGCCATATAATTAAACCTCGCAAAATAGGCTGTATCCCTCTTCCTCGTCAACTGCAAATTTCTCTCAAGGAACCCTTACTTTTTCAGGGCCGACTAAATAGCATTTGGTCTATTTTTCAAAGCGCGGATTGCGGATTTATCTGGTGCCGTGCCTTCCCCTTTTATGATCTGTTGTTGAACAAGAGAAGCTGCCTGCTGTTTTTGAAGGATCTCTCTTTGAAGCTCTTCCTGATCCAGCTCTTCTTGTACAGTATCAATTCCTCCCCCGCCACCGTGATGCCCTTTACCAGTTATCGGTGCAATAGGCAAAACTGGAGGGGTTGTTGTAGGGGTGACTTCTGTTGGTGTGTTAGTTGTTGGGGAATTTGTATTAATTGGACTTCCCATAGAAAACCTCCTTAACGAATCATCATCCCCTATTATAACATAAATTAAATTTTAGAAAAATTAATGAGTTCGGTAAACAAATGATGAGAGAACGAAGCGACTTCCTCTTCCTGGCCATTGATAAGCTCTAATTTATAGGTTCTAAATCCCCCTTTCTTAAGATACTCATCGTTAACGAGATCAAATCGAATATGTTTTGAATTTAAGGGACGTAAAACCACTTCTTCCTCCCCATTCATGTACCGAAGCGTGGCTCTTAATGTTAAATTATTATTCAAAATACAAGAAGAGACGACAAGACTCTCTCCTATGGGGGGACAAATCAGGTTGGGGTCGGGTGTTTCAACGACAAAGCTTGCTAAGGATTGTCGACTGATGAATTCGCGCCTACCTGAGAGGAGCTGAGATTTTTGGCAGGAGAGTAAAAAAAGAAGATTTAAGAGGAGATAGCAACTAACTCTTTTTTGCATTTAGCCTCAGCGTTGTAAATAAGATCTTTTGTCGTTTCAAAATCAAGACACGAATCAGTAATTGAAACTCCATATTTAAGGGGAGAGGTCAACGACTGCTTTCCAGAGAATAAATGGCTTTCTAAGAGAAGCCCTTTGATAAATGAGGTGCCCTCTAAAATGTGATCGATACAGGTGTTAAAGACATCAATTTGTTTCTCGTGAACCCTTTTAGAGTTATCGTGGGAGCAATCGATTAAGATTTTTGGAGGGTATCCTTTTTTATCAAAAAGCCTTAAGCACTCTTGTAAAGAGGTTTTATCGTAGTTTGGACTTATCGCTCCCCCTCTTAAAACGATGTGGGCGTCATTATTGCCTTTTGAGTGGATTAAAGAGGCTTTTCCTTCAGGGTTGACTCCGATAAACGTGTGAGGATGGGAGGAAGAGATCATGGCATCGATGGCCACTTCAATATTGCCCTCTGTTGTGTTTTTAAAGCCTATTGGAAGAGGTAAATGGGAGGCTAATTGTCTGTGTGTTTGAGAAGCGACAGTTCTTGCACCAATGCAGCCCCAGGAGACTAAATCGTCTAAATAAAGAGTAGTTGCGTGGTCTAAAAATTCGGTTGCTATTGGCACTTTAAGTCTTGTTAATTCTCGAAAAAGAGAGCGACATCTTGTAATTCCTGCTTCGATATCGTGGCTATTATCGAGGTGAGGATCGAAAGCAAACCCTTTCCACCCCCCTTGAGTTCTTGGTTTTTCTACGTAACAGCGCATTAAGAGGAAAAAAGTGTTTTTAACATCGGAACTTAAAATTTTCAGTTTTTTTGCAAATTCTAGAGCTGATTTTTCGTCGTGGATCGAGCAGGGACCAACGATTAAGAGGATTCTTTTGTCATCCCCGTTTAAAATATTTTGCACCTCAGAGCGGCATGAGGAGATAAATGCTTCATCATCTTTAGAGAGGGGGTATCTAGTTTTTAACTCTTTAGGGGAAATGATCTCTTTCATTCGCTTTTTTTTAAGAAGTGGTATAAATTTGAGGTTCGAGCAGTTTTTAAACTGCCATTTCATCTTACCAGAGTGGGAATTTGGTGACTATGCAAAAACTGATAGAACAGTTGAAAAATGAGTACGAGGCGCGTTTAAAATCTTTGCCCCTCCATTTGTCCATTAAAGGGAATTCTGGAAGTGAAGAGTATGAGCTAGTTTATGCTGCGAAAAATCTGTATTTGAATGCAGTAGGAGAAAAAGGGGCTCTTTTAGGTCTTCATCATCTTTTGTTTGCAGAAGAGAGATGGCCCGAATTTTTGGGGAAACAGAGGGCAAAACTGCCTATGAGAGCCTTGTGGGTTGAGGGGGATGAGGTGGGGTTTTTGAGCGAATCAGTTTTTTGCTCCTATCCTAAAAAACTTAAGAATGACCCCTCCCTTTTTTGGCTCTATAAATTAGGATTTAACACCTTAATTTTTGGAGGTCTTGAGCAGACTTCAAAGATCCCGTTTCCTAAATTTTCTTTCCCTTA